>NZ_BJED01000008.1 GCF_005405485.1 Enterococcus hulanensis | reverse complement strand
ACTTTGATGATCGTGATTGCATTAGGTGCGATCGTTGTAGGTACAGCAACAATGGCGATTGAAAAGAAACGTCGTCAATCTGTATAAGGTAGATGACAGAAAGGATGGGTAGACAAGTGCAAAAGAAAAGACTAAAGAAACCAGTCGTCATATTTCTTCCCATCATTCTCCTTATAGGAGCCATCATTATTTATCAGATGGCTCCTATAGGGAAGATATTGAATGCATCGAACCAAACTTCTCTATTTAAAGTAGCGGTAGATGGAGAAAATATTACAGATACAGCGTTTGTTACGGAAAAAGAAAAAGTAGAAGTTCAGCTAACAGCAAAAGAAGCTGGTATTTATAAACTCCCATATGATGAAGAAAATTATCGGTTAGAATACGTAAATAAAGAAGCGCCGCTTCCATATTATGAGACCAATAATATGGGTTTTGATATGGAGAATAATCAAATCATTTTTCATGAAGTTACAAGTGATGATGAACATCTAACTACAGAATTAACTGAAACTGAATCAAGTGAAGTGGTTGAAGAAGAGACAAGTGGATCAGAAATTCAAACACCTAACATTGAATCGTTACCAGAGTTTGTAGTTGTAAAAATTTCAGACGAAAAAGAAACTTCTAAGGGATATTTTTACTTGAAGTTAGATGAAGGGGATTCTGTACTCTTCAATGTTCAATGGACAAGTACTAAAGAGCAGACGCTTGTTGTGACAGATACAACAGATAAGGAAAAAGAGCAAACTTTGCTGACTTTTGGAAAAATAGAGGAAGCAGTAAAAGAAGAAACCTCCAAAACTAACACAACAGAGTCGAAAAAGGAAGTAAAAAAAGAAGATAAAAAAGATGCAGATTCAAAAAAAGCAAAAGGGATGGAAGTATCAATAGCTCCATTAGAATTGAAAGGGGGGGCAGATGTTGTTCGTTTAAAGGATCCGAAATTGACTATCCAAACAGGAGCAACAAACTTTGATCCAGACGATGAACCAGGTCATGATTCTTCCCCTAGCAACGATATCGTTCGAACATGGGACACGGTCACTTATACTTATTCTTTCTCAGTAGAATCTACTAATTCTTTAAAAACATATAAAGATGTTAAGTACCGAGTGGATGCAGAGTTTAAAGACTCACGAAAAAAAACGGATGGTCAATTGAGAGACTATGCCTATTTTCCTCAAGGTACACGAACGGGTAATAATCTGGCAGAGACGAGGGATGCTACTTTTACAACTAGTGGTGTCATATCAGGTTCGACTGGACTTGGTGAGGGAGCAGTTAATCTTCATGTATTGGGAGCAACACATGGTTATGAATTGGCCCCAACAATTACAATTACTATATTAGAAGTCACCGATGCAGAAACGGGAGAACAGATTACGATTAATGCCAGTTCAGAAAATATGGTGCAAAAAAGTGTGAAAGTTTCTGCAAAGCCTAATATAAAGGCAACAATTGGTTCTGGTGATTCTGTAGTTAATTTAATGTCAAGTCTTAGTCCTACATCGGGTCTTAACTCATTTGCACAAGGAATGGGTATGGAGCTTGCTGTAGTTCCGTTAACCGATGATGGTATTTCAAGAACGGGTTCGTTATATGAAATGCTCTATGGAGCTACATTTCCCAAAGGTGAGGTAAAGGTTTCGGTCAGAACAAATGCCTATTCGGTTCTAGATAGCAACGGATATAGGCATGAAATTATATATGGGAGTGATCAGGATGCTCCTCAAGTTATATCTGAAGGTTTTTTAGATGTTAATAATAGAACCAGTTCTACTTTAAATAAAACTCCAGAGTTTGAGCATCTAAATATGGCTGAACTTGATATGGGCAATAGTGGGTGGAATATTGCTTTTTCAAAAATAGTAACAGATGGAGAACAAGCGGTTTTTGATACTAATATAGCAAAAGTAGCTAATACTTCTACAAAGAATACTCTGAACTATTCCTTCACTAATTCTGCTGCTGTTTACAAGCCAATAGTAAATAATGTTGTTGCGTCAACTAATGATAATATAGGTAAATTGAAATATGCATCAGTATTTACATTAATGAATATCCCTTATGATTATATTCTTGATAAAAATGCATCATTGTATACTCAATTTGAAACTACAAACATATCATATGAAAATCAAGATTATTCTAATGATTCTGTCTACACAAACAGCAGTCCTCATGTTTTAGGCGGCAAAGTGATGTGTTATACACCAACGATAGACAGTGCTGGTAAATATATTGGCAGTGGTATAGCTCAACAATGGGCTCCTTCTGGTGATGGTGGAGTTTACAAAGGACAAAAAATTTATGCGTATCCTATATATAATGTTGATTCATTACAAGGAACCGGCATAGATGCAATAACAGCTTGGAATGCTGAGGTTTATCAATATGATAATAGCAGAAATTTGTATTTTCCTTATCCTGAAACTATACAAAAGTATTTTTATGGAGTTTTGAAAGACAAGAGTAAAATACCATCTTTGGATGCAAAATATTCGATTAAGAACAATGAGTATGATTGGTACTCAACTTATGAAGAGGCGAAAGAAAAAGGAACTGTAAGTGCGATAAAATCAATATTCAAGAAGAATAACCCTGATAAAAGACTAGAGACAAGAACCAGAATTCCTTTAATTGTCATTGGAGATAAATATAATGATTTCCAGAGCGTTAAGGGAGATGGAAACTTTTTAATATCGTCAATAAATGGTATTGATGATGCCGGAGAAGTAAAACACACTTTTCCAACAACTGGATCAATATTTCAACCTTCAGTTTTAGATGAAACTGAAATTTCTGGGATAAAAAAACAGATTCCTGGAAGGACTTATGGTGAAACATTGATGGTTGTTCCTTTTATTGCTCGATTAACTAAGCAGGCGGTAAGAACAAGCTATAGCTCAAGTGAAGTTATTCAATGGAAGCTAACCCCTGATATTCAAGCAGCAGATGATGATGATGTGACTTTTACAATTAAGGACACATTACCTAAAGAATTGACCTATATTTCAGGTAGCACTAAGTATGGAACAAAAGAAATTGAACCAGTAGAGAAGAAAGAGTCCGATGGATCAACTACTTTAACTTGGACGATTCGTTATCATAAAGATGAATCACCAATACAAACTTTAGTTTTTGATACGATGATTAATGGAAAAAATATTAAGTATGATGCCACAAATACAGCAAAAGTTACGAATCATGCAGTAATATCAGCAGAAAATAAAGATGGTCTTAAAGATGAATCCATTGAAGAGCTACGAGAGGCAAAAGCAAATACGATTATTACCAAAGTTTCAATTACTACGATAGAAAAAAGTACATCTAACTCCAAAATAGAGGTAGGTACAAATAATCCTGTTTTGACTGATGGAGAACGAGATACGACTATTCACTATTCTTTATACAATAAAAATGAATCGAAAACTTCATTAAATGAAATTAAAATTTTAGATGTCTTTCCTAATGTTAAGGATGGTAGAGGAACTACATTTAACGGTACTTTTGATTTACTATCGGTTAAGGTAACGAGCATAAATAAGCCGAAAATTTACTATAGTATACAACCGATTGAAAATCATGTTGATCCGAATGATGTTGATATTTCATCGGGATGGAGTGTTTACAATGGTGGCCGGATTACGGATGTAAAAGCAATCTATTTAAAATATGATCAATTAGATGTTGGAGAGGAGAATACGATCGATATTAGTTTGGTTGCTAAAAATCAAAAGGCAAAAGATATCATGGTCAATAGTGCCAAGTTGGATAACTCCAATATAAATCCAGTTCAGTCTGTTTTTGTAAAATCTGCGGTTATTGCTCGTTCAATTAAAGGGGTCGCTTGGTATGATGACAATTTGGATGGTAAGAAAAACCCTACAGAAACGATGGTACCGAATATACCTGTGAAATTGTATCGCACGAGTCATGAGAATGGGACGTACAAAAATGAATTGGTGAAAGCAAATTTGACAGGGCTGAAGTTTATTGATGATTCAGGAAATTCTTCCATTAAAACGAGTTCAACAGGAGACTATGAGTTTAATCATCTTCCAGAAGGTGATTATGTCGTCTACTTTGAAATTGGCGATGATGTGGTTGCTAAAAAATATAAAGTAACCAAAAAGGACAGTGCTCCTTCATCACAGACAGTAGATACTTCAAAAGCGGATTTAACTACTTATAAAACAGATAGCTATGAGACACCTACTTTAACGGGAGGAAACTTCCCCGATAGTGAGTGGAAGGTCCAAAATATTAATATTGGGTTGGTTCGACCATCGACTATTCGCTTGTTTAAGTACGCAACCGGAACAGCGATCGATGCTAATGGTGATGGGAAACTGAGTGATGCTGAGAAGGCGACCGGTACGCCATTGAAAGATGCGGAGTTTGATATTTATAAAGGGGATCTTGAAGAAAAACTTGGAAGTGCCAAAACCGACGATACAGGTCATTTAGAATTCACACCATTGTTTGAGGGTGATTATACCTTGGTTGAAACCAAAGCACCGGAAGGGTATGAGCTGATCAAATCACCGATCAAGGTTACGATCACGGAAGGCAATCAAACGATCCAAGTCTATCAAGAAGATGACAAGAAAACCGATCTGCCATTTACTGGTGGTACTGGACCGATGCTTCTGTTACTGATTATTGTCAGCGGTATGGGAATTCTTGGACTTGGAGGTCTGTACTGGTATTATCGCCAACCTAGCAGGAAGGGAGAAGGATAAGTGATGAAACGATTTCTAACAACCGCGTTTAGCCTTCTTCTGATGCTGGGAGGTCTAACCGCTGGAACGACTCGAAGTATTGCGGCAGAAGAAACCGAAGGCTATTCGATCTCTGTCATCAAGTACAAGTTGGAAGATCCAGAGATACTGACTAATCAATTGCCCTTAGATGGGACAAAAGCTGAGGCGGTCAAAGATGCCAAGGGCAATCAACTAGCGCCACTTGCTGGGATCACCTATGAAGTCACACGGGTGTCGCCGGTTCAAGGCACGAATACCTTTGAAAATATCATCGGTGACGATGCTTACTCTACTACGGTTACGACCGATGCCAATGGGACGGCATACTTTCCCGGTTTGGCACAAGGGATGTATCGCGTAGTCGAAAAAGAACATGACCAATTGCGGGAAACGATGGAGCCGGTGATCTTAGAATTGCCGCTGCCCCAACGGACCGGAGAAGCGTTATCAGAGGTCTATCTTTACCCGAAATCGGGGGTGAAGACAGCCGCTGATCCAACGGATCCGAAGAAAGACCTGCCCAATACAGCAGGCACGGCTGGAACCAATTCCGCCAGTGCCGCCAACAAGGAACGGCTTCCGCAAACAAGTGGAACCATTGGTTCGTATCACTCGCTACTACTCGTTTTAAGCTTCATTCTCATCATGGCTCTGATTGGTTTTAGAGTCATGAAAACGAAGAAGTTTGATTTTTAATGACGACGAAGAAGAGTAACTCGGGATCTTTGAGTTGCTCTTTCTTTTCTAATTTCTGTAAAGGATGACACGCCATGAAGAACAAAGGAACCCAAAAACGAAACAAACGCAGTAATCTTGTCATGGGGTTCGCCATTTTTATGATCGTGGCAGGAATCCTTGTGCTGCTCTATCCGATCGTGGGCAATTATTTAGCCAATCGTGAACGAAGTTCAGCTAGTACCAGCTATGACAATGCCTTGAAGAAAATGTCCAAAAAAGAGAAAGCCGAACAGTACGAATTGGCAAAACTCTACAATCAATACGTCTTTGACAAACAACAGGGCAATCACCCAGACCCGATCGCGTACAAAAGCATCATCAAAAATGAGTCTAACGTGATGGGAACGATCGATATTCCAGCGATTGATATCGAAAAGATGCCTTTTTACCATGGAACGTCGTTTAAGACCTTGGATAAAGGTCTGGGCCATTTGGAAGGCACATCGATTCCAATTGGCGGAAAGAATACCCGCTCCGTGATCACGGGGCACAGCGGCGTAAAGAATCAGATCCTGTTTACCGATGTGAAGAATTTACAAGAAGGCGATCTTTTTTATATCAATATTCTCGGCAAACGCTTGGCGTATCAAATCGATTCCTTTGAAGAGATCTTGCCTAGTGAATCAGACAAAGTCAAGATCGTGGAAGGCCAAGACAAAGTGACCTTATTGACCTGTACTCCGCCGGGGATCAATACCTATCGATTGTTAGTCAATGGGCATCGAATCCCATATAAAGATGCAGAAAAACAAAAAGTTCGAAAACGGAATCTATGGAGTTACCAAAACGTTGTTTTGGCAACCTTAGTGATCAATTTCTTATTGTTCCTGATCTTGGTGTCGATCTATCGCTTCCATGTCAAACGGTTCCGTTCGGATGACCCATTAGTGGTCTATAAAGCACGGAAACGACTACGGCGATTGTTTACATTGACGAAGATCTATTTTGTCTTGATCTTTGTCGCTATGTTAACGGTCTTGAGTATTGCGGCTTACGGCTATGTTCAGATGCAGGAAGATACCTCATTGGGTGCTGTGGATGTTGGACAAACTGAGCAACTAAGTACCTTCAACTTAGATAAGGTCAATCGTGCCAATTATGCGGAAAAGCAGATCGCCAGTGTCAATGTGGCGAACTATGCGCAGGCGCGAGGAAACAGTTATGAAACGACCAATAATTGGGGGATCGGGAAATTACAGATCCCAAAGGTCGACATTGATCTGCCTGTATTGGCTGGGATCGCCAATGAAAACCTCTTGACCGGGGCGGCGACCTATCGGGCGGATCAACAATTAGGCAAAGGCAATTACGTTCTCTTGGCTCATAATATTTTTGAACAAGATGTCTTGCTTCACCGAATCAAAAAACTCTCTTTAGGAGATAAGATGTATATCACGGATTTCAAGGATATCTATACCTATGATGTCTCCTTGAATAAAGTGATCGAGGAAACGGAAGTTTCCTATGTCGATAGTGTAGCCAAAGATGGCAAACAAACCTTGACGCTGCTTCGATGTGAAGGCAATATCGGCACGATCTACCGACGCGTCGTTCAAGGAAAGCTGTCGAGCGTCCAACCAATCGAGACAGCCAGTACACACTTACTAAAAGAAGTCGGTGTAAAAGCCAAGGCCCAAGAAGCACCGAAAAAGCTCTTGAACAAACGAAGAGTGAGTCCCTTTCAACAATTTGCGATGTTGATCGCGGCGAAGTTCGTCTCAGAACCGCTTCAAACAATGGTTCCGATGTTTCTCTTCTTTTTATTGCCAATATTATTTTTCAGTCTGATTCATTAACACTGAAAACCATGATGTGAGAAAGGAAAACCAATTCATGAAAAAACTAGTTGTGGGTGTCTGCGGGCTACTTGTCTTCATTGGTGGACTTGCCAGTCTGCGTAGCGGTGTACTAAAAGCAGGTGAGTTGCCAGAAGAATCCTCTTTAATAGTAGAAACAGGCACGACCGAAAGTGCGGTCTCGGTTTCTGAAGGCAGTGAAGTGTCTGTTGTGGAAGCTCCTGTACCAGAATCTGAGGTGATCTCTTCGATAGAAGAGCAGTCAGAAGTACCTGTAGAAGAACTACCAGAAGCAGTGAAACCTTCTGAGTCTTCAGAACCAGAAGTACCGGTTTCCTCAGAGCCAGCACCATCGGAAAGCAGTACGGTGGATTCTTCGACCAGTACTAGTTCAACAGCGTCTAGTACGAGTACCTCAAGTTCGACGAAACCATCAAGCAGTTCGACGACTTCAAGTTCAACGCCGCCGAGCAGTACGAAACCAAGTAATTCATCAACACCAAGCAGCACCAAACCAAGTACGACAACGCCAAGCAGTTCGGCATCAGCACAGTCGTCTACGAGTCAAAGTCAATCGGTGACACCAGCGCCAACACCTGTGGTACCAAGTTCACCCGTAGCGGCAGCGCCAGTCACACCTGAGTATGCTAGTGTGCAAGCCAGTTCTGCGTTTACGCCGACCGTGCCGGAAGCATTTGCGGAAACCAGCACCTTGAACTTGCCAAGTGAACTGAAAACAACGGAAGTGGCGCAATCGGACTTGAAAGGGTTCGAGTTACCATTACTAAGCAGTTTTGAAAATAAAAACCATGCGGTATTGATCTATGAAGGGATAAAAAAACTCGGCTCTGAACAAGCAGAAACCTATAGTACTGAGGAAATGGCAACCGAACTTTACCAGCAATTATTCTCTTTAGAGATGACAGGCGCACCAGAAAAACTACCAGAAGAACTCACAGTAGGGAGTCTGTTGTATCAAAAGGAGAAAGACAAGACTATTTTGTTAGGTGTCTACATAGGGGATGAGTATTACTTAACCGTTGATGATGTAGAGATTGAGAGAGGAACGGAAGACTCTTCGGAAACAGAAGAAGCAACGGAAATGTCCGTTTCCGAAGAGGAAAAAGAAACCCAGAGACAAGTCATCGTTGAATCCATTGATCTGGAAGAGGACCTATTGGTTCAAGAATTACCAGAAACAAACTTGACAGAGTACGGTGAACAAACATTGGCAGACTATCCTGCAGCTATGAACTTTACCGAAAATGACAGTGCCAAGAATTTTATCGAAACAGTCGGTGAGGATGCTAGAAAGTTAGGACAAGAATATGATGTTTTTGCTTCTGTCATGATTGCGCAAGCATTAATAGAAAGTGGTTCTGGTACTAGCAGTTTATCTCTAGCACCAAATTATAATCTGTTTGGGATTAAAGGCACGTACCAAGGTCAAGCAGTGTCGATGGCAACACAAGAAGATCGTGGAAATGGCGAGTTATATTCTATTAATTCCGCATTTCGTAAGTATCCGAATTACGCGGCCTCGTTAGGGGATTACGTGGAATTACTTCGTGGCGGGATTTCGGGAAATGACAGCTATTATAAGCAAACGTGGCGATCAACGGCCAAGAATTATTTACGCACAACCAATGCATTAACAGGCACTTATGCGACGGATACGACCTACGGTCAAAAGTTGAACTCGATTATCGCTTTGTATCATTTGACCCAGTACGATCAGGCGAAAGTTGAACAAGGTAGTTTTGGCTCTGGTGTCTTTATCAAAGGCAAAGAAGAGATCCCAACAGAATATAAAAGTCTGATGAAATATCCAGATTACAATGGCGTCGATTACAACAGCTCAGGCTCTTATCCCGTCGGTCAATGTACGTGGTATGCCTTTAATCGCGTGAAGCAACTAGGCAAATCAGTCGATGACTACATGGGTAATGGTGGCGAATGGGCGACGAAAGGCAAAGCATTAGGTTATGAAGTCAGTCAGAAGCCAAAAGCGGGCTGGTTGATCTCCTTTAAACCAGGCGTGGCAGGTTCGGATGCTCGTTATGGACACGTGGCCTTTGTGGAAGTAGTCCGACCTGATGGAATCTTGATCTCAGAAGGCAATGTTTATGGAGGTACGGTGATTTCTTATCGCGTGATTGATAACGCCTTAGCCACCTCAGACCAAGTGTCATACATTAAAGCAAAGTAGAAGGAGCAACGTAACTTATGGCAACTGTTCGATCCCGGAAAGAAAAAGTGGAAAAACCACCCATACGTTCACTCACCAAGAGTCTGATCCTGACGTTCCTCACATTGTTAGTGATGGGGATGATCGTTTTGTCTGTCCAACTGTTACGAAAGGGATACAGTGTTCATCCGATCTCAGGCACGTCCATGAGTCCAACCTTAACGGAAGAAGAGATGGTCTTAGTGAAAAAGAATCCATCGATTTTGCGGTACGACATCGTGGCGTTTTCCGTGAATGGCGAAAAAGGAAAATTTGTGAAGCGGGTGATCGGGATCCCTGGGGATCGCATCTTTATTCGGAATGATCGAATGATTTTAAATATTGGCGATCAAGGAGAGTTTGAAACCACCTACACCTTCCAATTGTCTCCAGCCGTCTCGGAGGAATTTCAGGAGTTGACGAAGATTCCAGCAGGCTTCTATTTTACGATCGGTGATCATATCGATGTGTCGAAGGACAGTCGAACCTTCGGTCTCGTCAATAAGGAAGACATCGAAGGCACGGTCCAGTTCCAATTACCAAACCTATTAAAACCCAAGGAGGAAAATTAATGGAAAAGAGGAAAGATAATGATCATCATTCATTGGGTTAGTGTGGGACTGGCGATTCTAGTATTGGTTGTTTGGTTCCGACGAATGTTCATTAAACTGCAGCTAGAGAGAATCCGATTACCCAAGAATACCCCGGTGTCGTTCCAACGAAAGTTGGACTATGTCAAGCAAGCCGAACAAGGCAAGCATGTTTCTGCGTTACTCTTTGTGGTCTTTTTTATGGCCGTCGGCTTATTGCTGGTTTCATTTAGTTTGTTTCAGATGGATCACCAGCTGCACCAAACGACGGAACAGAATAATCAGTTAAAAGATGAGCTCTATCTGATCAAAAAAGAACAAAAACAACTCATTTCAAAAATGCCGATCAAAGCGTATCCCCAAAAAGGGATCGGGTTGAAGGACTATTCCTGGGAAGAGCTGTTTTCAGAAGAAAATCGTGAGAAACAATACCAGATGGAAAGCGATCTTTCAACGAAGGTGAGTCCGTACTTTGGTCTATCGACCACGTTGATCGTGTTGGATGTGCCTACGCAAACACTGAATATCGCCTTAGCTGGGGATTCTGGCAGCGAGGACAATCGCAAACAAATCAAAGAGAATGTCAAAGCCTTCGCTAAAGAAGCCGAAGACATCTCTAAATTGACTCAAATCACCTTCCAAATGAATTTGATGAGTGATAAAGAAAAGAAAAAAACGTATAGCTGTACCTTTTCCCGTGAGAATGAAGAGGCCTCCTTTTCATTGGTTCAGGAAGAAGAATAAAGAAAGTGAGGATGTCGCATGAGCGCACAACAAAAGAAAAATGGGTGGTTTTTCAATAAGAACATCATTGATGAAATCAATTCTGTCCCAGAAGAAGTGATCAGAAAAGAAGAAGAGGACCACGTGATCCCCTTGCCAGAAAAGCCCTCGATGAAAGTTACCGAAGAGGTCAAGGACTTAAAACGGCAGCTGCTTGAAAAGGAACAGGCGTTAGAACAAGTCAAAAAAGACAGTGAAGTGGAAAAGCAGCGACTGATCAAAGAAAACGAAAAATATAAGCATGCGCTGTTGCGAACAGGAGAAGAAAAGGCAGAGAACCGTCGCCAGATCCAAGATCTGGAAGCCGAGATTCGTCGAAACCGTTTAGAAAATCAGCGGGTTCAAGAGAACAAAGAGTATGACCATTTAAAAGAAGAGATTACTCAGCTCAAAGAAGAGAACACGACCCTAAAAGGGACACAGGAACAATTACGAACCGTGGAAATTGAGCTGCAAGAAGCCAAGCAACAATACCATGAATTGGTGTTGGAACAAAAGGGCGAAGAGACGCAACGTATGGATGCGATCCGTCAATTGGAAACCCAATTGGAACAGGCAACGACTGAGATCCATGACAAAGAAGCGCAACTGATCCAATTGGATCGGGTACTCAATGAGAAAGAACAGTCGATCAAAGAAAAAGAAACCGCGATTCAACGACTGCTCGAAGAGCAGCGGGATCAATCGATTGAAGGCGAAGTGGTTTCAGAGCTTCAACACCAACTGATGATGATCCAAAAGGAAAACGAGCAGTTGAAACAAGATGTGACGCATTCACAACAAGAGATCGGTGAAGTGTTGGTTTCGGCTCGGAAGCAAGCCAACCGAATGGTAGAAAAGGCAAAATTGGATGCCAAACGGATCCTTCAACAATCAGAAGAAGAGATCCAAACGATTCAAGAACGAGCTAAAGAGATCTCGTTTGAAGTAGATGAATCTCGTCAAGCGATCATCGGGATCTATGATGAGTTGAAAAACCGAGTGGATCAGTTGGCGCAAGGCAATGAAGCCGAAGAAGTAAAAGATCGGTACGACTATTCAAAGGTTTCTTTATTAGCACGTAAAGATTCCTAAGCTATTTTGTGAGAACAGAGATCTGCACGTTCTTTGTTCTCCAACCTTACATAGTATTTCAAGAAACGCATAAAAAAGAAGAACCAGTTGTTTTAGCAGCAGTTACCAAAAAGTGGGGCTAGTAATACACCCCCGTTGATGATGTAGGAGGAAAACGCAGTGAAGGTGTGGATTATCGGATGTTTTGGGATTATGGGGATGATCGTTCTCAGTATTTTGTATCGATTTATGGTGCATTACCGATTGGACAACATTCCAACGAAACAAACCTCACGATTATTTAGAACCAAGTTGACGCAATTCAAGCAAAAAGAATTGCGAAAAAGTTTGGTGTATTTAGCAATCGGAATGATGGGGGTAATCACGGTTATCGCCTTTTCGCTCCTTCAAGTGTTTCAACTAGAGACACGGATGCAGGGGTTACGAACAGATAATCGTGCCTTGCAAGGCGAAGTCCGCACGATGAAAAAGAGGACACAGGTGAAGTCTTTATTAGCAGATTATCCTGTATCGGGGCTGAATCTCAACGACCAATTGGTCGTTTCCAATCAAACCATCGATGAAAAGGAACAATTGGAAAAGAAGGTATCGAAGCAGCTGCTTCCTTACATCGATGAAGCTAAACTGGTCTTCTCTTCTAGTAGTGAGTCCGATTCATTGACACTCCTTTTGACCGGCTCTGTCCAGGCAAGCAATGCCAATCTCGTGATCCTAGGTCAGAATATCACCGCCTTTATGAAAGAAGTAGAAGGGGTCAAGAAAATCGCAGAAGTACATGTGAACATGAACGATCGCGAAGGAAACGACCTCTATAAAGGCACTTATATTCGAAACGATCAAGGACAATTTACATTTCAATCAGAACTGCGGAAAGGAAAAGGGTAATGGCAAAAAAGAATAGCTGGTTTTTCAATAAGAATTTAATGGAAGAAATCAATGACTTTACCAATGATGAGATCGAGCAAGAGGAATTAGCTCTTGAAGATCAAACGAAAGAGATCCATCGTTTAAACGAGCAATTACAAGGGGCGATCCAACGACAGGAAGATTATCAGACAGATAACCGTCGGTTATCCCAAGAGCTAGAGGCGCTAAAAGAGACCCATAGCAAGCAGCTCCAAGCGCAACAACTCCAACACACTGAATACGAGAAAGAGAAACAGGTGCTGGAACAAAAAAATCAGCACTTGACCGAACAACTCGCTTCTTATGAAGAACAACAACAAACATTGGAGCAGGCGCAACAACGCAATCAAGAACACGAGCAAGAAATTCTAGCACTAAAAGAGTCCAATGAGCAGCAACAAGCCGAGCTCCAAGACTTGAAGGCACAATTAGAGGAACTGCACTTAATAAAAACCGAACCCAAACAGGCCTACAAGAAATTGGAGGATGCCTGTAAAAAACAGGAAAGCGAGCGGTTAGAGGCAGAAGAACAAGTAAAGAAAGTGAAGAAACAACACTTAGAAGTGGTGCAGCAATATACCAGTGCGATCCAACAAGTGAATCAATTGAATGAAGAACGCACGGAATTGCGCCGACAAATGAAAGAAAAAGTCATCGAAAACAAACAGTTAGAGGAGCGAGCAGCAGCTATGGAAGAAGTCAAAAAGGAAATGGATCAATTGAATGAAGAAAAACAGGCCTTGAATGAGGCGTTGTATCAAGCACAAGAAGAGATCGCTAAGTTGGAAGCGCAGCTAGAAAACGAATCCGATGTCCAAGAATTACTGACTAAAAACGCAGAATTAGAAGCAGAGCTATCAGAAAAAACGGCTCAAATCACTGAGTTGCAAGAATCCATTGAAAAAACGACTCAATTGGCCGCCACGACAAATGAACAATCCAGTGATCAGGCAGAAGCTATGGACGAACTAGCGAAAAAGTTGGAAGAACTAACTGAAAGCAGTCAGAAACTGCAAATGGAAAAAGCTGAGGTCACGCGCCGCTTACAAACCACAGAAGAAGTGCTGCAGCAAAAGAATCAACAGCTCCAACAATTGGAAGAACTGTTAGTCAAAAAATCAGATGAAGCCAGTTGTGATCCTGAAGCATTGGTTCAAGCAAAACTGCAAGTTGATGAGTTGAGAAAAAAGAATGAAGAACTGAAGCAAGAGGTAGTCCAATCTCAATTGGAGATTGGGGAAGTTCTATTTACGGCTAAGAAGCAAGCGAATCGAACAATCGAAGAGGCCCAAGTAGAAGCGAAACATTTGATGGATGCGGCAGAACTAGAAGTTGAAAACATCGGGAATCGGGCACGAAAGATCTTGATGGAGGTTTCAGAGTCGAAGGAATCGGTCTTAGAAATCTATGCGGATTTGGAACAAAAGGTGGAACAATTGGCCAAAGGGACAATTTTAATCGATAAACAAAAATAAAGAGAACTATTCACGGTCTATGATGACCAGAACGATGTGTTAAGCAAAGAGAGAGGATGAAAGATGATCATGAATCAAGTCTTGATTTTAACGAGGAATATTTTAAACGAGCAAGAGATCCAACAAAAACTACAAGTTTTAAATTATGAGGTGTATTGTTCAGCAAATCATTTTGAGGATTATAATCAACAAGTCCAGACACCAGAGGTGTTCAAGTTTTTCCAATATGTCATCTTGAGTGAGAGTATCTGTGAGTCAGAAGTAAAAGCATTGGTGCCAGTACTGAGGAAACAGTCGGTGAACATCATTCGTAAAGTCGACACCAACCTGACTACCGTGGATCAAGAGTATTTGGAAACAGAACAGATTCACGCCATTATTTCCGCGGAAGACTCGGTCGATGAACTAAGAGAATGTTTGTATAGTTTGAAAAAGAAAATGGGTGCGAGAGAAGAAACGTACCATAATGACAAAGTTGTTCAATTGTCTGGGAAAGTCTCGTTAATTCGTCCGAATTATCTGAGTGAAAGAAGCATGACTCAATTGGAGATACAGAAGTTTGCGGATACCTTGCATCGTTTATCTCCTATTGAGGCACGCCTTATTTCGATTTTAATAAAATCAGAAGATCAAGTGGTTACAAGAGAAGAACTTTGTCGACAGATTTGGAATGAAGAAGTAACGAAGTCACATTTAGCTTCTCTTTCTAGTACGGTTACTCGAATCAAAGATAAATTTGAACATACCACATTAGAAAATGCGGCGATTCATACGTTGTGGGGAAAAGGGTATCGTGTAAATCCAGAATTATTGGAACTGATTCAAAACGATGAATACTTTAACCGGATCGTGATGAACGGTTAGCAAACAGGTGGATTCAAATGTCTACAAATGAGTAAAAAATAGAACTAAATAAATGAAGTATCGGTTGGGCGCTATTTCTTTATCACACAGGGGATGATAAAGGACAGACGAAGATCGGTATTTTTTTGACGATAAACAAAATAGAAGAGGAAAATAGTTCAAGTTCATCGTCTTCTATGAGTAAATCAACGTATTATCAGGCGCTGGCATTTCTGTTATAAACACTTTATAAATTCTTTATATTAAAGTTCGTTTTCCATCAAATAAAGAGCCTTTTTTCATCAACAGTCATGCAAAGGATTCCAGAACACAATTTTCCTTGGTAAAACTAGAGTATAGAGAAAATAAGAGGTAAAAAAATGATAATCATCAAAGAAGTCCGTTACTTCAACCAACAGAATCAAGCATCTTTAAATTTCTTTTATTCGGGAGTTTCTTTAGTTATTCATCAAAGGAAATTTTCAAACGATATAGAGTCAGAACTGACATTTTATTTAAATAGTTTTAAGAATTGGCCAGCAAAGCTACTTGATAAAAATGTTGAAGTGTTACAAATTATTTTTGAATTAACCCCTAATTGCAAAGGTAACAGAAACCAAACTATTTCCTTAGATGTAACAGAAGAGATATACCAAATTACTTCTCTGGTTTTTACTTATTATAGTCAAAAAAAATTTCATTATCCAATAGATAAAGTTTTAGATATGTTGGTAGATCGAATACTTTCGATAAGCAAAGAGCGGCAATTTAAGAACGCTTCTTTTCGGGAACTACTTGAATTCATGGAAAAAAACGTCAAACACTCAATTGGCAGAAAAGGTTTTGAGGATGCTTTACATATGAGTTCTTCCAGTCTTGATAGACTAAGTAATAAATACGTAAGACTAACTACACGGAGACTATTTCTAGAAATGAAATGTACTGAGGCAGAACGAAAGTTGAGGGAAACAACATTACCCATCAAAACAATTGGTGAAGATCTCGGCTTTAAGAGTAGCAAACAATTTTCAACTCAGTTTAAAAAAGTGACTGGAAAAAGTCCTGCAGAAGTAAGAAAATCACGGAGGAAATAGGATATGGATGAACAAGAAAAGAATCAAATTTACCAGCAAATGAACATGATCTTGAATGAAATTCAACAATTAATGACCTTTTATGAGTCATGGAAAGTTAAGCTATTTGGTACTCAAAGTGACAGGAAATCGAGTGATTCTTTTGAAACGAAATCGCTCTATGGACGAGAAGTTGAGAATCAAAAATATCTAAGCAGTAAAGGAACAAACTCAACTAGGTATGACTACCAATGCATAGCATTAAAAATCACATCACTGTTAAAAGAAAGTGGGAGACCTTTATCAACGAAAGAAATTTATCAGGAGCTATACAAGGAAGGTTATGTATTAAAACATTCAAATCTATCAAATAACATTCTTAGAAAAATGAATTTAGATGTGAAAATTAATGTGGAAAGAGCTTACCGCGGGTACTGGCAATATCACTTATCTGGATGAGACCTGATAATTTTCACCAATTCCTTGAAACACCTAAAAGTTAGATGTTTCAAGGAGTAAGTGAGCTTACTTCAGCTTGAAATGCTAAGCTAAAAGTTACACATGATTAAACAAGTAAAATTTTATATTTTATTGTTCTTTGACAACAGAATATTTTTGTTAGGTACGTTTATTTTTGACCGAGCTATTACAAACTAACGCCAAGACAATGATTTTTTTATTTGAGCGATCGATTAGTGATGTAAATTCTAGTTTTACAACTAGAAGCGAGGACAGTCAAAAAAATAATGATACTTCTGTGAAGCTCGGCATAAACCGCGGAGAGGCGAAACTCCTATGTACTCAACTAACGTAAAGGGTAGCCTAACAAATTTTGTATACTATTTATTACTTTCTAGAATGTTGAAGTGGATTACATCGCTTAAAAAGTAAGATCCGGTGTGCTAGTTAACTTTTTATTCGATGCTCCCCTTGAATAAGAACATGAAAGGATTATCGATAACTATGAATGATGATATAATCACTAAGCAAGACTTGCATGACATAAAGTCAAGTATTGTTGACCAATTATTGTCTGCGTATAATATTAAATTGGAGAATCGCTATTTAGCTAAAAAAGACACTTGTAAGTATTTAAAAATTTCAAATAACACACTAGATAAATGGCTCTTACAAGGGTTACCTGTGCTACGAATCAATGGGATAATGCGATTTGATCGTATTGCGATTGATAAATGGCTAAGTGAACGAGTATAATGAACTCATATTAACTTTGACTCGCAACCAAAGGAGATATTAAGTTATGAGTATTTCAAAAACAGAAAATGGCTCATACAGAGTAAGAAAAAAATATCCGAAAGATATCGCAGAATTGTTGGAATTAAATAGCACATCATATGACAAAATTTTTTCAACAAGAAGAGAAGCAAAACAAGCGGAAATTGATTTCGAAGTCAGAGTAGTTACATTACGAGATAATAAAGAAAAAAATCTCTCTAAATCCTTTGAAGAAATACTTTTTAAAGATTTTTTTGAGGATGAGTATTGGCATGATTACAAAGATGGATTAACAAGTTCTCATCCAACACCTCCAAGTGTAGCTACGATTAAAAACACTGAAGACATTTTTCGACTACACTTACTTCCCATGTTTGGGGAATTTTCACTTGATCAATTAAATGAACAGAAACAATTTGTAGTGAAAAAGATGAATAAAAAAGCTAAGGAGTATGCAAATTTCAAATCAGTAAGAAGCTATTTTATTCAAGTAATGGACCTAGCAGAGGAGTATGATTATATTAACTATAATCGATTAGCAAAGCCGCTAAGAAAAATAAAATCTTCAAAAAAGAATCAATTGAGAGAATTGAAAAAAGAGGAAGATAAATATCTATGTGAAGCGGACCTGCTGTTATGGTTTGATGTCGTCGAGAAAGATTACGCCGAAGAACTGTTAAGTATCCAAGATTATACTTTGTTTTGGACGACCTTTTTCCTATCTGATCGAAAGTCAGAAAGTTATGCACTTCAATGGAAAAACGTTTCTTTCGCTGAGAATCGTATTTCCTTAACTCAAGCGCTTGATCGTTATGCGAATGTTAAAGTAACAAAAGGAAATAAAAAAAGTGTAATGAGACTCCCTGCTCCTTTAAAAACAATTTTAGAGAAGTGGAAAAGGAATCAAAAAAGAGAGCTTTTTCAATTTGGAATTAAACAAGATGATAATCAATTTCTTTTCACCTATACAAATTCCAAGGGAGAGATTAATCAACGATTGCATACTGATTATTTAAATCGAAGAATGCAAGCTATTCAGAAACGTCATCCAGAGCTAACTAAGTGTACGCCGCACAAATTGCGACACACTTCTGCTACATTAGCTAAATTAAAAGGAATGTCCGTGGAAAAAATTTCCGAAGGATTAACTCACTCAGAAATAACAACAACCAAACTCTATATTAATGATGAGAGTGTTATTGAATTAACCCCAGCTTCTTATGCATATGATAGAATGATGAGGATGACAAGGAAATAGGTGGGGAATTGGTGGGGATTTTGGTGGGGATTTTGAAAAAAACACCTTCCAAAAAGAGATGGAAAGTGTCCTAAGCCTTGCTATTACAATAATGCGCCCTGAGGGAATCGAACCCCCGTCTCAAGAACCGGAATCTTACGTGATATCCACTACACTAAGGGCGCAAGCACGATTATTAGTTTAGCATATAATTTTAAAAAAACAAGGGGAAAGTATATGAAGTTTCAACAAGGTTATTCGCAAAAGCAGCAGCAAACCCAAAAATTGGCGATGACACAGGAATTGCAGCAAGCCATTCAAATCCTACAATTTAATACTGAGGAGCTGCAGGATTACGTTGAAACGGTTTCTCTAGAGAATCCGCTGTTTGAAGTGGTCCCACCAAAAATCCAAAGTGATCTGATGCAGATGCACAGTGGAGCAGTTAAAGAAGAGTCATTTATCCAAATCGCCGATCACCCAGTCTCCTTATTTGAACATTTGATCAATCAGATACATTTAAACTATCGAGAAACTTTTATCCGAGAGATTATGCTGGTTTTAGTTGAGTATATTGATGTGAATGGTTACTTAAGAGTGGAAGAAGAAGAAATAAAAGAAGAGTTAAATGCAACGGATATTCAATATCTCGATGCTTTGACACTATTGCAGCAGCTTGATCCGCCTGGTGTAGGAGCTAGAAATCTGCAGGAGTGTTTGATGCTTCAGACTGAGCAGGATGATTATGCACCAGAGTTGGCGTACCTTTTAATAGAAGAATCCTTTGATGCGATTGCCAAGAGAAAGTTTGAGCAAATCGCAAAAGATTATCAAATCAGCTTGGCTCAGGTTCAGCAAATACTTGACTATATTCGAAGTTTGAATCCATTTCCAGGAGCAAGTTTTGGTGGTCAAGATTCAAACTTTATTATTCCTGATTTAACATTAGTTAGAAGAGAAGGTCAGTTAGTTGTTTTATCGAACAAGCGAGGTCAATTACGCTTGAACTTTCAAGAAAATTATTTCAAGCGTTTGAAACAACAGGCTGACGAAGAAACCAAAATTTACTTAAAAGAAAAACTTCAGCAATTTGAGTGGCTGAATAAAACACTTGGTCAACGTAAAGATACGATTCTGGAAGTTGGAAAAATTATTGTTCAACATCAAGCGCATTTTTTTGAAGATAAACAAGGGGCTTTAAAACCGTTGATGCTCAAGGATGTTGCGAAACAATTAGAGGTTCACGAATCAACGATCAGCCGTGCAGTAAATGGTAAATATATCGAAACGGATTTTGGTGTTTTTGAATTACGAAACTTTTTCGTAAACAAAGTTAATGATGAAGATACGTCTGCTGATGAAGTCAAACAATTGATTGCTTCACTCGTCGAGCAAGAGGACAAACATAAACCTTTATCGGATCAAAAAATTGTCGAATTACTTGCAGAAAAAGAGCAAAAAATATCCCGGCGCACAGTCGCAAAGTATCGAGATGCACTAAATATACCCAGCTCTTCGAAAAGAAAACGTTTTGATTAAGCCAAGTAAAAAAACTTGGCTTTTTCCTTGCGTAGAAGGCGCAAAACTGTTACACTTTGTCATGTAAGAAATTAGCAAATTTCAAATGAATAATTTGGCTTTCTTGTATTTTTTTTAATATTCATGGGTCGCTAAAAGTCTATGAGGGACTACTTAAGTCCAACGGAGGAATTCCTTTGTTAAGTGAATTAAGAGTACTTGAAGCAATCGCCCCTGATGTGTTAGAGGTTGTGAAAAAAAGATATCGCATTATGCAGAATATTTTTTGGATGCAGCCGATCGGTCGAAGAAACTTAGCTGATTCATTAGGTCTTACCGAACGGGTTTTACGAAGTGAGACAGATTATCTTAGAGATCAGCGTTTGATTGATGCAACGAAGAGCGGTATGTTGTTAACTGAAAAAGGACAGGATTTGCTGCAACATCTAGAATTATTGATGGAACAGTTTACTGGAATGGATCAGTTAGAAAAACAACTTGCTTCACTTTTTGAAATCGAGCGTTGCTTGATCGTTTCTGGAAACAGTGATGAGCAGGAAAAAGTAATCGGTGAATTTGGCGAGCTAGTTGATGAAGCATTGCAACGTCAATTACCAGATGGCCGAAATATCATTGCAGTGATGGGTGGTACGACGATGGCCGAAGTTGCCAGACATGTCAGCCCATTAGAAACAGCAAAACGCCATAATCTTTTTGTTCCAGCTCGAGGTGGTATCGGAGAGGCTGTATCAATCCAAGCCAACTCAGTGAGTGCCTTGATGGCAGCAAATGCTCACGGAGAGCATCGCGCTTTATACGTGCCAGAACAATTAAGTGAAGAAGCTTATCACACACTGCTGAAAGAACCTTCGATTAGAAGCGTCTTGGCGATGATCAAAGAGGCCAACTGTGTTGTTCATAGTATTGGTCGTGCTGTGCATATGGCAGCCAGACGGAAAATGTCGGAAGATGAGATTGTTCGTCTGAAACAAAAAAATGCTGTTGCAGAATCATTTGGTTACTTTTTTGACGAAAATGGAGAGATCGTCCATAAAGTACCTCGCATCGGATTATCTTTAGAAGATATTCAAAAGATGCCGACGGTTCTAGCAGTCGCTGGTGGCAAAAGCAAAGTCAAAGCCATTACAGCGTATATGAAAAACGCTCCAAAACAAACGTGGCTCATCACTGATGAAGCCGCTGCAAATGAGATTTTAAAAGGGACATCCCCTTTAAAATAAATATATTTTTTGATTCCATAAGGAGGAAATCTTAAATGACAGTAAAAGTTGGAATTAACGGATTTGGACGTATCGGACGCTTAGCATTCCGCCGTATCCAAGATGTAGCAGGATTAGAAGTTGTAGCTATCAATGACTTAACAGACGCTAAAATGTTGGCTCACTTGTTAAAATATGATACAACTCAAGGTCGCTTTAATGGAACTGTTGAAGTTCATGAAGGTTCATTCAACGTGAACGGAAAAGAAGTTAAAGTTCTTGCTAACCGCAACCCTGAAGAATTACCTTGGGGAGAACTAGGAGTAGATATCGTATTAGAATGTACTGGATTCTTCACTTCAAAATCTGCTGCTGAAAAACATTTAACAGCTGGTGCTAAACGTGTTGTTATCTCAGCTCCTGGTGGTAACGATGTTCCAACAATCGTTTACAACACTAACCACGAAACTTTAACTGGTGACGAAACAGTTATCTCTGGTGCTTCATGTACTACTAACTGTTTAGCTCCTATGGCTAAAACTTTAAATGACGAATTTGGTGTTGTTGAAGGATTAATGACAACTATCCACGCTTACACTGGTGACCAAATGACTCTTGATGGACCTCATCCTAAAGGTGACTTCCGTCGTGCACGTGCTGCTGCAGCAAACATCGTGCCTAACTCAACTGGTGCTGCTAAAGCTATCGGTTTAGTTATTCCTGATTTGAACGGTAAATTAGACGGAGCTGCTCAACGTGTTCCTGTTGCAACTGGTTCATTAACTGAATTAGTTACTGTTCTTAACAAAAAAGTTACTGTTGATGAAGTAAATGCAGCTATGAAAGCAGCATCTAACGAATCATTCGGTTACAACACTGACGAAATCGTTTCTTCAGATATCGTAGGTATGACTTACGGATCATTATTTGACGAAACTCAAACTAAAGTTATGACAGTTGGCGAACAACAATTAGTTAAAACTGTTGCTTGGTATGATAACGAAATGTCATACACTGCTCAATTAGTTCGTACTTTAGAATACTTCGCTAAACTTTAAGATTTATTTTAAACAATGACAATGTCTGAAAAAAGGCGGGGAAGCAACGCGCTTCTCCGTTTTTTTCGTAAGTTTATCATTGGCTCTTTTTTGGAAAAGAGTTGTATAATAAAAAAGATTTAAAAAAATTATTTGGAGGTTTTCTTTCATGGCAAAAAAGACAGTTAAAGATCTTGACTTGAAGGACAAGAAAGTTTTAGTTCGTGTGGACTTCAACGTTCCTGTTAAAGATGGCGTGATTACTGATGACACTCGTATTAAAGCGGCGTTACCAACAATCAACTACATTTTAGAACAAGGCGGAAAAGCAATTTTGTTCTCTCACTTAGGTCGTGTGAAAACAGAAGACGATAAAGCAGGCAAATCATTAAAACCTGTGGCTGTACGCTTAAGCGAATTACTAGGTAAAGACGTAACGTTTGTTCCTGAAACTCGTGGTTCTGAATTAGAAGCAGCAATCGCAGACATGAAAGATGGCGACGTAGTTGTATTTGAAAACACTCGTTTTGAAGACATCGACGGTAAAAAAGAAAGCGGAAATGACGCTGAACTTGGTAAATACTGGGCTTCATTAGGTGATGTATTCGTCAATGACGCATTCGGTACTGCTCACCGTGCTCACGCTTCTAACGTAGGTATTGCTTCTACTGGAATCCCAACAGTTGCTGGATTCTTGATGGAAAAAGAAATCAAATTCATCGGCGAAGCTGTTGAAGAACCTAAACGTCCTATGATTGCAATCTTAGGCGGCGCGAAGGTTTCTGATAAAATCGGCGTAATCAAAAACTTGATTCCAAAAGCTGATAAAATCTTGATCGGCGGCGGAATGACATATACATTCTACAAAGCTAAAGGCATGGAAATCGGCAACTCATTAGTAGAAGCTGACAAAGTAGATTTGGCAAAAGAATTGATCGAAGCAGCTGGAGACAAATTAGTTTTACCAGTTGACTCAATCACAGCGACTGAATTCTCAAATGATGTACCAACTGAAGAGCATTCAGGCGATGTTCCGGCTGGACAAATGGGTCTTGATATTGGACCTGAATCAATCGCTTTATTCGCACAAACATTAGAAGGCGCGAAAACAGTTGTATGGAACGGACCTATGGGTGTGTTCGAAATGAGCAACTTTGCTCGCGGAACAATCGGTGTTTGTGAAGCAATCGCAAACTTAAAAGACGCTACGACAATCATTGGTGGTGGGGATTCTGCAGCAGCAGCTGAACAACTTGGCTTTGCTGATAAATTCACTCACATCTCAACTGGTGGCGGTGCAAGTCTTGAATTACTAGAAGGTAAAGAACTACCTGGTCTTGCAGCAATCAACGATAAATAGTTAGAAGAGCTATCTTGAAAAGTTAAACAAAAAAGGAGTTTTTTTAAATGCGTAAACCAATCATTGCTGGTAACTGGAAAATGAATTTAACTGCTTCAGAAGCAAAAGATTTTGCGGAAGCGGTAAAAAACAACATTCCTGCTAATGATAAAGTAGATTCAGTTATTGGATCACCTGCTTTATTCTTACAAGAATTAGTCGAAGCAGCAAAAGGCACTGACTTAAAAATGTCTGCTCAAAACTGCTATTGGGAAAATGCTGGAGCATTTACTGGTGAAACTTCACCTGCTGCTTTAGCTGATCTTGGTGTAGAGTATGTTATCATCGGCCATTCAGAACGTCGTGAATACTTCCATGAAACAGACGAAGAAATCAACAAAAAAGCGAAAGCAATCTTTGCTAACGGTATGTTACCAATTCTTTGCTGTGGAGAGTCTTTAGAAACTTATGAAGCTGGCAAAACAGCTGAGTGGATCGAAGGCCAAATCAAAGCTGGTTTAGCTGATCTTTCTGCTGAACAAGTTTCAAGCATGGTTATTGCTTATGAACCAATCTGGGCTATCGGTACTGGTAAATCTGCTGATGCACAAATTGCTGATGAAATCTGCGGCGTTGTTCGTTCTACGGTTGAAGGTATCTACGGCAAAGAAGTTTCTGAAGCTGTTCGTATCCAATATGGCGGTTCTGTTAAACCAGAAAACATTGCTGAATACATGGCTAAAGAAAATGTTGATGGAGCTTTAGTCGGCGGAGCTAGCTTAAAAGCTGATTCATTCTTAGCTTTATTAGAAGGCGCAAAATAATTTTTTTACAGAAATTGCAGCTTTTGTTTGCAACTGCCCGCAATTTTCACTAATATGGGTTATAAGGGTTTTTTAACCTTTATTTACAAAAAAACAAATTTTAAAGGAGAGACAAAACATGTCAATTATCTCAGACGTTTACGCACGCGAAGTCCTAGACTCACGTGGTAACCCAACAATCGAAGTAGAAGTTTATACAGAAGACGGCGCATTCGGCCGCGGTATGGTTCCTTCAGGTGCTTCAACAGGTGAATACGAAGCCGTTGAATTACGTGATGGCGACAAAGCTCGTTACGGCGGTAAAGGTGTTACTAAAGCAGTTGATAATGTAAACAACATTATCGCTGAAGCAATCATCGGCTACGACGTACGCGACCAAGCTGCAATTGATGCTGCTATGATCGAACTAGATGGCACTCCTAACAAAGGTAAATTAGGTGCGAATGCTATTCTTGGTGTTTCTATTGCTGTTGCTCGTGCAGCTGCTGACTTCTTAGAAATCCCATTGTACAACTACCTTGGCGGATTCAATACGAAAGTTTTGCCTACTCCTATGATGAATATCATCAACGGTGGATCACATGCTGATAACTCTATCGACTTCCAAGAATTTATGATCATGCCTGTTGGCGCTCCTACATTCAAAGAAGCTTTACGTTATGGTGCAGAAGTATTCCACGCTTTAGCTTCAATCTTAAAAGCTAAAGGTTTAGCTACTTCAGTTGGTGACGAAGGCGGATTTGCCCCTAACCTTGGTTCTAACGAAGAAGGTTTCGAAGTAATCAT
Source organism: Enterococcus hulanensis (assembly GCF_005405485.1). Taxonomy (GTDB): domain Bacteria; phylum Bacillota; class Bacilli; order Lactobacillales; family Enterococcaceae; genus Enterococcus_A; species Enterococcus_A hulanensis. The sequence continues at coordinate 196,871 of NZ_BJED01000008.1, read as the reverse complement.
CGAAGCTATCGAAAAAGCTGGCTATGTACCTGGTAAAGACATCGTTCTTGCTATGGATGCTGCTTCTTCAGAATTCTACGACAAAGAAAAAGGTGTTTACGTTTTAGCTGATTCAGGCGAAGGCGAAAAAACTACTGAAGAAATGATCGCATTCTACGAAGAATTATGCGCGAAATACCCAATCATCTCAATCGAAGACGGCTTAGACGAAAACGACTGGGAAGGTACTAAGAAATTAACTGAAGCTTTAGGCGATAAAGTTCAATTAGTTGGTGATGACTTGTTCGTTACAAACACTGAAAAATTAGCTAAAGCTATTGATTTAGGTGTTGCTAACTCAATCCTTATCAAAGTTAACCAAATCGGTACTTTAACAGAAACATTCAATGCTATCGAAATGGCTAAAGAAGCTGGCTATACTGCAGTTGTATCTCACCGTTCTGGTGAAACAGAAGATTCAACAATCTCTGATATCGCTGTTGCAACAAACGCTGGCCAAATCAAAACTGGTTCTCTTTCACGTACTGACCGTATTGCTAAATACAATCAATTATTACGTATCGAAGACCAATTGGGTGATGTTGCAGAATACAAAGGAATCAAATCTTTCTACAACTTAAAAAACAACCCATTCATCGGTAAATAATAGAGATAGACTTAATTGTCTACTATTTTGATATGTTACCTCTAACTAGGATTTAAGGATTTTCCTTATCCTAGTTAGGGGTATTTTTTATGGAAAGGAAAAGAAATGATTTGGTCTTGCTAGGTTAGCCACTATTGTTAATTTTTCAGTTCTAGCATAGTAAAATAAGTTGCTTTGGGAGCTAGACGATGAGTCCTGTTATGTGTTTATAATAGAAGTAAGGAATAGTTATCAGTCGTAAAGAGGATTGGGAGTCTATTTCTACGTTATATTTTGGAGGGATTTATGAAAAAGATTGTTGGAATGGCAGTTGTATCTGCAAGTGTATTTATGCTGGCTGGTTGTAACACCAATAAGGAACAAAAAAGGGAAGCGACTATCTCACAGTCTTCCTCAGAAGAGAAAAAGGAACTTGAGATTATCTGCTTCAAAACGTTTGAAACAGATGAGTTAGGTAAAGCAATCATTACTGGAACAACAGAGCCGGATGCGATCATTTCTATTGAAAATCAAAAAGAAACCGCAGATGAACATGGCTTGTTTCGTATAGAGTATCAATTATCCGAACCGATAACAAAAGAATTGAGATTGACTGCTAAAATTAAGAATGAAGAGACTGAGAAAAAGATTCAAATTGAGCCGTCAGTAAGCTATCAGCGTTCCAAGGAAAGTTCTTCAGCAGTTGCTGTAGCAGAAACACAACCCTCTACCGAAACTACTCAAGCACAAACCACACCATCGACAACTGCTGAACAGCCAAAGAAGGACGATCAGGTCGGACAGGTTTTAGTTACTCCAAATGGTGAGGCGGTCACGGTCTTGCGTGTCCTGCCAAATGGAGAGAGAGTAGTTAGCGAGGAAACGTCTCAAGCAGATCTGAATAATGATGGCATCCTAACCTATGAAGAACTAGCTCAAGCAGAGAATGATTTAAACAAGCAAACAGAGGAAATAAGACGTAGACAACTTGAGGAACAAGAACAATAATACTAAAAAAGCTGTGAGAATTTTCTCACAGCTTTTTTAAGAAAAAGAACAGACTAATCATCTTGATGCAAGGCGTGGAGTGCATGTGCAACAGTTGGGTGCTGAATCGGGCAATGGTCTTGCTGATCCCATAATTGTTGAAATTGTTTTTCAACTTCAGGCTGCATCGAAGTAAAAATCAATTTTTGTTTGTTTAATGACGCAACTGAAAAATAATCAGCAAAGGTATCTCGTGCGGTTAAATCAATACTGGGAACTCCGCGAAGAGAAAAGATGATCCCTTCTTTGTCGACAGCTTGATCTAATTCTTTTTTCAACTGATTAGCAGACATGAAGAATAATGGGCCGGTGATGTAGATGACAGCCCAATCAGAACCAGCATCAGAATGCGGTAGCTCCATTCTCTGCCAATCAATCTCTTCGGTAATGATTGAAATTTTCGCGCTTTTTGCGATAAAGAAAATACAGCCAAAAATGACGCCAATCACGATTGCGATGCTGAGGTCGAAAATAATCGTACTTAGCATAGTCACGAGAAATAGAAGTATTGCCGTTCGATTTTTTTGCTGAATCATTGTTTTTATAGTTGTCCATTCATGCATCCGCCAACTTGTGATAAGCAGAACACTGGCAAGGGCAGCCATTGGAATTTGAGACATAATTGGTGCAAAAATAATCATTGATAAAAACAGAAAGAGGGCATGAAAAATTCCGGCTAATCGTGTTTGAGCTCCTGATTTTATCGCTACGCTCGTTCTAGCAATCGCAGCAGTTGCTGGAATGCCGCCAAAAAACGGCAGAATCATATTGCCGATCCCTTGAGCAATCAATTCTTGGTTGCTGTCAAGATCTTTTCCAGTCATCCGTCCAGCGGAAGCACCACAGAGTAAGCTTTCTATCATACCCAACATGGCAATACTGATAGCCGGTAAAAATAACTGCTTAATTAACGGGAGATTAAGTGTTGCCAAGTGAAGACGTTCGCTGGTTAATAATGAAGTCGGAATCGCACCAACCTTTGCGACCGGCAGTTTGAATATAATAGTAGCAAAGGTAGCTAGAATAATTGCAACTAGTGAAGCGGGTAATACCTGATTCCATTTTTTGGGATAAAAAATCAGTAACAATAAAACGACTATACCTAATAAAAGTGTCGGAAAATCTGGTGTGAAGCCGGAACCGTAACTGATTAATTTTGCTATGGCATTATCACCAACAGAGGTTGTACCGAAAAAGTTATCGATTTGACCTAAAGCAATAATGATGGCAATGCCGGAGGTAAACCCGGTAATAACTGGCGAGGGAATGAATGAAGTAAGACTTCCCAGCTTGAATAACCCTGCAATCAATAAAATGATACCTGCGATGAACGTGGCGACTAACACGCCTGCTAAACCTTGTGTTGCAATAATACCTGTTAGAATGGCTGCCATTGCCCCAGTCGGACCGGAAATCTGATAGAAACCGCCTGAAAGACTCCCAATGACAAGACCTGCGATGATTGCTGTGATCATACCGGCTGCCGCATCGGCTCCGCTAGAGACGCCAAATGCTAAGGCCAACGGCAATGCCACGGCAGCGACAGTCAATCCAGCTAATAAATCCTTTTGAAGTTTTTCTTTAGAGTAATGTTTGAACTCCTGTTGTAACAAATTCTTATAACGCTTGATCACAAAACACTCCTTTTTTTGGGAATACGACAAAAGCCCGCATATAAACGGGCTTTTAATAATAATTAACACCATCTTTTACTATAAAATAGAAGGAATAAAAGTACAATGGTTTTCTTATGTTTTTTCTGAAACAATCGCTTTCTCTAGGCTTTTTGGCAGAGAATCAGCATTTTTTTCTTTCTTTTGATATACTAGTTCCAGAAGAAACCTACATATAAGGAAGTGAATGAGATGGCAAAGGACGAATTGCAGCAACATTTAGATAAGGGACGGTATGGTTCACCGCGGATCAATCCGGACGAACAACGGAAATATTTAGGAACTTTTCGAGAACGCTGCTTTGTAAGTATGACAGTGCGGGAGATGGATTGCAAAAAGGATCGTGAAAATTTGATTGAAGAAATCAAAAAGCATCCTGAGGGCAAACTATTGATCAATGGCGAGGTAAATGAAAAACTGCAAAAAGAGTTTATCGCATTAGCTTCAAAAAATGCAACGGATTTTACCATCGTAAATGATGCGACGGTCGAGTCAGAGGACAGCATCGGCGTATTATTAGTGACAGATCATGCAGTGAATGAAGAAATCATCGATATCGAAGAAAAATATCCGTCAAATGCAACGGAAGAGACCGCCGAACCAAAGAAAAAGAAAAGTTTTTTTGGTCGGTTATTTGATTAAAGAAATTTAAGCAACTAACTATTACAGTTGACAATTTTCCAAAGTGTCGGTATTATACTGCTTGGGCACCCTTTTAGTAAGGGTCAAGTGTTTAGTGAATTCACAGCTCCCTATTCAAATTGGATAGGGAGCTGTATTTGTTTTTTCTAGACGTTTCCTGCAAATTAGTATGAAGGAGTTTTTTCATTTATGACAAAGTATATTTTTGTAACTGGCGGCGTAGTTTCATCAATTGGCAAAGGGATCGTGGCAGCATCATTAGGTCGTTTGCTTAAAAATCGGGGATTGAAAGTTACCATCCAAAAATTCGATCCGTATATCAATGTCGATCCAGGTACGATGAGTCCTTACCAACATGGAGAAGTTTTTGTAACCGATGATGGTGCTGAAACGGACTTGGACTTGGGTCACTATGAACGTTTTATCGACATTAACTTGAATCAATACTCCAACGTAACGACAGGAAAAATCTACTCAGAAGTTATTCGCAAGGAACGTAAAGGCGAATACTTAGGTGCAACTGTCCAAGTCATTCCACACATCACAAATGAGATCAAATCAAAAATCATGCGTGCAGCGAAGATGACAGACTCAGATGTTATCATTACAGAGGTTGGCGGTACAGTGGGAGACATCGAATCATTACCATTCCTTGAAGCTTTACGTCAAATGAAAGCAGAAGTTGGAGCGGATAATGTGATGTATATCCATACAACATTGATTCCTTACTTGAAAGCTGCTGGTGAAATGAAAACTAAACCAACGCAGCATAGTGTGAAGGAATTACGCGGCTTAGGTATCCAGCCAAATATTTTAGTTGTTCGTACCGAACAGCCCGTTTCTCAAGGAACAAAAAATAAATTGGCACAATTCTGTGACGTTGCTCCGGAAGCAGTTATTGAATCTCGCGATGTTGAAACTCTTTATTCAATTCCATTAGCATTGCAGGCACAAGGGATGGACCAAATTGTTTGTGATCATTTGAAATTAGATGTACCTGTAGCGGACATGACTGAATGGCGTCAACTTGAAGAAAAAGTCTTGAGCCTTAAGAAGAAGGTCAAGATCGCATTAGTAGGGAAATACGTGGAATTGCCAGATGCCTATATCTCTGTAGTAGAAGCCTTGAAACATTCTGGTTTTGCTTTTGACTCAGATATCGAGATCGAATGGATTCAATCACAAGAAGTTACGCGTGAAAACGTCAAAGAATTATTAGGTGACGCCGACGGTATTTTAGTACCCGGCGGTTTCGGAGATCGCGGAATCGAAGGGAAAATCGAAGCAATCCGATTTGCTCGTGAAAATGATGTGCCGTTCCTAGGAATTTGTTTAGGGATGCAAATGGCCTGTGTGGAATTTGCTCGTAATGTGGCTGGTCTTGAAGATGCTAACTCAGCGGAAACAGTTCCAGATACAGAAAATAACATCATCGACTTGATGGCCGATCAAGAAAACATTGAGAACTTAGGCGGTACTTTGCGTCTTGGTTTGTATCCATGCAAGTTGAAAAAAGGTAGTAAAACAGCAAATGCTTACAACAACGAAGAGGTGATCCAAGAGCGTCATCGTCATCGCTATGAATTTAACAATCAATATCGTCAATTATTTGAAGAGAAAGGATTGGTCTTCTCAGGTGTTTCTCCAGACAATCGCTTGGTAGAAATTGTTGAAATTCCTGAAAATAAATTCTTTGTGGGCTGTCAATTCCACCCAGAATTGATTTCTCGCCCAAACCGTCCACAACCATTGATCAAAGCATTCGTGGGAGCTTCATTAGAAAGCAAAGAAGCAAAATAGTAAATTTGACTGAAAGGCGTCTATGCCTTTCAGTTTTTTTACAAAAAAAAGCAAAAAAGTTGAAATGTAAAGGTTTTATCGGAAGGTTTGGAGTAGCAAAGATGCCGAAACTTTGATAGAATTAACACGTTAGTTAAGCATGGCTTAACCAAATAGTAAAAAACCTTAGGAGGAATTTTTTATGCCAGTAGTATCAGGAGCAGAATTCTTAAAAGCTGCACGTAAAGGCGGATATGCAGTTGGTGGATTCAACACAAACAACTTAGAATGGACTCAAGCTATTCTAAAAGCTGCAGAAGCTAAAAAAGCACCAGTTCTTATCCAAACTTCAATGGGCGCAGCAAAATACATGGGCGGATACAAAGTTGCTAAAGATATCGTATGTAACTTAGTTGACTCAATGGGTATCACTGTACCAGTTGCTATCCACTTAGACCATGGTGACTACGAAGCTGCTTTAGAATGTATCGAAGTTGGCTATACTTCAATCATGTTTGATGGTTCTCATCTTCCATTTGAAGAAAACTTGAAATTGGCTAAAGACGTTGTTGAAAAAGCTCACGCTAAAGGTATCTCTGTTGAGTGTGAAGTTGGTTCAATCGGTGGTGAAGAAGACGGAATCATCGGTGCTGGTGAATTAGCTGACATCGACGAATGTGTACAAATGGTTGCTACAGGTATCGACTACTTAGCATGCGGTATCGGTAACATTCACGGTGTATACCCTGAAAACTGGAAAGGTTTAGCATTTGACCACTTACAAGCTATCGCTGATGCTGTAGGTTCTGATGTTCCTTTAGTATTACACGGTGGATCAGGTATTCCTCAAGAACAAATCCAAAAAGCTATCTCAATGGGTGTTTCTAAAGTCAACGTTAACACTGAATTCCAATTGTCATTTGCTAAAGCAACTCGTGAATATATCGAAGCTGGCAAAGATAAAGAAGGAAAAGGCTTTGACCCTCGTAAATTGTTAGCACCAGGTGTTGCTGCAATCGTTAAAGATGCTGAAGAACATATCGACTGGTTTGGTTCAGCAAACAAAGCTTAATTTGCTTTTTCTAGTCTCGGAGCATACGCTTCGAGATTTTTTTTATGCTTAAATCAATCTTAAAGAGTTGGGGCTTGCAGTCAACTTATAAAATAATCAATTCAACCAATAGAATATTTCAAAAATTCCAATAAATTTGGTCGAGTATATGAATTCAACTCGAAAATTAGCCGTCTAATAATCAAAAGGTTTTCTAATACGAAAAACCTGCTTATTTTCTCCTGAGTTTTGAGAATGGTTCCTTTTTATACGAGCAATAATATGCTAGAATGGATAATGGTCTATAAACTTCAAAATAATTAATTAGGTGAAAATAAATGAGAAAAATTGAAATCCATGGCGGAAAGCCATTATCAGGTAATATTACAATCAGCGGCGCGAAAAACAGTGCGGTCGCATTGATCCCAGCAGCAATCATGGCGGATTCGCCAGTAACTTTAGAAGGTGTTCCAGATATTCAAGATGTTCACTCGTTAATCGAGATTTTAGAGATTATGGGTGCGAAGGTTTCGTTTGAAGATAATCGGATGGTAATTGATCCCACGAATGTCGTATCAATCCCGATGCCGAGCGGAAAAATTAATTCATTACGTGCTTCTTACTATTTTATGGGTGCGTTAGTAGGCAAATTTGGCGAAGCAGTAGTTGGTTTGCCTGGTGGATGCTTCTTAGGACCTCGTCCAATTGATTTGCATATCAAAGGGTTTGAAAGCCTAGGTGCGGACGTTTCAAATGAGCATGGTGTGATTTATTTACGTACAGAAGAAGAAGGTTTGAAAGGCGACCGCATTTTTATGGATGTGGTTTCTATTGGTGCGACTATCAACGTGATGTTGGCAGCAGTTAAGGCTGAAGGCAAAACGATCATTGAAAATGCCGCAAGAGAACCAGAAATTATTGATGTAGCAACTTTATTGAATAATATGGGCGCTAAAATTCGTGGTGCGGGTACTGATGAAATTCGGATTGAAGGTGTTGAAGAATTACACGGCTGTGTCCATTCCATCATCCCTGACCGGATCGAAGCGGGAACTTATTTGGCTTTGGCTGCGGCAATGGGTGAAGGAGTAACAGTCCATAACGTGATTTATGAACATATCGAAAGCTTTATTGCGAAGCTGGAGGAAATCGGTGTGGAAATGAATATCTCAGAAGACAGTATCGAGGTCTTGCCTTCAAAAAATTTGAAGACCGCTGATATAACGACTTCACCGTATCCTGGATTTGCGACTGATTTACAGCAACCTTTGACACCATTATTGTTAAAAGCCCAAGGATCAGCAGAAATTATTGATACGATCTATTCAAAACGTATCAATCATATTCCTGAGCTGGTACGCATGGGAGCGGATGCTCGGGTAGAAGGTAATTTAATCGTACTAAATGGACCAAGTAAGTTACACGGTGCCGAAGTAGTTGCTTCCGACTTGCGTGCCGGGGCTTGTTTAGTTATCGCTGGCTTGATGGCTGAAGGAAAAACAACGATTTTTAACGTGGAATACATTTTACGCGGGTACGATCATATTATTGAGAAACTGACGGCTCTTGGTGCTACTATCGAAATGATCGACGAAGAAGAGGCGGAATAATGAGCGATTATTTAACAATGGCGGAACTTGAAAACAAGACGCTGAAAGAAATTTATACTTATGCAAAAGATTTTAAAATTCCTTATTATAGCCAGATGAATAAGAAGGAATTATCGTTAGCGGTGATTCGTGCGCAGGCAGAAAAACAAGGCTTCTTCTATATGGAAGGCGTCTTGGATATTGTTGGGCAAGATGGCTACGGCTTTTTGCGTCCAATTAACTATGGATCAAGTGCGGAGGATATTTATATTTCTTCTTCACAGATTCGTCGTTTTGGTTTAAGAAATGGCGACAAGGTGGCCGGAAAGGCACGTCCACCAAAAGAGTCAGAGCGTTATTATGGATTGATGCATGTAGAAAGCGTCAATGGCAAAGATCCAGAAGAAGCCAAAGAACGTCCGCATTTTCCAGCTTTGACGGCACTTTACCCAGATAAACAGTTAGTATTAGAAACAACCCCCGGTCGTTTGTCTACTCGAATGATCGATATCTTTTCACCAGTTGGGTTTGGTCAGCGGGGCTTGATCGTTGCACCGCCAAAAGCAGGAAAAACAACTATCCTTAAAGAAGTTGCCAATGGGATTACTGATAATTATCCTGATGTTGAATTGATCGTGCTGTTAGTCGATGAACGTCCAGAGGAAGTAACTGACTTAGAGCGCAGTGTTCAAGGAGATGTGGTGTATTCAACGTTTGATCAGCAGCCGCAGAATCATACTCGTGTGTCTGAGTTGGTCTTAGAACGGGCCATGCGCTTGGTAGAAGATAAGCGAGATGTTGTAATTTTGATGGATAGTATCACGCGTTTGGCACGTGCTTATAATTTAGTCGTTCCTCCAAGCGGTCGGACATTAAGCGGTGGTATTGATCCCGCGGCGTTATACAAACCGAAGAAATTCTTTGGTGCTGCACGGAATATTGAAGAAGGCGGGAGTTTGACGATTTTAGCAACGGCGCTTGTTGATACGGGCAGTCGGATGGATGATGTAATTTATGAGGAGTTCAAGGGAACAGGGAACTTAGAATTGCAATTGTCTCGTGAGTTATCTGAACGTCGGGTCTTCCCAGCAATCGATATCAAAAAATCTGGTACTCGTAAAGAAGACTTATTGATGAGTCCAGATCGTTTAGAAGAAATCTTTAAGCTGCGTAACAATATGACAGGGGATTCGTTAGAATATACCTCACAATTTATAAACTTCTTGAAAAAGACGAAGAATAACGAGGGAGTTTTCAAGGCCTTCAAAGATGTTTCCTTCGGTGGAAAAACACCTCGCAGAAATCAAAAAAGATAATTGCATTGTCGAATCATTCATGATAGTATATTCATGTTGTAAATAAATAACTCTGAACCAGCAAATGATTCAGGGCAAAGGAGCGAAAAAAACTATGAAACAAGGAATTCATCCAGAATATCATCCAGTTGTATTTATGGACTCAACTACAGGTTTCAAATTCTTGTCAGGTTCTACTAAATCTTCACAAGAAACAGTTGAATGGGAAGACGGAAATACTTACCCAGTAATCCGTGTCGAAGTTACTTCTGACTCTCATCCATTCTACACAGGACGTCAAAAATTCACTCAAGCAGATGGACGTGTCGATCGTTTCAACAAAAAATACGGTCTCAAAGATCAAAACGCTGCGGAGTAATCAAAATTCTGTTCAAACAGACTTTAACGAGCTACCCTTTATGGGCGGCTCGTTTTTTTATTTTATAAATTCGGAAACAGAATGTTCAGGATTTGATTTCAAAATAAAAACTCCTCATCAGAACTTTTCTGAAAAGGAGCTTAATGTGAAAGACTAGCGATCTTTCAAGAAGATAAGCAGGTCTTCATTTAAATGTTCGTAATGCGTCTCATAATCCAGCTGGAAGACTCCCGCATAAAGGTAGTTCATGATCGTGATTATGGAGATGCTTGAAGTAAACGTGCCAAGTTTTACATTAGCACAGGGTTTGCTTTCTAGTGTAGCCATATTCAAATTAATATTCGTAATTGATGCTAGGCTGTTCGTTCCTTGACTGGTGATAGATAATGTAGGAACATTATTGCTTTTCAAAAGCTTTGCGTAGCGCAAAATTGAAGGTGTCTCGCCTGAATATGAAATAACAATGGCACAATGATTCGTATGCTTGATGGAAGCAGAGAGCATCTGCTGCTGGTTGTCTTGATGGATATGGACTTGATGATGTATTCTTCCCATTTTATAAGCAAAATCATGGAGTAAATTGACATTTCCGCCTTCACCGTACACATCAATGCAAGCAGCTTCGTTTAATATCTTCGCCGCGGTTTGGTAATCTTTTGGATTAATTATTGAGCGGGTTAAACGAATGGCAATTTCTTCTAAAGCGGTCAGCTGATCTAAGACTGTTTCAGGAGAATCTGCTGCAGTAAAAGGCAGATCGGCATCTACGTAAAGATTTGTTTGTTCTCTTTGTTGATAATCTGAAATAAACTGGGTCTTGAATTCTGCAAAATTTTTACAATCCAGCTTTTGGCACAAACGTACCACAGTAGAAGCAGATGTATAGGCAGCTACGCCAAGCTGTGCTGCTGTGGGACTAGACAACAAAATATTTGGATCGTTTAACAGCAGTTTTATGATTTCAAGCTCAGAGGTAGTGAATTTTTCTTGGCAACGCATTTTTTCGATAATGTCCATTATAATCCTCCTACATATTTCATACTTGTTAGTGAGCGTAAAAAAGAATTTAGCTTTGCAATAAAATTTCAAATAAAAGCCCTTACTTTATTAATTCTGCAAGGAATAGCCTAAACTCCAGAAAGCATTTACATAACAAGCGGATGTTCCTATAATCAAGTTATCAACATGATTTAGTAAGGATGGCCATCCAGAAACTCAGTTGTTAAGCTTTATCTATCATACCTAAAAATTACTTTATGGAGGTTAATAAAATGGCTGGGAAATACGATGCTGTTGCAGGCAAAATTATGGAGCTTGTTGGCGGGAAGGAAAATGTTCAATCCCTTACTCATTGTATCACACGTCTTCGCTTTGTTCTCAAGGATACTAGCAAGGCCGATAAAGAAAAACTTTCAAAAACTGAATATGTTTTAACCGTTTTAGATTCTGGCGGGCAGCTGCAAGTTGTTGTCGGAAATAAAGTCAGCGGAATTTATGATGCAATTATTTCAGAATATGATATCGCTGGCAACGGCGAGGTGGCAGCTGATGAATCAACAGCAGAGGAGAACAAGAAGGGGATACTCAACACATTAATGGGAACTATTTCCGGTATCTTGGTTCCTACGTTGGGGGTACTTACAGCCGCAGGTATTACAAAAGGTGTTGTGGCCTTTTTAGCACTAGATAATATCGGTGTCCTTAGTACCAGTAGCGGAGTTTATATGCTGCTTTATGCTTTGGGAGATGGCTTCTTCTATTTCTTACCTATCATGCTGGGCTTCACCGCTGCTCGGAAATTTAACTGTAATGAATTCATTGGTGCGGCGATTGGTGCTGCTTTGGTTTATCCGGGGATGGTTAATATTGCCGAAGCTTTTGATGTTTCTCATGCATTGTTTGCAGGTTCTGCTTTTGAAATGACGTATTACAATACCTTTTTTGGAATCCCGATCATTATGCCGGGCGCAGGTTACACGTCTAGCGTATTTCCGGTGATTCTTGCGGTGTATTTAGCATCCAAAATTGAAAAATGGTGTAAAAAAACAATTCCAGAGGCCATTCGTGGTGTTTTAACGCCGATTATTACGTTGATTATCACCATTGTTTTAGCCTACATTGTCATTGGTCCTGTGTTGAATGCTGTCTGTGGTGTGATTTCTATTGTTATCGATGCATTATTCAACATACCGGTTGTCGGCGGAGTAATTGCTGGAGCTATACTTGGCGGCGGCTTCGGGGTGTTGGTACTCTTTGGTCTGCATTGGGTCATTATTGGTATGGCGCTGCAGTTAATTGCGTTAAATGGTTTTGATAATATTATGGCCTGTGGCGGTATTGGTCCGATGATTGGCGTGTTTCAAGGTTTAGCAATTTGCTGGGCATGTCGTAAAAATCAAAAGGTTCGAGATCTTGCAATTCCTGCAACGATTTCACAGATTTGCGGAGTTGGGGAACCATTGATGTACTCTATTTTAATTCCGATCAAAAAATTATTCTTAATCAATATCATTGGCGGCTGCATCGGCGGAGCAATTATCGGTGCGCTGGGAACAAAGATGTATATGTTTGGCGGAAGCGGACTCTTCGGCATTTTAAACTATGCTGGCGGCAGCGGCGTTCAAGATATCGTGAAATATTGTATCGGAATTGCGTTTGGTGCGATCTTTACAATTATTGCGACGATTTTAGTTTACAACGATGAAGAGGCGACTCAGGTTCTTGGTCAAGTTGAACAGTAAAAACACAGGATGCCTAGATAGTTCTTGGCATCCTGTTATACCTTACACTACGTTGTTGGATTTAATAGGGAGGAAATGGAATGTCAGATAAACTGCGGCTTCCAACTGAGCAGTATGTCATCAAGACCTGTGAACAAGGGGGCCGGAAAATAACCTATCGAGCTTTCGAAAATCTCAGTTATTGTGAGAAGCCAGTCGATTTGATTCAAAAATTGAGTATTTATGTGCCGGAGGACTATTATCATGGATTAGCCATTGGAGCATACGATCGATCGAGTGCACCAATTTTTATGCCTAATACAGTTGGAGGGTATCTTCCTGGACCAGTCGATGAGCCTGGAGAGGATAGATATTCAAAAAACGTGAATTTAATCTTTCTAGCGTTGGAGCATGGATATGTGGTAGTCAGTGCGGGTGTGCGTGGTCGTACCTCCGGCAGAATTACGGCTGATTATTTTGAAGGCAGTAAGGAAGAAGAGTATATAGAAGCAACAGGTCATATGGTGGGGCGTGCACCAGCGTTGATTGTAGATTATAAGGCAGCGATTCGCTATCTTCGTTACAATAAGCACTTGATCCCAGGTGATACGGAGCGCATTATCACCAATGGAACCAGTGCGGGCGGCGCGCTTTCAGCACTGGTAGGAGCCACCGGAAATAGCCCAGATTATGATTCGTATTTGGCCGAGATCGGAGCAGCAGATGAGCGGGATGATATTTTTGCTGTTAGCAGCTATTGTCCTATTCATAATCTTGAAAATGCAGATAGTGCCTATGAATGGCTTTTTTCAGGACAGAAGGATTATTATCGCACCAAGCACTTGCGAACGGACAACGGCATTATCCGAATTCCCGATGATGGACAGATGACGGATCAGCAGCTGGCGTTATCGAGATCGTTAAAAGCTCTATTTCCCGCATATGTGAATAGTCTTGGACTGACAGACGAAGCTGGAGAAATTTTAACGCTAGATGAAGACGGAGAAGGCAGCTTTAAAGAGTTCGTAAAGAAAGAGCTGCTCGCTTCTGCTAATAAAGAATTGCAGACACATGAGAATGAATCGCTCCGTACCCGCTGGATGATGGATGGCAGTGAGATTAACACACAAAGATATCTTAAAGTTGCGGACAATCACGTAATTGATTTGGATTGGGATACTTTTGTGACAAAGATTACTCGGATGAAGGCTGCACCGGCTTTTGATGCAGTAGATTTAACCAGTCCTGAGAATGAGGAATTTGGGAATGAGGTAATAGACAGTCGACACTTTACTGCTTTTTCGATGGAACACAGCAGAGTGCCGGATGCAGAGCTTGCGGATGATATGACGATCAGATTGTTGAACCCGACCGTGTATATTCGTGAAAACAAAGCAGATATAGCAAAACACTGGCGTATTCGCCATGGGTCATTTGATCGAGATACGTCGCTGGCGATTCCGGTGATTTTAGCAACCTTGCTTAAAAACAAAGGATACGATGTAGATTTCGAATTGCCTTGGGGGATCTATCATTGTGGGGATTATGATCTGGCGGAACTATTTAAGTGGATCGATGAGCATTGCTTATCCTATCAGAGTAATGAAATTGTTTAAGGCAAACAATCAAGATTTTATATAAAAAATTTAGCGGGCTGCTTTTTATAAGGAGCTCGTTTTTTTGACTATAAAGAAAGTATAGAATTTCAACAGGAATAAATCGCTTTGTAGCGGGTATATCCATGTCTGGCTTCACGAACTAGCTTTATCGGCAGTAAGCAAAAATATTTCGAAATTTGAGAAGCAATTTAGAAATATTTTGGTCTTATTGCTCAAAAGCTGAGCGAGTTCGCGAAGCCTTTCTTAATTTAAAGAAAAACTCCCACATGCCATTAAATTTAGCAGTGGGAGTAGAAATTAAAAGTTTTTTTGATTTAACACAACCGTGGTTACTAAGCTGATTCGATCAAACATCGATTGAACAACTGCATATTCCTCTTGTGTATGGTTCCATTGACCTAACACGCCGATCGAACAAATAGCAGGGGTCCCAGCGATGCCGACATAAGCAGCATCAGAGCCGCCGCCGAGGTAGACACTGCCGGGGACATCATGATTTGTTTCAGCAGCGATAGTTTGAATAAAGCCAAGCAATTTCTCAACTTTGTCATTGGTTTCAAAGCTCTTTAAGGCTTCAATGATTTTGACTTCGGTTGAGGTTCCTTCAATATAAGTTTTTTTACAGATATTCTTAATTTCATTTACGACTTTTTCTGCAGCATCTAAGCTTTTATAGCGGACATCGACTTTTAATGTACAGCTGGCAGGAGTAGCATTGATCACAGTTCCGCCTGCGATAACCCCAGGGTTGACTGTCGTTCCAGCTTCCAAATCAGTTAAGTCATGGAGCAGGAGGACTTTATGCGCCATCTCAGTAATAGCATTACGACCGGATTCGAAATCATTGCCGGCGTGACTGCCTACTCCTGTGACGGTGATCAACGCATTGATGACACCTTTTCTGCCAATACATAATTTATTGTCGATCCGACCGGTTTCCATGTTCAAACCGAACAAACAATTTTTTGCTTCTTCAACGAACAGATCGTCACCTTTGGATAGCTGATGTCCGTTTTCCTCATCGCCCGAAACGATAAATTTGATAGGAGTCTCTTCATAGCCCAACATTCGTAAAGCTTTGACTACATACAAGGCAATAATTAAGCCGCCCTTCATATCTAATACTCCTGGACCAAAAGCTTTTCCATCGACGATTTGAAATTCCTTTTCAAAGGTGCCTTCTGGATAAACAGTATCTAAATGACCTGAGAATAGAATCGGCTTTCCTGCTCGTTCTTCACCGAGCATGCCGATAAGAGTGCCGGCTGTTTGTTCGCCTACATCAATGACTTTACAGGTAAAGCCTTCTGCTTCTAACCATGATTGGAATTTACTGATTGTTTTTTCGACTTTAGGCTTTTCTAGGGTAGAACCTTCTAATTCAACAAGTTCTTGCCAATCCTTTAAAATATTCGGTTTTTGTTCCTCGATAAATGCAAGTATCTCCTGATTTTTATTGATCATAAATTGTTGCTCCTCTCTTAATAGCGTGGTGCTTTACATAAGACCAGTTACTGATAGAAGGATGCGCATCAGCAGCATAGCGACAACGGAAGTAATGATAGGAATACATAAAAGTAAAGCTCGATGAGCAGGATTAACATTTGCTACTAAAACAATTCGTGCAAAATGCCCAACTAATGTTCCCATGAGCATACATGGCATTAAAAGAATTGTGGCTTGTGCAGCAGTGATTACGCCTGTCGCATAGAGATTCGCTGCTGTTGAAGCGCCCGCAGCTTTAGCGAAAAAGGCCGAAATTAAGACGACAATCGATGCTCCGGGTAAACCGAAGATTCCCATCACTGGACCGAAAACGACACTTAGAACGTCGGTAATACCTGTCAATTGAAGAAATTGAACGACGACATAACCCAATACCATTGCCGGCAAAATCTGTTCCAGCCCAATGTAGAGTCCTTTTTTACAGCCAGCTAAAAAAATTTCGATGATTCCCTTTTTAGGTGCTGGTTGTGTTACGCTTTGCTCTTTTTCCATTTTCTCAACTCCTTTTGATTAGAGATTTTCAATATAATTCGAACAAGATTTGCCCCAAGTATTTTCATCACAATCAAAAAGACGATGATGAGACCAATAGGCCAGACAACAATAGGCAGCAGAACAGCCTGCGTGTTAATGGTGTTTAAAATGACTGCGGAGGCAGTGTACTGATAGGAAGTAAAAACACTTCGCTCATCATCGCTTAGCTGCCCATTGTCAAATAATTCCTTTGTCATAACAGAGCCGACATCAGAACTAGTGAAAGAAGAAATAAATGCGATTCCGGCCGATCCGGGAATTCCTAGAATCGGACGTAAAATAGGTGTGAAGAGCTTTTCGGCGGCATTAAAAGCCCCAAAGCTTTGAAGTGTTTCAATCAGACCAACGGCAAAAACGACTGACGGGAGAATTGTCAGAGCGACCAGTACCCCTTCTCTAGCACCAACCCCTCCTTGACCTTGAAAATTGACTTCTTCAAAAATCGTACCAAAGTTTCCGGTGAGATTCAGGAAATCAAGCGCTTTCAAAGGACCTTGCACATCTTTAAAAAGTCCAGACAGCATGACAATTAAAAAGAACAACGATAACCAGGATTTCCATGTGACCTTTTTTTCCATTTATTTCACTCCTTCCAAATAACTTTTATTTATGAGAATATGTTATCAAAAGAATGAGGATGTGTATATAATACTATTATGAATAGCACTATTCTAAAATCGAATAGTTATTTTATTGAGTGTATTTATGGATGTGTTGTGGATAGTTTTAATTGGATAGACTACTATGAAGGAAGAAGGTTAAGGAGGAATGATGTATGTTTTTAACGAAACTATACTATTTTCGTTCAGCAGCAAAATTCGAAAATTTAACAAAGGCAGCAAAAGAATTAAAAATCAGTCAACCGACATTGACGAAAACGATACGTTTATTAGAAACTGAAATAGGTGTGCCGCTTTTTAAACGATTTGGGAATAAGATTGCGTTAAATGATAAAGGAAGAATTTTTCAAGGGCGTTGTTGCCAGATTATTGATTCTTGGGAAGAGGCTAAAAGAGAAGTCAGTGAAACGAATGACATTGCGCCTATCAATATTTCATTGCAGGTGGCCTCCTCTTATTTTACGGAGCTGTTAGAGCGGATCGAAACCTGTCAAGTTCCCTCAGCCTTAAATTTTACTCAAAATAAGCAAGATGAAAAAGCAGAAATAGTTCTATCATCTATACCCACGGCCCTTCCTCTGTATGACAGTCAGGTGGTGTTAGAAGAGGAGTGTTTACTAGCGGTTCCAAAGTATCTTTATGATAAGGAATTATTTGATTCACCACTTTCCCTGACTGCTCTCGAAAATATCCCGATGATCAGCTTAACGAAAGAATATGAGTTGAGACAATCGATGGATGACTACTTTATTAAGCATGTCAAAAAAGCTCGAATTAGTTATGAAGTTGATAATCCATCATTGTACAGGGATATGATTAATCGAGGAATGGGGATAGCCTTGGTTCCTAGAAAAACATGGAAATTACAAGATAATGAAGTCCAGCTTGTCTCACTAGAACACCCTTTAAAGAGGATCCTATACATTCGAACACTCAAAAACCAACGTGATAATAGGATAATTCAAAAAATCAGAGAAAGTATGATTCAGTTTTTTCAGGAGCTGGATGCTACATGAAACGTTTCATTTTCTAATGGATGCGATGATTTTTAAGTTAGTCGAGGTTCAGGCACTCTTTATATGGAAATATAAGTGTTTAAGAATTTGACGGATGTTGGAAAACTGCAGAAAAATAAACCTAAGAAGAACTTGATTTTCTTCTTAGGTTTATTTATTTTGCGAATTGCGAAAAGCTTTTGGAGAAACGCCGATTTTCTTTTTGAAGAGATAGCTGAAATAGTTAGGGTCATTATAGCCAATCTCAAAGGCAATCGCAGTGATTAGCAGATCTGTTTCTCTCAGCAGCTCTTTTGCATGATCTAGGCGAATCTCAGTCAATGCGTCAATGAAGTTTTTTCCTTTTGACTGAGAAAAAAGGGTACTTAGATATGTTTGGCTAACTCCTGCGTTATCGGCAACTACTTGTAAGGATAAATTGGGGTCCGAGTAGTTTTCCAAGATCTCTTTGTAGACAGCTGTTACGACAGGATGCTCCTGCTCTTTTTTCTGATAGCTTTTTTCTTTTAGCCCATTTTTGATCGCCGTCAGCAATACTTCAAGGAGCAGTCGAAAAACTGAAGGTGTTTTGCTGATTAAAACTAAATCAGCTTCTTGGTATTCTACCAAAACTTTTCGACCTTGATTGGTGTTCAATTTTTCTAAGAATTTTAGCAAGTATTGTGTCGTTTGATAGGCCGAAGAGGAGGAGAAGCCATTCTCAGTTTCTAAGCCCTGTAAGATCGTATTGATTAATTCGGTTACTTGAAATTCTTGCTGATTGAGATTTAGGACCGTTTTATCGGGTAGGACAAAACCAGCATCTGCGACATTTAGTGTGTCTGCTCGCTGAATAATTTTCCCGTTGAAGGGTTCGAGACTTTCAAGTGCAAATTGTTGGGTCAATAATAGATTGTTGCGAAGCTCGGTCAAACGATTAGAGGTATTGCCAATTGCGATAACAAAAGCAGTTTCCTCCATACTTAACAGTTCGTATTTCAGAATATCTGCCGCGTAATAGGCTTTATCCATTGATTTGCCTTCGCTTGCACCACTAACTAGACACTTGATAGTAAGGGTATCATAGACCACTGGCAGGACATTTTTATCTGAGTCAAAGACTTCATTTAAACGAAGGACAAGATGCTGATAGCTTTGTTCATTTAAATGCTGTTGCGGCAATTTGATGTAGATGACCGTTAGATACTGTCCCAATAGATTAAAGTTGAGCTTCTCCTGACGTTCGATCAATTCACTAGGGTCGTAGCCGTTTTTCTCTAAATGATGGAAAAAATGTTCTTTGTAGTATTCAAAATGCATGAGCTTATTTTTTTGATCTGGCTGATTCTGCCGCTCGCGTTCTTGCTGAATTCGCTTTTGTGAAGATTTGATAGCATCGATCAGCTCAATGGTAGTTACAGGCTTAGTGATGTAGGAATCAACACCAATGGCGATAGCTTCTTGAGAGTAGGCAAAATCATCGTAACCGCTAATGATGATCACATGAAGCCACGGCAGCATTTCTTTAGCATAACGAGCAAGGTCCAATCCGTTCATAAAGGGCATGCGAATATCTGTCAAAAGCAGATCGGGTTTCAACTCTTGCATCATGGAAAGAGCCATGTCGCCATCGCTGGCTTCACCAATAAATTGAACAGTGCCTTCCTTTTCCAATTTCGCAAGTTGTTTGCGTAACGATAAACGAATGATCTCCTCGTCTTCAGCGATAAACACTTTAAGCATCTTCTTCCTCCGTTTCTAAAAACGCATCATCTCGAATCGGCAGCATGATTGTAACTGTTGTTCCTTGATTTTCTTGACTAGCTATTCGCAGCTCAGCTGCCGCACCAAAGTAAAGCCGCAATCTGCGATAAACATTATAAAGTCCATAACCGCCAGATACACCAGTAGGATCGAGCTCTTGAATATTTTTTTGCAGCTCAGCCACTTGCCGAGGGGACATCCCGCTGCCGTTATCTGCGACTTCAAAGATCAGCATTTGATTTTGCTGTGTCCCGCGAATTTCGATGAGTCCGCGTCGGCGGCTGTGTTTAATCCCGTGATACATGGCATTTTCAACGAGCGGCTGTAAAATCATTTTTAGCATTTTAATGTTCTCGATCGAAGGATCAATCATAAGCTGATACTCTAAAATCGAGCCATAGCGAGTTTTTAAAATCTGCAGATAGCTTTTGACATGTTCGATTTCTTGTTGGACGGTCACCCAATCTTTGCCATTGTTTAGTGTCAGCTTAAAAAAATTCGATAAGGCTAGTGTTGTTTCGACCACCCGTTCTGGTTCATCTAATTCTGATAAGGTGATGATCGCATCTAAGCTGTTGTAAATGAAATGGGGCGTTATTTGGGCCTGCAAGGCTTTCAATTCGGCTTTGGCAATTGCTTGTTGTTTACGTTCGTTTTGTTCTATTAGCGCTTTGATCTGAGTGGTCATTTGATTGACCTCAGTCGATAAAAGGTCAAACTCAATGATTTCAGAGCTTTCCACCTGAGTATCCCAGTTTCCTTTAGAAACTTCAGAGAGGGAAGTTAGAATTTTGTCCATTGGTGTCTGTATTCGGGCAGTTAAATCTTTTTTATTTCGGCTGATAATAAGAATGAGAATGACGACTAAACAGAGTTCTAAAAACAGCAAAATAATAATCGTTTGGAAAATCTGATTGCTCTTTTTATTTGAGAGATTGATCTCGCCCGTCACAAATTCCTGTAAGGTGTCTTTTAATAGAACATTGACGTTGCGAATTTCGACTAGGATCGCTTCACTCTCACTGATTGGTTTTTCTGTGGCTATATTATCTTTGATCGTATTCACATAATGGCGATCAGTGTCTAATATGCGTTTTGCCACATCTAAGGTCTGCTGCTGATCGACGGAAGAAGAGCTGGTCTTCAATGTGTCCAGTTTTTTGTGATAATAAAGAATCAATTCAGCGGGGTCCTGCATTTTTGTGGGTTTTCCGGTAATCAAATAAAAAACCGAGTTGTCGATTTTTGTAGCCATTTCAGAATTCAACTTGTTGACATAGTTGACGTTCTCAATTGATTTCCGATATTGAAAAATATTGACCATGAAGAAAACACTGATGAATACCATCGGTAAAATGACTAAGAGAATCACCAGCTTATAATGAAAGTTTAAGGTGTTTCCGATACTTATCCGCTTCATACTCAATACCCTCGTTCCTCAATTTTATTCAACTCAGAAAACTCAGAAAAAATCCTTCCGGTAGTAAAGTTCTCTTTGGGAACGTCTTTTCCTTCCAATACAGCAGTTACGACCTCAAAAAGCATTTCACCCATATTTGGATCACATTCGATTACGCAGTTGATTTTCCCAGCCTTTAGCAGATTAATCGCACTTTGCTGACCGTCAACGCTGCAAATAATAATGTCTTTTCCCGGTTTGATATCCGTTTCTTCTAAATAGGAGACTACGCCGTCGGTCATATCATCATTGTGACAGTAAATCACATCCACTTGTCGAAGATCATGAGATTTGGCCACATTCTTAATTGCCTCGCGGCCTTTGGAGAGCATAAAGTCGCCATGAACGGAAGCAATCATTTGAAAACGAGTATCATCCTTTATACCTTCCAGTAAACCAGCATGCCGGCTGATAGCTGGTGAAGCATCTTTGCTTCCTTGGATTTCGACGATATTGATCGGTGCAGGAACATTTTTAAATTTCTTTTTTAGAAAGTCGGCTGTTTGAATTCCTTGAATAGGCACATTTGGACCAACAAAAGTTTGATAAAGGTGAGAATCCTCCTCTGAAATCAGCCGATCATTAATAACAACCGGAATGTCGGCCGCAGCAGCTTCTTCTAAGACGTGCTTCCATCCAGTCTCCACAATGGGGGTCAAAATAATCAGGTCAACGCGTGAAGCGATGAAGGAACGTACGTCCTTGATTTGCTCTGCTTGGCTTTGGTTAGCATTTTTATAAAGGATCTTATAATCGGCTTTTTTTCCTGCGTCTAAGACCGATTCGGTATTACGTTCCCGCCAAGAACTTTCCGCACCGATCTGAGAAAAACCGATCACGTATTGTTTCTTATCTGTACCTGACTTGGATTTTCCAGCAGAGCAGCTAGTAAGCAGTAAAAGCAGTACTATTAAAAGTGAAACCCTTTTCATTTTTCTTCCCCTCAAATCCTCAACTATTCTTACCTATATTGTATGAAAAAAAATATACCAAAGATAGCAAATCGAAATTTTTTTAAGGAACTATCTAAAAATAATCAAGGTTCTCTGACGTTTATTTTTTAGTTTAGGGAAAAGCCTGAAATATTTAAAGGAATTTAGCATAAATGATCCATGGTAGCGTTTTCAATTTCGCTTTATGATTAACTCATCAAAAGAAGAAGCGAGGGAAAATGATGAAAAAGAAAAATTTGGTCAGCGCGTTCTTGTCACTTACATTAGTTGCTACATTGTTAGCTGGTTGTGGTGGCGGTGGCGGTTCTACAGATGGCTCTAGTGCTAAAAAAGGGAAAGACGAAAAAATTACTATCGGTTTTTCTCAATTAGGTGCTGAAAGTCAGTGGCGGACAGCCAATACGAAATCAGTTCAAGATGCGGCGAAAAATGATCCGAACGTCAATTTAAAATTCTCTGATGCACAGCAAAAACAAGAAAACCAAATTTCGGCTATTCGTAACTTCATTCAACAAGGTGTAGACGTAATCGCAGTGGCTCCGGTTGTGGAAACTGGCTGGGAAACTGTTTTGACAGAAGCGAAGGATGCGAATATTCCTGTATTGATCGTTGACCGGAAGATGAAAGGCAAGAAGATCGACGACTTGTACAGCGCTTGGATCGGAACCGACTCTAAAGATGAAGGTGAAAGAGGAATTAAATGGCTAGAAGACCAGTTGAAGGAAACGGGCAAAGAAAGCGATGCATTGAATATCGCCCATCTGCAAGGGACCACCGGATCTTCTGCGCAAGTTGGACGTACGGCTGGAATTACGGAAGGAGTCAAGAAACACAAAAACTGGAAAATCATTGAACAGCAGTCTGGTAACTTCACTCGTGCGGAAGGCAAAGAAGTAATGGAAGCCTTCATGAAATCGAATGGCGATAACATTGATGTACTCTTCTCGGAAAATGATGATATGGCAATGGGGGCAATTCAAGCAATCGAAGAGGTAGGAAAAGTACCTGGAAAAGATATTACAGTCATTTCCTTCGATGGAACTAACGATGCATTGGAACAAGTTGTCGATGGAAAGATCAATTGTGTAGTTGAGTGCAGCCCGTTATACGGAGAAGACATCATCGAAACAGCTAAAAAATTAGCCAAAGGCGAAAAAGTTAAGAAGGAAGTATTTGTCGAAAACGGTATCTTTGATAGTAAGAACGCAGAAGAAAACCTACCAAGACCTTACTAATACTTAAAAAGGAATAGAGGTCGCTCTATTCCTTTTTTAAACTTTATGGATCGCGATAAAAGGAGGAATCCCTACATGGAAAATGAAGTGATCCTTTCCCTCGAGCATATTTCGAAAGAATTTCCCGGGGTAAAGGCATTAGATGATGTAAAGCTCAAGCTTCGTAAAGGTGAGGTCCACGCGTTAATGGGCGAAAATGGTGCCGGAAAATCTACCATGATCAAGGTAATGACCGGTGTCTATCCTAAAACCAGCGGAACGATTGTACTGAATAATCAAGAAATTGAACCGCAGACACCGCAAGAAGCACAAGAGACCGGCATCAGTACGGTTTATCAAGAAATCAATTTGTGTCCAAATCTAACGGTAGCAGAAAATATCTATATTGGTCGACAACCAAAGAAGCTGGGCAAGATTGATTGGAAGAAAATGAATGAGGATGCTAAGAAGCTGTTAGAAACATTGAAGATTGATGTAGATGTAACGCAAACACTCGACAGCTACTCTGTTTCCGTTCAGCAGATGATTGCAATCGCACGGGCGGTAGATATGTCGGCCGGGGTTTTGATATTAGATGAGCCGACATCTAGTTTGGACGGCAATGAGGTAGAGCAATTATTTGAGATTATTCGCGAGTTGAAAAATAATGGAATGGCCATTTTGTTCGTAACTCATTTCTTGGATCAAGTCTATGCCATTTCTGATCGAATTACTGTACTGCGAAATGGCCGCTGGATTGGAGAATATCCTGCAAATGAACTAAGCCAGATCGACTTGGTGACTAAAATGATTGGTCAAGAATTCAAGGATGAGGATTCTCGGGCATTCAGGAAAACCACCGATTATCCGCAAACGAGTTTTATTCAAATGCGGAATGTCACAAAAAAAGGCGTGATCAATGATTTTTCCATGAAGATTCGTGAAGGCGAGGTTTTAGGTTTAGCAGGGCTTTTGGGTTCTGGTCGAAGCGAGGTAGCCGAGCTGTTGTTTGGGGCACAAGAGTTTGATGAAGGTGTTCTTTACATCGATAATGATCATATTAAAAAAATGTTCCCGCAAAAGGCTATCAAAGAAAATATCGGCTTTTGTTCTGAAGATCGAAAGGTCTCAGGGATTTTGGCTGATTTGAGTATTCGTGAAAATATCATCGTGTCTTTGCAGGCAAAACGGGGCTGGAAACGAATCGGTTATAAAGAGCAGCAAGAGATTGCTGAAAGATATATAAAGCTATTGAACATCAAAACTCCAGATGCCGATAAAAAAGTTGGTGAGTTATCGGGGGGAAATCAGCAAAAAGTGTTATTGGCTCGTTGGCTGGTAACCGATCCTAAGCTTCTAATTTTGGATGAACCGACGAGGGGAATCGATATTGGTTCAAAAAGGGAAATTGAAAGTCTGATTCTTTCAATTTCCAGAAAAGGGATGTCGATCTTGTTCATTTCTTCTGAGTATGAGGAAATGGTTCGCTGCTGCGATCGGATCATCGTGCTAAGAGATCGGCTTTCAGTGGCTGAATTGGTTGAGGAGCAAATTTCTGAGAACAATATCATGAGCGCTATTGCCGGGGAGGTATCGTAATGGAAAAACTCAAACGGTTGTTAAAACGCAAGGAACTGTGGGCAGTAGTCGGTCTATTACTGATCTTACTGTTCAACTTAATATTTTCACCGAACTTTTTCAAATTATCGATTAATAACGGACACTTATATGGAAGTATGATCGATGTCTTAAATCGTGGAGCTTCATTGGTCATCGTTTCAATCGGGATGTGTTTAGTAATCGCAACTCGAGGCATCGACATCTCGGTCGGCTCAGTCAACGCCTTGGGAGCGATGGTCGCTGCTTATTTACTGACAATTGGGACTCCGGTTGTTGCGGCAATTGCAGCAGGTCTAATTGTGGGCTGTCTTTGCGGGATATGGAATGGCTTTTTGGTAGCTAAACTGAATATCCAGCCGATGATTGCAACGTTGATCTTGATGACAGTCGGTCGCGGGTTTGCTCAAATTATTTCCGGCGGTGAAATTTTGACTTTAGGAAAGACTTCCTATTCATTTATTGGCCGAGGCTATTTTTTAGGAATCCCTTTTCCAGCAATCTTGATGGGATTGATCGTTCTGGGTGTTTATCTGCTGACAAGAAAGACTTCGTTAGGGCTGTCGATCGAATCGGTCGGGATTAATGAGCAATCCGCTCGCTATGCAGGGATCAATACGCGGCAAGTTTTATGGATATGCTACATAATTTGTGGTGTGCTGGCAGCATTGAGCGGAATGATGGATAGCGCAAATGTTTCTAGTGCAGATGGAAATAATAACGGACTGATGTTGGAGCTTGATGCGATTCTAGCAGTTGTATTGGGAGGCACGTCGATGGATGGCGGGAAATTCTATCTTGGCGGAACAGTAGTCGGTGCTCTGTTTATCCAAACCTTGACGACAACTATTTTTACTTTTGGGATTCCGTCAGAGACGATCATGGTAGTCAAAGCGATCGTGGTAATATTTGTGGTGCTGCTTTCTTCTGAAAAAATGAAAGAATGGTCGACAGCAATGAAGCAGAAAAGAAAGGCAGGTGTTTCGATTGAAAATTAAGCTTGGTAATTTTAATATTCCGTTGTTGGCCTCCATTGGAATTTTCCTCTTGATGTTTTTGGCGGGCTCAGTGATGTATCCTAGCTTTTTATCATTGCGGGTTGTTTTGAATCTATTTATCAATAATGCCCATCTAATCGTGCTGGCTTGTGGGATTTGTTTTCCAATATTAACAGGCGGTATTGATTTGTCCGTTGGTGCAGTGATCGCAATGACGTCGATGATTGCGGCTGCTTTGCTGCAAAAAGGGTTGAATGCTTTTATTGTAATCGTCCTTTGCTTATTAATTGGTATTGCATTTGGAACAGTTCAAGGCTTTCTTATCCAATATTTCAAGATGCATCCTTGGATCGTTACGCTTGCCGGAATGTTTTTTGCCCGCGGCGTCTGCTATCTGATCTCGATCGAGTCGATCCCGATTACGGATGATACGTTTTATAAGCTGTCGCAATTTAAAATCTATTTGCTGCCGGGTTACTTTATTTCGCTGAATGTGTTGATTGCGATCGTCTTCGTACTTGCTTGTATCTATGTGTCAAAATATACTCAATTTGGCCGAACCGTTTTTGCCATCGGCGGCAACATGCAGTCGGCAATCTTGATGGGCCTGCCGGTGGATCGCACGAGAATTATGATTTACTCTTTAAGTGGTTTTGGATCGTCATTGGCTGGTGTGATGTTCAGCTTTTACACATTATCGGGCTATGGCTTGCATGCTCAGGGGTTAGAAATGGACGCTATCGCTGCTTGTGTAATCGGCGGGGTGTTATTGACTGGTGGTGTCGGCTCCTTGATTGGACCGGTGATAGGTGTCTTAATTACGGGTGTGATTCGTACGATGGTAGATTTTCAAGGGACCCTCAGCTCGTGGTGGACGAAGATTTTTGTCGGGTTATTGATGCTCCTTTGTATCGTCATGCAGGTGGCGATCGTAAATCGCGGCAAGCGAACGAAAGATACAAAGAAAACAAAAGAAGAAACTATAGACGAATCCATCGATGTGGTGGTCTGATACGGGTTTCAAAATAGATATAGTTTAATGAGCTTCCTATTTTAGGAAGCTCATTTTTTATAAAGAAAGTATAAAATTTTCACATGAATAAATCGCTTTGTAGCGGGTATATCCATGTCTGGCTTCACGAACTAGCCTTTCTACACAACGGTGTGACCCAGCCAGTTGCTGCTAAATTAGCATTAAGCAGAACTAGCATATCGGCAATAAGCAAAAATATTTCGAAATTTGAGAAGCAATTTAGAAATATTTTGGTCTTATTGCTGTGAGACACAGCGATTGGTCTTTGGAGCTGATGTGGAACAGTACCTACTTGGTGCTCAAAAGCTGAGCGAGTTCGCGAAGCCTTTCTTATCTTATCTATGAAACATATTTCAAATCATGAAACCAGTTGAGTTGTAAGCGGTATCCATTTATTTTTGCAAGTGTGCCCCGTATACTGAACACATCACAAAAAGAAGGAGATAGAATGATGAAAGCAAAAATCATGGATAGCATGCAAAAATTTTCTAAAGCAATGTTCGTGCCTGTGCTGATCTTGCCGATAGCAGGTATCTTGATTGCAATTGGAAACGTTTTTACTAATCCGCGATTGATCGAGATGTTCGGCTTTTTAGATAATCCGATCACGATGGGTTTTGGCAGTATTTTATCCGCGGCTTTATTACCAGTTTTAACAAATTTAGGAGTCATTTTCTGTGTGGGTATTGCTCTAGGATTGGCAAATAAGAAAAAAGCGGAGGCGGCCTTTACTGCTTTACTTGGTTATTTAGTGTTCTTATACGCGATGAACAAATTTATGGAGCTGCGAGATATGCTGGTTGCTCCGGATCAGCTGCAGGGTTCAGGACAGGCATTAGTTCTAGGAGTTCAAGTCTTGGACATGGGAGTCTTTCTAGGAATTATTCTTGGGATCGTCGTTGCAGTGATCCATAATCGTTTTATTGATACGACATTCAACAATGCTTTTCAAGTATACGGCGGTGCACGATTTGTCTTTATCGTGTTGATTCCAGTATTAGTGCTGGCGGCTATTGCACTTTCATTTATCTGGCCAGTCATTCAGCAAGGAATTGACGGGTTGGGCGGTGTGATCCAAAGGACAGGAAACTTTGGTATCTTCCTTTATGGTTCATTGGAACGATTATTGATCCCAACTGGATTGCATCATTTGATATATACACCGTTTTTATATACTTCACTTGGCGGTGTGGCAGAAGTCGGCGGGCAGGTATTTGAAGGGGCGCGAAATATCTATTTTGCGGAAATTGCTGATCCAGCGGTCAAAGTTTTATCACAAAGTGTCATCTGGGATGCACGAGGAATTTCAAAGATGTTTGGTTTGATTGGGGCTTGCTTGGCGATGTACCAAACGGCAAAACCAGAAAATAAATTTAAAGTAAAAGCTATTTTGATTCCAGCAGTAGTGACCTCATTTATCGCTGGAGTGACTGAACCGATTGAATTTTCATTTATGTTTGTAGCACCGGCATTATTCGTGATTCATTCAGCGTTAAGCGGGTTGAGTATGGTTGCCTTGAATATTTTTGGTTCGCGGGCGATCGGTCCGAATGGGTTTATCGACTTTCTGCTGTACAACATTCCATTAGGAACTGAAAAGACACGATGGCCGATTTATCTTTTAGTCGGTGTTGCTTTCTTCTTTATCTATTATTTTATCTTCCGCTTCTTAATCGTCAAATTCAATTTTAAAACAGTGGGACGAGAAGATAGTGACCAAGAGACGAAGCTTTATTCGAAAAAAGAATATAACGAGAAAAAGACGGCAGGACCTGCTGATGGCGCATTGGCAGCTCCAACTTCGGATGATGAATTATCAGGAATAATTGTTGAGGGATTAGGCGGCGCCGAAAATATCAAAACAATCGATAATTGTTATACGCGTTTGCGCTTAAAGTTGGAAAATCCGGCTTTAGTGAATGAAGGCTTGCTGAAAAATCAGACCCAAGCAAAAGGTGTCATCAGCAATGGTGAAAATGTGCATGTGGTTTACGGTTTGACTGTACCGCAAGTACGAGAAAAGCTTGAAAAATATTTAGGTAGAGATAGTGGAGGAGACGAATAGTTATGAAGAAATTCTCAGTAGTAATTGCTGGCGGCGGGAGTACGTTTACTCCAGGGATCGTCATGATGATGTTAGATAATCTGGATCGCTTTCCATTAAGGACATTGAAATTATATGACAATGATGGAGATCGGCAAGGCATTTTAGGCGAAGCCCTGGAAATTTTATTGAAGGAACAAGCACCAGAGATTGAATTCTTATATACGACTGATCCGGAAACGGCATTTACAGATGTTGATTTTTGTATGGCGCATATTCGTGTTGGCAAATATGCGATGCGTGAAAAGGATGAAAAAGTTCCATTGCGACACGGAGTCTTTGGACAAGAAACCTGCGGACCAGGCGGAATCGCATACGGTATGCGCAGTATCACAGGAATGTTGGAGATCATTGATTACATGGAAAAATATTCACCAGACTGTTGGATGTTGAATTATTCTAACCCGGCAGCCATCGTTGCAGAGGCGTGTCGTGTGCTGCGGCCAGATTCCAAAGTATTGAATATTTGCGATATGCCTGTAGGAACGTTACGCCGGATGTCACAGATCGTAGGAAAAACACCAGAAGAATTAGAAGTACGCTACTTTGGTCTAAATCATTTCGGTTGGTGGACCAGCGTCAAGGACAAGGAAGGTCATGAATACATTGATCAGATTCGCGACTATGTTTCTGAACATGGCTATTTGACTCAAATCGAAGTAGACACCCAGCATACAGATCCCAGCTGGCAGGAAACACATAAGAAAGCAAAAGATATTTTAGCGGTAACGCCAGAGTACTTGCCAAATACTTATTTAAAATACTACTTGTATCCAGATTATGTCTTTGAACACATGAAGGATCATCCAGAATTTACACGGGCGAATGAAGTCATGCAGGGTCGGGAGAAGAATGTTTTTGATCATGCGCGCCAAATCAGCGAAAATGGTTCAGCAGAAGGGATTGCCTTTGACATTGATGCTCACGCGACCTTTATCGTCGATCTAGCGCGTGCGATCGCCTTCAATACCCATGAACGTATGGTGATGATCGTAGAAAATAATGGTGCGATCGCCAATTTCCCGGATGATGCTATGGTGGAAGTCCCATGTATCGTCGGAACAGATGGACCGGAAGCTTTAGCACAAGGTCAAATCCCAGCTTTCCAACAGGCATTGATGTTCCAGCAGGTCACGGTTGAAAAATTAGTGGTCGAAGCCTACGTGGAAAACAGCTATCAAAAGATGTGGCAAGCCCTGACCTTGTCCAAAACGGTTCCAAGTGCACAAGTTGCCAAAGAACTATTAGATGATTTAATTGCCGAAAACGGTGATACTTGGCCAGAATTACATTAATTTTTTTAGGGACGTAACGGCAGCGAATTCGTTGTCGTTAGGTTCCCTTTTTCTAAAAAGCAGGAGGAATAATGATGGAGATCGCAATGATCGGTTTAGGTAAAATGGGTATGGGGATTGCCGAAAATTTATTAAGGCACCAGCATCAAGTAAAGGGCTTTGACATTGATCCCAGTATCGCTAAAGCACTACAAAAAATGGGTGGAAGCTTCTATTTTGATATTGAAAGCTTATTAGCGGAGCAAACAAAGCAGCAGATCGTTTGGCTGATGCTGCCGGCAGGAATTTTGACAAATAATATGGTAATGACTGTTGCTGATTTTTTGAACGAGGGTGATATTGTGATCGAAGCTGGAAACTCTCACTATCAGGATAGTTTAAAAAATTTTGAGTATTGTCAGCAGCGAGGCGTTCACTTTCTTGATGTCGGAACCTCTGGCGGAGTAGAAGGAGCAAGAAATGGTGCATGTGTGATGATTGGAGGCGACCAGCAAATTTTTGCTGAACTCAAGCCGCTGTTTACCGATTTGTGTGTGGATAAAGGATTTATTCATGCTGGTCCGGCTGGCAGCGGTCATTACCTCAAGATGGTTCATAATGGGATTGAATATGGGATGATGCAGTCGATTGGTGAAGGCTTCAACTTACTGCATCATAGTCCTTATGATTTTCAACTGGCTGAAGTTGCTCAAGTCTTCAATCATGGCTCAGTGATTCGATCATGGTTGATGGAGTTAACTGAAAAAATCTATCATCAGCCTAAAGAGATGACTGAAATAGCAGGAGTCATTCCTTCTTCAGGTGAAGGGAAATGGACAGTTGAGGAAGCCTTGAGATTAAAAGTGAATCTGCCGGTGATCACGCAGTCGCTTATGACGCGCTTTGCTTCGGAGGATTGTGATAAGATAAGTGAGAAGCTTGTCGCATTATTGCGCAATCAGTTTGGCGGACACGCCATTGTAAAGGATGAATGATTTTGTCAGTATTTTTAGGAATAGATATTGGAACGACAGCGATCAAACTAGGTCTGATCAAAGAAAACGAACTGCTTTATTCGAGTGAATTACTTCTCCAAACCTATGGCGACGATCGGATAAAGTATCAAGATGGAAATGAACTTCTAACGATTTTACAAGCAGGGTTGCTAGCGATCCCCATAGAGCTTCGTCAGCAGGTAAGGACGATTAGCTTCAGTACAGCGATGCATAGCTTGATGCCTGATGATGGCAGAAAGCAAATCTTTTTATGGTCTGACCTTCAAGCGGCG
Source organism: Enterococcus hulanensis (assembly GCF_005405485.1). Lineage (GTDB taxonomy): Bacteria > Bacillota > Bacilli > Lactobacillales > Enterococcaceae > Enterococcus_A > Enterococcus_A hulanensis. Next base: position 165,093 of record NZ_BJED01000008.1, on the reverse strand, counting down.
ACGAGTATTGACCGATTTAAGCAAATGGATTTAGCGGCACACTTTTATAAGCTATCTGGTACGCCGATTCACGCGATGTCAACATTTGCGAAGCTGCTGTATTTTCAAGAAAATGAAATCTATCCAGCAGGAATCCATTGGTATGGCATCAAGGAATTGCTTATGAAGTATTTTACCGGAGAAGCGGTGATTGATTATGCGACTGCTTCTGCGACGGGGCTTTTTGATTTGCGGGAAAAACAGTGGAGTGAAGAGATCCTTGAATTTCTTGGAGTTAAACCAGAGCAGTTGGCTCCATTGGTTGATACGGATCAAAGCTTCGAAATGGTGCCTGACAAACGTGATTTGTTTGGATTTACACCAGATGTAAAAGTCGTTATCGGCGCAAGTGATGGGACGCTAGCTGCATATGCCAGCTATTATTCTACCGGAAGAACTGCCAGCCTGACGATCGGTACAAGCGCCGCGGTTCGTCAAATCACAAAAGACATTCAATTGGATCAGAAGAAGCAAAACTTTTGCTACTATTTAAAAGCAGGTTTATTGGTTAGCGGAGCGCCTTCAAATAATGGCGGGGTTGTATTAGCTTGGGCGGCGAATCATTTAACGGAAAATCCAGCGAGATTTTATGAGAGGTTGCCGAAGTTGTTGACTGAAACGGAGATTGGGGCAAATGGGCTGCGCTTTTGGCCTTATTTGAATGGAGAGCGGGCGCCTTATTGGAGCAATGAAATCAAAGGCGGCTTTTATGATTTGACTTTGCAGCATACGAGAAACGATATGCTGCGAAGCGTGGTGGAGGGAGTATTGCTGAATATCCGCCGACTAGTTGAATTAGTCGCGAAAGGCGAAGAGCTTTCAGTCAGCGGCGGCTTTTTCCAAACGACAGAGCTGGGACAATTAGCAGCAGATGTTTTTGGCGTGAAATGCTGCTATGCCCAGCAAAATGAACCAATTTTTGGCTTGTACTATTTATTAGAACAGCCGGAATTGATGATTGAAGAGAGTCAGCAGATTTTTCTGCCAGATCTAAGCAATCATGCTGCCTATGATCAGATCGCAGAGAATTATTTTGATTAATTTGTTTTGGTAAACTCTTGAACGATATATTCCATCAGTAGTAGTGATTTACCGAAAAAGCTGTTGTATTTAATATTTTGACTGTCAAGCGGACGTTCATCGGCAACTTCAAAAATAATCGTCGCAGCTTCCGTCGCCCGCGATTGACTATTTCCTGTAAATAAAATCGTCGGAATGTTGCGATCCTGTGAAAACTGCATTTTTTCAATGACCTTTTGAGTCTCGCCGGATTTAGAAATGACGATCAGCATACTAATAGTATCGGCGTTATTGTTGATGATCCCTGAAGAATCTGCCGCATTCACAAAAAGGGTCTTAATGCCGTTTACCAGCAGCTTTTTGTAAAGATATTCGGCAATGATACTTGAAAAACCAGTGGCATAGATCGTAATGAACTTTCCTTGGTTTTTCTGATAGATTTGCTTCATATTTTGGATCGAAGGAGCGATCCTTTCTGTAGGAATAGAGATATCCACTGTGGCTTCAACGAATTGGTTTTGTGGCTGGTATTGATTTTTTAAAAAGTAAAACAGCTCTAGATATCCAGAGAAGTCCAGTTTTTGTGCTAAACGTACAATGGTCGCTGGTGAAGTATAAAGCGTTGCGGCGATTTTTCTCAATGAAACGCCGTCTAATTCATTTATATGAGCAGCTAAATAAGTCAAGATTGCCAGATCATTATCAGATAGCTGTTTTCCTTTAGTAATCAATTCTAGATCCATTCCTGCGCCTCCTAAAAAAATTAATAAAATCCTTACTTTTGTATTATACACTAAGGGCAATGGAAAAAAGTAAGTGGTACTTTAAACAATGTAGAAAGGAGCACAAAAATGTTTGGATTATTCAAAAGTAAAAGCAACGAGATCAACACACCTGTAAATGGAGAAGTAGTTGAGCTAAAAGAAGTAAGCGATCCGGTCTTTGGCGAAAAAATGATGGGGGAGGGCTTTGCCGTCAAACCATCAGACGGAAAAATCTGTTCACCGGTTAAAGGGACAATCAAATCAGTTTTTCCTTCTTTGCATGCGCTGACATTGAAGGCTGAAGATGGATTAGACGTTTTGATTCATATTGGACTGGACACTGTGGAGCTGAACGGCGAAGGCTTTAGCTCGTCGATCCAAGAAGGCCAAAAAGTAAAAACAGGCGACCCATTAGTTCAGGTCGATCTAGCTTTTCTAGCAGAAAAAAATAAAGACAACATCGTAATCGTTGTTTTCCCAGAAATGAAAGATAAGGAAGTCTCCGTTCATTTAGGCGAGAAGCAAGTTGGGGAAGTCGCAGCGGTTCTGAGATAAAAATGGTCATCGATTATTTTTGAGAATTTCCTATTTGGAAGTTCTTTTTTTTGAGAATTCCATTTTAAAAATGGATCAGTACTTAGTCGATACCAGAGCGTCATAGAGCTAAATTGGTAAAAAATCTGAGAGTTAATCAACTGAAACGAACAACAGTTCTCTAAAATCTGCTATAATTTAATTAAAAGAGTGAGGAGAGATAGGATGGAAAATGTAAAGGGAACTTGTTTGTGTGGAAAAAATCAGATAACGATCAAACGGTATGGAAATTTTATTTACAGTTGCCACTGCGATATGTGTCGTAAAATGTCAGCTGGACCGGTAATGGGTATCGATCCGGAGAAAAGTGAAAATGTTGTATTAAATGTGGTGGAGGATTCAGTGACTCGCTATCGTTCTAGTGAAGAGGTTGAGCGGTGTTTCTGTTCGACTTGTGGTACGTATCTGTATTGGCATCATCTAGGGCGAGATCATTATTGTTTTAATGCAGAGTTATTCCCGGAAATAATCGAAGTTGCAGATTTTGGCTTGCAATTGTTTTATGATCGCAAACCAGCATACTATGATTTCGCGAATAAAACTAAACGGTTGGATCATAATTTTCAAGAGATTACAGAATAATTTTATTGCTCCTCTATTATAGAGGGGCTTTTTTGTGGGCTGATGATTGACACTATAGTCTAATTAGACTATAGTGTGCAGAGAAAAGAAATTGAGGTGTAGAAAATGAAATCAATTTTATTGATTGGCCAATCAAATATGGCAGGACGTGGGTATCTAAGTGAAGTTCCAGCTATTTATAATGAAAATATCGAGATGCTGCGCAATGGCCGCTGGCAAATGATGGCAGAACCAATTCATTCAGATCGAGAAGTTGCCGGTGTTGGTCCAGCCGCATCTTTTGCCGCCGCTTGGTCACAAGATCATCCCGCTGAGAAATTAGGTTTGATCCCCTGCGCGGAAGGCGGAAGTTCGATTGATGAATGGGCGTCGGATCAAGTTCTGAGCCGACATGCACTTAGTGAAGCAAAATTTGCGATGGAATCTAGTGAATTGATCGGGATTTTATGGCATCAGGGTGAAACTGACAGCTTAAATGGGCGCTATAAAGAATATGCTGAAAAATTAAAAGCAGTTTTCGAACATTTTCGACAAGAGCTTGGGCTGCCGGAATTGCCGATCATCGTTGGAACACTTCCGACCTTCTTAGGAAAAACTGGTTTTGGTTTAAGTGCGGTGGAATTTGAGGAAATCAATCAAGAGATAGAAAAAGTTGTCTCAGAATTAGAAAATTGCTATTTGGTCAGCGCGGAGAACCTGACAGCCAATCCAGACGGTATTCATATCAATGGAGAATCACAACGACAATTCGGAATTCGATATTACGAAGCTTTTGCGAAGAAGGCCGATATTTCTACGGCCTTGGGAAATGAAGACGAGCAGCTCAGCAAGATTTATGGTCGAGCAACGACGAAAAATGAAAAAATCTATTTATTGAGTCGCGATTTTGCACTCGGGAAGTTGGATTATCAGAATTTTATAGAAAAATTTACTGAGATCACCAAGTAAGTGAAAGGAGCAGCAAGATGATTCCGCTTTTGATTTTAGGTTTGCTGAAAGAAAAGCCAGAGTCCTATGGCTATGAATTGCTGGCTGATATGCAAGCTAATTATTTCCAATATTTTGTTCGTTTTACGAAGGGTTCCTTCTATTATAATATGCAGCAGCTTGAAGAAAAGGGCATGATCAGAAAAGTACCGACAAATGGGCAGCCTAGTGAGAAAGAAAAAAATCGCTATGTCCTGACGGATTTAGGTGAAAAAGAATTTGAACGGCTGTTTATGAAATACGGCAGTCAAAATGATCCAATCATTTTTCCGTTTTATACGCCGATGCTGTTTGTTGATCAGGCAGGCTCCGATGAGATGGAGCAGTTATTGGTAAAACAAATCCAACAGACGCAGGAAAAAATCCGATTGATCGAACTTGCACTGCAATCACCAGAGCAGCTGCGTCCTAATTTTGTAAAAATGATGGAGAATTCCAAACGACATCATGAAGTAAATTTGACCTGGTTCAAAGAACAGTTAACTGAATACCAAAAGTAGTCCACAAGTTTACTCTTGTGGGCTTTCTTTAATTCAGGGTAGTCGTTGCATTATTTTCCCTGTATGATTGAATTAATTAAAGTGGTTAGAGGAAGAAACAATTCTTTAAGGAGGCCAAAAATGAAAAAGAATTTCAGTTTCCATGTGTACGCGGGCATTACGATTATTTGCTGGTCATTAGCGTTTGTATTGTCACGGCTGGTGATGCGGGAAATATCATCAGAAGCGTTAGGCTTTTTACGCTACTTGATTGCGTCGCTCGTTTTACTATGTTTGATTCCTTTTTTGAAATTACGAAAGGTTGAATCAAAAGATTTGGGAATGATCCTCTTGACTGGAGCGGCTGGTTTTTTCTTTTATATGATCGCCTTCAACAAAGGAGTCAAAGAGGTGAACGCGGCAACCAGCAGTGTCATCATCGCGACAGTACCAATGATTACAGCATTACTTTCGCGGTTGTTCTATAAAGAAAAAATTACCGTGAAGCAATGGTTCGCAACAGGTGTATCTTTTCTGGGTGTGTTGATCATTACGATTCTAAGTAAGGGGTTCACGATCAGTAATGGTCTGAACTGGCTTTTTCTGGCGGCGGTATTACTCGCAGCTTACAACTTGCTGCAAAAGAAATTAGTCCAAAAGTACTCGGCGATTCAGAGTACGATGATGAGTATTTTTGCCGGAACGATTATGCTGGCGATTTTTTTGCCTAAAACGATCAATGAGGTACAAGGGATCTCATTCAATTCAGTGATTCTTGTCTTGATCATGGGAATTTTATCAAGCGCGATCGCTTATGTTTCATGGACAAAGGCCTTTGAAGTCGCTGAAAATATCGCTTCAGTCAGTAATTATATGTACGTGACACCGCTATTGACGACGGTCCTAGGATTGGTCATTGCTAAAGAATTTCCTGATGTATCAACGATTGTTGGCGGAGTGATCATTTTGACTGGTCTGGTTTTGTTTAATAGTGACCAATTATTTGCTCCAAAAGTGACGATTGGGCTTTTAAATAAGGATGATTTAGAGACTGCGGCTCATGTTATTCGAGAAAGCTTTGCGGCTACGGCCAATGATTTTGACTTAACAATCGATAATTGCCCAACCAACGGAGCCTTTACACAAGCAAAACATTTAATGAACGATCTGGAAAATGGTAGTCAGCTGTTTGGTGTTTACTTGGGAAAGAAAATGATCGGCTTTTTTGAGTTAGTCTATCATGAGAATCAGCAAGCGGATTTAGAGAAAGTCTCTATTATTCCTTCTGAACGAGGTAAAAATTACGGCAAGCTTATTTTGAATCGTGCAAAGGAGATTGCCTATAACGACCAGATGGAGACGATCAATATCGGAATCATCAAAGAAAATAGGGATTTGAAAAATTGGTATCAAAAAATGGGTTATCAAATTGTTTGTTCCCAAAATTTTTCACATTTACCTTTTGAGGTGTTGTATCTGCGCTTAGATTTAAAAGATGAGGTGACCAATGGATAAATTAGAAGCAGTTAAACAGATCAAGCAGGAATATCCTGATTTAGTGATCGAAGAAATTGAGTTTTTGGGTGCGGGTTATGACAGTGAGGCTTTTCTGCTGAACCAGGCTTACGTATTTAAATTCCCCCGTCATGCCAGAGCGGCGAGAAATCTTTATAAGGAAGCTATCGTACTGAAGGAAATAAAGGATAAAGTGCCGCTGAAAGTTCCAGCGATTTGTTTTATTGGAACGTCGGATCAGCCGAATCAACTAACTTTTGCTGGGCACGAAAAAATCGAAGGTGTGCCTCTGGATGCTGAGCTATTGGCAACATTAACGAATGAACGAAAGGAGCAAATGGCTAAGGAGCTGGCAGCTTTCTTCAAGGCGCTGCACAAGATTGAGCTGTCAACACAAATCGAAGGACTTGAAGTAAATAAAAAGGTAAAAGCCGCCTATGAATATGAGATCATCAAAAAAGCTGCCTATCCCCATCTAAAGGAAACGGTCCAACACCAGATTGACGAGGTTTATCATCAGCTGCTAAAGCAGGACTTTCAGTATCAAAAAAGCTTGATCCATAATGATTTTGGAGCCAGCAATGTATATTATGACCAAGCTGATGATAAAATTTGCGGATTGATAGACTTTGGAGATGTCGCAATTTATGATCGTGATATGGAATTTGTTTGCTTGATGTATGATTATGAGGAAGGTTTTGATCAGGAATTTGTCCAAAAAGTTCTGACATACTATGGACTTGATTCAGCTGATTTAGTAAACAAAGCAAATTTCATCGATTTTTATGGCCAACTTGAAAATGTTTATCTAGGTATAGAATTTGACATGAAGGATCTTTTTGAAGAAAGTATCGCTGCTATCAAAGAGGGCTTGTATGGCTACAAGGAAAATATTCTAAGCGAAGATAGAACAAAGTATTATCTTTAAAAAAACAATATTAATTGAAACTCTGTTATTAATAAAATAACTAAAACTCTGTTTAGGATATTTAAATAGACTCTCTAATAAAAGCTGTCAGCAAATAATAGACCGATAAACTTCTATCAGATATAGGAGCTTATCGGTCTATTTGTTCACTTATTATTCTTTTCATTTTCTAAAAAATTTTGATTCTGTTTTATCAGTTCTTGTAAAAGTTCGATCTGCAATTGCTGTAATTCAGTTAGATGCTGCCATTTTGATTCCATCAAATAATCAATTTTTTCATGAAGTAAATGGATTTCGACCTCCGATTTAACGTTCACTTCGTAGTCGTTATCCGCCTCAACTCGGTCACGTTCAGTTTGGCGATTTTGACTCATTAAGATGATGGGTGCTTGGATCGCGGCCAAACATGACAAGGCTAGATTCAATAGAATGTAAGGGAATTTATCGAATGGTTCAAAAAATAACGGTAAAGTGTTCAAGGTTATCCAAGCGACTAAGATAAAAATAAAAGCAATAATAAAAGTCCAGCTCCCGCCGAATTTCGCGATGCCGTCTGCAATCCTTTGACCAAATGTTTCCTTGGTCTTTAAAGCATCATTAACATTTTTAATGTGAACCTGCTGCGTACGAATTTTATGCTTTAATTCATGATCAAACTGCTTAGAGGTGGAAACTTCATTTTTTAATAATTGATTGATGTATTGAAAGCGAAAATTCAAAAGGCTTATATGGGAGATAGTAGACGCTGCTGTTAAGTCTGTGTCCACTTTCAAGATAAATTTTTGAAGCTCTTTATCTAGCTCAGAGATTTTGAAAACTTGATTTGATTGCTCATTTGTCATGAGAATCACCTGCTTTTTTTTACAAATAATAGCACGTTGTCAGAACAATCGTTAAAAAAAATGCTTATGAAAATAGCAGCTTAAAGTTAAGCCTGCAGAAGTGGAAGCATAAATGCTCTTTCCGCTTGATAAAAACAACAGTTGAGACTGAGTTAATTCCATATAAATCAATATTTCGAGAGCATTAAAATAGCTTGTTATTAGTGAATTTTTTTATTTTTTAATCGCCAACATCGAAAAATAAAAATAAATTTTTATTTCGTTCAATTATTGTTGAGTTTTCAGGATTGTTCATTTGTGAATTCCACATTTTGTAAAAAATCGTGTTTGACAACCATTATTCTTTGGGATTATAGTCATGGCGTGATCACCGGACAAAATCAAAGGAGGGAAATTCATGACGAATTCACCATTTACTGCAAATCAGATATTCACCTTAAAAAGAAAGACACTAGAAAAAAGAATGATGACGTATTACGAAGAAACTGGAGATGAAGAATCGATTATTAAATATTTGATAGCGCTTCAAGTGCGTGATGAATTAGGAATTGCCGATTTTTCCTTTTTCCATCAAGATCTTGTTCGCCATATCTTCTTTAATAGTAAATCAACTCGGGCTTTGCGCCGCTACTATAAATATTTTGAGGAGTATTTTACTGAAAAAGAATGGCGGTCACTGACAAGCCGTTTATTTTCAGCGCTTACTTTTGTCTCAAAGAAAATAAAAACATTATACACTCAGTTTATCAAAGAACCTTTGGCACTATTAGGCGGATCATGATGAAAGAATCATCTAATGATCACTGCGTTGTTTGAACATTCGAAGGGATTATTTATGGTGTAATCCTCTGGAAAATGAGAAGACAATAAGTTTTGTTATTCACTTGCTTTTAACTATTGTTATTCAAAAAAAATCTTTTTTTTGACGATTTTATTTATTTAGTCGTCGAGTGCTATCAAACTAGGAATGGCAAGGAATTCAAATAGTGAATCTTTTTCTTTATGTGATAGAAGACTGTGATTTATTTTTTTATCGCTTAAAAAAATTTCTTGTAATTCATTCGTGAAATTGTTAACATCTAATTATAGAAAGCGTTTACATAAATATTCAAGAAGATTGCGGGAGAGTGCAGAAGCTACTGCCACCGAAGGTATAAGTTGTAAAATTTGCTGATTTTGCAGTGAACATCTCAGGTAAATGGACCGCAATTGGATGAAACTCTGGAGAGCAGAAATGCGCCGAAGGAGCAACCCCTGAAAGGGGGGAATCTCTCAGGCTAGGAACAGGGGACAACGGCACAGTGTGTCGTTGTCCCCTTTTTTATGGCTGTTAATGCTTTCTAGGAGTAAAGTGAAAAATCATCATGTGAAAATAAGCACAATAAAGGCTGGTGAATAGATGTTTATCATAACGAATAATCCAATGGTAAAAGAAAAGTTAGGCGAGGTTAGTTATGTGGAAGGTTCATACGGAGACGTATTGGACGAAGTGAAGCGACAGATAATCGAAAAACACGTCTGCTTACTGTCACATCCACTAAGCGGCAGTATCAAACCAAACGAAACCTATTATAAAACGATTTTTGCAGCAGAGACCACTTCTCAATACATTGATATTGAGAGTTTAGAATATATCGAATCAGCGATAGCCGTCTATGAAAAGTTTATCAAAAATAAGCAGCGCCCTAATTGGTCCTTAGCGGTACTCAAAGATTTTGCTTTTGTAGACTTTTATATCGCGCAAAGTACGTTGGACAGAATGGGGGTGGCACGATAAAGTTCAGCGTCTTGCAACTAATCAGAACTGAGGTGAATAAATGAAACTCGAAATTGGAAACATCGAAATCAAAGAAGTTGTTTTAGGTGAAGAAGAGAAAGTCGATAATGGAACGCTGTATCTCGATCCGGCAAAAATCAAAGAGTTGGTTTTAACAGATGATCGTTTAGCTGACTGCAAGATCGAAATCGCTAAACCAGGTGACAGTGTTCGCATCACACCAGTTAAAGATGTGATCGAACCAAGATGCAAGGTTGATTCAACAACAGGTATTTTCCCAGGTGTTATCAACAAAGTAGATGTTGTGGGAAGCGGACGTACTCATGTATTAAAAGGCTGCGGTGTCATGACCGTGGGGAAAATCGTTGGTTTTCAAGAAGGTATTGTGGATATGCAAGGACCTGGCTCTGAACTGACGCCGTTCTCACAATTAATCGAAATTTGTTTAGTCTTGAAACCGCAAGAAGAGTTAGATCCTCATTTATATGAAGAAGCGGCTCGTTTTGCAGGACTGAAAACAGCTGATTATATCGGCAAGCTGGGTGAAATGATCGAACCAGATACCATTGAAACATTTGAGACTTTGCCGCTGTTAGAACAGATTCAGCAATATCCAGATCTGCCGAAAATTGGGTATGTTTATATGCTGCAAACACAAGGATTGCTTCATGATACTTATGTTTACGGCACAGATGCGAAGCACATCGTACCAACCATCCTCTATCCAACAGAAGTAATGGATGGCGCGATCATCAGCGGAAACTGTGTTTCTGCTTGTGACAAGAACACGACGTATCATCACTTAAATAATCCGGTGATAGCTGATTTGTACAAACAACACGGTAAAGAGATTAACTTTTTAGGTGTGATCGTCACAAATGAAACAGTCTATCTAAAGGATAAACACCGTTCCAGCGATTTTGTCGCGAAATTGAGCGAATATCTCGGGTTAGACGGGGTGATTATTTCCCAAGAAGGCTTTGGGAATCCTGATACGGACTTGATCATGAACTGTAAAAAAGTCGAAGAAAAAGGAATCAAAACAGTAATTGTTACAGATGAATATGCTGGAAGAGATGGTGCTAGCCAGTCATTAGCAGATGCAGATAAATTAGCAACTGCAGTTGTCACTGGCGGAAACGCAAATGAAACGATCCAATTACCAAAAATGGATCGCTTGATTGGGCAATTAGATTATGTCGATGTGATCGCAGGCGGCTTTGACGGCAGTCTGAAAGACGATGGCACGATTGAAGTTGAAATCCAGGCAATTACCGGTGCAACAAATGAACTAGGTTTTAACAAAATGTCTGCAAAAGGCGTTTAAAACATAATAGGGAGGAAATACTAATGACTTTAGATTTAAAAAATAAAAAAGTCTTAGTGATCGGCGACCGTGACGGTATCCCAGGACAAGCTATCGAAGCTTGTATTGAAGGTACCGGCGCTGACGTAATATTCTCATCAACAGAATGTTTCGTCTGAACGGCCGCTGGGGCAATGGACTTAGAGAATCAACGTAGAGTAAAAGAAGCAGCAGAAAACTTCGGAGCAGAGAACGTCGTCGTTCTAATCGGTGCTGCCGAAGGAGAAGCAGCTGGTTTAGCTGCTGAAACTGTAACTAACGGAGACCCTACGTATGCCGGTCCATTGACCAATGAACAGCTAGGTTTAGCTGTATATCACGCTGTAGAGCCAGAATTTAAAGAAGTTGTCGACTCAGATGTTTTTGAAGAGCAGATCGGCATGATGGAAATGGTTTTAGATGTTGATGACATCATTGAAGAAGTGTCCGAAATGAGGAATCAATACGCCAAATACTAACCAGTAAAGGAGCGTCTTATGACTAAGTTTAAAGTTGTTCACTACATTAACCAGTTTTACGCTGGTATAGGTGGTGAAGAAAAGGCGGATATCCAACCATTCTCGAAAGCCGAAGTAGTAGGACCAGGTCTTGCTTTTATGAATTCATTTGGTGATGAAGCAGAAATCGTCGGTACCGTTGTGTGCGGCGACAGTTTCTTTAACGAGAATTTGGATAGTGCCAAAAAAGATGTATTAGATCGAATCAAACAATTTGAACCAGATATTGTTGTTGCGGGTCCGGCTTTTAACGCCGGCAGATACGGCATTGCTTGCGGCGAAGTTGCTCAAGCGGTCATGACTGAACTGGGCATCCCTGCTGTGACGGGGATGTATGAAGAAAACCCTGGAGTTGAAATGTACAAAAAGGGTGCTTATATCGTACCGACTAGAAATAGTGCGGCGGGTATGAGAAAAGCAGTACCTGTACTTGCAAGTCTTGCGTTGAAATTGTTGAAGAAGGAACAAGTTTCACCGGAAACGGATAATTACTTTGTTCGTTATCGAAAGAATTTTCAGGATGAAAAACGCGGCTCTGCTAGAGCGGTGGATATGCTGGTACGTAAGTTGAATGAACAAGAATTTACGACCGAATATCCGATGCCTGAATTTGATAACGTCGCGCCAGCCACCGCGATAAGTGATTTATCGAAAGCGAAGATCGCGCTTGTAACTTCCGGTGGGATTGTTCCTAAAGGCAACCCAGATCGAATCGAATCGAGTAGTGCTTCGAAGTATGGAACATATTCTATTGAAAACGTTGATACTTTGACCGCTGACTCATACGAAACGGCTCATGGTGGGTATGACCCTGTGTATGCAAACCAAGATCCTAACCGAGTATTGCCATTAGATATAGTTAGAAAAATGGAAAAAGAAGGCGTGATCGGCAGCCTGCATAATTACTTCTACACGACAGTAGGGAACGGGACTGCCGTTGCCAATGCCAAGAAATATGCGGCTGAGATCGCACAAAAATTATTAGCAGATGGTGTCGATGCTGTTATTTTGACATCCACCTGAGGAACCTGTACTCGTTGCGGTGCAACGATGGTAAAAGAAATTGAAAAAACAGGTCTGCCTGTGGTTCATATTTGTACAGTGGTTCCAATCTCACAAACAGTAGGTGCGAACCGAATCGTTCCAGCTGTCGCGATTCCTCATCCATTAGGAAATCCAAGCCTAAGCTTGAAGGAAGAGCAAAAGCTTCGTCGCGGGATCGTTGAAAAAGCGTTAGAGGCATTAACAACACCTGTAGATGAACAAACGGTATTTGAATAACTGTTGACTGCCTGAGTGATATTCACTCAGGCGGTTAATTGAGATGAAAGGAGCTAACTAAATGTACGATGTAATTATTATCGGCGGCGGACCAGCCGGATTAACAGCAGCTTTGTATAATGCAAGAGCACGCTTAAATGTTCTGCTTTTAGAAAAAACAAAATTAGGCGGTCAAATTGTTTCGACTCATGAAATTGCGAATTTCCCTGGATCAATCAAATCAACGGATGAAGAAACTTCAGGTCCAGAGTTGATCAGGCGAATGGCAGACCAGGCGAAACAATTTGGTGCCGAGATTCAACTGCGCAAAGAAGTGACAGACTTGGATCTTGAAGGCAGTGTCAAAAAAATTACTTGTAATGACGGCAGTGTGTACGAAGCACATGCAGTTATTTGTGCTAATGGCGCTTTTCCCAGAGAAATCGGTTGTACGGGCGAGCGTGAATTAGCCGGAAAAGGTGTTTCTTATTGTGCAACTTGTGATGGGGCCTTTTTCGAAGACATGGAAGTATTTGTGATCGGCGGCGGGAATTCAGCGGTGGAAGAAGCAATGTTCATTACGACATTTGCTCGTAAAGTGACGATCATTCAAAATTTAAGTGATCTGACTGCGGACGCGATCGCTGTTGAGCAAGCCAAAGCCAATGAAAAGATAGAATATATTTTTGACTCAGTTGTGGAAAATATCGAAGGCGATGGTATGGTGGAAGCTATGACGATCCGCAATACGAAAACCGACGAGTTAACCCGATTTGAAGCAGATGAAGACGATGGACTATTCGGTATCTTTGTCTTTATCGGCAATGTGCCAAGCACGAAGCTTTATGAAGGAAAAATTCCATTAAACGAATACGGCTATATGATCACTGATGAAGCGATGTGTACGCAAATCCCAGGTGTTTTTGCAGCCGGAGATATGCGTCCGAAAGTTCTGCGCCAAGTTGTGACCGCTACTGGTGATGGTGCAACCGCGGCATTTTCAGCTCAAAAATATGTAGAAAAAATCAAAAGGGAGGCACCCGTAACATGATTGAATTAACTGTTGATAATTTTGCTGCAGAAGTATTGGAACAAGACACGCCAGTATTAGTAGACTGGTGGGGCGAGACTTGTGAAAACTGCTTGGCTTTGATGCCTGATGTAGAAGAGTTGCACGCCAAATACGGGGAAAAACTCCGTTTCACAAAATTTAATACCTCACAAAAAAAAGTTCGTCGTTTTTGTATCCAGCATAAAATCCTAGGTCTGCCGGTCATTTCAATTTACCAAAATGGTGAAAAAGTTGACGAAGTAGCTAAAGATGATTGTACTAAAGAGGCGATCGAAGAAATGATCCAGAAATATATTTAAGGCGGGATGTTTATGAAATATTCAACTTTACGAGGGGCAAGTTATGTCTTGGTCCATACGCCTGATATGATCGAACATAATGGAACAACTCAAACTATGGAAAAGATTACGACACCAGACAGTCCTTACTTAGCGAATCTTTATGACAATATTCGCAGTTACGATGAAGTGGTTAACTATGCACCGAATCAAACGTTTATCGGGAACTTAAGTTATCAAGAGCTGAAGGAAATTCCTCAACCATGGGTCAATCAAACATTTGAGGGCAAACGTGAAGGCAAGTTCGGCGAAATTATGCCGGAGCTAGAGTTTTATGGTTTGCTGCAGATCGCTGACGTGTTCGAATTGGTTCACTTGGAAGAAGGCTTTGCAGCAACTGTGCGTGAAGCATTAAGCAATCATCCTTTGTTTAAAGACGACGTGGAGAAAATCAAAGAGGGCAAACCGCTTGATTGGATCGAAAAGGATATTGCGGAAAATCATGCAGAGGCTTTGTATTATGAGCACCAATTGGTTGGTTGTGTAAGTCCTGCTCATCAAATTGATGTGAATTTGAATGCTCATGTGATGCTGGAAAATTTGGTGGTGAAAGCTAGCGGTGTATTGGCTCTGCGCCAATTGATCGACAAGCATCAGCTTGATCCCAAAGAAATTGACTATGTAATCGAATGCAGTGAAGAAGCCTGCGGCGACATGAATCAGCGCGGTGGCGGGAACTTCGCCAAATCAATCGCTGAATTATGCGGATGTGAGCATGCGACAGGGTCGGATATTCGGAGTTTTTGTGCTGGGCCGACACATGCCTTGATCACAGCAGCTTCTTTAGTAGCAGCAGGGACCCATAAAAATGTCGTCCTTGTGGCTGGCGGTGCAACGGCTAAATTAGGAATGAACGGCAAGTCACACGTAGGCAAGGGCTTCCCGATTTTAGAAGATGTTTTAGGTGGTTTTGCGGCCTTAATCAGTGAAAATGACGGGGTTCATCCAGTTTTACGTCATGATCTTACTGGTAAACATGAGGTTGGCAGCGGTTCAAGTCCTCAGGCGGTTACTTCCGCTTTGATTGCTAGTATTTTAGAAAAAGCTCAATTAACGATTAAGGATATCGACGTGTATTCGGTTGAAATGCAAAATCCGGATATTACGAAGCCGGCAGGAGCGGGTGACGTGCCATTGGCTAATCTGAAAATGATTGGAGCTATTGGCGTGCTGCGTAAAGATATTGAAAAGAAAGATATGAAATCCTTTGTCGATGAGAAGGCTCTAGTAGGCTGGGCACCAACACAGGGCCACATTCCAAGCGGAATTCCTTATTTAGGTTTCGCGGCAGAAGATTTAGTTACAGGTGATAAAAAACGTGCCATGATCGTTGGGAAAGGTTCCTTATTCTTGGGACGGATGACCAATTTGTTTGATGGTGTGTCAATTTTGATTGAGCGAAACAGTGGAAAAGTGTCTGAAGAAAATCAGCAAGATCTAGAAGAAATGGTGAAACGTGAAGTTGCGCAAGCCTTGAGAAGCTTTGCTGCCAATCTTTCAGCGGAATAGAGGTGAGTGCAATGTCTGATCAAGTGAAACAAACAGTCAAAAAAGTTTTCGAGGATTTAGCAACTAGTTTGGAAACTGGACGAATGGAAGCGAAAATCAAGATCGGGTTGACCATTGATGGCAGCGAGTTAGGTCTTGATGTAATGAAACAGGCGGCGTTTGCTATTAAGCAAAAGAATCTTTTTGATTTGGTTTTGATCGGCAGCGACGTTGAGTGGGCAGCAGAATTTGAACATTATTCGACCACTGATTGTCAAAAAGAAGCGGCTGAATTAATGGAAGAGCTGTTGGACAGCGGCGAAATCCAAGGCTGTGTGACGCTACATTATAATTTTCCAATCGGCGTTTCTACTGTCGGTAAGGTCATCACTCCCGCATTGGGACGTGAGCTGTATATCGCGACCACGACTGGGACGACCAGCGGAGCTCGCAATGAAGCGATGGTATTGAATGCAATCAATGGACTCGTGGCAGCGAAAGCTTGCGGAATCAAACAGCCGACAATCGGTATTCTAAATGTCGAGGGTGCCAAAACAGTCGAGCGTTCATTAATTGCGCTGCAAGAAAATGGCTATGAGCTTGCTTTTGGCGAAAGTCAACGCGAAGATGGCGGGAAAGTTCTGCGCGGCAATGATTTATTGCTAGGCAGTGTTGACGTCGTAGTCTGTGATAGTCTGACCGGCAACATTTTAATGAAGTTATTTTCTGCTTATTCAAGCGGCGGAAATTACGAGACCTTGGGTGCAGGCTATGGTCCGGGGATCGGTCGTCATTATGATCGCAATATCTGTATCATTTCGCGGGCCAGCGGTGCACCGGTAATCGCGAATGCTCTGGAATACGCGTATGAATTAGCAAAAGGTAAGCTGGGAAAAGTCAGTCAGACCGAATACCAAAAAGCCGATCAAGCAGGTTTGAAACAAATTTGCAGTGAGCTGACAGCGGCACCCGCAGCACAAACGAAGGAAATCGAACCGCCAGCCAAGGAGATCGTGACCAGTGAGATTGCTGGGATCGAGATCATGGAATTAGAAGATGCGGTGAAGGTTTTATGGGAAGCCGATATTTACGCGGAAAGCGGAATGGGCTGTACTGGACCGATCGTTCTCGTCAATGAGAAGAATTTGCCAGCGGCTCAGGATGAATTAAAAAAAGCGAATTATTTATAAAAGCAAAACCAGCTCACTTATTAAAAGGGCTGGTTTTTTTGTGCATTAAAATAGAAAATTACTGGCTGTAATCAAAATATGCGTGAGGGCAAACAGCAAGGTGAATGAGCAAGCCAATGTATTTCGTAATTTCCAAGCAATTAGCAGAAAAAAGAGCGATGGAAAGACGGCCATGCCGGTCAGCATTACTCCATTAGCAATGCCATTAAAATAAAATCCCCAGAGAACAAAATAACTAAGCAGTGAAATCACAGCACTGATCTTCAACATTTGATTTTTACGCATAGGTATCTTCTTTACAATGATGCAAAGCGAAGCCATCATGCCGAAACGGCCAATGTTTTCAAACAGGTTCCAGAGCCAGAAGGACGCTTCGTTGTGGTTCAGTGCATCAATCGGCGGTGTAACAAATAGAAATAATAGATTTGGAACCATCACTAGACAAACGGCTAATAATCCAAGGGGCGAAAAACCAATTCGATAATTCTTCATAGCTTACCTTTCAATCGAAATATGACGTACTTTTAGTATAAAAGTAAGCGACAAAAAGGTCATCCAGCTTAAGTACTAGTTTTTGTTGAAAATTTCGTGCGTTACGATGCGCTGGATCAACGCTCGATATATTTCAAGAGGTCGTTTGGTTCAGCCAAAATAATATCGGCTTGGGCAAACTCGGTATTTTCCTTCGCCCCCCATTTAGCTAAGGCGAAGTCGATCCCTGCTGCATGAGCGCTCTGCATGTCGTAGATCGAGTCGCCGATGTAAATAGCTTGAGCCTTTTTCGCGCCGGATAGTTCTAAAGCCAAATTGATAGGATCAGGATTGGGTTTGTGTTTTTCGGTATGCGATGCAGTTACGACGGTCGCAAAATAATCACTTAACCCATATGGCTCAAACTCTGTTTTCATTGATTGATTTGTTTTGGAGGTGACCACACCTAAGGGAATAGCCATTTTCTTGAGCTCCGAAAGTAGTTCGCGAATGCCGGGAAATATTTCTGCGTAATCTAAAAAGCGCTCGACGTTTTTTACCCAGCATTCATGAAGAAAAGCAATCTCAGATTCAGAGGAACTAAATTTTTCAAGCGCCTTTTTACCAGGAATACCGAGAATAAAATCCAGATCATGGGTGGGTACCGTCAGATTTTTTTGTTCCTTCAAGGTTGCCTGTAGGGATTTCACCATGACCTCTTCGGTGTCCATCAAGGTACCATCGATATCAAATAAGAGTGTAGTAGTCATTTTATTTCTCCTTCGTATTTATAATCGTCACACTTGCTTCTTTTAATATTTCTTCCAACTGTGCAGGGAGCTTCTGGTTGCAAATCAATGTGTCGATTTCCTCAAAAGGAAGCACCCGATAATTGTGGGGTAAATTGATTTTTGTTTCATCAACCAACAGGATCAACTGTTTTGTTTGTCCGCGCAGTTTCTTCTTAAATTCGATCTCCTCTTCAAAGGCGTAATAAACCCCCGCGGAATCGATTCCCGCCGCACTGATAAAGGCCAGATCAAAAAGGTAATGATCCAATTCAGCTAGCGGCTTTGTTCCAGTCACATTGCGACTTTCTCGATCAATATTTCCGCCTAATATTCGTACTTTGCTGCGGGAGTTTCTCAAGAGCTGATCGGCGATGTCCAATGAATTAGTTATTGCAAGCAGGTGATCATTAGGATCAAGATGTCTTGGGATAAAACTCACTGTTGTCGAAACATCCAGATAGATTAACTGAGCGTTTTTGAGTAAATGACTGGCCGCTTTCGCAAGCCGATTTTTTTCGTCGTTTAAATCCGCTGCACGATCTAAGTAATCGTCTAAACGATTAAACGAATGGGGCAGACTAATCCCGCCATACGTACGATCAACTGCATTTTTCTCAGTCAGCTTTACAATATCTCTTCGGGCGGTATCTCGTGATGCATCAGTAATCGTCATAATATCCTTCAAACTCAAAGATTGCCTTGTTTCCAGCTCAGCTAAAATACGGTTCATTCGTTCCTGCTGATTCACCTGATCACTCCTAACTGAATAAGTATTTATAAGCTGTTTATAATTATAGCTTAATTATGCTTAATAGACGAGCCGAGGTTCAAAAGACTGGGAATTTTTAAAACCTGCTTGACTCTCCAGTTGCGGCAGACTTTAGACTGGATGGGTAAGGGGGGAATCAGATGAAACCATTAAGATTAATCGGTCTCACACAAAACAATTTGCAGGATCTTTCATTGGAGATTCAAAAGAACCAGCTGATTGTATTTACAGGCGTGTCAGGTTCAGGAAAGTCCAGTTTGGTCTTTGACACGATCGCTGCAGAAGCGCAGCGGCAAATGAATGCGAATTATTCCGCATTCGTACGGAATCGGATGCCCAAGTTCCTCAAACCGAAAGCGGAGCGGATCGAAAATTTGAATCCATCGATCGTGATTGACCAAACTCCGCTAGGCGGAAATCAACGCTCCACTGTCGGAACGATCACCGAAACCTATTCATTATTGCGATTATTGTATTCGCGAGTGGGGCGGCCGCAAATTGGCTCGGCCAGTCAATTCTCATTCAATCACCCGCAAGGAATGTGTCAGACGTGTTCTGGCTTGGGGCGGGTCAATCAAATCAATCTGGCTAAATTGATCGATCGGGAAAAATCTTGGAATCAAGGAGCGGTCATGGACACCAGATATGCAGTCGGAAATTGGTATTGGAAACAGTATGCAGCCGCTGATTTTTTTGACAACGATCAACCATTAAAGGAGCTTACGACTGCTCAATGGAATCAATTGATTTATGGCCATCCTGAAAAAGAGCCGAAGCCGCTCAATCCAAAGCTGGAAGGAATCTGTCGAAATTATGAACGGATCATTTTGAAGCGGGACCTATCGGAACGCAGCAAAATGTATGAGGAAAAGTTAAAGGAATTATTAGTTGAAGCCCCTTGTCCTGATTGTGAAGGACGCCGCCTAAATAAGGAAACCTTGTCAGTGAAAATTAACGGATGCTCGATCGCGGATTGCGTAGCGATGGATATGCACGAACTTCTCACCTTCTTAAAGGAGCTGCATTACCCAGAAGTGAACGAGGTGATCGCTGAAATCATGCGCCAAGTCCAACGGCTGATCGATATCGGGTTGGACTATTTACAATTGGATCGGAAGACGCCGACCTTATCGGGAGGAGAAGCGCAGCGAGTAAAACTGGTGAAACATATGGGGAGTGCCTTGAACGGAATGTTTTATATTTTTGATGAGCCGAGTACCGGTATGCACGCCAGGGATGTTTCGCGGATCAATCGATTGTTGCAGGACCTTCGGGACAAAGAAAATACCGTTTTTGTTGTGGAGCATGATCCTGATGTGATTGCGATCGCTGATGAAGTGATCGATATTGGACCATCAGCCGGTAAAAAGGGCGGCGAGATCATTTTCCGCGGAGATTATCCCGCACTGCTTCGGTCAGATAGTCTGACAGGAAAAGAAATTTGCCAGACGCTGCCGATCAATACAGCTCCTCGCAGCTGGCATGAAAAAATGACGGTCAAAGATGCCACGCTGCATAATCTAAAAAATGTGACAGTGGATATACCTAAACATGTTTTAACGGTAGTCACTGGTGTAGCCGGTTCAGGAAAATCGACATTGATCACTAAAGTTCTGCCGGAACAGTTCCCTAACGAAATCTCGATCATCAATCAGGCACCGATCAAGGCAACAAACCGCGCAACGCCAGCGACTTATCTAGGGATCTATGATGAAATTCGGCGCAGCTTTGCCAAAGCAAATAAAGTCCCCGTCGGTATGTTCAGCTTCAATTCAACAGGTGCGTGTCCGATCTGCAATGGTAAAGGGGAAACAACGGTCGAACTTGTCTTTATGGACCCAGTCGTCAATGAGTGCGAAGCATGCGGAGGGCAGCGCTTTTCAGATGAAGCTTTGAGTTATCGTTTGATGGGCTGTACGATTTTAGATGTTCTAGCCATGACACCAAAAGAGCTGCTGGACTTCTATCAAGAGATCAGCAGTAAGAAAATGAACGAGAAGCTGCAGGCGATGATTGATACCGGCTTGACCTATTTACCCCTTGGTCGAAATCTGACGACACTTTCGGGCGGTGAACGTCAGCGCCTGAAGTTGACCAAAGCGATCACGCAAAAGGAATCTGTTTTTGTACTCGATGAACCGACCACCGGACTGCATCTCTCAGATATCAAGAAGCTGAATGGATTGTTCCAACGGATGGTGGATAAGGGAAATACTTTGATCATCATCGAGCACCACAGCGAGATCATCAAGCAGGCCGATTGGGTCATTGATATTGGACCGGACGGCGGCGTGAAGGGCGGCAATGTCGTTTTCACCGGTGTGCCGGAAGATTTATTAGTAAGCGGCACGATCACTGGAGAGTATCTAAAGAAAAGTAGTCAACTGATCGAAAACACAATCTCCTGCTGATTCAGCAGGAGATTTTTCGGTTGCTCCGCTAGCACAGAAGCTTGATTTGAATGCAGCAAAAAATATAAATAAAAAGAATCGTTTAGAGGGATTATTATTTAAAAGCCAAAAGCTCAACGGAGAGTAAGCCCGCTGAATTTTCTTTTATTTTTTAAAAGTAGTTGGAGCGAATCTTCCAATTTAAGTCAACTAATTTTGTTATACTTAAAGGGGGATGATCGTGATGGATCGATTGAGAAATATCTGTTGCTATGCACCCATGATGGTGTATGCAACACCAGAAGCAGAGGCAAAAGTAGATAAATTATGTTTGGCAATGGTTACACTGGCTGCGCAGGGCTGGAGTGTGGACCAGTTATATTATTATGCGCTGAAACACGGTAGTGAGATCAAGGACATCAATATGGTATTGACGGCAGATTCTAAAGGGTTAGTCATCATCTTTCGGTCAGAGCAGGAAAGACAGGAGGTGGAGGAATATGTCAGTGAATACTTTTAATTTAAGCATCATCCATCAAAAGATGTGTGATGAATTTATCGCCGATATTTGGATTTACGCGATTCAAAAATGTATGGACCTGCAAGAAGCCTTCGTTGCAGCCAGAAAAGATGAACAGCTTAACTATTTTTATAAGCTGATCGATGAAAATGACGAAATGTTTTTATATGTACACGAAGAATTGGGACTAGATTGCTAGTCTCTTTTTTTATGCCGCGATTGCTTCTGAGGGTTAGAGGCTAGTATACTGAGGATAAGAAGTACTGGAAAAAGAAATCAGCAATGAAGGAGGAAGTTTCGATGAGCAAAACCCTCAGATTGGTCTTTCCTCAATGGCAAGGGGGAAATGATCCAAATTATGTTTTCGGTTCTGAATTACTGAGTCACATCGTACCGCCAAGTGCCAAGGCTGAAACGGTCCGCGTTACAGTGGATGAGACTCTTTCCCAAGAACTGCCACTTGAAAATGGCGTCCTAGGTGAAAGCGGCCTGTTAAAGCAATTAGCAGAAGCTGCGAAGGTTTTAGAAGAAAAGCGGCCAGATAAGGTCATTACTTTGGGTGGAGATTGTTCGATATCCCAAGCGCCTTTTGACTATTTGCATGGACGGTATCCGGATTCGCTGGGGATACTTTGGCTGGATGCGCACTCCGATATGTCGACGATCAATGATAGTACGCGGGGACATATGATGGTGCTGGGTAATCTTTTGGGGCAGGGCGCGCCGAGCTTCGCAGAAAAAGTTCAGCATCCTTTCAAAGTAGAACAAGTGCTGCTGGCTGGATTAAAGTATCAAGAGCTGCGGCCGTGCGATCATCAAGTCGATGAGTTGAACATGAATTACCTGACGCCTGAAGAATTGGCCAATGATAGCCAGCCGCTGATCGACTGGATTTGTCAAAATCAGTTCAAACAGCTGGCCATCCATTTTGATTTAGATGTATTGTCGCCGCAGGATTTTCGCTCGACGAAACCGGCGAAGCCTTACTTAGCGGTCGAGCAGTTTCCCGCTCCTGTTGGAACCATGACCTTGGAGCAAATTGCTCGAATAATCGGCGACGTTGCCAAGAAAACGGAGATCGTCGGCTTTAGTATCGGTGAACATATTCCGTGGGATGCGATCAATTTGCGAAAGGCGTTGGAAGGTGTCGAGATATTTAGAGAATAAAAAGCCAGCCGGTGCTATCCGGCTGGCTTTTTACGAACAGTGATCGTCATTATTCACGATCTCATACTTGATTCCGTCCGGATCGTTAAAGAAAAGGGCATAGTAATTAGGGCCATGCTGGGGAAAAATTTGCGGCGCATCCAAAATTTCAGCGCCCAGTGACAAGACCTTTTGATAAATTCGATCGACTTCATCTCTGGATGCGGCTCTAAAGGCAATGTGGTGGATCGCACCGGGTTTTCTTCTATGAATCGTTTCGTCTTCGTATTGTTGTAACGCAGAACAGATTCCAAAATCATAAGTGCGGTCGAGATATTCGATGACATGCATATCCAATTCTTCCAAGTAAACCTTGATTTTCTTGCTTAAATCAAACCCTAAAGCATCCATTAAGCCATCATAAAAAGCTTCCACTTCATTGACGTCTTTCACCGTAACCTGCAGGTGATCGACTTTCATCGGTAGTACCATTTCACTTGCTACTTTCAACGCGCTAGATCTTCCAATAAGTCGTCCCATCCACCGTTCGACCCAATATCCCATACTCAATGAGATAGCGTCTGATCGTCACGAAATCATCAAACATTTCTGAGATAATCTCATTCACTTGTTTTTCGGTATATTGCTTCTCAGGAGCAAAGTTTTCAGCCAGCCTTTGCAGCAAAATGATCCGCTTTTTTTCCTTTTTGGGAATCTGAACGGCTTTTCCATTTTCATCAAGAAAAGTATCAAAGACTTTTTCTCTTTCTTTCTTGCTTGAAATGAATCGTTCGTCTGAATCAATCAATGAGTTTGCAGTAAATTCATCCTGTTCTTTTTCCTCGATCGACTCTAACAATGCCAAGAGGATTTTGGCTTGGCGTTTCTTTTCCCTAAATTTGAAGCGGTGATTTCTCACAGCAGAAGTCGTGATATTTAGCTGATCCGCTATTTCCTGATCGTCGATTCCTTTGGAAAACAACGCTAAAAACTTTTTCTGGGTATCGCTTAAGCCGCTTTGATTTTTATCTAAATTCAATAAAGCATCAAACGGTCCGTCATGCTGGTGTTTTAGATGATAGATCATCGCGCCTTCAGCTCGGGCTAACTGGCTGTTTGAGCCGCTGATGGGATAGACGAAACGATCATCAAACGTTTGATCACAATACAGACATTGAAAAAGAAATTCGCCCTTTTTTGAATAGCCCTTTTTTATTTCCTCAATCGTCAATTCGGTTTCCATTAGATCACCTCTTTATATAAATGCTAACATAATTATAAAACGTTTGCAAATATAGTTGCGAAACCCGATTTAGATAATTGCTATCTTTTTCTTGACCTTCACGCAACGTCAACCATTATGATAAAAAGCAAGGAGGGGTTCAAAATGAATGAGTTGAAAGTTACGATCGTGGATTCACTGTCTTTTTACAGAAAGTGTCTGCAGGAAACAGTGGATGAGCAGGCTTTTCGTTATGAGCTGATGCGGCCGCTTGAAGGGATGTGGCGTTATTTGAATGCGCCGCTCACGCCTAAAACACCTGGAGGCTATGACGTGGTGATGGCTTCGGAAATGCTGGGCATCTGGACACCGCGAAAAAGCATCGAGTTAATTGAGTCCAAAGTAGAAACGTTAAGCAAAACCAATATTTTCAATGAGTGCAGTGAAGTTATTGTCGAAAGCGCGCAGCTCTTCAGTGAAATCGGCTATCAAATTCCAGTAAATGAATTCATTGTAGATATTTTATTGGGCGATCCGGAAAATAAGGTATTGATGGCGAGTGAAGGGTATAGCGGATTTGGCGGGATACCCGGATACATGCTATTGATTGTTGTGCCGAACGATTTTAATCGTACGTGCTTGAAGTCCGCCTTAGCACACGAATTCAATCATAATGTTCGCTTTACTTATGAACCATTTAATCATGGAGATGTGAGTGTCGAGGATTATTTAGTGATCGAAGGCTTGGCAGAAGTTTTCGCTGAGGAGCTTTATGGTATCGAGCATCGCGGTCCGTGGGTGCAGGAGTACGATGAGGAGGAGCTGGAATATACGATCGAAGTAATGAAGGATGGGCGTGAAGCGCGCGGGTTTGATCAAGTTTCAGCTTATATGTATGGTGATGAAGTAGCAAGAGAGCAGGGATATCAGCCAGTCGGACTTTCGAGAAATGCCGGCTATACTATCGGCTATCAGCTAGTGAAGGCGTACTTAAAAAATACCGGAAAGTCAATCGCGGAAGCAACGTTAACTCCCAGTGCAGTGCTTGTAAAAGAATCAAAAATCTTCGACTAGTTGTTGAAATACCTTAAATGGAATCGTTTTTTCTAAAAAGGTATGCTATACTTTTAGTAATTGAATGACACTAGGGGTGCTTTTAGAGCTGAGATTATACCCATTGAACCTGAAACAGTTAGAACTGACGCAGGGAATGTGTGATGTTTTAGAAATTTGCACCCGATCGCTTATTTGCGGTCGGGTTTTCTTATGTATGCTTTTTCCAACATAGGAGCCTCCTTTTCATTCGTAAAAGAGGGGGTTTTTTATGTTGCGTTAGGGAAGGTTGTTGGCCGCAGTTGTTTTTATGGAAGGAACTCAAATTTTTAACAGAGAAGGAGAACATGCATGACATTTACAGACTTGGCACGAAAAGAAGCAGCGGTATTTTGGGAAGGCAGCTTTGAACATCCCTTTGTCCAATCGTTGGCCGCCGGAGATTTGGCACCAGAGATATTTCGTTATTACTTGCTGCAAGACCGCTATTACCTTGAGCATTTCAGCAAGCTTTACAGCTATATTGCCGAACAAACGGATGACAAAGAAGTACAAGCACAGCTACAGGAAAATGCGGAAAACCTTAAGCTGGGTGAATTGGCGATTCGCGAGGAATTCTTTACTGAACTAAACATCACGGAAGAAGAAATCCTAGCAACTCCAGTCGCACCAACCGCCTATAATTATGTCTCTCATATGTATCGTCAGCTGATCGACGGCACATTCAAGACGGCTTATGCCGGAATGCTCCCTTGCGCTTGGCTTTATCAAGAAATAGGAGTTCGTTTGATCGAGACAGGCTCACCTCATCCGTTATACCAGCGATGGATCGAGACTTATGCAGGGGAAGCCGCAGCTGAAGGAATCAAAAAAGAGCGCGCGCTGTTAGATCGACTCTACCAAGAAGCGTCAGCAAAAGAACAGCAGCAAATGATTGAAGCTTTTGTAATCAGCAGTAAAATGGAATACGCATTTTGGGAAATGGCGACGAATTTAGAAAAATGGTAATCCGAAAGAAGATCGTTTCGAGTGAACGGTCTTTTTCTTTTGAAAACGCTTGACAATCCATCTGGCCTTTCTGTAAAACGCAAGTCAATACTTGCATAATTAGGAGGCGGAAAAAATGATTTCGGGAGCTGAATTGGTTGTTAAGTCACTTGTAAAAGAGCAGGTTGAAGTCTGTTTTGCTTATCCAGGAGGACAGGCGATTGATTTGTTTGATGCACTTTATCAAAGAGAGGAGTTTCGAGTAGTATTGCCGCGACACGAGCAGGGACTGATCCACGCGGCGGACGGTTATGCTCGTTCTACAGGAAAAGTTGGCGTCTGTATGGTGACAAGCGGACCGGGAGCCACCAACTTGATCACGGGAATTGCTACGGCAGGATATGATTCTTCTCCATTAGTTTGCATTACAGGACAGGTGTCGACCCATTTGATTGGAAAGGACGCTTTTCAAGAGGTCGATATGGTAGGAATTAGTCGTTCGATTGCCAAATATGCGGTGACTGTTAAGAAGAGAGCAGATTTAGGAATGATTTTAAAAAAGGCTTTTGTGATTGCGCAGTCAGGAAAGCCTGGTGTCGTAGTGGTGGACATCCCTAAAAATATTCAGCAAGAACTTGGTTCAGAAAGCTATCCAGAAACAGTTGAAATTCGCGGCGGACAAAAAAAGCAACACATTCCAACTGAAAAAATAAAAGAAGCGGCCGATATTTTGAATCATGCTGAAAAACCAATTGTATTGATTGGCGGCGGAGTTCATCGTGGAAAGGCTTACGAAGAGTTACTGGCGTTTGTTGAAAAGACGAAAATTATGGTTGTGTCTACGATTATGGGAAAAGGTGCCTTGCCCAGCGACCACGCTAATTATGTGGGCAATGTCGGGATTCACGGCAGCTATGCGGCAAATCAAGCACTTACCAAAAGTGATGCGATCTTGGCATTGGGAACTCGTTTAAATGATCGAGTGACGGGAAATGCGGCAACCTTCTGTCCTTCTGCCAAAATAATTCATCTAGATATTGATCCTGCTACAATCAACAAAAATATCGATGCCTGTGTGGAGCTTGTTGGCGATATTAAAGAGGTGCTGCCTAGGATTACGACTCTATCAATTACGAAGTGTCAAAACAACTGGCTGCAGGAGATTAAAAAACTGGCTACAGCTTTTCCGCTTCATATGGAAGAGGCTGGCTTGACCCCAGAGAAAATCATAAAGAAAATCAATGAACATTTTTCTGATGCGATCGTAGTCACTGACGTAGGACAAAATCAGCTTTGGACCACGCAATTTTTAGAAGTGACGAAAGATAGACAACTGCTGACTTCAGGAGGCTTAGGGACAATGGGCTTCGGATTTCCCGCCGCGATCGGCGCAAAGCTGGGAAATCCCCAAAAAGCTGTCTTAACGATTACCGGAGATGGCGGCTTTCAAATGAATCTGCAGGAGCTTGCCACTGTAATGATAGAAAAAATCCCAATCATCATCTGTATTTTCAATAATAGCTGCTTAGGAAATGTCCGGCAGTGGCAGGAGATGTTTTATGAAAAGTGTTATTCCTACACCATGCTAAAGGAAGATGATAAACAATATATTCCTGACTTCTTAGCGTTGGCTCACAGTTACGGTGCGGATGGGCTGAGAATCACGAGTGAAGAACAAATCGATGAGGCCTTTCTTCGAGCCAAGCAAATGAAGGATAGAACCTTTGTATTGGAATTTATGTTAGCAACTGAACAAAAAGTCATGCCGATCGTTGCCCCAGGTCATAGCTTAAAGGAAATGATTGTTTATGAATAAAATCGAACAGAAATGGTTGAGTGTCTATGTCGAAAATGAAATAGGAGTTTTGGCAAGAGTCGCTGGTTTATTCTCGGGAAAATTGTATAATTTAAATAGTTTGACAGTTGGTGAAACGGAATCTGCGGATACCTCTCGCATGACAATTAGTCTTTACAGCGATAATCGAACGTTTGAACAAGTCAAACATCAATTGAGCAACATGATTGAAGTGATTCAAGTGATCGATTACAGCAACATTCCGATTCATGCAAAAGAAGTGATGTATGTAAAACTCAAGTACTATGAAGCGCTCGATTCTAAACTAATAAATCTGCAAAAGCGTGTATCCTTTGAGATTACTGATCGCACGGCAAATGAACTGCTGATCGAAAGCAGCAACACTGAAGGGCTGAATAATAAATTGCTCGACGAACTTCAGTCCATTTCAAAGGAATTTGAGGTGATTCGCGGAGGAAGCGTGGCGATTGCCAGCCTTACAAAGGAGTAAAGAAAAGTAAAATGAAAAACACCCGAACCAATATCATGGCAGCGACCAAAAGCTTGATCGTAGAAAAAGGTTACAGAGACATGACCACGAAGGATATAGCAAGAAAAGCGCAGGTGAATGAGGCGACAGTGTTCCGCCAATTTGGCACCAAAAAGGAATTATTACTGACGACTTTAAAAGAAGCTGATTGGACTCCCACTGTAAGCAAGGATATTTTTGATCGATTTCAATGGGAACTTGCAAAAGATCTGTCCATGATCATGGAAGAATATTTTGAACAGGTGACACCAGAAATCGTTCGTTTTTCCATTGGACTGCGGGCACAAGAAATTTATCAAGAAACACTGCCGTATATCCAAAAAATCCCTACCTCCTTTATACAGGTAATCCAAGACTACTTAATTAAGATGGAGGAAAAGAAGATCATTGAGATCAGCGATCCGAAAGAAACCGCGGAATTGATCTTTTCAAGTATGATCGGCTTTGCGTTCTTAAATGCTTATGCCAGCCATGAGCAGTACCAAAAAGATAAAGAAGTTTTTGTTACTCATGCAGTTGCCCGCTTTGTTAATGGGCTGAACTAAAAAACGCTTGGATGCGACTTTTCCTAAATCGGAATCTTGCATCCAAGCGTTTTTTTAATCTAAAGAAATACCTTTTAACAAGCTGCGAAGTTTCTGCTTTAGAAGTTTGGTTTTCGCAGGATTTTTCCCCTTAGTCGTTAAAGCAATGCCAAAGTCCTTTTCTTTGATCAAGGCCATGTTGAAGAAGTTGCTGTTGTACTGATTTGTCGTATCGTTTACGAGTTGACGAGGAGTAGTCTCATTTAAGATCGCCTGATTAACCGCTTTGTTATTCGTGCAGATAAAAATGATTTGAAAGCTCTTGGTATCTCCATATTGAAAGGAGCGCTCACGTAATACGACAGACCCACTTTTTTTGGCATTCAGTAAGGTATCGGAAAAATTTGGCGAAATAACAGTAGGCTTTGCACCTGCTTCAATTAATCCGCAGACCTTTCTAGTGGCGATCTTTCCACCACCGACTACTAGAATCGAAAACTGCTTGATATCAATTAGAATTGGATACATCGGCTTAACTCCTTTGTTTCCTAATTTACCCTAACGCTGTTCATTATTTTGTTCAGAAAGACTTAGCACTGCCTTCTTTTGTTCCAAATGAAAATAGATGAAGTGTGAAAGGACACCAAAGAATACCGGCCCTAAAAGCAATGTAGAAAAGTTCAAGTAATTGCCCAATTTCAACGGCTCGTAAATTTGAAAAGCGATCGCCACAAAAATACACAGGCACACACTAATAGAGAATAGATAATTCAGAGAGTTATTCTTAATAATCAACGATTCCTTTTGAATAACCTTCTTCCTCAAAGAGAATGGAAAGCTCGCCGCAACGATAAAGTAAGGAATCGCCCGCGAAACATTTGTCATATAAGTCAGTTGATTGAACAATTCCGCTAAGAAGGTGTTGCTAAAAGAGAGCAAACCAATAAATAACGAGATAAGGATCGCTTGAATCCAGAGTGCATTCTCTGGCATCTGGTTTTTATTAAGCGCTGAAAACTTTGGCCAAAAGATTTTAGGCGTACTTTTGAGCAAACTTTTCAAAGGACCATAACTGATCGAACTTAGCAGACTTAAGTATGCCAGTCCCATCGTCAAGGCCGTATAGCGAATAAAAAGCTGCGTTAATAAATAACTATGACTGGCGGAAAGCTGGAAGCTCGCCGCTAAAGTTTTAGCCAGCTGTTCCATTACCCCATACATGAGATTACCTAGATGAAGGGAAGTCGTATTTCGCAAACCTTCGATATTGTTCGCACAGCTCCAAAGAATAATTCCGCTGACATACAGCAGCAAGACAACAAAAGAGCTGATAATCACCGCGCGGGGAAATCTCGTGCGGCTTTTTTTGGTCTTATCGGCCAGACTGGCTATAGTATCTAAACCACCAAATGCCGTGATTGAGAAAATGAAGAATGGCAGCTGCGACAGCAGACGGCTCGATGATTCTTGGAAAAAACTGGATACTGAAATACTGTGACTGATATTTTCTGCCACTTGTTCAGGATTTCTAATGATCAGCAGCAGGTTGCCGATGATCGAAAGGATCAATAACCCCACCATAGCATAACCGCTGATATGCAAAAATCTAAAAATAACTTGAAAACCGCGCTTATTCATCCAGGTGATAAACAATACCGCCAAAATTGATAAAAGAGCCAACCAAATTTGCGGAGAGATTCCCAGCCAATTAATCGAGGCGGTAATGTCTTTTCCGAAAAGAAGAATCGATATCGGAATCAAGAGTTTCATAAATAGACTGATCATCCAAATAAAATAACTGCTATACCAAAGGAAAACCGTCGTGAAAGCCGCTTTAGGCGACAGCGATTCTTTTAACCAATCATAGATTGCTCCAGAGCGATGGGCATATTTTTTAGTATATTGCGCGACGATCAACGCATAGGGAATAAAGTAGAAAAAAGCACTAATGAAAAACCAGATAAGCGATTGACTTCCCAGCATAAAGAAAGCGGAAATCATACTGGAAAATGAATACACCGTGGTAGTGATGATCAAGATCAAATTTTGAGAAGATTTCTTTTTATCCATCGTCTGCTCCTAATGGTCTTTTCTTCTATCTTATTTTCTTTCAAAAAAAAAGACAAGATGGCTGGTGATGGAAAAAGAACGATTGTGAATGAAATATTTTGCTGTAAGCGAATCAGATGGTTGATAAATCAACACTTCTAAGCACACCAGCAGATACAATAACAATATCTTGCTTTGTTTTTGCAAGAAATAACAAATTTTGGCTGAGCTGATTGGATTGAATAGTTTTTTAGCGATCGGTCACTTAGTATTTAAGAAAACGCATTCAATGAATGGGAATGAGGTGAGAATCCTCAACAGCCCCTTTCTACTGTATAAGCAGACGAAATCTAGATTGCCACTTAACAAGAAGGCAGGAGAGTAGGATGAAGGCAACTAAAACTGAAGCGTCATCATAGTAATATTTTGTCCTCTCGCAATAAAAGATAACACAATGTGGCTGTGTTGCTTGTAAAGGCGAAGCCGCACTGTAAACGTTTGCTATAATAATAAAAACCGAATAATTAATAACTGGACAAGGGAATGAGGTGAGAATCCTCAGCAGCCCCTTTCTACTGTATAAGCAGACGAAATCTAGATTGCCACTTAACGGGAAGGCAGGAGAGTAGGATGAAGCGAAGTCAGGATACCTTGTTTAGGGATTAAAAAATAATTGGATCGGGAAGATTATTTTGCTGACGGTCTATTAAGAAATTTAGACAAATTAAAAACGCGGCGAGCCCATCTTTTTTGGACTCGTCGTGTTTATTTTTTAGGAGGGAATTTATGATGAAGTATTCAACAAAGAAGTTGGCAACACTGGCAATTCTACTGGCTCTCTGTGTAATTGGCGCAAATATCAAAATTTTAGGTTCGATCGCATTAGATTCATTTCCGGCATTTATCGGCGCGATTATTCTAGGACCAGCAGCAGGTGCTTTTTTAGGCTTTTTCGGTCACATGATCTCTGCTTTATTATCCGGCTTTCCTAATACCTTGCCGATCCACTTAATTATTGCGGTATTGATGGCAGCCTGTATGTTTTTTTACAGCTGGACACGCAGAAAACTCTCAAAGAATAAAGTTGTCGCTTCAGTCGTTTCAATGTTAGTTGGCTACACAATTAATGTACCGCTTGATTTATTGTTGCTGTATCCAATCATGGGACCGGTTGTCTTCATGTTGTTTGTTCCATTAACTTTGGCAACTGTCGTTAATTTATGTTTGTCTGAGGTCGTGATTCTCGGCATTCCCTCAAAATATAAAGAAGCAATTTTTTTAAAATAATTAAAAATCGGAGTCGTTGATATGGCAGCTAAGCATGGAGGCAATATTCAAGAAATTAGTGAAATTTATCAAAAGGACAAACAGCAGTTGATTGATTTTAGTGCAAACATCAATCCACTAGGCATTCCAGAGGAAATCAAGCAAGTTTTAACTAGCAGCATTGAGGATTTAATTCATTATCCAGATATTCGTTATCGCTCGTTGATTCAAACGATCGCAACGTTTCATGAAATTCCAGAGACGTATGTTTATCCAGCAAACGGGGCAGCTGAAGCGATTTTTATGCTGGGACGCACCTTGAGATTAGAGAAAATGCTGCTGCTTGCACCAACTTTCATGGAATATGAGGAGGCCTTTAGTCAACAAAATACAGAATTTTGCTACTTCAATTTGGAGCAGCGAAATTTTCAATGGTCGATTTCAGAATTCATTCAAACAGCGAGAAAGCAGAAAGTTACGGGAATTTGTCTTTGTAATCCCAATAATCCAACAGGACAATTATTAAAGCAATCCGAATTAGATGAGCTGTTAACCTTTTGCCGAGAAAACGAAATGAGTTTAATCGTTGACGAAGCGTTTGTAGATTTTACGAAAGAGGAACATTCACTTGTTTCAGCAATCAAAGAATATCAGAACTTATTCATTTTTCGCTCACTGACCAAAATGTTTGCGATTCCAGGATTACGATTAGGTTATTTGCTGACAAGCAACTCGACGGTTTTAGCAGAAATAAACAAAAAGACGATTCCGTGGCATATCAATACATTTGCTGATTTAGCCGGTCAGCAGGCATTGAAGGAAACACAATTTATAGAAGAGAGTCAACACTACATTGTAAAGGAACGTCTCTTTTTAGAAAAAGGTTTATCCACGTTTAAAGAGCTGGAACTATTTCCCAGCCAAACGAATTTTCTTTTCTTTCGTTATTTAGGTGAGGGGTGTCTGCAAGAAAAAATGATTCAGAAGAATATTTTGATTCGAAATTGCAGCAGCTTTAAGGGATTGACCCAAAAATATTATCGAATCGCGGTTAAATCTAGAGCGGAAAACCAATTATTACTAGAAGCATTGGGGGCGATTTTATGCGAGTGACAGCTTCTTGTCCCGGCTCATGCGGCGAACTAATTCAAGGATGGCTTGGTGATTCGCAAAAATTAGTCAGTTACGGCATTGATCGCTTTTCCAACGTGACTATTTCTCCAGGAAGTTCTTTTGAGCATAGTCACTCAAAAGCTAAAGAGGCTTTACAAAGAACCTTGGTTCACTTTGATCTTCCCGATACAGATAGTAAGAACATTTCACTATCGATTGATTCAGAATTGCCGGTAGCTAAAGGGATGGCGAGTAGTACAGCAGACATCGCAGCTACCTGTCAGGCTGTTGCAGCTTTTCATGGAAAAACGATATCAATGGAAGAGATCATAGAAATTTGTCTGGCAATCGAACGAACTGACAGCATACTTTTCCCGACTCTCACCCTATTTGAACAAAAGGATGGTCTGGTTAGAGAGGAAAGTGGTTGGGCACCGCATTTTTATGTAGTTGTTTTGGAACCGAAAAAAACCGTTACAACAGAAGCCTTTCATTCAAAAGAAACTGATCGTTTATTCTATCAGCAACGTACACAATTTGAAAAAGTTTATCTTCATTACGCGAAAGCTGTAAAGGAACGATCTGTAAAACTGCTTGGGGAAGCAGCGATTCAAAGTGCTATATTGAATCAAAAAATTTTACCTAAGCCTTATTTTTCAGAATTACTAAAGCTTCAACGTCAACATCAGTGGTTGGGTGTCAACGTTGCGCATAGCGGTTCTGTAATCGGGATAATGGTTGAAACTCAAGAAGAAATCGACACAGTTTTGACAGCTATTCAGCGATCCGAACTTAATCGCTGCTATTCAAAAGTGAGTGACCATCAAAGCTGTTATCAAGGCGTACAGCTGAAAGAAGTGAGGGGAAACGATGAAGAAGCTGATGGTCGCCGCAGTTTCCAGCGGCTCAGGAAAAACGACGATAACACTTGGTTTGATGAAGCTTTTACAGAATCAAGGGTATCAAATTCAGCCTTATAAAGTCGGACCAGATTATGTCGATACACAATACCATACTCGAATAACAGGAAAACCTTCGCGTAATCTAGATATGTTTTTAGTTCAGGATCAGACACGGCTGCGGGCCTTATTTGAAAAGGAAGCCCAACATGCAGATATTTGTGTGATTGAAGGAGTAATGGGGCTTTTTGATGGATTAGGTGTAGATAAAGATTTTTGTTCTAGCGCAGGAGTAGCAAAACAATTGAACTGTCCAGTGTTGTTAGTGGTCAATGGACAGTCGGCTTCAACCTCAGTCGCCGCTGTAGTAAAGGGATTTGCTGATTTTGATCCCGATCTCATGATTTGCGGAGTGATTATTAACAAAGTTGCCTCCGAAACCCATTATCAATTAATTAAAAAAGCAGTCGAGACGTATACGAATATTCCAGTTTTCGGC
The DNA here is from genome assembly GCF_005405485.1 of Enterococcus hulanensis. GTDB lineage: Bacteria > Bacillota > Bacilli > Lactobacillales > Enterococcaceae > Enterococcus_A > Enterococcus_A hulanensis. The sequence continues at coordinate 130,311 of NZ_BJED01000008.1, read as the reverse complement.
TATTTGAAGCGTGAAGCAGGAATAGAACTTCCTTCTAGACAGCTAGGATTAGTACCTGATAGAGAAATCGATGATGTCACTGAAAAAATCCAGCAAGTTGCAGAATCTTTGGAAAAGACATTTGATTCTCAGAGTTTAATAGAAAAATTACCAGAAGAAGAAGTGTCATATAAGCAGTCAAAATATCCGCAGTTTTCTGAACTCAAGGTGGCCTATGCACTAGATGAAGCATTTCACTTTTATTATCAAGATAATCTTGAGCTGTTGGCTGCGCACGGAGTGGAGCTCATTTCCTTTAGTCCAATGAGGGGTCATCAACTTCCCGATGCTGATTTATATTATTTTGGCGGTGGTAATCCTGAAGAATTTGCGCTGCAGCTTGCTGAAAATAATCTGATACGAAAAAGTATTAAAGAAAAGCATGAGCAGGGCGCATTCATATTAGCAGAGTGCGGAGGATTGATGTATCTAGGCTCCTCATTCAAAAAAGATGAGCAGCTTTATCCAATGGTAGGAATTTTTGATGGGATCAGTGAAATGACCGCGGGGTTGAGAAAATTTGGCTACTGTTATGGCGAGATTAAAGAAGATACGCTCATCGGTAAAAAAGGCACGACTGTGGTGGGTCATGAATTTCATCATTCGATCTTTAACACTAAAGAAGCAACAGTGTTAAAAATGACCAAAAAACGAGATGGAGAAGTGGTAAAAAACTGGACTGGCGGTTATCAAAAGAAAAATACATTTGGCAGTTATCTGCATCTTCATTTCTATCAAAGCGAATATTTTTTACAGAATCTATTGCAGCAAGTGAGGGAGGGCTCATGATTGGTTTGATTGTTATTGCATTTTTATTAGATCTGCTGATTGGTGATCCTTACAACTGGCCGCATCCGATCAAAGTCATTGGCAATTTTATTGCCTGGTTTCAGCAAAAATTCATTCAAACTAAAAATGAAAAAGAGAGATTTCGCTGGGGCATCCTTTTGTGGCTGGTCACTGTTTTAGGATCGGGACTCATTACTTACTCAATTTTACGGTTAGGCTACTTGGTCCATCCTTTCTTGGGGAGGTTCTGTTATGTCTATTTGGCTTACACAACGTTGGCAACTAAAAGCCTATCAATAGAAGGAAAAAAAGTTTATCAAAAATTGGTGCATGACAGTTTAGAAAATGCTCGTAAGCAGGTGGCGATGATTGTTGGCAGAGATACGAATGAGTTAACGAAAGAAGAAATTACTAAAGCAACGATTGAAACAGTTGCCGAAAACACTAGTGATGGGGTGATCGCCCCGTTGCTTTGCCTATTCATCGGAGGACCAACTTTGGCGATGATGTACAAAGCTGTGAATACACTTGATTCGATGGTGGGTTATGTAACTCCAAAGTATCGAGCAATCGGCTGGTTTTCAGCAAAAATGGATGATCTATGGAATTTTATTCCCGCTCGTTTGACTTGGTTGTATTTACTGGGCGCCGCCAAATTGTTGCAGCTCAATACTGCTAATGCGTGGACGGTCGGAAAAAAAGATTGTCGAAATCATAAAAGTCCCAACAGCGGTTATCCAGAAGCCGTCGTGGCAGGAGCCCTAGGGATTCAACTAGGAGGAACACACCTTTATCACGGCATAGAGATTTATAAACCGACTATCGGGATGCCGTTACGTTCAGCAGAACCCAAAGATATTTTAACCGCAAATGCTTTATTATATACGGCCGCTGTTTTGAGTCTTATTGCATTCAGTGTGATAGCATTTTTTATCAACTACTATTTTTTGTGAAAAGAGGGAATCGTGTGGACTATATAAAAAATCCGCAAATGATTGAAGAAGAAAGTTTCCATATTATTCAAGAAATTATCGACAAGGAGTTTCCTAATTTCGTCTTTTTTAATACTACAGAAGAGAAAATCATCAAACGTGTGATTCACACGAGTGCAGATTTTGATTATTTGAAAAATCTTGTATTTTCCAATGATGTCATCACAGAATTAGAAACTTTTTTCTTAGCAGGCAATGGCACTATTTTTACAGATACGACGATGGCTCTTAGCGGGATCAATAAACGGATTTTAGATAAATTGGGTATTCGATATGAATGCTATATAGCTGATCCTGAAGTTGCTGAACAAGCAAAGGCTAAAGGGATGACCCGTTCAATGGCAGGAATCGAACGAGCAGCAAACGTTGAGGGGCCAAAACTCTTTGTCATCGGCAATGCACCGACTGCAATTTTTAAACTATTGGAGTTAATTGACAAAAAGAAATTAGCAGCATCAGCAGTTATTGGAGCTCCTGTTGGTTTTGTTGGAGCAGCCGAATCAAAGGAAGCTCTATTTGAAAGCGATGTTCCATCTATTGTCGCCAGGGGACGAAAAGGCGGTAGTAATGTTGCGGCCGCGATCATCAATGCAATGCTTTACCAGTTAGTAGAAAGGGAAAGCTGATGGAGGAATTTGTTTTCTATAATGGAAAAAAATTACGCAAGGGATACACCACGGGTTCTTGCGCGACGGCAGCTGCAACCGCAGCAGCATGTTTGCTATTCAAGGATGAGGCTCATGAGAATGTTCAAATCGAATTGCCGAATAAAGAAAAATTAACGATTCCGATCGCTTCGATGGAAATGAAGAAAGAAGGATGCCAAGCTTTTGTCGTAAAAGACGGTGGTGACGATGTTGATGCAACGGACGGGATGCTGATTGGAGCAAGGGTTGCAAAAACAACAACAAATCAAATTGTTATTGATGGCGGCATCGGTATCGGCCGAGTAACGGAAGTTGGCTTGCAGCTTCCCGTGGGCGAGGCTGCGATCAATCCGGTTCCAAGAAAAATGATTGAAGCATCTGTTCGAGAAATCATTGGACCAGACCAAGGGGCAGATATCATGATTTTTGCTCCAGAAGGGGCAACTATTGCAAATCAAACGATGAACCGTCGTTTGGGAATTATCGGCGGTATTTCAATTTTAGGAACTACGGGTATTGTCACGCCCATGTCTGAAGAAGGCTGGAAACAGTCTATTTCCCTAGAACTAGAAATGAAGAAAAGCCAAGGTCAGCGCTCAGTAATCTTATGTCCAGGAAATTATGGAGAAGATTTCGTTCTTCAAACACTGCAGCTTAGTAAAGATAAAATTGTTTCTATGAGCAATTTTGTCGGATACGTTCTGAAAGAGGTGCAGCGTTTGGAATTTGAAAAAATATTGATGGTAGGACATTTAGGAAAGTTGATCAAAGTTTCTGCTGGTATTTTTTCCACCCATAGCAAGGATGCGGATGCGCGAACTGAAATTTTGATTGCCAATCTAGCTTTGTTAGGTATGCCAGTTGCGCAACTAAAACAAATTCAAAAATGCTTAACGACAGAAGCAGCAGGAGAGATTATTGCAAATACAGGCTATGAAGAAGTTTATGAAGTCATAGCTGAAAAAATAAAACAACGTTCTGAAGGTCTACTAAAATATCGAAAGCATGAACCAACTATCGAGGTCGTTTTATTTTCTTCTCAAAGAGGTTACTTAGCTTCAACTAAATCACTTGAGTCGTTGAAGGAGGAATGGAAATGATCACTGTTGTTGGAATTGGACCGGGAGGAACACAGGATTATTTGTTTGATAGAGCCAAAGATGCAATTGCTGCAGCAGAATTAATTATCGGAAGCGAAAGGCAGTTGAAGATTGTCCCAGCAAACAAAATAAATAAATGCCGCCAGCTCCCTCGTAATTTAGATGATCTGGCTGTATTTTTAACAGATCATCAAAACGAGGAGATTGTACTTTTAGCTTCTGGAGATCCATTGACTTATGGTATTGGGAAATGGTTAACCAAACGATTTTCATCAGAAAAATTGACGATTTTGCCAGGAATCAGTTCGCTTCACTATTTATTTAATCGTTTAAATATTCCGATGGAAGACTGCTTTATTACCAGTAGTCATGGCCGAATCCCTGACTTTTCATTGCTCTTTAAATTACCAAAAGTTGGAATTGTTACGGATAAAGTTAATGGACCCTATCAGCTAGCTCAAGAAGCGGTAAAGCGAGGCAGCAAGACAATTTTTTATATTGGAGAAAATCTTAGCTACTCTGATGAAAAGATTAGCTGTTACAAGGCCTGTGAAGTTCCTGATGAAGACTATCAAATGAATGCAGTGGTGATGATAAATGAAGGATGATTGTTTTATTCGCGGAGAAGTTCCGATGACGAAAGAAGAAGTTCGAACGGTTAGCTTGGCAAAGCTGCAGCTGCAAAAAGCAGAGAAATTTTTGGACATTGGTACTGGAACGGGCAGTATGGCAATCGAAGCAGCCTATATGTATCCAAAACTAATGGTCACAACGATTGACTCGAAGCAGGCTGCACTCGATGTCTTAAAGCTGAATCAAAACAAGTTTCAGTTAACCAATATAAAAAGCATTTTGGCAAAGGCACCAGTTGAGTTGAACGATACTTTTGACGCTATTTTTATAGGCGGAACAGGCGGAAGTCTTTCAGAAATATTAGCTTGGGGCTTTCAAAGCTTAAAACCAGGCGGACGCTTAGTACTGAATTTTATTCTAATAGAAAATGCGCTTGAAGCTATTAGATGGCTGGAGGATGAACTTTATCCTTTTCAAGTGATTCAGTTGCAAGTTGGTCAGTATACAAAATTAGGTCAAGGTCATTATTTTAAGCCGCAAAATCCAGTAATCATTATTGAAACGAGAAAAGAGGAATAGTTGTATGGCAAAGGTACATTTTGTTGGTGCAGGTCCGGGCGATCCCGAGCTTATCACGTATAAAGGATATCAGCTTCTAAGTTCGGCCGATATCGTTATTTATGCAGGATCACTCGTAAATCCTGAGCTTCTGAAATATTGTTCGAAGGACTGTAAGATTTTCAACAGTGCCTCAATGAATCTAACGGAGATCATTGATGAAATGGAGCACGGTGTTCGATCAAACAGTGAGGTCGTCAGGTTGCAAACAGGTGATTTCTCGATCTACGGTTCCATTCGCGAACAAATTGAAGAATTAAAAAAACGTGAAATTGAATTTACTTGTACACCAGGTGTCAGCTCCTTTTTGGGTGCGGCCTCTAGTTTAGGAGTGGAATATACAGTTCCTGAGATATCTCAAAGTGTGATTATCACGCGGATGGCAGGAAGAACACCGGTACCAGAAAAAGAAAGTTTACGCTCTTTTGCTCAGCATCAAACTTCAATGGTGATTTTTCTTTCGATTCAGGGAATAGCTCAAGTGGTTGAGGAGTTGATCGCTGGAGGTTATCAACCGACTACCCCCGCAGCAGTCATCTATAAGGCAACTTGGCCAGAGGAAAAGAAAATTGTTAGTACATTAGAAAAGATTGCAGAACAAATTGAAGAAGCAGATATCACTAAAACAGCGCTGATTATGGTCGGTGAATTTTTGGGTGATGAATTTTATTATTCCAAGCTTTATGATGCCTCCTTTAAACATGAATATCGAGATGTGAAGAGCAATGAATAAGGTTGCGATTTTAGCTTTGACCTCGGCAGGAATAAAACTTGCTAAAGAGCTCCGGGAAAATTGGAATAATAATATCCCAATTTTTGTATCTGAAGACAAACTAGAAAATGGTTTAACAGTATTTCCTACCGGAAGATTTACAACAGGCATTCAGCTGCTTTTTAAACAATACGATGCATTGGTTTGTATTATGGCAACTGGAATCGTCGTTCGCAGCATTGCAGAAGTATTAGAAGATAAGCAAAATGATCCAGCGGTTATTGTACTTGATGAAAAGGGAAGACATACAATCAGTCTTTTATCTGGACACATCGGCGGAGCAAATCAGTTAACACTAGAGATTGCGGCAAAATTGAACAGCTGTCCAGTGATTACCACTGCCACGGATGTTCAGGAAGTAACGGCGCTCGATGTACTAAGTAAGGAAATTAATGCTTGGTATGCTGATTTTAAAGAAACGACTAAGAATGTTAATCGCCTTTTAGCCAATCATCAAAAGGTCGGACTGATTCAACGTGAAGAATGGGTTAAGGATACTAGAGGATTAACGGTAATTAAAAAAAATGATCCCATTGATTCCTTTGCTGCTGTTTTACTTATCTCAGATAAAAACGAGGAAAATCTAACTGAAAAAATCATACAAGTCGTCCCAAGAAGATATGTATTGGGGATTGGAGCTAAAAAAGGCTGCGATTTTTCTGTTGTTAAGAAAGAATATTTAAATTTTTGCCAATCAGTGAATGTCCATTATCGGAGTATAAAAAAAATCGTCAGTATAGAGTTAAAAAAGGAAGAACCTGGGATTATCCAATTGTCGAAATGGCTTGATGTTCCTTTTGAAACCTTTTCAGCAGAACAATTGACTGCCGTCTCGGAGAAATATCCACAATCCTCCTTTGTAAAGCAGGTAACTGGTGTCGGTAGTGTAAGTTTGGCTGCTGCTGATTTAGCAAGTAATGGACAAGTGGTGACAGAACGTTACGCAAATCATGGAGTCACATTTGCGTTGGGAAAGGATGAAGACGACACATGTTGTATGTTGTGGGATTAGGACCGGGCGAAAAGAGAAAGATGTCGCTTGAAGCCATTGAAGTCATTAAAAAAGTTGATGTGATTGTCGGTTATACGACTTATATTCGTTTGATCAAAGAATTGATCGATGAAAAAGAGTTGGTCAGTACAGGAATGAAACAAGAGATTGACCGGTGCAAAAAGGCAATTGAAATAGCAAGAGAAGGGAAGGATGTAGCGGTTATATCCAGCGGGGATGCTGGAGTATACGGTATGGCAGGACTGATTTTAGAGCTCACGAGTCAAATGGATGAGGAGATTGCAGTCAAAGTTGTCCCAGGTATCACCGCCAGCATCGCAGGAGCGGCTTTATTGGGAGCCCCTCTAATGAACGACTTTTGCCATATCAGCTTGAGCGATCTGATGACTCCGTGGGAAATGATTGAAAAGCGTCTCCATGCAGCTGCCAGTGCAGACTTTGTAATCTGTCTCTACAATCCAAGAAGTAAAGGCAGACCCAATCACTTAGCTAAAGCATTAGAAATTATTCAACAATACAAATCAAAAGATACCATCATTGGATTAGCGAAAGATGTTGGCAGAAAAGAGGAAGAGGCAATCCTCACTTCGATAGCGGAATTAGATGAAACAAAAGTAGACATGACTACAGTTGTTTTAGTTGGCAACAAAGAAACCTATATTTCAGATAATCGGATGATTACACCACGAGGTTATCAACTATGATTTTACTACTGGGAGGGACCTCTGAAAGCTTGAAAATCGCTGAAGCATTTAATGAATGCGATCAAAGTTTTTATTTGTCAGTAGTTTCAGACTACGGAGAGAATTTAGCAAGCTCTGCAGCGGAACATATCATTAAGGGACGATTGACTGAATCCGAGATGATCGCATTTATTCAGAAACATCAAATTACTAAAGTAGTTGATGCAACACACCCTTATGCAATCGAGGTATCAAAAAATGCCATTTCCGCTTGTAACGGAACAGGCGTCAACTATTTTCGTTTTGAAAGGACTTCATATCTTACCGATGAGATGATTTCAGCTGTTTCGATAAAAACTGCTTGTCAAAAGGCACTCGAATATTCAGGAACGATTTATCTGACTACAGGCAGCAAGACATTAGGAGAGTTTCTAAAATACTTACCCAAGGAACGAATCATCGTCAGAGTATTACCGACAATTGAAGTATTGATGGCAATTGAAAAACTTGGGCTTTCAACTAGCCAAATTGAAGCAATAAAAGGACCGTTTTCTAAATCATTAAACCGAGAACTATTAATCCATAATCAGGCCGGAGTAATGATTACAAAGGAAAGTGGACAAGCGGGAGGCTTTCCAGAAAAAGTTCAAGCCTGTAATGAGTTGAATATTCCTTGTATTGTACTGAAACGTGAACAAATAGAATATCCGAATAAGTTTTCTTCTATTGAAGAGCTTATTGATCGAGTAAAGGGGGGATAAAATGATTGGACAAATCGCTTTAGTTGGTGCAGGACTGGGAGATCCAGAATTATTAACTGTTAAAGGATTGCGAAAAATTGAACAGGCGGATGTAATTGTTTATGACCGACTGATTAACCCAGCGATTTTAAACGCGTGTAAAGCAGACTGCGAGAAGATTTATGTAGGAAAGAAACCTAATTATCATCCGGTTCCTCAAGATAAAATCGAAGAAATCATGATAGAAAAGGCGCGACAAGGATTCAATATTGTTCGTCTTAAAAGTGGAGACCCTTATGTTTTTGGTCGAGGCGGAGAGGAAGGCGCGGCTCTAAAAAAGGAAGGAATTAATTTTGAAGTCATACCTGGAATTACTTCCTCAATCGGCGGATTAGCTTATGCAGGGATTCCAATTACGCACAGGGACCTGGCCGCAAGTTTTCATGTTTACACTGGTCATTTGAATAATTCGGAGCAGGCTGTTGATTGGTCAACTGCAGCTAAAGCAGAAGGTACTTTAGTTTTTTTGATGGGGATGTCAGGATTACAGGAAATTACGAAACAACTGAGAAATCATGGTAAGGATAAAAATACTCCTGCTGCGGTCATCCAATGGGCAAGTCGCCAACAGCAAAAAACAGTCGTAGGAACACTGGAAACCATTTTCGAACAAGCCAAGTCAGCTGAACTGCAACCACCTAGCTTGATTGTGATTGGACAAGTTGTCGAGCGCAGAAAAAAACTAAACTTTTTTGAAGAGCGTCCGTTGTTTTCAATGAGTATCGCGATCCCATTTACAAAAAAGAAAAAAATGGCTAGTCGTCTGACGGATCTAGGTGCGGAGATCATAGAACTACCACCGAGTACCACACAAATTTTTAATGAAGCAGTTCCTTTTATTAACTCGAAACAGGTTGTTTTTACGGATCAGCATAGCATTGAGATGTTTATTCGAGCAATGAAACAGAATAAAATTGATTGGCGAAATTTAGCTGGCTGGCAATTTATTACTGTAGGACACCATACTGGTGCAGCGTTAGAAAAAAATGGTATTCAACCAGATCAAAACTATTTAGACTTGAGTATTTGTTTACAGGAGTTGAAGGTTACTCCAGAGACCTTGTTCTTAGGTGATGCATTAACAATTGACTGCTTGAATGATCAAAAGATTCTAGGAGATAGACTGATTAGTCATGAAGAGAAAATAACTGTAGCGATTCCGGAATTATGGCAGAAGACAGATTTGATGTATTTCCCAAATTCAAAATCTGCCCGATTATTTTTAAGAGCTCTAACTAATCAAGAGTTGGCATTTGCCAGACAGAAAAAAATTGTCGTCATGGGTCAAAAAACAAAAGAGGTCTTCGAGGCTTATCAAATTCCTGTGATTCAAACAAACGAACCAAGTTATCAAAGCGTTATAGAAAAACTAAAAGAGGAGATGGAGCGATGAAACCTGCTTTAATAGCCGTCAGTTTTGGTACAAGTTATCCAGAAACAAGGAAAAAAACGATTGAAGCTGTAGAGAGAAAACTAGCTGAAGCATACCCAGAGTTTGATGTATTTCGTGCTTTTACTTCTAATAAAGTGATAAAAAAAATTAAAGAGCAGGAGAACACGACAATTTTGACGGTCGATCAGCAAATGAAAGATCTGATTGCTGACGGTTATGATGAAATTTATGTTCAGCCGTTACACATTATTCCCGGTAGTGAATACTCCAAAGCACTCCATCAAGCGTTGAGCTATAAAAATCAATTAAAACTGATAAAAGTTGGTAAGCCATTATTAAGCAGTATAGCGGATTATCAAAAAATTGTGGCTTGGTTAGAAGTGTTAGCAAAAAATCTAGACGATGATGAATGTCTGGTGCTAATGGGGCATGGTAGCCAGCATTCAGCCTTTACGGTTTATGCTTGCTTAGACCATATGCTAATGGACAAGGCGATTTTTGTTTGCGCAGTTGAAAGTTATCCGGAAATTTCTTTACTGATTAATCGCCTTCAATACAGTCATTATAAAAAAATCAAATTGTATCCCTTAATGTTGGTAGCAGGTGATCATGCCACAAATGATATGGCATCTGATGAAGAAGACTCTTGGAAATCTCAGCTGGAGCAGGCTGGTTTTTCTGTTGAAGCATTTCTTAAAGGTATGGGGGAAGCGCCGGAAATACAACAGATGTTTGTCGAGCATGCCGGTGCGATGATGGAAGGAAAGACAAATGGCTAAATTTTATGGAGTTGGTACTGGTCCAGGCGCATCAGATTTATTAACGGTTCGTGGAAAAGAAATCATAGAAATGGTGGATTGTCTTTATACACCTGAATCTAAAAAAGGTGGGAAAAGTCTAGCTTTACAAATTGTTGATCCTTATTTAAGTGAAGGCCTGACAATCAAACAACGTCATTTTCCGATGGTGAACAATTGGGATGAGAAAAGAAGTGCTTGGAACGAGATCGCTGAGGAAATTATTGTTGATGTTAAAAAAGGTTTGAACGTGGCTTTTATCACATTGGGAGATCCGATGGTTTATAGCACATATAGTTACTTGTTGGAGCGAATGACCGATAAGATCGAAACAGAGACAGTCCCGGGCATATCCTCTTTCTGTCAGATTTCCAACAATTTGCAAATTCCATTGGTGATTGATGAAGAAAGTTATGCTGTTCTGCCGGCTACTGCTGACGAAAAAATAATACGTACAGCTTTAGAACAAATTTCAACAGTAATATTAATGAAAGTTTCAATCGCATTGCCCAAGATTCTTAAAATTTTAACAGACTTAGATTTATTGGAACAAACGATACTAGTCAGCGATTCTTCAATGGAATCAGAAAAAATAATGATTGGATTAAATGACTTAAGTGAACAAGATCAGCTATCGTATTTTAGTACCATGATCGTCTACAAAAATAGAAAGTTGAAAGGGAGTAAAAAAGATGAATCCTAAAGTGAAAACGATTCGAAAAATTCTTCTTGCACTGTTGCTTTTGATTCTAATTACACCGCAAAAGGCTCATGCTATGCATATTATGGAAGGCTTTTTACCGTTAGGCTGGTGTTTGTTTTGGTATGCAGCGTTTATTCCTTTCTTTATTTATGGTTTGATCAGCATCAAAAAGGCAGTTGCTGATAATCCGCAGAATAAGGTTTTGTTAGCTTTCAGCGGTGCATTCATCTTTATTTTGTCAGCTTTGAAAATTCCATCAGTTACCGGCTCCACATCTCATCCAACAGGTGTCGGAATCGGAACTGCATTATTCGGGCCGGGTGTTATCAGTGTTTTAGGAACGATTTGTTTGCTATTTCAGGCTTTGCTGCTTGCACATGGAGGGATAACAACCTTAGGAGCTAATGCCTTTTCAATGGCGGTAGTTGGTCCCTTTGTCGGTTATGGAGTGTATCTTCTTTTGAAAAAGTTTAATGCTTCAAATTCCGTATGTTTATTCCTATGTGCTTTTATTGCGGATCTCGCAACATATTTTATGACCTCGCTTCAACTGGGAGTGGTTTTTCCAGATCCTTCAACTGGCGTTTTTGGTGCGATCATGAAATTTGTCGGAGTTTTCATGTTAACGCAGATTCCGATTGCTATTGCGGAAGGCTTGCTGACAGTTGTTGCTTATAATCTGATTTCTGCGAATTTTCCTTTTCAAGAAGGAGGCATTTTAAACAATGGAAAAAAATAAATCAAAAACTAGTTTGAACATTATTCTCTTGTTGGCAGTAGTAGTGCTAATGGTTGGAGCGTTGCTAATTAATCAAACTGGCGAATTTGGCGGATCTGATGGTGAAGCGGAGACAGTTATTACCGAAATTAACCCGAATTATAAACCTTGGTTCGATTCATTGTTGGAACCTAAAAGTGGAGAAATTGAAAGCTTGCTGTTTACTCTTCAAGGAAGTCTAGGAGTTGGGATCATTACTTATATCTTAGGCTATTACAAAGGAAAGAAGAAAAATGCTGTTAATTGATAAGATAGCCTATGAGAACCGATTAATCGAGCTTTCACCTGGGCTTAAAAGTATTCTGTATCTCGTTTTATTGATGATTTGCTTTTTAACGCCTCCCATAATCCAAGGCTCGATCAGTTTAATTGTCGGGATTACGACAATTTATGTCACCAGAGTAAAGGTTAGGCGATATTTCAAATGGTTACTAGTTCCCGCACCTTTTCTAGTGATAAGCATTTTAACTATCCTATTTTCAATCAGTCCGCGTTCAGGAGGGTTCATTTTCGAGATTTCCTTATTCAATCATTTTTTAGGGATAACAAGAGCTTCATTAACTACAGGAACTAGGCTGTTTTTCCGTTCCTTTAGCTGTTTAATCTGCACGTATTTCTTTATCCTGACTGTACCGTTTAATCAAATACTGTTGGTGATGAAGCGAGCACATTTCCCCACACTATTAATAGAACTGACAATGCTGATGTATCGTTTTATTTTCATTTTTGCTGATGAGTTTCTGATCATCAAGCGAGCGCAAGACATGCGTTTTGGGTATCGGGGGCTAAAGAATAGTTATCAATCATTAGGAGCATTGATCAAGATTTTATTTTTTCAAACATTTGATCGCTTCAATAAAATGATTCTTTCTCTTGAAATGAAATTTTTTGACGGAGATTTTCCGCTGTAATAATCGAATGAAAGAAGGAGGCAAAATGTTTAAAGTAACAGATTTATGCATCAGTTACGAGAATCAAGCAGATGTACTGCATCATCTTTCTTTGGATTTTAGTAATCATAAGGCGGTAGGCATTTTAGGAGCGAATGGTTCTGGAAAGTCCACCTTGTTTGCGGCAATCGTTGGATTGTTGCGCCCTACTCGAGGTGAGATTATCTACGAAGATCGACCATTAGATTATAAAAAGTCAGCACTTTATCAGTATCGACAAGAAGTGGGAATCGTTTTTCAGGAACCGGATCATCAGATTTTTTATTCGATCGTTGAAGATGATGTCGCGTTTGCTTTAAAAAATTTAGGGATTGCCCCTGCACAGATTCGAATTAGGATGGATGAGGTATTTTCTTTACTTAAAATCGAACATTTAAAAAAGAAACCGGTACAGTACCTGAGCTATGGACAAAAAAAGAAAGTCGCTATCGCAAGTGTTTTGATGCTTAAAACAAAGTGGCTGCTGCTAGATGAACCAACATCTGGCTTAGACCCCGCTGGAAAGCAACAGATGATAGAGATCATTTCTCAACTCTTACAACAAGGAACTAAAATCATTTTATCGAGTCATGATATGGATTTGATGTACGAGATTTGTGATTATCTGTATGTAATTGATAAGGGGACAATCATTAAAGAAGGCAAATCAGATCAAGTTTTTTTAGATGAAGAAGTACTAAAGACTGCTGGCTTAGAACAGCCATGGTTAGTCAAGGTGCATCAGCAATTAGGTTTTCCGCTTGTTAAAAACCAACAGGAATTTATGCGAACAAAGATGAAGGCGAGGTGAGTATATTGGGTAAAAGTTTGATGATTCAAGGGACTGCATCGGATTCAGGCAAAAGTATTCTGGTTGCTGGATTATGTAGAATTTTTCAGCAAGATGGTTTGAAGGTAATGCCCTTTAAGTCACAAAATATGGCGCTCAATTCTTATATCACTATGGATGGAAAGGAAATGGGCCGTGCTCAAGTTTTTCAAGCCGAAGCAGCTGGGATCGAGCCGGATGCACGTATGAATCCTGTTTTATTAAAGCCGACTTCTGATAGAAAATCACAAGTAATATTTAATGGAAAAGTCCTTTGTGACATGGATGCAGTAGAATACCATGAATTCAAACCGCAACTGATCGAGAAGATATCTACCTTATATCAAGAACTGCTTCAAGAAAATGATGTGATTGTACTCGAAGGAGCGGGCAGCCCAGCCGAGATCAATCTAAACAGTCGAGATATCGCCAATATGGGAATGGCTAAAATCGCTGATGCACCGGTAATTTTAGTAGCTGATATTGATAAAGGCGGTGTGTTTGCCTCAATTTACGGAACTGTTCATTTGTTGGAGCCAGAGGAAAGAGCACGAATCAAAGGAATCATCATCAATAAATTTCGTGGAGATATCGCATTATTGGACCCAGGGTTGAAAATGATTGAGGATTTAACAGATGTCCCAGTGGTAGGAGTAATACCCTATGCTCAATTAAATATTGAAGATGAAGATAGTGTGGCACTATCGAAGGTTAACCGTTTGTATAATACACAAAAAGATTTGGATATTGCAGTGATCGGGTTATCTAAAATGTCGAATTTTACTGATTTTAAAAGTTTGGAAAGTGAACCGGATGTATCTGTTCGATATGTTTTTCCAAATGATCAGTTAGGCAGTCCGGATATTCTTATTTTACCTGGAAGCAAAAACACTTTAGAGGATTGTCTATATTTAAAAAAAACAGGCTTGGCAAAAGAAATCCAGCGTGTTCGTGATGAGGGTAAAATGATTTTTGGAATTTGCGGCGGCTTTCAGTTACTAGGCAAAATGCTGCACGATCCAAATCAAGTCGAATCTGTCCACGGCAGCCTAGAGGGATTAGGGCTACTGGAAACAGAAACTTATTTCGAAGCAGAGAAAACAACCACTAGAGTGGAAGCAGAAATTGGAAAAGAAATAATCAGCGGCTATGAAATTCATATGGGAAGAACGGAAAATCATGAGCGGCACCATTTTGCTCATCTTATTTCTGCTAACGGTAAAACGATCTCAAGAAATGATGGTGCTGTCAGTTCTGATAAATTGGTTATCGGAACCTATCTTCATGGCGTTTTTGATAATAGTATTTGGAGACGAAAATTATTAAATCAGGTACGAGAAGCAAAAGGCCTGTCTCCAATTAACGAAGCTGCCATGCCATATAACGAATATAAAAATCAACAGTATAATAAGTTGGCGGATTTGATTCGTGAAAATATTGACTTAGATAAAATTTATCAAATCATGAATCAAGAGGAGGTAAACGCATGAGCATCTATACGCGTTATGGAGACCGCGGTTACACTAAATTAGTCGGTGGAGGAAGAGCCAAAAAGAACGCTCCCCGCGTTAAGGCGTACGGCTCTATCGATACATTAAACGCACAAGTAGGATTAACCGTGGCTTCATTAGATGCACAAGAGCATTCTTTATATGCTGAATTAGTCCAAGTTCAGCAATGGATCTTTGATTGTGGGAGCGACTTCGCTACTCCAGAAGAAAAACGTCCATATAAAATTGATCCGCAAATGATTGAGTGGCTTGAAGAAAAGATTGACTTTTATTGGGCTGCATCACCAAAAATCGATCGTTTCATTATACCGGGCGGAACGGTCAGTGCTGCAAATCTGCATTTGTGTCGATGCTTTACCCGCGAAGCTGAACGAAATGCTGTGAGTCTATTGGAACAACAAGAAGCTATCAATAAAGAAGCCTTGAAATTTTTAAATCGCTTATCAGATTATTTTTTTGTTTTGGCTCGTTGGGTCAATGGACAAGCCGGACAATCTGAGGTTTTTTATGAAAATAGTGTTTCAGTTTTTAATAGGAAGAAATAAAAATGGAGCTATCCGAACGAAAGAAGGAAGAAAATGAAAAAACTGAAGGTAGGGACACGCGGCAGTAAACTAGCCACGACACAAACAAAGCAAGCTTTAGCAGTTTTTCAAAGCCATTTTCCAGATGTGGAAGTTGAACTCGTTAAGATCAAAACGAAAGGCGACCATTTGGCAACTCATAATTTGCAGGCGATTGGTGGTCAAGGCTGTTTTGTAAGGGAATTAGAATATCAGCTTCGTGCAGGCAATATTGATTTTGCCATACACAGCTTGAAGGACATCCCCACTACTATTCATGAAGACTTGACGCTTGCGTGTGTCATGAAGCGGCATTCGCCAACGGATGCTCTGATTATTAGAGATGCTGGGGTAAGTTTGGAAACCTTGCCGAAAAATGCTGTCGTGGGTACCAGCAGTCTTCGCAGAAAAGCACAGCTCTTGCATGTCCGTCCGGATTTCGATATTCAGCCGATCCGAGGGAATATCGATACTAGAATTAGAAAAATGAGTGAAGGTCAATATGATGCGATTGTTTTGGCTTTAGCAGGATTAGAGCGATTAGGTCTGGATCAAACGGTGTATCACCAAGAGCTTTCTCCAGAAATCATGCTGCCAGCTATAGGACAAGGTGCTCTAGCTTTGGAATGTCGGAAAGATAATAAAGAAGTACTGCAAATGCTTAAAAAAATGGAGCATCCGGAAACAGCAATTGCTGTTTCCGCCGAACGGGCCTTTTTAAATAGTATGGATGGCAGTTGTACTTTTCCGGTGGGGGCGTATAGCTTTCCCAAAGGTGATACTTATGAATTAACAGGAATGATTGGCAGTGAAAATGGAAAAATCATTTTGAAAGAAACAATGCAGGGTGATGATCCGGTAATTTTAGGAAAAGCTGTGGCCGCTAAAATGGTGCAGCAAGGTGCGATTACGTTGATTGAGGAGTGTAAAAACGATCAAAAAGAAACTTTTATACACTAGAGAAGCTGTTATGCCTGATAGCATTCATCAAGCCTTTGCGAAAAAAGATGTTGAAGTCATTACAATCCCTTTAAATCGAACAGTACTTCAACCGTATGAATACTTGGAACGCGATTATGACTGGATTTTTTTTACCAGCAGCAACGCGGTAAGATATTTTGATTTTACTCAATTGAACAGCCATGCTCAGATACTCGCTATCGGCAATCAAACGGTTAAAACATTGCAAGACTTAGGTTACGATGTTGATTTTCAACCTAAAGAAGCTTTTTCTGAAGGTTTAGTGAAGGAGTGGCTGAGTTTTGTAAATGGAAAACAACGAGTTTTTTGGCCGCATTCATTTCAAGCCCGACGTGTAATATATAATGTGTTGACCAGCCGAGGGCATGTGGTCTTAGAAAAGGTGATTTATAGAAATGAGTTCTATCCTGAAGATCAAGATCGCTTGCGAAGACTATTGCTTAATGAAGCTTTGGATTATGTACTTTTCGCCAGTCCTTCTGCGTGGACCTCTTTTTCCAAAGTAACGGAAACAATGTTACAGTTGCCTGCTGATTTTTGGTTACGCTTGAAAATAGCCGCCATTGGACCTGTCACAGCAAAGGTGATCGAAAAAGAGCATCCAGTTGCAGTTCAGCCAAAGATTTATGATATGCCGCATCTTTATGAATGTCTGCTGCAAGAAATCGAACATGAGGAGTGAGAACGCTGTGTCTATGACAACCGAGTATCGTGATCTTTCCATTTTGCCTATTTCGAACGACAAACGGCTGGTGATTGCCTGTGACTCTAGTGCCGGAATCGGTGAAAAGGAACAAGATGTTGTTCCGATTGATCCGACAGTGACAGCCGCTTTTTGTTTACGTGTTCCCTTAATGGAACTGTTTTGTTATGGGGCAGAGCCAATCGCCGTTATTGATCTGGTTGGAAATGAGTACCTCCCAACTGGGAAACGGATGTTGGAGGGAATAAAAACTGAGTTAGCTAAGGCGGGTCTATCTCATTTGCCATTAAATGGCAGTACAGAAGAAAACATGCTCACAAAAACAACTAGTCTTGGAGTAACGGTGATTGCCGAGACTTCAACAGAAAAAGAAAATTTTAAAATGAAGGAAGCTTGCAGTCTTTTGCAATTAGGCCAACCTTATGTCGGGGAAACAGTCGTGAGAAATCAGCATAAAATTTTTTCCTACTCTATAGTAAAGGCCTTAAAAAAAGAGTCGGGAGTATTAGATATGCTTCCTGTGGGGTCAAAAGGGATTCGTTACGAAGCACAGGTGATGGCTGAAGGCTCTGAATATCAAGTGGAATTTCTTGAAGAGAAAGAAATCGATTGCTCCGCCGGCCCTGCGTCCGTCATTTTATTGGCAGTAAAAAAGGCTCATGAAGAAGATATTTTAACTCGCTATCCTGAACTAAAAAAAATTGGCGAGTTCACGAAGGAGTGATTAACTTTGGGAGAGATCACATTGATTACTGGCGGTGCGCGTAGTGGGAAATCTGCATTTGCAGAGAGTTTGCTTGATACAGAAGCAAAAATCAATTATATTGCTACGAATTGTACAGCACAGGACGAGGAAATGAAAAATCGTGTGCTGCTTCATCAAAAGAGACGCTCTAAAAATTGGCAAACGACTGAAACTTTTTTGGATATCGCTGATTTATTCCAGCAAAAGCAAGTATCCGCGCATTTACTAGATTGTGCCACCATGTTAACGACAAATTTTTTCTTCCATTTAATGAAAGAACGATTCGGTGAAGATTTTAAAGTAATTGATGAGGAGATTGCAAAATTATCTGAAAGCGCAAAAGCAGATATCGAAGCTGAGATTCTGACCGAATGGCATAAAATTCTAATGGCAGCGAGAAAAAGTTCTTCACAACTGATAGTGGTATCGAATGAAGTTGGATTAGGGATCGTTCCGAAAAATTCTTTTTCTCGCTGGTTTCGAGATGTGTTAGGACACGTAAATCAATCTTTAGGGAAGGAAGCGGATGCCGCATTTTTAGTGATAGCTGGTATTCCTATGAAAATAAAATGATTGATAGTATAATTTTGTATTTTCAATTTTTTACACGAATACCGATTCCTGTAGCAATCGATGATGCAGAAGAAAAAATGCGTTCGGGTGTTCGTTTCTTTTCGCTGTTCGGTTTGATGATTGGCTTTATTGAGGCTGTCGTATATTGGCCTTTGCAGTATTTGTTCGGAGCTAGTATCGCATGGATATTTATTTTGTTTTTCGATGTCCTGCTTACGGGCGGATTTCATTTAGACGCTTTATCTGATATGGCAGATGGGCTTTTTTCATCACGAAAAAAAGAGCGGATGCTGGAAATCATGAAAGATAGCCGAGTGGGCAGTAATGGTGTAATAGTTATCGTTTTTTATTATCTATTTTTAACCTTCAGTTTTTTTTCATTACTCCCGCAAACAAGTATTAAGTTACAAGCCATTATCGTATTGTTGTTAAATCTTATTGGAAAAAACGGAATCAGTCTTCTGTTTTATCAAATGGAATATGCTGGAAGCAATGCTGAGGGGCTTGGTACAACTTTTTTGAATGTGAAAGTTCAGGATGTATTTTTTTGTCAATTAATTTCTTTTTTAGTGCTATTCCTTTTTTTAGGAAGGACCGGTCTTATCTGTTTTATTACCAACCTTCTTATTACGATTCTCTATCGGAGCATGGTCTTAAAAAAAGTGGGCGGTTTTAATGGAGATACATTAGGTGCTTGTTCACCAATTTCGCAAGCAGTTTTTTTACTGACGTTGGTTCTTATGCGAGGTTTCTTATGAAAATATATTTGATTCGTCATGGTGAAACAGAATATAATCGGCGTCATCTGTTTTACGGAAAGACGGACGTCTCATTAAATCAAACGGGCATCGAGCAAGCATATTTGCTGGCAGAAAAATTTGAAAAGTTGAATATTGATGCTATTGTCTATACGAGTTCACTACAGCGTACGATCGAAACGGCGAAGCGAATCTTTCCGAATCAAACAACCATTTCTTTAGAAGCTTTGGATGAAAAGGATTTTGGGGCATGGGAGGGAATGAACGCAGATCAAATCAACAGCGACTTTCCAGTGGAATGGGAGCAGTGGCTTTTGTCACCATTTGAGTATACACCTAAAAATGCTGAAAGATTTTCAGACTTTCAATACCGGATACTGGACTGTTTTGAAAAGCTGCTCCAAAAGAAAGAAGATTTTGTGATCGTCGGCCACTTAGGTGGTTTGCGAACAATTTTAAAAAAATGTTTTCCTGAGCTTGATTTTTGGGGAATCGTTTTAGAACAGGGAAATTACACAATAATTGAAGCAGAAAATTCGATGTTCAAGATTATTGAATGGAATACGTAAAACTTGTCGTAAGGTTAAATAATTTACTATAGATAATTGCTGACCGTTTCTGATGAACGGTCTTTTTTTTAGATTTTATGGAGTTTCATTTTTCTATAAAAATGTGAGACCATTAAACCAAAATATTCAAAATAAATAATCGGGCTTCAATAGAAAGAAGTTCCAGATAAAAAGGTTTAGATAATTTGAGTATTGGGAATGGTTCTTCGTTTATTTTTTAATATATTTTTTTATTCAATCTACTATTTGCTGATAGTAAGAAGAATTATGATAGAATACCTGTTGTTACTATTTATATAGAAGAAAGAGGAACACAATGACACAATCAACTTCTGCTTACATCCATATTCCTTTTTGTGAGCATATCTGTTACTACTGCGATTTCAACAAGGTTTTTCTTGAAGGACAACCAGTAGATGAATATATTGAAGCATTGCTGAAGGAAGCGCGTCTCTCGCTAGCGCAAAATCCAGTTGGCAAAATGGAGACGCTCTATGTCGGAGGAGGTACGCCGACATCGTTGAATGCGACACAATTAGATCGGTTATTAAGCGGCTTACGTGAAGTTTTGCCATACAAGGATGGGGAATTTACGGTTGAGGCGAATCCTGGTGATCTTTCAGGTGACAAATTGGATGTTATGAAAAATTACGGAGTCAATCGTTTATCGATGGGTGTGCAAACCTTTGATGATCGATTATTGAAAAAAATTGGACGTAAACATACTGCACAGGATGTGTACGATACGATTCGTTTATTAGAAGAAAAAGATTTTCGGAATGTAACGATTGATTTGATCTATGCATTGCCAGGACAAAGTTTAGAAAGTTTTCACGATACTGTTGCTCGTGCCTTAGCTCTGGATTTACCTCACTATGCGTTATATTCGTTGATTTTGGAAAACCAAACGATGTTTATGAATTGGGTTCGTCGCGGAAAAATGCATTTGCCAGAGCAAGAGTTAGAAGCTCAAATGTATTCAGAAACGATTGAAGCAATGGAAAAAGCAGGGCGCAAGCAATATGAAATTAGTAATTTTGCGAAACCAGGTTTTGAAAGTCAGCATAATCTCGTATATTGGAACAATCAAAATTATTTTGGACTTGGTGCAGGGGCTAGTGGGTACCTTGGTAATCGACGTTATAAAAATCGTGGACCTATACAACATTATTTGAAAGCTTTGAATGACGAACATTTGCCAGTGCTTGAAGAAGAATATTTATCCCAAGAAGAGCAGATTGAAGAAGAGATGTTTTTAGGCTTAAGAAAAATTTTAGGAGTAGACAAAGCGAAATTTGCAGCTCGCTTCGGGCGAAGCATGACCGATGTCTACAGCATGGTCATTAATGAGTTGAAAGAGCAAAACCTGTTAACAGAGACAGATTCACGGGTATTTTTGACAAAGTATGGACTGTTTCGAGGGAATGATGTTTTTGAGAAATTTTTATTGAACAAATCGAATTAGCACTCTCGTTACGAGAGTGCTAATTTTTTATATTTTTTCCTTGACTTATAAAACAGATGTGGTATATTAATAATCGAGTTAGCACTTAAAAAGAAAGAGTGCTAACTAAAGGATGAGAAGAATGTTAACGGAAAGACAAAAACTGATTCTCAGCTTAATCATCCAAGACTTTACCAATACGGGACAGCCGGTTGGGTCGAAAAGTTTGATGGAAGAAGGCGTAAAAGCAAGTTCCGCGACTATTCGCAATGACATGAAAGCCTTAGAAGAATTGGGTCTGTTAGAAAAAACTCATTCTTCGTCCGGGAGAATACCTTCCGCTTTAGGTTATCGTTATTATGTGGATCATTTATTGACGCCAGCAAAGGTGAGTAATCAAGAAGTAGATCAGATTCGCAGATCGCTAAAAAATGATATTCACGAAATTGATGATATCATTCAGCAATCTGCAAAAATACTTTCACAAGTTACCAGCTACACGGCGTTTTCACTAGGTCCTGAAATGAAAGATCGGACATTAACCGGCTTTCGGATCGTTCCGTTGAATGACCGGCAGATTTTGGCGATTATCGTTACGGACAAAGGGAATGTTGAAAGCCAAGTTTTTCGCATACCTGAAAATGTCGACAGTCAAGATTTGGAAAAAATGGTTCGTATCATCAATGACCGTTTGGTAGGGCAGCCTTTAGTGAGTGTCTATCAAAAATTAAGAACCGAGATTCCTATGATCTTACATCGCTATTTCCAAACCACCGAAGGAATCAGTCATTTATTTGACATTATTTTAAATGATGCCTTTGAGGATAAAGTGTTTGTAAGCGGCCGAATGAATATTTTGAATTTCAATCCTGATCAAGATGTTAACCATGTTAAGTCCATGTATTCATTGATGCAAAATTCCGACGAATTAACGCAATTATTGTTGCCATCTGATAACAATATCCACGTTCGAATCGGAACAGAGATGGGGAATGATTTGTTTGATCAATTAAGTATGATTCAAGCAAATTATGAGATTCGCGGGCATGGTCGAGGAACGATTGCACTATTGGGTCCAACAGCAATGCCGTATTCAAAAATCTTTGGTTTATTGGAAGTTTTCCGATACGAGTTGACAAATGCATTAGACGATTATTATCGTTCTTTAGATTTATATCACTAAGAAATGATTCCTAAAAAGAAAGGAAGTATGCGTAGTGGCAAAAGAAAAGAAACAAGAAGTTGACGAGGAAATTGAAGAAGTCGAAGAAACTGAAAATGACTCGATTGAAAAAGAAGCGGAAGACATTGACATTCCAGAAATTTCTGAGGTTGAGGAATTGACCAATAAGTTTAATGAAATGGAAGATAAATTCTTGCGAGCTCGCGCTGAGATCGCGAATATGTCTAACCGTAACAAAAATGAACGCGAACAATTAGTTCGTTATCGTTCACAAGATCTTGGTAAGAAACTATTGCCGGCGATCGACAATTTAGAAAGAGCCTTAGCAACAGAGGTTACTGATGATCACGGTACCAGCCTGAAAAAAGGTGTAGAAATGGTACTTGAGAGCTTAACAGTTGCATTAAAAGAAGAAGGCATTACAGAGATCGAAGCTGAAGGTAAAATTTTTGATCCGAATCTGCATCAAGCAGTGCAAACTGTCCCAGCAGAGGGCGAGACAAAACCTGAAACGATCGTCAATGTCTTGCAAAAAGGGTATCAGCTGCATGATCGCGTGTTGCGTCCAGCAATGGTGATCGTAGCTCAATAAATATATAAACTACTAAATTAAACATATAATGGAAAAGGAGATTTTCAACTATGAGTAAAATTATCGGTATTGACTTAGGTACAACGAACTCAGCAGTCGCTGTCTTAGAAGGCGGAGAAGCTAAAATCATTACTAATCCGGAAGGAAATCGTACAACACCATCCGTTGTTTCATTCAAAAATGGCGAGATCCAAGTTGGTGAAGTAGCAAAACGTCAAGCAGTAACAAATCCACATACGATTTCATCTATTAAACGTCATATGGGTGAAGCTGGATATAAAGTAGAAGCAGACGGCAAATCGTACACACCGCAAGAAATTTCAGCGATGGTATTACAATACATCAAAGGATTTGCAGAAGATTACCTAGGTGAAAAAGTTGAAAAAGCAGTTATTACTGTTCCTGCATACTTCAACGATTCACAACGTCAAGCAACCAAAGATGCTGGTAAAATCGCTGGTTTGGAAGTTGAACGTATCGTTAACGAACCAACAGCAGCAGCATTAGCATACGGTTTAGATAAAACAGATAAAGATGAAAAAATCTTAGTATTTGACCTTGGTGGTGGTACTTTCGACGTTTCAATTCTTGAATTAGGTGACGGAGTCTTTGACGTATTATCCACTGCAGGGGATAACAGCCTAGGTGGAGATGACTTTGATAACAAAATTATTGATTACTTAGTTGCTGACTTTAAACAAGCCAACGGAATTGATCTTTCAAAAGATAAGATGGCTATGCAACGTTTGAAAGACGCTGCTGAAAAAGCGAAGAAAGATTTATCTGGTGTCAGCTCAACTCAAATCAGCTTACCATTTATTACAGCTGGCGATGCTGGTCCATTGCACTTAGAAACAACACTTTCTCGTGCGAAATTTGACGAAATCACTGCTGATTTAGTTGAACGTACAAAAGCTCCAGTTCGTCAAGCATTGAAGGATGCTGGCTTGTCTCAATCTGAAATCGACGAAGTTATTTTAGTCGGTGGTTCTACACGTATTCCAGCAGTAGTAGAAGCAGTACGTAAAGAAACAGGTAAAGAACCAAATAAATCAGTTAACCCGGATGAAGTAGTAGCAATGGGTGCTGCGATCCAAGGTGGAGTTATCACTGGTGATGTTAAAGACGTTGTATTATTAGACGTAACACCATTGTCATTAGGTATCGAAACAATGGGCGGCGTATTCACGAAATTGATTGACCGCAATACAACGATTCCAACAAGCAAATCACAAGTATTCTCAACAGCTGCTGACAATCAACCTGCTGTAGATATTCATGTTTTACAAGGTGAACGTCCAATGGCTGCGGATAATAAAACATTAGGTCGTTTCCAATTAACAGATATTCCAGCTGCACCTCGCGGAATCCCTCAAATCGAAGTTTCATTCGATATTGATAAAAACGGTATCGTAAACGTTTCTGCGAAAGATTTGGGAACACAAAAAGAACAAAAAATAACGATCAAATCTTCTTCTGGCTTGTCAGATGATGAAATCGAACGTATGGTGAAAGACGCTGAAGCAAATGCGGATGCCGACAAAGCTCGTAAAGAAGAAGTAGATTTACGTAATGATGTTGATGCTTTGCTATTCTCTGTTGATAAGACATTGAAAGAATTAGAAGGTAAAGTGGACGCTGACGAAGTGAAGAAAGCTGAAGATGCTCGCGATGAACTAAAAGCAGCGGTTGAAGCTAATGATATTGAACAAATGAAAGAAAAACGCGATGCGTTGAATGAAATTGTACAAAACTTAACGGTTAAACTTTACGAACAAGCAGCACAACAACAAGCAGAGGCTGATCCAAACGCAGCTCAAGGCGGCGCGGATGATGTCGTGGATGCTGATTTTGAAGAAGTTAACGATGACGACAAATAATTGATTCGTTGATAAAAGGCCAAAGTCATCGCTTTGGCCTTTTTTCTTTCAAGATTAGCCATTCCTGTAGAAAAAATCTAAGAAAAGTATCGTATCGAATTTGATTGTGATACAATACTAACGATTCTATGAAATTATGGAGGGAAGCCAATGGCTACAAAACGGGATTATTACGAAGTCCTTGGGGTGCAAAAAGGTGCTTCGGATGATGAAATAAAAAAGGCATACCGCAAGCTTTCCAAGCAGTACCATCCGGATATTAATAAAGAAGCTGATGCTGAAGAGAAGTTCAAAGAAATTTCTGAGGCGTATGAAATTTTAAGTGATCCACAAAAACGAGCTGCTTATGATCAATATGGGCATGCTGGTACTGATCCGAATTTCGGTGCTGGAGGCGCTGGCGGTTTCGGTGGCGCTGGTGGCTTTGGCGGAGCAGGCGGATTTGGATTTGAAGATATCTTTGAGTCGTTCTTTGGTGGTGGCGGTTCGCGACAAGCGGATCCTAAAGCTCCTAGACAAGGTTCGGATTTACAATATTCGATCAACTTGGAATTTGAAGAAGCTATTTTTGGTGTGGAAAAAGATATTAAGTATAATCGTGAAGAAACTTGTCATACTTGCAACGGAAATGGCGCAAAACCTGGAACACAACCAGAAGTTTGTCATAAGTGTCACGGTTCAGGCTCAATTAATGTAGAACACCAAACACCGCTTGGTCGTGTGATGAGTCGCCAAACGTGTGATGTTTGTCACGGTACAGGGAAAGAAATCAAAGACCCATGTCCAACTTGTCATGGATCTGGCCATGAAAAACGTCCTCATACAGTTAAGGTGAAGGTACCTGCTGGTGTAGAAGATGGCCAACAAATGCGTTTAGCAGATCAAGGTGAAGCTGGAATCAACGGTGGGCCTTATGGTGATCTTTATGTGGTCTTCAAGGTGAAACAAAGCGATATCTTTGACCGTGATGGTGCGGAAATTTATTACACGTTGCCTTTGAGCTTTGTACAAGCCGCTTTAGGTGATGAGATAAATGTGCCAACTGTTCATGGCGATGTGAAGCTAAAAGTGCCTGCCGGAACACAAACAGGAGCGAAATTCAGACTCCGCGGCAAAGGTGCACCAAGACTTCGCGGTAACACGAATGGAGATCAACAAGTTACGGTAAAAATCATTACGCCTAAAAACTTGAATGATAAGCAGCGTGAGGCTTTACGTGCGTTTGCGGAAGCTGGCGGTCAAACTGTTAGCGAACAAAAAGAAGAGGGTTTCTTTGGTAAAGTAAAGGATGCCTTTGGCGGAAAGAAATAAACTTAGAGGTTCAGTCGATTCAGTATTGATTGAACCTCTTTTTTCTTTTACTATTAGTAAGAGGAGAATAAGTGTTGAAGGAGGTTCGTATGGATAAGCTTGACAAATTGTTGGATCGAATGACAAGAGATATGACGTATTATTTTATCGCTGGAGGACTTGCAGAACCGGATGGACTTATTCGCACAGTGGAATTCTTTTTGAGTTTTATTGATAAAGGAAAGCTTAGTGATAAACTGTTGGATGAAGAGATTGTCGAAGATGCCTTGATTCATCATATGCCAAAACATATGCCGCTATTTATCGACGAAAGCTTTTATGCCTATCAAATTTTATTAGATTTATATAGCGCGCTGTTTCATGAAAAAATTATTACTGAAGAAGAATGCAAAAACATGCAGTATTTTCTTTACCTAAATAAGACCGCTTTTTTGACTCGGATGAGCAATCCTAATTATTGGTCGAAAACTAAATTAGCGATTATGGATGAGTGGCGTGAAGGAAATTTCGAAGTCGAAGATCCATATAATATTGAACATTACGATCTTGAAGAGCCGCCAAAGAAAAATCTTCCAGATAATATTTTAAAATTTCCTAGACAGTATCAAGATGAAAATAAAGTAACGAGTTATTTTGTTCGAGTAGACTTGAAGGGATTCAAACCGCCAATTTGGCGAAGACTTCTGATTCCCGCTGGTATCTCTTACGAACGTTTGCATCGTATTTTGCAAGCTGCTTTTGATTGGGAGGATAGCCATCTCCACAGTTTCTTTGTGGATCGCACGAAAATGATTGGGCCGAATGATTTAGAGATGCCGCAATTTGATGAGAAAAAGCGACTGATCGATGAGGACTTTCAAGAAGGTGGGAAAATCGAATACATCTACGATTTTGGTTGTGATTGGACACATCAGATCGTTGTTGAAAAAGCAGTCTTGGATGATCCGATACAACCTGAATCTGCTGTTTGTGTGAAAGGAAAAGGTGATACACCGCTTGAGGATTCTCGTGGTGAAGAGATATGGAAACCATTTGACATAGCTGAAATAAATATGAAATTGGATTATGAATGAATCGTGATCGATTAACCTTAATACGTTTTATCTGAGAGTCTAGGATGTTCCTTCCTAGACTCTTTATTTTTTAGAAACTTGAAGGGATTCCAAACAGTAAGATAGACCGAATATCAAGATACTGCGAACTCGAAAGCAGCCGTATTTGTTTAGAAAGTGGCAGGTTAGAAGGTAATGCATCAAGTATTTTCTTGTAGTCCAATTGGTGACCGCAGATCCGAGTTTTCTTTCTCAACTCACGGCGAGACGCGTGATCTTGCGAAAGCCCTAATTTGAGCAGAAAAGTTTGTACGGAATTCACTTCTTCAACAGAAGCGTCATTGCCAATATTCGTGTCGATTAAAATCCCGTCCGGTTTTGAAACTACTGATTGTAAATATCTCGCCTCACTATTAAATAAGCAGGCATGTTTTTGTTTTGGAAGCGTAAGTTGGCCTAGCAAAGTAGTGGGTATCTGAATTAATGAAAGACCGCCGCAGTAAGTTGCTGAGACATATCCGCTTAATTGGCAAACTGCTTCATTCCCTAAACCAATAATTCCGTCTGCTTGAGTGATTCCTTGATTAGTTAAGAAATCATAGACTAGACTTGCGGTAGTTGTTGTATAGTGAACTTCGTTTAAAATCAAAGTATGCACTTCAAAATCAAAAATTGTCAGGTATTGGAGGATTAGTGTTCCATAAAGGTCGAAAGTCTCATTGTCACTGATTAAGACAATTTTTTTCTTTGACCAAAGTGAAGCTGCGTAACTGCCGATTGCTGCAAGGGCGTCTGGTTTAATCATAATTTTCGGTACAGTGTTCATATTAATTCCTCCATTTTTTTATTTGCTTAGAACCGCCATAGAAAAAAGCTCATCATAGATTCGAAAATCTACAATGAGCCTTCTAAAACAAAATAAAAAGCCACAATAGATTTTCATCTATGTGGCCGGACAAGTCAGCGTTAAAAGCCTTAGCCATCATAGATACAAACTTAAGTGTTTGCATCCATGAATCATGAATACAAACTTATCTAAAATAGCTAAAGTAAAAATTATTCAGTTGTACAGAGATTAATTGAGTCATAATAAACGCTCCAAACTGATTAGTTTTATATTGTGGTTCATTTTAGACGGATTGCTTGGACTTGTCAATACAAAAAAGCAACTTCGTATTTGGAGTTGCTAATCTCGGAAAATAAAACGACGAAATCCGCGATATTTTTTTTCGCCTTGAACTGGTGCATTGTCGGTGATAAGTAGTGCAATCATGACATATCCGATCCAACTGTCGCGAGAGTATAACACATATTCAGGGAGCCATTCATTTGCGTATTTATCTTTGTATTCCTTCAAACCACCGAAGGAATAGAAGCGTGAACCAAAATTATACACTAAGTATGCGATTCGTTCCTGAGTAAAACTTTTGCGGGAAGTACCAACATTTGCTAAAGGAGCCATACCTAAATCAAAGTACTCGATTCCCATTTCGTCACGCATATATTGAAACAAATTAATGAATAGAAAATCCATTGTTCCG
Source organism: Enterococcus hulanensis (assembly GCF_005405485.1). Taxonomy (GTDB): domain Bacteria; phylum Bacillota; class Bacilli; order Lactobacillales; family Enterococcaceae; genus Enterococcus_A; species Enterococcus_A hulanensis. The sequence continues at coordinate 101,451 of NZ_BJED01000008.1, read as the reverse complement.
CCTGGAGCTTTTTCAGGACTATGACGCATCAAATCAATTGTTCCTATGTTGTTCGTATACGTTGGCATAAAATTCGCGAAAGCCACGATCTCTTGAGCTTGATTTTTGATCACAGCGATTGGCGCACGTTGCAGGTAATCTTCTGAGAAGAATCCTAAAGAAAAGCCTTTTTCTTTACGACCGCTTAACCATTCATCAGAAATAGCTCGTAACTCTGACATCGTGTCAGCTGAGAAAGGCGGTTTGATGACGTCGAATTGATACCCTTCCTTTAAAACTTTGTTGAAGCTCGCTCGCTGTCCCTTCATTTTTTTGCCGCTTAATGTAAAGTCAGGTAAATGAACATGTGCGCGTTCACCAAACTTGATAAAGTCATATCCAAACTCATGGAGAATCATGACCATCTCTTCACTATTTTCATAGAAGACAGGCAAATAATTATAGCGGTCGACCTCATTGATCAGGGATTCTGTAGCTGCTTCGAAATCGCTTGTTTTCCCTGAAGGATCACCCATTATCAAAATCTTGTTGTTGAAGGTTGATAATTGGAAGAAGACGGTATCTTCCTCGCCATTATTATAATAAAAAACTTTCTTGTCTTTGAGAAAAACTAATTGACTATCAGGATTACCGCCATAAGACTCTAATATATGCTGAACACGCTTCTCATCGACGGCCTCGCCAATTTGAATACGTTTGTTTTTCAAGAATCGGATCATTAATAAAATGATGAAGGCTACGATCAAAATCGCAATGAAACCAACACCCCATATTCGTTCGCTAGGAAACAAAAAGAATTCCGGTAAACGATGACGATGATGAATGTTCGGACTATTATACACACCGATAATGATGTATAAAATTGTCAGACCGCCCATAATAAATCCATCGATTGTCATCCATTCTGCAGAATATACGAGTTGCTCTCTGTATAATTCATTTTTAGAAAAAATAACAAATAATAACAGCAGTGCTAAGAAAAAACCAGTTGAGACACGAAAGCCTGCCAGTAGTGAATAAAGGAAGGTCAGCGTTACAATAAGAATCGTTGGAACATAAGCTCGTTTGACTCGTGCTGAGATCCCTCTGCCAGTAACAATCAATAAAAACCCTAATAAAATTGCCGGAAATACAACGATCACACGTGAGTGAATCGGATTTAAACGCTGCAAGAATGGCAGGCGAATAAAGGCTTCAGGAATCGTTGCAGACAAGACTAGCATGATACCTGTAAAGTAAAGCAGAAAACCCTCGAGTTTATGGGCTAATTCCTTTAAAAGACCAACTGGAATGCCTTTATAACGTGTATTAATCGTTGTACCAAGGTTTTTGAAAAATAAAACCAAACCGATAGCAAATGGAATCAAGTAATAAAAAAGTCTAAATAGCAGAAGCCACGCAACAACCGTTTCTCTAGGTGTACCCAGAGCTGATAAACCGATGATCATCATCAGATCAAAGCTGCCAAGTTCACCAGGGATCATTGAGGCGATCCCGATCACTGTAGCTGCAATAAATAACGGTACAACGTCACGCAGACTAACGTTGATTCCCATTAAAAGCCCGGTAGAAATGAAACTCACTAATACACCGGTCCACTCAAGGAAAGAGGTTCCAATCAATTCTAAGCGATGAGTACTTTTTAAATCACCGAGGTATTCTCCTTTGCCAAAAAGACTTAGACAAAAAACGATTGGAAAATACAAACCGCCTCCAATTAGCCAGATCCAATATTGACGCAAATATTGATTATGATCGTCAAATATTACCAAGAAAAAAGAGATCAACGCATAAATAGATAAGCCGGACATAGTAAAGACTAAAATCTTGGATAACGCTTGGACGACTTTTTTTCCAGAAGATTGCTTGCCATAGAATTCTGAACGTAATCCTGCACTAACAAAACCGCCAAAACCAGCGATGTTATTCAAGGTATTGACTAACCAGCTAGTTTCAAAAATATATCTCTTTTTCGGTTTTTGCTCCAGGATGTTATTTAAAGTAAAGTCGTAACCAATCATGGGGGTTACAGAAACCAATCCAATCAGCGCCATCAGCAAAATATTCCAGATGCTGATCTGGCTAAAAATAGTTGACAGCTGATCGAAGGAAATTGTTTTTGCGATATTTGATAATTCGAATATGACAATAATGATAACTGAAATTAAAAAAATTGTTTTGAACTTATTTAAATGTGCTTTGAACCAATCGACTAATTTAACCACCAAATCACTCCTCATTGATTAAAAATTGTAATACCTCTTGGTTGAAGCGTTTTGGATTTCTTCGTGCGAACATGTGACCTTGCCCCGATACGATGGCAAAACTTGCATTCGGAATCGAACGAGCGATGTACATGGAATGTTGCGTTTTAATAGAATCATGTTTTCCCACAATAACTAAAGTGGGCGCCTGGATCTTGCTAAGATCCTCAGTTGTTAATCCAATGTCCCGAAAAAGCAAACGCAAGATCGGTAAAAAATTTCTCATCCCTGTATCGACAAAAGCACCAATCCAAACAATGGCATACTGAACATAGCTCAAAAAGTGAGGGATAGTCCGCACTCCGCTAGGTACTGTATTTCCGGCATTTAGAATCAGGTGATCGACTTTATCTGGATAAAGTCGCGCAAAAACCATTGCCAAATTGGCGCCATCGCTAAAGCCGAGAAGATCAGCATGATCGATCTTTTCCTGCAGCATGATGGCGGCAAGGTCTCCCGCCATCAATTGAAAACTTGTTTCCTTTTGTGTATTGGTCGAACGTCCATGACCACGGCTATCCACGACGTAAACGCTGAAATGTTTGCTGAAACTATTTAGCTGCTTCGAGAAGTATCTTCCGCTGCCACCATTACCGTGAAGTAAAAACAGTGCTGGACCCTGTCCATATTTTTCATAATAAATTTCTGAACCATCACTCATCTGAGCGATTTTTTTTTCATTTTTCACAACATCACCTACCAGAGATAAGTATACCGATTTTTTTGAGTCTTGCACATTAATTTAATTGTTTAATGAAATGAAAACTTTAGAATGATTAATTAAATATAAAGCTGTCAATTTATGCTTTTAAAAGCTTAGTAGATTCTTGTAGTATGGATAAAGAAAAAAAGAAGATAGATGGGCAGATTTTATGTTGAAATTAATTGGAAAACTTTTAAAAATAATTATTACACTTGCGATCCTAGTGACCTTAGCAGTGGGCGGGATTTTTGCAGTTCGAACATATAAAAGTACACAAACAGTAAATAGTTATCGCAATGAAGTACAAAATTTAGCGGATCAAGCTGGTGTTGGAGAACACACCGATGTTATTTTAGCCATTATGTATACTGAGTCAAAAGGAAAGGGCACAGACTTGATGCAAAGTTCTGAAAGTGCCTATGGCAGCCGCGGAAAGATTATCAGCCAACAAGAAAGCCTTGAAAGCGGCGTTAAACACTTTGCAGATAGCTACAAACAGGCTAAAGCTGAAGGGTGCGATCTTAATACCGCGATTCAGGCATATAACTTTGGAACGAAATATATTCAATATGTTCACGATCATGGCGGAAAGAACAGTGTGGAACTTGCCGAAGAATATTCTCGGGATGTTTTATCACCAGGTTATGGGAATGATCAACAACATACTTACCGTTATATGCAGATGCAATCAGTGTTATACAATGGCGGTTACTTATATCAGAATGGCGGAAATATGTTTTATGCTGAAATCGTTCAAATGAACAAACGCTTCATCACATTGTTCCAAAGGTTTCAAAATAGTTAAAATAATGAGCAGAAAGCTTGTAATAATAAACAAATATGCTAAAATGATACTTGTATAAGTTTGTCAAAAAAATCGCGCTGATCGAAAGATGAATTAGGGCGATTTTTTAAAGCTGTTATTATATTTTTAGGAATTGGGGTGAAGTTTTTTTGGCGCAAAGAATTCCCCAACAAGTTATTGATGAGGTTCGTGAAAAAACAAATATCGTAGAAGTTATCGGACAATATGTTCAACTAAAAAAGTCTGGTAAAAATTATTTAGGATTATGTCCATTTCACGAAGAGAAGACTCCATCATTTTCGGTTGCTGAAGATAAGCAGATTTTTCATTGTTTTGGTTGCGGTAAGGGCGGCAATGTGTATACCTTTTTACAAGAGCTGGAAGGAATCAGTTTTCCAGAGGCAGTTAAAAAAGTTGCAGATATAGAGCAAATTCCTTTAGATATCGAGATTTCGAGTGAACCTGCTAGTCAAACGTCATCCGGACAGCAACAACTGATTGCATTGCATGAGCGAACGCGTGATTTGTATCATCATTTATTGATAAATACGAAAGCGGGCGAGGCTGCATTAGAGTATCTCCATGATCGCGGATTGAGCGATGAGCTGATTGACGAATTCAAAATTGGCTTTGCTCCCAGTCAGAGAGATTTTCTAGTCCAAGTTGCACAGCAAGATAAGGTGAATGCTGATTTGATGGAACGAAGTGGATTATTTATCCGTCGTGATGATGGCAGTTTTAGTGATCGCTTTTATCATCGAGTCATGTTTCCCTTAAATGATTTTCGCGGAAAACCAATCGGATTTTCTGGACGCTTATTAAAAACAAATGATTATCCTGGCGATGATCAACCAAAATATTTGAATTCGCCAGAAACAGAATTATTTAATAAACGGCAAGTTTTGTTCAATTTCGACAAAGCGCGAAATGAAATCCGTAAGCAAGGTGAAGCGATTCTTTTTGAAGGCTTCATGGACGTGCTAGCTGCTTGGCAGGCTGATATCAAGATTGGGCTAGCTTCGATGGGAACTAGTTTGACCGAACAGCAAATCGCAGCGATTGAGCGTGTAACAGGGCAGGTAGTGATTGCATATGATGGCGATGATCCAGGACAAGCAGCGACGGATCGCGCACTGACGATTTTAGATGCACATAGTCGTTTAAATCTAGCAACCGTTACTGTACCAGAAAAACTTGATCCAGATGAATATTTGCGGAAATACGGTGTGACCGAATTGCAAAATTTATTGCAGCATGGTCGCCAAACACCTTTTGCGTTTAAAATGCAGTATCGTAAAAAAGGATTGAACTTAGAGAATGAAGCGGATCGGTTAAACTATTTAGAAATCGTTATGCAGGATTTGGCAAAAGTTCAGTCACCTGTTGAGCAAGATATGTATCTAGGTCAACTAGCGAATGATTTTCATTTGACAAGAGAGAGCTTGAAGCAGCAGTTGCAGATGGTTCGACAAACGCTTCGTACTGAACGACGTCAGCAGCAAGCACCAGTTTCTCAAGTGCCGATTCAGCCTGTTCAGAAAGTGTTGACCAAAGAAGAGAAAGCCGAACGAATGTTGCTGTTTCGCAGTATGAATGAAAGCTCAATACGTGAACAGTTAGTTCAAACGGATTTTCAATTTATTCATGATCAGTATCAAGAATTGCTTCTTTACCTAGATAGTTATATGATGGTTCATGGAAATTTTGTTTTAGCGGACTTCCTGAACTATTTAAAAGAGAATGAGATGAAGCAGTTAGCCATCGACATCTCTATGATATCCATGTCAGAAGATAGTAATGAACGAGAAATCTATGATCTGATGCGGGTAATTTCCCAATCGGGCATTGCTGAAGAAATAAAACAACGACAAAAAGAGCAGCTTGAGGCCAGAAAAAGCGGAAACCAGCAGCGAGAATTAGAATTGACTGTTCAGATTATCGAATTGACGAAACGCTTGAAACAAGCCTAGAAGTGAAAGGGGCATTTATTTTATGGCAGATGTAAAAAACAAAAAAGAGTATGAAAAAGCTGTAGCGGCCTTCATCAAGGAAAAGAAACCACTGGGACAAGTGGTTTATGATGAGCTAACGAATCGTTTAGCGACTCCTTATGAATTAGGTGCAGAAGCAATGGATGTGTTGATCCAAAAAGTTGAAGATGCTGGTGTCAGTGTTGTCGATGAAAACGGGGATCCCTCTAAAGCTAGTTTAAAACAAAATGAAGAAACTGCGAAAGCCGCACAAAAAGAAGATTTATCGGCCCCAACTGGTGTCAAGATCAATGACCCAGTTCGTATGTATTTAAAAGAAATCGGACGCGTTTCATTACTGACCGCTGAAGAAGAAGTTGAACTTGCCCTGTTGATCGAACAAGGTGATCAAGAAGCCAAACAACGTCTAGCCGAAGCAAACTTACGTCTAGTTGTAAGTATTGCAAAACGTTACGTTGGACGTGGTATGCAATTTTTAGATTTAATCCAAGAAGGAAATATGGGATTAATGAAGGCTGTTGAAAAATTTGATTACCGAAAAGGGTTCAAATTCTCAACTTATGCCACTTGGTGGATACGTCAAGCAATTACCCGTGCAATCGCTGACCAAGCACGCACGATTCGTATTCCAGTTCATATGGTGGAAACTATCAATAAATTAATTCGTGTACAACGTCAATTATTGCAAGATTTAGGACGCGAACCAACACCAGAAGAAATCGGTGCTGAAATGGACTTGCCTACAGAAAAAGTTCGTGAGATTTTGAAAATCGCTCAAGAACCTGTTTCTTTGGAGACTCCGATTGGTGAAGAAGATGACTCGCATTTGGGTGACTTCATCGAAGACCAAGAAGCAACTAGCCCTGCTGAGCACGCTGCATCAGAAATGCTGAAAGAACAATTAGAAGACGTGTTAGACACATTGACTGATCGTGAAGAAAACGTGTTACGTTTACGTTTCGGTTTAGATGATGGCAGAACCCGTACTTTGGAAGAAGTCGGACGTGTCTTTGGGGTTACCCGTGAACGGATTCGTCAGATTGAAGCGAAGGCATTGCGTAAATTACGTCATCCGTCACGTTCAAAACAATTGAAAGACTTTCTAGAATAGATTTTTACTCTCCTCGGGATGCTTCTCGAGGAGTTTTTTTATTTATCAATTTAATAGAAGAATAGTGCGTGATAAAATTGCGAACAAATTGCATAATAAAAATTGATATATTAGCGATAAAAAAATAAAACTCTAATAGAAATAATACCCATCAAAAGTCAAATGGATTTTATTATTTTTGGTTAATTCACTCGAAAATTGCTTGGAACATCCCTAAACATATGATAGATTAAAGCATATGATTGAAAAAAAGGAGCCGATTTCATTGCAAAAATGCCCTAACTGTGGTTTTGAACCCATCGAAGGATGCACGACTTGTCCGAAGTGTGGCTTTTCATTACAGTTGAACGATCGAGAACATATTGAAGATATTAATGATAAAAATGACACGATAGAATGGTCAGAGCTAGCTGACATGCCTATTGAATCTGTGCAAAAAATGTTTAAGGATAACGAGGATAAGATGAAAGAAGAAAATTCAAAAGAAACGAATGAAGAAACTCCTGAAATGAATCCGATTTTGGCAGAATATATTCGTGAGCACAAAGATGATCAGGACAAAACAGAAAAGAATGAATCTGAGAATGCAAATGAAGCGGACTCTGTTGACAATGATGAAATAGAACAGGATTCAACTTTAGAAGCCGAAGGTCAAAGTTCTGACGAATCTGTAAAAAGTTCAGAGGCTGAATCTGACGAGCTCTCAGATGAAAAAGCTTCTGAAGTAGGTGGAACAGCCGAGTTTGATCCAATCCCTTTCGTTGAAGAAGAAGTTTCATCAGAAACTCCCGAGGTAGAATCAATCGACTCTGAAAACACAGCGGAAAAAAATGAGGATTCTGGGGAAGAAGATATTCCACCAGAAACCCCTCAATTTTCAGAAGAACCGCCTAAAAAGAATCGTAAAAAACTTTACATCACTTTAGCAGCAATTGCTGTTTTAGGAGTAGGCGGCGGCTATTATTATCACCACGAAAAAGAAGTGGAAGCACAGCGTATTGCGACTGTTAAAAAAGAGAACAAAGAACTTGATTCAATTGAAGACAGTATCGCGAGCTATTATACAGATGACAAACAGATTTTTCTTGCTAGCGATAAAGTCACTCTCAACACTAGTAAAATTGACGAAGAATTGTCTCGATATAAAAGCAATAAACGTTACGATGATTTGAAAAAGAATTATAATGAATTGGTCGATAAGCAAAAAGCTGAGCAGTCGGTCAATCAGTTATTTACAAGTGCTGCAATTAATGGAAATAAAATTGTTGATAAACCACTATTAAAAGCTGCAGAGCCAATAGACTTATCAATCAATACAGGTGACAAAGAGTTTGATGACTTAATGAATCAGGCTATTAACAATGCGAAGGATCAATATTCGAAGTTTGAAGCTGCTAAAAAGGCTGCCGACGGTTTATTGAAAGATGGTAATGTAATCGAATCAGTTACTCGAGATCAGTATAATACAGCAAATAATGCTGTTAAAGCGGTCGCAAATCAAGCGTTGGTTCAGTCGCAAAAAGATGAATTAAGCAAAGTTGATCAAACATTGAAAGAAAAAGAAAAGAAAGCCGCTGAAGAGAAAGCTGCTGCAGAAAAGGCAGCTCGTGAAAAGGAAGAACAAGAAAAAGCTGCTCAAGAGGCACAAAATAAAGCTTCATCAACTGACAGCAATAATCAAGCAGGCGACACAAGCAGCGATGCGTATGCTTGGGCTCCCGGAGTTAAGGAGAAAGTTATTCAAACTTGTATTTCTCGTGGTTATATTGTAGAAGGCGGCTATAGCTTGGAACCAGTGAAAGTTGAAAATGGTGAAGGCTACTATAACTTGTACGCTACTTCAAATCGAGCATCCTTAACAAAGGGATATTCAGACTCAGACTTGCCGATGTATTTGGTAACAATCAACTGTAAAACTGGTTGGTTTAAAGGCGATGGATCAAATTAAATTAGGACATAGAGGCTGGGGAGATACTGTCTTCCCAGCTTTAATAATGATATAAGATATTTTTATAAGGAGTAATAATTATGAATGAACTATTAGGACAAGTTTTTACCGGATTAATTATCGATGAGAATGAAAGTATGTATCTGGTACAAAAAAATGGTGTAACCTTCCACTTATTGAAGGATGAAGATGAATCTCATGAAGTCGGAGAATCGGTTGAGGGATTTGGCTACGTGAATCAAAAGAAAGAGGCTATCTTCACGACAAAAATCCCACAGATTCGAATTGGTCATTATGCTTTCGGTGAAGTAACAGACGTTCGCCGTGATTTAGGTGTATTCGTGAATATTGGTTTAGCTGACAAGGACATGGTCGTATCATTGGATGAAATGCCAAGTATGAAAGAGCTTTGGCCCAAAAAGGGTGATCGCTTAATGGTCAGTATACGAGTTGATGAAAAAGACCGGATGTGGGGTGTGTTAGCTGACGAGGCTATCTTCCACTCTCTAAGTCGTGCCGGAAATGCAGAAATGCAGAATGAAAACAAAAAAGGCACGATTTATCGATTGAAAGTTGTGGGGTCCTATCTAATTACTGAAGATTTTTATATCGGCTTTGTTCATCCATCTGAACGCTACCTAGAACCGCGATTGGGTGAAGTAGTAGAGGCTCGTGTTATCGGAGTTCGTCCAGACGGTGTTTTGAATATGTCATTAAAGCCTCGCAGTCATGAAATGATCAGTGATGATGCTGCAATGATTTTAACAATGTTGGAAAGAAATACGGATCATAAATTACCTTATTGGGATAAGTCTGCTCCTGAAGAAATCAAAGAAGCATTCGGCATCAGCAAAGGTCAATTTAAGCGTGCGATTGGTCACTTATTGAAAGAGAAGTTGATTGAACAAACTGAAGGTGAGATTCGTTTAAAAAGCTAATTGAGAATGTCCTTGCATAAATAAAGGTGATAAACTATAATAATTCTAAGAAAAACAGTAGAGTTCTTGCTGCTTGTTTATAATTATTATAAAATAGATAGAGGAGGGTTCTCTTGAACGCAATCCTAGCCTTACAAAAAACAAAAAAGCAACTTCATGATTCTGGATTCAAGTTGACGCCCCAGCGTGAAGCAACCGTTCTCGTTTTATTGGAAAATGAAAAAGACCATTTATCGGCCGAAGAAATTTATTTTTTAGTGAAAAAGAAAAGCCCTGAAATCGGCTTAGCAACTGTGTATCGTACTTTAGAAATTTTAACCGAACTGCATATCGTCAATAAGATTAGTTTTGATGATGGATTGGCGCGTTATGATTTACGAAAAGAAGGTGCTGAGCATTTTCATCATCACCTTTTGTGCCTAGAATGTGGGAATATCGAAGAAATTGAAGAAGATCTTTTAGGCGATGTGGAACGAGTAGTAGAATCACGTTATCACTTTTTAGTAAAAGACCATCGTTTGACTTTTCATGGTATTTGTCAGAGTTGCCAAGAGAAGAAAGATGCGTAAACTTCTTAGTTAAATTGGATTAAGTTATAATTAATTTATATAGTCCCTTGCAAAGATACGTGCTATCATTTCAAGGGACTTTTTGTTATGATAAAGCGAAAGTGGTGAAAACATGGATGAACAAATAACGGAATATTTACATTACTTATCGATTGAACGTGGTCTTTCAGAAAATACACGTATTAGTTACCAAAGGGACTTGCAGCAATACTTGTCCTTTTTGACTGATCAAGGTGTATCTGAATGGCAGGCGGTTGATCGTTATATGGTTGTGTCTTTTTTGACAAATTTAACTGAAGCCGGTAAAGCATCTACTACGATTACGCGAATGATTTCTAGTTTGCGTCGTTTTCATCAATTTTTACGCCAAGAACGTTACACGGACCACGATCCAATGCAGCATATTGATAGTCCAAAGAAGGCCCAAAAGCTTCCCCAAACACTTTCATTAGCAGAAGTAGAGCGTTTGATTGCTGCGCCAGATACCACGACTGATTTAGGAATTCGTGATCGTGCAATTTTGGAAGTGATGTATGCCACTGGACTAAGGGTAAGTGAACTTATTGGACTAAGACTTGGGGATATCCATTTGGAAATGGGGCTCTTGCAAACTGTCGGTAAGGGTGATAAAGAGCGGATCGTTCCATTAGGAGATTATGCGATTCATTGGCTAGAACGTTATCTGGCAGAAGTTAGGCCCATATTAACTAAAAAGACACCAAATGAAACATTTTTATTCGTTAACAATCATGGTCATGGACTGAGCCGACAAGGTATATGGAAGAATCTGAAACAATATGTTATCAAAGCAGAGATCATGAAGGATGTTACACCTCATACTTTGCGGCATAGTTTTGCGACACATTTACTTGAAAACGGAGCGGATTTGCGAACGGTTCAAGAACTTCTAGGTCATGCTGATATATCTACAACACAGATTTATACTCATATCACTAAACGGCGAATGACCGAAGTGTATAAAGAGTTTTTTCCGCGTGCTTAACAGGAGGAGAAAGAATGCTTACTCAATATCGAAAAAATCAGCGAAAAATTGCGATGGGGCTTTTAAGTTTTCATGAAAGCTTAAAAGATCAACAACATTTACTAAAAGAAATCGATACATATGAAGGCGATGATCGTTACCAACTGTATTGCTATTATGATGACAATTCTGACAACGTACAAGGTGTAGTCGGTGTGAGTCAGTTAGAGGATCAGGAAATTGTACTTCACGATATCAGTTTGAACCCTTCTTATCGAGGAGAAGGGATTAGCATTACTATGATGGATGAGTTGCAAGCGATGTATCCAAATCAAAAAATTATTGGAACACCTGCTACCTCCGCCTTTTTAGCAAAATGGCAAGAACATAAGCGAGGGCAAGATGGAAACAATTAGTTTAAAATTAGATGTTTTTGAGGGTCCGCTTGATCTTCTGCTGCATTTAATCCAACAGTTGGAAATCGATATTTATGATATCCCAATTGCAGAAGTGACAGAGCAATATATGAATTTTATTCACGCCATGAAAACCTTAGAATTAGAGGTGGCTGGTGAGTACTTAGTTATGGCAGCAACCCTTATGTCAATTAAGAGTCAAATGCTGTTGCCAAAGCCAGAGCTAGAATTTGATTGTGATGATGAAGAAGGTGAAGACCCTCGGGAAGCCTTGGTTCAACAGCTTTTGGAGTATCGCAAGTACAAATATGCGGCTTCTGTCTTATCTGAGAAAGAACAAGAAAGAAGCTTGTTTTATACCAAAGCGCCGATGGACCTTTCTGAATATGAAGACGAAATTTTGCCATTACCAAAAAATCAATTAAATACGATTGATCTTTTTTTAGCACTACATGACGTATTGCAACGTAAAAAAAGAAATAAACCGATTGAAACAACAGTTACTACTGAGACAATCACTGTTGATCAAAAAGTAAATGAAATTGGTCAACGACTGGCAAAATTATCTGAGTCTGAAGGCTTGCCATTAGAGTCTTTTTTTGTGCAATATACGAAAGACGAAATGATTACGACCTTCATGGCTCTTTTGGAATTAATGAAAAAGGGGCAAGCTTCGGCAACTCAGGAAGAAACATATGCACCAATCTTGATATTTAAAGGAGCCGTTATATGAATCAATTAAGTCAAATTGAAGCGATGCTTTTCGTGGTGGGAGAAGAAGGAATCAGTTTAGAGGAAATGGCCTTCACTTTAAAAAGACCCATGCCGGAAATATATCAGAATATTATTGATCTAAAAGATTCTTATGAGAATAATGAAGCTTCTGCGCTTACTCTTTTAGAAGTGGGCAATCACTTTGTGTTAAGTACAAAAAAAGAATTTGCTCCATTGTTAAAAGAATTTGCTCGGTCCCCAATGGCTAATCGTCTGAGTCAGGCAGCTTTGGAGACACTCTCAATTATTGCCTATAAGCAGCCTGTGACGCGATCAGAAATTGATGAGCTTCGTGGTGTTCAATCCAGCGGTGCAGTGCAAACGCTGGTGGCACGGCAATTAATTGAGGATAAAGGACGCGTGGATGGTCCAGGACGGGCGATTTTGTATGGAACAAGCGATTACTTCATGGATTATTTTGGGCTGAAAGACATGGAAGAACTACCGGATGTCCAAAAGATGGAAGAAGATTTAGCGGATGAGGATGAGCCTTTGGACTTGTTTTATGACCGTTTTAAAGAAGAGGATGAACAATAATGGAAAGATTACAAAAGGTTATTGCCCATGCAGGGATTGCATCGCGTCGTAAAGCCGAGGAATATATTACTGGCGGACGGGTGAAAGTAAATGGCGAAGTTGTTAAGGAGTTAGGAACAAAGGTTGGCAAGAAAGATATTGTCGAGGTCGATGGTGTGCCGATTTATCAAGAGGAACCGGTGTATTATTTATTTTATAAACCTCGTGGAGTTATCTCCGCTGTGGCTGATGACAAAAATCGAAAAGTCGTGACAGATTATTTTTCGGCTGTACCTGAAAGAATTTACCCAGTCGGACGATTAGATTATGATACATCTGGTATTTTACTTTTAACCAATGATGGAGATTTTTCACAACGATTAGCTCATCCTAAGCATCAAATTGATAAGGTTTATGTGGCTAAGGTGAAAGGTTATGCAGAAAAAAGGAATCTTCTACCTTTAACAAAGGGGATTCGTATCGAAGGAAAAAAGACAGCACCTGCCCGGTTTGAAATCCTTTCGACTGATAAGAAGGCTGAAACGAGTATTGTGGAGTTAACAATCCATGAAGGTCGAAATCATCAAGTTAAAAATATGTTGGCAGCAGTTGGTTTGCCTGTTCAAAAATTAAAGCGGGAACGCTATGGCGATCTGACCTTACAGGGCTTGCGACCAGGGGAATATCGTCGCTTAAATACAAAAGAAATCAATACGCTGTTAAACCAATCAAGATAGTCAAAGTCATTTACTTGTTTTTTGATAGTAAAATTGTTATAGTGAATCTACAATAAAAAATATTTAAGGTTCGTCTTCAGGGGCAGGGTGAAAATCCCGACCGGCGGTAATAGTCCGCGAACTGCGCAAGCAGCCGAATCGGTGTAATTCCGATACCGACAGTACAGTCTGGATAAAGAAGATAGAGCTTATTTGGGTGAGTCTGTATTCAAGTAACTCTATGCTTTTTCTGAAGCATAGAGTTTTTTTTGCGGTGAAGCAACACTCAAATAGTTCGATGAAGATGATTCCGAAACGGAGGATTTCATATGAAGAACTTAAAGTTACAAAAAATGACAGCAGTAGCAGTGGCAGCAGCAATGGGATTGATTTTACAATTTATCGCTTTTCCGATTGTCCCAATGTTTCCTTTTTTAAAGCTAGATTTTAGCGATATTCCGGTCTTAATAAACATGTTTATCTTTGGACCGTTAACAGGGATTGCAACTGCATTTATTCGTTCATTGCTCCATTTAACCATGAGCGGTTTTTCCTTTGATAACATGATTGGCGATTTTGCCAGCTTCTTTGCATCAACTTTGTATACATTACCGATTTTCTTAATGTTTAGAAAAAAGACCACTTCAAGAAGAGTATTGGGTCTTGGATTAGGCATTCTAGCGATGACATTGTCTATGAGCATTGCAAATTATTTTGTGATCACACCGCTTTACTTAAAAGCCTTTGGACTTTCCGCTGGTCAGATGTTAGGAATGGGATTAGGCCGCTATATATTAGTAGGAATCGTTCCGTTTAATATACTTAAAGGAATAGTCGTCAGTTCGGTGTTTTTAGTATTACATGCAAAATTATTGCCTTGGTTAACAAAAAAGACACTGACTTCACAGCATCATTCAGTATAATTTGGTAAATCAAAAATCTCAGACAAAACGTCTGAGATTTTTTTTGCAGATGTGTGTTATGATGATTTCTGATATAAGATGGCATGAGAAGGACAACGCTTGGCAGATTGAACAACTGCTGCTTGTTGATCTTCAGGAATAAATTCGTGTGTCGCATCAGGCTCGCCCACAAAAAGTACGAGGCCATCATCTGTATAATCAAAAATTTCTGGCGCGATCGTTTGGCATAAACCACAAGCGATACAACGCTCAGGAATGATTTCGCATTTCATTTTTTCACCTTCCACAGGAGATTTTACTATGACATTTTTTATTTTAACGTTATTTCAGACGGGCTACAAGTTAAGAACCTCTACCTTATATCATTTATTAGTAGGCAAGAGGACTAGTTCCGTTTTACTTCACGGTTTTTTTTACAAAAATTTGGCTTTTTTAGGAGCGTTGCCGAATTTGAAGGAAGAAATGTTTCAAAAAGAGCTACAGCGATTGATTGATCTTCAATTGATTTTAGTTGAAGAAGGCTTTGGAGAGCTAACATCAAAAGGGGAAAAAGTATTATCGAAGGAGACTTTTGACTTAACTGGCTTAAATAATCTACGTTACGGCCGGATGCGAGAGAATTCGTGGCAGCTGGTCTTATTTGCAGTGCAAGTTGTCAGTAATTTATCTTTTAACGAAAAAAACTATCTTCCAATCGAAAATAGGCCCTACTATCTGCAGCAAATAAAAAATTGGTTGGCACACTCAGAAACTAATCTGTTGGAAAAGTTTCAACAAGAATTAGTAATTATTTTTCAAACGTTGGCGCAAGAGGAAGCAGATTTTTTAGCAAACCAATTTTCTGGCTTTGGTTTTCAAGGTAAAACCGCCTTTCAGCTGATTCCTGAGAAATGGCAAGAAACCCCGTGGAATCTGGTTTATCGCCAGAAAGTAATTGATTTGTTTTTAGCACGTGTTCAGGATGGCGAACTATCAAGATTATTATCGAATTTGGATCAGCAAAACATTAATCAAAGCATGTTGAAGACGAAAGAGTTCTTTTTAGCGGGAAAGACAATCGATGAGATTTTAGCCTTACGCCATTTAAAACAAGGTACTATTAATGATCACTTTATTGAATGGGCATTAATGGATGAAAAATTTCCTTTTGAAAAATTTGAGAAAATCGATTTTACTACTTTGGATGAAAATAAAGTAGTAAATGCACATTATCAAGATTACGAAGTATCCTATTTAAATTTCCGTTTGTCACAAATCTATTATTTGAGGGAAAATCAATGGAACTAATAGAGTTGCTAAAAACAAAATTTAATTATAATCAATTTCGTCCTGGGCAACAGGAAATCATCGAGACGCTTTTAAAAGGGAATTCGGTGCTGGGAATGCTGCCGACAGGAACTGGGAAGTCTTTGTGTTATCAATTGCCGGGATATTTACTCGAGGGGACGGTAATTGTGATTTCACCATTAATCTCTTTAATGGAAGATCAGGTAGCGCAATTGCAGCGTCTAGGTGAAAAGCGTGCTGTTTCCTTAAACAGTTTACTCTCATCTTGGGAAAAACAATGGGTCCTAAACGAAGCACATAAATATAAGTTTATCTTTATGAGCCCAGAAATGTTTTTGACACCTAATGTTCAAAAAACATTACAGGCAATGAAATTATCTTTTGTTGTGGTTGATGAGGCCCATTGCATTTCTCAGTGGGGAATTGATTTTCGACCAGAATATTTGAAACTGGCTGAAGGAATAAAAAATGCGGGTGCATCTTTAATTCTAGCGTTGACCGCTACAGCCACTAGAGCGGTTCGTCAAGATATACAGCGTTTATTATTTGATGATAAAGCACAAGAGTTTGTTTATTCTGTTGATCGACCCAATATTAGTTTTTTTGTTTATCAGGAGGATAAGAATAAAAAATTACAAGAGCTGGTCGAATCGTTAAACGGGTCAGGTATTATTTATTGTGCTACAAGAAAAAAAGTTGAAGAATTGTATCATGCGCTTAAACAAAAACATGCTGTTGCTTATTATCACGGAGGGCTCAGTGGACAAGAAAGACGTATGCTGCAGCAGCAGTTTTTAGCTGGAGACTTGCAGCTGCTAATTGCGACCAATGCATTTGGAATGGGGATTAACAAAGACAATATTCGATTTGTCATTCATTATGATCTGCCAGACTCGCCAGAAAATTACCTGCAAGAGGTTGGGCGTGCGGGCAGAGACGGCCGACCTAGTCAGGCGATTCTGCTTTACGAAGAAAGGGATGAGTATATCCATCATTTCTTGCAAGAGCAGACGAATCAATCAAAAAAATTATTTGAAATCAAACAAAAAATGAGTGATTTGGTATTTGAAGATCCGTTAATAAAAAAATGGGAGCAGTTTTTTCCTAATCAAGAATCACGCTTGCTAGATTTATTAAGTCAACGTGGAACAACAAAGAAGCTGCAATTACAAAAAATGCTGGATTATATTTCAACAACGGATTGTCGTCGAGATTTTTTAGTGTCCTATTTTGATGAGACGCTTTCTGATAAGAATCCAAACTGTTGTGATAATGATGGTGCTAATTTAGCAGTCAAAACTAGTCAAAAGCTGGTGCTTGAAACATCGTTTCATTGGCAAAAGATATTTCAAAAAATTTTTAAAAATGATGTGAAAGATTGAAAATTGCCGCATATTTTTTTAGAGCTATGGTATAATACATGGCGATAGCATTTAGGAGGTTAGAGAAATTGAGTAGAAAAGATCGCTATAACGATACGAACAACGAACCGTGGGATCAACATATTTACGAATCTGATAGTGAAGAAGAAACTTATTCACGCAGCCAGTCTCGTCGTAGTGGTGGTGGTAACAAAGGTGGCGGAAATACAAAATTCTTGACGATTCTAGTCGCATTATTGTTAGCCCTTATTTTGATTCCAGCTGGTGCTTTTTTCTGGATTACTCGTGGAAATGATAAACCAGCGGCCTCTCCTGAGAGTACGACTCAGGTATCTAAGGTTTCATCAACAGAAAAATCAAGCACCGAAGAAAGCAGTACTGAAGAAAGTACCGCTACAACAGATTCAGAAGCAAATCAACAAGAGCAACAACAAGCTGCAGATCAGCAAGCACAGCAAGCTGCTGCAGAATCTCAAGCTGCCGCACAATCTCAAGCAGCAGAAGCATCACGCTCTGCCGCAGCAGCTGCACAGCAAACAACACCTTCTTCAGACACAACGAATGATCCAAACGCACAATATGGTACGGTTCAATCGGGCGAAGGTCCACAACAAATCGCTGGGCGCTATGGTTTAAGTGTAGATGATTTCTTAAGACTTAATGGAATGGATAGAAGTAATTTCTATTTTGATCCAGGTCAACAAGTGCGTATTAAATAATTTGAATACTTTGCCGTAATCGCTAGCGATTACGGCTTATTTATTGAAAAGAGGCAGAACATGGAAAAAATTTCAATTGCAATTGATGGCCCGGCATCTTCAGGAAAGAGTACAGTGGCTAAGATCTTAGCCAGCGACTTTAATTTTATTTATGTCGATACTGGCGCGATGTATCGCGCTATTACTTTTTTAGCAATCAAGCATCAAGTAGCTTTTTCGAATGAGAAAGCTTTAGTAGATTTGACAAGAAAATATCCGATTACCTTCAAGCAATCTGATCGTGGACAATTAGTATTTGCAGATGGTGAAGAAATTACCCAAGCGATTCGACAGCCAGATGTAACCGCGGCTGTTTCGGAAGTATCCGCTCATGGGGAAGTACGGGCTGAGCTGGTTGAAGCGCAGCGTCAATTGGCCGAAGCCGGGGGAGTCGTGATGGATGGACGAGATATTGGTACAACTGTCTTACCAAAAGCGCAAGTAAAAATCTTTCTGGTAGCAAGTGTCGAAGAACGGGCCCAACGTCGCTACAAAGAAAATCAAGAAAAAGGAATCGAGATGGATTTTGAAGCAATCAAAGAGGCCATCGCAAAACGTGATTATCTGGATTCACATCGTGAGGTTTCACCGCTTGTTCAAGCTGCTGATGCAGAATTGGTCGATACGACTGGAATGTCGATTGAACAGGTAGTAACGAAGATTAAAGAGGTTATTTACTCAAAAGGTTTCTAAATTTCAGCTAAAATCGATAAATAAAGCGAATTTCTTTCAAATTTTTAGAAAAAAAGAAGAAATCGCTTTATTTTTCATGTGGATTATTCTAAAATAGAACATGTAGTGTATTTTACGCAGAATTGTTGGTAAGGAGGACAAACGACATGACAGAATTAGAACAAAATTCGATGGAAAACGAAAATGTTTCCATGGAAGCAGCAATGGAAAGTGTGCATGAAGTTCAAGTTGGCGATATTGTTAAAGGTGAGGTGCTCGCCTTAGAGGATAAACAAGTTATCGTTGGTATTGAAGGTGCAGGAGTAGAAGGTGTAGTTCCTGCCAAAGAACTTTCAACATTACCTGTTGAAGATATCAATGAAGAAGTCAAGGTTGGCGATATTCTTGATTTAGTCGTTATCTCTTCTATCGGAAAAGACAAAGAAAATGGTAGTTATCTCCTTTCTAAACGTCGCTTGGATGCGAAGAAAGTTTGGGAAGATATTGAAAAAGAATTCAAAGATGGGAAAATTATCGAAGCACCGGTAACTAGTAGCGTCAAAGGTGGTTTAGTTGTTGACGTGGGTGTACGTGGTTTTGTACCTGCATCAATGATTGATGATCATTTTGTTGATGATTTTTCAGTCTACACTGGGAAAACATTAAAATTCAAAATTATTGAAATCGAACCTTCAGAGAATCGTTTGATTCTATCTCATAAAGCAGTTGTCGAAGCTGAAAAGGCTGAGAAGAAAAAAGAAATTCTAGCTGATCTATATGAAGGTCAAGTAATCAAAGGTCAAGTTGCTCGTTTAACAGACTTTGGTGCTTTCATTGATCTTGGCGGAATTGACGGATTGGTTCACGTGTCAGAGATTTCTCATAGTCATGTGGCGAAACCAGCAGATGTTTTGAATGTAGGCGATGAAGTAGAAGTTCAAGTACTTTCTGTTGATCCAGAGAAGGAACGTATCTCATTGTCAATTAAAGCAAATCTGCCTGGACCTTGGACAGATATTGAAGAAAAAGCGGCACCAGGTTCCGTACTTGAAGGAACAGTGAAACGCTTGACTAGCTTCGGAGCTTTTGTTGAGATTTTCCCTGGAGTAGAAGGTTTGGTTCACATTTCTCAAATTTCACATAAACATATCGCAACACCACATGAAGTTTTACATGAAGGTGATCAAGTACAAGTGAAAGTTTTGGAAGTGCATCCTGAAGATCATCGTGTGGCTCTTTCAATCAAAGCTTTGGAAGAAAAACCTGAAGAAGCGAAGGCAGAACCTGTTGAAGAAGAATCCTATGAATTACCTGAAGAAAACACTGGTTTTACTATGGGTGATATTTTAGGTGACGCTTTAAGTGATGACTCAGAGGATAAAGAGTAATTAATACATCTAAAGGTGTGCGTAAGCACGCCTTTTTTTCGTCTAAATTTGTTGGAGAAAATGGTGTACTTTACTGAAGCATTGAGTAAAATAGGAACAACAAAGTGTAACTTTATCATTATTTAATAGATGAAAGCGGCTCCTTCTCTTGCAAGAAGGAGCTTTCTTGGTTAAACTAAGGAGAATTTGAAAAAAGAATGCAGCCGCTAGTTCTACTTCTTGCTTTTTTAAGATTAGTAGAAGGGTATGTAATTGAATCTAAAATAGATTTTGTGGAAATTTATTAAAATAATTTGAAATTACCCTAGTTTTTTATTATACGTTTTTGGTGGATGTGATAGTAGATCTACTACTTTCAAATGAATATCGAACGTAGTTACCAAAAGGATAGATACTATGAGCATCGGGCTCATTTTTTTTGAAAAAAATTTAATTCATTAATAGGAACGGGGAGTAAATTTATGTCAAATCCTACAATTGCAATCGTTGGTCGTCCGAATGTCGGAAAATCAACATTGTTTAATCGAATCGCAGGTGAACGTATTTCGATCGTAGAAGATACGCCAGGCGTTACTCGGGATCGAATCTATGCAAAAGGCGAATGGCTGGATCATGAGTTTTCAATCATTGATACTGGTGGAATTGATATCGGCGACGAGCCATTTATGGAGCAAATCAAGCAGCAAGCGCAAATTGCGATTGATGAAGCAGATGTCATTTTGCTTGTAGCAAGCGGAAAAGAAGGGGTCACTGATGCTGATGAAGCAGTGGCGAAGATTTTGTATCGTAGCAAAAAACCAATTATTCTAATGGTAAATAAAGTCGATAATCCTGAAATGCGCAATGATATTTATGAATTTTATTCATTAGGTTTGGGAGAACCCTATCCTGTTTCCGGTAGTCATGGACTAGGGCTTGGTGATGTGCTGGATGAGGCGGTCAAGCATTTCCCTGATGATAATGAAGACGATGAGGACCAATCGATCAAGTTTAGCTTGATCGGTCGACCAAATGTTGGGAAATCTTCATTGATCAATGCTATTTTAGGAGAAGATCGAGTAATCGTATCAGATATTGAAGGCACTACTCGAGATGCAATTGATACGAAATTTGTTGGTGAAAACGGTCAAGAATTTACAATGATCGATACGGCTGGAATGCGAAAACGTGGAAAAGTTTACGAAAACACAGAAAAGTATTCCGTGATGCGTGCTATGCGCGCAATCGATCGTTCTGATGTTGTTCTTGTGGTTTTAAACGGCGAAGAAGGAATCCGTGAACAAGACAAGCGAATTGCTGGTTATGCGCATGAAGCTGGTCGTGGTGTGATTATCGTGGTTAATAAATGGGATCTAGTCAAAAAGGATACCAATACCATGAAGAAATTTGAAGAGGAAATTCGTGATGAGTTTGCTTATTTGGATTACGCACCAATCGTATTCGTTTCAGCAATGACGAAACAACGATTGAATAAAATTCCAACAATAATCGAAGAAGTCAGCATGAATCAAAATTTAAGAATCCCTTCTTCTGTTTTGAATGATATTATCATGGACGCAGTAGCGATCAATCCAACACCTACTGATAAAGGAAAGCGATTGAAGATTTTCTATGCTACTCAAGTTGCGGTGAAGCCGCCGACATTTGTAGTATTTGTTAATGAAGAAGAGCTGATGCATTTCTCATACGCACGATTTTTAGAAAATCAAATTCGAAAAGCATTTGAATTTGAGGGAACTCCGATAAAAATAATTGCTCGCAGAAGAAAATAAGGTATTTTATCATACTTTTATTTTGGTGACAACAGATTTCTCCGAATGATAAAACAACCATGAATTTTATCCCATTAATTGCTAAAAACCTTGCTAACATAAGGTTCTTATGCTATCGTTATAAAAGAATATTGACCAAATCAATATTTCTTAGCTGATGACTGGACCACTCAGTTATCAGTCGATGTTTACGCATCACTACTCATTTCTCAGGAGGTGAATTCATTCATGGCAAACAAAGCAGAATTGATCGAAAAAGTTGCAGCAGCTACTGACTTAACTAAGAAAGACGCTACAGCTGCTGTCGATGCTGTATTTTCAACAATCCAAGACGCATTAGCTGAAGGTGAAAAAGTTCAGTTGATCGGCTTCGGTAACTTTGAAGTACGTGAACGTGCGGCCCGCAAAGGACGTAACCCACAAACTGGTGAAGAAATCGAAATTCCAGCAAGCAAAGTACCTGCATTTAAACCAGGTAAAGCGCTAAAAGACGCAGTTAAATAATTTTTGCTGCTAAAACCGTTATGACTCTTTAGTCATAGCGGTTTTTTGTTTAAAATGAAATTTGATTTAAATGATACTAATTTCTACAGGATATCGTTATTTCACCCAATTTGTAACTTATTTTTTATTTTACGAAAGGCTTTTCATAGGATAAAATGAAGTAGAGAATTTCACTTTTTTTGTTGGAGCAGCTTACTGAGTCTACAGAAAATGATATACTGCTTATTGACGAAATAAATGGAAAAGGGAGAAAGAGGGTGAAGCGATGTCAAAGGAACGACTTTTTTATGTTGAAAAAAACGATTCTTGGCATTCATATGATTTTCTGGCACAAAGACAAAATGATCCTAAATGGCGAAAAGCTTTTTTAGAGGCGGATGCACTGCTGGAGCGAGAAGATAAGAAAAGGAAACGTCGCAACTTTATAATATTACTAGTATCGGTTCCTTTATTGTTGATTCTTGTGTTGGTAGGATTGTATTTCTACGGATCTACTGATGAGGAGATTGTTCCAAAAAGAGAAATAAGCTTGAATGATTCGACATCGGTCTCTACTATGCCAACGGACGCATCGAGTACTGTCGATACATCCAGTGTTGGGCAAGTATTAACCACACCTTGGGGCGAGCAGGTCACAGTTTTGCGTGTTCTGACAAATGGTGAACGGGTCATCAAGGAGGGCTATTCACCATCCGATTTGAATGGTGACGGATTGTTGACCTTTGAAGAACTTTCGGAAGTAGAAAAAAAGGCAAATCAAGGGAATCAACAGCAATACCAACAGCCGCAGCAAAACTATCAACAACAGCCTGAGCAAAATTATCAGCAGCAGGAAACACCGCAGCAGGAGCAGAATATTCAGCAACAAACGCCTCAGGAAAATCAGCAAGGCGTACAGCCAAGTCAATCAAATACTCAGCAGGCTCCTTCAAATCAAGAAGGAACGCCAATTCAGGGTCAACAAAATATACAACAGGGTCAATGATCATATGAGCTTTAAATAGTGTGAAATTTACAAATAAGAATTTCTAATAATCCGGATTCTTTTTTATTCTTATAATAATAGAGCTGAAATATCCGAAAGCCTTTCGCAGATTTGTTGCGGGAGGTTTTTTTGTAGTATAAAATAAAGAAAACGGGGTGATCGGATGGAAGTAACGTATCGAAATAAACAAAATGAGACGCTAATTATTTATGGAGAAACGGTCGCTTCAATGATGCGTAAAAAAGATCTAAAGAACAAACAGATACTTTTTTGCGGCAATCAGCGCTATTATGATTTGTACGCGGAGAAGCTGCGGCAATTTATTCCTAAAAGCAGCACGCATGAATGGTTTATCACGCCGAATAACCGTTATTGCAACACGATGGAAAATTTTCAAGAATTGATCAGCTTTCTTGATCGCTTCAGTCGACAGAACGAAACTATTTTTATGGGGATCGGCAACGAAGGAGTCATTGAACTGCTGGGATTCACGCACCATGTTGCGAATTTTCAAGCAGAGTTGTGCTTCTTACCTGTTTCATTGCGATCGTTTGCGCAAAGCTTATCTTTTGTAGACCAAATTGTTTCAGATAAAACGTTAATGACAGTGATGGAGATTGAGGAAGCACCGAAAAGTATCTTGTTTGATCATACTTTAGCAGATCAGCAAAAAACGGGGAAAATGGTCGATCTTTTAACGTTGATTCGTTGTGGGATCGTCTGTGACTATCCATTTCTACAAAGTTTATACGTGAACTTTCCAACGCGTGAAGCTCTATTGCAGCATTCTTTTTCGGCTTTTAGTGAGACTTTGATCAATTATTACCAAGAAAACAGCCGACAGCTGCGCAGGTTTGGGAAAACCTTTGAAAAAGCTTTTTTCCAAACAGAGAATGGTTCACTGTTGTCGAACAGTATGAAGACGATGTTTGGCTTGTTATTTGAGTTAGCGTGGAACGTGACAGCAAGCGATCTTCATTTCAATTTCAAAAATTTTATGATATGGTTGGTGCGATTAGGATTTCCAATCATGATGCCTGAAGGAATCTCTTTGGCTGATTATGGTCAGCAGGTGATTGCTTTAGCGCAGGAGAAACCATTGGCTGGGTTAGTCCAAGTCGGCGAGGTCGGCATGAACAAAATTCCGACTGAAAAAGAATTGCTTCGAACATTTGAAGCGTATCAAAAAATAGTTACAGAGATCAGGGGAGAATAGATGTCAAGTTATAGTGAAAAAATGCTCGCAGCATTGAAGGATGAAAATTTAACAGAAGCAAATTTGTTGTTTGAAGCGGCATTGAAAAAGGATGATCCAGAGATTTTAGCAAGCTTGGCTGAAGAGCTGCAGGCGCTAGGTTTCATAGAAGAAGCCAAACGTGCTTTAGAAAAATTGTTGAAGGATTTTCCTGAAGAGGATGTTTTTTATCTTTCTTTAGCCGAGATTGCTATCGAAGATGATCTTATTGATGACGCGTTTGAGTACTTAGAAAAAATCAAACCTGAAAGTGAGAATTACTTAGAAAGTTTGTTAGTGACAGCTGACTTATATCAGGTTTTAGGCATTCCGGAAGTCAGCGAAGCGAAGCTGCTGCAGGCTAAAACAATTGCGCCAGAAGAACCGTTGATCACCTTTGCTTTGGCGGAATTACATTTTTCTGCTAATCAATTAGGAGAAGCGATTAATGATTACGGTCAGCTTCAGAAACAAGGGATCGATGAAATCGCGAATATCTCTATTGATGAGCGCATTGGATCGGCTTATAGTATGATGGGCGGTTTTGAAGAAGCGATCCCATTTTTAGAGCGAGCTTTAGAAAAAGAGCATACATCTGATCGGTTGTTCCAATTAGGCTTTACGTATTACCAATTGCACGATCATCAAAAAGCAATCAATTATTTACAGGAGTTGATTACGATTGATCCGCAATATCAAAGCGGCTATTACTATTTGGCCGATAGTTTGAAAGAAGAAGAATTGCTGGAGGAAGCTTTGGTTGCTGCTGAAGAGGGCGTCAAGGAAAACCCTTATCAAGTGGAACTACTGCATATGGCTTCTGAAATCGCGTATCGTTTACGTGATAGCAAGAAGGCTGAAGAATTGTTGTTACAAGCATTAGAAACAGGAGATAAAACGGATGAAACGTTGTTGACGTTAAGTAATCTTTATCTCAATGAAGAGCAGCCTGATAAAGCGATCGAAATGATTAGTCAGATGGATGAAGAAGATAATCCTTACGCCGCATGGAATCTGGCTCAGGCCTATAATGAACTGGAAGACTTCGATGCCGCACGTACTTATTACAAGCAGGCTTACGAAGACTTGGCTCATGAACCAGACTTTTTGAAAGCATATGGAATCTTTTTACGAGAAGATGGTCAATTAGAACCGGCACGAGCTGTTTTGACGAACTACTTACAATTAGAACCGGGTGATTTAGAAGTACAGTCATTACTAGAAGAGTAGAGAGGTGAGAGAAATGATCGATGTAGGTGAAAAACGTGAATTTCTCGTGTGGTTGATTAATAATGTGAGTTTTCAACGACGCGAAGTAATTTGGATTTTAAATTACTTGATTAATCATGAAGCAATCTTGCGAAATGTCCACATCGTAGAACAAGCGCTAGAAACAAAACGAGGATTGGTTTTTCGAGATATTACTCAACGTGAGGAGCCAATGGTGTTTTCGATTGAAGGCCATCAGTTTTCTAACAGTGATCAAATTTTTCATGAGATTCGTCTGCATTGGCAACAGCCTTTATACTTGGAATGTGTTTTTCCCAATTCTTGGCAGAACGCCCAGTATTTATCAGTTCTTGAAGACAATCCCGCGCTTTCATGGAATGATAATGTCAGTGAGGAAATTGTGACAGAGGTCGAAAACTATTTGAAGTTTCAGGAACAGGAAGCGCAAGTAGATTTATTGAAGAAGCAGATTGATATGGCCTTAGAAGATGGTGACAAAGAGGCTTTCCTAATTTTGTCAGATGAATTGAACAGACTTAAATTATCTTTACACGAATAAAAATACCGCAGACAATCAAAAAATTGTCTGCGGTATTTTTTTAATTACTTCGTTTTAAAGTAAATCTTCGTCGCTGCGGTTTTAAGTAGGTAAAGCCTTCACCTTCTACGTCATGGACATTGCTGATTAGAATAAAAGCTTTTTCATCAACTGAATGAATAAGTTTTTTTACTTCATTGATTTCTTGCTGTGAAACGACGATATAGACGATGCGCTTCATATCTGAGGAGAAGCCGCCTTCCCCATGAAGATAGGTAACGCCGCGTTCTAGATGAGCCATCAATAACTCCGCGATCACGTTACTTTCATTGGAGATGATCATCACACCTTTGGCAGCATATCCGCCAGAAGAGAGCATGTCAACTACTTTACTAAATACAAACGACACAATCAGTGTATACATCATGCGTTTCAAATCCAAATAAGTCAGTGAGCAAAGTAAAACGATGATGTCAAATACTAGTAATGACTTTCCCATCGTGAAGCCGAATTTTTGTTCTAAAATCCGCGCGATAACATCTGCCCCGCCAGTCGTCCCACCATTTCGATAAACCAGTCCGCTGCCGAACCCTGCAAATAAACCTGCTAAGATAGAAACGATGAATAAATCGTGATCCAAATTGATCTGTAAAGGAATCCGCTGCCAGATCCATAAAAAAACAGACAAACAGACCGTACCCAAAATTGTATAATAAAATGATCGTTTACCCAAAATTTTTCCACCGATTAAAATCAATGGGATATTAATGATCAAGGTTGTATAGGCAGGATCGATGCCAAAAAGCGCTCGAATGATCAAAGTGATACCGGTAACGCCGCCCTCTGCTAAGTGATTCGCAATATTCAAATAAACTAGACCAAATGCATATATGGCTGTACCTACCACAATAAAAAGAATTTCTCTGATCCGTGTAGACATAGTCGTTTCCATACGACACCTCCTGATTTTAATTGAATGAAACGAGTAAAATAGAAAATTTGGATTGATATTGATCAAGTCAAAAATTAGTCCTCAACCAACATAGCATGAATTTCAGTTACTTACAACAACATGATAGGAAACAAATCTGTTTTTTGATAAGATAGGTTTGAGGTGGTTTAATGAATGAAAAGACAATGAAAATCATGCAACAAGAAGTTGATGATTATATACAACAATTCAAAACTGGTTATTTTTCTCCATTAGGACAAATGGCCCGTTTAACAGAAGAGGTCGGTGAGTTGGCTCGGGAGGTCAACCATTATTATGGTGAAAAAGCAAAAAAAGCTTCAGAAAAACCAAATTCGGTTGAAGAAGAATTGGGAGATGTTTTATTTGTTACGATTATCATGGCAAATTCACTAGGAATTGATTTGACAGAAGTCTTTAACCATAATATGGAGAAGTTTAATCAACGTGATCGCTTTCGATTTGAGCGTAAAGATGGTCTGACAGAAGGTGATATTAAATGAAATTAGAAGCTTTTCCGCTCGAGTTTCAAGGTGCGATGCCGATCTTACGCAAACTACAGAGCGCGGGTTATGAAGCCTACTATGTTGGCGGCAGTGTCCGCGATATTCTTTTAAATAAGCCGATTCACGATGTAGATATTGCAACAAGTGCTTTTCCGGCAGAGGTGAAGGAACTGTTCCATCGCACAATCGATGTAGGGATCGATCATGGAACTGTAATGGTAATCACAAAAGAGGCGACATATGAAGTCACGACTTTTCGAACAGAGTCGACTTATCAAGACTATCGTCGACCTGACCATGTAGAATTCGTCCGCTCCCTTAAAGAGGATTTGAAACGACGCGACTTTACGATTAATGCTTTAGCGGTCGGGATTGACGGTACTGTGATCGATCTTTTTGACGGCTTAGACGATCTGCGAAATAAAGTATTGCGAGCGGTGGGGAATCCTTACGAACGTTTTCATGAGGATGCCCTACGGATGATGCGGGCGCTGCGATTTGTCAGTCATCTAGGTTTTACTTTAGAGCCGGATACCTTTGAGGCAATCCAAGAATATCATTCTTTATTAGCAAAAATTTCTGTAGAACGGATCAATGTGGAGTTTGTTAAATTGATGATGGGTTCTTTTCGTGAGGCAGGGCTGTGTTCCTTTGTGGAATCTGAATGCTACGTTTATTGCCCTGGTTTAAGGAATTACGGTGAAGCGTTGTTAAACTTCTCAGAACTTCGCGGGCCGGCGATTCCTACTGAACGACAGGCCTGGACGTTATTAATGACGATGTTGGATATGAATATTACGAATATTCGTCATTTTATGAAGGAGTGGAAATGTTCGAATCAATTGATTCGCGAAGTTACCGAAATGGTGCCTGCACTGCAATTTCGCCTTAAATACGAATGGGATAACTGGACTTTATATCAGTTGGGCAGAGAGCTAGCACTTTCAGTTGAATACTTGCTTTACTATTTCGATCGTGAACCGAATTTAGCAAAGATCCGGCTGCTTTATCAATATCTACCGATTAAATCTTTGAAAGAATTGGCAGTGAAGGGCAACGAAGTCATGGATCATTTTGATTATCCTCGGGGATCATGGATCAGTATGACGTTAAATGCTTTAGAACAAGAAGTAGTCGAAGGAAAATTGAAAAATGAGAAGCAAGCATTATTAAGCTTCGCAGCGATTTTTCTGGAAAAGGAGATGTCATGAAAAGATTAACAAAACTATATCGAGTAACGGAGAATCAAACAGCCTTGCAAATGGGATCTGGTGATTTAGAAGTTTTGGCTACACCAGCATTAGTTGCGATGATGGAGAATTGTGCGAAACTTTTAATCGCACCCGAGCTTTCCGCCGAGCACACCAGTGTTGGTTTCAAGATGGAATTGAAGCATTTGGCTCCAACAGCCGTGGGCTCAGAGGTAAAAATCGAAGCGCAAATCGAAGAGGTGGTTAAGAATAAAATTTCTTTTTCCATCAAAGCCTTTGATAAGGAGCAATTAATTGGTGAAGCTTTTCATCAAAGAGTGATCGTCGAAACTGCAGCTTTTCTAAAAAAATTGAAGTAAGAGCACAACATGTGACCGTTTACTCAAGGTATGCTAAACTTGAATTTAGATCAGTAGTGAGGAGAATGCAGAATGGCAAGAGAAATGACAGCGTTAAAATTCTATTTTCGTAATGGCGAAACATGGACAATCGATCGTCGTTACATTGGCGATTTGTGGATTAAACAAATTACGACAAGTTTTGGAAGAATTCATGGCAGTGAGTTTGTAGAAATACATCCATGTGCCGGCTTCAAGATTGAGATTTATCAAGAGGGCGATCATGTTCAAACGACGGATATCAATTTAGGCGGATTAGAGCTTGGTATGTTCGAACGGGCACGCAAGTTCGAAGACATCGAACGCATGGAAATAATTTACCGTGCGGGACATCCTGATTCAGTCTACTTCCCTTACAAGGACAAAGATAACGAAGGCTTAGATAATGTCTATCAATCGACAAAAGTTTCAGAAAAGACCAAGAGTTTATATATCGTCATTGATCCAAACCAAAATGTTGATGACGTTTATGGAGAACAATTTTAATTGATTAATTGACAAGCATCCTGCTTAAATGGGTGCTTGTCTTTTTTTAACCTCAATGAGGTTGAAAATTGTGTATAGATATATCATCAATGAGAGTATCGTAGATGATGAAATTTAAAAAAAATGTTAAGGCACCTGAATAATTAGTGTGAAAGACTTGGATTAATCTTCAGGTACCTGTATTATATAAATATAAGGTACCTGAACAAAAAAGGAGAGATCTATCATGGAGAATCAAATGAATGAACAATTTATGAAGCTGCAACATAATTTACGTCGCTATTACCATCGTCAAATGGCAAAAAATCAAGGGTTTGGACCACATCGAGGGCAAGGACGCGTTTTAGCCTTATTAAAAATGAATCCTGAAATCAGTCAAAAGGATTTAACTTTTGTTTTAGGAATGCGGCCGCAATCTGTTGGAGAATTATTACAAAAACTTGAAGACAAAGAATTTATCACTCGAGAAGCATCCGAGGAAGATCGTCGTATCATGATTATTCGTCTGACGGAACTTGGCAAAGAAGAAGCAGAAAAAATTTCTGAAACGCCAGACTTTGGTGAAGAATTATTTGCGGATTTTAGTGAAGAAGAAAAAGCAGAATGGTCACGCTTAGTTGAAAAAATAAATGACACATTAAAAAATCAATTAGGAGAAGATGATTCCGAAGAATTTTTTGGCGGCGGAAGGGGTTTTGATGGTCCACGACCTCATCACGGACACGGGCCTCATGGATTTGGTGGATCACATGGTAATTGTTCAGGTCATGCCCATCACTTTGGCGAATTTAAAGGCTTCAACTGGTAAGCTGCAAAGAATAAAAGCCTATAAATTTAAATAGTAAGAAAGCTGTAAGGGAAAAATTTCCTTTATGGCTTTTTTTTGTTACAATAACGGAGAGAAATTTGAGGATGGTTCAGAGATGAAAGAATTAAAAGTTACAGAGTTATATAAGACCTTTGGTGATAAAACATTATTTGACCGCATCTCTTTTTTGATTCATGAAAAGGATCGAATTGGTTTGATCGGGGTCAACGGAACAGGAAAATCCAGTCTATTAACTATTTTAGCTGGTAAAGATAGCGGCGACGGCGATGTTTCGGCGATTGAAAAGGCCAGTGATTACCGAATCGGCTATTTATCACAGGAGCAAAATTTTTCTGATGAAACATTGGTTTTGGATGCTGTTTTTCAAGGAAACAATCCATTAATGCAGACAGTCCGTGAATACGAAAAAGTCTTGCTGGAATTATCGGTTGATAATAATGCAGATACCCAACGAAAATTTACGTTAGCAGAAGAAGCGATGAATAAGCAAGACGCTTAGACAGCTGATAGTGAAGCCAAGGCAATCTTGAATAAGTTAGGTATCGATACCTTAGACAAAAAAATCAGCGAACTTTCCGGTGGGCAGATAAAACGAGTGGCATTGGCGCAAGTTCTGATTGATGCACCTGATCTATTATTATTAGACGAACCAACTAACCATTTGGATTACGATGCAATCCAGTGGTTAGAGAGCTATTTAAAAAACTATACTGGTTCACTTTTGATGGTCACTCATGACCGCTATTTTTTAGATCATGTAGCGAATCGTATTTTTGAGCTGTCTTTTGGCAAACTGTATGAGTATCAAGGGAATTACGAAGCTTACCTAATAGAAAAGGCAGAACGTGATCGCATTTCTGTTGAACAAGAGGGCAAAAGAAAGCAACTATTCAAACAGGAATTGGCTTGGATGCGAGCGGGTGCTAAGGCACGAACGACCAAACAACAAGCAAGGATCAATCGATTTGAAGATTTAAAAGAAAATTTACATCAAGTTAAAACTGATGGTCAGCTTGAAATGAACATTGCAACAACTCGTTTAGGCAAAAAAGTTTTAGAATTAAAAGAAGCTTCTTATTCAATTGAAGGAAAAACGCTTCTGGATCATTTTGACCTTTTGATTCAAACAAATGAACGTCTAGGGATCACTGGTAAAAATGGAGCTGGAAAATCAACTTTGCTCAATATTTTAGCTGAGCGAACCCCACTAGATAATGGAGTAATTGAGGTCGGTGAGACAGTTCGTTTGGCCTATTATACCCAGCAAAATGAAACATTAGATCCCAATAAGCGGATGATTGCTTATTTACAGGAAGCAGCCGAAGAGGTAAAACAACGAGATGGTTCTCAGATCAGTGTAGCTGAAATACTAGAACGATTTCTTTTTCCTCGTTTTATGCATGGCACGTTGATTGGAAAATTATCCGGTGGTGAGAAAAGACGTCTCTATTTATTGAAGTTATTAATTCAACAGCCGAATGTCTTGTTGTTAGATGAACCGACCAATGATTTAGATATTGCAACCTTAACCGTTCTGGAAGATTACTTGCACGATTTTTCGGGAGCAGTGATTACAGTTTCTCATGATCGTTATTTCTTAGATAAAGTTGCAGAAAAACTGTTGATCTTTGAAGGCAACGGCAAAATCGTTTCTTATTTTGGTTCGATTATGGATTACTTGGAACAGCAAACAACAAATAAGGAAGAAAAAGCTGTTAAAATGAAGCCACAATCGCAACCCAAAGAACGCAAGAAAAAGCTTTCCTATAATGAGCAAAAAGAATGGGAAACGATAGAGGACGATATTGCCTTGCTGGAAAATAAAATAGAGGAACTAACAGAAACCATGAATCATCAAGGCGATGATTTCACTAAGCTGCAGGATCTTCAAAAAGAAATAGATCAAACTGAACAATCCTTAGAAGAAAAGATGGCCCGTTGGGAGTATCTAAGTGAAATAGTGGAAGAAAATTAATCTGTTTATTAAAAGAGCAATAATAAATACTATATAAATAGGAGGAATATTATGCTGATCGCGATTTGGGCGCAGGATAAAAATGGTTTGATTGGTAAGAACAATCGCTTACCATGGCATCTGCCAAATGATCTACGCTTTTTTAAAGAAACCACGATCAATCACACCTTAGTGATGGGCCGTAAAACGTTTGAGGGAATGGGTGGCCGACCATTGCCGAACCGTCAAACGATCGTTTTGACTAGGGATAAGGATTATCAAGCTGAAAATGTAATGGTGATGCATTCATTAGACGAAGTTCTTGCCTATGATCAAGCGAATAAAGGAAAGACCTTTATTGCTGGAGGTTCTGCTATTTATACAGAATTTATGCCCTACTGTGAAAAAATCTATCGAACTTTTATCGAAGATTGTTTTGAAGGGGATGCCTATTTTCCTGAGGTATCTTGGAATAAGTGGCAGCTGACAGAGCGAAAACAAGGACCAAAAGACGAAAAAAATCCTTATCGTTATTATTTTGAAACTTATGAAAGAGCCGAGAGCTAGTGATACGGTTTTTTCAAGATTTGTAAAGAAATAGTTTCAACAATGATTTATTTCATGAGGTTTGATATACTGAAATTAATTTGAAACTAGGTATGGAAAGAAGGATCATAATGCCAAATGTTAAGATTGTAACCGACTCTTCTTGCACGATTGAAAAATCTGTACGAGATGAATTAAATATTACTGTAATCCCGTTATCAGTGATGATTGATGACGTGGTTTATCCAGATGATGATGAGTTGACTGGGGAGCGATTCATGGAGATGATGGCGCAGGCCAAAAACCTGCCTAAAACGAGTCAACCGCCGATTGGCTATTTTGCAGAACTCTATGATGAGCTAGGAAAAGATGGCAGTTCAATCGTTTCCATCCACATGTCTCATACATTAAGCGGTACCGCTGAAGCTGCGCGACAAGCTACATTTTTAAGCAGCAGCAATGTAACAGTCATTGATTGTGGCTTTATCGACCAATCGCAAGCCTTTCAAGTAATCGAGGCTGCTAAATTAGCTCAGACAGGCGCTACGCTGGATGAGGTTTTAGCAGGCGTTGAACAAGTAAAGAACCATAGCAAGTTATTCATCGGTATCTCTTCACTTGATAACCTTGTAAAGGGCGGGCGTATTAGCCGAGTAGCAGGAGTCATTTCCAGTGTACTTAATATGCGTGTTGTCATGGAACTTGAAAATGGCGAGCTGCTGCCGATAACAAAAGGCCGCGGTAAAAAAACGTTTAGTAAATGGTTTGCATCGTTTATGGATGAACTTGCAAAAGTCAATGTGAAGCAAATTGGAATATCCTATGCGGGTAAACTGGATTTTATTGATGAGGCTAAACAAGCACTGCAGGAAATGTTCCCTGATATGCACATTCCAGTTTTGCATACCAACCCAATTGTTGCTACACATACGGGACCTGGGGCCTTTGCAATCATGTATTACACAGATTAGTTGTACCTGCCTCTAGCAATAGAGGCGTTTTTTTACAAAAGGAGTAGATGAATGAAACGATTTTCAACGATATTGATTCCATTAGCAGCAGCTGTGGCTACCTTACTCATCCTTTTCTTGACAATTCCTAAAGCAGACTCGCGAATTCATGTTGTGAAGGATGAAAGCCAGAACTATAAAAAATCGGTTCACTTTGTTGCAGTGGGAGATTCACTGACTGAAGGAGTCGGTGATGAAACTAAACGTGGAGGCTATGTGCCTTTAGTAGCGGATGCTTTACAACAAAATTTTGAGTTGTCTTCTGTTGAGAAAGATAACTATGGCGTTTCTGGTGAACGCAGTGATCAAATCTTAAAGCGCGTAAAAAAAGATTCTGATTTGCGAAACAGTTTAGCCAGTGCGGACATTATTACGATGACGGTGGGAGGAAACGATCTCTTCCAAGCATTTCAAAAGAATCTCAATGCTAAAACCGCTAAGCAATTTGACCGTTCAATCAAAAAATATGGTACGCAAGTCAGCGATATTTTAACTGAAATGCGAGAATTAAATCCTAAAGCGCCGATTTACGTAGTCGGCATTTATAATCCGTATTACTTGAACTTTCCAGATATCAAGGCGATGCAGACAGTTGTAGACAATTGGAACGATGAGACTGAAAGTTTGACAAAGGAAACAGCGAATTGCTTTTTTGTTCCTGTGAACGATTTATTATACAAAGGGATCGCAACCAAAGATACTGAGGAAACGACTGAAAGCTCAAGCTCTGAGGTTAAAAATAATGCACTTTATGATGAGGACAATTTCCATCCGAATAACTTAGGCTACCAATTGATGGCTACGGCTATTCGAGAAAAAATAGTTGATACGAAGGATTTATGGTTAATAAAGGAGAGCAATTAATGGAAGAAACGAAGAAGAAAATCAATGGTTGGAAAATTGCTTTTCTGATTTTGATCGGCATCATTTTAGGCGGTATTATTTTCTCAACGGTTAGAATATTTACCGCACGAGAAACAAATCTGCCACCAAGCAGTGAAACAACAGTACCCAAAGGTTCACCTGTTTTATCGATGAATACAAATAAGAAAAAATTGAATACTGTGATGGAATATTTTTTGAATGATTTGCAAAAGGGATCAGACGTCAAATACGAATTCTATTTAGAAAACCAAGCTATGCTAAAAGGTGAATTTAAAATTCTAGGTGCAAAAGTCGACTTTTATCTTTACTTTGACCCATATGTTATGGATAATGGCAATGTTCAATTAAAAGCCCGTGATTTGTCGATTGGTTCTTTGAATTTACCCGTGAGCCAAGTGATGGCAACCGTTAAGCGCGGATACAAATTTCCTAAATGGGTAGCTATCGATGCAGAAGAGCAAACAATTGTTTTGAAATTAAATGAGTTCAAATTGAATAACGGCATGTTTATCAAAGCAAACCACATTGATCTTGTCGGTGATGATATTCAATTCAGTTTGTATTTACCAAAAGAAAAGAAGTCGAACGATTGATCAGAATCATTAGTAATCATCGAGGTGAAATAAGTGAGAAGAAGCTTTTATCATTATATCTTGACACAGCGTGGACATCGACCCAATGATCCTGTCGAAGCTTTTGCCGGAGCAGTTGCAAAAGATATCATGTTTCCAAAACAATCGGAGGATTATCATGAGATTACTGACTACTTGGAGTTAAGTGTCGATTATTTAGACTCGATGGATCTTTTTGATCAAGTTTGGGATAAATATCAAGAAAACAATAAATAATTAAGAAGGAAAAGTTGTGGAAGGCTTTTCCTTTTTTTTCTAGCGTGCTATCATGAAAAAAAGGGTGAAAGGAAAATGCGCCTTGCAGAAAAAAACGTTACCAGTATCGATTTTTTTAATATCGATTGTATGTACTATTGTTATCACTGCGGTAGTAACTCATTTTATTGAACAAAAACAAGCGATGGACAATGACTCGGTTGTTAAAATCACTAGAAATGATCTAGACGATGTCCAAGATCTGTACGATCTGATCAGCACAAATTATGTCGATAAAGTTGATAAAGAGCAGTTGATTCAAGGAGCTCTTAAGGGAATGACCGAATCCTTGCAAGACCCTGAATCTGAATTTTTAACAGCAAAGGAAACGAAAGAATTAAATGCGAAAGTAGCTGGTAGCTTTGAAGGAATCGGAGCTAACCTACAACTTGAAAATCGCCTGCCTGTGATCGATCGTGTGCCTGTCAAAAATTCTCCCGCTGAAAAGGCGAAGCTGAAGGCTGAGGATATTATTCTGGAAGTAGATGGTAAGAAGACACAGGATAAGTCATTAGATCAAGTGTCGAGCATGATTCGGGGGAAAAAAGGCACACAAGTCAAACTATTGATCCAACGGAATGATGAAAAATTTGAAGTATCAATTGAAAGAGATGTCGTACCAGAAGACACAGTCAAAGGAAATCTTGATAGAAACGATAAGTCGATCGGCTCCATTCAAATTGATAATTTTCGCGAAACCACAGCATTAGAATTTCGAACGATTATTGAGCAATTACGTAAAGAAGGTGCGAAATCTTTTGTTATTGATTTACGGCAAAATTCGGGTGGATTAATGGCAGAGGCGGAACGCGTAGCGAGCTATTTTCTCGAAAACGGGGACACCATCGCTCAATTTTCAAATAACAAAAAAGTCATTTCGATTGATAAAGCGGGAAAAAAGATTGACCAAGGTTTCAAAGTCAAAGAACCAACTGTTTTTTTGGTTGATCAAGAAAGTTCTTATGGTGCCGAACTGCTAGCAGCTGCAGTTAAGAGTAAAAATTATCCCATTATTGGAGTAAATACCTTTGGCAAAGGCAGTGTGCAGAGTCTCAGTCAGATTGGAAAAGACAATTATGTTCAGTTAACAATCATGAAATGGTTTGCGCCGGATGGGACCTCAGTAGAAGGAAAAGGTGTTGCGCCGACCATCGAAGCGGATTATCCCGAATACGCAAAGCTTCCACCGATTTCGAAGCAGTCTAATTGGCGTATCGGCGATTCTGGCGATGCGATTGAAAACATCAATACGATGTTAAAGGCCTTGGGCTATCCCACCGATGGCGATTCCTTTAATGAAGCTACAAGAGATGCTGTAGCGGAGATTCAAACCGAAAACAACCTATCGGCAACCGGTGCGTTGGATGATAAAACGATCGATGCTTTGCAAGAAAAAGTATTCGAACTTGTCAAATCTAATGATGTCGCCTATGCTAAAGCTATTGAAACGCTCAAAAATAAGTAACAGAGTTTTATTCAGGTGCTTTTTGTTACAGGGAGGGGACGAGTTGAAAGATTTATTTACGAAAAACCATTTATGGTTAGGTGTCAAATATTTTATAATCTCCCTCTTTGTAGGAGTGATCGTTCGCGGATTTCTATTGATTCCAGTTCCTGTAACTGGTAATTCAATGGACCAAACGCTGACTCAAGGAGATATGATTCTGATGGAAAAATTCAGCAAGGTTAAGCGTTTTGATGTGATCGTTTTTCAACAACCTGATGGAACAATCTATATTAAACGTGTAATTGGGCTGCCAGGCGACGAGGTTCGCTATGACAAGGATCAACTTTATATTAACGGCGAGAAAGTTTCAGAATCTTTTCTTACCAACAACCGAAATCATGATCATCAAGTTTCTCCCTATACGACGGATTTCCAACTGGAAGAGCTGCTTGGTGAACGACAACTGCCGAAAAATGAGTATTTCGTATTAGGAGATAATCGGCGAATCTCTAAAGACAGCCGATCATTCGGCACGGTTCAGAGTAAAGATATTTTAGGTAAGGCTCAGGCTGTATATTACCCACTGACCCACATTAAAATTATTTCGTAAAAGATGGATTGCTCCATCTTTTTTTTGAGCAAAATAAAAAATGAAAACTGTTCTCATTTTATTCAATTGAAGTTAAATTTTTATTAGGGTAATCTTGAGATAGGAAGTCGACTCCTAACAAATATAAAGGAGATAAAAATATGTATCATGCAAGATTTAAAGGCACTCACTATGAAATAGGAAAAAAGTGGGGAGAGCTTTTGAAAAAGAATAATAAAAATTTGCTAGACAATATTCCGTTTGAAATTACTAAGGAAATGGAAGAATTCTCAGAGAATTGTCTCCCCTATTATAAAGAATTTTTCCCAGAGGTTATTGATGAAATCAAAGGGATAGCCGCTGGTCAATCAATCGAACCAGCCTCGTTGTATCCTGTCCTTTTTTCTATGTATGCTCTTGTCAGAGTAACGAATTGTTCTAGTTTTATTGTTAAAAACGAACAAACCTTTTTGCTCGGCCGCAATAGCGACTTTCTAACGGCTATCGAGAAATTGTATATGAACTGTTTGTATACATTTAAAGAAACTGATTCCTATTCTTTTTCTGGTAATACAACAGCTTTTGTGGAAATGGAAGATGGGATCAATCAATGGGGATTGGCGATCGCTCTTACGTCCGTTTTTCCTGACAGCATTAAGCCGGGAATGAACGTTGGTATGATTTTACGAATGCTGTTAGAAAAATGTCGGAGTGTGGAAGAGGCTTTGGCCCTGCTAGAGACCATTCCACGGTGTACTGCTGGGACACTAGTGCTGGCAGATACTACTGGAGAAGCTTGTGTAGTTGAGTTTACGAATGATCAGCTGGTTCATCATTCTCTAACGGAAAAAGGATATTGTTGTGCAACAAATAGCTTTCATTTGCCAGAGATGCTGGACCAAAAAATAACAGTGGATGACGATTGGTTTGCAGAGGAGCGCTATCAAACATTGGAACAGTATTTATCGACGCACTATCAAAATATGAGCTTATCTGAAGGGCAAAAATTATTAGGCGGCGGTTATGGATTTTTATGTCAGTATGATCGCAAAACGGGAAAAGATACAGTTTGGTCCTCGATTTATGATTTAAGAAATAAGCAGATTTATCGATGCGAAGGGAATCCATCACGAAAAAAATTTAAAGAAGATTCACGTTTTACTTTCTAATTTAAAAAGCAGAGCAGTCACAAAAGCCTGATCAAAAACTTTTGTGACTGTTTTTACGTACATAAACAGCAGTAAGAAAATCAGATTCTGCATAAAAAATAGAAGCGAGACATCGCAAAAAAAGATAGTTGTGATACAATAGCGGTTGGAAATAAAAGCTTAAACCTATAGATGCAACAAGTTAGAAGCGGTATAAAACTTTATTACTTTTAATGATTTACAAATTTCGAAGCGTTCAAGAAACGTATACTTAAATTGAAACAGAAATTTTAGACTGACAAATATCACTTTCAAGGAGGAAATATATATGACTATTCAATGGTTTCCCGGACATATGGCTAAAGCTAGACGAGAAGTCGCTGAGAAGCTAAAATTTGTCGACATTGTCTTTGAGCTGATTGATGCTCGATTGCCACTATCATCACGTAATCCAATGCTAGACCAAATTGTACAGCAAAAGCCCCGTTTAATTCTGCTAAATAAGTCTGACTTAGCTGACCCTAACCAAACCAATTTATGGGTGAACTATTTTCGAGGTCAGGGACATCACGTACTTGCGTTGACTGCTAAGGATGATAAAAGCGTTAAACAAATTGTTCCTGCTAGTAAAAAAGTTTTAGCAGAAAAAATTGCTCGTGATAAAGAAAGAGGGCTGAAGCCGCGAGCAATTCGGGCAATGGTTTTAGGGATACCCAATGTAGGAAAATCTACATTATTGAATCATTTAGCCGGAAAGAAAATTGCAAGTACCGGTAATCGACCTGGAGTTACTAAAGGTCAGCAATGGTTACGTTTTGGTTCTCAATTAGAGCTGTTAGATACTCCCGGAATTTTGTGGCCTAAATTCGAGGACCCCGCAGTCGGGAAGAAATTAGCTCTAACAGGAGCAATCAAGGATGATCTTTTGCACTTGGATGATTTGGCTCTTTATGAACTAGAAGTATTCTGCCGATTTTATCCAGAGCAATTAAAGTCTCGTTATAAATTATCGGATGAAGACTTATTTATGGCACTGCCTGAATTATTATTACTAATTTCTGAAAAACGCGGGTTTAAAGATGATTATGAGCGTGCAAGTGAGATGTTGATTCTTGAATTGCGTCAAGGTAAGTTAGGTCGTTACACGCTGGATCGTTTTGAGGAGCTGAGTGAATGATGGAAAAATTATCAATCAGCGTAGTGAAGGCAGAGATCAAGAACATCATCTCGTCAGATGATCCTCGTTTAGCAGAATTTCGACAAGACCCCCGCAAAGGTGTCCAACAAGCGCTAAACCAGTGGCAAAAGCAGCAAGAAAAACAAGCTGCACTAGCTGAAAAATATCATGAAATGTCAGTTTTTGAGAATGAGAAGAAGTCACTTGGCTTTCAAGCAATTTGCGGCATTGACGAGGTTGGACGTGGACCATTGGCTGGACCAGTGGTTGCAGCAGCAGTTATTTTAAATGAAGAACATGAGATCTTAGGTTTGAATGATTCAAAGCAACTTTCAGCACATAAGCGTGAAGAGCTTGTTGCAGAAATCAAAAAAAATGCGCGTGCAATTGGTATTGGTGAAGCAACGGCAGAAGAAATTGATCAATTAAATATCTACCAAGCGACTAAAGTGGCCATGCAACGTGCGATAGACCAGTTAGAAATTGCACCGGACTGTTTGTTGATTGATGCGATGGTTCTAGATAATGGTTTGCCGCAAGAAAAAATTATCAAAGGTGATGCACGATCAGTTTCGATCGCCGCTGCAAGCATCATTGCAAAAGTCTATCGTGATGAATGGATGACAAGATATGGAGAGAAATATCCCGCTTATGGTTTTGCCAAGAATGCTGGATATGGAACTAAGGAGCACTTGCTAGCCATAGAAACGCAAGGAATTCTGCCAATTCATCGTAAAACTTTTGCCCCAATTAAAAATTTATAAAATAAAATCCTTCTTTTTTGAGTATCTTTTGGTAAAGAGCTGAAAAGAGGGATTTTTTTGAAAAATAATTTTCTATTACGTTTAAGTTTAACAAAAGGAATCGGGGCATTTGGCAAGCAACAGATTTATCAATTCGCTAAGAGGCATCAATGGTGGGAATTTGATGGATTAGAAGTACGTTTATTGGCACAAACCACTAAAACGAACGATTGGAATGAGTGGACGGAGGAACGATTAAGCGAGATCCAAAGGACTCATCAGTTCATCACTATTGAAGATGAAGAGTATCCAGATGCATTGCGGTATGTCCCAACTCCGCCGTTAGTATTATTTTATAAAGGTGATTTGAATTTACTAAAGCGAAATATGTTGGCAATCGTAGGTGCTCGAGATGCGACAAACTATGGTTATCATGTTTTAGAGGAATTGCTGCCAGATATTACCAAACGGGGATTTATAATAGTTAGCGGACTGGCTAAGGGGATTGATAGTTTTGCTCACCAATTTGCTATTAGCAATCAAGGAAAAACGATTGGAGTAGTTGGAACTGGCTTGGATATTTGTTATCCTAAATCTAGCGGTAATTTACAAATAGAAATGAGTCAACACCATTTAGTTTTGAGCGAATATCCAAATGGTACGACTCCGGCAAAATTTCACTTTCCAATGAGAAATCGAATTATTGCAGGACTGAGCAGCGGCGTTTTGGTAGTTGAAGCAAAAAAACGCAGCGGATCACTAATCACTGCTCAACAAAGTTTGGAATATGGAAAAGATGTATTTGTGGTTCCCGGATCAATATTGGATGGGCGATCTAGTGGGTGTCATCAGCTAATACAAGATGGTGCGATTTGTGTTGAAAAAACACAGGATATTTTTGATTCTTATGATTTATGGAATAAAATTCACTAGACCTGACTTGACAAACAAAATTTGAATAGCGTATTATAGGCTACGATTTGTCAGTAGTTACCGATATATAATAGAAGAAAAAATTGAGGAGGCAAATACATTTGGCCTATAAATACCTAGTTATCGTGGAATCACCAGCAAAAGCAAAGACCATTGAGAAATATTTAGGAAGAAACTACAAAGTGGTAGCAAGTGTTGGACATGTTCGTGACTTGCCAAAAAGTAAAATGGGGATCGATGTTGAGAATAATTACGAACCTCATTATATCTCGATTCGTGGCAAGGGCGATGTTATCAAAAGTTTGAAGCAGGCAGCTAAAAAAGCGCAAAAAGTTTATCTCGCAAGTGACCCGGATAGAGAAGGAGAAGCCATAGCATGGCATCTTGCCTATTTGTTAGGGTTAGACTTAAAAGATAAAAATCGTGTTGTCTTTAATGAAATTACAAAAAATGCTGTTAAGGCAGCATTCAAAGAACCTCGTTCAATTGATGTCTCTTTAGTCGATGCTCAACAGGCACGACGAGCATTGGACCGATTAGTAGGTTATTCAATTTCGCCAATTCTTTGGAAAAAAATTAAAAAAGGCTTGAGTGCCGGACGTGTTCAATCGATCGCTCTGAAGATGATTATTGACCGTGAGCAGGATATTCGTGATTTTATACCAGAAGAATACTGGAGTATTGATGGAAATTTCAAGAAGAAAACTAAGAAATTTAAGGCTAACTTCTGGGGTATTGATGGGAAAAAGAAAAAGCTTTCGAACGCCGAAGCAGTGAAAGAAGTCACTTCAAGGATTGATGGTAAGGATTATGAAGTAACCAAAGTTGAGAAAAAGGAACGAAGACGGAATCCAGCATTGCCATTTACTACTAGTAACATGCAACAGGAATCCGCTCGTAAATTAAACTTCCGTACTAGAAAAACCATGATGGTTGCTCAGCAATTGTATGAAGGGATCGCTTTGGGCAAGCAAGGTACAGTAGGTTTAATTACCTATATGCGTACCGACTCAACTCGTATTTCGGATACTGCTAAGACTGAGGCAGCGGAATTTATTGAAAAAACTTACGGTAAAGAGTATTCGCAACACCATGCACGTAAAGCGAAAAATCCACAAGGGGCGCAAGATGCCCATGAAGCAATTCGACCAACAAGTGTTCAACGGACACCGGATGAGATGAAACAATATTTAGATAAAGATCAATTAAAACTTTATACCTTGATTTGGTCGCGTTTTGTTGCTAGTCAAATGACTGCGGCTATTCTGGATACAATGAAAGTGACTTTGGAGCAAAATGGTGTGATTTTCATTGCTAATGGTTCTAAAATCAAGTTTAAAGGATTCATGCAAGTCTATATCGAAGGTCGTGACGATGGCAAAGAGGATAAGGAAAACATTTTGCCGGAACTTGAAAAAGGCGAAGTGGTTCAATCTGTCAATATCGAACCGAAACAGCACTTCACTCAGCCGCCAGCTCGTTTTAGTGAAGCAACGTTAATCAAGACACTTGAAGAAAACGGAGTGGGCCGACCATCAACTTATGCTCCAACGTTGGATACGATCCAACGTCGTTACTATGTGAAACTAACTCAAAGACGATTTGAACC
Organism: Enterococcus hulanensis; assembly: GCF_005405485.1. Lineage (GTDB taxonomy): Bacteria > Bacillota > Bacilli > Lactobacillales > Enterococcaceae > Enterococcus_A > Enterococcus_A hulanensis. The sequence continues at coordinate 57,717 of NZ_BJED01000008.1, read as the reverse complement.
AACCGAGCTTGGTGAGATTGTTAATACCTTAATTGTTGATTTCTTCCCACAAATAGTGGATGTCAACTTTACGGCCGAAATGGAAAATGATCTAGATAAGGTCGAAGAAGGCAAGGAAGAATGGACTAAGGTTGTAGACCGATTCTACAAGCCATTTGCAGTAGAGCTTGAAAAAGCTGAAGAAGGCATTGAAAAAATCCAAATCAAAGATGAACCAGCCGGCTTTGATTGTGATGTTTGCGGTCACCCTATGGTAATCAAATTAGGACGTTATGGTAAATTCTATGCATGTAGTAATTTTCCTGACTGTCGCAACACAAAACCGATTATTAAAGAAATTGGTGTTGAATGCCCAGTTTGTCATAAAGGACAAGTCGTGGAACGGAAATCAAAGAAAAATCGTTTATTCTATGGTTGTTCACGCTATCCAGACTGTGACTTTACTTCTTGGGATAAACCAGTCGGCCGCAGCTGTCCAAAATGTGATGGCTACCTAGTTGAGAAAAAAGTCAAAGGCGGCAAACAGGTTGTCTGTGTTAATGGAGATTACGAAGAAACAGTACAAAAATAATTTTTATAAGTGAGGAATAGATGGTAAAAACAGTTAATGTTATCGGGGCCGGTTTAGCCGGAAGCGAAGCTGCATGGCAGTTAGCAGAGGCAGGTGTTCCTGTAAATTTATATGAAATGCGGCCAATTAAATCTACTCCAGCACATCACACTGGAAATTTTGCAGAGCTCGTTTGCAGTAATTCATTACGCGGAAACGGCCTGACTAATGCAGTCGGTGTATTAAAAGAAGAAATGCGTCGATTAAATTCTGTTGTAATTACTTCGGCAGATGAGACGGCAGTGCCTGCGGGCGGCGCTCTTGCAGTTGATCGTAATAATTTTTCTGAATTAATTACGAAAAAAGTAAAAGAACACCCGCTGGTTACAGTTAACTCCGAAGAAGTCACTAAAATTCCAGAAGGGCTCACAGTTATCGCGACTGGTCCGCTGACTTCGGAAACTCTTGCTGAAGAAATCGCAAAATACAATGGCTCACATGGATTTTACTTTTACGATGCAGCAGCTCCAATTCTAGATGGTTCTACCATTGATCGTGAAAAGGTTTATTTGAAGTCTCGTTACGATAAAGGTGAGGCGGCATATCTGAACTGTCCAATGACGGAAGAAGAATTCATGCGGTTTTACGAAGCATTGATCGATGCAGAAGTTGCGCCGCAAAAAGAATTTGAGAAGGAAAAGTTTTTTGAGGGCTGTATGCCGATCGAAGTTATGGCTAAACGCGGGATTAAAACGATGCTATTTGGCCCAATGAAGCCTGTTGGTTTAGAAGATCCAAAGACTGGTAAACGTCCTTATGCTGTTATTCAGTTACGACAAGATAATGCGGCAGCTTCAATGTACAATATCGTCGGCTTTCAAACACATTTGAAGTGGGGCGAGCAGAAACGTGTCTTCCGATTGATTCCTGGTTTAGAAAATGCGGAGTTCTTACGTTATGGAGTTATGCATCGCAACAGTTTTATGAATTCACCAGAGCTTTTACGACCAACCTACCAAAGTAAAAAGCGCGCTGACTTATTCTTCGCTGGTCAAATGACGGGTGTTGAAGGATATGTAGAAAGTGCTAGTAGCGGGCTGGTAGCCGGTTTGAATGCTGCTAAGTTGGCGAAAGATGAAGAGTTGATTGAGTTCCCTCGTGAAACTGCGATTGGTTCAATGGCATATTATATCACTCATGCAGAAGGCAAACACTTTCAACCGATGAATGCCAATTTTGGCTTATTTCCAAGTTTACCAGAGCGAATTCGTGATAAGAAATTGAGGTATGAAGCGCTAGCTGAGAGAGCGTTGAACGCCCTAGCTGAAATGAACAATTAGAGAAAAATTCCGTTGCTTGAGCAATGGAATTTTTTATTTTGGACAAAATAAATCGGATTCATGTTTGATTTGACAGCAATTATGAAATATCTGTAAAGAATTGTTAGTATATTCGTGAAAAGTCAATAAATTCTGACAATTCAATTGTATTTAAAAAGCTCTTATGCTACATTTGTGATATGTTTGTGAGGTGAGAAAAAGTTTGGAAAATGAAGCAGCAATGCAAGAGTTTATGGGTTATTTAATAACCGAGAGAGGCTATTCAGAAAAAACAAAAGAAGCCTATCAGCGAGACCTAAATGACTTTTGTGACTTTTTACAGAATTCAGGAGAGCCTCTGCTGATGACCGTAAATCATTTGGACGTTCGTGTCTACTTAGCTTTTTTAAACGATCAAAAATATAGTCGTAATACGATCAGTCGAAAGATTGCTAGTTTACGATCTTTTTATCAATATCTTTTGAAACATGAAAAAATCAAGGAAAATCCTTTTTCTTATGTTCACCTCAAGAAAAAGCAAGCAAGGCTGCCACGCTTTTTTTATGAAAAAGAGATCGAGGTACTATTTAATAGTGTTGATGGGGCAGAACCATTGGATCAACGGAATCGCGCATTGTTAGAAGTACTTTATGGGTCAGGCCTTCGTGTCAGTGAATGTGCAAATCTCAGATTGTCTGTTATTGATTTTGATAATAGCGTTATGCTGATACATGGGAAAGGAAATAAAGATCGCTATGTTCCATTAGGTTCTTATGCAGCAGATGCGATCCAAGAACATATTCACGATGGACGTAAAAGATTGATGGAGCATTTCGGGAAAGAGCATGACTATCTATTCGTCAATCATCGTGGGGAGCAGATTACATCAACTGGCATTGAATATGTGCTCAATCAAATCATCAAAAAGAGCAGTTTAACTAGCGATATTCACCCCCACATGCTGCGGCATAGCTTTGCTACACATTTGTTGAATAATGGTGCTGACTTACGTACTGTACAAGAATTATTGGGGCATGCTAATTTATCAACCACCCAAATTTATACACATGTAACAAAGGAAAGCTTACAAAAAAGTTATCGCTCATTTCATCCAAGAGCTTAGAAGTTAAAACTTATACGAAGGAGAGAATAAAATGTCTGAATCACAATTTCATTCAACTACGATCTGCGCGATCGAAAAAGATGGAAAATTAGCTATGGCCGGTGATGGTCAAGTTACAATGGGAGAACAAGTTATCATGAAGGGTACGGCACGGAAAGTTCGTCGGATCTATAATGGAAAAGTTGTTGTGGGTTTTGCCGGAAGTGTAGCAGATGCTTTTACTCTAGAAGAGAAATTTGAAGGCAAGCTAAACGAATATAACGGAAATCTTCAACGAGCAGCTGTAGAGCTGGCACAAGAATGGCGTACACAACAAGCAATGAAAAATTTAGAAGCTTTATTGATCGTTATGAATGAGGACGAGATGCTGTTAGTTTCCGGTAATGGTGAAGTAATTGCACCAGATGATGGTATTTTAGCGATTGGTTCTGGTGGAAATTATGCATTAGCTGCGGCTCGGGCCATGAAAAAGCATAATTCTGAGATGAGTGCCAAGGAAATGGCAGAGAGTGCGTTAAATATCGCCGCAGATATTTGTGTCTTTACAAACCATAACATTATTGTTGAAGAAATGTAGTTTGATAAAACATTTTTTAAATCGACTTATTTGTCTAAGAATGAATCCATCATATTAAGTAAGGAGAATCAAGATGACTGAAGTTAATAAAACACCAAAAGAAATTGTAAGTGAATTAGATCAATACATCATCGGACAAGATGAAGCAAAGCGTTCAGTAGCGATTGCTTTACGTAATCGTTATCGCCGGATGCAGTTAGAAGAATCGATGCAGCAAGAAGTTACACCTAAGAATATTTTAATGATTGGACCAACTGGTGTTGGGAAAACAGAGATTGCTCGCCGTTTGGCACGAATTGTCAAAGCTCCTTTTGTGAAGGTGGAAGCTACGAAATTCACCGAAGTCGGTTATGTTGGTCGCGATGTAGAATCAATGGTTCGCGATTTGGTTGAAAACGCCATTACGATTGTTGAAAAAGAGCAATATTCAAAAGTTTATTCTCAAGCTTTAAAAAGAGCTAACAAGCGGTTGGTTAAAGTATTAGTTCCAGGGATTAAAAAAGAGCAAAAACAAAGCAACAATCCTTATGAACAGATGATGAACATCTTCAATCAAACGCAAACTGAATCTAAGGAAGAAGTTACTGAAGATATCAAAGTGAATCGTCAAACTGTGCTTGAGCAGTTGGAAAAGAGGTTGCTGGATCAAAGAGAAGTTACGATTGAAGTTGCTGAACCGAAAAAGGCGATGCCGATGAATAACGGCTTAGAACAGATGGGGATCGATCTGTCTGACACATTAGGCGCCTTAACACCAGAGAAAAAAGTTCAGCGGACAGTGACTGTTAAGGAAGCGCAAGAACTTTTAGTGAAAGAAGAACAAGCTAAATTAGTAAATGAGGGAGATATTTCTACTGCCGCAATCAAGTTGGCAGAAAGTTCCGGTATCATCTTTATTGATGAAATTGATAAAATCACTTCTAAATCGCAACAAAATTCTGGCGAAGTTTCTCGTGAAGGTGTTCAAAGAGATATTTTACCGATCGTTGAAGGTTCACAAGTAAATACTAAGTATGGTGCGATTCAGACAGATCATATTCTATTTATCGCAAGCGGGGCCTTTAGTCTATCAAAACCAAGCGACCTGATACCTGAATTACAAGGGCGTTTTCCAATCCGTGTTGAGTTGAGTGATTTATCAGCGGAAGATTTTGTCAAGATTTTGACAGAACCAAATAATGCGTTGATCAAGCAATACATCGCTCTTGTTGGTACTGAAAATGTCAAAATCGTCTTTACGCAAGAAGCGATTGAACGAATTGCTCAAATCGCCTTTGATGTAAATCGTGAGACTGATAACATTGGTGCTCGTCGTCTACACACGATTTTAGAAAAATTACTAGAAGATTTGTTGTTTGAAGCGCCTGATATGCAAATGGGTGAAATTAAAATTACAGAGGCATACGTGGATGAGAAATTGGTATCCATCGCTCAAAATAAAGATTTAAGTCGTTACATTCTTTAAAAAATGGAGGGGAAAAAGTGGAAACATTATTAGAGAAAACACGCCAAATAAATAAATTAATGCAGCAGAAAAATGCCTTTGAGCCAGCTGCAGAATTACCTTATAATAATATGGCGCGAATTTTAGGGGACATCCTTGGCTCATTGACCTACATCATTGGGGCGGAAGGAAAATTGTTGGGACTTAACGAAAAGATTGATATTAATACCGATCGTGTTCGTTCATTTTTAGTTGATCGCCAGTTTCCTGATAGCTATGTATCGGAAATGAAGGAAGTATTTAAAACAGAGGCCAATATTCCTGTGGCAAATGAGTTGACGGCATTTCCTACGGAGCGGGCAGAGCTCTATCCTAATGGTTTAACGACAGTTATTCCAATCTTCGGATCTGGGGAGCGCTTAGGTACGATCGTGCTAGCTCGAACAGAAGGCGCGTTTGATGATGATGATCTTGTTTTGGCAGAATATGGTGCTACAGTTATCGGGATGGAAGTTCTATATCAGCAATTTTTGAATGTGGAAGAAAAGATCCGCAGCCAAACAGCTGTGCAAATGGCGATTAGTACACTTTCATACAGTGAATTAAAAGCTGTTAAGGCGATTTTCGATGCTTTAGAAGGCGATGAAGGTCGTTTAACTGCTTCAAATATCGCAGATAAAATTGGCATTACGCGTTCAGTGATTGTTAATGCTTTGCGGAAGCTGGAATCTGCTGGGATTATTGAATCTCGTTCTCTTGGGATGAAGGGAACGTATTTAAAAGTTTTGAATCCATTGTTTAAGGATGAATTAGTACGTCATAAGTAAAGTTGCTAATCCAACTTCTTTAGTTCGATCAACCTCTAAAGTAATCAAAGGGACTTGAATTTGTCTAGTTGGATGATATATGGTATGAATAATTACAATTAAATAGAAGCAAGGAGTGGGGTATTTATGTCAGTGATAATCAGCAATGATTTCTTGCAAGCAACGATCAATGAAAAAGGCGCGGAACTTACAAGTTTACGAGCCAATGAGATCGAATATATTTGGCAGGCGGATCCGAAATACTGGAATCGTCATGCACCGTTTCTATTTCCATTTGTAGGTCGTCTAAAGGATAATCAATATACGTATAAAGGCCAAACTTATCCTATGGGTCAACATGGCTTTGCTCGTGATAAGAATTTTCAAGTTATCGAGCAAACAAAGGATAAGGCGACTTTCCTGTTAGAAAGCGACGAGGAAACAAAAAAGGTTTATCCGTTTGATTTCGCCTTAACTATCAGTTATGAAATCTGGGGTGAAGGTGTACGTATTCGTTTCAATGTAGAAAATACTGGGACGGAAGAAATGATTTTTGCTCTTGGCGGCCATCCTGCATTCAACATTCCATTAACCAATGATTTAAGTTTTGAAGATTACTTTATCGCTTTTTCTCCTCAAAAATCACGAGTGAAAATACCTTTAGAGGGGCCTTATGCAAATTTGGATCAAAAAACGATTGGTCAAACTAATACAAATATCCAATTAAGCCGTGAATTGTTTAAAGAAGACGCCTTAATTTTTGAAACACGTGGTCTAAATGCCTATACCTTAGGAAGTGAAGAGTCTTCACATAGTGTGACCTTAGCTTATAATAATATTCCTTATGTAGGCCTATGGTCTCCATATCCGACTGAAGCACCATTTGTTTGTATCGAGCCTTGGTGGGGCTTTGCGGACACAGTAGACAGCACTGGACGACTAGAGGATAAAGAAGGTATGAATCGTTTAGCTGTAAATGAAAACTTCAAAACAGAATTTTCAATTACTGTTAGCTAAAAAAGTTGATAAAATAAACCGCTCCGAAAATTATAAATTTCAGAGCGGTTTATTTTTCGTGAAAAACTAGCGATTTTAATCGAAGGGCACAGACCATTGATTCATTTTATGAGCTTCAAAGCATAGCTTTATTTGCTCTTTTGTAGTTTTTTCCTCAGCTAACTGAGGCAGAGTGTCTTCATCAAACCAGTCAATTTGGATTGTTTCAATATTCTCGACAAAGTCACCGCTAAGCACCCGACATTCAATAAAGATTTTACAAATATTATATGCATAGCGTGGTGGATTATGTTTGTTGCGGTCTTGAATAGCAATTACCTTCAACGCTTCGACGGTCAATCCTGTCTCTTCTAACGTTTCCTTAACAGCATTTTCTTTAATCGATTGATCGAAATCAACCCAGCCGCCAGGCAAGGACCAAAGTTCATTTTTTTCTTGTACTAACAAAATTTTATTATTTTCAAATATGGCTGCTCGTGTATCTAATTTTGGAGTTGGGTATCCGAAATCTTCAGCAAAGAGTTTTCTTAGTTTCGGAACAGGAATTGGAGATTGGACTGCTAACATCTCTGTAGCGATGGTGCGAATACGTTCGAATCGTTCTTGGTCAAAAGGATCCTTTGTATAAGCTAGTCCTGCTTGTGCCAAAGCTTGAAGTTCGATTGCCCAGTCTAAGAGTTGTTCTTCCATCTAATTCTCCTTCTTATTCAATCCAAAAGAAACCCGATTTTCTGTTCCAGCTTTGATCCGCTGAATATTTTCCTTGTGACGATAAACAATGTAGCAAGTTAAGACAAAACAGATTATCGTCAGCAGCCAGTTGTGTGTCGGTAGAATCGTTGGCCAGATGTAAGGCAGAATGATAGAAGATAGTGTGACAAAAATAGCCGAAGCAATACTTGCTGCACTGACCATACTAGTGATATAAAGAACAATCAGGAAAAAGATCAAAGAATAGAAAAAGAATAAAGGCGCAAATGCCAGCAGCATTCCTGCGCTAGTTGCAACGGCTTTTCCACCTTTAAAACCAGCAAAAACAGGTAATGTATGTCCGATGACTGCGACCAAACCAAACCACAATGGATTAATATCTACATGAAAAATTATAGGCAGAGCGGTTGCCAGAGAGCCTTTCAATAAATCCATAGCAAAAACAACAAATCCTGCTGTTCTTCCTAACACCCGAAATGTATTGGTAGTTCCTGAATTGCCGCTACCAAATTCACGAATGTCTTTCTTAAAAAAAAGTTTTCCAATCCAAATACCAGATGGAATAGAGCCTAGAAGATAAGCTAGGATCAAAAGTATAGCGGTTTTCATATGAATCCTCATTTCTTAGTTAGTAAGGCTATTTTATCAGATTTCAAAAGAGTGAACAAATTCTAATCACATGATATACTGAATATCGTGAATAATTAAAAATTTAAATTGAGCGAGGGAAATCATATGAGTTTTCAAAATCCTAGTCAAGAGAAAATTTTCCAGTATTTAACTGAAGCAAAAGTAATTGCCATCGTTGGTTTAAGTGATAAGCCAGAAAAAACTAGTTATCAAATTGCTGAGTTCTTAAAATCTCATGGGTATAAATTATATGGTGTAAATCCAAAACTAGCTGGTCAAAAAATTAATGAGATTCCAGTTGTCGAGAATTTAGCTGCAGTACCAGAAACAATTGATATCGTGGATATTTTCAGACGAAGTGAATTTTTACCGGCCATAGCAGAAGAGTTTTTAAAGACGGACGCGAAAGTTTTTTGGGCACAGCTTGGTTTAAGCAGCGAAGAAGCGGCTAAAACGTTGCAAAGTCAAGGACGCAACGATATTGTCATGGACCGCTGTGTGAAGATCGAATTGAACAAAAAAGTGTAATCTCTAAGTTGATTTTATTAAAAAAAAAGCTTAAAATGCCTTTTCAGAAACAGGATAGGCTTTTTTTTTGAGCTTTTTTAGCGTATCATACAAATGATGTACTTTAGAAAAGGAATCTAGCTAATTTTCACAACTGACTAATTTAAAAATACTTAAATTGATTCAGATAGGGGAATTGGAGGGTATCCAGTACGAACAAGAAATCTATTTTTTCCATTGGGAAAATAATTATGTTTAAAAGTAGAAGTAAGGAGTTGTAGGTTTGGCTAAGATGAACAACGAATACAATGACGCTTCGATCCAAGTTTTAGAGGGATTAGAGGCGGTTAGAAAACGACCAGGGATGTATATTGGCTCGACTGATAGTCGCGGTTTGCATCATTTGGTTTATGAGATCGTCGACAACGCTGTCGATGAAGCATTATCCGGCTATGGTAGTGAGATTGAAGTAACACTTCATCAGGATAATAGCGTAGAAGTGAGTGATAAAGGTCGTGGTATGCCAGTTGGTATGCATGCATCAGGAATTCCGACTGTAGAAGTAATTTTTACGATTCTTCATGCTGGCGGAAAATTCGGACAAGAGGGCGGCTATAAAACTTCTGGTGGTCTGCACGGTGTTGGTGCCAGTGTTGTAAATGCTTTATCAGAATGGTTGAATGTAACGATCGTTCGAGACGGTGTCGAATATCGTGAAGAGTTTAAGGATGGCGGAAAACCTCAAGGCACGCTGGAAAAAATCGGAAAGACTCGTAAACCAAACGGGACCTCTGTACACTTTTTACCTGATGCTCAAATTTTCTCCACGTTAAACTTCTCTTATGAAACCTTGTCAGAACGTTTACGAGAATCTGCTTTCCTATTACGCGGTGTCAAGATTACTTTGACTGATCTGCGTGGTGAAGAAAAAGTTACGGAAACGTTTCATTTTGAAGAAGGAATCAAAGAATTTGTTGAATACTTAAATGAAGATAAAGATACATTGACACCCGTTGTTTATTTTTCTGGTGAACGTGATGGGATTGAAGTTGAATTTTCTTATCAATACAATGATGGTTATTCAGAGAACCTGCTTTCCTTTGTCAACAATGTACGGACAAAAGATGGCGGTACGCATGAATCAGGAATGAAGACGTCAATGACGAAAGCATTCAATGAATATGCGAGAAAAACAGGTTTGTTAAAAGAAAAAGATAAAAATTTAGAAGGATCAGATTTCCGTGAAGGACTCTCTGCGGTATTATCTGTTCGAATTCCAGAAAACTTGCTGCAGTTTGAAGGACAAACTAAAGAAAAATTAGGAACACCAGCGGCTCGCGGTGCAGTCGATAGCGTTATTGGCGAACAAATGGGCTTTTACTTGCAAGAAAATAGTGAGAACAGCCAAATGCTGGTTCGTAAAGCGGTCAAAGCTCGTGAAGCTCGTGAAGCAGCACGCAAGGCTCGTGAAGAAAGCCGAAACGGCAAGAAACGTAAAAAAGGCGAGTCTTTGCTTTCAGGAAAACTAACTCCAGCACAATCGAAAAATGCAGCTAGAAATGAGCTGTTTTTAGTCGAAGGAGACTCTGCCGGCGGTTCTGCTAAACAAGGACGCGATCGGAAATTCCAAGCAATCCTGCCATTACGAGGAAAAGTAATTAATACCGAGAAAGCTAAGATGCAGGATATTTTAAAGAACGAAGAAATAAATACGATGATCTATACGATTGGTGCAGGTGTCGGACCTGAATTTTCTATTGAAGATTGTAATTACGATAAAGTAATTATCATGACCGATGCGGATACCGATGGTGCCCATATCCAAGTCTTGCTATTAACCTTCTTTTATCGCTATATGAAACCTTTAATTGAAAATGGAAAAATCTATATAGCTTTACCACCATTGTACAAGGTTTCAAAGGGTGCTGGGCGCAAGCAAGTCATTGAATATGCATGGACAGACGATGAGCTGCAGGACGTTACGAAAAAAGTGGGTAAAGGTTATATGCTGCAACGTTATAAAGGTCTTGGTGAAATGAACGCGGAGCAGTTATGGGAAACGACCATGGATCCTGAATACCGCACACTTGTCCGCGTACGGATCGATGATGCTGCGCAAGCTGAACGTCGTGTAACGACGTTAATGGGTGATAAAGTAGAACCTCGCCGTAAATGGATTGAAAATCACGTACAATTTACGTTGGAAGAAGATGGCAGTCTGCTAGATAATAAGGAAGATGTGCCAGTTGTACCAGTAGCGGAGCAACATGAATCAGAAGAAGCGACTGATGAAGTAAAAATAATCAGCTTGTTTGATGAGTAGGAGGTGGTCAAATAATGGAGACTAAACATTCAATTCAAGAATTAACATTAGAAGAAGTAATGGGTGACCGTTTTGGCCGCTATTCAAAATATATTATTCAAGAGCGGGCTTTGCCGGATATTCGTGATGGTTTGAAACCAGTACAGCGTCGGATTTTATTTGCTATGAATAAAGACGGCAATACTTACGATAAAGGCTTTCGAAAATCAGCCAAGTCTGTCGGAAATATCATGGGTAACTATCATCCTCACGGGGACAGCTCAATCTATGAAGCGATGGTCCGAATGAGCCAAGATTGGAAGCTGCGTCAAGTTTTAATCGAGATGCACGGAAACAATGGTTCGATGGATGGTGATCCGCCGGCTGCGATGCGTTATACTGAAGCCCGCTTGTCTCAACTGAGCGGTGAGCTATTGAAAGATATTGAAAAAGATACGGTTGATCTAGTTTGGAACTTTGATGATACAGAAAAAGAACCAACAGTATTGCCAGCAGCGTATCCAAATCTTTTAGTCAATGGTTCAACAGGTATTTCGGCTGGATATGCGACTGAAATCCCTACGCATAACTTATCTGAGGTAATTGATGGTGCGATTTATTTAATCGAACATCCGAATGCTTCATTAGAAAAAATAATGGAATATATTCCAGGACCTGATTTTCCGACTGGCGGTATTTTGCAAGGAAAAGCGGAAATCAAAAAGGCTTACGAAACTGGCCGAGGCAAAGTTATTCTTCGTTCGAAAACATCGATCGAGCCATTAAAAGGCGGTAAACAGCAAATTGTCATTCATGAGATACCTTATGAAGTGAATAAAGCTGTTTTAGTCAAAAAAATGGATGAAATCCGTTTGAATAAAAAGATCGATGGTATCGCGGAGGTTCGAGATGAATCAGACCGGACTGGGTTGCAGGTAGTAGTTGAGCTTAAAAAGGACGCTAATGCAGAAGGTATTCTAAATTACTTGTTTAAAAATACTGACCTGCAGATTAATTACAATTTCAATATGGTAGCAATTGATAATATGACCCCGCGGCAAGTGGGCTTGAAACATATTTTGGAAAGCTACATTGGACATCGTAAGTCTGTGATTACTAAGCGCAGTCAATATGAACTTAACAAAGCAGAAAAGCGCCAGCATATTGTTGAAGGCTTAAAGAAAGCTTTGTCGATTCTTGATGAAGTGATAGCTACGATCCGCGGCAGTAAAGATAAAAAAGATGCTAAAACTAATTTAGTTAAACGTTTTGAATTCAGCGAAGAGCAAGCAGAAGCGATCGTGACTCTGCAATTGTATCGTCTGACCAATACCGATATTACTCAATTAGAAAAAGAAGCAGCAGAATTAGCTGGTGAGATAAAAGAATTACACTTGATCTTAAATAGTGAAAAAGAATTGCATAAAGTTATGAAGCAAGAATTACGCCAAATCAAAAAGAACTACGGAAATGATCGTATGACGCAAATTGAGGATGAAATCAGTGAAATCAAGATCGAGACAGAAGTACTGATTGCTCAAGAAGACGTGATTGTAACCTTAACAAAAGAAGGGTACTTAAAACGCAGCAGCTTACGTTCATACAATGCGTCACGTCCTGATGAACATGGTATGAAAGATGGAGATTCAATTATTTTTATTGATAAGTTGAATACACTGGATCATTTGCTAATCTTGACGAACCATGGAAATATGATCTATCGACCAGTTCATGAAATCACTGAGCTAAAGTGGAAAGATGTCGGCGAGCACATCTCGCAAACGATCACTAATTTATCTATGACCGAAGAAATAATCGCAGCGTTTCCTTATAAAGAAATTGATGCGAATAAACTTTTTGTCTTCATGAGCAAAGAAGGTATGATCAAACAAACTCGAATGACAGAGTTTTCGCCTTGGCGTACCTATCGTAGTCGACCAACCACAGCTATGAAAATGAAAAGTGATACGGATCAAATCGTATCAGTCTTCCTAACCGATGAAGTTCGTGGCATGGATGTGTTCATTGCTTCACATCGATCTTTCGGACTGCGATATCCGTTAGAAGAAGTCCCAGTAGTGGGCTCAAAAGCAGCAGGAGTTAAGGCTATTAACCTTAAAGACGGTGATTTTGTAGTAGCGGGTGCTTTAGTTCCATCTGAAGGTGACTCACCAATTCTGTTACTAAGCCAGCGCGGAGCCGCCAAACGGATGCTTGCACAAGAATTGCCGCAATTAGGTCGAGCAAAACGCGGCTTGATGATTTTCCGTGAACTGAAGAAGAATCCGCATCGTCTGTCTTACATGACGACTGAAACAGAAGGAAAACTTATTTTAACGACTAGCAAAGGAATCGAAAAAGAGCTTGAGATTTCTAATGTTGCAATCAGTGATCGAATTTCAAATGGTACATTCGCGATTGATGAAAAGCAAGAAGGAGAGTTGTACTCAGTAGTTCAGACGCAAGAATTAACTGCTGATGATTAAACTCTGTATTATATAAAATTGTTACAGTTGGGTATCTGTATTAAAACAGATGCCCGTTTTTTTTATCACAAAATATCGAAATTTCTATCTTTTTGATAAAAATTTTGCATCTAATTTATCCTGAAAAACCTTTGAAAACAAAGCTTTGCTAACGATTACAAAATTTTCTTGTTTTCTAATTAATCTTTCACAAGGAAAGGCTTGCATAAAAGAATTTATGTGTTATACTTTGTTCGTAAAGCTGTAGCAATTAAGTTTTTATTATTCTAAGGAGGTCCTTTCGGAATGGGAACTGCAACAAATGAACTAGAAAAAATGAAAAACACTGAGAAGTCTGCATGGGAAGGCTTTAAGGGGCACTTATGGAAGAGTGAAATCAATACACGTGATTTCATCCAAGCTAACTACACGCCTTATGAAGGTGCTGCCGATTTCTTAGCTGAACCAACTGACGCAACAAATTCATTATGGGCAAAATTACAAGAACTTCAAAAACAAGAACGTGAAAACGGCGGCGTATTAGACATGGAGGCAGATATTGTATCTGCAGCTAATGCTTATGGTGCTGGCTATATTGACGAAAATTTGAAAGACAAAGAAACGATCGTCGGTATCCAAACAGATAAGCCGTTAAAACGTGCATTCATGCCTTACGGTGGTATTCGTATGGCAGAAGAATCTCTTGAACGCTATGGCTACACACCAAATCCTAAATTCACTGAAATCTTTAATGATTATCATAAAACGCATAACCAAGCAGTCTTTGATGTATATACACCGGAAATTCGTGCGGCTCGTCGTGCAAAGATCATCACTGGTCTTCCTGATACTTACGGACGTGGACGTATCGTTGGTGATTACCGTCGTGTAGCACTCTATGGTATTGACTACTTGATGCAAGAAAAACTAAAAGACCACGCAAACTGTGGTCACGGACAATTCACTGAAGAAGATCTTCGTCTACGTGAAGAAATCAGCGATCAATATAAAGCATTAAAACGCATTAAAGAAATGGCAGAAGCATACGGGTTCGATATTTCTCGTCCAGCTGAGAATGCTAAAGAAGCGGTTCAATGGACATACTTTGGTTACTTAGCAGCAATCAAAGAACAAAATGGTGCTGCGATGTCAATCGGCCGTGTATCTACATTCTTAGATATCTATATTCAACGTGATATTGAAAGAGGCATTTTGACAGAAGAACAAGCACAGGAATTGATTGACCATTTAGTAATGAAATTACGTATGGTTAAATTTGCTCGTATTCCTTCTTACAATGAATTGTTCTCAGGCGATCCAGTTTGGGCTACTTTATCAATTGCTGGTATGGGTATGGACGGTCGTACATTAGTTACTAAAAATGATTTCCGTTTCTTGCACACACTAGAAAACATGGGTCCATCTCCAGAACCAAACTTGACTGTATTGTACTCTTCTCGTTTACCAGAAGGATTCAAAGACTATGCAGCTAAGATTTCAATTGATACTTCTTCAATTCAATATGAAAATGACGATGTAATGCGTCCAGTATGGCTAGATGACTATGCGATCTGCTGCTGTGTATCTGCTACACAAACGGGTAAAGAAATGCAATTCTTCGGTGCTCGCGCAAACTTGGCGAAAGCATTGTTATATGCGATCAACGGTGGGGTTGATGAAAAATCTAAAGCACAAGTCGGACCTGATTTCCGTCCAATCGAATCAGACGAAGCTCTAGATTTCGATGATGTTATGGCTAAATATGACGACATGTTGGAATGGTTAGCTGGGATGTATGTAAATACTTTGAACGCGATCCACTTTATGCATGATAAATATTACTATGAAGCTGCTGAACTAGCGTTGATGGATACTGACTTGAAGCGTACTTTTGCGACAGGTATCGCAGGATTTTCTCACGTAGTTGATTCATTAGCTGCTATCAAATATGCAAAAGTTTTCCCAATTCGTGACGAAGATGGTATTGTTACTGACTTCAAGATCGATGGAAAATTCCCTAAATATGGTAACGATGACGCTCGTGCTGATGACTTAGCTGTTTGGGTATTAAAAACGTTCATGGAAAAATTAGAACATTACCATACTTACCGTAATTCAGAACCAACAACATCAATTTTGACAATTACTTCAAACGTTGTTTATGGTAAAGCAACTGGTACAATGCCTGATGGACGTAAAGCTGGTGAACCTTTGGCTCCGGGAGCAAACCCATCTTATGGTGCTGAACAAAATGGTTTGTTAGCTTCATTAAATTCATTAACAAAATTACCTTATGAATATGCGTTGGATGGTATTTCAAATACACAAAGTATCAATCCAGATGCATTAGGTCATGATGAAGATGAACGCATTGAAAACTTAACAAACGTTTTAGATGGCTACTTTGATCAAGGAGCACATCATCTAAACGTGAACGTCTTTGGTAAAGAAAAATTAATCGATGCTATGGAACATCCAGAAAAAGAAGAATATGCTAACTTTACAATTCGGGTTTCTGGCTATGCGGTTAAGTTTATCGACTTGACTCGTGAACAACAAGAAGATGTAATCAGTCGTACATTCCATGCTAAAATGTAAGAACTGATTTACAAGCGAATACTAAAATAGGGCGGATGGACGGTAGTCTATTCGCCTTACTTTTTAAAGGTAGTCATTGGTTATTCGTAAAAAAATTTTGCGAGAAATTTTTACATATAGAAGAGGGGGACTGTTTATGTCTGCTGTGACTGAACAACCTATTGTCGGAAATGTCCATTCAATCGAAAGTTTCGGATCTGTTGACGGACCCGGCGTACGATTTATCGTCTTCATGCAAGGCTGTCGGATGCGTTGCCAATTTTGTCATAATCCGGATACTTGGAAAATAAATGATCCTAAAGCAAAGAAAAGAACAGCTGATGATATTTTAAAGGAAGCGTTGAACTATAAGAGTTATTGGGGGAAAAAAGGCGGAATCACTGTTAGCGGCGGTGAACCTTTACTTCAAATCGACTTTTTGATCGATTTATTTAAGAAGGCTAAGGAAATGGGAATCAATACAACATTAGATAGTTGCGGAAAACCATTTACTTTTGAAGAACCATTTTTTTCTAAGTTTGAAGAATTAATGCAATACACTGATTTGATTTTATTTGATATTAAACAGATTGATAACCAAAAGCATAAAGAATTAACCGGTCATGGCAATGATAATATCTTGGAAATGGCGAAATATCTTTCGGATATTAACAAACCCGTTTGGATACGCCATGTGTTAGTACCTTTTAGAAGCGACTATGACGAATTTTTAATTCGATTAGATAAATTTATTAAGAGCTTGAATAATGTCGATAAAGTTGAGATTTTACCTTATCATACAATGGGCAAATACAAGTGGGAAGAAATGGGTCTGAAGTATCCGTTAGAAGGAATTGAACCTCCAACGGATGATCGAGTGGAGAATGCGAAAAAATTATTGCATACCGAAGATTATAAGGGCTATTTGAAACGTGGAAATTAAAAAGAACAGATAGATCGGGCGGAAGGTTCTTCGCCCGATTCTTTGCGTGGTATTTTATATATTTTGGATTTTAGAAAATACAAGAAATTTATAATCGAAAAGAGCAGCAGGTTGTTGCTCTTTTCCTTTTTTTTGATATGATAAAGAAGAACTAATTTAAAGGAGCGAATTAACTATGGCAAAAGTTTTAATTTTTGGGCACCAAAATCCTGATACAGATGCAATCGGAGCGGCGATTGCCTTTGCTAGCTTACAAAAAGAATTAGGTGTTGACGCAGAAGCAGTGGCACTTGGAACACCAAATGAAGAAACACAATTTGCATTGGATCATTTTGGGTTGACAGCTCCACGTGTAGTAGAAAAAATGGCAGCTGAAACGAATGATGTAATGTTAGTTGACCATAATGAATTCCAACAAAGTGCAGCGGATATTGAAGCGTTGAACATTCTGGCAGTGGTTGATCATCATCGAATCGCGAACTTCCAAACAGCAAACCCGCTTTATTATCGTGCAGAGCCAGTTGGTTGTACATCAACGATCGTATTAAAGCTTTATAAAGAAAACAATATTGCTGTTCCTGCGAAAATTGCAGGTATGATGTTATCGGCAATCATTTCTGATACCTTATTATTCAAATCACCGACTTGTACACAGGAAGATATCGATGCTGCTAATGAGTTAGCGAAGATTGCTGGTGTTGAACTAGACAACTATGGTTTGGATCTTTTGAAAGCCGGAACAAATTTAAGTGATAAGTCTGAAGCGGAATTATTGGACTTGGATGCCAAATCATTTCCGATGGCTGACAAAACTGTTCGAATCGCACAAGTCAACACAGTTGATTTAGATGAAGTTTTTGCTCGTCAAGATGCGTTACGTGACGCGATGCTAGCAGAAAACGTTAAGAATGGTTATGACTTATTCTTATTGCTTGTTACAAACGTACTAGATTCTGACTCAGAATTATTAGTCGCTGGTGAACCGAGAGAAAAGATTACGAAAGCATTCAATGTAAATCTTGAAAACGATCGAGCATTTTTACCGGGGGTTGTTTCACGTAAGAAACAAATCGTGCCTCAATTGACAGAAGCATTTGAAAAATAATTCGATTATTAGTGGACTTTTGAAAGTCCACTTTTTTGTGGATTTTTTTAAATAGGACTATAATGCTTTTGGATGCTTGGCTTTTTAAGTAGATTTTTTCCTTCTACAATAACAGAGGCCTGTAAACTATTTTTGTTTTTACGTAAAAAAATTACCAACGAGAGAGGAGCCTGAGATGCAAATCTATACTTATAATAAAAAACTTCAGCAATCTTTACAGCGTACTGAAATCCAAGAATTGTTGAATTACTTTCTAGAATTACAAGAGCCGGTGATCTTGCGTAAGATTCGAAAAAACTTTCCGAATCAAAAGCATCTAGATAAGAATTTAGATTTTTTGATTGATAATATTATTGTGTCCCGTCAAGATCGACGTTACCAGCTTTCTTTAACGATAGTAACAGAATATCCGACGACTAAATTAGTTGAGAAATTTATTCAAACAGCTAATAATAAGTACACAACTGAAGAATTACTAGTTTGGTTAGGGGAAGAACTGCGCCTTGCTGAGTTAAACGATACAATAGCGATTGATTTCATGTTACCGATATCTAATCGATTGGAAAATGCAAACTTTCAATTGGTGACGATTAATCGCGGAGAAAAACTCGCGGAAACTTTGCCAAATTATTTTGAGAATATAGATCAACCAAAGTTATTTCCGAATCTGGCAGCGTTGATCGGCGATGTGAATCCGGAATTTTTCAGCAATCAATTAAGTTTGATTCTTGATCAAGTGATTATTGGGAAGAAACCAAGAAGAGAATCGATCTTTTTGGATAGTCTGTTAACAACGCAGGTGATTACTTCTCAACCTGAATGGCAGTTGAACATACCGTTTTATACTAAGACCATTTCACCATATTTTGTTCAGAAAATGGATAAGAGAACACGCTTCTTTTTTATTCAGCAATTAACGGAAAGATTATTAGGCGAAAGGGAAAGTTTTACTTATTTAATGAAAAAGAAGGCATGAGTGAATGCAACGAATTATTAAGGGAATCATTTTGATTGTAAGTTTTTTATTAGTGTTTGGGGGGATTTATTATGCGAAGGTACGTTACTTTAGTCCCGGCACACTGGTAAAACAAAAAGATGTTCATTATTCAAATGTTCCGACCGTTTTTATTCATGGTTATGAAGGGAATTCTTTTTCTTTTGGTCCGCTCTTGCGGCGATTTGAACGAGAAAATGTTGCGAAGCGTGAAATGACCATTGTGGTTCAAGCAGATGGCAAGTTAAGTGTTGAAGGAGAGTTGAAAAATAGGAACGATAATCCAACTATCATGGTTCTTTTTGCAAAGGACGTGACTGATGAAATTACTCAGAGTAAATGGATCGATAAAGTCATGCGTTACTTGTACAAAAAGAAGGTTAGGCGCGTCAATCTTGTCAGTCATTCTATGGGGGGCGTTTCTTCGTTACGCTACTTATTAGAGTATGCTGGAGAGAAGACGCCGGTTACCGAGCATTTTGTTGCGATTGCGGCACCTTTCAATGATTTAGAGATCGCTGAGGATACTGAAGAGATTTTTGCCTATGAATTAACAGAAAAAGGACCAAGCGGGGAGACCCCGATCTATCAATATTTTGATCAGGCGATGAATCAATTGCCGACGGATCTGCATGTGCTTGATGTAGCTGGGGATTTGAAGGATGGGACAGAAAGCGACGGCTCAGTATCCACACACAGTGCCTTTGCTTTGCGCCTATTATTCCAAAAACATGCGAGAAGTTATCAGGAGCTGACGGTTACAGGAAAAAGCGGGGGGCACTCAGCAATAACTAAAAGCGCTAAGTTGGAAAAACAATTAATCAAATTTATCTGGTAAAAACAGCTTGAAGCTAGGGCTTCAAGCTGTTTTTTTGCCGTTTACGAACTTTTTTCGTCCAAAATCCGCCGGAAATATATTTTGGTTCATAAGAGATAATAAAAGCCCGTTCCTCAACTTCTTTGATCAAGGCATAGAGTGAGCGTTCATTTTTACGCGGTGATAAAATTTCTAAGACCATTCGTCCGCCTTCTAGTCCTTCACCGTAAGATTGCGTGACACCATAGCCGTTCTCCCTAAGAAAGCGCGGCAGGCTTGCTTCCTGATCCGTATTTGTCGGTAAAATGACTGTGACCATGATGTAGCCTAATGCTAACTTATCCTCGATTTTTATTCCAACACTGATACCGATGGCATAACCCAATGCGTAGGTCAGCAGGTTGAGGGGATTATCTAAGCGATCCAGAACGAGTGAAAGTCCGAGTATATAGATAGTAATCTCAACCATACTCATCAAAGGCGCTAATATGCGGTAGCCTTTCATTGTAAGCATAAAACGGAGTGTATTTAATGTGACGTATGCAAAATTGATAAAAAAGATCATCGCCAGCATTTTTATATCAATCATTATTCGACCTCCTAAAGCATGTGATTTTTTACTGTTTAAAGCCCATTGCTGTTCATTTTTCTTTACCACCATTAGCCTAACGATTATTTTGTCAAAAGGCAAACATAAGGAAAGAAGCATAAAAGAAATTCTTTATTATTTGTCAAAAAAACAGATTATGAAAATAATAAATGTTATTTATTGACGAAAAAATGAATTATTTTAAAGAATTGAAAATTTTATCTTCTATTTTAAATCTTATTATAATATAATGTTAGGTAGGGGCATTTAATAATGCAAAGGGAAATATGTAAAACGCTTGAGGCGTTATTTATTAAGCGTTTCTGTTATTATAATAGAACACTCGGTGTTTTTATTATTAAACTTTGCACATTGAAATGTAATATAAGAGCGCTTCGCCGTTCGCTCAAAAAAGGTGGTTCTCATGAAAAATACAAAACAAGAAAAAAAGCAACAAGTGGATGATGCTAAGAGAACATTTTTGTCTGGAGAAAATTTTTATGCACAACATTTACTAGGTGCTCACCAAGAACAAGATGGGTACATTTTTCGAGTATGGGCACCAAACGCACTAGCTGTTTCTTTAGTGGGTGATTTCAATGATTGGCAGGATCTGCCGATGGAAAAAGATGAGTCGAGCGGAATCTGGCAGGTCTATACAGATAAGGCAAATGAGGGAGAGCTCTATAAATTTAAAGTAAAGCAAGCAGATGGTCGAGAGATTTTGAAAATAGATCCTTTTGCCGTTCGTTTTGAAAAAAGACCGGGCGATGCAGCAGAACTATATAACTTTCCTGAGAAGAAATGGAAAGATGGCCTGTGGCGCGGACGGAGTAAACGGACGAATGCATTTAAACGGCCGTTGAATATTTATGAAATGCATGCGAGTTCATGGAAGCATCATGAAGATGGGACACCTTACAGCTTTGCTGATCTGAAGGATGAGTTAGTGCCATATTTAGCTGAAATGAATTATACCCATGTGGAGTTTATGCCGCTCATGGAACATCCATTAGGACGTTCGTGGGGATATCAATTGATTGGCTATTTTGCGATGAGCTCTTATTATGGAACACCAGCAGAATTTCAGGATTTTGTTGAGGCTTGTCACTTAAATAATATTGGCGTGCTGGTTGACTGGGTCCCTGGCCACTATTGTATCAATGATGATACCTTGCCTTATTATGATGGAACGCCGCAATTTGAATATACTGATCCAGATCGGGCTAAAAATAATCGCTGGGGCTCAATTAATTTTGATCTTGGAAAACCACAGGTTCAAAGCTTTTTGATTTCCAGTGCCATGTACTGGATCGAGATGTTCCATATTGACGGTATACGCGTTGACGCCGTTTCAAGCATGATTTATCGGGATTATGACGATGGTCCTTGGACACCAAACCATGAAGGCGGAAATCGTAATTTTGAAGGATATTACTTTTTGCAAAAGCTGAATGCCGTTATCAAATTAGCGCATCCTAATATTTTAATGATCGCTGAAGAAAGTTCTTCTGAGACGCCTGTGACAGGTATGATTGAAAGTGGCTCTTTAGGTTTTGATTTTAAGTGGAATATGGGCTGGATGAATGATGTTTTACGCTTTTATGAGATGGACCCGCTTTACCGGAAGGACAATTTCAACTTAATCACTTTTTCATTTATGTACATGATGCAAGAGAATTTTATTTTACCATTGTCACACGATGAAGTTGTTCATGGCAAGAAGAGTTTGATGCATAAAATGTGGGGAGATCGCTACAAACAATTTGCACAGTTGCGGAATCTATACACCTATTTCATGACACATCCGGGTAAAAAATTATTGTTTATGGGAAGTGAATGGGGCCAATTTCTGGAATGGAAGTTTGACAAAGGACTTGAATGGGTCGATTTGGATGATCCATTGAATCATTCCATGCAGCATTTTACTGCGGAACTGAATGATTTCTATAAAAATCAAACAGCTTTATGGGAGGTGGAAGACTCATACGACACAATCGAAATTATTGATGCTGATAATACTGAAGAGTCGATTCTTACCTTCATGCGAAAAGGCAAACGCAAGAAAGATTTCTTAATCATCGTTTTAAATATGACACCGATCGAACGTCGGGAGTTCCACATTGGCGTTCCATATCAGGGAACATACAAAGAAATTTGGAATACTGAAATGAAAGAATTTGGTGGTACTTGGACAAAACATAACGAGGATTGTCAAAGTGAACCAATCAAATTTAAGGAGTACGGTCAGTTGATCAAGACGACTGTCCCAGCTCTAGGCGCCATCATTTTAAAACCGGAAACAATCAATACACGCAAGAAATAGAGGGGAGGTCGATGAAGGAAAGTCCTTCATCAAATAAAATGAAAACAGAAATTTTAGCAATGATACTAGCTGGCGGGAAAGGTTCTCGTCTCGGTAAACTAACACAAAAAATTGCAAAACCTGCTGTCCCTTTTGGCGGTCGCTATCGAATTATTGATTTCACTTTGAGCAATTGTATCAACTCTGGTATCAACAACGTTGGTGTGGTGACACAATATCAACCATTAGCATTGAACAATCACATTGGAAATGGTTCTAGCTGGGGCTTTGATGGGTTAAATTCGGGAGTAACAATTTTACAGCCTTATTCTAGCAATGATGGAAGTAAATGGTTTGAAGGAACCGCTCATGCAATCTATCAAAATATGGATTACATTGACCAAATGGACCCGCAATACGTCTTAGTATTATCAGGTGATCACATTTATAAGATGGATTATGAAGCGATGCTGGAAGATCATAAAGCTAATAATGCTTCATTGACAGTCGCAGTAATCGAAGTACCGATCGAAGAAGCCTCTCGCTTCGGAATCATGAATACTGATGAAAATGATCGAATCATCGAGTTTGAGGAAAAACCAGAAGAACCAAAAAGCAACTTAGCTTCAATGGGTATCTACATTTTCAACTGGAGTCGTTTACGCAGCGTATTGTTAAACAGCTATAAAAAAGATGATCAAATGTTGGACTTCGGGAAACATGTGATACCGGCATACTTGGAAAGCGGCGAGAATGTCTTTGCTTATCGCTTTGATGGTTATTGGAAAGATGTCGGTACGATTGACTCTCTTTGGGAAGCTAGCATGGAGTTTATCGATCCCGAGCATAGTTTGAACATTCGGGATAAAAATTGGCGGATTCTGGCAAAAAATACGATTTCACCACCACATTTCTTAACTGAAAATGCAGATGTAAAGAATTCATTAGTTGTTGATGGATGCTACGTCGCCGGACATGTAGAGCACAGTATTTTATCTGATGATGTTCAGGTTAAAGAAGGTGCGAAGGTGGTCGACAGCGTTATTATGCCAGGTGCGACGATTGGAAAAAATGTACAAATCACGAAAGCGATCATTGGGGAGAATGCGATTATCGGAGATGGTGCCGTAGTCGACGGATCAGAAGAAATCGCGGTCGTGGGTTATTCAGAAGTGATTGGAGTGTTGACAAGTGAGAGCGAATAAAATGTGTGCCATTATGGGCAATGTTTACGAATGTCCAGAATTATTACCGTTAACTGAAAAAAGACCATTAGCTACATTGCCTTTCGACTGCAAGTATCGTCTGATTGACTTCAATTTGTCGAATGCTATCAATGCTAACATTAAGTCTGTCTACATGGTGTTCAATCAGGGAACGACCAAGTCAGTTTTTGACCATATCGGCGGTGGACGTGAATGGCATCTAGACAGCGTGGATAGCCGCTATTTTGTCCATTTCTATCAAGATTTCTTGAAAAAGAAAGCAGAAGGACGACCTTATTTCGAATCTGTGATCGATTATTTGAATAAATCAAAATCAGAATATACGGTTTTCATGGGCAATCGGATGTTGTGCAACATTGATTTAGAGGCTGTTCTAAAAATCCATTTACAGAGCGATAGTGTGATGACCGTCGTTTATAAGAAAATGCCAAGAGAACAAATTTATCGTCAGGATGAAATCTTAGAAGTGGATGAACACGGTCTGATTAAAGGACATCATAACTTCTTAGAAGATAAAACAAATGATGATGTGCTAAATCTTGGTATGAAAATCTTTATCTGCCGTACTGATTGGCTGATCAATGCATTGCAAGAGGGACAAAATCTAGGTGGTCCGGTGGCATTAGTCGACTTCTTGACGCTAGCGATGAATCAAGTGAAGACTTCTGCGTATGAATACACAGGCTTCTTAAGTAATATTTTTGATATTAAATCTTATTATGATGCCAACATGGCAATGCTTGACCCTAAAAAATTCACATCTTTATTGTACTCTAAACAAAAGATCTACACGAAATTGAAAAATGAAGTGGCTACGTACTATTCTCCGACCTCGGAGGTGAAAAATAGTCAATTCGCCACAGGCTGTCTTGTTGATGGTAAGGTTCATGGTTCGCTTATTTCTCGGAGTATCGTGATTGAAAAGGGTGCTGAGGTTGAGGATTCAATCATCATGGCAAGCTGCAGTATTCGTGAAAATGCGTTTATCAAGCATGCGATCTTAGATAAAAATGTTGTGGTTGAACCAGGTATCAAGATTATCGGTTCCGCAGAGCAGCCAGTAGTGATCAAGAAAAATACGCATGTATTAAGCGACGTTTACGGAGGCGAATAAAGGTGAAGACATTATTTGTAGCGGCGGAATGTGCACCCTTTTTTAAAACAGGAGGATTGGGTGATGTTGCGGGTGCTTTGCCAAAAGCGTTAAAGGAAAAAGGGACAGATATAAAAGTTGTTTTGCCGTATTTTACGAAAATGCCAGATCGTTATAAAGAACAATTAGAGGATTTATTCTCTTATGAGGTTTATGTTGGCTGGCGTAAACAATATTGCGGTGTAAAATATCTGGAAATGAACGGGATCGATTATTACTTTTTAGATAATCTTTACTACTTCAATCGTCCGGAATTGTATGGCTATTATGATGATGGGGAGCGATTCGCTTTTTATCAGCAAGCAGTCATCGAGTTAATGGAAAAAATCGACTTCATTCCTGATGTGATGCATCTGAATGATTATCATACGTCCTTCATACCATTTTTATTGAAGGAAAAATATCGTTGGATTAATAAATTCAGTCAGATTCGGACAGTCTTGACCATCCATAATATAGAATTTCAAGGACAATATGATCGAGAAGTTTTGTATGATCTTTTTGGCATGGGCAGTGAACGTTATGATGATGGCACGATTCGATTCAATGATTGTGTGAACTTTATGAAAGCCGGTATTCTTTATGCAGATCGTGTAACAACGGTCAGTCCATCTTACGCTGAGGAAATCAAAACCGCTGAATTTGGTGCAGGGTTAGATGTGATCTTGCGGATGGAGAGCGGAAAATTGCATGGAATACTCAATGGGATTGACTATGAAGCCTTTGATCCAGCGAAAGATCCAGCAATTTTCGCTAACTATGATATAAAGCATCTTGACAAAAAGACAGAAAATAAAGTTCAATTGCAAAAATTGTTGGATTTACCCGTAAGGCCAGATGTTCCTTTGATCGGAATTGTCAGTCGTTTAACGTATCAAAAAGGATTCCATTTATTATTGCAAGAGATGGAAAATTTGATGCAGTTTGATGTGCAATTAGTTTTAATCGGAACTGGTGATCCGAATTTTGAGAACCAATTCCATTATTTTGGAGGGAAATATCCAGATAGGACCAGCATCCATATTGCATTCGACGTAACCTTGGCGCAAAAAGTATATGCAGGTGTCGATATGTTCTTAATGCCTTCAGCGTTTGAACCATGCGGCTTGTCGCAAATGATCTCTATGCGTTATGGAACATTGCCGATCGTGCATGAAATCGGTGGTTTAAAAGATACAGTCCAACCATATAATCCGATTACGGATGAAGGAACTGGCTTTGGATTTAATATTTTTGAACCATTCTATTTGATGAATGCGCTAAAACAAGCAATTGAGCTTTATCAAGATCATCAAGATATTTGGCAAAAGATGATGGCAGAAGCGATGTCGCGTGACTTTAGCTGGGATGGGTCTAGTCAACAATATTTAGAACTATACAAACAAATGTAGGATTCGAAAAGCCAGAATCTAAGCCTCGAGCTGTGGATTTTGGCTTTTTCTATCATAGATTAATGCTATGATGAGTAGTGTAAGTTGAATTTATAAAGTATGGGTTGGAGATGAAAAAATGAACAAAACAGAATTTAAACAATCATTCAGTCGCCGTTTGGCTGAAAAATTCGCTATGAGTGTTACAGATGCTTCGCCAAACGAGCTTTATCAAACGTTAGGTTCATTGATGACTTCGGCATATTCACAAAACTGGCAGCAAACATGGAAAGACTATCGAGAGGCAGAGCAAAAACAATCCTATTACTTCTCTATCGAATTTCTACCAGGGAAAATGCTGAAGAGCAATCTTCTGAACATGGGCTGGTTAGACATGGTGACAGAAGGTTTAACGGAGTTAGGTATCAATTTAGAGGATTTAGCAGAAGTCGAGCCTGACATGGCTTTAGGAAATGGCGGCTTGGGCCGTTTAGCTTCTTGTTTCATGGATTCGATAGCGTCAATGGGATTGCCAGGAAATGGTAATGGGATTCGATACAAGTATGGACTTTTCAAACAACGCTTCGTTGATAACTATCAGGTAGAGTTGCCCGATGAGTGGCTTCAAAATGGAAATCTGTGGGAAGTTCGCAAGGAAAGTAAAGCTGTCGATGTACGAATTGGCGGAGATGTTTACATGAGTCATGATGAGTTTGGCAATCTCAAGCCGAATTATCATGGCGGAATGATGTTGCGAGCTGTTCCGTATGATACCGGAATGGTCGGCTATCAAAATGGTACGGTTAATACTATGCGACTGTGGTCAGTAGAGATTTCTCCAGAGGAAGAAGACCGCTATCGCAGCATTGAGGATCGACGAGCAGTAGAAGATATGACTTCAGTACTTTATCCAGATGATTCTAATGAGGCTGGTAGGAAATTACGTTTATCACAGGAATACTTTTTTGTTTCGGCTGGTGTTCAAAGTATCTTGCGTTATTACAAGCAGCTTAAGAAGCCCATCGATGATATCAATCAATATGTTGCAATTCATATTAACGACACTCACCCGGCGATGTGCGTTGCTGAATTTATGCGCCTTTTAGTTGATGAAGAAGAAATGGGTTGGGAACGTGCCTGGAATTTGACTCAGGAAGTGATGAGTTATACCAATCACACCATCATGGCTGAAGCTTTAGAAAAATGGTCGATTAATATGATGAGAAGTGTTTGTCCTAGGATCTATCAAATTATCGAAGAAATCGATAGGCGTTTCGTTGAGGAAATGACTGGCGTTCATGATTTTGATTTGATCCAACGAACTAGAATTATTCAAAATGATCAAGTGCACATGGCTCATCTTGCGATTATCGGTTCTCATTCGACAAATGGTGTAGCAAAATTGCATTCAGATCTTTTAAAATCAGTCGTTCTGCATGACTTTTATCTGATTTATCCAGCGCGCTTCAATAATAAGACCAATGGTATTGCGATGCGTCGCTGGACCCAGTTAGCTAACCCTGCGATGAGCAAGGTGTTGGATGAGACGATTGGAAATTCTTGGCGAAAACAACCAAGCGATCTACGATTATTGCTGAATTATGAGGATGATGATCAAGTTCTTGCTATGCTGACAGAGGCAAAGCTGAAGAATAAAAAACGTTTGTCTGCTTATATTCAAGATCATTATGGAATTGAAGTGAATCCTCAGGCGATTTTTGATGTTCAAATCAAACGATTGCATGCCTATAAACGCCAATTATTGAATTTGCTGCATATAATCAAGTTGTATTTAGATTTGAAAGAAAATCCTGATCTGCCTATCGAACCGCGGGTATTCATTTTTGGAGCAAAAGCGGCGCCGAGTTATCATTATGCCAAATCAATTATTAAAGTAATTAATGAAACAGCCGATTTAATTAATCAAGACACTACAATCAATGATAAGTTAAAGGTCGTCTTTTTAGAGAACTATAATGTAAGTTTGGCGGAACGAATCATTCCTGCTGCTGATGTTAGTGAACAGATTTCTTTAGCATCAAAAGAAGCATCCGGCACATCTAATATGAAATTAATGTTAAATGGAGCCGTGACGATAGCAACTTTAGATGGAGCGAATGTTGAAATTCGTGATACTGTTGGTGATGAGAACATTGCGATTTTCGGATTAACTGAATCTGAAGTTTACCAATACTATGAGAATAAAAATTATTCTTCGACAGATATTTATCGGGAGAATGCCGTTATACACAAAGTGGTTAAGACATTGATTGATGGGACGATCCCGAATATTATTGCTGAGGGGCAAGAAATATTTGATTCATTAATCAAGTACAATGATGAATTCTTTGTTTTACGTGATTTTGAAGATTATTGCTTGGCGCAAGAATCAATCAATCAAGCCTATCAAGATAAACGTCGTTGGCAGCAAATAAGTTTACGAAATATTGCTAATGCAGGGCGCTTTTCTTCAGACAATACGGTTCAGCGTTATGCAGACGATATTTGGCAAATAGAACCTGTCTACGCCCATGAGGATGATCGAGGTGTATCACAACATGACTCATATTTACTTTAATCCATGGCTGGAACGCTATAAACAACCATTTGGTGCTGTTCAAGAAGGAACGATGGTCAAGATTTGGCTATCGGTTCCAGAACAGCAAAATACCAAAGTTCAATTGATCGTACGTAAAGAAGGAAGTTCCGTCGGTCAAAAGATATTTATGATGGAACCAGCATCAGAAGATCGTTTTCACTTTCAGTCGATCATGGATCAAGGCTGGGGCCTTTACTTTTACTATTTTAAAGTGATCCATGAATCAGAAGGCTACGAAACGATCCAATACTATGGCTTCAATGGACAAGGTGGCGAAGGGAAAATATATGGTTCCGAACGAGAAGTGGTTCCCTATCAATTGACCTGCTATCAAAAACCTGAGATCGCCCCTAAATGGTATCGGAATGCTGTCTTTTATCAAATTTTTCCTGATCGTTTTGCTAACGGGAATTCTGATAAGAGAATCAATCAGCCTAAAAAGAATTCATTTATTTATGCAACAGAGGAAGACGAACCATTTTATATTAAGGATCAGAATGGTGAAATCGCTCGTTGGGATTTTTTTGGCGGGAATTTTAAAGGAATTGAAGAAAAGATTCCTTATTTGCAAGAACTGGGAATCACCGCTTTATATCTAAATCCGATTTTTGAAGCCAGCTCCAATCATCGCTATGATACGAATGATTATTTTATGGTGGATAGTGTTTTAGGAACCGAAGAGGATTTTAGAAGTTTGATTGCTGCTTTGCATACAGCTGGGATCGCTGTCGTGTTAGATGGAGTATTCTCACATGTGGGAAAGAATAGCCGCTATTTTAATATTTCCGGATTTTATGGAGAAGATTCAGGCGCTGCTCGTGATCCGCAAAGTGAATATCGCGACTGGTTCACCTTCAATCACTATCCGGATGACTATAAATCATGGTGGGGAGTAGCCGATCTGCCTGAGGTGCGTAAAGAAAATCCTTCCTATCAAGAATTTATCTACGGCGATTTAGACAGTGTCTTGTCGAAATGGACCTCAATGGGAGTCGATGGTTGGCGTTTAGATGTGGCCGATGAATTGACCGATGATTTTATTGCCGGTATTCGAAAAAATCTTCTGTCTTATCAAGAAAAAATCCTGATTGGTGAAGTTTGGGAAGATGCGTCAAACAAAATTGCTTACGATACACGGCGCAAATATGTTTTCGGTGATCATTTACAAGGGGTCATGAATTATCCGTTACGTCAGCAGATTTTAGATCTTTTAAATCAATCACGTTCATTGCAAGATATTTGCGAAGAAATGATTCGTTATCAGGAAAATTATCCAGCAGATTTTTATTATAATCAATTAAATAATATTGGTACTCATGATACTGAGCGTATCCTGACGATGCTGGATGGTTCTCTCGAGGCTTTGGATCAGGCATGGGGATTAATGTTCATGATGCCGGGGATTCCTTGTGTTTATTATGGGGATGAAGCTGGTTTAACGGGCGGTAAAGATCCGGACAATCGAAAGTTTTTCCCTTGGCAATCAATTGATCAAAGACTTTTCAAAAATTGTCAGAAATGGATCGAACGGAGAAAAAAATACAATGTGTTGAAGCATGGACACTTTTTCCCATTTTACTCTCAAACACAACAAATTTTTGGGATCATTCGCTATACAGAAGAGGCGTATGTGATCTATGCACTTAATTTATCCGATCAAGAGCAATGTCTGAATGTTGGCGAGCTGTCTAGTCCTCGTGCTTACAAAGGGGATTATGATGTCTTGGAGCGTATTTTAGATGATGAGGTACTTGCTCCAAAGGGCAGTTTGTTCATGTCTGAATCAAATTAATCGGTTGATTCTTATCTGTCTGCCTGTTGTTTGGGAATTTAAAAGCATTTTTTCAGCATTTATGCTAAACTATGCTATATCAGAACGATGAGGATGATGTTATGCAAACCTATAGCAGAAAAAAGAGCCGTTTTCCTGCTTTTGATGATGAAGCAGGTGTTAAATTAGTACAAACCAATCAGCGTGTCTTGTTTGATGGACAGGATGACTTGATCACAAGTTATCGCTTGGAAGCCAAAGATATTTTTGAACGACCAATGCCAAAAACAAAACGGACGCGGCGTGTTAACTTAGATGAAGAACCACGTAGAGAATTAGATCATCATAAGGCCAATTTGCCGATGTATCAAGGTGAACGAAAAGAATCTAAAAAAGTAAAATTATTTGAAGAACACAAACCAAAAGAGTCTGCAAAACCTAAGTCGACGTTTAATACGCGAAATGGCCGCAGCGCAACACCGTTTTCACCAAAATTTGTGCCTTCTTCATTGATTCCTGATGAACCGGCTGATGCGATCTCGCCGAGAGAATTGATGCAGCGAATGGAAAAATCACGTCAATCCTATATTTTGTTTGCACCAGAGAATGAACAGAAGCAACCGGCGATCGAAAGAAAGAATTCACGTCAACGTTTGGATCGTTCATTACGAGGTATTATGCAAGAAGAGAATTCGAGTATCGAAAATAGTAAATATTTTCATGACTAATGCAGAAGGTGCCAATAGGCGGCCTTCTGTTGCTTTATGATGATAGGAGAGAAAAGAAACATGAATCCATTTGAAGAAAAAATCAGTCAATTACGAGCAGGAGAAATTGATAAAATTGAAGTAACCAAGGATGACTTTTTCTTGTTTCGCGAAGCGTGGATCAAACAAGAAGACAAGAAATTTTTCCGCGGTATTGCAGGATTGAAGGGCAATATTACTTACGTCTACGATACAACGATCGTTTAGACTATTGACTTTTTCATTTTAGCCCGCTATCATGAAAAAGGATTCTGCGGTGGTGTTGGAATTGGCAGACAAGCATGACTAAGGATCATGTGAGAGCAATCTCGTGTGGGTTCGAGTCCCATTCGCCGCACTTGGATGTACCATTTTTGGTACATTCTTTTTTTTGGACAAAAAAAGTTGAAATTGCGGTTGCATCTTTTCATTTTTATTCAATCCTTTTAGATGTTTCAATCACAAGAGTTGCTTGTCCATCAGTCATCAGCTAAAATTAAAGTATTAAAATGTGAATTTGCATATTTTGGAGGAAACGGTAAATGGAAGCAATTGGTCAAGTCTTAAAAGAGTTCAGGAAAGAACATGG
Source organism: Enterococcus hulanensis (assembly GCF_005405485.1). Taxonomy (GTDB): domain Bacteria; phylum Bacillota; class Bacilli; order Lactobacillales; family Enterococcaceae; genus Enterococcus_A; species Enterococcus_A hulanensis. The sequence goes on along the minus strand of NZ_BJED01000008.1, from coordinate 25,482 downwards.
CATGACACAAAAAGATCTTTCTAAAGGGATTTGTTCTCAAAGTGTCTTAAGTCGTATCGAAAACAATGAAGAAATCCCTAATATCATTGTGATTCAGCAGTTATGTCATCGACTGGGAATCACGATTGACCAATTGATGCTGGACTTTTTGCCGGAAGAATTATTTTTGCGCAAATATTTCAATAAAATGTTTATGTATTTACGAATCGGAAAATATTTAGAGATTCGAGCTACATTAGATTATTTAGATGAACGGCAGATCACGCACCTTGATAAGGATCGTCAGCTGGCTTGTTTCTTTAAAGGTGTCTGTGCCTACTTTATCGATAAAGATCCAGAATCAGCCTTGGAACAGATTGTTCAAGGTCTTTCAATCTGTGTATCGAAAAAATATACAGGGTACTTTGACAGTCGAATATTGCTGCTAAATTTTGCTGGTAAAATGAGCGCGATCTTGGGCAGGATGAATGATGCTCAAAATTACTACAATCAAAGTTTTGAACTGTTTCAAACGATGATGGCGGATTATTCGGAACGCAGTGAATTAAGCAATCTTTTTGTTAATTATGGGACTTTTCTGGTGAAACAAGAGCGTTTGGATCTAGCCGAGAAGGTCGTTGATATGGGCTTGAAGTGGAATAGACAGCAATGCAGCTACTATAAACTAAGAGAGCTTTTGGAATTGAAGATTCTTATGTTAGAAGCTCGAGATGAGATTCATTCGATAATTAATTATCGAAAAATGCTACGTGCTATTGAAAAGATAAAAGATTTATAGAATGGTCTACACCATTCTTGACTTATTGTGGATTCAGGAGTAACTTTAAAGTACTAAGAAAAAAAGGGAGAGCTCACGATGAAAACTTTTATTTATGCTGACAAATTCTTTTTAAACTCTGGTGTTAAAGGCGCAGGCTATCTAGATGTCACTGATGGCATTTTTGGAACATATACGAAAGAAAAGCCAGAAGGTGCAGAGATCATTGACCAAACTGGAAAATGGATCGCTCCTGGCTTAGTTGACACTCATATCCATGGGTATAAAAACCATGATGTTATGGACAACGATGCTGATGGAATCAAAGTTATGTCTGAAGCATTGTTATCTTGTGGTGTTACAAGCTTCTTACCAACAACATTGACTTCTTCAAAGGAACGCTTGAAAGATGTTGCTGAAACGATTGGTAAAGTATACCAAGATGTTGACGGCGCGAAAATTCAAGGAATCTATTTCGAAGGACCTTTCTTCACTGAAGAACATAAGGGAGCACAAAATCCTAGCTACTTTGGCGATCCTGATTTGGATACTTTTCATGAATGGCAGGAAGCTTCAGGCGGCTTGATCAAAAAAATCGCATTGGCTCCTGAACGTAAAGGCGTAAAAGAATTTGTTAAAACAGTGACTGATGAAGGTGTGGTTGTTTCATTAGGGCATTCAAATGGTACTTTAGAAGAAGCACAAGAAGCGGTCGAAGCAGGTGCGAGTGTCTTCGTTCATGCCTACAACGGAATGCGTGGATTGAATCACCGTGAACCTGGAATGGTCGGTGCGTTATTAACATTGCAGCACGTCTTTTCTGAATTGATCTGCGATGGTCATCATGTACATCCGCAAGCTGCTGAAGTACTAATGGAAAAAGCTGGACATGATCATGTAGCATTGATTACTGACTGTATGATGGCTGGCGGCATGCCTGATGGTAATTACAATTTAGGTGAATTCCCGGTAGTCGTGAAAGAAGGAACTGCACGTCTGGACTCTGGTAACTTAGCCGGCAGTATTTTGAAATTGAAAGAAGCAATCAAAAATGTGGTTGATTGGGATATTGCAACACCTGAACAAGCAATCATGATGGCATCATACGTACCAGCTGTCAGCTGTAAAATTGATGACAAATGCGGTATGATCGCTGAAGGCCGTGCGGCTGATTTCATCGTCCTAGAACCTAATATGGATCTAGTGGCTACTTATCTTGATGGTGTTGAACGTTATCACGCTTAATTAATTTTATCTATTCAAAGCTCGGTCAACTTGGCCGAGCTATTTTTTTAATGATATATATGAGGAGTGTTTTGCATGGAATCGAATTCTGAGAAAGTCACCATAGCGAGTAAGAAAAGTTTTTTAATGATTATCGATTTGTTGAATGAGTTGAATATCCGATATTGGATCGAGGGAGGTTGGGGGATCGATGCTCTGATTGGAAGACAAACACGGTTGCATCGAGATATTGACCTTGATTTTGATGCCGCCGTTGAGGAAGTATTACTTGAAAAGCTAATGGGGTTGGGCTATCAGTTTACACTAGATCAGCGGCCAACGCGTGCAGAACTGTACCATCCTGAGCATGGATATATTGATATTCATCCATTTATCATCAATGACTCGGGGAATATTCGACAAGCGAATCCTGAGGGCGGCTGGTTTGAGTTAGAGGCAAAATGGTTTTCACAAAGTCTATTTGAAGATCGGGTCATCCCGTGTGTGTCTGTTGAAGGACAGAAAATTTTTCATAGCGGCTATGAGTTACGGGCAGTGGATCATGCCGATTTGAAAAATTTGAATGCTGCTTTCCCGCAAGAGATAGAATAGCAGCAAAAATAGCTGTAATGGATTTTGATATAAATGACTTAACTTTTTAAATAAGCTTCTATTTCTTGCGAATGTAATTTTCTTACTTCTGTTTTTGAAAATTCTTGAAAGTCTGTGCGACTATATAGTGCTTGATGCATCTCGGCGTACTTATTTTTGTTTTTTGCTAAATATTCAGTGAAGCTCGCATTATCAGGAAAAATTTTATAAGACTTTCGATTTGAGTGACTGATGATTTCATAAATTCCGCAGGTTTCTTGATGAAGATGGTCAGCAACACGTAAGTATAGTTGTGCAATCTCTAAGCTTTTAAAAGGAAAATCAATTCGGCGTAATTGCCGTTTATTATCTTTTTGGCTGCAAATACATCTGCCGCAGGTTCCGCAAATGTACTGTTCATGATTTTCTAAGCACGCTCGTTTACCGAGTATTGGTGTCGCGCGATTATTAGCTGCATAGCATTCGATACATTCTGTCATAATGAATCCTCCTTTGTCATCTATTATCTATTCAAAAACTGCTATTTTCAATCTTAAAAAAGAATTATTTTCATGGCCGACGACATCTCTCGTTGGCTTTTTTTTAAGCTATGTTAAACTAAAAAGAGCATAAAATAGTTTATGGAAATTGGGGGATTTAGTATGGCTTATATTGATGTGATTGATGAGAGCAAGCATTATAAAATGGGTGAAACGGTCATCAAAGCGAATGAAAAAATTAATTTTTCAATCGAAAAAGGAGAAGTTGCGGTGATTCTTGGTCCCAGCGGCGCCGGAAAATCAACCGTGTTAAATATTTTAGGGGGCATGGACAGTTGCGATGAAGGAAAAGTAGTGGTGGACGGCACAGATATCGCGACCTTTTCTGATAAAGAATTAACCACCTATCGTCGAAATGATGTTGGCTTTGTCTTTCAATTTTATAATTTGGTACCGAATTTGACGGCAAAAGAAAATGTTGAACTGGCTTCGCAAATCGTTACAGATGCGCTGGAACCTGAAGCGGTCTTGCGATCGGTAGGTTTAGGAGAGCGCATGGATAATTTTCCTGCTCAATTATCTGGTGGAGAACAACAACGGGTAACGATTGCCCGGGCTTTAGCGAAAAGACCAAAGTTGCTGCTGTGTGATGAGCCGACAGGTGCGCTGGATTTTGAGACAGGCAAACAAATTTTGAAAATACTGCAAGACACGGCGCGAGAAAATGGCACAACAGTCGTGATCATTACGCATAACTCAGCCATTGCACCGATGGCGGATCGGGTCATTCGAATCAATGATGCCCGTGTTCGCAACGAAGAGTTGAATGACCAACCTCAATCAATTGAAGATATTCAATGGTAAGAGGTGATGAGCATGAAAAAAGCGATGAGGCGTTCCAATTGGCGTGAGATTTGGCAATCAAAAACGCGATTTTTTTCAATTTTAAGCATTATTTTCTTAGGCGTCGCTTTTTATGTTGGACTGCGTGCTACGGGACCAGATATGCTGGAAACTGCGGCAAGCTATTATCGGAAGCAGAATTTAGCGGATACGCGTGTCGTCTCTACGTTGGGATTGACAGATAAAGATATTGACATTATTAAACAAACTGAAGGTGTAAAGGTAGAAGGACGCTACTTTCAAGACATCAACCTGAGCCAAGAAAATCAGGTTTTTCGAATATTGAGTTATAACTCAAAACAAACGCTAAATAGAGTCGTGGTTACCAAGGGGCGTTTGCCGAGTAAGCCAAATGAAATTGTTTTAGATGATTTTGCTAGGCAAAAGGGCTACAAATTAAACCAAGCTTTTGATTTTTCCGTAGATGATTCCGCAAAAGCGTTTAAGCGCCAGACCTTCAAAATAGTTGGTTTTGTTAAGAGTCCTGAGTTTATCGAAAATATTTCTCGTGGGAATACGACTATTGGAAAAGGCTCAATTGATTGTTTCGCTTTAGTTTTGTCAGAAAATTTTACTCAGCCAGCTTATTCGGAGGCATTAGTGAAATATGCTGATTTAGCAAATAGCGATGCTTATTCAACGCAATATGAAAATCGACTCAAAAAAGATGAGAAGAAATTGAAGAAGTATTTGAAACAAAATGCTGCTGTTAGTTTAGACGATAGAAAAAAAGAGCAGCAAAAACTGCTTGATCAAGAAAAAGCCAAATTTCAGCAGCGGACATCTCTCAATCTAGACGAGCTTTCTTCTGAACAGCTCGCAGAACTAACTGCTCTCAATCCTGAATTGCCGAAGCAACTAGAAACCTTGAAAGTACAGCAACAGCGAATAGATTCTTTAGCTGCACCAGAGTATCATCTTTTTGCTCGTTCCGATAATCCGGGCTACAGCGAGTATAAGGATAATGCGGAACGCATCTCATCATTGGCCTCTGTATTTCCATGGATTTTCTTTTTGATCGCTGCTTTGGTAACCTTGACGACCATGACTCGAATGGTAGAGGAAAAACGAAGTGAGCTTGGTACGTTTAAAGCATTGGGCTATCGCAATGGAGAAATTGCTGAAAAGTATTTACTTTACGCGACCTTGGCAGGCGGGAGTGGAACACTGCTGGGACTTGCAGTTGGCTTCTATTTGCTGCCGATCATCATATTTAATGCCTATGGACAGCTGTATAATTTAGAAAATGTTGTGACACCGTGGTATTTGTCTTATAGTTTAATTGCTTTAGTAGTCGCATTAACTTGTTCGGCAGGTTCTGCATGGTTTGTTTTGCGCTATGATTTGAAAGCTGCACCTGCGATTTTAATGCAGCCAAAGGCACCTAAAAAAGGGAAACGAATCTTCTTAGAACGCATGACATTTATCTGGCGGCGGCTTTCTTTTAGCCAAAAGGTGACTTTGCGTAATTTATTCCGCTATAAGCAGCGCATGTTGATGACCGTAATAGGAATCGCCGGCTGCATGTCGATGATCATAACGGGATTTGGATTGCGGGATTCGATTGGAGATATTGTTACGCTGCAATTTGATAAGCTTTGGCATTATCAGGGAACTACAGTTTTCAAAGCTGCGCCTTCTGCTGAAGAAGAACAAAGATATGTCGATGAATTAAAAACTTTCTCAAACTATCAAGACCACTTGTTTGTTTCTTTAGAAACCTTTACCGCACAAAAGGAAGGTGTTTCAAAACAAGAAATTAGTTTGTCTGTTCCTAAAAAGAAGGACCAGCTGGCTGAATTTTTGTCTTTCAGAGATCGTAAAACAGATCAACATTATTCTCTGACTGACGAGGGTGTGATCATAAATGAAAAACTTGCCAAGCTATTCGACTTGAAAAAGGGCAGCAGATTAGAAATCAAATCTATTTCTGGTGAAGTGTATTCGGTAAAAGTCGCGGCTGTTGCGGAAAACTATGTGAGACACTTTATTTATATGACGCCGTCTTATTATCAAAAGACCTTTGATAAGCAGCCGGAGTACAACACGGATCTTTTGCTTTTCAGCAAAGAGCCGAGCAAGCGGACAGAAGACCGGATGGCCAAACAGCTAATGGAAAATTCGGAAATTGCCAATGTCAGTTTTATGTCGAAGTCCCGTGATGCGTTGAAGGATACCGTTCAAAGTCTCAATATCATTATGTGGGTGCTGATTGTATCAGCAGGTCTATTGGCCTTTATCGTGCTGTATAATCTGACGAATATCAATATCTCGGAGCGAATTCGCGAATTATCCACTATCAAGGTATTAGGCTTTTATGATAATGAAGTGGTTCGTTATGTTTATCGCGAGAACATCCTGCTGACGTTGATGGGAATCTTCTTTGGACTATTCCTCGGAAAAATCGAGCACGGCTATATTTTACAGACAGTTGAATTAGATATGACGATGTTTTCACCAGATATTCAACCATTGAGCTATATTTACGCTAGTCTGATTACTTTATTTTTCACGTTGATCGTGGGAATTATTATGTATTTCCGATTGAAAAAGATCGATATGATTGAAGCGCTGAAAGCGAATGATTAAAAATATGAAAAAAGGATCAGCCTCATTTTTGTTGAGACTGATCCTTTATTTGTTTGCGCACATCATAAAGCATTTTATTTAGATCCGCTTCTTTTTTGCGCAGTTCAACTAGATCTTCTTTGATTTGCTTTTCTTTTTCATCCGTTTGCGGAGAAATAACTCCGTTTAAGGAAATCCCGATGATCGTTCCGATAAAGGTATCTAGCACTCGATTTAGTGCGTAGAGGAAGGATTCACCTTGAGGGATACTTAAAGCGATCAAAAGCATCGTAGCAATAGCTGAAATGATCCCTGAATTGTTATTGAGTCCATCGGAGACCACGATTACCAAAACAACGAATAAAGGTAAAACAAATAATTCTACAAAAAAATCATTATTGAAAAATGCCTGAACGTAGTAAAAAATTAATGCCAACAATCCGCCGAGAGAGTTACCTAAGACTCGTGAACGACCGAAAGAAATACTCGTAGTCAAGTCCTGCCGCAATGAAAAGACAGCGGCTAGTGCAGCAATTAAAGGTGATCCGCGGTCGGTCACATGGAACAGGAGAATACACAGCATGACAGCTAATGCCGTTTTCATCGTCCGCATGCCCAAACGAAAGCGACCAATTTGCAATTTTATCCCTCTTTCTTTTCTTTATATATAATAGTTTAGCGGAAGTTTGACAAAAAAACAAAAGGCATCGCCTAAGCCATGCCTTTTGCTAGAATTTTTTATTGCTGCTGCCAAATTTGCTGCATTTGGTCTAAAATTTCGATGACATCTTTTGTAAAGAAGAGGGATTTATTAGGAAGCGTACCATGGATCATTTTCACCATGTTTTCGATCTCATAGTTCATCGCGTTTCCTCTGAAGCCAGATTCGATCAATTCTGTCGTCCCATCGTTGAAAAACAGCTCCGCTTTATCAGCTCTCGGATAGTTATCAATAGTCAGGTAGCCATTCTCAAAAGCGACGATGCCTTTTTTCGGCATTTTAGCTTGGAAAGTTAGGCTGACGGTTGCCAATTCATTTTTTTTATTTTGCAAAATAGTCACGGATTGCTCATCCACCCCAGTTGAAAAGGGAATCATTGTTGAAGCAATGACTTCTGGTTGTTCGGTTAAGAACCAACGAGCAAAGGAAACAGCATAGGTTCCGATATCTAGCAAGGCGCCTCCGGCCAATTCAGGATTAAAGAAGCGATTGGTTGGATCAGGATCTTTAAAACTGCCGAAAGGAGCCTGAATCATTTTTAATTTACCCAGTCGTCCGCTATCCATTAACGCATGCAGTTCGTGGTACAAAGGCATATTGAAGATCGTCATAGCTTCTGCTAGGATCAAGTGCTTTTGCTCAGCTAATTCGACAGCTTCTTGTAATTCTGTTACATTCATCGTAATGGCTTTTTCACACAAAACATGTTTACCTGCTGCTAGTGCGGCCATAATGTGCTGATGATGTTGACGGTTGGGAACTGCAATATAGATAATAGAAATATCTTCGTCAGCCAGCAACTCTTCGTAGCTGCCGTACGCTTTTGGTAAATCGTATTGTTGGGCGAATTTTTCAGCTTTTTCTATGGTGCGTGACGCACAAGCGGTCAGTTTGCTGGTGGTTTGGTCAAAATTTTCGGCAAAATCATGGGCGATCCCGCCTAATCCGACGATGCCCCATTGTAAGTCAGTCATAATGCTCCTCCTATTTCGTGTGGATGTATTTGTTTTTCAAGTTTTACAGTTAATTTTTCAGCTGCTCACTATACTTAAAAGTATAAGTAAAACAGCAGGTTTGTTCAAAGTATAGCAGTAAATATTAAAATATTTCAATCCATTTGCCAAAGGACTGTTTTTTTTCTAAAAATTCAGTAGAATAGGAGAGGAGGGATTTTTCGTGAATCAAATTTATTTAGATTTAGTAATGAGTGCAATTTTTGAACAATTTCATACCGAACAAGATTTTTATCAAGATTATTTAGGCGTCAACGAAATTCAATGGCAGCAGTGGAAAGCAGGCCAAAACAATTTATCACCCGAAGCGAATCAAAAAATCAAGAATTTATTTAGCGACTATGAATGGATGCTGAGTCAAAAAGTCATTCGCCAAACCTTTTTGTTCCCGGAAAAGCGTCCGACGGCAGTTGCTGAATATCGCGAAATGAAGACAATTGTGGCACAGAAATGGATCGCCAGCGGCTTAGCTCAAGTCGAGATGATTCCTTTTAAAAATAAAAATGAAGAAGAGAATCATGACTTTATCGATCTGCGCGTAACCATCGATTATAATAGTTGGGGCTATAGTGATATACTAAGCTTTCGCTTGCCGGCCCATATCCAAAATCAAATCGCCAGTGCCCATAAAAAGACGGCGCTTCTTGATTGGGTAAACGAGAACCTAACGGAAACCTATACGTCATTAGACGATTAACGAGAGGATTTTTAATTTGAAAAAAACTGTAGGACTACTTTCAGTCATTATCATGTTTGGAATGACCGCCTATTCGCTTTTTTACAGCGCACCTGCAGAATCAGATGCGAAAAAAGCAACAGCTACGACTTATTCATTTGAAAATAAGACGACTACTTCTAAGAAGAAAAATGCTGTCCAAAAGGCATTGCCGGATTCTAATGCGAAGGATTGGAACCTTGTATTGGTTGGACCTAAAAATAAAATTGAAAATGAAGTCGCTGAAAGTCAGTTATCTACGCTGTCAGATAATAGCCATCAAGTCGACAGCCGAATAGCTGCAGACTATGAAGCTTTTTCTGAAGCAGCAACCAAGGCTGGTTTTCCTTTAGTAGTTATTTCAGCTTTTCGTTCAGTAGAATCACAAAATGAAGTATTTAACACGAATGTGAGCGGATTGGTCAATGGAAACGGTATGTCAGAAGAGGACGCGATCGCAAAAACTAAAGAAACCATCACCGAACCTGGATATAGCGAGCACCATACGGGACTTGCGATTGATGTCGTTGACCAAGAGTGGTATAACACTTATTCATCACAAGTATTGGATGCTTCTTATGGTGATCAACCGGGGGCAAAATGGATCGCGGAGAATGCACCGAAATATGGCTTTATCATCCGCTATCTAAAAGATCGCCAAGATATTACCGGTATCACTTATGAACCATGGCATATTCGCTATGTTGGTAAAGAAAATGCCGAGTATATTACCAAACACGATCTGACACTAGAAGAGTTTTTAAAAGAGTTGTCAGCTAAGTAAGGAGTTACTATGCCTAAAAAAACCTATCAAAAACGAAAGTCCAAAACTTCGATCCCGCTTATTTTTGCGGGGATCTTAGTGATTGGGTTGGCTTTCGTTTTTTCTTTACATACATTATCGGATTTTGGCGTTGAAACTGAACAAAAAGAGGAAACTGTTTCTCGTCAGGAATTTATTGATACTTTGGCTCCCCATGCAAAGGAACTGCAGCAAGGATATGGCGTTTTGCCTAGTATCATTTTAGGCCAAGCCATCTTGGAATCTAATTGGGGACAATCTCAGCTTGCCAGTCAGTATAAAAACCTTTTTGGTATTAAAGCTTCTGGGAATCAGCCAAAGGTGACTCTCGAGACGAAGGAATATGTGAACGAGCAATGGGTCACCATTCAAGGTGATTTCAAAGTATATAATTCTTGGAATGAGTCATTAGACGATCATACGATGCTTTTCGTCAATGGAACGAACTGGGATTCCAAACTCTATGCCGGTGTTCTAACTGCTACCGACTATCGACAAGCTGCTCAAGCACTGCAGACAGCCGGATATGCGACTGATCCGGATTATGCGAATAAGATCATCAGTGTGATCGAAACATATAACTTGGAGCAATACGATCATTCATAGTAAAATCGACATAAGAAGTTGATAAGGAGATGAGTTTGAATGGCAGAGAAATATGTACCTGAAATTATGACTGAATTGCGACAAGATATTGTACGTGTACCAAAAGTAATCCAAGAAGCATCAGGAATCAGCATTTTTGGTAAAAAAATTCGTTCGATAATCTTTACGACCGACATCGCAATTATCCGAAACACAGATGCGGATGCAGTAATAGCTGTATATCCTTTTACGCCACATCCGGCAATTACCAAAAGTATTATCGAAGCCGCAGATATTCCGGTGTTTTCCGGTGTTGCAGGCGGTCTTACTCATGGAGCACGTTCGGCCTATATGGGGATGTTTGCGGAATCTCAAGGTAGTTTAGGGGTAGTAGTAAACGGACCGACCCCAGTAGAAACGATCCAAGCAATCTATGACGTTGTGGATGTTCCGGTAATTGCGACAGTTACATCGAAGTATTCAAAAATCGAAGAAAAACTGGCGGCTGGTGTGGATATAATCAATATCAGTGCTGGAAAAGATACGGTTGAAGCCGTTAAGCACTTTAGAAAAGTATATCCAGAGCTGCCGATTATCGCGACTGGCGGACCAGATGAAGAGACGATTGAGCAAACGATCGAAGCGGGAGCCAATGCCATCACTTATACACCGCCTTCAAATGGTGTGTTGTTCAGCAAGAAGATGGAAAAATACCGCAAAATGGAATACGATGAAGATCATCAATAAAAAAGATGTCGAGAATCTTAATGATTTTCGACATCTTTTTTAGGTTCATTTAAGCTAGCTTTGAGAAACTTACCTTGGAATACAACAAAACGAGGTGATTAAAATCAAACGCTTAATAAAATGGACGAGTTTTATTTGTATCCTTTGTGGCGGCTGCTTAATCTTTTTTTATCAAAATAAGCAATCGGAAGTGGATAGCAGCGAAGTAAATGCAGCTAATCAGACAGAAATCGTACTTGCCGATAAAGAGAGCACAGAAACACAATTAATAGACGTTCCGATAGAAAACCAAAATACTGGCTCTGTTCCTCTTGAAAACGGCTGTGAGATCACAGCGTTATCAATGCTGTTAAACTATTATGATTATGACACGAATAAGAATGATTTAGCCGAGCTGTTGAATTATGTTCCGGTTTACGAAAATGAAGCTGAGGGTATTCGCGGAAATCCTCATGACGGCTTTGTGGGAAATATCTATGAAGGCTATGACGCAATGGGAGTCGCTGTTGAGCCGATTGCGGAGGTGGCTGAGGAAGTAGTTCAGGAAGGGCAGGAGGTCGTTGCCAGCAGTGATACGCCATTCTCTGAGCTAGCAGATTTGGTTCAGACTGGAACACCTGTCTGGGTGATCACAACTGTTAACTATGAAATTCCCACAAACAGTGATTATATGATTTGGGAAACGACGAGCGGAGAAGTCACCGTCTCACCATTGTGTCATGCGGTAGTTATCACCGGTGTAGATGATGAAAATGTTTATGTGAATGATCCTTACGGTTATAAAAATCGAATTGTAAAGCGCAGTGATTTTGAAAAGACCTATAAGAAAATGGGCAGTCAATCGCTTTATCTAGCCTAATAAAAAGACCCGGAATGTTCTCCGGGTCTTTAGTTTATGCAAAAATATGTTGGAAAGTCGGTAATAATTGATCGAAAGAAGTTAATTCGATATCGTGAATTTGCGAGGTTCCTTTTGGTAACTGGCGATTGCGATGGTTTAGCCAAAGAGATTGCCACCCCGCTCGTTTAGAACCAATCACATCGTTATTAAAGTTGTCGCCGACATATAAAGAACACTCAGGATTTAAGTCAAACTGCTTCTTGCCTAGGTCAAAAATTTCTACATCAGGTTTTTCATAACCGGTTGCCTGGGAAATAATGATGTTGTCCTCATCGACCCAGTTCAATAGACCTAACTGCAAAATCTTTTTATACTGATGATCTGTTGGACCGTTGGTGATGATGCTGATGGGAACTTTTTTGTTTTTCAAAAATTCTAGTGTTTTTTCAACTTCACAGTGCATGGTGATCGCATCAAGTTCTGCTTCGTAAACATCTTGGAAGGTTAGGGATTCTTCATCAGTGATATGAGGATAATCCAAATCCTTCAGAGATTGGCTGATGCGATGAGAACGCATATACTCCAAAGTCCATTCTTGGGTGATTACTTTGTTGAAGTTCGCATCACTGTGAACACGAAAACGAGTATAAAGTGGAAGCATATCTTCTTCACTTACTAAAGGAAATAATTTTTGGACCGCCTTGCGAAATGGTTCTTGTTGATCGTAAATAGTATCATCGATATCAAATACGACAGTTTCAATCAAAATCGACACGCCTTTCATTTTTCAGCAAATTTTCATTTTAATTACAGTAGCTATTTTAGTACAAAAAATCACACAAAAAAAGAGGAAAATCGTTGATTAGAAAAGGTTTTTACTACTAAAAAAGACAAACCGCAGTCTATCAATTTTCAGTTTTTTTAACTAAAAAAAAGATTTCTTTTTGAATTCTAATCTATTATGATTAGAAGAAGGAATCGGATAGATGGAGGTAAGGGTATGCGTAGAAAAAAAAGACAGGTAACAGATCTAGCAGCAATCAAAAATTTAGTAGAGAAATCGCAAGTAGTACGAATCGCATTGAACGGGGAGGACTATCCTTATGTTGTGCCTGTAAATTTTGGGTATGAGTGGGAGGAAGAAAAATTAACCCTTTTTGTTCATGGAGCCAGTGAAGGAAAAAAAGTATCCATGATCAAAAACGACTCTAAAGTAGCCATCGAGATGGATGGCAATCACAAGCTAGTTCAAGGAACATTGAACGCGTCGAGTTATTCTTATGCCTATCAAAGTTTGATCGGGTTTGGCGAAGCCGAAATAATTGAGGAACTAGAAGAGAAAAGACGAGCATTGCATATTTTGATGGACCATGCGGCTAAGGGAGCATCTTTTGATGAAATACCTGAAGGCATGTTAAAACGGACAGGGATCATCAAAATAACTTTAGCTTCTTATACGATGAAGGAAAACGTACATCCTGATGACAAATAAAAAAAAGATTCAAAACCGAAATTTCGGTTTTGAATCTTTTTTACTTTTTGACTTTCTTTAAGCGATACTCTTCAAAATAAGCAGCATTTCCGCGGCTTTGAACTCGCGCGTAAATTCCCATTAAGACTGCACCGATCGTATTGGTCAAAAGATCGCCCATCGTGTCCATCAATGCAGCTCGTCCGACTAACAATTCACCCGCTGATGTCGCATAGCGTTGAAGGTTCATATCTGCTACAGTATCGCATAGAAACTCCCAAAACTCCCAGAAGACACCGCAAACGCCAGCAAAAGCAAAACCGAAAAGCAAGAATAACCATGGAGATGTTTTGCTGATATCGGCATCCTTCATCAAGAAGCCGATCAAGCCATAACCTAATGCGGTCAGGACCATTGGGCTAACGGTATGCAGAATTTTATCCCAAAAAGAAATGATCGAGATCATGTGCAGAGAAGTTCCTAAAAAGACCGAGATGACCAAAAAGAACCAATAGAAATAAACGATTTTTTCCGGTAAAACAATTTTGAATAACTTTTCTATTATTTCTGGTAAAAAAATCAGTGCAATCCCTGCTAAACACTCGATTACAAAAATCACACCTTGTTTAGTTGAATATTTACCAGTTGCAAATTCAAAAATATTATACAGTAGACAAAGAGCGCCGAAAATGAGTAACGCCATTCGATATTTTTTATAAGTCACGGAAATCACTACCTTCTAAGAAAGATTTGATTTGATCCACTAATGCTTCTTCATCGCTGACGATCGTACCATTCAGCTTTATCAGTCCAACAGTATAAAGATTTAAATAATGAAATTGGTTTTCAGCTGGTGTCTGTAATGCAGCAATTTTCTGTTGATTGTCCGCACCTTGCTGGCGAGAGTCGGTATATAAAGCGATGACCGGGATTCCCTTGGCGTACGCCACGCCGATTTCAGAAGCGACACCGGCGTCGATCGTCAAACCATCCAGCAGGGCCACCATCAGATCACTCTTCAAGACCTCCTCAGTATCAGCCAGAGCGATCATTTTACTGTCAGCGTAGGCTGATTTGTCATTGATACCCGCATTTTCTTGTGGTAGATAAATCGTCAGATCCGCATCAATTTCACGAATTTTTTTTACTAAGTGTTGATTATACAATAGGTCGCTTTGTGCAAATAACGGTGCAGCAAAATAAATATGTTTAGAAGTAGTCACTAAAATAAGCCTCCATGTCAGGTATTGTTGTTTCTAATAGTTCAATTGCTTTTTTATCGGCGTCCAGCCGTTCAATCCGAGCAAGATAAGCAGCCCGGCGATAATTCATCAGCATGCAAGTCAAGGTTTGAATGTTAAGTTTAATACGTCTGCCTTTCGGTTGATCAGAGATAGTCAACTCACCATCAGTATTCCAACTGAGTGCAAAAATTCCATTATTCCAATCAGCGATCGGATCATCGACTTCAAAATAGAAAGGCTCGACAGTTTTTTCAAAGGGATATTCCAATAAAAATTCTTTTACGTCGACAATCCGCGCCATGAAAAACGGCGCAATTGTTTCTGTGATCTCACTATCATCAAGCAGGAAGGACAGCGGTTCATTTTTGAAAATATCGCCTTTGACCCAATAAACCATTGAAAAGTGAGCACTGATAAAATTCCATAAACCGTTTCGCGCTTCCTGATTTAAATAAAACATTTCTTTAATATGGAAAACCTCGTCAGAGATCCAATAAAAAAGTACACCAGTCGGCCGCTTATCCGCATCATAGTAGATTGCGGCGATGCGTTCTTCCTCATTTTCAAACCGCCAATATTCTTCCCAATTCAACTCCTTGCGGATCATCGCCCCATGATTATTCAAGGCGAACTCATGATAGACTTGATAAACATCCGGATCGTCAACTTCTTTGCGTTCCACGATACCAGGCACCTCAACTTGCTTAGGCAACTGCGTATCTTTGATTTTGAAGCTGAGCTTGTCAGACATGATTTCCCAGCCCTTGCGCCGATAATAGGGAATATTGTAAGGATATAGGTAGGAAATCCATTGCTGGTCTTCACGCATCTGGATCAAGGCCTTCTCGATCAAATCCTTCATTAATCCATGATTGGCATACTCTGGATAAGTACCGACACCAGTTACACCGCCCATTTGAAAAAGTTTCCCATGAATATTCACTTCGCAAGGATAAATAGCAATTTGAGAAATCAAGTTCTCATCGTGAAACCAGCCAAAAACCTTTGATTGCTCCAAAACAGGTTTCTTCGCGCGGACCATTTCACGCTTGTTTTCGTATCCGCTATTTTCAATATCGCTTTCTGTTACTTGAAAAACATAGCTGAGCAGTTCATCATACTGAGCCAAATGTTCTTCACCAACGGGCTTCAAGACTAATTGTTTCTTAAAGTCACTATCCATTCTTTCATCTCCTAGATATTGTTGCTGAATTTAATCACAGATGCCCTCTAATAGAGAAAACCCTTTTAACGCAAGAGTAAAGAGGGCAATCTGATCTCTTTTTCTCGTTTATATTCTAAGTATAGCAAAAGCAGGATTATTTTTCTCTTACCGACTTTGGGAAATAGGTGAAAAGACTTTTTTTCTATTAGAAACGTTGGTATAATTGACAGTGCTGATTAAAAGAAATGAGGAACTTTGATGAATATAGAAGAAATGCAGAAACGCCAAAAAATGATTCGAAACTTTTCGATCATCGCGCATATCGATCACGGCAAGTCGACACTGGCTGACCGGATCTTAGAACAAACTAATACCGTAAGTTCCCGTGAAATGCAAGAGCAGTTGTTAGATTCAATGGATCTTGAACGTGAACGCGGAATTACAATTAAATTAAATGCGGTAGAACTACATTACACTGCAAAAGATGGACAGAATTATATTTTTCATCTGATCGATACTCCTGGACACGTCGATTTCACTTATGAGGTTTCACGGAGCTTGGCTGCCTGCGAAGGTGCAGTCTTGGTCGTAGATGCAGCCCAAGGGATTGAAGCTCAAACATTAGCCAATGTTTATTTAGCTTTAGATAATGATTTGGAAATCCTGCCGGTCATCAATAAAATCGATTTACCGGCTGCTGATCCAGAGCGAGTCCGTAAAGAAATTGAAGACGTAATCGGGATCGACGCAGAAGATGCTGTCCTAGCCAGTGCAAAAACAGGGATTGGTATCAGTGAGATTTTAGAACAAATCGTCACAAATGTTCCGGCTCCAAGCGGGGATTTAGAAGCACCGTTAAAGGCTTTGATCTTTGACTCGATTTATGACAGCTATCGCGGTGTTGTATTGAATGTCCGCATCACTGATGGAATTGTTCGCCCAGGCGATAAAATCCAACTAATGAGTAATGGGAAAACCTTTGATGTAACAGAGGTTGGTGTCTTCTCACCAAAAGCTGTTCAACGGGATTACTTAATGGTAGGCGATGTTGGTTATATTACTGCCAGTATCAAATCTGTTCAGGAAACGCGTGTCGGGGATACCGTTACACTTGCTAATAATCCAGCAGAAAAAGCGTTGGACGGTTATCGCAAAATGAATCCAATGGTATTCTGCGGCTTGTATCCGATCGATACGTCTCGGTACAATGATTTGCGTGAAGCCTTAGAAAAATTACAGCTGAACGATGCGGCATTACAGTTTGAACCAGAAACTTCCCAAGCGTTGGGCTTCGGATTCCGTTGCGGATTCTTAGGCTTGCTGCACATGGATGTGGTTCAAGAGCGTTTGGAACGTGAATTCAATTTGGAACTGATCACGACTGCGCCATCAGTTATTTATCATGTGAACCTGACCGATGGCACTCAATTAGTGGTAGACAATCCATCTGATTTTCCTGATCCATCAAAAATCCAAAACGTTGAAGAACCATTTGTGAAGGCCAATATCATGGTCCCAAATGAATACGTAGGTGCTGTCATGGAACTTTCACAGCGTAAACGTGGTGAATTTATCACCATGGATTATTTAGATGATTATCGTGTGAATGTTGTCTACAATATCCCATTATCGGAAATCGTGTTTGACTTCTTTGATAAATTAAAATCCAGCACGAAAGGCTATGCATCATTAGATTACGAAATGGCTGATTATCGTGAAAGCCGTCTAGTGAAAATGGATATCTTGCTGAATGCGGAAAAAGTCGATGCCCTGAGCTTTATTGTTCACCGTGAGTTCGCTCAAGAGCGCGGTCGCGCAATCGTTGATAAATTGAAGACGTTAATCCCACGACAACAATTTGAAGTGCCGATCCAAGCAACGATTGGTACGAAGATCGTTGCCCGTACTGATATTAAGGCTTTGCGCAAAAATGTATTAGCTAAATGTTACGGCGGGGATGTTTCTCGTAAACGTAAATTGTTAGAGAAGCAAAAAGAAGGTAAGAAACGCATGAAACAAATCGGTTCTGTTGAAGTCCCACAGGAAGCATTTATGGCTGTGCTGAAAATGGATGAACAAGATGGTGGGAAATAGCTTGTTATAACGATAAAACCTTATCATATCAATCTTTTCGAGTGGTGAAAAAGTGTGATTTAACCGTTTGGAATAGTTTAAACTGTAATACAGTTGTCACAGCTTAATAAAAAAGGGCAAAAAAGGAATCTTTTTCTTGAAGATTTTTAAGTGTCTGCGTATGAAGAAAGCATCTCATAAGGAGATGCTTTTTTCATGTCTGATCGCGGAGCTTTGTTAAAATCGAACACAAACTATCTCAATATGAGGAACTTTGTAAAGGAGATACTACTATTACTCTGACGCAGCGAAATAGAAAAACGAAAGGCCAAGTTATTGTTGGAAAAGTTGGTGTAAGAGGTAACCACGATATGTGAAACGAAAATTACACTCTTGTAGAAAATGTTTTTGAAATTATGATCGAGAAACCAACATCGGTCTATCAATTTTAGTTTTTTATACTACGATGGGAACACTACAAAACCACTTGCGTAGTAATTGGTTTTCGAAATGTACAATATTTAAAAAATTGATCTAGAGGATTAGTGATCGGTCTTTTTTCAAGTGCAACTGTGGACGGAATGTTTTGATCTTCATCATTCCCTGAATCCAAAAAGGTTAGTTAATTGACAGTAGTTGGGTCCGCGAATGTCACAGGAACTGATTGTGTGACGATTATTGAAATAGTTCTATACCCTGTGTATATAAAGAATGATTACTTTTCCTCTGGGCGCTATTTTATTTGTGCGTTTTGAACACAACATGATGCACACTAGACATAAGTTATATTGACTAAAAGAATGAGACAGTACTTTACATTTACAGAAAATTCACTATTACAATATAAACAGCTGTACCAAATAGAATTGACATCAGCATGTTTCTTTTCCATATATGAATAACAACGGTAATAATACTTGCAAGAAAATAAGGCCAATTATCTAAAAATGTAGCGAAGGTAATGTCTCTAAAACAATATATTACCAGCATTGCTATGATCGCTGATGGTAAGAATTCCCCTAATTCAAGGATGAAGTGAGGAGTTTCATTGCTATTTGAGAAAATTACAAATGGAAGAAATCGTGTAAAAAAAGTTGCTGCAGATACGATAAAAATGGTGACTATTTGCTCAGTCAGACTCATTATATGAAACACTCCTTCTAAAAATTATGGAAAATTGGATCACCAAAATAATGAGAGTAGCAATCAAGAAAAAATCTTTTCCAAATAGTAACAAAGATGTTAACGCGATAATTAGCCCGCTAATAGAACTAACATGATGATCTTCGTCCATAAATTGTGTTGCAAACATAACAGGAAATAGAGCGGTCATGACAAAATCCAGCCCTTTAATTTCAACTTTAAAAAACGAACCGATAAGTCCTCCTATAGTTGCGCCACCTACCCAATATACGTGAGTCAATAGAGTAACATACAGCATGAATTTTTCTTTAATAACATCTGGAGAGAGGCGGGCGTTGTAGTTAATGACAAAAGTTTGATCACATAGCCCAAAGATCAAGTAGTACTTCCACAAACTTCTGACTTCAAAATTCTTTAACATAGAGTTCCCATAAAATATATGACGGAAGTTGATGATCAAGGTCAAGATTAATACAGCTAATGGATTAAAAGATTGAGACAATAATGAAACTGTTAAGAATTCCATTGATCCAGAAAAAATAGTAGAACTCATAAGAAAAGCGAATATAAAATTAAAACCGGCGCTATTTAAATACACACCGTACGCTACCCCCATGAATGAGAATCCCGCCAATAACGGCATCGTTGAGATAAAAGCTTGCTTTAGACTTTCCTTATGAAAACTCATGAAATTCCACCTTTGACCATAGTTTTAATAGCTTCTTTAATTCAAAAATTATACTTTGAGAAATGAATGTAAACAATAATCGATATGCTATGATGGTGATAGCAAAAGGCTATCAAAGGAGAATTTGATATGAAAATCAATCATTTGGAATCGTTTTTGATATTGAGTGAAGAGATGAATTACCGGAAAGCTGCAGAGAGACTCTATATTTCTCAGCCTTCGTTGAGCAATCAAATTCGTGCATTGGAAATAGAGGTAGGTTGTCAGCTTTTTGAAAGAGAGAAGCGAGGAATCAAACTGACTTCTGGAGGTAAATTATTAGTTTCAAAATCAAAAGAGATTCTTTTAAAAGTTAGAGAAACTGAGATGCACTTAGCAATTATTGGGGGAAATGAACGATCAACTATTAAGCTGGGAGTTTCTGGGTACCATTTCATATATCCAATTTTAAAGGAATTTAAGAACAATCATCCTCAGGTAAAAATATCTTTAGAAGAATATAGTTCTTTAGAAACGAAGGAAAAGTTATTACGAGGTGAAATAGATTTAGGTATAGTTTATTTGCCAATTGGAGAGTTTGATTTATCATACAAGTTTCTTATTGACGAAGAAATTATTGCAGTCATAAAGGAGTCAGGCGAATTTTCAAAATTGACCACGATTTCTCTTGAAGAATTGTCAAACGTACCTTTAGTTGTTCTTAACTCCCAATACTTTGTTAGAAATATATTGGATACGGCTTTACAAAAAAAGCTACTATTATCAAATTTCATGTATGAAGTCAGTTCCTATCAAAGCTGTTTAGATATTGTAAAAATTACAGATAGTGTTGGCATAGTGTCCAAATCATTTTTCGAAGAGCTTGACTCAATAGGAATGACAAAAGAGTTAAAGCAAATCAAAATTGAGGATGACTTGAGTAAACAGAAGTTAGGATTAGCTTATCGTGGTGATATTCCTTTCGATCCAGTTTTGCAAGATTTTGTTGAAATGCTGAGTCATCATTATTCTGAATCACTGACCTAAAAAATATTTGATAAAAATTCATGTTGACGTTTTCATTTTTTTGTGTTTATAATTAGTCAACTTAATAAAAGGCATGTAACTGTATTTAATTACAGGCATAACCGAATTGGATTTCCAAAAATTTTTGGAAGTCTAGTTCGGTTTTTTTTATTAGAAAAAACAGGAGGTTGTAATGATGGATGAAAAAAAGATAGCTAGTGAGATTTTGGAAGCGGTGGGTGGACCTTCAAATATTTCACATTTGGAACATTGTTCTACTCGTTTAAGATTTACGCTAGTTAAGGATGAAATTGTTGATGTTGAAAAAATCAAAAAGATTCCCGGTGTTCTTGGAGTTAATCAAACGGCTCAAACACAAATCATTATCGGAAATGCAGTCATCGAAGTTTATAATGAGCTGCAAGAAATGATAAAAGGTAAAACTGCGAAATCTGAGGAAAAGAAGAATCAAAAGCTTACAGCAGTTGTTCTTGACTTTGTGATTAGCATTTTCCAGCCCTTAATTCCGGCTATTGCTGGTGGAGGAATTCTAAAATCTGTTTTAATGCTGTTAAATTTAGTAGGGGTGTTGGATAAGACTACTTCGACCTACCAAATTCTAACTTTTGTAGGCGATGCACCGCTTTATTTCTTACCAATGTTGGTTGCTATTACAACTGCTAACAAAATGAAGGTGAATAATTTGGTGGCAGTTTCAGCAATTGGCGGATTATTGATTCCTGGATTAACAACCATGTTGGCTGAAGGAACTAGTTTGTTTGGACTGTCTCTTCAAAACATTAATTATGCTTATCAAGTATTTCCAGCAATTTTATGTACTATTTCTTATGCTTATCTTGAGAGATTCTTCACTAAAATTAGTCCAAAAGTCATTCGAAGCTTCTTTGTTCCAATGATGTCTTTACTAATTGTTGTGCCACTGACATTACTTGTGTTAGGACCAATCGGCTTTACTTTTGGGCAAGGCTTTGCAAGTGTCATCATGGCAATTTTTGCAAGATTTGGCTGGATTGCAGTCGCGTTATTAGCAGCATTTTTGCCATTTATGGTTGTCACGGGAATGCATAAAGCGATGATTCCTTATGTCATTACTTCTTTGGGAGAAACTGGTAAGGAACTCATTTACAACGCGGCTTCTTTAGCACATAATATTGCAGAATCAGGAGCATGCTTTGCGGTTACTCTTCGATCTAAAGATAAAGAAATGAAGGCTACGGCAGTATCAGCAGCTATTTCAGCATTGTTTGGAATTACTGAACCGGCTCTATATGGTGTGACTATTCTTCACAAGCGAGTATTGTACAGCGTGATGTTGGGAAGTCTCATCGGAGGAGCAACAGTTGGTCTGTTAGGCGTAGAAGCTTATGTAGCAGTAGGTCCCGGACTTGCTAGTTTATCTATGTTCATTTCAGATGAATTGCCTAGAAATTTGATGAACGCGGTTATCGGATTGGTTGTTTCATTTGCTGCATCATTTATTGCCGCGTTTATTTTATGGAAAGAACCAGTAGATGAGATGGAAAAATCGGAATCTACCAAAAACGAAAATGAGCTAGTATTTAATGCCCCTTTAGAAGGAAAAGTATTACCCTTAACCGAAGTAAAGGACGATGTCTTTTCTAGTAAAATGTTGGGAGATGGAGTGGCGATTGTTCCTACAAAAGGAGAACTATTTTCTCCAATCGATGGTGTAATTGAAATGGTTTACAGTACAAAACATGCACTAGGACTGAAAACCGCTGATGGAGTAGAAATTCTGTTTCATATTGGCATCGATACTGTAAATTTAGAGGGTAAGTACTTTAACAGCTTTGTAACAGAGGGTCAGAAAGTCAGTCAAGGCGAGTTGTTACTTTCGTTTGATCTAGAAAAGATTATTGCAGAAGGTTTTGATCCAACAACGATGATTATTGTGACAAATCCTAAAAATGTCAAATTAACAGTTGGAAAACAGGAAGAAGTAAACAAAGAATTGCCTTTATTTGCTATTGATAGATTGGGGATGGAAAACTAATGAGTTTGAAAGAAGAATTTTTGTGGGGCGGAGCGATTGCAGCTAATCAAGTAGAGGGCGCTTGGGATATTGATGGAAAAGGAATGTCTGTTGCTGATGTCGCAAGCTACAAACCTAAGGTAGATGTGAAAGATTATGAAGCACATAACACCATCACGAGTGAGATGATTGAAAAAGCGAAAGCGGATAGAACAACTGAATTTTATCCTAAAAGAAGAGGAATTGATTTTTATCACAGATATGAAGAGGATATCCAGCTCTTTGCAGAAATGGGTTTTAAAACACTTAGGTTGTCGATTGCCTGGACAAGAATATTTCCTAATGGAGAAGAAAAGGAACCCAATCAGCTTGGAATTAACTATTACAAAAAAGTATTTGAACAACTAAAACGTCATAACATCGAACCTATTGTGACGCTCTCGCATTATGAAATGCCTTTAGAGCTGTCAGATAAATATAATGGGTGGGTTGATCGAAAGTTGATTGATTTATTCGTCAAGTTTTCTGAGGTATGTTTCAAAGAATTTGGCAGTTATGTGAAATACTGGTTGACGTTTAATGAAGTCGATAGTGTAGGCAGACATCCATTTACCACAGCAGGTATCGTAGAAGACAAATGTATTGAATATTCATATGAAGAAGCTATTTATCAAGCATTACATCATCAATATGTTGCCGCAGCAATTGCTACAAAAAAATGTCATGAATTGATTCCCGAAAGTCAGATGGGGTGCATGTTGACTAAGTTAACAACCTATCCCAATACTTGTAATCCAAACGATGTTCTGTTGTCTCTAGATAGTAATTTAAATAATTACTCTCATGCAGACATTCAAGTTCTAGGTGCATACCCGCCGCTTTATAAAAAGTATTTGGAGAATAAGGGGATAAGCATAAAAAAAGAAGTTGACGACGATAAAATTTTAAAAGAGAATAAGGCTGACTACTTAGCATTTAGTTACTATATGTCTCGCACAGAATCTGCAGATCCAACGAAAGAGCGAGCAGCTGGAAATACTGTTATGGGTGTGAAAAATCCATATCTTCCTTCGACAGATTGGGGCTGGCAAATTGATCCAATCGGACTGAAGATATCCTTATTAGAACTATATGATCGCTATCAAGTTCCGTTGATCATTGTTGAAAATGGGATGGGGGCCAAAGATGAGGTTGATGAAGCCAATAAAATCCATGATGATTATCGTATTAGTTATCTCAAACAACATATTCATCAAATGAAGGAAGCCGTTGATTTAGGGGTTGATCTGTTTGGGTATACTAGCTGGGCACCAATCGATTTAATCAGTGCTTCTACTTCTCAAATAAGCAAAAGATACGGCTATATTTATGTTGATCAAGATGATTTAGGTAATGGAACCCAAGAACGTCTAAAAAAGGATTCATTTTATTGGTATAAAAAAGTTATTGAAACGAATGGTGAAGAGTTAGGATAGGAGCTTTCAATATGCGAATTAAGAAAGTTTTGAACGCGAATACTATTTTGGCTGAAGATGAAGAACATCAAGAATATGTCTTTTTTGGAAAAGGAATCGGGTACGGAAGAAAGACAGGTCAGAATGTAGAAAAAGATGAGATAAATAAGGTATTCATTCCTGTTGAGAATTCTCAAATACAGGAGTATATAAAACTGTTGGAATCTATTCCAGCAGTATTTCTTGAAATTACTCAAAGTATTGTTGAAAAGGCAGAGGAAGAATTGGGCAGCACGCTGAATTCCAGTGTATATTTTACACTAAGTGATCATTTGAATTTTGCCATAGAGCGTCAAAAAAATGATGTTCAAATTATGAATCGTGTCTTTTGGGAAATCAAAAACTACTATCCTAAAGAGTTTGCTGTGGGAGTTTTTGCTTTGAAGATTCTAAAAAAGAAGTTGGGTGTTGTTCTACCAGAAGAGGAAGCTGCAAACATTGCCTTTCATATTATCAATGCTCAAAGTAGTGATTATTCTAATCGAAAAGGGATGGAATACGCTAAACTGGTATCTGGTATCTCTGATATTGTGAGATACCAACTAGGAATAGAATTTGATAAAAGTGATATTCATTATCAAAGATTCCTAACGCACTTAAAATTTTTTGTTGAACGATTTTTTGAAGGAAAAATGATTGTTGAGGAAGATCGAGCCTTCTTTGAGCAAATTGCGACCTTATATCCGAAAGCTCTAACAATCGCTTTTAATGTTAAGGATTATGTAGAGTTGTTGCATAAAACGGCCATAACTAAAGAAGAAGTCGCCTATTTGACGGTCCATATCAACCGCTTGATGAACAGTGAAGTGATTGATAAATCCAAAATTGATAATAAGGATATAGATTAATCATGAATTATTAATTCGAAAAGCTGATTTTTATATAATTTGTGAACTAAAAATTTGAATCAATAGTTTGATATAAGGCAAGGGAAATAGAAAGAAGCGAGAACGTAGTATTAACTGTGTAAGTAACCGATAAACCTAAACAGGTGGTTACTTACACAGTTTTTCTTTCCCTTAAATGAGATTAGGAGGTGATTTTAGTACGATTAGAGAGAAAATAAATCTAGAGGTTGAAAAAGTCTGTTTTTTTGCTAGGTAAAAAGATAGACAATATTTCGAGAGTGTAATATTAACTGTGTAAGTAACCGCTAATCCTAGGTAGGTGGTGGCTTCACAGTTTTTATTTTTCTAAA
>NZ_BJED01000007.1 GCF_005405485.1 Enterococcus hulanensis | reverse complement strand
GTTGCTTAAAAATACTGTGAGAGGCTATTTACTAGAAAACTTAATTAATTAACTTCCACAGTTTAGTTGACAAACCCAATATTTCAAATTAAAAAAGAGCTTCTCTGAGATTTTATACCAAAACTTCAGAAAGAACCCAATTGATGAGCTCACCATTATATTTTTTTCTCAAGTTACATCAACGCAATATTTTTTTATTTAACTTAACCCCATTAATTATTAGTGATAACCACGGGGTGTTTGCAGATTATTTATAGTTAACGGATAAGACATTCTGATGGTCACGTACGGATGACTAATCCGTACGTATTGGGTATTGGCATCTTTATAACAACATTTTTTTTTCGAAAAATAAGCGAATTTTGATAGGGCATTGAAAGGAATATCTGTTAAAATCAAACGATAGATTGGATATGAAACAGTGGAGCCATAGGGGGTGCTTGACTATTTGATCTTATTCAAAGAGCTTTTCAGAGATATTAATTAGTTTGGAGTGATATGCGTGATAGATTTACATTGTCATATTCTTCCAGGGGTGGATGATGGTCCTAAAAATCTTGAAGAGAGTATCGCTATGGGTCATGTAGCTGTGCAACAGGGGATTACACACATTTTATGTACCCCGCATCATAAGAATGGCCGTTACGATAATCCAGCTGTCAATGTGATCGCCGCTGTAAAAAATTTGCAGCAGGAATTCGATCAAAGAGGGATAGAATTGACTCTTTTTGAAGGTCAGGAGGTTCGTTTGACTGGTGAATTGCTTGAAGATATTCGGCATCAAGATATTCTATTTACAGATCTGAATAACCAATACCTGCTGATCGAGTTTCCAGCAGCAGAGGTTCCGGCCTATACGGATCAGCTTTTTTATCAGCTAATTGAACAGGGGCATACACCTGTGATAGTCCATCCTGAACGTAATGACGTGTTCTCAAAAGACCCGAACCGACTAGTACCGTATCTGGAAATGGGAGTCTTAACTCAATTAACTGCGCCAAGTGTTATTGGCTTTTTTGGTCGGAAAATTCAAAAGGTAGCTAGGACAATGTTGAGTAATCGGTTGGTTTACATGGTTGCCTCCGATGCTCATAGTATTCAGCAGCGAGGCTTTTATTTAAAGGAAGCTTATCAAGAAATTGAAAGGGATTTTGGGAGTGAATTAGTGAGAGAGCTGGAGCAGATGACCAAAGATCTGCTGAATGGATATCCAGTAAAGCGTCCGGCTTTTCAAAAGGTAAAACGACATTCTTTCTTCAGATAAGTGAAAAGGCAGGTATCCTTCAAAAAGATACCTGCCTTTTTTGCTGGTTTTTTATCATAAAAAGTTCGTTTAATTTCGCCTCTAGCGTGCAAAAATCTAGTTTTGTGGGTTTTCGAGGAATCACGATATTGGGAATAGCGGGCTGATCGACTAAAATTGTTTTTCTTGTTGAAAGCAGCAGATCGAGTGAATTAATTTCACCCAGGCAATCATGGTGAGTGTAAATTTCCATTTTAAAACGCCCTAAAAATTCATTTTTAATCATGTTGATCAGACGCTGCTCCTCCAAATTTGACAAGTCTGATGCTAAGAAAATCTGCAAAGGCTCCTCCACTTTTTGAAGAGGCGTGATTGTTTCAAACAATAAAGGATAAACGGATAATAAATAGCTGCTGTCTCGAAAGAGTGGAAAACCGGTTTTTTTGTATAGCAAAGAAATTAACTCGCTTGCTCGATTTCTTAAGTGAGGAGAGATAGATTCACTGGAATATAAACAAGGTTCCTGTGAATGATAATCAGAAGGCTCTTTATTATGGAATAACTGACAATGCAGATGAGCACTGTAGAGACTTTTATCCACTGTTTTAAGGTCTTCTTTTGAAATGAAAAACTTCTGTTCATCAAACCAGAGTTTTTTGAAGATTTCGACCGACTGGAACAGTTGTGTGTTCCGCTCATAATGAAATTCGATAAAATCTTTTCGTATGTAAGTATTATTAAACACTTCGTCTATTGTAAAAACATATAAAAATAGAAAGCCTATTTCATTTTGCTGCTGGAGCTCTTTGGGCAAAATATCCCTCAGTTCATGAAAAAAGCGATCGAACAGCTCATTTTTTTCGATATTTTCTCGCTGCTCCTTTGTTAGCTGAACATGCTTTCCTCTTTTTGCTCTTTCAATGCACACCGCAATCATGCAAAAAAGTTTCTTGTATTCAAACTCCGATAAACATAAATGGAAAAAGTTAATAACACGGTCAATAATTTTTTCGGTGATTAATCTTGTAGTCCCTCCATAAGGCCAGCTGCCTCTGCTAAATGAAGTCAATAGCAGGAGAAAGCTGAGATTACGAATATGTGTTTCATTCCCCACCAATTCTAAAGAACGACGTTCAATCGTTATTCCCTTAGGCATTAATTTTTTTCGAAATTTATTGATCATGCGCCATAGAGAAGACTCACTGACATAATGCTTATGTGAAAATTGGATGATTGAAGGCATTTTTGAGAAAAAGATTTTCATTATCAATTGATAGTTAATAGTCCCCTCGATCATTCGGAAAATCAAATCCTCTAAAGCCGGTTCAAAATCATAATGCAAAAAATATCCTTTCTTATTGTGATTCTTCAATACAATTTCATT
Organism: Enterococcus hulanensis; assembly: GCF_005405485.1. Taxonomy (GTDB): domain Bacteria; phylum Bacillota; class Bacilli; order Lactobacillales; family Enterococcaceae; genus Enterococcus_A; species Enterococcus_A hulanensis. Next base: position 229,303 of record NZ_BJED01000007.1, on the reverse strand, counting down.
GTTGGAAATGAACGAATCGATGTCTTCTTCAATAAATGTAAGGTACTTCAAAATAGTTCTTTGATTACTTTCTAGCTGCAGTGACAGCTCATCAATTGATAGCCACGTTTTACATTCCTTTAACAGACAAATAATTTTTATTTTTGTGAACGTTTCCTTGTCAAATAGATCCGCAACTTGATTGATTAGAAACATCTTCCTGTAAATTACTCCTTTCAATGATTTATTTTTAAATTAATTTAGTTAAACAAACAGTAAGAAATGTTTCGTCGAATAAACAAATAGACTTTCGCGATGTTAATATTCCGTTTTATTAACTTACATTTATCATTTTATACTCTTATTCAAAAGTCAACCAATCAAATTTTGATTAAAAATTAACAAAAACAGATGTTTGAATAAATATCGACTAGATTAACATTAATTATATTTAATTTTATGCATTGCAAATTTTACTTAATTCTAAAGAAAAGGAGAGATTTATTGAGCGATCGGATAAGGCTTCATATTTTTTTGCTGTTGATAATGATTTTTCCTATCGTGGATATTTTCAACGGGGTTTTCATATCATACGGCAGTAATATTCCATTGGGAACAGCGTATAGAATTTTTTTCATAGCCTATATTCTTTACGGTGTTTTGGTGAAAGGAATGAAGCAAACAGATGATTATGTATTACTTCTTATTACACTTTTTTCATTAACGATCATTTGTATTTTTCAGGCCCTATTTTTCGAGACAGGCTTTAATCTGCTGGTGGAAGAAATGTCTTATGTTATTCGTTTTTCCTTATGCCTACTGATTCCCTTTTTTGCGAAGCAATTCGAAATAGCTTTATCAGTAAAGGGGCTATCAAAACTGACTATTGTATTGGATGTTTTTTTGATCGGCGGTTTAGCCGTCCCTTATGTTTTGGGCCTGGGAAATAACACCTATGATGATGCAGCTGGCTTCAAAGGTTTTTACTTTGCTACTAATGATATCGCCTATGCTTTTTTAATTATGCTTTTTTTTGTGGGCTGGTTTCTGATCCAGCAAAATAAACCGGTAATACCAGCAAGTCTTTTATTAATTCTTTATTTTCTTAATATGTATTGTCTGCTGATTTTAGGAACAAAGTCCGGCTTATTAACAGGCATTCTCTATACCTTCTATTTAATCGGCTATTTTCTTTTTCGTTATCGCAGCGATTCATTGTATGAGCAATTTTTCGTTTTTGAATTTTTGTTAGGACTGCTACTACTTCTTTTGATGAGGGGAAAAGAGTTCCTATTAACGTCTTTATCTAGTGTTATTGCACGCTTTACATACTTTCGAACGCTTTATCAGGATGATTGGCCGAGACTGTTGTTGAGTTCTAGGAATGTTTATTTACGAGATGCAGCTGCAAATTTTTCTCAAGTGCCGGAAAATCAATTGATTTTTTGGTTTGGTTCAGGCTTTGAGAATCGTTGGAACTGGTATGGCAGGAAGGGCGGTCTGATCGAAATGGATTTTTTTGACATGTTTTTCTCCTATGGAATTATTGGAACAATCATCCTTGTGGCGGTGGTCGTTCATTTTCTAAGAGTAGCAGTTTATCAAGGTAGTAGTAAGTTTTGCGTATTCTTATTAATTTTTTCGGTTATTTACAGTTTTTTGGTCGGACATGTCTTTTTTTCAGCACTGTCAGCGACAGTATTTGGTTTTATGTGCATGTTCATCCAAGTGATTAAAAAGGAGCAAATATGAAAAAAATAATCATGGTAGGACCGGAAAGTACAGGTAAAGGTGGAATTTCAACGGTCGTAAAAAATTTTATTAATTATTTTCCCAAAAATCAAAAATGGCAGATTCGTTATCTATTTTCATGGAATGAGAAGCACAAGCTCTTCTATGCTTTACGATCGTTTCGGCAGCTGTTTGTAGCGTCACATACTAAAAAAATATCGATTGTTCACTTTCACGTTTCACAAGATGCGAGTTTTTATCGTAAAGCAATACTGGTGAAGGCAGTGAAAAAAGGAACGAAAATTATTTTTCATATGCATGCTCCGAATTTTGACCATTTCTATAAAGAAGCGTCTGAAAAGAAAAAACGTTTGATTCGCAACACCTTGAACCGAGTTGATCTATTGGTCGCTTTGGGTGATGACTGGAGAGACTATTATCAAACACTGACGACAACAAAGGTCATCGTGATAAATAATGCTGTTTCTGTCCATTCGAATAATAGCTATCAGCTTAACTCGACCAATGTTTTAACCTTTGGGCGAATTTGTGAACGAAAAGGAAGCCACGATATTTTAGCTCTTGCTAAGCGAATACAAACAAAAATGCCGAATGTGCGATTTCATCTTTACGGCGATACAGATGAAACGACACCGAAAATCGTTGAACAAATGAATCTGCTTAATTGTGAAAACGTCGAGCTGCATGGTTGGACCACGAATCAAGCGGAATTGTTGAAGGACTGTGGATTGCATCTTCTTCCTTCGTATCATGAGGGGATTCCGATGGCAATCCTGGAAACGATGGGCTGCGGCATTCCAAATTTAGCAACGAATGTCGGGGGGATTAGTCAGGTAATAAAAAACCAAGAGAATGGTTTTCTGGTCGCGCCGGGAGATATCGATCAAATGGAGCAGGCGATCATAGCCTTTTTCTCTAGTCAGGAGAAGCGTAAACGATTTTCTGCCAATGCCCAGATAATGATCAGAGACCACTACTCTATGGAAGCTTATCTGCAAAATTGGGAATGCGTATATGAATCATTATCTGATTAGGAGAGGAGTTATTCATGTATTCATTTAAGGACTTCATGCATTTTCTGTGGCTGCAAAAAAAAGTGATTTTAGTACTGACCTTCTGTTTTATTGGAATAGGCTGTGGAGGCATGTTCTTTATGAAGGGGTTTGAATATACAAATCAGGTGTCCTTTTTATTACCGGCAACGGAGCATACTGTTGAAGACAATGGGGATGAGGACAGACTTGAAATCGAGAATCAAGTGATCTCTAGCAATATCAAGCTGGTAGAAACCTATAAGGAAATGGTGAAAAGCGAGCCTATGTTGCAGGTGATACAAAAAGATAACCCGCAGAAAAGCAAGCAGGCGTTACTAGCTAGCATGAAGGTTTCAAGCAATATTAATTCACAAATTTTTACAGTCTCTATTACAACCCGCAGTCCAGAACAAAGTAAAAAAATAGCTGTGAGCTTAAGTGAGCATTATCCTCAGATAGTCGAAAATAGTCGTTTGCCTAGAAATGTATTTTTACTTGCTGCACAATCCGTTGACACGGTAAGGACACCTAGTGTTCCTAAAATCATCTTGGGGATATTCATCATGAGTTTTATGCTCAGTACATCCTGTAGCTTCGGGTGGTCTTATTTACATGAAAGAAAATTCCTAAGGACACCTGAAGTGGCACAACATTTGATCGAAATAGAAGCGCTCGGAATTGTAAATTTTTATGAAATATAAAGAACACGAAAGTAGAGGAATATGAGTGAAAGCTACACTAGTTAGTTTCATTGACAGCTCGAATATTGGTGATCGATTGATAGCCGCGACGTTATCAGAGCAGCTGTTAGTCGGAATTGAAACAAGGAAATATAGTTACAAACTAATTGAAGAATCAAAAATTAAGATAAATAAAAATCTGGTTCGTCGATCAAAAACCCATGAAATTTACTATAAATACTTTCGCCAGTTGCCATTGGTAAGAAACCTTGTCAGTAGGGGAAAGTGGCTAAGATCGCGAAGGAAAATGTATGACACGGCAGATATTCAACATTTTGAGGAGACGTTGGCCCAAACGGATATTTTAGTAATCGGTGGAGGAAATGCAATTTTTGATTTATCGTCAGCCACCTTATCCGCTCAACGCTTTGATCAAGTGGTTTCTTTAGCTAATAAACATCAGGTCCCAGTCTTTGTCAGCTCTATTGGAATTGGTCCGTTTTGCACGGAGAAACAAAAGAATGCGGCAGTCAATACCTTAAAGAAATGTGAATATGTCACTTTTCGTGATGAACGGTCATTAAGATACTTGGAAAATACTCAACACCCAGCAGCTTATGCTTCTGTTGATCCGGTGTTTCTATTGCCAGAATCACTGCCATTTGAGCAATTAAAAGCACAAAGAGCACTGCAGGAACGCATCGGGATTTGTGTCATTGACTATCGAATTACCGGCTGCTCACGGAAGGATTACCTAGACTATTTGGAGGAGATGAAGGTGTTGATCCAACGCTTAGCTCAGATGAAAAAAGAGATTGTTCTATTTTCCTCTGAGGTGCAGGATTACGAAACAATCGAAACACTTTACTCTGATTTCCAGAAATCAGCAGAGGTAAAGGTAGTCCTCGTTAAGGATCGGGAAGACTTATTAGACTTATATCAATCGCTGAACTTGGTAATCGGAACCCGAATGCATTCAATGATAGTCGCGGTTTCGCAATTTGTTCCAATTATTGGCTTGTCTTGGCAGCAAAAAGTGGTAGAAATGTTCAAAAACCTTGAAATGGAGGAGGACGTGTTAGCAATTGAAGACCTGAATGAAAATAGAGAGCTGTTATCAAAGAAAATCGCCGAAAAGCTGACGGACAATGAGCGGGAGCTAATTAAAATGAGGCAGCGGAAAGAAAAAATGCGAACAGGCTTTGCGATTAATCATCAAATTATGGCTGAGATTCGCCAAAATTTGGTAGAAATATGAATCAATATAAGAAATTATTCAGTGATTCGTTGATTTTTGCGATTGGCAGTTTTGGCAGCAAGTTGATTACGTTTTTTTTGGTTGGGTTTTATACCTACTATTTGAGCAAAAGTGAGTATGGGACCGCGGATCTACTGATCAATACGATCAATTTGATGCTGCCGATTGTCAGCTTGAGTGTTTCTGAGGGCGTTTTGCGCTTTGTTTTGGACAGCAAAAGTAATTCAGAAAAATTGGACTGGCTGCGCACGGCGATCAGTATCAACTTTGTCGGGCTTGGTCTGACTGGGTTTTTGCTCGGAGGGGTCTTTCTATGTGGACTGCCGGTGATGATCTCTTCGTATATTGGTTTGCTTAGCTTTCTTTTATTAACGATCCAATCCTTTCAATTGATTTTTATGCAGTACCTCAAAGCGATTGGCAAGCTGAGAATCTATGCATCAAACGGCATTCTATTATCGTTGCTGACAATGCTTTTTGGACTATTTTTCTTTCGTCAAATGGTTAACAAGCTCGATGCTTACTTTTTGTCTTTGGTATTGGCGAATAGCTTTTCCTTAGTATTCTTATCCTTCAACATCTCTTGGAAGAATTTATTTATCAAAAAAAAGGATTTGGATCAGTTGCAAAAGAAGCAGTTGATCACTTACAGCCTGCCCTTGATTCCCAATTCGGCTATGTGGTGGATTCTTACAACATCCAGCCGCTTTATTATGACTTTTTTTCTGGGAGTAGCAAGCAATGGTATGTATGCTGCTGCCAGTAAGGTCCCTAGCTTGTTATCAGTAATCGGCTCTATCTTCTTGCAGGCTTGGCAGCTTTCTGCGGTTGAAAACTATCGCAAAAAAAATGCGGGGAGCTTCTATCAAAATGTCTTCAATCATTATTGTACGCTGCTGTTGGTTTTCTCGTGCTTGATTCTATTATTTCTAGATCCGATAGCTTCTGCATTGCTGTCAAAGGAGTTTTATTTTGCCAAAGCTTACATTCCACTGCTGCTGATAAGCAATTTCTTTTCCTGTGTTTCGGGCTTTTTAGGAACAGCTTATATCGTGGTGAAGAAAACAAAAGGCGTTTTGACGACTTCGCTAGTCGGAGCTGCTGTCAGTCTCGTAGGTAGCCTTATCTTGATTCCACTGGTGGGGATCAATGGTGCCTCAATAGCATCTGGTTTGGGTTTTTTTATCATCTTTTATTTACGAAAAAAAGAGACCAATCGCTTAATGGAAAATTATCTATCTGCCAGAAAAATGGGGATTCAGTTCGGTCTGTTGGTTTTACAGATCGTTCTTAATCAATGGCTGAACTTCTCAAAGTTGCCTTGGATCGGCAGTCAGATTTTAGTGATCGTGTGTATCATTTCCATTGATTTGTTTCAGAGCAATCCAATAAGAAGGAGGGGACGCAATGAATAAAATTGAACTATTTGATTTGCTGATTGATGAGGGCAGCTTGGAAGAAACGGTGGAAGAGATGATTGAGCGAATCCAGCGAAATGAAGTAATAGAGCACGTAGGAGTCAATTCCAATAAGGTCGTTTTAAGTCATCGTGATGCTGAAATCAAAAAAATCATCCAACAAGCTGACATGGTAAGTGCGGACGGCTACTCAGTGGTTCGAGCCTGTAGATGGCTCAAAAAGAAAGACATTGATCGGGTTACTGGAATCGACACAATGATGGCACTGCTAAAGGAGGCGGAAGAACTAGAATTGACGGTATATTTTCTCGGTACGAAAGAGGCAATCCTTAATAAGTTGCTGGAAGTATTGAAGCAGCAGTACCCCAAGCTGAAGATCGCTGGTGCACAGCATGGCTATTTCAAGGATGAACAGGAGGTAGTAAAGGAAATTGCCGACTGTCAACCACAAATGCTGTTCATTGGAATGACTTCACCTTATAAGGAGGCATTTGTAAATAAGTATAAAAAAGAATTGAACGCCAACTTAATTATGGGTGTTGGTGGGAGTTTTGATGTACTAGCCGGCGAGATATCAAGGGCTCCTGCTTGGATGCAGCGCAATGGATTGGAGTGGCTGCATCGATTTATGAAGGAGCCGCAACGACTTTATAAGCGCTATATTTTTGAGAATGTCTATTTTATCTATCTCTTAGTGCAGGAGAAATTCAAATGAAGAGGACACGAGTGTTACTGCTAACTTATGGAAAATTACCTGTGCCGGCGGTAAAAGGCGGTGCGATAGAAACTCTGCTCGACACTTTAATTGAAGAAAATGAACAGCAGAAACTGTTGGAGCTGATCGTGGTATCTAAAGATGATGAGACCATTCCAGCATTCAATCAAACACATAGGCATACGCAAGTAGTTGCTGTGAAAACAAAAGACCGGCCATTTCGCTGGTTTATTCAAAGATGCTGGAACAAGGTAAGACAAATCGTTACAGGTAAAAGAAAGAATATCATCCCTTATCCAGAGCTAATGATCGCGGCCAAACACTATCTGCAAAGGAATTCCGTGGATTGCTTGATTGATTTGAATTTTCCAGAGCGAATTCCACTTATCCGCCGCTTTTTTTCAGGGAAGTTAGCTGTTTATTTGCACAATGATTATCTCAATTATCGAACAATGAAGGGTGCAACTATTCTTCATGAGCTGGATGGGATTTTATCGGTATGTGATTTTCTTAACGAGAAAGTACAGGAGATTAGCTACTCAAAGGAATGGCCCGCTCTTTATCGTGTAAATAATGGGATCGCATTAGAGGAATATCAGCCGGCAGCTCCTGCTGAGAGGCAGAAAATCCGTTCGCTATTTCATTACAAAGAGACGGATTGTGTGATTGTTTTTTCAGGCCGAGTGACGGAGACCAAAGGGGTACATCTGTTGTTTGATGCATTAAGTCAAATTGAATCGGTACAAAACGTCAAGGTATTGGTATTAGGGGGAACTACCTACAGCTCCGTCCAAAAGGATTCCTATTTCAAGAAGGTAATGGCGCAGGCAGAGCAGCTTCCAATCGAAGTGACTTTTACTGGCTATATTGAAAAAAGTCAGATTCCTTTCTACCTGAAGGCAGCTGATATCTGTGCTGTTCCATCAATATTTCACGAAACCTGCTGCCTTTCGGCTGTTGAAGCACAAGCGATGGGAATCCCTGTCATTGCTACTAAAATTGGCGGGATTCCAGAATACATCAGTGAAAAAAGCGCGTTATTAATCGAGTATGATCAGCAGTTTGTTCCGCGTTTTGCTGAGGGATTAGAGCAATTGATTCATGATGACGCGTTCCGCGATCGGCTGAGTAAAGAGGCTTTAAAAGGAAGAAACAGGCATTCAAAGCAAAGATTTTATGATGAATTTGTTGAGAGTATTAAACGATTAAATGAAATTGGTAAAGGAGATCGAACATGAAACTATTAATTTTAACGAAAAATATATTGGCTGAGACGAGCTTTCAAAGCAAGCTTCAGCAAATAAATAATGAAGTGTTTTGCAGCACGCGCTTACTAGATGAGTGTTTTTCGATGGATCAGGAGATGGGGCAGCTACTTTCTTGTTTTGACGCGGTTATTTTAAGTGAGACTGTTTCTTATCAGGAGATTTTTGAAATAATTCCATGTATTCGTGAATATGTTCCGTCAATCGTCAGAAAATATGAAAGTGAGTTTACTAAGGGCTATGAAGAAGAGCGGACAGAATACATCATTGACCAGAGGATCAAAGGAAATGCTTCCTTAGAGGAGATTCGCGAGCTTTGTCAAGCTATTGAACAAAAACAGACCGAACATCTGAAGGTCAGAACCTTCAGCAACAGGAAAAGAAGGACTAATGAGGTAGACTACCGCTTTTACAATTTTGGTTTCTCTAAACGGGAAAGAATCATGCTGATGTGTCTGTACGAAAACAGAGGGCAGTATCTGTCACGGCAGGAATTGTGCAAGAAAATTTGGCGTGAAGAAGGGATAACGGATTCAAAAATGTCCGCGTTGTCCAGTTGTGTTCGAAACATCAAAGAAAAAGTAGAAAAAAGCGGAATGGATTTTAGTCCAATCGATACGGCATGGGGAAGAGGCTATCAGATATCAGATGAATTCTACCATTTAATCAAAGCGGAAGCCGAGTTTAAAAAAAGCGAAGGACATCAAATTTTTGATGTAGCTGAGAATGTACTTTGAAAAAATAGCTTAAAATTTCAAGAATCGAACAAAAATCGAATGGAATGAGCATTGCTTTGCCGTTTGGATTAACAGAAAACATGATTTTATGACATAAAATGTTAAAAACCATCACTTATTTGATGTTTCAAGGTGCAACTTCTGTTCTATTATTAGCTTGTTAGTTGTAATTATTCTAAAAAAAGAGTTTAGTAATCAAAAAATATATCGAATTTTTTCGATTTTTTGGAAGTGAAATGATGAATAACATTTATGAAAATAATTCGTCCATTAATGATTTTGAATTAACTGAACAACAAAATCTAGCTACCTCCATTTTTTTTGGAAGGAAAACAAAACGAGTCATTGACATCGTCGTAAGTCTTTTGGGATTAGTTGTTTTGGCGATCCCATTTGGTTTTGTCGCACTGCTGATAAAACTGGAAGATCCTAAAGGCCCAGTCTTTTTTAGTCAAACACGTGTTGGTCTGAATGGAAACTATTTTGTTTTATATAAATTTCGGACAATGTTTGTTGGAGCTGAAGAGCAGTTGGCAGACTTGATGGAAAAAAATGAGATTCAAGGACCCATGTTCAAAATGAAATATGATCCGCGTATTACTCGAATCGGTCATTTTTTGCGGAAATTTAGCATTGATGAGTTTCCGCAGCTGGTGAATGTATTGAAAGGGGATATGTCGATTGTCGGGCCCAGACCAGCATTGCCTCGTGAAGTGGAGCAATACTCAGATTATCATCGTCTAAGATTACTTGTTAAGCCTGGATGTACTGGTTTGTGGCAGGTGAATGGGCGGAATAATCTCCATTTTGAAGAAATGATCCAACTAGATCTCAGCTACTTAACTAAAGGAAGTTTTCTTCTGGATATACAGATCATGCTTAAAACGTTTTTGGTCATCATTACACGAGATGGGGCTTATTAAACCAGTATATATAAACTATCGGAGGCAACTAGTCATTATGGATGAAAAATTAAATTTCTCCTTTTTTGTGCGCACTATTAAGGAAAAGCTGTTGACCATTATTCTTTTTAGTATCAGCGGGCTACTGCTAGGCGGCTATCTTTCTTTTTTCTGGATCACACCGCAGTACAGTTCGCAAACACAGATGATCGCGGCAACGAAATCGACTGAAGAAAATCTTTCTAATGAAATTACTGCCAATCTGCAATTGGTAAAGACATATAAGGAACTGGTGTTAAGTGATTTGGTCTTGGGTCGAGTACAAGAAAAATTGCAGACAGAAGAAAATCAACATATGACGATTAGTCAGTTAAGAGAATCTATTACACTCGAACAGCAGCAAGAATCACTTTTTTTTTCGATCTGCGCTGTTAGCGATCGACCGAGACTCTCAGCTCATATAGCCAATACAACTTCGCAAATATTTCAAGAAGCCTTAGCAGAAAGTCAAATTCCTGGAGAAATTTCGATTACTTCAGAAGCGACTGCTAGTCGGGCGCCAATATCGCCTAACCATAAATTAAATCTAGTCCTAAGTCTATTTATTGGTGTGTTGGCCGGCTTTCTATTTGTTTTGGTGCTGGCAAGCTTTGATCAGACGATCAAATCAGAACAAACGGTCTATGAAGTTTTTGAAACCAATGCATTGGGGATTATCCCTTATATGACCAGTGTAGACATGAAAATGTCCGCAAAGGATAAGGATCTTCTGAAGAGAAATTTGTCGGAGGAGTCTTTGAGTGTGTCTAGAAGACAAAGAAAAAGAGTCTAAACTTAGGAGCGTCATCATATGAAAGAAAGAGAAACACGATTAATTTCGATCGAAAATCGATTTTCACCTATTACCGAACAGTACCGCAATGTTCGAACGAGTATTCAGTTTGCCGCATCCTCTGGACAGCCATTAAAGCTGCTGTTAGTGACATCAACAGAGCAAGAGGAAGGAAAAACTACGTTGGCTTCTAACTTAGCAGTTGTTATGTCTGAAACCAATAAAAAAGTGTTGCTGGTTGATGGCGATCTTCGGCGCGCGACAGCAGGAAAATATTTCAATTCCTTTTCTACCCGTGCTAAGGGACTAAGCTCTTTATTAAGCAACAGCCGGAGTATGCTGGAGGAAGCGATCCAAAGTACACAAGTGAAAAATTTGGATTTTCTTCCGGCTGGACCGATACCGCCAAATCCATCGGAGCTGTTAAATTCCAACCGTTTAAATGAAATTTTAGAACGACTGGAGGAACAGTACGATTTTGTCATTATTGATTCCCCGCCGTTGCTTGTAGTGACAGATGCTCAGATATTCTCTTCGAAGGTTGATGGCGTTATTTTAGTAGTTCGTGAAAACCATACAAAACGAAACAATCTAATAAAATGCAAAAACCTGCTTAAGCGGTCAAATGCTCATCTGGTGGGCTTTGTTTACAACGGAGCAAAATCTAAGAGTACAGGAAACTATAAATACAACAAATATTAGGGAGGTGATGGAAGAATGTAGCGTGTGTTTGATTCAAAAAAGGGAAAAAAGAAAGGGGTAAAATTAGTGAAGAAAAAGAAATTATTAACAATCGGTGCCAGCAGCTTGATGTTGCTGAACACAGGCCTGCTGCCTGTTGCAGCTTTAGCAGCAGAAAAAAATATAGAAACAGAAGAGGTAGCACCAGAATTGGCAGACAGTTTGGTAAAGAGCGATCTGCCAGAAGCAGCACCAGAAACTAGTGACGAACCTGTACAGGAAACAACAGAAACAAAGGAAATACCTATGACTGAAGCGTCTGCTGAAAACGAAGATGCTGAAGACACAAAGAAGCAGGAGACAAATGATCTTATTAAACCAATGGATATTGGGCTGATCGCTTGGGGTAAAATTGGCTTAAAAACGTCAACAGGTAAAGAATTAGTGATCAACAATCAAAAAACAGAAGGTATTTTGACTGTTGACTTAAACATTACCCAATTAGCGAATTTAGGTATTGCTGATAAAACCTATTATCAGGTCAAATTGCCAAATGAATTTAAGCCGTTATTGGAAGATCCGCGTTTTATCACTTATTTATCAGGTGAGATGAAGGCCTACAACTTAGGTATTCCAATTAAATCTTATACCTACAAATCAACAGATATCAGAGTAGATCCAGAGAATTGTTCGCTGGTTATTCAAAATCCGAATATTACGACGATAGTCGGTCTTTTACCACGTGTTTATTGTTCAGTAAATATTGATCTAGGCGGATTTGTAACAGACACAGAAATCCGTATTCCAGGTTCATTAGATGGTAAATATCACTTTAACACAGGTTTGACTCAAGATAATAATATCATTGACTGGACAGTCGGCGGCGGAAAAGAATCTAGCGGCTTCTTGGAATATGCGAAGATTGATCCAGCCTATGGAACGGAAAAGCCGGTATTGACTGCGGAAAACCGCAAAATCGTACTAGGTGATGATTTTACTGGCGCATTTGCGATGAAAGGGGTATCGGCGATCGATAAAGAAGATGGCGATATCACTAAAAATGTTGTCATTATTGACAATCAAGTCCGTTCAAACGTGGAGGGGACCTACCCTGTAACCTACAAAATCACTGATAGCCATGGATTGACAGCAACTAAAACGATCGAAGTAACTGTAGCAGAAAACACGTTGCCGGTTATTCACGCTGAAAATAAAGTGATTGAAAAGGGCACGCCGTTTAATCCTTTAGAAGGAGTAACTGCTCATGATGAAGAAGACGGCGATTTAACTTCAAAAATTGTGGTTAAGTCAAACACGGTAAACACCAGTGTTCCTGGTAAATACTTCATTACTTATTCAGTTGAAGACTCTCACAGAGGGATCGCAACGAAAGATATTGAAGTTGTTGTCAAAGAAAGCATCCATGAAATCACACCAGATGATTATACAGTTGGACAGGGACTGATCACAGGTAAGTATGAAGGGGATATTTCTTATCTAGAGTTTTATGTTGATGATCATTTGGTATCTGAAGGTGGAACCTTCAAAGATGGTCGCTTCTCCTATGAAGTAACGACTGGACTAATCAAGAAAAACTCTAAAGTTGTTTTGGTCGCTTACGACGAAAACAAGAATAAATTAGATGAGAAAACAGTTAAAGTAATATCTAATTATAACGGTACGATCACTGCCTATGATTATACAATCGGCGAAGAATATATTCGTGGAACATTCACTGGAGATGTGAAGCAGGCAAAAGTTATCGTCAACGGAAAGGTTCTTGCTTTAGGTGGAACGTTCAGAGATGGTGAATTCAGTTACTGGGTTGGTAAAAATGCTATTAAACAAGGCGATAGTGTTCTAATCAACGGTTATGATGTAGACGGTGATGTATTAAGTCAAAACAACAAAGTTACTATTGTTGCTGCACCAGAAGCTAAAGGAACTATTACTCCAAATGTATTCAAAGTCGGTGCTGTAGAAATCACCGGAACCTATACTGGCGATGTGAAGAAAGCTAAATTGTATGTCAATAATAATTTAATTTCACAAGGTGGAACCTTTAAAAATGGTACGTTCACTTATTATGTTGGTCAAAATGTGATTGCTAAAGGAGCTAATGTACGTTTAGTTGCCTTCAGCGCAGATGACAAGGAATTAGACAGCAAAGTTGTTCAAGTTGAAGCAACAACAGCTGGATCAATGGTAGCAGATGTTTACACGATTGGAAACGAAGAAATTACTGGAACTTACACGGGAGACGTGAAGAAAGCAAAAGTGATTGTCAATGGAACAGTCCTTTCTTTAGGCGGAACCTTCACTAACGGACGCTTCACCTACTGGGTAGGCTCTTCAAAAATCAAAGCTGGCGACAGTGTGTTAATCAACGGTTACGATCAGAACAACACCCTACTGACGCAAAACAATATCGTTAACATCAAGCAAGCACCTGTACAAAAAGGAACGATTACTCCCGACAGTTACACAATTGGTAATGGAGAAATCACCGGCACCTACACTGGCGATGTACGTAAAGCTCGTCTATCAATAAATGGTAACGTCATCTCTTGGGGCGGTACCTTTAAAGATGGTCGTTTCACTTATTATGTTGGCAGCAGTATCAAGGATGGTGACAATGTAACTATGAATGCTTACGGGACCAATGATTTGTTATTGCAGGAAAATGTGAAAGTTTCTTTCACAAGCTCTTCTTATAGCGGCAGTATTTCACCAAATACGTATACAGTTGGTGCGGTTGAAATCTCAGGCGTTTATTCAGGCGATGTGACACAGGCTCGCCTTTATGTAAACGATGGACTTGTTTCAATTGGCGGTACCTTTAAAAATGGTTCATTCACTTACTATGTAGGAAATGCTATCAAAAAAAGCGACACTGCCTACCTAGTGGCATATGGACCTGACGGCAAAGAATTAGATAGAAAAACAGTTCTAGTGAACTAGCGAACGGAGATTTTGAATGAAAAAATTATTATTAAGTGTTATCGCAGCTTGTTTTCTCTTAACTGGATGTGCGGCTGGAAATGACAAAGGAACCAGCAGCAGCGGAGAAACGAGTGTTTCGGTTGCCAAGGTTGAAGTAAAAGATGGATTGAATGCGCCTTTCACTGCAGATGGAATGGAAATGAAACTCACCGAAGTATCCAGCAGTGAATCTGTAAATCAAGCGAAAAAGCCTATGCAGTTGATTACCTTTACTGTTGAGTATAAGAATATTGGTACCCAGGACAAAGGAATGGGAGCGATTGATTTTCGCTTGGTGACAGATAAAAAAGATAAGACATACAACGTAACTGAAGAGATGGAAGCCTTTGGCGGTGTACTAGCACCAGAAAAAGCGTCTAAGGGTAAATTATATTATCTGATTGGGTCGGGAGAAAAACCAACTAAATTGGAATACGCACCAGCAGATAAACCTCTTAAAACTTGGAATCTAAAATAATGAATTTTTTCATTGTTCGATATTTCGCAAAAACAATCAATCTTTTTATTAATTAGCTCTTCAATTCGCTTGTTTTATGTTTGAAGTACAGAAAATCTTGAAGGAGAGGACCAGAATCTCTTTCAAGATTCTTTGTCGTAGGGAAAAAATTATTGAATAAAAGGGAGATACATATGTCAATAAAAGTAATGTCGATTTTTGGTACTAGGCCAGAAGCGATAAAAATGGCTCCAGTCATCAAAGTCTTAGAAAAGGATGCGCGCTTTCAGTCAACGGTAGTAGTAACTGGCCAGCACCGAGACATGCTGGATCAAGTATTGGACTTTTTTGAAATCACACCAGATTTTGATTTGAATATCATGAAAGACAAGCAAGCTCTGAGCGATATGACGATTCGTATCATCAAGCTGCTCACACCCATACTTGAGGATCACAGGCCAGATATCGTTTTAGTTCATGGCGATACAACGACGACATTGGCGGCAGCCTTATCCGCCTATTATCAGCAGATTTCTATCGGTCATGTTGAAGCAGGTCTACGTACCTGGCAGAAGTATTCACCTTTTCCAGAGGAGATGAATCGTCAATTGGTCGATGCCCTATCTGATCTTCACTTTGCACCGACGCAGGCAAGCTCTGATAATTTATTGAAGGAAAATCACTCAAAGGAACATATCTTTGTGACAGGAAATACCGCCATTGACGCAATGAGCTATACCATCGACAAGGATTACTCACACCCCAACTTGTTGAATAATGACAAAAGAAAACTGTTGGTGACAATGCACCGCAGAGAAAATCTTGGTGAGCCGATGATAGAAGTCTTTCAAGCACTGACCCAGTTAGCAAAGACTAAAAAGGACGTTGAAATAATTTTTCCAATGCACAAAAATCCAGTCGTTCGCCAGTTGGCTGAAAGGGAGTTTGGGGGCTTAGACAATATTCAGCTGATCGAACCGTTAGATCTTTTTGATTTCCATAACTTCGTTCAGCACTGTGACTTGATACTAACGGATTCCGGCGGTGTTCAGGAAGAGGCCCCATCATTAGGCGTTCCTGTATTGGTTCTGCGTGATACAACAGAACGTCCGGAAGGTATCCAAGCAGGAACACTAAAATTAGTGGGAACCAAAAAGGAAATCGTTTTTCAAGAGGCCAAGAAGTTGTTGGAATCGACAGAGGACTATCAAGAAATGGCTTCAGCGGTGAATCCTTATGGAGATGGTCATGCAAGCGAACGGATCGCCGATATTCTAGCACAGGCCTTTAATGCCGATCCAGAAGGGCAAAAGAAACTGAAAAAAGCGATGGAGTGAATAAATGGGAACGAAGCGGAGAAGAGATCCTAATCGAAAAAAGCAGCTGAAAAAAATCCTGATCGTTCTGTTAAGCATCTTATTGGTCTTGATTCTTTTGCTCACAGCTGTCGCTGCTAAGGTATTTTACGATGTAAAGAGCACCACTGAAAATGCCTTCGAGCCGATTGCAAGAGCACAGCGACTAAAAGATATTGATTTAAAACAGCAGGAGCCTTTTAGTGTTTTATTACTCGGTGTTGATACCGGAGCATTGGGGCGTTCGGAGCAAGGTCGTTCTGATACAATCATGGTAGCCACTGTGAACCCCAAAACAAAAAAAACAGTATTGGTCAGTTTGCCCCGAGATACGTATGCTGAGATTGTAGGACACGGAACGATGGATAAAATCAATCATGCGTATGCCTTTGGAGGTACACCTATGACGGTTGCTACGGTTGAAAAGCTATTAGATATTCCTATCAATTATTATGTGACGATCAATATGCAGGGAATCGAATCACTTGTTGATGCTGTTGGAGAAGTTGAGGTATCCAACTCTTTTGCATTTACATATGAAGAAACAGAATTTCCCAAAGGCTCTCAAAAATTAGATGGAAGCAACGCGCTAAAATATGTTCGCATGCGTTACGATGATCCAGAAGGGGATTATGGTAGACAAGCACGCCAACGCCAACTGATTGCGGGGATACTGAAGAATGCGATCAGCTTTAAAGGTCTAACCAGCTATCAAGAAATTTTAACGAGCTTAGGCAGCAATATCAAGACCGATGTTCATTTCAGTGATTTGAAACTCTTGACTAGAAAATACCGCGGGGCCTTTAATAAAATAGAATCTGAACAGGCTAAAGGAGAAGGGTTCATGCAGGACGA
Source organism: Enterococcus hulanensis (assembly GCF_005405485.1). Taxonomy (GTDB): domain Bacteria; phylum Bacillota; class Bacilli; order Lactobacillales; family Enterococcaceae; genus Enterococcus_A; species Enterococcus_A hulanensis. The sequence goes on along the minus strand of NZ_BJED01000007.1, from coordinate 212,401 downwards.
AATTTCATATCAGCGCCTTTCCTCAGAAGAATTAGTTAGGATTCAGCAAATGCTGAAGGCACAGCTGAACAGCGGAAAATAAACGAACAGTTTTTAACGAATGGGGCCTTTTTTAAGGTCCTATTTTTGTAGTAATGGTGCTATCGATTTGAAGAATAAATCAATCGCGGAGGAATGTTCAGCGGCTGACCAAAATCCTCATAGAAAAACGGCTAAGATTTGTAAAATAAAGTCGATATGTAGGAGATGGGACAAATTTTCCACATTGGAATGAAGTAGCTGAAACTTGGCGATAATTGATAATATCAGTCAAGCATGGGGAAGGACAACTCTTGATTTCTCGAATTATCTCCCTACGTTTTTGCCGCAACCATCTCCTCACCAGGAGCAGATAAAAACGAATTGGCAGAAATAGCAAAGGATTATCAAGGAGGTCAAGCACCATTTCTTTATATGTGCGGAGATCATGATTTTTCCAGATGATTTCAGCCGACGGTTCCAGTCCAAATGGGATGCTGATTAAAAAAGTCTAATTTGGATAAAGATCCTTATCATGGCGTAGAATTAATGGACCAAAAAGAAAAAAAATCGGTAGCAGGGATATATTGTCAGGGAAATTCATCGAAAATGGACGAAGACGAACCGAAAAAGAAATAAAGTTGATAAAATCGAATCAATTTATTGAAAAGCAATATGAGTAATATGTGATTAAGACATCTCAATAGGAGGTGTCTTTTTTATGGAATAGTTGCTTAGATGAAGAAGTGTTCGAATCAAGAAGAGCGGCTTAGAAAAACTCAGACTAAATGACTACCACGAAAATCCACCTTCGGCCCTATGACTAAAATTCAAACCTCTTGCATAATATAGACATAAGATAAAAACACATCGCGAGTGGAAAAAGCAGGAGTTCAACAAGTTGTCGAGTTCTTACTAAATCAAACTTGAATAAGCAATTTAGGAAAAGGGAAAGAATCAAAATGAAAAAAATGTTGACAAAATCACAAAATGATCGGGTATTTACAGGGACGTTAGCTGGTATTGCGGAGTATTTCGGGATTGATCCTACGGTTGCTCGTATTCTCTATGTGTTCGCTAGTCTTACATTCATTGGCGCACCTATCATTCTCTATATCGTCATGTCGTTACTGATTCCAGCAGCGGACCATACTGATTATCAATCAAATTTTTCTGATTGTGGTGTTTAATTAAATTGAAAAAAAGACTGAGATAACAGTCATAGAATTAAAAAAAAAGGATCAAAATCACGCCGGTGATTTTGATCCTTTTTTATTTTACTGATTTGAAACAGTTAGAAACTTGATTGTATGTATTTTTATAGCGATTACGGAGGCTGTCTAAATTATTCAAGTAAATCAAGTTTACGTTACTCTCAACGAACTGATCAATCAGTGTGTGTTTCTTATGAGGTCTATTTGCTTTGATAGTATATTTAGCAGATTTGATAAGTTGGGATTATAAAGATATCTAGTATCGAGGTATAAGCTATGACGAACGTTATGCTTTAAGACTTCTTCAGAGGATAAGCCTGTATGTACGACTAAATCGATATTTTTTTCAGCAAATCTCACTCCAGAGATGAAGGTCACATTAGATATATCCTGAAAGTACAGGTTCAAAATGTTCAGCAGTTTCCTCTCAATCAGAGGTTCCAAGTCGGTACAAAAAGATACAATTAGTTCTTTTTCAAATATTGAAAGGGTGTATGTTGATAATAAGATATTTCTATATCGGTAATATAAAAACTTTTTTGTATCAATCGTGAGTTTAATTTCTTGATCAATAATAGTCATCAACGCAGCGAGGTGGGTCTTTAAAGTATCAGACTCGTTATAATCTAGTTCATTTGCGTTAATCGAGTGGATATTCTCAAAAAGTATGATGTTCATATAGGTACTTAGCAGTTGACTCGTTAGGAACTCTTTTTTTTCAGTAGAAAGAGAGGATATTTCATTATCCATATAGTTGATGCTTTTAGTGATAACTGTTATTAAGTGTGCCTTTTTTAAGAGTGTAAATGCTTCGGCATTCAGCGATACATCAAAGTAGTCAAAATACTTTGACTCTGTCGATAACCAAAAATAGAAATAGCATTGTTCCTCTCGACTAGGAAAGAGTTTTATCGGCGATTCTAAATCCCAGCGAAGCTCGTTTAAGACAGGAAGAAAATCTGAGAGTAGGGAATTTAAGCTAAAGCAAAATCCTTTTTTGTAACGTAATTCTTGGATGGCAAGCTGATAATGCAGCTTTCTTCGATCCATTAGTGAGAAGGGAATCGCTGCTTTTTCTTCAATACTATTCACTTTTTCTATGATGAGAGTTTCATCAACAATCTTAAATGGCCAAGCGGCGCCTTTAAAGAATTCCCAATAGAATTCGGTGGCAAGCCTTCGAATATTGGCCTCATTTCCTCTTAAATAATAAATGCCATTGTGTACATATAGTTTCAAACTGAAAAAAGATAGGATGACTTTGATCTGCTTTATTTTACTTTTAAAAGCAGATTCACTAATAAAATGTTTGGCAATAAACTGGATTTTATTTATTGAATTACTTGTGATCAGGTCATTTATCAATTGGGTAGGCCACATTTCAAAAATCAACCCGCGATAATACTGTCCAAAATCAAAAGGGTCCTTTATTTTCAGATAGCAGCCATTCTGTTCATCCGTCAGAAGAGAAAATGAAGCCTCGTCTTCAGCTTCATTTTTGATTTGTGTTAAATATTTTAGAACGGTAATTTTTGAATAGCCCGATGCTAGTGTCAATTCGCTCAGGGATGTCCATGAATTATTTTGCTCTAAAATCTTTAATATCACGAGCTTTTTCTTTGTATCAAATTCGTACAAAACATCTAAAAATTCCTCTAGTTTATTCCTTAACATAGCTTCCAATCCTTTATAAAGTTGATTCATATTTTTTAGCTCAAAATTCCTAAAGTCTATTCTTGTCAAAGATCAATCTATTTGTCGAAAGATTTTTCACTTGAGGTAGGTGTTAAAAATATGACACAAATGGCACAGAACATTCACCAACATATCATATTTAATAAGTTTCGAAAATTAATTTGTAAAAAATATTTGAAAAAAAGTCTTAATATTGGTCAGTCTATCTGGCTTTGTTGAAATCATAAGTAAATCAAATGCTATAAGTAATTAATGGGTGGTCCCTAATAGATTAAGCAACTCAATATAAAGATTGATAGGTATTTTTTTTTCGAATTTCATAAAATAATCTGTCCCCGCCCGTTAAATCAATGAATTATCATAAACGTGTAAATTATTTCTATTCTGTTTGAGGTTGGCAGGGAGTTAAAAAGGGAAAAAGAATCATGATTTCAATAAATGGTCAATGATCAGAGGTAAGGGGGATTTTATGTGAGGAAACTGTTAGCAATCTTTTTTTTCGCTTCAGTAGCAACTGTTGGTTTTATTTTTCCGCAAAAAACGATTTATGCGGAAAATATTAAGTATGAGCTAAGAAATGATGATATCCAAGTCATGGTGGAAGAGGAGAGCTCTACATCACAGGTAGTTAAATTACTAAAAGCTGATGATGAGATCAGCAGGATACAGGTCGGTTTGACAGCAGAGGCGAAGGAGAAATTAGCGGATAAGGGAAATGAAATGGATCAATTAGACCTAGCTGCACAAAAAGCTCTGACACTGAAATTTGACGAAGAAGTCACTTCAAATTGTGTGGAGTATATTTCGTATTTGAAGGATGGAAAAAAATTTCAGCTAGATTCATCCAACACGATTCCTTCTACAGAAGAAGTTGCACAAACGAATGATTTGCAAAGGGAGCAATCAAGTAAGACCACCGAAGAACAATCAACTGAACAAACCACTTCGTCTTCTGGTGACCACTCGACTGACGAAATCCCTCAAGACAATCCGTCAAACGAAGCAATGAAACCAAGAGCCGACGACCTTGGTAAGGGAAGTCCAGAAATACCGGAGGGCGGTCAGTTGATTAATGGTTTATTTGACAGTCCAGTTGGCGGAACAGGTTTTAGTGTTAAGCCGATCATGCCTAGTGGAACGATTAATAACGGAATGCCGTACCATGAAATAACCGTTCAAGGGAAAAACAATTGGGTAGCTATGTGGTCATTAGAGAATAATCGTTTGGATTTTTCAAAGTCCTTTAAAGGCAGGATGTATGTTAATTTCGGAACCGCGCAAGCTGACGGATTTACCTTTACTATTCATAATGATCCGCAAAAAACGCAGGCTCTGACAAAAGCAAGGGATCAAGGAAAGGATGGGCAAAATTTAGGGGCTTATGGTTCCAGCAGCGCCACTACTGTGAGCGGCGGTGTTCGAAAATACCCGAATGCGGACGCAATCGGCAGCTCATTTACGGTTGAGTTTGATATGTATACAAATGGGAACCAGCGTTTTCCTTATTCTTATGATGTTACTCCAAGTCAGCTTCCACGAGAAAACGTTAGCCCTCACATGGCGTATGCTTTTCCTGGTAATCGGGATAAAACCTATGGTCCAATCTCTAAAAGCGTCTTAGGCGTAATTAGTGACGAAACGGATTGGTTTCCCCTGATCGGTTCGGGCAGAGCAGCGAAAACGATTCATTCTGGCTTGAGGTATTTGAACCAATCTATCGGATCAAATGTTCAGGATGGAACTTGGTATGAGTTTAATTTTAGTTTTGATTTCCCTACTAAAACTTTCCAGTATTATTTAAGAAATCCAGTTACAGGTAATCAAACAATTGCCACAAGTGTTCCTTGGAGTGATCTTTCCTCTGAATTAAAACTTAGTGCTAACGATTCTAAAGCTTACTGGGGATTTACGGCAGCCAACGGAGCAAGCGAAGGTGCGGTAAAAATGGTCTTTGCGGATGTTCCTGTTCCGTTAGATTATGAAGCGAAGAATCAAATTTACGATTCTGCCGGACAAAACATAAGTGTGAGTGAAGAGGATGATAGTAAACAGAAATATGCGAAAAAAGGGGATTCTGTTCGATTTGAAACAGTAGCGACAGTGAAACAATTGGACTATACAAGTCCCTATCTTTTGTACGAAGGAGAGGTAAGCCCTGATCAAGTTGATATGAGCACACTTAAAGAATCCATAGTCAAGGTGAATGGTGAAAGTATCGGCTCTTTTATCCCAACAACGAATGCCAATGGGAGATTTAGTTTATACATTCCAAAGGAAATGAAACAAGGGGACGTGGTTGAGATTGAATCGACGATAAAGTCCAAAGTCGATATTTCTTCCGATATAAAGGATTCATTTTCAGCTAGTTTGATAACGATTAATCCTACGGCTGGATCGTATGACTACTTAACAGGAAGCCCCACTTATTTCTGGCTTAAAAATATAAGTCCCCCTTTGAAAGTATCCTGGTCGAATAAAGAAGAATTAACAACGTTGGAAAAAACAATCGATCGATCCGCACTCAGTGAGGAAGGATATGCTCTGCCATTTTATTACAGCGGAGGAACAGCTAATTCGACATTGAACTATATGTTATTAAAGTCAGACGGAATTATTGAACAGGGGACGCTTAATAATGGAGCAGCCACAACAGATACTAAGGAAAAAACTATGACGATTCCGACTTCACTAATAAAGTATGGAAGCAACACGTTCGTTTTACAGCTCACAGAGGATGGCTCGACGAATGCTCCAAATCAGCTTTCGTTTGTTTTAAATGTCCAGGGCTCAGTTCAACTATCTAAGGTCCCAACTACATTGGATTGGACAAATAGGACAATCGGAGAAACAAAAGGTGTCATGAACAGGGACGAGGGAAACAACCTTGACCTAGAAGTATTAGACAGTCGGGAGACACCTGCAAACGACTGGTATGTATCAGTTTCGATTGATAAACCAGCTGGCTCTTCCCCGCTTTCTGATGTAGATATGATCTGGAAAGACAGCGCAGGAAAAAGCACTTCAATCCCGGAATCAGCTCCCTCAACAGGACTCAAAGTTATGGACAGACCAGCTTCTACTCAAAATGGGTTCGCAAGTCAAATGCATTTAGGCAATGACGCGGGAGTGCTATTAAAAAGTGATAAGTATCTTTCAATCGGAAAATATGATGCTGCAATCAAAATACAGTGGACGCTAAACCAAACATATGAACCAGAATAATTTAAGGGGAAACCAATATGATCAAAAAGTTGTTAAGTGTAATTCTTTTTACGATGCTGATCTTAACGCTTTGCGTTGGAACCAGTGGACATGCAGCGGAGGGGTCTAATCATTCAAAGATAATCATTAAAATTGATGAGGCTAAGACAGTTGATAGTGACCAAAAAACAGATAAAAAAAATCCTTCAGATGGAAACGATCAAACTATCAAGAATGTCGAGGAAGCGAAGCGCTTTCCACAAACAGGTGAACAGAAATCGCCGCTAGCTTTTATCGGAATAGCGATGGTTCTCGCAATACTCATCATTGTAAACAGGAGATATAAGATGAGAGCTGATTTTAAGGAGTAAAGCACAAGGTTATGGGCAATATAAAAGTCGGAGAAATAGAAAGGAGAAAAAATGTTTGGGAATTTCAATCTATGGATTCTAGATAAGAAAAGCAGGCTTGCTTATGTCAATATTTTGATTGACGGTTCTATAAATGTACGTGCACCAACATATTGAGGTACGCACATTAAATGAAACACAAAATTTAGAAAATGGAGAGTGTAAAAAATGAAAAAAAAGGTATGGATTTCAGTTGTGAGTACGATTCTATTAGGATTAACGTTTAGTTCGGTTGCGAGTGCAGACGAGGTGGTAAATCAAACGAAGGAAACACCAGCAAGTATTGAGATCAAGGATAATGATGATAGTACTGATCCTCTTGATCCAACAGATCCAGATCAAAAATACTTAACGTTGGAAAAAGTTCCTGCAGCCTATGACTTTTCAACGAAATTGCAAGGACAACAAGTTGAAACAAGTGCAACGCTGGATGATTCAATCGATGTCTTCAATGACAGAATTCAGCGTGACTGGTCAGTAAAAGCCCAAGTAACAGATAATAACCTGGCATTAGAGGGAAAAACGTCTAAGCTGCCTGTAAATAATTTCAAGATTAATGATACGGAACTTGTAGGGACTGGAGCAACCGGGATTGTCGCAAAAGCTGCGACTGATAAAACAGCGGATAACAATACTGGTTTAATTAAAACTGCTGTAACAAGTGTGGATATCAAATTTACTGATACAAACCGCGAACTTAAAGCAAACGATAAGCTAAACGGCACAATTTCTTATCAGCTATACAATACTCCTGACGCAAAATAAAGTTGCAATAAGCTGCGATGTTTCGCAGCTTTTCTTTATATTCTAATTTTAAAGTAGGTATATCAATGAAACAAAAAACAGTTACGTCCGTTTTATCACTGCTTTTTATTGGTTTTCTATCCGTTATAGTCGCACCTCACGCTCATGCGGAAGAAACAAGTGATTCCGCTCAAAACGATGTTGGATACCATATTTATGCTGTTCTGCCAGAAAATCAAATTGGCGACAAGGATTCCTTTTTTAACTTACGTATGACTCCTGGACAGAAGCAAACAGTCGAATTTGTCGTAGCAAATACATCGTCAAAAGACTTGAGATTTAAAATTGAATTGAATCAAGCATATACGAATAATCAGGGGTTTATTGACTACTCAGAGGACAATAAAACCTATAACCTGAAAGATAAATTTAAGATAGGCAAGATCGCAAGCTGTACGAAAGAAGTTACCGTTCCAAAGCAAAGTAATAAAAAGATCCCTATTCAAATCTCGATGCCGGCTGAAGCCTTTAAAGGAGAAATCTTGGCAGGAATAAAAGTAACAAAAGTATCGGAAGAGCAAACAGGAATCTCCAACCAATATGGCTATATTCTTGGACTTAGATTGAACGAGCAGGATGATGAACTAAAACGTGAGATTCAATTGAAGAAGATCACACCAGCAGTATCATTTGGAAAAACAAGTGTCGTTGTAGAGCTTTTGAACCCTCAAATGGAATCTTATGGAAAATTAGACTATAAAGTTGAAATAAAAGATGACAAAAGCGGGAAAAGAGTCAAAACGAAATCCTATAAAGAACTGCAGATGGCGCCAAACTCTTTGTATAAATTTGCGATTGATTGGGATGGAGAAAAGCTGGTTCCCGGTGACTATCGAATGAAGTTGACGATTAATGATAAAAAGAACAATCAATGGGTGTTTGATAAGCGTTTTACCATCACCTCTAAAGAGGCCAATGAAGTGAACGAAGTAGTTATCGATAAAACAGATCCTTTGAATATGAAAATTTTAATTATAATTTTGATCGTGATAGTTATTCTCCTGCTGATATTTTGGAAGTTTAAAAAAGCCAATAAAAGCAAAGCATGATGAGTATTGCTAAAGAACTAAACAGTATATAAGGCGGACGAAATACGCCGCCTTTTTAAGTATGAAGAAAAACCTTCTTATCAATTTAGAGACGCTATCATCAGGAGCAAAAGAGTTTAGTGAACGACACTAGGGCATAGGAGGGAAAATATGAAGCCAATTTTACTTTTGACAAAAAATATCTTATTCGATATGTCAATTCAGCAACAAGTTCAAAAATTGAACAAAGAAATTATCAGCTCGTCAAAACTATTGGATCGCTTGAATAATAAAGATGAGCAGCCTGATTGGTTACAGTTATTCTCAACGGCGATTATCAGCGAAACAATAGGGAAACTTGAGCTGCTGCAAATTTTGCTCTATTTAAAAAAATACGATATACCAACCGTTCGCTTAGTTGAATCTCTACCAAAAGCTGAAGAAAAAGAAAAATGGAAGCAGAGCGGGGTACATGCCTGGTTGGTTAACAGCTGCAGTATGGAAGAGCTTAGGGAAACGCTTGATGATGTGCTGCTGAAAACGAATGATCCTTCTGAACCCAAAGAGATTCTCATGATCAATCCACTACGAGTTCGCTCGATAAAATTCTCGATGAACGAAAAGAAAGTTCTTGCCTTAATGATAGAGCATCCCAATGAAGCAGTTTCTAGAGAAACTTTTTGTAAAAAAATATGGGGAGAAAGCACACCATCAACTAAGAATCAGCTATCTTACTTGATGAGTCAAATCAAAATGAAGCTGGCTACGATTAGTTCTCAAACTTCAATTATTGATACGGTGTGGGGAAGCGGCTATTTAATTAAGGATTATGCCTGTCCCATCATCAGCTCTTACTTGAACAGTTCCAATGAAGCATAATTTCTGTACGGAAGACAGAGCTGCTTTTGCCCAATCTTTTATATAGGTTTCAGCAGTTTTTCTAAGGCTTGTTTTTTTCATTTATCAGCATATTCTCCTCTACCACTCATAAATAAATATGCTTTTTTGAAGAAAAGACTTGAATTACTAGGGAAATGAAAATATAATTTAAAAATAAGTAAATAATAATTATTAAATGATAAATAGTAAAAAGGGTAGATTACATTCGGTGATGAAAGAGAAAGGCATCAAGTTTAATTTACGATTGAATCATTTATGGAATATATGACACTTTTTTTCTTTATCGAGTCGGTTGTTCTTAAAATATTTATTTTTAATAGAATTAAATTTGCTTTTGTGTTTTTAAACAGTATAAACAAGGAGTGGAGAAATGAATAAATTAGTAATTAGAAATGTGTTATTATCAATCGTTGTTGGAATTATTTTGTTATTTCCGATAACCGCTGTGCATGCTTTATCAAGCACTCAAGGAGCTGAGATTTCTGATCCAGAAACAAATTCCGAATGGGGGCACGTCCTATATTTTCCGAATTCTGAAACAAGTAAAATAAACAGGTATTCATTGAATCTAGCTAGAAACTTTTTTAGTTTTGACCCTAAAGCTGCTTGGACTACTATAATTCCTCAAGAGCAAGCTGGTGCACAAGAAATAGCCGCTGATTCATTTATAATGAACCTGAAGTATAATAAAACGATGGCGACGATCCAAGATTTTTCTGATCATGGGATCAGCTTTCATTTCTTTACAACGCAAAATGGGACTGACTTTACCGATGTAACCAATTCCTTGATCGCAAAGGATGGCGCATATCAAGTACCGGGAAAGTTTGTAGGTTATCGAATTGAAATGGTGAAGATAGATCCAAAGGCTTCAATCCCCGATACCTATGAAGTAAGCTCAAATTGTACTGTAAATGTGAACTTACAAACATTGACACAGGAGCAGCTAACGGGACAAGCTGGGTTGGATAGTTGGTTGGATTCACAATTTCCTAATGATCCCCCGACAAATAATCGTCAGAATATTTTTGTCATTCGACCAGCGATCGATGGTCAAGTCAACTATCAAAAGCTTCTTTCAACTACTGATTCTCCTAGTTGGGAAAAATCAACTGCGATAAAAGGGATACCAGTCGATCTAATTGAGCATACAGAGACAGGGGAAAAAGTAGTTGCTAGTACATTGACTGATTCAGAAGGCAAGTTCCTTTTTTCAAGTAATGATGGGAAGGATTTTACTGTTTCTGATACGAAGAATAAATTGAGTATTCGAGTTAATTCAAAAAATTATTCAGGATGGATTGTTCAAAATAATACACCAGCGGCCACAGAGGATTTGTCAGTGGATGTGGGAAGATTGACTGATATTGCTCAAAAATCAGGCAAGTACACCCTGGCGGAATCTAAAACAAACTGGAATACACCGTTTAATGAAGTGCAAGAGGCCGGAAAAAATGCAACGAATAATCAGTTTATCTTAACTGACCTTTTCACTGAACCCAGTACGACAGAACCAAGCACCACTAGCACGAGCACAACAGGAAGCAGTACGACGACCGGAACGACCACGACCAGTACAAGTACAACAGGAAGCAGTACGACGACCGGAACGACCACGACCAGTACAAGTACAACAGGAAGCAGTACGACCGGAACGAGCACAACTACGACAAGTACAACCACAACCAGTACGACAGAACCCAAAAAAGGCGTTCTTCCTGCAGGCTCCAATAATTCAAACAATAATTCTCAAGTTATCAGCTCCAGCAAAAACAAACAATTGCCTATGACGGGAGAAAAGCAGTCTATTTTATCAATCGCTTTTGGTTTAGCAGTTTTATTGCTAGCCATCAGTTTGCTGCTAGCAACCAAAAATAAAAAGGTAAGTTAAAAAATATTTTAATATAGGAATAAAAGCGGACCCGACAGTTGCGGTTCGCTTTTTCCAATTTGTTAAGAGTTTAAAATTTTTGAGCAAACAATAGGGAAGTGTAAGTTAAGAATAGTAGTGTATCGAAGGCTCTGACCGCGGGATTGATAGATAAGTATTATTCCTCAGCAAGAATGACACAGTTGTGTCAGAGGAAATGAAAGGTGTAAAAACTGTATTTCGCTGTTCCAAGCAGGACTTCTCACGAGTTTCCTCAATCCTAATTTAAAAATCGACTAAATGAGTACAAAACTGATTGATAACTAACAAGGAGTTAACTATACTTGTCTTTATTGATAGAAAAGATATCTTGAGGAAGCTAATTGTACAGAATTACTCTTGAGGCGTTGGATGAGTTTATCCCGCCTCATTTTTATGGCGCCCTGATAGGAAATGGGCTTCAATTAAAAGTGATTAACCATTCTTCAAGAATTTATAGATAAAGAAAGGGCGCAAGTATGGAACGATTAAAAGAATTATTAGCAGAGAAATTTGGCTATACGCAGTTTCGGAGTGGACAGGAAGAGATCATTCAACGGGTTCTGCAAAAGCAAAATGTCTTAGGGATTATGCCAACCGGCGGCGGAAAATCGATTTGTTATCAATTGCCGGCACTCGTTCTTGAAGGGTTGACCCTAGTTGTTTCGCCATTGATCTCTTTGATGAAAGACCAGGTAGACAGTCTGAATGAATTAGGAATTCCAGCTGCCTTTATCAACAGTACATTATCTAATTTGGAGATGAATGAGCGCCTTAGACAAGCTGCACGCGGCGAGATCAAGCTGCTGTATGTGGCGCCGGAACGTTTGGAGTCTGCGGATTTTCGTGAAATGCTGCATTATGTTCCGATTGAACTGATGGCTGTTGATGAGGCGCACTGTATTTCTCAGTGGGGGCATGATTTCCGCCCCAGCTATCTGAAACTAGCGGAGACGATTGAGAATTTCAACCAGCAGCCAACGATCATTGCCTTGACTGCAACGGCTACACCAGAGGTAGCCGATGATATCTCGAATTTGCTGCATATTTCAAAGGAAAACGAGATCAAAACAGGTTTTGCCAGAGAAAATTTAGCTTTTCAGGTTATTAAGGAACAGAAGGATATTTATCTATTAGAATATTTGAAGCTAAATCGCGGACAATCTGGGATCATTTATGCGTCAACCCGTAAAGAGGTTGAACGTTTGTATCATCTGCTGAAGCATCATGACTTCGCTGTCGGGAAATATCATGGCGGCTTAGCGGATGCCGAGCGATTGCAGAATCAAGAGGATTTTCTGTTTGATCGCATCGAAGTGATGGTGGCGACAAATGCCTTTGGGATGGGGATCAACAAAAGCAATGTGCGCTTTGTGATTCACGCGCAAATCCCGGGAAATCTGGAATCCTACTATCAAGAGGCGGGGCGGGCTGGACGCGATGGGTTACCAAGTGAGGCGGTATTGCTCTATGCGCCTCAAGATATTCAGATCCAGCAGTATTTCATTGAGCAGTCTCAATCAGAGGCGACGTATCAGCAAAATGAATACACCAAATTGCGGGAAATGAATCAGTATGCCCATACACAAATGTGCTTGCAACGCTATATTTTGAAATACTTTGGCGAGGACCAGCCGGACTGCGGAAGATGTAGCAACTGTTTAGACGAGCGCGAGCAGGTCAATATTACAACAGATACGCAGAAGGTCTTGTCTTGCGTGAAGCGCATGGGAGAAAAATTTGGCAAGGCGCTGGTCGCTAAGGTTTTGACTGGATCAAATGATCAAAAAATCAATCAATGGAAGTTTAATCAGCTGCCAACCTATGGACTAATGAAGGAGCATTCGCAAAAAGAGGTTTCCGGTTTGATTGATTATCTCACGGCGGAGCGCTATTTGATCCCTTCAGAGGGGCAATATCCTGTGTTGTCGGTTTCTCAACAGGGCGTTTTAGTTCTTAAAGGCGAGCAGGAAGTCTATCGTAAGCAGGCACCGGTGAGACAATTAGTTGCGGATAATGAGCTGTTTGAAGAAATGCGGAGTTTACGCTCGCAATTGGCGCAAGAGAAAAATCTGCCGCCATATGTCATCTTCTCAGATAAAACCTTGACCGAATTAGCAGAAAAGCAGCCGCAAAGTCCATTAGAATTCCTGCAGATCAAAGGTGTCGGAAAAAGTAAACTCGACAATTACGGCGATCAATTTTTAGCACTGCTGAAAAAGGAAAACTAATCTTAGCACTTCAATCAAAAAAACTATTACATTCGGCCGCAACCTAGTGTAATAGTTTTTTTGTCGTAAACTCTCTATTCTAAAAAATTAATTCGTCTCAAAAATTTGCGGAACGATCATATCGATCCGAAGCAGCTCATCTTCTGAAAGAATTTTGCCATCCTTGCGCCAAATATTGATTCTTCGTTGATCCTTTTCAAGAGCGTAATTTTCGGTAACGTATTTGGCTCGTGGATTATTCAAGAACTTTTTAATGAATTGTGCTCGCAGCTGGCTAAGTGACAAGCCATTTTCACCTTGCATCAAGAAGGGCGATTCATAGTAATAAACACGTTGATCATTTGAAACGGTTCCTCTCATATTGTCCTCCTTCTGTGGTTCTCTGTTAAATCTATTCTAGCACTAATTTTACAATAAAAAATAGTGATTTAGAAAGTCGTTTTTCAGATTTTTGAAATTACTTTTTTAATTTTTATCATTCAAAATGAATTATTAACAAAAGAACAGAGTGATTCTTTGTTACAAAGAAGTCTTTTTACTAGTAAAACTAGTAAATTTTCTTGAAACGAGAAAAAATTTTTGACGTTCAAGTAATCGATATCTCTGATATTTGTTATTGAATGCTAATTATTAAGAAGAAGTGCAGGCGTTTTATATTGTTCTTTCAGTGGATTTAAAGGCTTTGTATCAATTAAACCCTTTTCTTTTGTTTTTTATAAAGGAAAAAGGTTTTTCTGTTTGCTATTTACAAAACTGTTATTTATCGCTATCATATTTCTATAAAATGAAAACGATTACTATTTAATAATAAGTTGGGGGTATGAAAAATGGATGTAGCAAAATTAGGTCAAAGACAGCTCTTTTTGATGAAATGGGAAAATCTTGAGGGAAGAATTCTTAAACGCTTTGAACAAAGCCAAAATGTTTCAGAGGTCATTGAGTATCTTGTGGCGGTTTTTGTGCGGAGCGCCCTGTGTTCGCGTGTGATTTCGGAGACGCTCCAAGCATTAATTCGTGAGCTGTTCTTAACGTCAGAGCCTAATGATACGCTGCGCCGTTATGCTCCTTATTTTGAGAAGTATTGCGAAAAAAGTGAATGGAAAACGATCATCAAGCGTCTGTTTCGTAATGAAGCGGATTATTTGGCTTGCACCAAAGAGGCTCGTGGGTATAAGGAATATTTAGTAAAAGAAGGCACGCTGGATATTCGTCAGGAAAATCATGCTTATATTGTGGAGTCCTTCTTTGAAGATATGAATGGCAAACGCCACAAATTGACGATTCGGGAAGTTGATCCTAACAAAGCTGCGTCTGTGGTCACGAAGCTTTTGCAAATTTTGACGACCTTGACGATTTTCGAAACAAACGGTGTCCGGAAATTCGTCAAATTTATCAATTACGAAGGCTCGGGGAAAATCATCACAACCGCTTATGATACTCGTTTGGAGGAAGTGGAGGAGTCTGCTCAAGAATCGTCGGACAAAAAAGCTTCTAATGTTACGAATGCTAAAAAATCACCAAAGAAATCCGAAAACGCGAACCAGTTTGCTAATGAAACTGAATTATTACCGAAGCAAACCGTAACACCACAAGACAAAACCAACGTAACGCCAACACCTGCAACTGCCGCCTCGAAGCAAAAACCGAATGCAAAGAAACCCTCCGCAATCCCTAAAAAACCAGACACCGCCTACCTGCGCTATGGCAAAACGACTGAACGAATAGAAAAAGAACGGGAAGATCGCAGGCTCGAAAGAAAGAAAAACAAATTATTGAAGAAAAAGAAGAAATAAAATTTGTCTGCCCACTTATCGATCTGTGTCTTTTTATCAACAGCAGTTCGTCATGTACGACGATCATACGAAAACGTAGAAATACATCTTTTTCTTAAACGCTGTTTTCAAATCAAACATGTTTTCAAACAGCCAATCGGCCAATTTTGCAGGCATTTGTTACTGATCTCAACAAAATAAAAAAAGCGATACTGGCTTGGTCCGGAAATTTTGATCAAATGTAGTCAGGTCTATTTGTTGTGACCATTTTTAAACTAAAAACCAAAGCAAAAGACCTGTTCATTTTTTTGAGCAGGTCTTTTGCCGTAAAATTTTATGATTGATTGTCCTTCATCGTTGTGATCTTGAATAGAAATGATTGGGTGAATACTTGGAATCTTGCCAGCAGGTCTTTTTCAAACTGGATGATTTGCAAATGAGCGCTTTGACAATACGCTTTGATCTTGGTGTTTCGATAAAACGAAACACGGACGAAATCCATCAGCAGAACAGTGATTCCGCCGGCAAAGCCGCAATTGTACAAATTGATTCCCGCAGTTAGATACTGTGTGTTTCGAGTAATCAGGGAGAATAGGGCCCCAGATAGTGTGCCGGTCACCAGTCCATACTTGCGAGTCATTGGTGAAAGGGTACTGGCAAACAGGATGATGACGATATTATTGGTAGTAGCAGCATCGCGGTATAGCAGCAGGGCAGTCAAGAAAACTCCCAAGGCAGGGAAAAAGAAATAGCGAAATTTAAAATTATACATACTAAAACCAGCGAAGGTCAGAATAGCTCCAACCAAAATTCCGCTTAGAGGAACCTTCAACAGCAGAGTAAAAATCACGGCAAGGTAGCCATATAAGGAAAAGCGGGCGATTTTTTTCAAATCTAAGAACAGATGCTTCGAACGATCAATGTTCTTTTTATAGAAATAAAGAAATACGAGAAAGGGCAGCGTGAACAGAGCAGCAAGAAAGATCAGTAACGCGTGGTGGTGTTCAAAGGAAAGGTCATGGGGCACGATTTTTATTGCTAAAATATTTCGGGTAGTCAAGTTTCCAATCACACCAATGAAACCAGCGGAAAAGCCCATGTTGTAAAGGTTCAATTCTTTTGTATGGACTTTCAAAAATTCGAAGATGGGTAAAATCGTGTAGCCGATTAAAAGTCCGGCGACTAACGCGATAAATTTATTAGAAATAGCGGAATGATCCGGCGCACAATAAATCGTGCTGACGATCGGCGATAGGCAGGTACTCAACAAACCCATAACCAGCAGATCCTGTCTGCCAGAGTGATGGATTCGCAAATAGATCAAACAGCCTAAAATGATCGGGGCGGAGTTGACGATATTCTTCCCAAAAAATGAAAAGCCGGAGAGCATCATAATCACGGAAACGGTTAATGAGCAGAAATGATGCTTATGCTTTCGCAGGAGGAAGAGACTGCTTAAGGTTACCAATCCGCTATTTAGAAACGCCGCTCCAACACCGGCAATGTGAACATAATCGGTAATCAAGTTACTTGGCGAGCGCACGATCTGTTCCATACCAGAAATCAGTTTTTCCGGACTGGTGAGAAAAAAGGCGGCCAACGTAATCGATAACCCATAGGTTAATAAAAAGATAAAAATGATATCTGTTGAAAATAAGACTTGTTTTGTTTTCCCCAAAGAATCACACCCCTCTAAGTGACTTGAACGACGGTTACTCCCAGCTTTTGGATCTCATGTAAGATTTCTTCTGGACTAAATTGATCGGTGATTAAATAATCGAAGGCGGAAATATCGGCCATTTTGAATTTTGAAGTTACGCCGATTTTGCGATGATCTGCGACTAAGATTTTACATTTAGTGGTTCGTTTGACCATCAGCTCATTAATGGTTGCCTCAGTCATCTGCTTGGTAGTCACTCCATTTTCGAGGTCGATCCCGCTGCATCCCACGATACAGACATCAGCGTTGACCGCAGATAGCGTGTTGATCGCAACATCGCCGACTAAAGCTTCTTTTGGATAGCGCATTTCTCCGCCGGTCAGGACGTAATGATAATTGGCATTTTGCGGAGAATAGTTGATCTTCATATTATTGGTAACGATTGTCAGATGATCAACCTGCAGGTAGTCAATGGTTTTTAAGGCAGTTGAACTGGAATTGATAAAGATTGTATCGTTGTTTTGGATGTGCTTGCTGGCTTCCTTAGCGAGCAGCTGCTTTAGGCGAACGGGGCCAGAATGATCGCTTTCGGGTTTATTGTCGTAGTTGAAGATGCAATAGCCGAATTTACGAATGATGTCATTTTTTTCTTCTAATAAATGCAAATCACGGCGAATCGTACTGAGGGAGACATCCAGTGCCTCAGCCAATTCTATAGTCGTCAGATGTTCCTTCTTTTCTAAAATATCCAGAATATCTTTATGACGTTTATCGATATTAATGATTGAATTCTTCAATGAACTTCCTCCAATATAAACATTCTCTTGGGATCAAGGTTGATCCTACAGCGAAGAAAACGTTTTTATATGAATTTATTATACACGTTTTAAGAGCGAATTTAAATTATAAATCGTAAAAAAAACAAATAATCAGCGATAAAAGCATGAAACGCTCTTTTTATGGCTGCTTTCAATACTGGCAGCTAAAAAAATTCTCTTTTATTAAGAGCCAGAAATGATAAGATTGAAGGATGGAAGCAACGTTCGGAGGTCAATGAGATGAACATAATGATTATTGAAGACGAAGCGAAAATAAGATCAGAGCTTGCGATTTTATTGAAAAACGCGCTATATGACGTTTCACTGGTGGAAGATTTTTCAGCGGTGGAGGAGCAAGTAAAGCAGGCGAATCCTGATTTGATCTTAATGGATATCCATTTGCCGGGGCGCGATGGCAATGAGCTGTGCGGAGCAATTCGTCAGTCGCTGGATGTGCCGATTATTTTTTTGACGAGTGAGACTGATGTCATGAGCGAGACTAACAGTATGCTGATGGGGGGCGATGACTACATCACAAAACCTTACCATCCTTCTGTGCTGCTGGCTCGAATCTCGGCAGTGTTGAAGCGCAGCGGCCATTCAAAGGCGGACGCGACACTGCTAAAGTACAAAGGGGTAAGTTTGGATACACGCGCCTATAAGGTCAGGACCGATAATCAGGCAGTGGAGCTGTCAAAGAATGAATTCAAATTGCTGCATTATCTGTTTCTGCATCAGAGTGAAGTCGTTTCCCGTTTAGACTTGATCGAATACCTTTGGGACAACGATGTTTTTATCGATGATAATAGTTTGAGTGTCACTGTGAATCGCATTAGAAGCCGTTTAGCGGAAATTGGTGTGACTGATTTCATCGAGACTAAACGCGGCGTCGGCTATAAAATTTAGAAAACGGAGAAAGCTATGAACTTTGCAGATTATTTAAAAGACAAGAGTTTATTGATTCTCTTGAATGTCAGCGGCATGCTTTTTTCAGGTATGTATTTAATCGTCATCGGCAACAATTTTGCGGCGATAAGTATTTTAGGACTTTTTTGGCTGGGAATACTCAGCTTGTGGCTGCTGCTTGATTATCGACGTAGAAGAAAATATTTTTCTGAGATTTTTGACCTGCTGGCTGATTTAGAAAAGCCTTACTTGATCCAGGAATTTATGGGAAAGAGCTGGCGACTGGAAGACAAGCTCTACCAGCAGATCTTGCGGCTTTCGAATAAGTCGGTGATTGAAAAAATCCAGACGTTAGAGGATCAGCAAAAGGAGTATCGCGAATTTATCGAAGGCTGGATTCATGAGGTGAAGCTGCCGATTACCGGCATGCGGCTGGTTGCATATAATGAGAGCAATGAGCTGAAACGTAAGTCAGAGCTCTACTTGACCGAAATGGATGAATTGGTAGATAAGGCGCTATTTTATGCCCGCTCTGATCAAGTCTACAAAGATTATGCCATCAAGGAAACCGATCTAAAAACGATCGTCAAAGAGACGATTAATAAGTACAGATATATTTTGATCGAAAATCAGATCAAGGTGACGGTGTTGACTGAATCAACCTTTGTCCAAACCGACAGCAAATGGATCGAATTTATTTTAAGTCAGATCGTCGCCAATGCGATTAAGTACAAAAAGCCGGGAGCCGGTGAGATCATTTTTTCTGTTCAGGAAGTAAAAGACGGGATAAAGCTATCAGTCAGAGATAACGGGATTGGTGTCCCGTCGGATGAATTGAATCAAATTTTTGAAAAGGGCTATACCGGAACCAACGGCCGTTCTCGCGAAAAGACCACTGGGATTGGTTTGTACTTGTGCAAGAAGCTTTGTAAGAAATTAGACCTGACGATCGGGGCAGCCTCAGTGGAAAAAGACTACACCGAAATTTATTTGGTTTTTCCAGTAAATAGTTATCTTTCAAAACTGTAATGTTTCAGTCACTTAAGACCATACAACAACTAGTCGTAAGCTTATAAACTATTCTTAATAGCTAGTTCACTTTAAAAATAGCTTGATGGATAGGAGAGAAAATAATATGCAGCCATTTATTCAAATCGAAAAAATAGAAAAATATTATGGAAGCAAAGGCAATATTACAAAGGCCTTGGATCAAGTTGATTTTGAGATCGAAGCCGGAGAATTTACCGGAATCATGGGAGCCTCCGGATCAGGCAAAAGTACCTTGTTGAATGTGCTTTCGACTATTGATACCGTAACTTCGGGTCATGTTTATTTTGATGGCACGGATATCAGTACGCTAAATGAAGATCAAGTCGCAGAATTTCGCAAGAAAAATATCGGCTTTGTTTTTCAAGACTTTAACCTGTTAGATACCTTGACGATTGAAGAGAACATTACGTTAGCGATGAGTCTGCAGGAGCATTCGAAGAAAAAAATCGTGGAGCACGTCGATCAATTACTGAAGCAGCTGGGAATTGAAGAAATCCGAAACAAATTTCCTTATGAAGTATCCGGCGGACAAAAGCAGCGGTGTGCCTGTGCGCGGGCAATTGCGAATCAACCCATGGTGATTATGGCGGATGAACCGACTGGGGCTTTGGACTCAAAATCCGCTCAAACACTGTTAGAAACCTTCGTGACAATGAATGAGAAATTGAATTCAACGATTTTAATGGTGACCCACGATGCGTTTTCCGCCAGCTATTGCAAGCGCATCTTGTTTTTAAAGGACGGACAGATTTTCCATGAACTGATTCGCGGAGATCGCGCCCGCCGTGATTTTTTAAACAGTATTCTGGATGTCTTGTCGGTCTTTGGCGGAGGTGGGGGCAATGTTTAAGACCTTGATCACTCGCAACGCCAAACGCTCCTTCAAGGATTATCTGATCTATGTC
This sequence comes from Enterococcus hulanensis, assembly GCF_005405485.1. GTDB lineage: Bacteria > Bacillota > Bacilli > Lactobacillales > Enterococcaceae > Enterococcus_A > Enterococcus_A hulanensis. Next base: position 191,880 of record NZ_BJED01000007.1, on the reverse strand, counting down.
GTTACAATGACGATCATCTCAACGTTGATGGTTTCGTTTCATGGCATGATTTTTTCAAAGGATCTGCGCTCGCTTTTTTCAGAAATGTCAGTTTTTACGGTTTTGATTGCAACAGCCTCTTTTTTTATCATCGGGATCGTTATTTGGCTGGTGAAATACATGGTCAATTTCATGATGGAAAAGCGCAGCAAAGAATTCGGAACGTATCTATTATTAGGAATGAAAAAGAAACAGATCATCCGACTTTTTCGCAGAGAAAATTATCTGTTAGGGCTGATTTCCGCGATCTTGGGTATTCTTCCGGGTTTCTTGTTCCAATTATTGTTTGTGAATATTTTCTATGCTGTTTTGGAAGCTGAGTATCGAATTTCTCCAGACTTTAACGGCTATGCAATTCTGTTAAGCTTTGGGGTATTGGCGATCGCCTATTTCTTTGCTTTACGTACGATTAAGCGAAAAATGAAGAAAATGACGATTCGCGATTTTATTCTGCTGGATCAGCAAAACGAAAAAATCATTCATGAGCGAAATTCACGAAAGGGGATCTTCCTTTTTCTATCGGTCGTTTACATCCTTTTCTTCAATTACTTGATACTGACTTCAAGCTTGACGCTTTATACTGGCATAATTTGTTCCTTGATCTTGGTTCTTTCGATTTACCTTTTGTACTATGGACTATCGGCTTTTTTTATTCGTTTTATTCAGCGGAAAAGGCCGATTATCTATAAAAATGAAACGATCTTTATTTTGCGCCAGCTGTCCTCGAAAATCAAAACAATGCGCTTTACAATGGGAACCTTGACCGTGCTTTTCACGGGTGCCCTGCTTAGCTGGATGGTCGTGATGATGTTTGCCGATTTTCAGCGAACTCAGGTGAAACAAGATTTGCCCTTTGATGTCGCTCTATTCAGCCCGAATGTCAATGATTCTTTTAATGAGCAGCTGACAACGATTGCTAGTGAGGCAAAAGTAAAAGAGTCCTTCCAATATTCTATCTATCAGAATAAGACAACTGTAATAAATGATTATCTTTACGATCATGTCGACAGTACCTATAAAGGAAAGAAAATCAAAAAAAGATGGACAGACAGCACCTATTTCGGCTATGACACTTACATGCGCCTAAGTGACTACAACCATTTAAGAAAAATGCTGGGCTATGATCAGGCATCGTTAAAAAAGGGGCAGTACATTCTGCATGGAAAAGAAAGACTAACGAAGCAATGGAAAAATATTGGCAAAGAATTAAGGATTTCGGCTGCGGATCAGACGTTAAAGCTGCGGAAAATAAATATGGAATCCTTCGCGCAAGGCGGATTAAACGGTGCCGATTATTTAATCGTGGTACCCGACGAAACGGCGAAGCAGCTAAAGCCTTACTTTCGCTTATTAGTTGCTGATTTAGCAACTACAGGATCAATGGATCTACAGGAAAAACTGGAAAAACAAAATCAAAGCTATGTGACAAATGATAAGCTGGGAGATCTATATACTATGGCCTATGGTCATGGCAGCAATCAAATTGTTACGACCTCCGGATCGGTGATGGTCAAAGATTACTTAGTGAAGCAAGCCAGCTTTGTGGTGGTTTCAGTCTGCTTTATGATGGCTTATCTAGGAATTGTGTTCCTCTGTGCGGCGCTGACGATTTTAGCCGTCCAGCAATTAAGCGACGCCAACAAACATCGAATAAGATATCAGATTCTGCAGCAATTAGGCTTGAGCAAGCGGGAAATGGAAAAGGTCGTTTTGAAGCAGCTCGGACTTTACTATCTTTGTCCATTAAGTGTTTCCGTCATTTTAAGTTTTTCCATCGGACTTTTTGCTGGTGAACGTTTTGTGTATTATACTGGCGTGCCGGCGAGTCCAGTGAAATTCTATGGGATTGCCTTACTGGTATTTTCCGTCATTTACTTGGCCTATTTTTTAGTAACCTATATCGGCTTTACTAGAAATCTGGAAAAGGGCTGATAGCATCAAATAGTCTGATTGAGTTGATCACAGCGATCAATTCAATCAGGCTTTTTTGATGTTCAAAATAGGACCAAAGCCCGATAGTCTCCAGAACCAACATCGGCTAAAATATAAGTAACAAGTTACCCATTTAGTTAGAAGGGAGGAATAAGGTGAATATTGAAAGTTTAACGGAGCAGTTTAAAGCAGGACGTGATAAGCAGCAGCGGGCGATTTTCGCCAGCTTGTTTATCCTCGGCAACCGCCTGCAAACCTCCTTTGATAAAGTCGATCCATTGATTACCATAAAACAGTTCATGGTGATGATTATGATCAAACAGGCGCCGGAAAGAGTATTAGATTTGACTAGCTGCGGGGAGCTGTTAGGCTGTTCAAGGCAAAATATCAAAAAATTAGCCGTAGCCTTGGAAAAGCAGGAACTAATTACTATTTCTCGCAATCATAAGGACAAGCGGCGAACCGATCTGTTGCTAACTGCCAAAGGTGAAGATTATTTCCAGTCAGTCGCACAATTACATGAAAAAGCGTTGAACGCAATTTTCGAGGAATATTCCGATGAAGAATTGGAACTGTTCTTTCAGATTTTTATGAAATTATATGCTGGTGCAGAAAAATTAGAAGCCATGGAAGATCAGGTAGTTCGAACAAGGAGGAACCAAGATGGTCAATAGTGTAATTTATGCAACGAAAAAGGGCAGTGCGGAAGTCTACGCCAAGGCATTTGCTCAAAAGAAGAATTACCCGATTTATGAGCATAAGCAAGTTTTATCGGAAGATTTGATTGACACTGAAAAAATTTATTATTTTGCTAGTGTTTATGCCGGCAGTTTGCAAGGAATAGAAGAGCTGAAAACGAAGGTCCCAGAAAATAGTCAGCTTACGATCCTTCCGGTTGGTTTGAGTTCAGTGAATGACCATGAGAAATTGGCGGAAATTCGTGAGGGAATCGTTAAAGTATTTCCGCAGGCGAAAATTATTCACCTGAGAGGACGGCTAAACAAAGAACAGCTGAAGCTGCCGGAAAAATTGATCATAAAAATGATCAGTAAAAGCAGCAGAAAAAAAGCCGAGCAGGAAAAATTGGATATTGAAAAGGCAATCGAACAAGTAGACACTACCGGCAGCGTGGATTATCTTGATTTGGCAGAACTAGTAAACATTGATTAATTTAAAAAAGGAGTGGGAGCAGCTATGGGAAAACGAGTGATCATTATTTTACTCATCTTAGTCGTCGTCGTTATTTGTGTGAAATTCGGGGCAGCTTTTTTAACAAAACGTGCATTACAGAAGGAAACGATTAATCAAGTGAATATTTCTAAAAAGAGTGATGGTGAGTATGAAGGCTATTATCAAATCAAACCAGTTTCAGCAAAAGTCAATGTGCAGGTAGCAGATGGCAAAATTACGACGATTGATATCAAGGAGCATATGACCGGTTTAGGAAAAAATGGCGAGAAGATCGTCAATAAGATTATCGATGAGCAAAGCTTGGCGGTGGACGCTGTAAGCGGGGCGACTCAGAGCAGTGTTACGATCATCAAAGCGGTCGAGGATGCTTTGTCAAAAGATAATTAGGATTTCTTCCATATATTGATTTTAGCGATTTTGCTCGATATAATTAACTTATCAAAGAGGAAAGTAGTCGATTGATATGTTCTATATCATTTATAATAAAGTATGCATTGAGATTCGCTCCGCACAATTGAATGTACTCAAACATTGTTCGGAGCCTAATCGTTATAAATCATCAGTCCTATCGTTTTAATCAGAAATTAGATGATTTCTGGCTTATTCGGTATGCCTGATCGTTTTCGAGGCCATTGACGATGTTTATTGTCGATGGTCTTTTTTTGCATATTTTTTACGCGTAAAAGGAAGGTTTGTGAGAACAATTTCTTTTACCGAGATAAAGGAATGAGAACATGAAAAAAATAAATGATCTAACTACAGGAAGTGTAACCAAGCAGCTGATCTATTTTGCGATTCCGCTTTTTTTAGCGAATCTGCTTCAATCACTTTATAATATTGCCGACATGCTGGTAGTCGGAAGAATCGTTGGAAGTACCGGAGTGGCAGCCATCAGCAATGCCTCATCGATCGTCTTTATTATCAACGCTATTTGTATGGGCGTCGCTACAGGTGGTACCGTCCTAATCGCACAATACCGCGGAGCAAAAAATCAGCTGGCGCAAAAACAGACAGTTGGTACGATTTACGCACTAACGACCGTCATCGCCATAGTGATTACTATCGTCGGGATTTTAATGTACAAAAATATCCTCACTTGGATGAATGTGCCCAAAGAAGCGTACCAGGATGCCTGCGAATATATGCGGGTGATCTTTATCGGAACGATTTTCGTCTTTGGCTATAATGCAACTTGTTCCATTTTACGAGGCTTTGGCGATTCTAAAAGTCCCTTGTACTTCGTAATGATCGCGGCCGTCATCAATGTTTTCTTAGATTATTTGCTAGTAGGACCTTTGGGAATGGGAACGGTCGGTGCGGCTTACGCAACGATTATCGCTCAAGCTGTTTCATTTGGAATTTCGGTCATCTATTTAAAAAGACACAATGCGATTTTCACTTTCCAATTGTCCAGCTTCAAAGTTGACGGCAGTACTCTACTAAAAATTCTAAAAGTCAGTCTTCCCACAGCGATCCAAATGACGGTGGTAAATGTTTCCTATTTAATGATTGCGATGATGATTAATGAATACGGGGTCATCGCTGCTGCGGCTGCTGGGATCGGATTAAAAATCAACACATTCGCAGGTATGCCATGCTGGGCGATCGGCCAAGCCGTAACCACAATGGTCGGTCAAAGCATGGGCGCCAAGCTGATTGAAAGAACGAAAAAAATTGCTAAGACCGGTCTGATTGGAAGTCTGCTTGTATCGCTTGCGGCCGTCATTTTTATTCAACTGTGTGCGGAACCGCTGATTCAGTTATTTGATCGATCGAATAAAGCCGTTTTAGCAGCCGGAGTAAGCTATTTGAGAATTTGCTGCTGCTGGAATAGTTTGTTTTACGCAGCAATGTACAATTTTGATTCCTTTGCAGTCGGCGTAGGCTTTGCGAATCTAGGAATGGTAAATGCACTCTTAGATGCTATGGTCATTCGCTTGCCGCTGTGCTGGTTATTAGCAACTTCACTGAAAATTGGCGTAGAAGGGATCTATTGGGCACAAGCACTATCGCCGATTATCCCCGCCTGCATCGGTCTGATTTACTTCTATAGTAAACGTTGGCAGAGTCGAACAATAATTTAAAAAAAAGGTGCCTTTTCTGATTAATAGAAAAGGCACCTTTTTCATTACAAATAGTATTTAAACAAATCCGGCAGGTCGACACGGACGAGTTCTTCTGAAGCCAAAACCAGCTGATTCTTTGAATTATAAACGGTTCCTAAGTGATGAATCACGGAGAGTCCGCTTTGGACATTGAACAGCTTGGCCTGCTGATCGGTTAATAGACTGATCGAGACTTGATTCATCCCCTTGTATTTCGGATCGATATCAAAGGCATCAAGGACCTGATACAAAGAACAGGACAAATCATTTTCAAATAAGAAGGTATCCTCCAGTGGAAAATAGTTTTTTTCCAGCATGATCGGCACGCCATCGATTTTGCGAAGACGTTCAACAGCTATGACCTTTTCAGAGCTGAATAACCGCTCAAATCCGGTTGGAACAGGAACTTCTTGAATAGAACGGACCTCGGAAGTCAGTTTTTTTCCTTGCTCTAGGCAAACTTGGGTTAATGACAAGCTTTTCTGTTGGGCTTCACTTCGTTTTTTTACAAAGGTGCCTTTTCCTTGGAGGCGGGTCAAATAGCCTTCCTCCACCAATTCGTCAATCGCCTTGCGAACGGTGATTCTGCTTACGTTAAAGCTTTTCTGAAATTGCGCTTCGGAAAGTAATTTATCGCCTGGCTTCAACTCTTTTCGGTTTATTTGTTGAAGGATGGCTTCTCTGATCTGTAAATAGAGAGGTTTATTATTATCGATAATCTTTTGAACCATGATCACACCGCCTTTTCTCTATTATAAGCAAAAGAGCTAGATGGTTCAACTATAGTACAAGTTCGCTTAAATGTTATAAACTTGTATTGACTGAATTCTAAACATGTATTATACTCGTATTATCAAAATGACAGGAACAAGCAAAAGAAAGTGAGGAGTTACAATGGAAGTAAGAAGCATCATCGAGGAAATCAACGAAAAGCAGCAGACGGTAGGCGGGATTAAAAATGTGGTGTGGTTAGCGGCAGGCGGCAGCTATGGCGGTTTTTATCCAGGAGATTATTTTTTGAATCAAGAGGCGGCAGGAATTCGTTCTAGAAATATCACGAGTAACGAGTTTGTTCAAGCACCGCCAGCTTTTGTCGGAGAAAATACGTTGGCAGTGGTTTGTTCGATGCGGGGAACACCTGAGACGATCGAAGCTGCTAAGCTCGCGAAAAGACTTGGTGCAGCAACCATCGCATTATACGTTGATGAATCTGAATTAACAGAGGTTTGCGATTACCAAATCAGCTATGATTCCGTTGCGGTAGACAGCAGTGATTTTTCTAAAACCAACTCCGCTTATGGCTTAAAGATTGCGATGCTAGTGATGGATGTCGTTGAGGGCTACGAGCATATAGAGCTTGCGCTGGATAATTTTGAAGCAGTCAATAGTATTTATGATCAGGCTGTCACAGAGATTCGCACCAAAGCAATCAAATGGGCGATCCAAAACCGTGAATCGAAATCTATTCATGTTATGGCGAGCGGAGCAACCTTTGGCGCAGCCTATGTATTTTCGATTTGTAATATCATGGAGATGCTGCAAATTGATTCACCAACCGTTAATTGCTGTGATTTCTTCCATGGACCATTTGAAGTGATCGATGAGGATACCTCAGTCTTTCTTCTAATGGGCGAGGGCAGCAATCGATCAAATGACGAACGAGCAGCACGCTTTTTACAGGAATTTGGCGGAAAGAAAGTTTTCCGGCTGGATGCGCGGGATATCGGCGTAAACAAATTTGATCCGAAGGTCAGCGAGCATTTCAATCACTTGATTTTCTCTCCAATCTTAAATAATGTCTTCATGCGGGAATTAGCCTACCAAATTAAGAAGGACTATATGACACGCACCTACATGTGGAAGGCACAATACAACTAAGAGAACCAATCACCCAGCAGCTTAATTATTGCTGGGTGATTTTTTTGCTGGCTAGTGTCGAATTTGCCCATGATATTATAGAAGAAAAGAGAATTAACTTTTATTGTTTCTCAGTAAAAATCCAACGATCGGCATCTGTCATTTCCCTCCAACACTTTCTCCACACAATTTTTCTAACACTTTCCGAAGTGTTGAAAGCGTTTGATCAACCCTTGGTACAGCTAGCTTTACGACTTGTAACAAAAGTTGGCACGGTAGTTGCTTATATAAAAGTGAGAACAGTTATAAGGAGGATAGGGAATGAACAAGATTATTTTAGCAAGCCATGGAGAATTTTCGCAGGGATTAAAACAGACAGCATCAATGATTATTGGTGATGAAGGGAATATTTTTGCGCTATCAGCATTTCGCGATGAAGATGAGCCCATCAAGAATCAGGTGGAGCATTTATTAGAAGTAATCGGCTACGAGGATGTCTATCTTTTGACAGATATTTTTGGCGGGAGCGTCAACAATGACTTATTAACACTTCAGCAGCAGTATCCTGAGCTTCACCTGGTTGCAGGCATGAATTTGCCGCTGGTGATCTCCATCGCGACTCAATCAGGCAAGATTGACGCTGATCAAATGACAGCGCTCCTTGAAGAAAGCCGCCAAGCCATGATCGACTGCAAACAGTTATTGACCACACAAATTAATATTGGAGGGGACGATTTATGATTAAACTAGTACGCATTGATTATCGATTATTGCACGGACAAGTTGTTTTTTCTTGGACCAAATCCCAAGGGATCAACCGCATTATCGTAATCAATCACGAAGCGGCGACGGATGAATTTAAGAAGATGTCGCTGAATTTGGCCAAACCAACGGGTGTGAAGCTGAATATTTTTACTGTAGAAGAAGCCTTAACAAAAATGCCAAAGGTCGAAACATTAAAAGAAAATATCATGCTGATTTTTGGAAATACAAAAGAAACCTTAGCCTTTTGCGAAGCGTATCCCAAGCTCAAGGAAATTAACTATGGCGGAATTCCAAAAACAAATAATGGCAAGCAGTTCGGCAGTGCGATTTTCTTAAACGAAGAGGAACAGATGGAAGCCAGAAAATTAAAGGAGATGGGAATCAAACAGTATATGCAGCAGATACCAACCTCTAAATCAGAGGATTTAAATAAATTAATTTAAAAGGAGGGCTTTAAATGTTGGTTCAATCAATAGTTTTAGGATTGATTGGTGTGTTTGTCATGCTAGACTCCCGTTTGCTGGGCCGCTTGAACTTCGAACGTCCGTTGATCGTTGGGACGCTGGTTGGTTTGGCCTTAGGCGATTTGGAGAAAGGATTGCTCGTCGGGGCATCGATTGAGTTGATCTCTTTGGGAGTGGTTCAGGTCGGCGCGGCAGTGCCTGCTGATATGACCTTAGGTGCCATTATCGCAACAGCTTTTGCTATTTTATCTGGTTCAAATGCAGAAACAGCTTTAACGATCGCGATTCCGATCGCTATTTTAGGACAGCTTTTAGGGATATTGATGCGAACGGTCTTAGCTAGTATGACTCACCGGGGCGATGCCTTGATTGAGGAAGGAAAGTTCAAACAGGTCCAGCACATCCACATCGTCTGGGGCACGATCTTGTATTCATTGATGTATTTCATTCCGATTTTCTTAGCAATTTATTTCGGTACTGATTTGGTTAAGTCAATCGTCGATGCGATCCCTGAATGGATCACTGACGGATTAAGCTTGGCAAGTAAGCTTCTGCCAGCCTATGGGTTTGCTTTGCTGCTGCAAACGATGCTGTCTAAAAAGATGATGCCGTTTTTAGTTTTAGGTTTCCTGATCACGGCTTATTCAGGGCTAGGAATTACCGGTGTCGCACTCTTTGCGGGAATTGTAGCGTTTGTGATGTATCAAATCGAAGCGAATAAATCTGGCGGCAGCGGCGGTAACGGTTCAGCAGAAGAGCCTGATGCATTGGATGATTTATAAAAGGAGGTTAACAAAATGGCAAAAGAAAAGGATCAAAACGCTCGTAAATATTGGCAATTTTTCTGGCGCTCATGGGCCATTCAAGATTCTTGGAACTATGAACGTGCCATGAATATGGGATTCTTATATGGTATAGCACCAACGCTAGACCGTATTTACAAAGATCCCAAGGATGTAGAATTAAAAAAAGAAGCCTATCAACGACACATGCTGTATTACAACTGCACGCCGCAAACAAGCGCATTCGTATTAGGTTTAGCGGCATCAATGGAAGAGCAATACTATGAGGATCAAGAAGGCTTTAACCCTGATACGATCAACTCTGTAAAAACTTCATTGATGGGACCATTATCCGGTATTGGCGATTCCTTCTTCCAAGGAACTGTGCGTGTTTTAGCATTCGGCTTAGGGATCAATTTAGCTCAGCAGGGAAGTATCTTAGGTCCGATCCTAGCGATGATCATTTCCTTTGTTCCATCATTTCTTGTGACTTACTATGGCGGGAAATTTGGTTATAGCATGGGGAATAAATATTTAACGAAATTATACGAAGGCGGATTAATGGATCGTGTGATGTATGTATGTTCGATTATCGGTTTGATGGTGATTGGTGCAATGATCGCCAGCATGATCGGAATCACAACACCGATTAAATTTGGTAAAACCTTCATCTTACAAGATGTTTTAGACAATATCATGCCGCAAATGCTGCCATTTGCCTTAACCATGTTTATGTATTGGCTGCTGCAAAAGAAGGTAAACACGAGTATCATGCTTTTGATTTGTATTGTCGGCGGATTGATTTTAAGCGCATTAGGAATTTTTGTTTAATTTGGTAGTTGAAGCAGTTCTGTGAGGAAAAATATCATAGAATGTTTCTCTAAATAAAAAAAGAAAAACTGAGGAGGAATTCAGAAAATGAATTCAACGATGGAAGCAAAAGAAATTATCAGAGAGATTGTAGGAAAACAAGAAGTGAAACACGTTGTTTTCGTTGGCTGCGGCGCATCAAAAGCAGATTTGTATCCAGCAAAATACTTTTTAGACCAAAATGCGAAACAATTACGCATCAGTCACTACACAGCCAACGAATTCAACTTTGCGACACCAACTTCGGTCGATGAGAGCACAGTTGTGATCTCGGCTTCACTTGGAGGTGCAACTCCAGAAACAGTAGAAGCCAATGCAGTTGCCAAAGATAAAGGTGCTACAGTAATTAGTTTAACACGAATAATTGACGCGCCGTTAACAAAAGATGCAGATTATGTGATTTATCATGGATTTGCTGAAAACTATGCAACCAAACTTGAAAAAACCGGATACTGCTTATTACTGGCGGTAGAATTATTGAACCAAGTTGAAGGCTATGAACACTATGACAAAATGCTGGACGCTTTTGCTAAGATTTATGATTTGGCACAAGAAAGTGCAGAATCAGCACGAAAAGCTGCTAAGCAATTTGCTCAACGTTTTAAAGATGAAAAAGTTATCTACATCATGAGTAGCGGTGCAACACACGAAGTTGCTTACTCATCATCAGTTTGCTTGATGATGGAAATGCAATGGATCAATTCAGGTACATTCCATGCCGGCGAATTCTTCCATGGCCCATTTGAGATCGTTGACAAGGACGTGCCATTCATCCTATTAATGAATGATGGAAAAACACGGGCGATCGATTCTCGCGCATTAGCCTTTTTAGATCGCTTTGATGCAAAAACAGAGGTTGTGGATGCGTTGGACTATGGATTATCTGCTCATATTGAGAAGGAAGTGTTAGATTACTTCAATCCATTTGTGATCACAGCAGTATTCAGAGTCTATGCTGAAGAGCTATCTTATGCCAGAGAACATCCATTAACCAAACGTCGCTATATGTGGAAACTTTCTTACTAGTCGCAAAAAAAATTGCGAAAAAACTGAGATACTTCGTCTCGGTTTTTTCGCTTTATTAAAAATTTATGAGCCTTAGAACAAATGAAATGCTATACAATAGAGATGAAGGTACAAAAATCGATGAAAAGCAGGTGATGAAAAATGAAAAAAGAATTAGATGACTATTTATATGAACTGACAATGAATTTAAAAGAGGGGTCCGAGGAGCGTTTTTCGGCTTATAAGATCGCTGAGTCACTGCAACTAAATCGAAGTACCATCAGCAGCTACTTGAATCAAGCATTTCGCGAGGGGGAACTAGTAAAAATAAAGAGCTACCCCGTCTTGTTCCTACATAAGAAAGCTTTAGAGGATGCCTCGATTGAGACTGTCAAATTAGAGTATGATTCGTTGGAGGAATTGTTTGCACAGGACCAAGGAACTGCGATCGAAAAAATCATCGGAGCAAACGGCAGCTTAAAGGAAGCCATCGATCAAATCAAGACGGCTGTTTTATATCCTCATAATGGATTACCGATCTTATTGATGGGAGTCAGCGGTTCGGGCAAAACTTTTTTAGCAGAAAAAATCTATGAATATGCCAAAGAGCAAAAAGTAATCGATGGGAAGGCTCCGTTTATCGCTTATAACTGTGCCCAGTATTTTAATAATCCGGAATTACTATCCTCGGCATTATTTGGCCATACCAAAGGGGCCTTCACGGGAGCAGATAATGAACACAGCGGCCTGATTGAAAAGGCAGATGGCGGGATCTTATTTTTAGATGAGGTTCATCGTCTATCAGAAGAGGGCCAGGAAAAATTATTTACTTTCATGGATTCTGGCGAGTTTTCGCCGATGGGGGATACGAGTATTCGGCGAAAAGCCAATGTTCGTCTGATCTTTGCGACGACTGAAAATGTTTATTCGGCCTTTTTGCCGACTTTTTTAAGACGGCTGCCAGTCATCGTTACCTTGCCAAAATTCCAGAATCGGCCACAATCAGAACGTCTGCGTTTGATTGACTCCTTCTTTATTACAGAGAGCAATATCCTTGATAAGGAGCTGCAGGTTTCTTACCAAATGATCGATTTTCTATTAAACAGTGATTTAGAAGGAAATGTCGGCAAGATCAAGAACATTATCAAGTACGCCTGCGGCAATGCTTATGTTCATCAGAAAAACCGGGAAACGATTGCTGTTCGTTTAAAGGATTTGCCGTTGGAATACAATCTCAAGTTCAAAGAACAATTCAGCAAGCCGAAAAAGAAGATGTCCAATCGAACCTATCTGCCAAATACCACGCAGCAAATCCATTTGGAAAGCAAAGAAACCCAGCTGCTGCGAAATTTCTTTACTGAAGTTGTTTCAGACTTCAAAAAGGTTAAACAAAAAGAGAATCTGGCAAATAAGTTTATTGAGGATAATGTGGCTCGGGTCACTCAGATGATGGATGAATTCATTTTTCAGGGGACCTATGAAAAAGAAGAATCGCTGTATTCAGTATTGACTTACCATATTCGCCAAACCTTGGATATGATGTATGAAAATTATGGCTTCGAGCAAGATGGTAATCGGGTAGTTTCTTTAGCCAGTTATCTATATTTGAAGGACAATACCGATATATTGAGCAGTCATTATGAATGGCAAGAGCAAAAAAATGAGCTGATGGAATTTTTGGATACCTTTTTGGAAACGCCTTTTTGGTATGCGAAAAAACTGTTGAATTATCTGTCTCAACAGTTAGACCAGCAATTACTGGAAGAAGACATTGTTTTTGTCACTTTCTATTTTTACAGTCTGCAAATCAGCGACCTGCCAAATGATGTGAAATGTGTGGTATTGGCTCATGGCTATTCAACCGCCAGCAGCTTAGCCAATGTCGTGAATCGCATGCTGGGAAAAAATGTCTTTCAAGCCTATGACATGCCGATCAATATTACTTTGGATAAGGTAGAAGCGCAAATCATTCGTTATATCAATGATTATCGTACAGACTCTGGCTTGATTTTACTGGTGGATATGGGTTCTTTTAATCAATTAGGGGAACGCTTATCGAATCATATAAAGAGCCCCTTAGTCATCATTGATAATGTTAGCACGCCGCTTGTTTTAGAAGTAGGCCAGCATATCATTAACGGCAATAGCGTGACCGATGTGTATGAAGCAATAACGGTGGAAAATCGCATCCAAAAACAGTTGATCATTCCAGAAGTGAATAAGAAAAAAGCGATCCTTACTTGCTGTTACACTGGAATGGGCAGTGCGACTCAGATCCAAGAGATTTTGCAGAAATGTTTGGGTGATTCTGCAAAAGAGCTGACGATCCTGCCTTATGATTATAAAAAACTAGCGGAAAACAAAATGTATGAAACCCCATTTCAGCTGTATGATGTTTTAATGATCGTCGGCACGGAAAATCCAAAGATCAATCAAGTTCCTTATATTGGCTTGGATCAGCTGATTAATGGAGAAGCGGTTTCAGAATTTGCTCAAATTCTGCATGAACAAGTCGATATTGACGATGAAGTCTTCAAAAGTCAGTTGATCTTCAATTTCTCAATTAATAAAATCGTGGAGAATTTAACGATCCTTGATGCGACGAAGGTCCTTAGGCTTGTTCAAAAAGCTGTAATGGAGCTTGAGAAATTAATGGGAATCGAGTTTTCAAATAATCAGCTGTTCCTGCTGTATATGCATTGCTGTTCTATGATCGAACGAATTTTACGCAAGGAAAGTGTGGATGAGCAAGAGGATATTGAAGACTATGTCCAACAAGAAGGCCATAATATGGAATTGATTCATCAGGCGTTTCAGAAAGTAGAAAAGGAATATACGATCGAGATTCCTTTGTTGGAGCTGCGCTTATTAAATGACATTGTGAAGGACTAGGTGAAAAAATGAAAAAAGCAATAATATTTGATATGGATGGGGTATTAATCGATAGTGAGCCGTTCTATTTCGAACGTCGAATGGATTTTTTTAGAGCCAAAGGAATCCGGCCGGGCTCGGATCAATTTGATGACTATGTTGGCAACTCTGAAAAACAAACCTGGGAGGTGCTGATTCCTAACGATGAAATCAAGCGGGAACAGCTTCGTCAAGAATACCTTCATTATAAAACACAGCATCGCATTGATTTTTCAAAAGCATTAAGAGATTCAGTGCCTCAAGTGTTGAATGCTTTAACTGACGCTGGTTTTTCTCTAGGTTTGGCATCGTCCTCGCCTCGCAGCGAGATTGATCAGATGCTAATGGATTGCCAATTGAAGAATTATTTTTCTTATACGATCAGCGGAGAAGAGGTAAGAGAAAGCAAACCCAATCCGGAAATCTATTTAATTTGCCAAGCTAAACTAGCTTGCGATGACAACCTAGCAGTTGAGGATTCCACCTTAGGGATTGCCGCGGCTAAAGCAGCCGGCATATACACAGTTGCTTTAAAACAGCCTTTTCAGATGGATCAAACAGCGGCTGATAGTATCATTAATGATCTAAATGAATTAATTACATTGCCGCGTTTAGCCAAGTAAATATAAAGAAAACTCCTTACAAATAAGCGTAAGGAGTTTTCTTTTGATAATTTCTTGTTGCAAAACAGTTTTGTTTATATTAGAATTGACCCAATCAATAATGAGACATTGAAGAGAAGAGTAATTGATCGTGAAACGATTAAAGAGACCCTCGGCAGGTGAAAAGAGGGATCGTGGAAAATCAATGAAGATGAGCTCTGAGTCTTCAGCTTGTTCACGCAAGCTGGACGGGAAGCGACCGTTATATCGCCGGATATGTTTGTATCGTTGAGGTATTATTTTGAGAATAATGCGAATAAGGGTGGTAACGCGAAAATATTCGTCCCTTTATTTATCAGTAAGCTGGTAGATAAAGGGATGGATATTTTTTTTATTTGTCAAAAAGAATTGGGAGAGTGTTTGTATGAAAAAATTTGGTTTCGTAATTTTGGTTTTAAGTTGCTTTTTATTACTATCAGCTTGTACTTCAAGTGGGGCTGAGAAAACAGATAAGGTGAAAATTGGCGCTTCGCCAACGCCCCATGCGGAGATTTTGGAGCATATCAAGCCTGAGCTGAAGAAAAAAGGAATTGACTTGGAAATTGTAAAGTTCGATGACTATGTTTTGCCGAATAAGGCTTTAGAAAATGGAGATATTGATGCCAATTATTTTTCAACCGTTCCGTATTTTAACCTGCAAAAGAAAGAGAACGGCTATAAATTTTCAAATATTGGAGCAATCCATCTGGAACCGATGGGGATTTACTCGCATAAGATAAAAAAAGTCAGTGATATTCCAAATGGAGCAAAAGTGATCGTTTCAAATGTACCTTCTGAATGGGGACGTGTGTTGAATATTTTTGTCAAAAATAAGTTGATAAAAATCAAATCCGGCATAGCGATCGACAAGGCTACCTTCGACGACATTACAGAAAATCCTAAGAATTTGGTTTTTGAACATAGTGTCGATCCAACGCTGTTGACTTCGGCCTATGAAAACAACGAAGGCGATCTGGTGGCGATTAACTCTAACTTTGCCTACGAAAAAGGACTGAATCCAGTAAAAGACTCATTGATGATCGAACAAAACGATTCTCCTTATGTCAATATTGTCGCGGTGAAATCGAGTGATAAAAATAATGAGGACCTCAAAAAAATCGTTGAAGTCCTGCATGAACCTAAAGTCCAAAAATGGATCGAGAAAAAATGGGGCGGCTCGATCGTTCCCGTGAATGAATAAAAAAGGATAGGTGAAAAGAATGGAACGAGCAATATTTGCAGGCGGATGTTTTTGGTGTATGGTCAAACCGTTTGACAGTCTGCCCGGAATCGAATCAGTGATTTCTGGTTACACAGGAGGATCAAAAGCAAATCCTACTTATTTAGAAGTAAAAAGCGGAACAACAGGACATACAGAAGCCGTTGAAATAATTTTTGATCCGGCTTTGATTTCCTTTAAGGAATTAGTTGAGATTTATTGGCAGCAAACCGACCCGACAGATGCCTTCGGTCAATTTGAAGATCGCGGCAGCAGCTATCGCCCGGTCATCTATTATTTTGATGAGCAGCAAAGAAAGATCGCCGAAGACAGTCGTTCGGCATTGCAAAATAGCGGCCGATTTGATCAACCGATCGTAACGCAAATCGAACCGGCTGCTGCTTTTTATCCAGCCGAGGCCGAGCATCAAGATTATTATCAAAGAAATCCCGAGAACTATAAAAAGAATGCAGAAAGAAGAAAGAAATTTATTGGTGAGTTTTGGTAATCGCAAGCTTTAAAAGTCAACTTGACTGATCCCGATAAAAACCTCGCAGAAAGTGTCTAAGTATCGAGAGGTTTTTGATTATCATGCGATTTATAATGATAAAAAAGGGGGCTATATGATGACGACAATGAAAATCGAAGCGGTTTTTGATGAGAATATTGACAGGGTTTGGGAGGTAGTCACGTCATTATCAACTAGCGAGTGGCGAAGTGATCTCAGCTCGATCGAAGTAAGTGATGATCAAAAAAGTTTTTATTGAGTATACTAAACAGGGTTATCCCACGAAGTTTACGATTACTGCGTTTGATTCGCCGCAGTTTTACGCGTTCACAATGGAGAATGATAATATATCCGGAAAATGGACCGGTGAATTTCAAAAGCTAGCCGCTCGCAAAACAAAAATTATTTTTACGGAGGATGTCACTGCGAAAAAATTCTACATGAAGCCCTTTGTAAAGAGCTATCTAAAGAAACAGCAGCAAACCTATGTCCATGATTTAGCCGCTTATTTGGCAAAAAATTCTCACGCTTAAAAATCAAAAAAGCAAGCGAGATTGTGTTTGAGAAAAATTTCAAAAAAATTTTCTCAAATGTGACATATGTCCTAATGGTTATTCCGATAAAGCAATAGAATACAGATATAGGAGGTGCTTACTATGATGATCCTTATCTTATTCATTCTTTGCATTATCGGTTTAACCGCAATTAAACAATGGAAAAAATACCAATCCAAATTGATTTATTGGGAACGTATCAATGAGCTGGAAGAACAACGTAAAAATCAAATTTTGCGCAGAGCGCTTATAAATCAACAGCTAAAATAGATAGCCATCCGCTTCTCTAGAACTGAGGGAGTCGGACGGCTTCTTTTTTTATTAATAATTGATTTTAAAATATTCTGCCTCTGAGGATCGTTCCTTTAACTGTTCCTCATCTATAATTTTGAATTTTCTTTTTTCCCTTTGCAAAATGCCGTCATCGCACAATTTATTCAGCAGCCGCAGCAAATGACGATAGCTGATGCCAATAGTGGCAGCGACATCGGTCAAATTATCAAAGAAGTAATTTTTGTAGGCTCCTTGAAGGATATAGGTACTTAACCGCTGTTCGCCAGAATATAGTGCATTGGAGGTGTAATTGTGAGAGCTGTTGATCAGATTCTCTGAAAGCCCCTTGGCCAACGTAGTCATGAAGGTGAGATTTTTAAAAATCGAATCGTGGTCATCATGAAAAGGCACAACGATTACCTCAAAAGGAGAAAGAGTGATCACCGAGGCAGTCGCATAACTTGTATTAGACATTAGTTCAACGTCGCCAATCAAACCGCTTGAAAGATAGTAGGCTAACACCAAATCTTTTCCACTTGGAGCGCTGGTGCAGACCTTGGCTTTGCCAGAAACAACGATCATGATGTACTTATATTCCACGCCTTGCGAAAAAACTGTCTCGCCTGAATTGTAATGGCGAACTTCGCAAGTAGCTTGATGATCCAAAAGTCCGTATTTATCTAGTAAATCCAAATGATGCTTTTTTAGATTTCCTGTCATATGATTCACCTCACTTTTCGCAACCGTTTTTCAATTCATAAGTATTTTACTATGAATGGACTTCCGCTGCCGAGAATTCGATCACTTAGAAGTAATTATTTTATTATAGTAGAAAATAATTTAAACCAGCCTTTATTGATGAATATCACCGATGAAATATCTGCTGAACAAACATCCGTACTTTTCATAAAAGCAGGCAATCAGATTGATCCGGTATTTTATTAAGTAACCTTGACCATGATCTGCAATTCCTTTATTGTGAGTTAGTAGCGGTCCTTTTTTACCCAGTATACTAAGTAAATGCAGCCAGATTAAATTAGAAAAAAAGACCCAGCAATATTTGTCTCGACTAATCGGAAGAAACTATTAAACGAATTACTACGTGGAGGAATTTATGATACGAATTGCTTTGTGCGACGACGACCGGTCGATTGCCCAGCATGTGGAAGCAAGTATACAGACACTCGGGATTCTCGATTGTAGCTTGGATGTCTTTTATGATGGAAAGAAACTGATTGATTATATAAGTGCTAATCAGACGCAGTACAATATCTACTTAATGGATATCGAGATGCCTGAACTAAACGGCATTGAAGCAGCGACGCTTATTCGTCGGCATGACCAGAATGCTTTAATACTGTTTATAACGGATCATCAGGAATTCGTTTATGATGTTTTTGAGGTACTGCCTTTTCGATTCCTGCGCAAGCCGGTAAAAGCTGCGGAGCTCAATCGTTCATTATCTGCGGCTGTTCAGCACATCAATACTTCAGGTCAGCTGTTTTTCTATAATGTAGGTCATGAAAAGCACCAGCTTCTTTATAGAGATATCTTGTTTTTTGAAAGCAGCGGACGCAAAGTGACGATCCATAGTATTTCTGGAGAAACAGAGATTTATGGAAAGATTGCGAAAATTGCCGAAACAGTTGATAAAAATATATTCGCTCAAACACATGTCTCTTTTCTCGTGAACTTAGAGTACGTACGTTCAATCAGACAGGCAGAGGTGATTCTTTCTGACGGGGCGATCCTGCCGATCAGTAAGAGATATCAACGTGAAATCAAAGAGCGGCATCTGTTGTTTATGGAAAGGCGGTGTGGTGAATGAGCGCTTATGAAATTGTTGTGATTGGTCTTTTTATACCGATTAACTTCTATTTAGTTACTCGACTATTTAATCATGTTTTCATTAAGAGGCAAGAAGCCCGAGGGATGCGTGTGAAAAGATGGATCTTGTGTCTCGGTGTTTTAGCCGTGCTTATTTTGCTTGGCTTTCGCCCGCTGCCCTATGTTACCGTTTTAGTCAGTATGATTTTGTTGTCCGGTTATGAGAAGGATCGTCAGAGAATGGCCTTAGTCGGGCTGGTAATGTTTTCCATCAGCGTATACTGGATGCTGCTCTTTGATTTGATAACCCGAGTCTTGCCGCAGCCAGTCTTTGAAGGACCCATTCTTTCTTTCTTATATGTTGGATTTTTATGGCTGATTTATTATATCGGTTTAGCAATCTTGTATGAATTATTACGCTACACTACTTCGCGGCAGACTCAGCAGCTCCCGAAGAATATGTGGTTCATGCTGCTGCTGATTCCGACGATTTGCTTGGTGTCTTATGTATGCTGCTACTATGCTGTGATTTTGCAATCGCAAAAAATCTGGAGTGCAATGGTCATCCCGCTTTCATTCGCTATGTTGTTTATCAACAGTATTTTACTCATGCTTTATGATTCTCTGGCAACCATGGTGAAGGCAACCAGGGAAAAAGCTCTGCTGGATCAACAGCTGCAAATGCAAAATGAATACTATACGCGATTGCATACAGCTCAAAAGCGAATCGCTGCCTTGAACCACGATATGAAAAATCATTTGCGGACAGCTTCTCAACTAGCTTCGACGACTGCCGATAGCGGCGAATTAGTAGCTTATTTGGACTCAGTAGCTCAACGACTTGGCAAAATTAACACAGTGATCTCTACTGGTAATCCAGGACTAGATTCAATTTTAAATATAAAAATTGCTGAATTAGCGTCAGAAAAAATTCCGATAGATATTCAAACCCATATTCCGCCAAGTCTTCAGTTAAATTTTGAACAAGCTGTTGTAATTTTTGGCAATCTCTTGGATAACGCGAAGGAAGCTTGTCTTGCACTGGAATTTGAACAGCGATTTGTTAATATTCGGCTTTCTTATGCTAATGAGATGCTGTTTATTCAGCTTGAGAACAGCTCATTACCGATTGAGAAATGGCAAGATGGATTGCCTTGTTCCACCAAAGAAGATTCGCTAGTCCATGGTTTAGGGCTGAAAAACGTACAAAAGATAGTTGAAGAAAACGGCTCGATGCTGGTGAAAGCTGAAGGCGGCAAATTTGTTATAACGATTACACTTTATCTTCAATTACCCAAAAATGACAATTACTCTACCCAAAAATGACAAGTAATCAGGATTCCTCACGAACTGCGCTATGATAATTTCATAAGTTGAAAGGAAAAATTCAACAAATTAAAATGCAGCAGGAGGAAATGGAAATGAAAAAAGTGGTAAAGGTATTGATGGGAATTGTTATTGGGCTTGGAGTAGTATTTGCACTGGAATTAGTGGGAAATGTTGTTTTTACTAAATACGCATTAAATCATGAAACGGCAGCCAATTTTGAAGAAAGGCTTCCCGAAGAGGCCTCAATGATTGAAAGCATAAGTCATTCGATAGAGGAGACCGCAAAGGAGATCCGCGAACAATATGAAGATTATGACGATAGCGTTCCTATGGGTGTTATCTGGGAAAACTCGTTAGATCGTACAGTTAATCAAAAGGTTGAAAGCTTGACTAATTTGAGTTTCGAGGCGCACTCTGAATCGAAGCCTAAGCAGAGTGAGGACTCAGAACTGAAGCAAGATCTATCTCGAGATGCTTGGGAAACCTGTAACAGTACATTGAATCGCGAGTTGCTAAATGGTTCTAAGAAACAGCGCATTGAGATTGTCTCTGCTAAAGACGGCAGCGTTTTAAAAAACTTAGCAACGACTTCTGAAATTTCGAAACTTTTTTCCGATATTAAAACAGATGATTGGGAATTGATTTTTAACGCACCGATAGCTAAGCAGGCAAAATATGAATATGTCATTTATCAGGAATTAAATTTACCATCAGGCAAGAAGATGAAGGAGGTAGGACGCTATCTTACTTATGCTGATCAAGACTATGTCGTTTTCAAACAAACATTCATGTCTTTAGGCTCTCCTGATCTGTACTTGAAGGTTTCAAAAGATACAAAATCTTTATTAAATAAGATTTGAGCTTCAACGATCGTTCTTTAAAATCCATATTTGAATAAATGGATAGTAGTGTTGAAAAAGATTCCCAACGAAATTTCAATCAAGTAAAGCAGCATGTGATCAAAGCATGCTGCTTTTTTTGTTTCATAATTTTTTAATCCTGAGATGCTTATCAAAAAAAGAATGGATTTATAAGTATGTTAAAAATACTCTCATTCAATATGAGGAATTGTAAAAAGTTAAATGAAAATTACGTTGAATAACTAACTTTTTTTTAAAAGTAATAGGGAGCTTTAATACTACGTTTGTGCAATTTTAGAAGTTATTTTAAATGATTTGCATTTTTATAAAAATTGCATGTGAAGTATGCTACAATAATTTTGTATTGAAAACGTTTGCATATTGAGGGAGGAAAATTTATGACAAAAACTGTGATTGTAGGTACAAACCATGCTGGTATCGCTGCAGCAAACACGCTCTTAGACAACTTCGAGGATCAAGAAGTTGTGATGATCGATCGCAACAATAATCTCAGCTATTTAGGCTGCGGAACTGCCTTGTGGGTAGGAAGACAGATCGATTCTTATGAAAATCTCTTCTATACTAAGCGCGAAGATTTTGAAGCTAAGGGTGCAAAAATCTCTATGGAAACAACCGTTGATCGAATCGATTATGATAAAAAAGAGGTTCACTGCATCGATAAGAATGACGAAGCTTTCGTTGAATCCTATGATAAATTGATTTTAGCAACTGGCTCGGTTCCGATCTCTCCAAAAGTTCCAGGCCGCGACTTAAAAAATATCCACTTCCTGAAAAGATTCCAAGATGGACAGGCCGTTGACCAGCTTCTAAGCACAGAGGGAATTAATAAGGTTGCGGTAATCGGTGCTGGCTATATTGGCGTGGAAATCGCCGAAGCAGCTAAGCGTCGCGGTAAAGACGTCCTGCTGTTCGATGCAATGGAACGTTCCTTACCAAGCTACTATGATAAATGGTTTACCGACGATATGGATGCTATTTTGCAGGAACATGAGATTGAGCTGCACTTCGGTGAATTGGCGCTGGAATATAAGGGAGCCGACAAAGTTGAATCGATCGTGACTGATAAGGGTGAATACGGTGTTGATCTAGTCATCAATGCAATCGGGTTCTTGCCGAACAATGAATTGGGCAAAGAGCATTTAGAATTATTCAAGAACGGTGCTTATCTAGTGGATCGTCATCAACAAACAAGCGATCCAGATGTCTATGCTGTCGGTGACTGCGCAACGATCTATTCAAATGCGCTGCAGGATACGACCTATATCGCGTTGGCTACTAATGCAGTCCGTTCGGGTATTGTTGCTGGTTATAATGTTGGCGGAGTGGGCTTAGAATCGACTGGTGTACAAGGCTCAAATGGTATTTCGATTTTTGGTCTCCACATGGTTTCGACTGGTTTATCGGTGGAAGCTGCTGCGAAAAATGGTATCAAGGTCAAGTATACGGACTTTGAGGACCTTCAGCGTCCAGGCTTTATGAAAGAAAATGCGACTGTAAAAATCAGAATCGTTTATGAAGAAGATTCTCGTCGAGTAGTTGGCGCCCAATTATCATCGACAGAAGATATTTCTGCTGTAATCCACATGTTCTCATTAGCAATCGAAGAACAAGTGACGATCGATAAATTAAAATTGTTAGATATCTTCTTCCTGCCGCACTTTAACCAGCCGTATAATTATATTACGATGGCTGCTTTAGGGGCTGAATAAAATAAAAAACGGAGCTGCTGCATTTTTTGCAATAGCTCCGCTTTTTTATTTGCCAGTATTTATAATATCTAAAATTTTTTGATAGTTTTGATCCTGAAAGATTTGATAATGTAATTTCTCATACAGCTTAACAGCATGATGACTCCAAGTTTGGGTGCTTAAATAAAGATCTTGGTCAGGATAGTAATCATGAAGTAATTGGGTGACACGAATCGCCAGTGCTTTTGCCAATCCTTTTCGTTGCTCTTCAGGTATAACGCCTAACCAGTGAAGCCGAGGATACCCGTCTTCTGTCCACCATGCAGTAAAGGTGCCGACTTTTTGACCTTGAGGGTTTTCAATAAAGAGCATCCTTCTTTTCAATTCTTCCTGAAATGGCGCGAAAGAATTTTTGAAGTAGTCAGCCGCATCTTTTTCTGTCTCGAATTCTAAGACAGCTGTTTCGATGCGACACCAATCTTTTTCATCTCCCGGTTGATAAAAAACCATGCGATAGCCATCAGGTAATTGAATTTCCGGCAGCGCAGGAGCGTTCGACGGGCGGAACATCGTAAATGGAATAAAAGGAACTGATTTATCCAACATAACAAAACCTCCAATTCTTCTCTTATCAAAAGCGTATCACGGCAGAAATACAAAAGCCAGCTAGTATTTGCTATTTCAGCAAAACGTTTGTTCTCCATAAAACATCTATTATAAAGAAAATGGAGCCAATGCTCGCGATAGGTATTATATAATGAATAGAGAAATCGGAATTCAGACTTATTCGGGATTGTCAAGAAATTTTTGTAAGTAATTGAGGATGGAAATTTATTGCAGTTTTTGAGTAATGAAAAAGTTTGGGAGGTAGTTTTATGTCAAAAAGAGTTTTTTTTAGTTTTTACTATGAGAATGATTTATCAAGGGCGCTGGTTGTTAAAAATAATTGGGCTTTAAAGGAAAATGAAGAGTCTGGTTTTATCAATAAGGCCGAATTTGAACGGATCAAACGTGATGGTGAAGATAGTATCAGGCGATGGATCGATAAGCAGTTAGCCGGAACCTCTGTGACAGTCGTATTGATCGGAAGCGAAACACTGGATTCAAAGTATGTTCAATATGAAATCGAGCAGAGCTACGAACGAGGCAATGCGATCATGGCTTTGAAAATCGGCAAAGTCAAAAATCTTAGTCAGAAAACATCGATCAGCCAATCAGTGGTGAAAATCGTTGGAAAGAGAAAAAATGGTGAACTGCTTTGGTTTGATGAGATCATAGATGGGGAATATGATTACATCAAAAATGATGGCTACAATAATCTTGAAAAGTGGATCGAAAATCTTGCTAAGGTGAAAGAACAGTAAATAAATTTTCCGGTTTTCTATTTGGATTTCTGTGAAGTGCTCGCTGATTATTTAAAGGAGATTATGAGGGCGAATGAGAAGAATAAAGGGGATAAACAAAATAGCGTTTTTGGGAGAGAAGAAAAGGACAAGAATTTGAACAGAAAGTTCAAATCTTGTCCTTTTCAATTATTTTGATAAAGCTAAGGCCAAGGCTTTTTGCACAGCCACGATATTCTTATCTTTTCTAAATTGAATCGTTTCTGCCGGCAGCTCAGTGCTGGAAATCCAAATCTTCAGTTCCGCATCCAAATCAAAATGTCCGCTGGTCTCTACTGAAAAACGTGAAATGGAGCGATAAGGGATTGATTTGTACTCGACCTTTTTTCCAGTCATCCCTTGTTTATCAACCAAGATTAAACGAAAATCAGTAAAGACAATCAAATCCCGGACCAATTTAAAAGCTAGAGAAACTGATTCTCCCGTTATTAACACTTCAGCTAATTTCTTTTCAACCGCCTCGTTATTATGCTGACTGGCGTTTCCCATCAATCCATCAAAAATACTCATAAACAACCCTCTTCCTTTTTAATCACTAAACTAATTTTAGCCGATTGATTTTAAAAAGACCACTGCTAATCAACTTCAAGTAAAATGAGTTCAAACCAAAGTCATACTTTCACAATAATTATTTTTGTTCTTTTTAACTAAAATGCCCTTGCTTATCTAAGGGGCTTTCGTTATACTCGGAAGGGAAAAGAGCCCGGTTTAAAAATTGGGAGGTTGGAGGTGTTCTCATGCTTAAAAACTATCAACGGTGACTGTGAAATCAATCATTACTTAGAGTTTCTAAGCCAGCAGAACAACTGACTTTCCTCCGCTCAACTTTTTTTGCGACCAGCTAAAAGGGCTATTAGGTGTGTAAAAAAATAGTTTCAGGGAGGAAACATACTTATTAAGTATGTTTTTTTGTTGTGCACAAAAGTGGTCTTTGATACTGCTGAAAACGTTTCAAGTGAAAAATCAAACTTTTAAAGGAGCAAGAAGATGAAAAAAGTGTTTGCAGTAATCAGCTGTCTACTATTAACAGCATTAGTTGTCTATTCAAAAACCGAAGAGGTCCATGCGGCGGATAAATCCAACAAGGTTCAACGTTTAGTGAAAAGCAAAGATATCAAAGAGGATGATTTCTTTGTAAATGCTAAATGGTTGAATAAGAAACTGAAGGATGACGATGAAACGGTCGTGATCGAGGCATCATATGGCGAAGGAAAAGACTACAGAAAAGCACATATTCCAGGTGCGCTTCATATCGATACAATGGAAATCGAAACGGAAGAAAACAATTGGAATATTTTAGACGCAGAAACCTGTAAAAAAGTTTTCTTAAAACGCGGAGTGACTAAATCAACTCCTCTGGTTGTGTATTCTAGCGATATCAACGCGGCAGCTCGCGTGGCTTTTGTGGCTTACTGGCTGGGTGTCGATGATGTGAAGATTTTAGACGGCGGCTTGAAGGCTTGGGAAAAAGCCGATTATAAAGTAAGCGGTGATCTTGAAGCAGGACCAATAGCGAAAGATTTTGGTACAGAGGTTCCTGCACGTCCAGAAATTTTAATTTCAACATCAGCCGATTTATTGGCGGCAAAAGAAAAAAATCCTGACTTGGTATTGGCAAGTATCCGTTCTTGGAAAGAATTTACAGGGAAAACCAGCGGCTATGATTACATTGAGAATGCTGGCGAACCAGAAGGCGCGGTTTACGCAAAATCAAGTAAAACAAGTGCTGACGTGGCGCAACTGATGAATAACGATGGCACTGTCAAAGAACCAACGAAGATTTTTGCGGCTTGGAAAAAATGGGGGATCACACCAGATAAAGAAGTTGCGTTTTATTGCGGAACCGGCTGGCGTGCGGCAACTGCCTTCTTTATTACAAAACAAGAAGGCTGGAAAGATGTTAAACTGTTTGATGGCGGCTGGTATGATTGGGACAAAGCGCATCAAAAAGACCCAAGCAAATATCCTGTGCAAGTTGGCGATCCAAGAGATGAAGATAAAGTGAAGATCTTAAACTAATGAAAATGCTTCGATATTTTCTGCACCTAGTACAATTGGGCTTGATTTATGCAGTGTATCTAGTAGATGATCTTTACAAAAATCACTTAGGCTTTATGCGAAATGTCTCATTTTATTCCCATAAGGTTGAGGCTAACACGTTCGGCAGCAAGTTGTATTTGCTGCCGGTCTTGTTAGTGGTAATCGCGCTTTTATTATTACTAAAAAAACGCAGTGTTGAAAACTTGATTCTGCTTTTAATTGGACTTGCCTTTCTAATTTGGCAGTTAGCCTTCACGTTACAAACGGCACCAATCTACTATTTAGTAAGTGGTATTTTGTTTATCGGATTTCTACTGCAACTAATCATTGTTTTATTAAAAAGGAGCTAATCAGTCTGATGGATTACTCGGAAAGAACAATTGAAATGGCACGATTGATCGCAGAAAACTGTACGAGCTGCAAACGCTGCATGAAGGATTGCCTCTTTTTGCAGCAGTATTGTGAAGATCCCCAGAAATTATTTCAACAATTTTTGGAGGAAGGTCTGGAACCAATCATTCCATACTCGTGCATGCTGTGCGGTCGCTGTACCGTAGTGTGCCCGCTGCAATTAAAATTAGATGAAGCATTTCTAGCGATGCGTCAGGATTTGATCAAAGATGGACTGCCTTTAAAACAGTTAAAAAGTGTTGAGATGCATCAGAAGCTTTCTACGAGTAAGCTATTTACAGCGGTGAATCGAGGGGATACAAAATGAAATATGGTTTTATGGCAGGTTGTTCGCTGAGCTCAAGCAATCCGCAGCAAGTTGGACAAATTATCGAATACCTGAAAAAGTATTATCCTGATTTAGCGGTTATTCAAGGCTGCTGCGGCAAACCAACGCGTATGATCGGTCAAGAACAATTGTTTCAAGAGCGCTTCAGTAAATTGACTGAGCAAGTCCAGCAAGCAGAGATTGACGAATTGATCGTCGCTTGCCAAGGCTGTATTAAGACGATGACGATTCAAAATCAGTTTCCTACTTCTTCTTTGTGGGTAAGAATGGCAGAATTGGGCTTGCCGCAAGAACTAATCGGCAAAGCCAAAGACAGCGATGTGGTTTTCTCTGTTCAAGATTCCTGCCCGACAAAAGAAATCACGGAGATTCATCAAGCGGTTCGTTACATATTGGATCAGCTAGGCTATCAAGTTGCCAAAAACCGTTTAACGGGGAAAAATACCCTATGCTGCGGCATGGGTGGAATGTGCGGTGTTTCTAACCCGGCGTTAGCAAAGGATTTTGCTGAAAAACGTGTGGAGGATTTCAAGACAGATCACATCGTGACTTATTGTGCCAGCTGCACCTCGGCGATGATTCTAGGTGGTGGTCAGGCCTGGCATTTATTAGATTTAATATTTGGCGAGGTCATACATAAGGCTGATACAAGCCCGGCACACCCGTTAGACAATCCATTACGAGCATGGAAAAATCGTTATCAATCAAAAAAAATCGTAACAAAAGCATAGGAGAAACGAATGAAAAAATGGCTAATTAGTTTGTTGACAGTTGGAATGCTTTTTTCTTTGGCTGCCTGCAAGACCAACGAAACAAAAGAAGCAAAAACAGAGGACTCAATCACCAGCTTTTCTGATGCTGTTAAAAAAAGTAAAGGGGACACGGTGACCTTTTATGGCTTTGGCGGAAGTGAAAAGGCGAATGCTTGGGTAGATGAAGTTGTCACTCCGGCAATGAAGGAAAAATATGACATTACAGTCAAACGTGTACCGATGGATATCGATCAAATTTTAAATAAATTGACGACTGAAAAAGAAGCGGGCACGAAAGAAGGCGACATCGATGTGATTTGGATCAATGGTGAAAACTTCTACACTGCTAAGCAAGCGAAGCTCCTTTACGGCCCAATAACTAAAAAGGTAGAAAGCTTCGAGAAATTGATGGACGTGGATGGTCATAATTCGAAGTATGACTTCGGCGTGAAGATCGATGGTTACGAAGTTCCTTACGGCAGTGCCCAATTAGTTTTTGCTGGCGATAAAGAGAAATTTCAAAATGGTTTTCCTACAAGTACGCAGACTTTGTTGGAGTATGCTAAAGCCAATCCCGGGAAAATTACCTATACTGCACCGCCTGAATTTACCGGCAGCGCCTTTGTACGCAATATTATCTGTGACATTGTAGGCTATGATAAGGTGGAAGCAGCTAAAGCAAATAAAGAAGAATTGTATAAAGTCATCAAACCAGGCTTGGACTATTTGAATGAGATCAAACCATATTTATGGCAAGAGGGAAAAACATACCCGACAACCACTGCTGAGCTGGATCAAATGTTTGCGGCTGGTCAAATCGATATGAGCTACAGCTATTCGCAAATGCATGTCGCGGAAAAACGCAGCGACAATGAATTCAAGTCCACTACTGAATCCTTCTTATTTGATAAAGGAACGATCGCGAATCAAAGCTACTTGGCAATTGCTGATACCTCGAAGGTTAAGGCTGGTGCGTTAGTTTTGATCAATGAAATGACCAGCGAGTCTGCTCAATTGAAAAAAGCCGAAGCAAAGTACGGCTACAGCATCCCGCCATTTGATTCCGAAAAATTATCAGAAGAAACCAATCAGAAATTAACGGATCTTTATAAGAATCAAGGTGTGCTTTCAATGGAAGAAATGCAGGAAAAACAAATTCCTGAAGTTCAAGCAGAAAAGATTCCAGTGATTGAAGCATTATGGAAAGAGCATGTTTTACATGAATAAAAAAAGAGTATTAGTTATCCCATTTCTATTATTAAACGGCGCTGTGATTTTAGCGGCGCTGTTTAAAGGGATACAAATCAGTTTAGGCTATTATCCGCTGATCGGATTAAATAAAATCAGCTTAACGAATTATCAGCAGGTCTTAAATGATCCGTTTTTTCAAAAGTCGCTAGGTTACAGCTGCTACTTAGCGCTGACCGCGACTTTTTTGTCATTGCTGTTGGGACTTTTGTTAGCTTTCCTTCTATTAAAAGTAAAAAATCCTTGGCTGCATAAAATTATCAGCTTGCCGATTTCTTTGCCTCACATTATCGTCGCCTTAATGATGATGCAAATGATCGGTCAGACTGGAATCATTTCACGGCTTTTTTTTCAGTTAGGATGGATTCAAGAGGTCGGTCAATTTCCATTAATGATTCATGATAGCGGCGGCGTTGGAATCATTTTGGTGTTTTTATATAAAGAGATTCCTTATGTGGCAGTAACTACTTTAGCAATTTTACAGCAACTGCAGTTAGGATACATAGAAGTCGCTAGAAATTTAGGTGCTTCATCTGTTCGGATTTTTTTCTCAGTGATTTTGCCGATGATCCAAAAAACATTAGTCACTCTGTTCATCATTTTATTCTGTTTTACCTTTGCTTCCTTCGAAGTTCCTTATTTATTAGGAAATCCAAGCAATCAAACAGTCGCACTGACTGCCTACGATCTCTTTACTCAAGCCGACTTAACCACTCGTCCGCAGGCTTTTGCTTTAAATCTTGTGATGTCTGGGATTTGTTTAGTAGTCGCGGCGGTTGCTTTGGTAATTAGTCGTATCTTGCCGGGAGGGAGAAAAACATCATGAAACGCTCGTCTAAACGCCACTACTTTTTATTACTATTTGCCGCAATACTCGTGATCCTGCCGCTGCTGCTTTTATTCTTGTGGTCGGTGAGTGCAAAATGGATGTATCCGGCTGTTTTTCCTCAAGTATTTGCAGGCAGCGTGTATCAACAAATGCTCAATGAACCAAATTTTTGGTCAGCTGTGCTTAACAGCTTGCTGATTGCCTTTGCTGTAACGATAGTCACAATAATCATAGCATTGCCGGCAGCTAGATATTTCGCTTTTCAAAAGAGACTTTCCCATCGCTTGGTCGAGATTATGATTTATTTGCCGTTGATTTTACCGGCAATTGCTATTATTACTTCAAGTCAGGTTTTATTTTTACAGTTGCGTTTGACGGGCACTTTTTTTGGGATTATTTTGATTCATACATATCTATGTTTGCCTTATGCAATGCAGATTTTATTAGAGAGCTACCGGAACTTAGGTGAAGGCTATAGTCTGACTGCTCAAACCTTAGGTGCAGGTTCGTGGTCGACTTTTTGGCAGATCACTTGGCCGTTGTTACGTCCGGGAATCACTACGTCTGCAATGTTAGTCTTTATTGTGTCTTGCAGCCAATATTTACCAACGTTCTTTTTCGGCGGCGGTAAGATCGTTACCTTGCCGTTATTATTACTTCCTTATGCGAATAACGGTCGTTTCGGTTTGGCCTCATCATACAGTTTGATCTTTTTAGGCTGTACGATGCTTGGGGTATTTATCTTTAAATTAATGATTGGAGGAATACAGCGTGGGACTAAGCATTAATGATCTTCAATTATTTTATGGAAAAAACAAAATACTTCAGGACCTGACGTTTACTGTAGAAGATGGCGAGATCGTGGCGCTTTTTGGGCCGTCTGGTGTTGGGAAGACGAGCCTGTTAAAAATGATCGCGGGAGTTCAGTCGGTTGATAAGGGGACGATTCGTTTTACGAACGGTTTCTCTCAAGCAAGCACGGTTTTAGTCTTTCAAGATTTTTGGCTCTTTCCTCATATGACTGTGGTTGAAAATATTGCCTTTGGATTGAAGGCGCGTAAATTTTCTAAAGCAGTCATTACTGAGAAGATTAATAAAATTCTTGAAGTGTTTGACTTAATCGGACTTGAGAAGCATTTTCCTGATCAATTATCTGGAGGGCAGAAACAACGAGTGGCATTGGCTCGAGCGGTTGTTTTAGAGCCTAAGCTGTTGTTACTCGATGAACCGTTTGCCAATTTGGACAGTCATTTAAAGAATTCGATGCGGGAATATCTGCGGCGATTACAAAAAGAATACAGCTTTAGTGTCATTCTGGTGACACATGATCGTGATGAAGCTTTTCAATTAGCCGACCGCATGATTATTTTATTAGATGGCAGAATTCAGCAGATTGGCGCACCGCAGGAAATATATTTTTATCCGGCCAATCAAAAGGTTGCTGAAACAATCGGAGAGAGCAATTTTATTCCAGGAATGATTCACGACAATATTTTTAAAATTGGCGATATTGAAATGATCGTGGAAAATCCTAATCAACTTCAAGGAGAGGCACTGCTTTTTATTCCTTATGGTGCAGATGCCGAAATCAGCGAGACCGGTTTGACTGCCCAGGTTTTGAGTAATGAGTGGTCGCCTAATGGTCAACGAACTCAGGTGAAAATAGGTGAAACAAACTGTACGTTCACAAACTTATCACAGAAAATTATTAATGAAGAACAAATTTTTCTGAAGTTCAATGAGAAGTTGCAGGTGATGCCGCGATGATATCGATCATTATTCCTGTATTAAATGAAGAAAAAAATATTAATCACTTGTTGGAGCAATTAAATCAGCTAGGAAATAATGCCGCTTATGAAATAATTGTCGTGGATGGCGGCAGTCACGATCAAACAGTGAGTGTCGCTCAAAAATCGGCCAGCGTTTACCAATTAAAACAGGCAAATCGCGGGGCACAGCTGCATTATGGTGCTGAAAAAAGTTCCGGTGATATTTTGTGGTTTTTACATAGCGATAGTCGTATAGGAAGTACACAAAATCTGTTAGAGCAAATGCTAAATGTTTTGCAGGAGGAGCATTGCAGTGCCGGATTTTTCGCTTTATCGTTTGATTCAACGGATTTCTTTTATCGTTATTTGGCGGTGACCTCCAACTTGCGTGCTCGCTATCTCGGGTTGATTTTTGGCGATCAAGGATTGTTTACCACGCGAAAAGCTTATGAAAAAGCTGGCGGTTTTGAGCCTATTCCATTGATGGAAGACTGGCGGTTGAGTCGAAGGTTGAAGAAATTAGGGGATTTTTATCAAATACCGATACCAATCATGACTTCAAGCCGCCGTTTTAAAAAGGGCAAACTTCGCACACATTTGAAAATGCACAAAATCAAATTGCTTTATTTAATGGGGATGCCCCCTGAAAAGTTGGCGCAGCGATATTACAAATAAAAGGAGCTATTCATGCTAGAAAAAATTCGCGAATATTTGAAAGAAAAACGCCTGATTGAAAAATTGCAGCTGCAAGAACCCTTTACAATTGAATTTCTTGCTCAAGGAGAATACAACCAAAATTTTGTGATTTCTGATGGCAAAAGGCGCTATGTTTTTCGTTTGAACTATGGCAGTCAATTGCATTTAGAAAATCAAATTCGTTATGAGTATCAGGCTTTGAAATGGTTAGAACGAACGAATAGAACACCGAAAGTTTATTATGTGGATGATACCGGACAATTTTTCCCTCAAGGCTTGTTGATTATGGAATTTTTGGTGGGTAACCCCTTAGATTATCGAAAGGATTTAAAAGAAGCTGCTTTGATTTTTGGCGAGATTCATCAACAGCCGCTTGATGAAGAAGCAAATAATTTTTTTGTAAAAGAGCAGGCGACGATTTTAGCTGCTCGCGTGGATGAATGTCAGCAGCTGCTAGCACCGGTTTTGACCAGTGAGTTTGTTCCGTTACAAGCGCAGCGACAATTAGCTGATGCGTTAGAGCGATGCGACAAAAATGTCGGTCAACAGCGTTTTTTCATTGAGCTTGATCAATGGTCGGTCAATAATACGGAGGTCAACTCACATAATTTTATTATAGGCAAAAAAGGTTTCTTGATTGACTGGGAGAAGCCGGTAATCAGTCATCCGGTTCAAGATATTTCCCAATTTTTAGCTTCGACTACGACACTTTGGCGCAGTAATTTGGTTTTAACTCAGACGGAGAAACAGGACTTTTTAACCAGCTATCTTCAGGCGACCGGCTTTGCACGAGAGACGTTTGAAGAAGCGTTGAGAATTTATCATCCATATTTGATGTTGCGGGCTTTAGCTTGGTCGGCGATGGCTTACGATAGTTATCAAAGCGATACAAAGGAATTAAAGAATCAGGAGATTTTCGAGAAGGTTACTAGCTATTTAGAGGAAGATTTTTTACGTCAAGCATTAAGGGAGCGAGTCTTTGAATAAACATGCTTATATTTTATTTACCCGAGTTCCTGTGCCTAACAAAGTCAAGACTCGTTTACAAAGCTTATTGAGCGGCGAAGAAGCTTGTCAGGTCCAACTTAAGATTTTACAAGACAGCTTTCTAAAATTTGACTGCTTGAGTAACGAAGGCATCGATCTCTATCTTGCTTATTCCGACGAAGGTGATCCCACCAGTTTACTTTCGATACTGCCGAATAGTTTCACTGCTTTTCCGCAAAAAGGTCAAACAATCGGCCAACGAATGAATCATGCCATGAAGTATATAGCAGCAAAGGGCTATGACAAAGTTGTTTTAACCGGCAGTGATATTCCTAATCTAAATTCAGAAATAATCGTGGCTGCTTTTGATCAAATGCGCGAAGTTGTGCTGGGGCCTTCACCTGACGGCGGATACTATTTGATTGGCTGCTCTCAAGAGGTTGATTTGACCCCGATTTTTGAAACGGATATTACTTGGGGGAAAAGTGAAGTTCTGAATGAAACGCTGGCTCGACTGACAGGAGTGGAGGTAGTATTATTACCTCAGCTGCAGGATATTGATTTTCCGATTGATCTGAAAAAGATTCGTTATGAACTAAAGGAAGAGAATCATCATTTTCAGCATTGGCTGAAGGAAAACAGAGGATTATTAGAGTGAGAAAAATCATTTTTGATTGTGATAATACATTCGGGCTATCAGGTAGGGATGTCGATGATGGTTTAACGCTGCTTTATTTACTGGGTTCACCAGTAGTTGATTTGTTAGGTGTGACATTGACCTATGGCAACGGCAGCTTAGCAGAAGTCACCCAGCAGACGGAAGAAATGAAGGAACGATTGAATTTATCGTTTGATTTTTATCAAGGAGCCGAGTTTTTGGTCGAACAGGTCAATTGCTTTCCTAATGAAGTGACGATCTTAGCAACCGGTGCGTTGACAAATTTGGCCGAAGCGAAGCAAATCGATCCAACTTTTTTTGAAAAGGTTCACGAGATCGTCTTGATGGGCGGAACTACTGAACCGTTAGTGGTGAATCAGCGGGAAGTCACCGAGTTGAACTTTACCAGTGATCCCGCTGCTACCAAAACCGTTTTATTAAGCCAAGCAAAGCTAACGATTATGAACGGGCATATGACAGCGGAGGCTTTCTTTTCAAAGCGTGAAGTGGAACAATTTTTAGTCGCAGCGGCAAACACTACAACACCAGAAGCTCTAAAGTGGCTTAGTGAAACGTTAGAAAACTGGATCGAGTGGAATGAAAAAGTTTTTAACTTTAGCGGCTTTTGCAACTGGGATATGACGACCGCAGTTTATCTAGAGCGACCAGATTTATTTAGTGAGGAGCACTATTTTCTTGCAACCGAACAGCCGGAGCTAACTAACGGGCAAATGACTTTAGCAGAGGACTCTAAGTATCCTGTGAAGATGCCTAAGCAACTTTTAGATATTTCCAGCTTTAACCAATTGATTATTAAACGAATGACTGCTGGATTTCAAAAGAACTGATATTTTTGAAACGAGAGGGGTGAGCGGTTGAAAAAAATTTTAGTATTTATTGTACTCGTCGTACTAGTAATCTTTCTAGCGTATCAGTTTGGCTTCGTTGATTTTTTGACTGACATTGCGGGGTTAAGAGCATATTTAGAAAATCTAGGTTGGGTGGGTTATTTGATTTTCATCTTGCTATCTGTAGTCGTAGCTGTTTTTTTACTGCCAGGACAGTTTTTGGCAATTGTCGGCGGTTTAGCCTATGGCGGATTGTTGGGCGGTACCTTGACTATTATCGGTGCTTCACTTGGCGCAAGTATTTCTTTTATCATTGGCAAGTATTTGGCAAGAGATTATATTTTACGACGTTTCGGCAATGATGCCACTTTTCAAAAGATTGAGAAAGGCGTCAGTGAAAACGGCATTTCGTTTCTGATCTTTACTCGCTTAGTTCCGATTTTTCCCTATGCGATCCAGAGTTATGCCTATGCAATGACCCCCATGAGTGTAAAAAAGTTTAGTTTAATATCTTTTGCTACTATGATGCCGGCTAGTTTTATTTATGCCTTCATGGCTTCAGAGATTGCCTCCAAAGGTGTCTCGTTCACTTTATTAATGGAATTGACGGTCGCCGGTATTCTTTTGGCTTTGCTAGCCTATTTGCCGAAAAGGTTTAGTAAGAAAATCAAACAACTGAATTCAGAGTATAAAAAAGAATAATTGCTTATTTATGACGACCAGAGTTTAGCGCTCTGGTCTTTTTGTTTCTCGCTAGTTGATTATTATCCTCAAAAGTTAACAACTACTCGATTGTTTTCTGCTACTAGTCATTCTAAAATGAATAGAAAGGGGGAGAAATAAATGGAAATGAACATTGGACCGATCATTATGGAAAAGCGTAAAGAAAAGCAGGTGACGCAACAGGAGCTTGCCAATTTTGTAGGAGTATCGAAGGCATCGGTATCAAAGTGGGAAACAGGTCAAACCTACCCTGACATTACTTTGCTCCCGCTGCTGGCAGCTTATTTTGATATTACGATTGATTCACTATTAACCTATGAGCCACAGCTGGATAATCATGAGATTCAACGAATTTATGGCATGCTGAAGAAATCTTTGGAAACACAACCATCCGAGGATGTCTTGGCTACGATTCGCAGTTTCGTGCGGCGGTACTACTCTTGCTATCCTTTTATTCTGCAAATGGGCATGTTTCTCATGAACCATGCTGATCTATTGCCAGGCGAAGAAAATATTCAAACCTACAACAAAGAAGCAAAAGAACTATTTGTCCATGTAAAAACACAAGCGAAAGATCCCGAATTAATTACACAGGCGTTAAAATATGAAGCATATACTTCATTGACCTTGAATGAGTTTGATCAGGTATTGGAGATCTTAGGGGATCAGGTGCCTGCTTTATTCCCGATTGAAAGCTTGATCGCGGCAGCTCAGCAACAAAAAGGCGAGGAGCAGCAGGCCGTCATCACATTGCAAAGTGCTATTTATCAGTATACGACTGTTTTTCTAAGCTTTTTAGGCAATTATTTACAAGTAGTGATCAATCAGCCTGAGAAGTTTGCCGAAACCGTTTCGCGGGGAATTCAATTTACCGATATTTTTAATTTTAAACGAATGCATCCAGTAGCATTGATGAACTTTCAATTGTCCGCAATTTTCGGCTATGCTCAAATGCAAAATGAGACTGCTGCACTTCCGTTGCTGAATGACTTTCTTGAGGTAATGAGGGAGACGGATTTCCCGGTAGAACTTCATGGCGATGATTATTTTGATCAAGTCGATAAATGGCTGGAACAATTAGAAATCGGCCATCAGTTACCTAGAGACTCAATGAAGATCAAAGAGACATTAATCAATTTTGTGATCAATAATCCCGCCTTTGCAAATTTTTCCGATCAAGCACAATTACAGCAGATTTACACTGAATTACGACTGCTGCAAAAAAAGGAGCGGGCAGAGCATGAATAATTTCGCGTTTCTAAAAGAGAATTTACCAATATTCTTGCCATTAATCATTTTAGAGCTGATCCTAGTGATCGCGGCAGTCACACACATACTGAAGCATCCACATTATCGTTTTGGCAACAAAATTATTTGGCTATTCGTTGTTGTGCTGATTCAGATCATTGGCCCAGTCATTTACTTTGTGTTTGGAAGAGGGGACGACCAGTGAATATCTTGGAGTTGAAACAGGTCTCAAAAAACTTTGGCACCAAAAAAGTTCTTAATAAATTGAATTTGACGGTGCCAACAGGATCGATTTTTGGATTTGTAGGAGAAAACGGTGCAGGAAAAACTACGACTATGAAAATGATTTTAGGTTTAGAAGAAAAAAACAGCGGTGAAATCTTTATTAAAGGCAAGCCCGTTCATTTCGGTGACAATCAAACCAATCATCTGACGGGCTATTTACCCGATGTGCCCGAGTTTTACAACTACATGTCCGGTAAAGAATATTTGAACTTTTGTGGTGAAATCACTGGGCTGTCAAAAGCACAGCTGCGACAAAAAATCCCTGAGATTCTGTCTTTAGTTGGTTTAGCTGATGATAAAAAGAAGATCAAGGGATACTCGCGAGGGATGAAGCAGCGCTTAGGGATTGCTCAGGCCTTACTAAACGATCCAGAACTGCTGATCTGTGATGAACCGACGTCTGCTTTAGATCCTAGTGGACGCAATGATTTTCTTAAGATGCTGGCGACTTTAAAGGGCAGAACCACGATTTTGTTTTCGACCCATATTTTAAGTGATGTGGAACGAATTTGTGATTATGTCGGGATTTTAGATCAAGGAGAATTAGTTGTCAGTGGTCGGCTGAATGAATTGAAAGAACACTATGCAAAAGATCAAATTGAAATCGAGTTTTCTGGTGAAGCAGAGTTAATCCATTTTACGAAAGAATTGCAGAAATTGATGGATCAAAAGATTATCAAGGATTACTCGTTTGATTCGCAAAAAAATCGATTTATTTTGACCTACACGCAGGAATATGAAGTGGTCGCTCCCAGTCTTTTCCAATTGTTCGAGCGGAGTCAGCTGTATCCCAGATCAATCAAAAAGATTGATCCTTCATTAGAATCGATATTCTTGGAGGTGATTCAGTGAAGAATTTATACTATTTCACTAAAAAGGAATTATTTGAAAGCTGGCGGACTTCACGCTTATTGATTTTGCTGATCATCTTTTTGATTTTTGGTTTGATGAATCCTTTAATGGCAAGAATGACACCTGAGATTATAAAAATGACGCTGAATGAAGCGCTGGCTAAAACAATTCCCAAACCAACTTCGCTGGATTCGTGGACGCAATTTTATAAAAATCTCACTCAAATTGGTTTGATCGTCTTGGCCTTGATGTTTAGCGGAACGGTTAGCAACGAGGTTAGTAAGGGAACGTTGATCAATTTAGTCACCAAAGGACTTCGTCGCTGGTCGATCATAGTCGGGAAAATAATCAGCTTGGTCTTTCAGTGGAGCTTTTGTTTGCTGGTATGCTTCTTAGTTACATGGGGATATACTGCGTATTATTTCCCCGACAATAAAAGCCCATATCTTTTTCAAGCAGTCTTTCCATTATGGCTCTTCGGACTATTATTGTTAAGTATTGTTTTGCTTTCCTCAACGATTGCCAGAAATAATTATGAAGGCTTGCTGCTAACCGGAGGAATAGTCATTTTACTAATATTGCTGAACATGTTTGATAAAGTTAAACAGTACAATCCTGTCTCGCTGGCATCCCAGAATCTAAACCTTCTGCAAAATGCTTCAGCCTTTAAAGACTATGCACCAGCGATGATCCTCAGTGTGTTTCTCTTTCTAGCCGTTCTTTTACTAAGTGTTTTTATTTTTAATCGTAAAAAATTATAATTGCAGACTTCGTCAAGTTTTTATGCTTTGGACTATATGAACTAGAGAGTTAAACTTGTCCCTTTGATGAAAATATCAATAGAAAAAAAGTTATGTCGGAATCTTAGACATAACTTTTTTTGTGATCGGATATGCTACTTTCAAAATAAAAAAACATCAACAAATGTCGATGTCGTAAACAACTAAATGAAGATGTAGATAACTGAGTAAATATAGTAGGCTAATATAAGCAAGGCGACAATGCAGGAAAGTTTAGCTAAAAAGCCGCCACGCGCAGGCTTAGCCGAACGGCGTGATTGTCTGCGAGTCATTTCTACTGGAATATCATCAGGTATTTCAGGCTTAGATGGACGTAAAAGTACGACCGCCAATAGATCAATAAAAAGCAATCCTTGTAAAACGATGCTAACGATAAAAGTAATTTGATCTCCTCTAACCATTCTGAATAAGAATAAAACAATCATCAGAAGATCAAATAATAGTGTCAATAATAGCGCCATAACAAAGCTCCTTCGAATAGGTTAGAATAGACAAGGTTTATTATAGCATACAACTAATAAAAAAAATTACGAATTATTTGTGAAGGTTAGAAATGAACGCATTATTCTTTGCGATGCCAAAATGAATAGATTATCCAATACAGCATAAAGGTTACTAATGAGATCAGCATCAGCAGCGCCAGCATCCAAGCTCCCTCAACTGGTTGAGTATGGTGATAATTCATAAGTAGATAAATACACAAAAAAGTCGGAATCAAGGAGAAATATAAATGGATCAAAACACGATCCTTTTTGAATAAATAAAAGTATATGAGCGTCATGAAAAAGAATATCAAATAAATCACGCTTGATACGGCATCGCCAATATCCATTAAGCTCCCTCCCTTGTAGGTCATTATATCAGATTGACAACTCTCAATAAATAACAATAAAATGAGAATTGACTGATTTTATTAATCAAAAAATGGCTTTTTAAAATTATTGAACTACTTGCTTATATATAATTACACTTTTTTTCGAGTTCAAACTTTCTTTAATTTAAAAAAATCAGAAATATTTGAGAAACACGCGTTATTAAAGCATTCTTGATTTTCAAAGTTCAATAAAATAGTTTTACTTTCTGATTAATTTTTGTTACTTTATATAGAGAGAGGTAAGACCAAAAGCGTTAAATGTAACCATTAGTTAATGGTTGCTAGAGGGGGATGACATGGATTATAAAAAACTGCTATGTAGCGTAATGTTGTTGGGAAGTTTAGGAAGTTCAACACTTGTTGCATATGGGGAAGAGACAATTGATTCAACGGGTACACAAGAAAGTTCTGCAATAGTAGAATCTTCAAGTTCTATTGAGACATCAGCTAAAACACAAGATACGTCCGAAGAGGCTGACAAGGAAGCTGAAACGACGACCACATCTTCGACTGAGCAGGCTGAAGAGACGATGGCGGTAGATGAAGTAGAGTATGACGCTCTGGGAAATCTGCAGTTCCATCATCCAATTCCATTTGAAGAATTTACGATTGAACCGCCTGCTTTTAGAGCTGCACGATCGAGTGTGAGTACACAGCAGGCATTCATCAATCAAATCGCTCCATCGGCTAAGTCGTTAGCCAGTGCCAACGATTTGTACGCTTCAGTAATGATCGCTCAAGCGATCGTTGAGAGCGGCTGGGGAAGCAGTACGCTTTCAAAAGCGCCGAATTACAATCTATTTGGTATCAAGGGAGAGTATAACGGACAATCAGTTACGATGAAAACACAGGAGTGGAGTCAAAAAGAAGGCTGGCACTATGTAGATGCGAAGTTTAGAAAATATCCATCTTACAAAGAATCATTAGGTGACAATGTAACAGTACTGAAAAAGACTTCGTTCTCATCAGGAAATTACTATTATTCCGGCGCGTGGAAGAGCAACACGAAATCATATAAAGATGCAACGGCTTATTTAACAGGAAGATACGCAACAGCACCAACTTACGGATCAACACTAAACAGTGTTATTGAGACGTACAAGCTTACTCAATATGATACCACTAGTAATGGCGGATCAACTCCAGCCCCTGTTCAGACCAATGCGATGTACCGTTTGTACAATCCGAACAGCGGAGAGCATTTTTACACTGCGAGCACGGCTGAACGTGACAAAGTTAAAAAAGCCGGCTGGCGTTATGAAGGAATCGGTTGGCAGGCACCAAAAAGCGGCACACCTGTGTACCGACTTTATAATCCTAATGCCGGAGACCATCACTATACACCAAATGTTGCTGAAAAAAATAATTTAGTAAAAGTCGGCTGGCGTTATGAAGGCGTTAGCTGGTACTCCGGTGGCAGCAAACCACTTTACCGTTTGTACAATCCAAACGCAAAATCTGGTGCCCATCACTATACCTTGCTGCAAAGCGAGCGCAACAACCTAATCAAACAAGGTTGGCGCAATGAAGGAACTGGTTGGTACGGACAATAATAAAAAAAGGCTCTCGATGAAAAATTTCATCGAGAGCCTTTTTTTAGCCGACATCAGAGATTTCTGAAATAACAAAAAAGCTATGAAGACTGTCTAGTGGGCATTCATACTTTTTTCCTATTTCAGATAGAATCCGTTGATCTGATTCCAAAATAGGTTCGTTCCCATCATACAAAGTGTCCGTTGGAAGATGGATTTCGAAAGATTTTTTTTCCTCTAACACTAAAGGCTTTTGAAAGAAATATCCAGCGATCTTTTTCATGAGAGTTACTCCTTTTTCTATTGTTTTGTTATATATTACATCAGCGATGCAAGTAAAACCAGAAATAAGCTCTATAACAGGTGTAATTTAAAGCAGCCGTAAGAGAGCGATTCCAAGAACACCTGTTAAAACGATTTTCATCAGGTCGTTTGTGCGAATGCCGACGATCAAAGCTGGAATACAAGCAAAAATCTCTGGAAAACGCACTGTTGGGAAACGGCCTGTTTGAAAGTTCAACAAACTTTGCAGCAATAAAGCGGTTAAAATCGTCATTGGCAAATAACTCAAAAATTTTTCAAAAGTCGGCGGCAACGTGATAGCTTTTGTTAAGATAAATGGTAATACGCGAGGGACCCATGTCACCACGGCGCAGCCAAAAAGAATCAATAAATAATAATAGTTACTCATCCTTACTAAGCACCCCCGTCAGACAACCTAATAAAGTCGCTAAAATAACCGAAAGTTCTGCGGAAGTAAAACGCATCAATACAAATAAACTGATTGCCGTAACCGCTAAAATCTTCACCGTTTTGGTACGTTGTTTTTTCAAGGGTAACTGTACTTGAAAAAGAAACAACCCAAGAAACATCGCC
Organism: Enterococcus hulanensis; assembly: GCF_005405485.1. GTDB lineage: Bacteria > Bacillota > Bacilli > Lactobacillales > Enterococcaceae > Enterococcus_A > Enterococcus_A hulanensis. Next base: position 149,881 of record NZ_BJED01000007.1, on the reverse strand, counting down.
GTCAAAGCAAAATCAAAACCAAATATAGTTGGATCAGGAATGAAATTTCCTAGTAAAGCACCAAGTACAGTCGAAAGAATCCATACAAGGTAGGCGGTGATATTTAAGCCGTGCATCCAATTAGTAGTTACTTTTTTCTCCTGGGCCAATGTCGACATCAAGACACCATACGATTCGTCTGTCAGCAATGTCCCAATAGCGATTCCGTTTAATAAAGAATCCTCTTTGAAATAATGGGCTACAGAAAGACTCATCAAGAGATGGCGTAAATTAACAAGAAAAACTGTAAATATAATAGAAAGAATTGGTGCACTCAAAAGCAATAAGCCGCATAAAATGAATTGGGCACTGCCCGCATACACCATTGTTGACATCAAAAATATTTGCCAAATCGCAAGGTGGGCAGATTTACCAACGATTCCCATTGCAATACCGATTCCTAAATACCCCATAATCGTAGGCAGGCAGGCTCTGACACCATCAGAAAAACTAGAAGTTTGTGTCAAGCGATTATCCATATACTCACCCTCTCATTTTGTTCTAATTATATTAGACTAAAACTAATAAAAAAACAAGAGGATAGGAGATATAAAAAAGAGCAACAATTCCAACGGTAAAAGCATACCAGTTGGCGGGGAAGTTGTTGCTCAATTTATTTTATCATAAAAACATTTTGGTAAAAACTAAAAAAATTATTTTTCTTAGGTAAATAACTTGAAATAATTTCTAATAATGAGAGATGGCTTTAATTTTATAGAAAGAGACAGTTGCGTTATAATGGATATAAGGGAGGCGTTTTCAATGAAAGAAAGTTACAAAAAAATACTCGTTGCCGTAGATGGCTCGCCGGCTTCAACCGATGCATTTAATGAAGCACTAAATGTCGCGGAACGGAACGAAGCGAAACTTTTTATCCTGACTGTTGTCGATTATAAATTTTCAATCGGCGATCCAGCATTCATCAACGATGCACTAAAATTCCATCTGAATAATGCAGAAATTGAATTAGAACAGTTAATTGCCAATTCAAATGTGAGTAAATTTGACTATGAAACAAAAATCGATTCAGGAAATCCTAAACGCAAAATTATTGATTACGCGCTAGAACAGCAAGTCGATCTCATTATGCTTGGCGCAACCGGCAGAGGTGCAGTAGAGCAAGCTTTGATTGGCTCAACGACAGCGTATGTAGTAAATCATGCGAATTGTAACGTGATGGTTGTAAAATCGTAAATAATAAAAAAGGCTGCTGCTTCAATTCGAAGCAGCAGCCTTTTCTATTGGGATAGCAGGGCTCGAACCTGCACTTACCTGATTCAGAGTCAGGCGCCTTACCAGTTTGGCCATATCCCACTAAGAACAGAAAGAATTATAACGCTAGTTTTTCTATTCTTCAACTAAATCGGCTTGCTTATTTTTTTCCTGCTTGTTTCAAAGCAGCTAAAACTAAGTTGCCGTCTGCAAAGCCTAGATTGATATTAACAATTTCAGCATCAAAAACCAAAGCTAAGCGTATCCCATTTAGTTTCTTTTTGCCACTGATTTCTTTGCATTGATAAAGATTGTACTTGTACGACTTTTGCTTGCTTAATGCATACAGCATATTTCCAGAGATTCCATAAGCAGTAAGACCTTCTTGCTTTTTCAAACTCACATACTTATGAAAGCCGATAAAGGCGAAGGAAAAATTGGTCTTAGGAAATGTTTGTACGAAACGATTAAACAATAGAGTCCCTTTGTTTTCATTCGTATTGTAGTTAATATCGTATTTTTTGGTGAAATGATAAAGTTCACTGGCTGTGTTCATAATTACCTCGCTCTTTTTGATACCTTCAGTATAAATGTTTCTTATAATAGAAACAATTTTTTATTGATTGAAACGTCGAGTATTAATAAACTCTGAAATAGCCATCGTAATTAATAGAAAACCAAAAATCTGGAAGAGGATCATTAAGCTGCTAAATGGATTAAACAAAAGGAATACTCCAGCAATGATCATCAGAGCACTATAGATAATCTGGCCCGTGACGGGAAAACCATTTCTTCTGGCAGTCCAGCTCTGCATAAATTGTCCAATTGCAAAAATTAGAATAATGAAACCTAAGAACATCGGTAAAATACTGATGATTCCTTTTGAAAACCAAAGAACAACAAAAGCAACAATGACTCGCATGATTCCGCTAGTAGTCTCAAAGCCCACATTGCCTGTATATTTTTTCGTTCTCAAGCCGCGAACGATCTGTAAAATACCAAAAATTAGTAAATAAAAGAAGACGATGTAAACGATCCCTTTAAAAACACTTCTTGGCGAAAGTAAGATAGCGATTCCCAGAATCAGATAACAAGCACTTCTCAAATAGCCGTACTTCTTGATTGAATCAATAAAATTTGACATAAAATATCACCCCTCTTAAATAATTTTACCCGATTTGGTGTCTTTTTGCTAATGAAGTGAAAATTTCGATTGTAAACCATTCCAGACTTAGGTATAATTGCGAATAACATTGATCCAAAAGCTAGACGAACAAATGAATGTCGATACTGGAGGGCTTACTCATGAATGAAGAAGAAATTGAACTTGGAAGAAATTATCGTTGCCATCCGATTGGTTTCGAGGAATGCGTAGAAGGCGAAGTAATTTCGAAGATGACGAATTGCGCTGTTGTACGCATTAACCAATGCGAAGAAGTTGACAAAGAGCAGCGAGATGACAAATCTAACATGGTTGTGGTAAAATATTCTAATTTCATTCCAAGTTAGAAGGCGGTTCTTTTGAATATATTCACATTGTTATTGGGAATTTTTACGATTGTTCTTTATGTGTTTTTACTATTGGCACGCAGAGACATTGTTATTCCGGTTTTTAAACGGCGCAAACAATATCCATTTTATCTTTTTTTAACATTGTTGATTTTATGGATTGGTTTTACTAGTTGGCAAGATTTAAACGGACGAGTCCAGACGATTTTGGCTGCGTTGGTTATGCTGAGTTTTTTATTGGATAAAAAAGGCTTTACTGAAGACAGTCTGATTCTTTTTAGTTTAGACAATCGCGGGATTCCGCTGAATGAGATCGAGCGCGTAGTCTTATTTCAAGAAGAAAACGGCTTGATTAAACTGAACTATTTCCGAAGAGAACATCGTGGACCTATTTTGATCTTCGATTATTCGTTGACTGAATTTGTCGTTTTTCTTTCGACACATCTCAACGAGGGCAGTACTTTAGAAATTTTAACCAAAGATGATGAAGACAAAGAAGGTAAATAAGATGGCGGAAACGTCATCTTATTTTTTGTCTAAAGCTGATTAAATACAAAAAAGCGATGCTGCTTTTGCAACATCGCTTAATTTATGACTAGATTAATGGAAAACGCGGAAACGTTCGTCATCAGCTAGAAATTCTTTTTCGTTTGCTTCGCCATTTTTAGAACCGAAGACTAATTGAGAGCGTAATTGCCAGTTAGCAGGAATATCCCATTCCTCTGCAACAGCATCATCAATAACTGGATTATAATGTTGCAAGTTTGCACCAAGACCAGCAGCTGTTAATGCAGTCCAAGTATTTGCAGTTGCAATCCCGTTTGATTGTTCAGCCCAGTCAGGGAAGTTGTCTGCATATAATGCAAATTGTTCTTGCAAGTTTTTCACTGTGTCAGTTTCTTTGAAGAATAATACAGTACCATAAGCACTGCGGAAGCCAGCGATCTTAGCTTGTGTATTTGGGAAAACTTCTGCTGGAGTTAATGGTTTTAATGATTCCTCAACGATGTTCCATAATTTTTCGTGCGCATCGCCAAAAAGAATGACTGCCCGAGGTGATTGTGCGTTAAACGCGGTTGGACTGTTTTTCACACTATCTTTAATTAATTCAGTGATTTCTTCTTCTGTTAATTTTACGTCACGTCCTAATGAGTAATATGAGCGACGATCTTTTAATGAGTCTAAAAATTGAGACATAATAATTTCCACCTTTTCTTGTTTTGTTCTTGCTTACAGAGATTACTTTAACATCTTACAAAAAGTAAGAAAAGAAATATGCTCGCAGAAAAGTAATTTTTTTTAAAGGGAAGACGAATACCTTTCAATAAACGTTTAGGAATATGATAAACTAGAAGCATGAACAGTAAAATGGAGGCTCATAAATGAATATAAAGGAAATAGGAAAATCAATTATTTGGTTTTTAATCTTAGCAGTGATTTTGATTGGCTTACGCCATTTTGTCTTTACTCCGGTAGTGGTCAAAGGTGATTCAATGGACCCCACATTGATCGATGGCGAACGTGTCATTGCTTTGAAAAATACGGAGGTCAAGCGCTTCGACATCGTGACTTTCCCAGCACCAGACGATGAGGGAAAGAATTATATTAAACGAGTCATCGGCTTGCCAGGAGACACTGTGGAATATAAAAATGATGAGCTTTATATTAATGGAAAAAAATACGATGAACCTTATTTAGATGAATTTAAAGGTGAATTGACTGATGGCCAGCCATTGACTTATGACTTTAATTTGAATGAGTTATCTGGTACTGAGAAGGTTCCCAAGGGCCAGTTATTTGTTCTAGGTGATAATCGTCGCATCTCAAAAGATAGCCGGATTATTGGTATGATTCAAGAAAAGGATATCATGGCAGATGTGAAGTTTGTATTTTGGCCATTGAATCGATTTGGTACAGTAGACTAGCAAAATCGCTAGTCTATTTTTTATGGAAAATTTTTACAATCGTTTGATAGGTAGAAGGTAGCTTTCGTCATGCGACTTTTTGACTGAACTGTTATAATATACGGGTAACATAATTTGAAGAAATGAGGGGAAACGATGCCATTACAATTTTTGTTAGGTGCTGGACAGAATGACGCGACAGAACGAATGATTCAGACGGCGCAAGCTTGGTTAAATCAAAATCCAGAGAATCGTGTGTTTTTCTTAGTCCCCAATTACAATAAATTTGAGCAAGAAATTAATCTTTTATCTGCCATGAGACAGACTGAGAAGGCCATAGAGTTTAGTACGATTCGTACACAAGTTTTCAGTTTTCAGCGATTAGCTTGGTACTTCTTGCAGCGAGACGGACAGGTTCCAGACAATATTCTTTCAGAAGCCGGCAATGCAATGATTTTAAGAAAAATACTTCACGAACAGCGTGAAGAGTTGACGATTTTTCGTGGTGAGGTCAACAAAACCGGATTTATTCAACAACTAGTCGGTTTCTATCAAGAAATGCAGATCGGAAATGTAACGGTTGCTGATTTAGTGGAAAATGGCGACGATCAGGATCAAGTTTTGAAATTGCAGGATCTGCAGAAAGTCTTTACTGCCTACGAGGAAGCATTACTGACTTATCAGGTCGCAAATGAAGACCCTTTATTGTTGCTGCAAGAATACTTAAATAGCAAAAATTTAGCGAACAGTCTTTTTATTGTCAGCGGTTTTACTCGATTTAATGCTCGAGAATTAAGTGTCTTAAATACATTGATGACCTGTGGAGAATTGTTTGTCTCTTTAGAACTAGATCGTCCATATCCAAGTGAGGAACCGAATCCGCTGAACTTGTTTGCTGATCCGGGTAAAACTTACTTTCAGTTAAAACGCAGTGCAGATGCTCAACAGATTCCAGTACGACCGGATCAATTTGCTCAACCTAAGCAAACCGTCTTCAATCAAGTTGGCGAATTTTGGGCGAACCAAAAGAGAGTCGATTTGTCCCAATCCAACCAGCTCAACCTTACCAAATTTGGAACAGTAGCAGAGGAAATCCGCAAAGTTGGAGAAGAAATAAGACACTTAATAATGGATGAAGGATATCGTTATAGGGATATTCAGATTCTATTACGAAATCCTCAAGTTTATAACAGTGTTTTGCCGGATATTTTCAATAAACTGGACATTCCATTTTATTTAGATGAAACACAAGAAATAGCAGCCCATCCGTTGGTTGAATTTTTACAAGCACTATTTTTGATCGACAACTATCATTATCGCATTAATGATGTCTTTCGGATGCTGCGAACCGAACTATTTGCTCCGTTTGATTGGGAATCAAATACATGGTTCACACAACAGCAGCAATATAGAGAAAAAATCGATCAAACAGAAAATGTTTGTTTAGCTTATAATTTCCGTGGCAGCGCCTGGACCAAAGCAGCGGACTGGGAGTTTGTAGATTATGACTTCGAGGCCGATGTTTTCAATGATGCCAAGGAACTAGAGGCAGCGACTAATGAAGTGCGCCGATCAGTCCAACAAATCTTGCCGGAGTTTTTCAAGAAGATAAAAGAAGCTCACAGCGGTCTAGAAGCAGCGACCGTCTTTTATCATTTTCTAGAAAATAGCGGCGTGAAACGTCAACTGCTGTTTTGGCGTGATCAAGAAGTGGAAAAAGGCAATCTGGATAAAGCTCGTAATCATGAACAAACATGGCAAGCATTGCTTGATCTTTTAGATGAATATGTGCTGATTTATGGAGAAGATGCTTTTGATTGGGCGACTTTCCAAGAAATCTTTTTGGCCGGCTTAATGAATTTGACCTACGGAAAAATCCCGACAGCAATCGATCAAGTCCGAGTCAACGATTTAGAACTGGCTCGGGTGGACCAGATGAAGGTAACTTTTGCGATTGGGTTGAACAATAATGATTTCCCGGCTCGGTTCGATGACAAGGGTCTCTTATCAGCAGAAGAACGGTCAGTCTTCAATCAGAATCTGCCAGAGGGAAAGTTTTTACCTGAAAGCAATAGTTCAAAGGTAAATCGCGAACCATTTTTAGCATACTCTGTTTTTCTTTCTGCTAGCGAAAAGCTTTATTTAAGTGTTGCGACAACCGTAGAAGGTGAAAAAAAGCTAGAAATCTCTTCCTTTTTAAGACAATTGAGTCAAGGTTTACAAGTATCAATCAGAGAAAATGAGTCATTAAAATTGATGAGCGAGCCAGAAAATCACTTAGGAACGATGCGCACGCTTTTATCAGACTTAATTGCTTTAAACCGTTTTGCTCAGGATGAAAATCGAGCCTTTTTGCCAGCGTGGCGAGAGCTGCAGAAGTTTATTCAAAACAGCTCCTTAGCTCCAATGGCGCAGCGCGTCTTTAAAAGTTTGCAAGATCTTAACGTCCCGCGGGAGTTATTACCAGAAACAGCAGAACGTTTGTATGGGAAAAATCTCTATGTTTCTGTTTCAAGAATCGAAAACTTTTATAATTGCCAATACAAGTATTTTGCTAATTTCGGACTTGGTTTAAAAGAACGAACAGTTTATGGACTGACACCGGCAGCGGCTGGTGATTTTTACCATGAAGCGCTGGATCATTTCTTCCGGTTATTAAAGGAACAAGGCATACGTTTAGCCGAACTGAATGAAGCGGAACGAAATCAATTAGCAGACCAAGTATTGAAGGAAATATTTGGCGAATTGAAATTTGCAATTTTATCCAGCTCGGCACGGATGAACTATATTCGCTATCAATTATCGCGAACAATTCAAAAGGTTAGTTGGGGATTAGTACAGCAAGGCGCCAGAACTAAATTAGAACCGCAGCAAACAGAGGTCATTTTTGGTTCAATTGGCGGACAAAAGGGGATACCGGGTATCAATTTACCGTTATCCAACGGCGGTGAAGTCGCGATTCGCGGAAAAATCGATCGCTTGGATCAATTGCAAAGTGCTGAAAGCGATTGGCTAAGTGTGATTGATTATAAGTCGAGCCCTCATAGTTTTAATGTTGCAGATGCTTATTATGGTATTGCTCTGCAATTGATTACTTATTTGGACGTTGCAGTGACTGACTTCAGTCAAGCCAGCGGAAAAGCGATCAAACCTGCAGGGGCTTACTACTTGCACGTTCATAATCCCGTTTTGAAGGAACCTAAAAATATTGAAAAAGAGATGCTGAAGGCTTATCAATACGACGGCTTATTTGCAAAGGAGCCGGAGCTTTACGATCAACTGGATCAAAGTTTACAGGAAAAGGAAAACTCATTACTATTTCCGATTAAGAAAGATAAAAACGGACAAACGGTCATCGTGCCGCAATCAAAAGATAAATTCTATGATTTATCTGAGATTGAGCTGTTGCGGGAGTACAATCGCGAGAAAATTCAAAAGGCCGGTAACCAAATTGTTTCTGGCGAGATCAAATTGAATCCTACCTATAAAGATAATCAGCGGATTGCCTGTCAGTATTGTCCATTCCGCAGTGTCTGTAAATTTGATGCCATGCTGAAAGAAAACAATTACCATCGCTTAGAAAAACTTTCTAAGGATGAAGTATTAAAACGAATGGAGGACGAACTGCATGACAAATAATTATCCAATCCCTCCAAAAGCACCAAATGAAATGTATACCGATTCTCAGTGGCAGGCGATTCATGATCAAGGTACGAATCTTTTGGTATCGGCTTCGGCCGGATCAGGAAAAACCGCCGTGCTTGTTCGACGCGTCATTGAAAAGATCAAACGCCAGAAGCTGTCGGTTGATCAATTATTAGTAGTGACCTTTACTGAAGCTGCGGCCAGTGAAATGAAAGAACGAATCCAATCGGCATTGCAAGAGGCAATCAATGAGGAAACCGATCAAGCTTTAAAAAATCATTTTACCCGTCAATTAACGTTGCTGCCGATGGCGAACATCTCAACACTGCATTCGTTTTGTTCAAAAGTGATTCAACGCTTTTTCTATTTGATTGACTTGGATACGAGTTACCGTATGTTAACGGATGATACGGAGACAATTTTATTAAAAGAGGATGTTTGGGATGAGCTTCGGGAAAGTTTCTACGAAGAAAATCAGGAAATTTTTTATCGCTTAACTGAGAACTTTTCAAATGATCGCAGCGACAGCGGCTTAGAAGATTTGATTCTTTCGATGTATGAGTTTGCTCGAGCGAATCCTGAACCGTTTCAATGGCTCGATGGACTGGTCGAAAATTATCGCGTGGAAAATCTAGCTGATTCAAAGCTATATCATAATTTGATACGACCACAGGTGTTGACTTCTTTGCAAGAAATCATTCAAACCTATCAATGGATGATTGATGCTAGTCAAGGAACTGAAGAATTACAAAAAATCACTGAACTGGCTCAGAACGAACAAAACACAGTTCAGCAAATCGAACAACTTTTAGTGGAAGATAAGTTAGACGATGTGTTCTCTCTTTTTGAAAACATAAAATTTCCGGCTTACCCTTCGCCAAGAAAGAAAGATGTCAAAGAACTCTATGGCGATGTCATCGTCGAATGCAAAAATTATCGTGATCAAGCAAAGCAAGGTCTGACGAAGATCAAGGAAATGTACTTTGCAGTTTCACCTGAAGAGCAAGTAGAACGATTGCAAGAAGCGTTGCCGCTTGTGGAGGAATTAGTTCGAGTCGAAAAACGATTCATCGAAGAATATTCAGCTAAGAAGCGAGAGAAGGGTATGCTGGATTTCAATGATTTAGAACACTTTACTTTACAGATTTTGCAAGCGGATGTTGATGGCACTAAGCCGGCTGAAAGCTATTATCAGCATCGGTTTGCTGAGGTGCTAGTTGATGAGTATCAAGATATCAATCAGCTGCAGGAAACAATCCTTCGTCAATTAAGTACAAATGAGCCTGGAAATCTCTTCATGGTCGGTGATGTGAAGCAATCCATCTATGGATTTCGGCTAGCTGATCCGACACTGTTCATTCAAAAGTATCATGATTTCGCTGAGGAAAAAGCTGGTCGGCGGATTATTTTAGCTGAAAACTTCCGTTCACGTAAAGAGGTGTTAGATTTCACCAATTTGATCTTCAGCCAATTAATGGATCAATCAGTGGGGCAGATCGAATATGATAAGCAGGCAGAATTGATCAACGGCTTCACCGCTTTTCCTGAAACAGACACCTTTGCACCAGAGCTGTTAATTTATCAAAAAAATGGCGAGGTTCCTGAGTGGATCGAAGATAAAGCAATGGGCGAGATATTTATGACCGCTGCCAAGATTCGCCAACTAATTGATCAAGGCTTTGAGGTTTATGATAAGAAAGCAAAAGCGATGCATCCAGTTCGATATGAAGATATTGTTTTGTTGACACCAACAAGAAGTAATAATTTAACGATTCTGGAAGTATTCAAACAACTGGGTATTCCATTATCTATCAATGATACACAAAATTATTTCCAATCAACGGAATTGCGAGTGATGATTTCTTTATTGCAGATTATTGATAATCCGTATCAAGATATTCCTTTAGCAGCTGTCTTGCGTTCACCGATTGTCGGGTTGCAGGAAGAAGAACTGGCGCAGGTTCGCTTGGCATTACCGCAAAAAGAGTACTACCAAGCCGTAAAGACGTATGTTCAAACGCAAGAGGATGCTACCGCGGATAAATTAACCATCTTTTTGTCTCAGCTACATGAATGGCGCGAGTTCGCACGACGTGAAGCATTAGCGAATCTATTGGTCAAAATCTATAACGAAACAGCTTATTTGGATTATGTTTTAGGGATGCCGGCTGGCCAGCAGCGGCATGCAAATTTGCTGGCATTGATCGAACGTGCTAAAGATTACGAACGCAGCAGCTTTCGCGGGCTGTACCAATTTATTCGCTTTATTGAGAAAATGCAGGAAAAGGATAAGGATTTAGGCGAACCACCGACAGAGGAAGTTCAAGACGCTGTGCGAGTAATGACGATTCACGGCAGCAAAGGGCTGGAATTTCCGGTAGTATTTTTAATGGATATGAGCAAAAGCTTCAATGTTCAAGACACACGCAGAAATTATGTTTTCGATGAACGATTAGGACTTGGTGTAAAATTACTGACACCGGACACCCGAGTTAGAAAAGATACTTTGCTGTTCCAAACAGTCAAACAGAAGAATCTTAATAAACTGCTTTCAGAAGAGATGCGAAAATTATATGTTGCTTTGACTCGCGCAGAACAAAAACTATTCCTAGTTGGGTCTTATGATGATGAAGAAGCGGCATATAAAACTTGGAGCAAGGGTTCTTTGAATGATAATCTAGTGTTAGATACCGGACTTCGAAGTGGTCAAAATGACAGTTTCTTTGACTGGGTAGGCTTAACCTTGTTTAGGCATCCAATTATGGACAGTTATCAGAAAGAATATGCTGTCAATCGACCAGCTGTTTTGAAGCAGCATCCGGCAGCCTTTAAGCTGGACTTTATTGATCCGCAAATGATTGCGGAAGCTGTGCAGGGATATCTGCCAGAGATCAAAACATTGGAAATCCCGCAAGGCGCAGTCAATATCCAGCCATTGAAAAAACGATTGCTATTCAAATATCCTTATCCTGAAGCGACAAAAACAACGAGTTATCAGTCTGTATCGGAGCTGAAACGGCTGTATGATGATCCTGATAACCGAGAAACATTGGAGCTTACTCCAACTCCTGCACAGACACAATATCGTTTTACTGAAAGCGACTTAGGCGAACCAAAGTTTTTAGGGACTAAAAAGGAACTGTCCGCTGCTGAAATCGGAACGGCGACTCACTTAGTGATGCAGTTATTGCCGTTGCAGAAGAATCCTCAGCGCGACACGATCGAAGCATTGATTGACGAATTAGTTTCTCGACAAACCTTGACTCAAGAGATTGCGGAAAAAATTTCGGTGGATAATATCCTGCGGTTTCTCGAGTCTGATATTGGTCAATTTGTCATTCAGCATGCCGAGCATTTATATCGGGAAGAGCCGTTTGCAATGCTGCTGCCGGCCGATCAATTATTTAGTGATTATCAAAATCAGGATGAGATTTTGATTCATGGGATTATTGACGGATATTTAGAGTTTGACGATAGGATTCTTTTATATGATTTGAAAACTGATTACTATACGCCTGAAAGAGAAAAGATGCTGATCGATCGTTATCGTGGCCAATTGCATTTATATAAGGACGCTTTAGAAAAGGCAAAACAAAAGCCTGTTGAAGCCGCATATCTTATCTTTTTACAAGGAGACCAGGCCATTAATTTGTTAGATACTCCTTAATTACAGGCAAGTTGTACTTATAAAAGGTAAGTGATGTGCTATAATCTTTCTATCGAGGTGAGAATTATGGAACAAGTAGAGGTAATGGACTTTTCGCTTTGTCCGAAATTTGAGAAGGGTTTTCAGATTTTAGGCAAAAAATGGAATGGTTTGATTATTGATGTGTTGCTAGAAGGCGGACCTCAAAGATTTGTTGATATTGCTGCGATGATTCCAGATGTTAGTGACCGAGTCTTGACTGAACGACTGAAGGAATTAGAAGCAGAGGGCATTGTTGGACGCGTGATTGCCTGTGAAAGCCAAAAACGGATGGATTATTGTTTGACGAATAAAGGCGAAGCTTTGAAAAATGTCATGAACGAGATCCATCAATGGGGTCATACTTGGATCACGGATGAAGAATGTAGTTGATAAATTTTTTGATTTCTTGTAGTATTGGGATAGTCAATTGAATAGTTTAAAAAGCGTTGATGGAAAAGAGTAATCTTTTTGGATCTTAAAAGGGAATGTCTGTCGTTGACTGGAAGCAGACTAAGAAAAGAAAAGATGAAGTTCACTTCTGGAGCTTGTCGAAAGACCGGCATAGCCGTTAAAAAGTGAGAGCGTCAATTTATTCAGTTGGCGAATTAGGATGGTAACGCGAGACCTCGTTCCTTTGTGGAACGAGGTCTTTTTGCGATTTCTGCGTTAGGAAATCATAAGAATTCGATAGGGCTTCTTTGGGAGGTTTCTATCTTTTTAAAGCAATAGGGAAAGGAAGAAAACAATGAGTTTACAAGAGCAATTAGAAGAACTAAAAAGTCAGACGCTAGCAAAAATCGACGCGGCTGATGAGCTTTCTGCCGTTGAAACGATTCGGGTAGAAACGCTAGGAAAAAAAGGACCAATCACCGAAGTATTAAGAGGAATGCGTGATCTTTCAGCAGAAGAACGTCCGAAAGTCGGTGCCTTTGCTAATGAGATTCGAGATCTATTGACCCAAGCAGTCGAAAAACGAAAGGCTGCCTTGACTGAATTAGCTTTAGAAAAGCAATTAGCAGCAGAAACTTTAGATGTAACACTGCCGGGTAAACAGGTTACTCAAGGCACGCGCCATGTATTGACTCAAATCATGGAGGAAATCGAAGATACTTTTGTTGGTATGGGCTATCAAATCGTTGAAGGAACAGAGATCGAATCCGATCATTATAATTTTGAACGAATGAACCTGCCTAAGGATCATCCTGCTCGTGATATGCAAGATACGTTTTATATTTCTGACGATGTATTGTTACGTACCCATACATCACCAGTCCAAGCACGAACAATGGAAAAACATGATTTTTCTAAAGGTGCCTTGCGAATGATTTCACCTGGTAAAGTATTCCGTCGTGATACCGACGATGCTACTCATAGTCATCAATTCCATCAAATCGAAGGCTTAGTCGTGGACAAAGGAATTACGATGGGGGATCTGAAGGGAACGCTGGAAGTATTATTGAAGGAATTATTCGGTGCAGACCGTAAGATTCGTTTGCGTCCAAGCTATTTCCCATTTACTGAACCATCTGTTGAAGTTGATGTCAGCTGTTTCAAATGCGGCGGTAAAGGCTGCAATGTCTGCAAGCATACTGGTTGGATCGAAATTCTTGGTGCCGGCATGGTTCATCCTGATGTACTGGAAATGTCAGGCATTGATTCAAAAGAATATTCTGGTTTTGCTTTCGGCTTAGGACCAGACCGGATCGCTATGCTGCGCTATGGTGTCAATGATATTCGAAATTTCTATTTAAACGATGTTCGTTTCTTGGAACAATTCAAGGGGGAGTAAGAAGCAATGTTAGTTTCATATAAATGGTTAAATGAATACGTCGATGTTAAGGACGTTACACCAAAAAATTTGGCGGATCGCCTTTCACTAACGGGTATCGAAGTTGAAGGATTAGAATCTCCGGAAGAGGGATTGAAAAAAATCGTCGTTGGCGATGTGAAAGAATGTATCCCGCATCCTGATTCAGACCATCTTTCAATTTGTCAGGTGGATATCGGTGAAGAAGAATTATCTCAGATTGTCTGCGGAGCACCAAACATCAAAGCTGGAGTAAAAGTAATCGTGGCTTTGCCGGGTTCTCGGATCGCCGGCAATGTAAAAATTAAAAAAGGCAAAATGCGCGGTCAAGTTTCTAACGGCATGATCTGCTCATTGCAAGAGCTTGGCTATAGTGATTCCGTGATTCCTAAAGAATATGCTGAAGGAATTTATTATTTACCAGAAGAAGCAATCGTCGGAGAACCTGTTTTTCCGTATTTAGAAATGGACGATACGATCATTGATCTATCGATTACGCCAAATCGCGCTGACGCCTTGAGCATCCGCGGTGTTGCCCATGAAGTAGCGGCAATTTATAACAAAGAAGTTCATTTCCCTGGTGCGGAATTAAAAGAAGCAGATGAAAAAGCCAGTGGTAAAATCAAAGTTTCTGTGACCGACGAAAATGATGCACCGCATTATGAAATCCGAATCATCGAAAACGTAAAGATCGGTCCAAGTCCGCAATGGCTGCAAAATCGTTTAATGAATGAAGGCATTCGTCCAATCAGCAATGTGGTGGATGTAACAAACTATATCCTATTATTGTTCGGACAACCCTTACATGCCTTTGACTATGACAAATTAGGCAGTAACGAAATCATGGTTCGCCGAGCAAAAGAGAATGAACCATTTACAACATTGGATAGTGTAGAACGGACGTTGAATCCGGAAAATATCGTGATCACTAATGGCGAGATCCCTGTTGCTTTGGCAGGCGTTATGGGTGGTTTAGATTCAGAGATTACTGATGAAACAACTACTGTAGCTTTAGAAATGGCGATGTTTGACCATACGTTGGTTCGCCGTACTTCACAAAGTTACAACTTGCGCAGCGAGTCATCGATGCGTTTTGAAAAAGGCATCAATCAAGGCGATATCAGTTTAGCTGGTGAAGTTGCAGCGGCAATGATCGCAGAATTAGCTGGCGGCAAGGTTTTACAAGGCGCTGTTAAAGGCAGTGAAGTTGAGCCAAACAATGTCGAGGTAAGTACGACTCTTGAAAATGTCAATCGATTCCTAGGAACGGATTTGTCACAGGAACAAGTAAATGATATTTTCAAAGCACTTGGTTTTGCCTCAAAAGTTAAGGCAGGGGTAACAACTGTCAGCGTGCCGCCGCGTCGTTGGGATATTACGATCGAAGCGGATTTGATGGAAGAAATCGCTCGAATCTATGGATATAATAATTTACCTTCAACATTGCCGGAAGGTCAAACGGTCGCAGGCTTCTTAACCGAAGCGCAGAAAGCGGCAAGAAAAGTTCGAAATATTTTAGAAGGCGCTGGTTTGTCAGAAGCAATCAGTTATGCTTTGACAACGGAAGCGAAAGCACAGCAATTTCTTTTAAATGAAAGCAAGGTGACTCGTGTCGCTTGGCCGATGAGTGAAGAACGATCAACGATGCGCTTGAACTTAATCAGCGGATTGCTGGAAGACTTATCATATAATGTAGCTCGTAAAAATAATGATGTGGCTTTCTATGAAATTGGACATGTTTTTTATCAAGACAATGATCCTAAAAAAGATCTGCCAATCGAGCAAAATCATGTAGCGATCGCTGTGACAGGAAATGTCGTCGACAAATCTTGGGCAGGAAAAGCGGAAGCATGTGATTATTACACTATCAAAGGGATGGTTGAGGAGCTGATCGCAGGTTTAGGCCTTACTGAAGAAATCTCCTATCAAGCAATCCAAATGCCTGAAATGCACCCAGGCCAAACTGCCGGTATTTATCTAGGTGAAGAATTGATTGGTTTTGTTGGTCAAGTTCATCCGAAGATGGCCGCAAGTTATGAATTGAAATCGGCTTATGTAGCTGAAATGAACTTAGAGGCATTGATTGGAAAAGAACAGTCGCCGCTAGTCTTTGAAGCTGTTTCAAAATATCCTGCTGTCAGCCGTGATATCGCTCTGTTAGTTAATGAAGCACATACGAACTCGGACATTACCGAAGTTATCACAGCAGCAGCTGGAAGATTCTTGACTAAACTGCAAGTTTTCGATGTTTATCAAGGTGAAAATATCGAAGCAGGCAAGAAGTCAATGGCGTATAATCTAACCTTCGTGAATCCTGAAGCGACGTTGACTGATGAAGAGATTAATCGCATCATGGCAAAAGTTACTAAGAAGTTAGAAGAAAACATCCAAGCGGTTATCCGCTAAGCAAATAAACAGCCCTCAAAAATAAATTTTTTGAGGGCTGTTTTGGTGACCAAAAGTTAACTTGCCTGAATTTCACTAGTTACGACAACATCGACACCAGTATCTAAAAGATTTTTTATCGCAATATCACCGATTTTAACTGGCGCCTGCAACTGAACTTTATTAATTTCTTTCATTGCAGCTAAAACTGCTTTTTTAGGAATACCATCGGTGGTTTTTACCGAGCAGAGATGACCGCTGCCGCCATCAACGATAACAGTCGAGGTAACAACTCTTACAGGATTCGTGGCTTCTGCTTTACCATATTTCACGCCTTTATTGCAGCTATATCCGCTAACTTGATAATCATTGTTTTCATCAACCGTTAGGTGACAGCCTTTTGGACACATGATACAGATAAAATTTTTCATCCCTTCGACACCTCCTCCACGCAAATCTCGATTTCTCCGTTAGTAACCTTATCCAAAACTTTTTTTGACAGTTTGAATTTTTCCATTTCGCCTGGAACAATATACGTTTTTTTCTGTTTCGCCAGAACTTCACCTTGTGATTTGATCAGAATTTGACTGTCATCAAATACCTTATTAACACGGAAGAAGAGTTCGGTTCGGCGCTCAACGTTTTCATTACGGATCTTTTGCGGAACAACATAGGTGACATGATCACCGTTTTTGATAGTGAGACATTGAGCGGGCTCCGCAGCTTGTTCTAAAATATAGGAAGCGGCAGAAGTGCCGGCCTTGATACTTTCAGCAGTTACAAAATCTACCAAGTCATGCACGTGAACAACATTCCCGCAAGCGAAGATGCCCGGTACAGAGGTTTCCATATTTTCATAAACAAAAGGACCGCTGGTTTTTGTATCTAAATCAAGCTTGGCATCTCGGCTCAGCTCATTTTCAGGAATCAAACCGACGGATAATAAAATCGTATCACAGTCAAAAATTTGTTCCGTACCAGAAATCGGCTGCCGGTTTTCATCAACTTCTGAGACGACTACTTGCTCGACCCGGTTTTTTCCGCGAATTTCAGTAATTGTATGAGATAGCAGAAGAGGAATTTCATAATCATCTAAACACTGAACAATATTTCGAGTCAATCCGCCAGAGTAGGGCATGACTTCCACACAAGCTAAGACTTCGGCACCTTCGAGTGTCATTCGTCGCGCCATGATTAAGCCAATATCGCCAGAACCCAGAATGATTACTTTTTTTCCAACCAAGTAACCTTCCATATTGACATACCGTTGCGCTGTGCCAGCAGTAAACACACCAGCTGGACGACTGCCGGCAATCCCAATAGCTCCACGGGTCCGCTCACGGCATCCCATAGCAAATACTAAAGCTTTCGTTTTTAGGATTTGATAGCCATGTTCCTTGTTGACGATGTGCACCTCTTTATCTTCGGTGACTTCTAAAACCATCGTGTCTAGTAAAACTTTAATCGTTTTTTCTTTGACCATTTCAATAAAGCGCGCCGCATATTCTGGTCCGGTCAGTTCTTCTTTAAAATAGTGGAGACCAAAACCGTTATGAATACATTGATTCAAAATTCCTCCAAGCTTTTGATCCCGTTCAATAATCAAAATATCTTTGACGCCTTTTTCATATGCCGCTACAGCTGCTGCCAAGCCAGCCGGACCGCCGCCAATTACGATTAATTCATGCATATCAACGTCCTCCTTTTGTTGCGTCAACTAAAATATAACTGCCTTCACGATCCTGCAGAATATCCAATGGTGATTTATGAGCTTCTTCCGCTAGAATATCAACGACTCGCGGACCGCAAAAGCCACCCTGACACCGCCCCATTCCGGCATTACATCTTCGTTTGATACCATCAACAGAAACTGGTGGAATAGGAGAGTGGGCAGCTGCTCTAATTTCACCTTCTGTAATCGTTTCACAGCGGCAGATAACTCTGCCGTAATTCTCATCCTTAGAAATGACTGCATTTTTTTCCTCAAGACTCAGCTCTTCAAAGACGATTTTTTCTCGTGAATCAAGATACTCATCTTTTTGAACAAAGTTCTTGTGAACAGATTTTTCCATCATCTCAATGCCATATAAAGCAATCGCAGGAGCCGAGGTAAGACCAGGTGATTTAATGCCGGCTAGGTCAATAAAACCAGGAGCCGCTTCCTGTAAGATAAAATCGCCAACGCTATTATTGGCACGAACACCAGAGAAATTCCGAATGGATTGCCGCAGGTTAAGATCTGGAAGAGACTTTCTAGCTAAATCGGCAACTGTTTTTAACCCGACAATCGTATTTCCGGTATCTTTTCCGCTATCCAGTTCATTTTTCTGAACCGCCTCCGAATTCGGTCCAACGACTAAGTTTCCGTGAACAGTCGGGCTGACTAAAACGCCTTTTCCTATACTAGAAGGACACTGGAAGATTACATGATTTACGACGGTTCCTTCTGATTTGTCTAATAGATAGTACTCACCACGCTTCGGTGTAATCTCAAAATTGGGTTCAGCGATTAAGTTGTGGATATCATCTGAGTGAACGCCGGCCGCATTAAAGACATACCGTGTTTGATAAGTTGCTTTATTTGTGCTGATTTCATAACCCTCGGCTATTTTTCTGATACCAGACACGCGATTATTCAACGCTAGCTCTACACCATTTCTTACGGCAGTTTCTGCTAAGGCGAGGCAAAATTCCCACGGATTTACGATCGCTGCGGTAGGGGCATAGAGGGCACCTAGACTTTCATGAGAAAGATTCGGTTCCATCTGATGAAGTGCCGCTTGGTCAAGCAGCTCCAGATCCTTTACGCCATTTTTATTTCCCCGCTCATAAAGCTCTTGAATCAACTCAAGCTCCTCAGCTGAAAAAGCGACGACTAGCGAACCAATTTGATCATAATGAACAGACAATTTTTGACACAGTTCCTTTGCACGTTCGGCGCCTTCAACATTAAGTCTTGCCATCAAGCTGCCAGGTTCTGGATCGAAACCAGCGTGCAAGATAGCACTGTTTGCTCTAGTGGCTCCTAAACTAACATCATTTTCCGCTTCCAAGACGAGTGTTTTCAGTTGATACTTGCTTAGTTCATAGGCAGTTGCGGCGCCAACGATCCCGCAACCGATTACAATTACATCATACATAGATTTTTCCTCCTGCTTATTTAGGTTCCTACTCACTTAGTGCCAGCATTTTGAACGCAGCAAAAAAGAGTATAGTTAACAAACGCCAATGTTTGTTGACGTTTGCCGCTATACTCTTTTTATCTCTATCCGATATTTAATTACCTGTATTATAACACCTTTATAAAGGATCAACAATCGTTAAATTGACCAAATTGAACTTTCTGTTGTTGATACAGCAAGGCTTCCGGCACCTAAAGCCCCCATGATGTCTTCTTTGTCACGAATCAAGCCGCCGACGACCAGCGGTTTTTTTGAATGATTAACTAGCTCCTTGATAATCTTGGGTGAAACACTGGGAAGAACCTCGACCAAATCAGCCTCGGTATATTTCAGCTGACGATCGACATTTTCCAAAGCGGAAGAGTCTAATAGAAAGAAACGCTGGATTGCCAAGAGCCCATGCTTTTTTGCATGACGAATGATTGCCGGTTTTGTGGAAATAATTCCGTCAAAGGAAGTGGACTGTTTAATATAATCAATCGCTGTTTCATCTGAAGATAACCCCTTCACCAAATCCGCATGCAAAATGGCTGTTTTTCCGCTTGCTTTGATTTTTTGAGACAAGTCAGCCAGCTCCATTAGGTGAGATTGGAGAATAAAGATGACTTCACTTTCTGATTTTATAGCCGCTTCCAGCTCAGCTTCATTTTTTGCAGCCGCGATTACAGGGGAGAGTTCCAATTTTTGATATAGTTCATGAGTATTCATCTATCATTGCTCCTTATATGTTTTCGTTCTCATTTTACCATGTAGGAAATGGAAGAAGAAGCCTTGCTGGTAACGATTGAAGATAAAAAATCCCTAAACACATGATTTTTTAAGTAATCGTGCGTTTAGGGATTTATTTGAGAAGACTTGAGATTAATAGGAACGCTCCAACAGTTGAACAGCAACCGTTTTAAGGATCTCCTTACTCTTGCCATCAGGTAATTCTTGGATCTCATTTAATGCTTTTTTAGTCAATTTTTCTGCGAAATCGAGCGCACCGGCAATCCCGCCAAGACTGTCAACATAGGAAGCTAATTGGATTAGTTCTTGTCGTGACAAAGTTTCGGGATGTTCTAGATAAGGGCGGATGACTTCCGGCTGATTATCACGGGCAATCAATAAAGGCAGCGTGAAGATGCCTTGCTGTACATCAGTTAAGATTGGCTTTTGATCATTTCCCAGCTCTAAGGAGAAATTTAAGATATCATCATAAATTTGAAAAGCTAACCCGATGGCAGAGCCGATTCGTTTAGCACGAGACTGCAGTTTCTTATCCGCCCCGCCAAAATAAGCTCCTTCATGGCAGCTAAGCCGAATCAATTCAGCGGTTTTACCATTAATGTTCCGCAGATAATCACCAATCGTTTGATCTGGATCGAATGTACAAGTCATTTGTGTTAGTTCGCCCTGCAAGACCTTCTTCATCGCTTGAGCATTCTTTAAGAGGAAAGGGGTATGACTCATACATTCTGCTAACAGTTCAAAATAACTAGTATACATAAAATCTCCGGTGTAAACTGCTACGTCTTTACCAAAGCGTGACTGGACCGACGGCAAGCCGCGGCGGGTTGGCGAATCATCAATAATGTCATCATGGACAAGTGTGGCTGAATGCAGCAATTCAAGAGATGCTGCGATTTTTACTAGTTGTTCTTGTTCTTTTTTATCTCCAAAATCAGCGAAAAGAAAAAAGAGTGCCGGACGGATCATTTTTCCTCCTGTAGAAGAAAATTTTGTGATGGCCTCTTCAATCGATTTATTATTAATAACAAGTCTTTGTGAGATCAATTTCTTAACTTGGATTAGATTTTCCTGTATTTTGGGATATTCATTCCAGTAGTCTAACATAACTGCTCCTTCTAACAACGTTTTCAAGTTTATTTTAGCGCATGCTACCCAGAAAGACTACTAGAATGCTTAATTAATGTTTCGTGAGAGGAAACACATGATAGCCAAGCAAATCCTTTGAACAAAAAGTATAAAAATAGCATAATGAACATGAAAAAGAAAATCGAGAAAGTTGGGTGAGATGAATTTAACCGTTTTCTTGGAACTCGTGGAATTTAAAGCGAAAACCGCGAGTGTCCTGCCTTTTTTTATTGGGATTTGTTTTAGCCTGTATAATTTTCACAAACTTCATTTAGGTCTAGTCCTGTTGTACTTTGTCGCAATGTTCATTTTTAACATGGCAGTGGATATTTTAGACAACTACAACGACTATCACCATGCGACGGAAATTCACGACTATCGAGAAAAAACCAATATCATCGGAAGAGAGAATCTGAATTTGAAAGTGGTTTTTCGAATGATGATAGGAATGATCATTGTTTCGGCATTGATTGGAATCGGATTATCCTTCGTGGTCGGGTGGCCTTTTTTATTGATGGGGTTATTTTGTTATGGTGTAGGAATTTTCTATTCCTCTGGACCAAGGCCCTTATCCAGCCTTCCGTTAGGAGAAGTTTTTTCAGGATTAACGATGGGGTTTATGATCACGATTTTATGTGTCTATTTAAACACATATGAAGTGTTTCAGTGGAATTTTACTAATTTGAGTGAGATTTTTCTGATTTCATTACCGAATACGTTGTGGATCGCAAACCTCATGCTGGCGAACAATATCTGTGATTTAGAAGAAGACGAAAAGAACAATCGCTTTACATTGGTTCATTATTTAGGAAAGCCGCGAGCGCTCCATTTATTTGTAGGAATGAATATCGCCGCCTTTCTTGCCCTCTTGCTTTCGGTGATTATTGGAATCGCCCCATGGACCATGCTGGGGACATTCTTAGCAACACCTTTTATTTACAAGCAGGTACAAATATTTCGGATGAAACAAGTTAAACGGGAAACGTTCATTTGCGCAGTCAGAATTTTAGCGGTAGGGGCTGCCGCACAAGTTATCAGTTTTGCATTAGCGTTTTTATTTTAGAGGAGGAAACAGAAATGAAAGAAATAGTCATTTTAGGAGCAGGCTACGCAGGTTTGCGTGCTTTGCATGTATTACAAAAATCAGGAGCAGACATTCATATTAGTTTAGTAGACCGGAACGATTACCATTATGAGTCAACCAGTCTGCATGAAGTCGCAGCCGGTACACAACCAGATGAAAAAATCTGTTACAAAATAAAGGATGTAGTAAATCCACAAAAAACTACTTTTATTATGGATACAGTTGAAAAAATCGATGCTGACCAAAAAGAAGTTTATTTAGAAAATCAAACATTAAAGTACGATTATTTGATCGTTGCTTTAGGCTTCCAATCTGAATCATTCGGTATCCCAGGAGTAAAAGAAAATTCTCTAGAGATGGTGGATGTAAAAACTGCGGATCAAGTTCATAAACACATCATTGAGCAAATGAAGCAATACAAAGAGACTAAAAACGAAGAATATTTACGGATCGTTGTCTGCGGAGCAGGCTTTACAGGAATAGAATTAGTTGGTGCTTTGGTTGAAGGCAGTAAAGCCTTTGCTGACATTGCAGGAGTAAAACCGGAAGAAATCCAAATCTATTGTGTAGAAGCTGTCGATAAAATCTTGCCAATGTTTAGTGATAAATTAGGACAATATTGTATCGATCATTTGAATAAATGGGATGTTAAACTGTTGACCGGAAAACCAATTAAGAAGGTCGAGCCAGGTGCGGTCATTTATCAAAATTCAAAAGATGATGAAAATGATCTAGTTGCTCTAAAAGCCAAAACAATCGTTTGGACAACCGGTGTCAGCGGCAGCCAAGTAATCGGGGAATCTGGCTTTGAAGAACGCCGCGGTCGCGTGATGGTGAAACCAAACTTGACCGATCCAAATCATGACGACATCTATCTATTAGGTGACGTTTCAGCTGTTATGGATCCTTCAAGCAATCGCCCGTATCCAACAACTGCACAGATTGCATTGAAGATGGGTTCATATGCAGGTAAAGATATCTTGAATCAAATGAAGGGACAACCAAGCAAGCCCTTCGCGTTTAAATCACTTGGTTCAGTAGCTTCTATCGGGAATACACACGCTTTCGGTGTTGTGGGTAAAACGGAAGTAACAGCTTATCCAGCCTCATTTATCAAAAAAGCTATTATGGACCGCTCATTGTTTGAAACAGGCGGAGTTAAAGAAGTCATGGCGAAAGGCCGTTTTGACTTTTATCATTAAGCCGAAACTATTTTTAACACTCGCGATAAAATTCGTGAGTGTTTTTTTGTGATTACTTTGCTATAGTTTTAATTAGAAATTAATGCGAAGGATGTTACTATTGAAAAAAGGTATTTTACTAGTTAATTTAGGAACACCAGAAAGTCCAACCCCAGAGGATGTTAAAAAGTATTTAGCGGAATTTTTATCGGATCGGCGGGTAATTAATTGGCCCCGAAGTCTGTGGCTGCCAATTTTACATGGTATTGTACTGCAAGTCCGTCCTAAAAAGTCGGCCCGCGCGTACAAAAAAATCTGGCGAGAAGAGGGTTCTCCGCTATGGATATATACTAAAAAACAAGCTGAGCTTTTACAATCGCGTATGCCGAATACGATTGTGCGTTTCGCAATGACATACGGCAGACCCGGGATTCAAGAAACGATTTATGAAATGAAGCAGGCAGGGATGACAGAATTATTTGTTTTACCATTGTATCCTCAATATTCAGAGACGACGGTAGCTCCGATCTGTGATCAAGTCAGCCAGGTTTACAAGTCGGCTGCTGATATTCCGGATATTAAAATTTCAAGTTCATTTTATGATCATGAAGGCTATCTTCAATTATTGGCCAACACTATTAAGCGTCATCTGACTGAAAAAAGTTTTGATATGATTTTATTTTCTTATCATGGTATTCCGGTTTCGACAATAGAGCGTGGTGATCCTTATGAAGAGCAATGTAAAATTACTACTCAAAAGGTGATGGAAAGAATCGGGGATCATCCATATACCCATTCGTATCAGTCGAAGTTTGGGCCAGGGCAGTGGTTAACACCAATGACTTGTGAGACGTTGAAAGCTTTTCCAAGTCAGAATATCAAAAAAGTATTAGTAATCACTCCAGGCTTCGTAGCTGATTGCTTGGAAACGATCGAAGAAATCAATGAAGAGAATCGCACGTATTTTATGGAAAACGGCGGGGAAGTATTTGAATACATTCAACCATTCAATGAGTCGACTGAATTCACAGAAATTCTGCAATCAATAATAGAAACAAAATAAAACACTCGAAATAAAAATTCGAGTGTTTTTTGTATGCGTTTATTTTTAATAGTTAAAACAGGCTGGTTAAGCGAAGTAATTAATACCCATAGCTTGTTTAACTTCTGTCAGAGTTTCAACAGCTACTGATCGAGCTTTTTCGCTGCCTTCTTTCAGCATCTGCATGATTGCTTCAGGGTCCTTTGCATATTCTTCGCGACGGGCACGAATCGGAGCAAATTCAGCTTCTAAAACATCGATCAAATAGCGTTTGATCTTCACATCGCCAAGACCGCCGCGACGGTAGTGCTCTTTTAGCTCAGCGATTTTTTCCTTATCTGTCCCAAAGACATCTAAATAAGTGAAGACCATATTGCCTTCTACTTGACCTGGGTCTTCAACATGGATGTGATTTGGATCAGTATACATGCTCATGACTTTCTTTGCCACAACATCCGCAGGATCAGCTATGTAGATACCATTGCCGAGTGATTTACTCATTTTTCCGTTGCCGTCAATACCAGGTAGACGTCCTCGTCCTTTTTCAGGGAACACACCTTTAGGTTCTACTAAAACATCACCATATGTGTGATTAAAACTTTGGACAATTTCTTGTGTTTGCTCCAACATTGGTTTTTGATCTTCACCAACAGGTACAAGATTTGCTTTAAACGCGGTAATATCCGACGCCTGAGAAACAGGGTAGATAAAGAAGCCGGCAGGAACACTTTCACCGAAATTCTTTTGTTCAATTTCAGATTTTACGGTTGGGTTGCGGCGAACGCGCCCAACACTGACCAAGTTTAAATAATACATTGTTAGCTCGGCTAATTCAGGGATTTGTGATTGAATAAATAACGTTGAACGTTTTGGATCTAAACCGATTGCCATATAGTCTAGGGCAACCTGTAATACATTTGATGAAACTTTTTCTGGGTTTTTAGCATTATCAGTCAAAGCCTGCATATCAGCTATCATGATAAATAATTTATTTTCAAGATCTTCTTGCATAAGCACGCGATTTTTTAGCGAACCGACGTAATGTCCTAAATGTAGTTGCCCAGTGGGACGATCACCAGTTAAAATGATTTTTTCCATTTACTCACCTTTTCATAAAATTTCTTTCAATAGTCTCTTCAAATACTACCTTTTTTTTTCAAGCATGACAACTCTTATCCCTATTTTTATCGAATGGACAAATATAATTGATGTCAAGAAACGTGACATCGTGATAGAAGTTGTTGAGATATTTTTTTCTAACAGTGAGTTTTTTTCTTTACAAAGTTAAAAAACTTAGCTTATAATTAGACTCACGTTGGAAAAATTAGAAAATGATAAGGGAAAATGAGGTGGTTAGACATGCCAATGGTTGAATTTAAGCATGTAGAAAAATACTATGGAAAGTTTCATGCCTTAAAAAATATTAACTTGACCTTTGAAAAAGGTGAAGTCGTCGTGGTGATCGGACCATCCGGTTCAGGGAAGAGCACGATGTTGCGTTGCATCAACGGATTAGAAGACATCTCTTCCGGCGAGTTACTAGTAAATGACAGGAATTTACATAGTAAAGAAGTTAAGTTGAAAGACATTCGCAAGAATATTGGAATGGTTTTTCAACATTTTAATTTATATCCAAATAAGACAGCGTTAGAAAATATAACGTTGGCACCTATCAAGGTTTTGAAACAATCTTCAGCAGAAGCAACAAAGTCTGCCGAAAAATTATTAGATCGAGTAGATATGTTAGATAAGAAGGATTCTTATCCTTCCATGTTATCTGGTGGACAGCAACAACGGATCGCCATCGCCCGCGGCTTAGCGATGAATCCTGATTTGCTGCTTTTTGATGAGCCGACGTCTGCTCTTGACCCGGAAATGATCGGGGATGTGTTAAATGTTATGAAGAAGATTGCTCGTGATGGTATGTCCATGATCGTCGTGACTCATGAGATGGGATTTGCTAAAGAAGTGGCAGATCGCATCATTTTTATGGCTGAGGGCGAGGTACTAGAGGATACACGTGATGTTAAAAGCTTCTTCGACAAACCTCAAGAGGAGCGCGCACAGCAATTTGTCAGCAAAGTAATCAATCATTAGGAGGGCGGCTTATGTCGAAGGTAAGAAAATTAGTCTCCTTTTTATTTCTTCCGCTGCTGCTTGTGATAGTGCTGTCAGGATGTAAAGGAGAAAGTGTCGCAAACGAAAATATTGCGAAACGAATCAAAGAAGAACCAACCATTACTTGGGGCGTAAAATACGATACACGCTTATTCGGGATGATGGATATAAAGACACGCAAGGTTGATGGATTTGACATTGATATTGCGAAAGCAATCACGAAAGAAATTCTTGGAAAAGATGGAAAAGCCGAATTCGTTGAAGTGACTTCCAAGACCCGAATTCCTTTACTTAAAAACGGGAATATCGATGCCATTATTGCCACTATGACAATCACGGAAGATCGTAAAAAAGAAGTAGATTTTTCTGATATTTATTTTGATGCGGGACAATCCTTACTAGTAAAGAAAGGTAGTCACATTAAAAGCATTAAAGATCTGACTGCTGAGGATACAGTCTTAGCGGTTAAGGGATCGACTTCAACTATCAACATACGGAAACATGCTCCTGATGCAAAAATTCTTGAATTAGAAAACTATGCAGAAGCATTCACTGCATTGCAATCAGGTCAAGGTCAGGCGATGACGACTGACAATGCAATTTTGTTGGGAATGGCATCAGAAAACGATAATTATGAATTAACAGCTGGTACTTTTACAAATGAGCCATATGGAATTGCCATCAACAAGGGGCAAGAAGATTTCTTAAAAGAAGTCAATACAGCATTACATAAAATGCATGACAATGGTACCTATAATAAAATCTTTGAGAAATGGTTCCCTAAAGATGCTGATGGCCGGGCGAAGAAGGGGGCACAGTTCTAATGACACAGTTATTTCAAACTTTTTCAGCTGATTTTGTCAGCGGCTTTAAATACACGATTTATGCAAGCTTGTTAGCATTAGTTTTCAGCTTGATCATTGGAACATTAATGGCGATATTGCAATTGTCCCACAACCGGGTCATTCGCAGTTTGGCGAAAGCATATGTGGCTTTTTTCCGAAATATCCCATTGTTGATAATCGTCATGTTTTTCTATGTCGTAGCACCCATGTATTTTTATAGCTTTGATGGTTTCCAAGCAGGGACAATTGGACTTACGATCTATACTTCAGCCTTTATCGCGGAAACGGTTCGTTCAGGAATCCAAACAGTTCCCAAAGGTCAAATGGAAGCTGGTTTATCCTCTGGCTTTTCATATGGCGAAACAATGCGATACATCGTATTGCCTCAAGCCTTCAAAATTGTGGTGCCGCCATTAGGCAACCAATTCATCAACTTGATCAAAAATTCCTCTATTTTAGCGATGGTCGCTGGTTTGGATTTAATGTATCAGGGAGATTTGATTGCTAGTACGACATTCAACACATTCGACACCTATATTATTGTCGGCTTGTTTTACTTGATTTTAACTTTACCTTTGTCATATCTAATGAACTATTTAGATAAGCATTGGTCAAACGCCTAGAAAGGAAGGGGTAAAAGAATATGAGTGATGCTTTTTCATGGATCAATTTGCGTTTCCTTTTAGATGGGCTGTGGGTGACGATCCAAGTTTCGGTCGTTTCGATTATTTTCAGTATGATTCTTGGCGGTATCGCAGGAACTGTTCGTTACAGCAAGGTCCCGGTGCTTTCAAAAATTATGGGAATTATCGTTGATATCATTCGAAACTTGCCGCTGTTGCTGATTATTTTCTTCACCTATTTCGCTTTGCCGCAAATTGGTATCAAGTTGAATATCTTCTGGGCGGCAGTCGCTGCATTAACGATTTTTGAGTCAGCGATGCTGTCAGAAATTTTCCGGGCTGGATTGAACGCCGTACCAAGTGGACAAACCGAAGCTGGAATGTCTTCTGGCTTAACTTATGTTCAGACGTTGACAATGATTGTTTTGCCGCAGGCTTTTAAATCAATGCTTCCGGCGATTCTGAGCCAATTGATTTCTTTGATTAAAGACACATCTTTGGCCGTGATTATTTCACTACCGGAACTAACACACAACGCAAAAATCATTTATGGACAAAATACTAATTACGTTATTCCGATGTTTATCGCGATGACTGCAATGTATTTTGTTGTCTGTTATCTATTATCGCTGGTTTCCAACTTCTTGGAGACGAGCAAATATAACTATTAATAAAAAGAAGCGACGATCTCTCTAAATAGAAGAGGTCGTCGCTTCTTTAGTTTTTACAGTAAAGTAAGAGAAACCTTCGAATAGAACAAGATTTAACAAATTGAAAAAAGTTCTGCTTCTTATTCTTTCTCTTTTTCCGTTTCACGTTCAGTTTCCTTCATGGCTGGATCTTCATAAATGGCACCAGCTTGTGTTTTGCCAAGTTTTTCCAGCAGCCCCGGTTCCTGTTCTTCATTTTTCTTATTTTTTCTTTGTTCAACTTCTTTTTCTGTTGCTTTGATAGCAGGGTCTTGGTTGCGATCGCCAGCAGAGACTTTCCCTAAATTTTCGGTCAGTTCTTTTTTATCCATTTTCATCCACCTCTCTCATAAAAGAGTTTATCACTTATTGTTATTCATTCAAAAGAAAACGCTTTTTATCAAGTAGGACTCTAGGGCTTGAAATATTTCGTTAAAAAGTGGAAAATAAGGTGATACTTGGAACTAGATAGGATGAGCGTTTTGTCAAATGAAAGACCAATTGGATTTATCGACTCTGGCGTAGGCGGTTTGACTGTGGTCAAAGAAGCGATGCGTCAGCTGCCAAATGAAGAAATTTTATATCTTGGAGATACGGCACGGTGTCCGTATGGTCCTCGACCAGCTGAGCAAGTCATTGAGTTTACCTGGCAAATGACTCGTTTTTTATTGAATAAAAATATTAAAATGCTTGTAATCGCTTGTAATACAGCGACTGCAGTAGCTTTAGATGAGATCAAGAAAAATGTGGATATACCTGTAATTGGTGTTATCCAGCCAGGTTCGCGTGCTGCGCTGAAGGCAAGCGAAACTGGGAGAGTAGGTATTATTGGAACGATCGGAACGGTAAAAAGCGGTTCGTATAAGCATGAATTGCAGGAAAAGGCTCCTGATACATATGTATCAAGTCTAGCCTGTCCCAAATTTGTACCGATTGTCGAAAGTAATCAGTTTAATAGTTCTGTTGCTAAAAAAATCGTTTCGCAAACATTAGCACCATTAAAAAAAGAAAAATTAGATACCTTGATTTTAGGCTGCACGCATTATCCATTACTGCGTCCAATCATTCAAAATGTTATCGGGCAGCAAGTGACATTGATTGATTCGGGAGCGGAAACGGTCAATGATGTTAGTACATTATTGGATTATTTCAATCTGAATAATTATGAACAGTCAGAAATCAAAGCACGGACTTTTTATACGACTGGGTCACCGAAGATGTTCAAGGATATTGCCGGTGAATGGTTGAATATTACGAATTTGAATGTTAGTCATATCGATTTAGGAGGAGAATAATTTGCGACATGATGGAAGAACGGTCCAACAATTGCGACCGATTAAAATTGAAACAAATGTTTTTAAGCATCCGGAAGGGTCAGTCGTTGTTTCTTTTGGCGATACAAAAGTGATTTGTTCAGCGACTTTAGAAGATTCTGTACCGCCATTTCTGCGCGGCAGCGAGACTGGTTGGGTAACGGCTGAATATAGCATGCTGCCTAGAGCCACTAATACTCGAAATCGACGTGAGAGTTCAAAAGGGAAATTAACTGGACGTACAATGGAAATCCAACGTTTAATCGGTCGCTCATTACGTGCTGTGGTTGATCTAGAAAAACTAGGTGAACGCAGTATTATAGTAGATTGCGACGTAATCCAGGCTGATGGTGGGACTAGAACAGCTAGTATTACTGGCGGTTTCGTTGCATTACGCTTGGCTATTAACAAATTATTAGCTAACGGAGAATTAACCGAAGATCCAATCAAAGAACATTTAGCTGCTATCAGTGTCGGTATCTTGCCTGATGGTACTGTAGTAACTGATTTAGACTATCAGGAAGATTCGTCAGCGGCTGTTGATATGAATTTAGTAATGACGGAAGCTGGCCGTTTTGTAGAAATCCAAGGAACCGGAGAAGAAGCGACCTTTGATGATAATGAATTGAATGCTTTGCTTTTACACGGAAAAGCCGGTATTGAAGATTTAATCGCTTATCAAAAGGAAGCTCTTTACGAAGAGATCGAACCAGAAGAGAAAACGATAGTGATCGCAACGCGTAATCCCGGAAAAGCGAAGGAATTTGCTGCGCTATTTGCAGAAGAAGGGTATCAAACCAAGACTTTATTAGACTATCCTGATTTGCCTGATGTTGAAGAGACAGGAACAACCTTTGAAGAGAATGCTCGCCTAAAGGCCGAAACGATCGCACAAATTTTACAGCAGCCTGTATTAGCTGATGATTCTGGTTTGGCAGTAGATGCTTTAAATGGAATGCCGGGAATTTTTTCTGCGCGTTTTGCTGGCGAAAGAAAAAGTGATGCAGCGAACAATGCGAAACTGCTACATGAACTGACAGACGTACCAGACGAAAAAAGAACGGCACATTTCCACTGCACATTGGTCTTCGCTGCTCCGCAAAAAGATAGCTTGGTAGTGGAAGCAGATTGGGATGGTCGGATTGGACGAATACCTAAAGGAGATAATGGCTTTGGCTATGATCCTTTATTTATTGTACCAGGCTTTGAAAAAAGTTCTGCTGAATTAACAAGTGAAGAAAAAAATGAAATCAGTCATCGCGGGATGGCGGTTAAGGAATTAGAAAAAGTTTGGAAAAAGTGGTTGGAGGAGAATAAATGAAGTATTTAGTTGTTAGCGATAATCATGGAGATCGTAATATTTTAGTTGAGCTCGTGAATCGTTATGCGGGCATGGTTGATCACATGTTTCATTGCGGAGACTCAGAACTGCAAGCCAACGATGAATTGTGGGAACACTTTACCGTCGTCACCGGAAATTGCGACTATGATCCCGGCTATAAAAAAGAACAAGTCGTTTCGATCGGCGATGATGTCATCTATATGACACACGGTCATCTATCAAATGTCCGCTTCGGGCTTACGATGCTTTCACTGCGAGCTCAGGAGGCCGGTGCTAATATTGCTTTGTTTGGTCATATTCACCAAGCAGTTGCCGAACTCGATAAAGACATTTTATTTGTGAATCCAGGAAGCATCTCGCAACCTCGTGGTCCTGTACAAATCCCTAGCTATGCGATCATCAATAGTGAAAAGAATGGCTATCATGTGCAGTTTTATAATCGGGCACATCAACCGATTGAAGAATTAGCTGCTGACTTTGAACATTAGTTCCAAATTTTTATTAAAGATTTGGGTAAATAACGCTTTCTTTTTGCTGTTAAGGTAAAATAAGGTGAAGATATTAGAACGGAGGCGTCATATGATTAGTCCCGCGATTGAACAATTAATGAGGGAACATGAAGAAACCATGATGATTCCAGCAGAAAATGTTGCTAACGTAATGAAGGAACATCCATTAGAACATGCTTTGCTGCTATTATCTCAAGCTGGTTATTCAACGATCCCGGTTTTGGATAGGGAGGATCATTTTGTTGGTTTATTGAGCTTGAATGATATTGTAAAAAAAATGCTGGGGATCGATGGTATTGATACATCCAATTTAGATGAATTAACAGTTGCTGATGTTATGAAGACTGACGTATCCGTGATGCGGCCAGATGCAGAGCTGGAAGATGTTTTACACTTATTAGTGGATTCCTCTTTCTTACCTGTTTTGGACCATGAAGGTGTGTTTTGCGGAATCGTAACACGCAGGGAGATTTTAAAATCGGTAAATTATACTTTCCATTCATTAGGACGAAAAAATCCAGAAGCGAAAGTAATTATCCACGCAAACTCATAAAAATATTGGAAAGGAACTCTTTAAAAAAGGGTTCTTTTTTTATTCTAAATCAAGATACAGATAAATTGACTTTAGATTCTAGAGATGCTATCTTTACTTAGTGTTTAAACAGTAATGGTTACGATTAAGTTCGATTAATAAAAAAGAATAGAGGTAAATGAATGGCAAAAAAATCTAAGGTTGTTAAAATGCAAAAACAACAAGCTTTGATCAACCAGTATGCTGAACAGCGGTTATCATTAAAAGCTGCTGGAGATTATGAAGGACTAGCGAAATTACCGCGTGATTCGAATCCTAATCGCTTAAAGCATCGCGACCTGATCGATGGTCGCCCAAGAGGTTATATGCGTAAATTCGGCATGTCACGAATTAAATTTCGCGAATTGGCTCATAAAGGTCAAATCCCCGGCGTTAAAAAAGCTAGTTGGTAAAAAAGAAATAAACTAGCGAAATCCAAGAGCTTTCCTATTCCGATTTTGTTAAACTGAAGGTATTCAACAAAGCGGAAGGGAGAGATAGTATGAAAACAGCATTATTTGTTTTACTGGATCAATATGCCGACTGGGAAGGTGCTTACTTGTTAAGTCTGCTAAATCAACGAGACGATTGGCAAATAAAAACTGCTTCAAATTTGCCGCAAGTGGAATCTATTGGCGGTTTGCAGACAATGATCGACTTCAAAATTTCTGAGATTGATCGGGAGCTTGAGTTGTTGGTTTTGATTGGCGGGAATTCTTGGAATATCCATAGTCCAGAGCTTTATCGTATAATCGAAAAGCAGCTGATTCGCGGCTTGCCGCTTGCTGCAATTTGCGGTGCAGTGGATTATTTGGCTAATCATGGTTTTCTGGAAGGTTACAGGCATACCGGAAATGACCGTTTCCTCTGGCAGGATTATCCAAACTATCAGACGCCAATCAATTGCAGCGTACACTCGGTAAACTCTAGCGCTGCTGTGCCATTTGCCGTAACGAGGTTGCGATCGCTGACGGCTTGTCTTTCGTAAAAATTTTCTGGAGACAGTTTGATTCAGTCAAAAAAAGAAGTTGATCTGTATCGTTTAGGATATTATGGTTATCGTGAAAAATACGGGAATCCCTTTGTCCAATAAAACAAAAAAATTCTATCCATGAGATTGTTCATGGATAGAATTTTTTATTTTCCGATTGCGATTGGATTGTTAGGAATCGTGAAGCCGTTTTGATTCAGGATTTTTACATAGGCTGTTAGAAATTCTTCTTGAAGCTTATACTGCTTGCCGTTTGTCACGTAAAGAATCGTTCGGATCGCATAATTACTGTTGCCTAAATCAACCATTCCAAAAAGCGTTGGCCCATCAAAGATTTCCTCATTAAATTCTTCCGCCAGCTTCTGATTCGCTTCCTCGATCAAGTGACTAATTTTATCATATCCTTCATCTGGCTGAATTCGAACATCTACCTTGACTTGCATATGAGCGCGTGAAAGATTGCTGATCGTTGTGATATTTCGGTTAGGAATAAAATGGACTGTCCCATCGGCAGATTTCATTTGAAGCATTCGGATACCGACAGAAGTTACGGTTCCTTCGATACCCAAATCGGTCAATCGAATGTAATCACCGACATCGATCTGCTGCTCCATAATAATGAAGAAACCTGTGATGATATCATTCGTAAATCCTTGAGCACCTAAACCAATGGCGATACCAGCAATTCCCGCACCAGCTAATAATGATCCGACTGGAATACCAAGCGTATCCAAAATTGAATATAGAAAGAAGAAAAACAGAGTATAAGAAAAAATATTCATTGATAAGGCATGGATTGTTTCGATCCTAGTAGCGTTATCCACAATTTTTTTCTTTTGCCGTTCGAATGACTGATCGATCAAAAAATTGCCGATTTTTCGAATCAAGTAAAAAAGGACAATCACGGCTAAAATCGTTAAGCCTTTTTGAATTAAAACAGAAAAAACACGATCCCAGTTGATCGTCTGCCAATACTTTTGCCAAGCTGATAATTGTTCTGTCGCTTGATCGACGACATTAGTGTTGCTGGAGTCTACGGTTTGCGTTGTAAGTAAAAACATAAGCCACCTCTACAAATTAATAGAAATAGTTTACCAATCTTTCGCTTTTCTGTCGACTGAAGGCAAAAAAATCATAATTTTCTTATAACTGAAAAAAATCATGACAACGGTGTTAGAAAATGATAGACTAACATTTAAATAAGAAGGGGATGATAGAATGGTGAATATAAAATGGGAAGAGTTGGGTTTTGATTATATCAAGACGCCTTTCCGCTATATTTCTCATTGGAAAAATGGTCAATGGGATGAAGGCGCATTAACAGAGGATAATACTATCACCATTAATGAAGGGTCAACCTGTCTGCATTACGGACAAGAATGTTTTGAAGGACTGAAAGCCTATCGTCGTAAAGACGGGAAAATCAACTTGTTTCGACCAGACGAGAATTCGAAACGTTTGAATAAGAGCGCTGAGCGTTTGCAAATGCCAGCTGTTCCAGAAGATAAATTTATTGATGCTGTTAAGCAAGTAGTTCGTGCTAATGAGGAGTATGTTCCTCCTTATGGAACTGGCGCGACGTTGTATTTGCGACCTTATTTGATTGGGGTAGGACCGAACATCGGGATCGTACCCGCGCCAGAGTATTTGTTTGGCGTATTCTGCATGCCAGTCGGACCTTATTTCAAGGGCGGATTGACACCAAGTAATTTTATTGTATCTGAGTATGATCGTGCTGCGCCATTTGGTACCGGAGCCGCTAAAGTGGGTGGAAATTATGCAGCGAGTCTTTTACCAGGGCAAATCGCTCACGATCGTAATTTTTCGGACTGTATCTATTTAGATCCAGCAACTCATACCAAAATAGAGGAAGTTGGTTCAGCAAACTTTTTCGGGATTACTCATGATAATCAATTTATCACACCGGAATCGCCGTCGATTTTACCAAGTATTACGAAATATTCGTTGTTGTATTTGGCAAAAGAGCGCTTTGGTTTAGATGCTATGGAAGGCGACGTTCGTTTGGACGAATTAGATAAATTCGCAGAAGCAGGCGCCTGCGGAACGGCGGCTATTATCGCACCGATAGCAGGGATTCAAAACGGAGAGGACTTCCATGTGTTCTACAGCGAAACAGAAACTGGTCCAGTAACGAAAAAATTGTACGATGAGCTTGTGGGGATTCAATTCGGAGATGTTGCCGCACCGGAAGGCTGGATTTTCGAAGTATAGTTGTTTTCTGGCACAGGTGAGGGAGTTAGGATGGATATAATTTGGATAGTTTTGGGGGTATTAGTATTCCTATTTTTGATTCTTTGGTATGGTCTTGCACATATCCATTACGTAAAAAGTACGATTAAGTCGCCAGTCAGGCGTTTCTTTTTCGCAATGTTGATGGGAATATTAGAAATTTTTTAAATCTGCAAAAAGCCGCTTTTGAGCGGCTTTTTGTTTTAATTCGATTCATTTGAACATAAAAAAAGCACGCCATAAAAATGACGTACTAAAAAAGCTTAACTTAAGTGAACACCTTTATCGACATAGATGATGTCTCCGATGATACCTGTTGCTAACGGGCTAAGCAAGAAGGCACATGAATTTCCTACTTCTTCGATTGTTACAGCAACCTTATCAGGTGTGCGTTCTTCAGAAAGACTTAGTAATGATTGATAGTCTTTTACGCCAGTTACCGCTAAGGTTTTGATAGCACCAGCAGAAATCGCATTGACACGAATGTTCTTTGGAGCTAATTCAGTTGCTAAGTAACGAACCTCCGCTTCTAAAGCTGCTTTTGCGATTCCCATCATATTGTAGTTAGGGATTGAACGCTCAGAACCCATATACGTCATCGTCACAATGCTGCCGCCATCAGTCATCAATGGAGCTGCATATTTCGAAACCGCCAATAAAGAGTAGGCACTGATGTCTTGCGCTAATTGGAAGCCATCACGAGTGATCTCTGTTACGTTGCCAGATAATTCTTCTTTGTTGGCAAAAGCGATAGAGTGAACTAAGCCGTCGATCGAACCAAATTTTTCTTTAATAGAATCAAATGCTGCTTCGATCTTTTCATCGCTGGCAACATCTAGTTCAAACATATGGGCATCTTCGCCGACTAATTTGACTAAATTTTTCTTCATTCGATCATTTTGATACGTATAGATAATTTCTGCGCCTTGGTCGGCGATGGCTTTCGCACAACCCCAAGCAATACTTTTTTTATTTGCTACGCCAGTCACGATTATTTTCTTTCCAGATAAAATAGACATTAAATGACACACTCCTAAATAATATAAAAAATAATATGCTCTCATTATGTTGGAAAAAGCTTTGATTGTCAAACTATTTTTTTGAATAATCTAATACGCCTTGATTAAACTGTAAGAATATGATAGTTTGATAATCAAATAAAATATTCATAGAGGTGCAAAATGGAAAAAATTATGAATGTCGAAGAAATTATGGCTGCGATCCCAAATCGCTTTCCCATTTACTATTTAGATGCAGTCACAGAGTTTGAAGACGAAAAGCATATCACTGCGGTTAAGAATTTAACGATGAATGAGGACTTTTTCCAAGGATATTTCCCTGGTGAACCAATCATGCCTGGTACATTGATTGTTGAAGCGCTGGCTCAAGCAGGATCATTATTGATTTTGAAATCCGCTGCGTTTGAAGGGAAGACCGCATACATCGGCGGGATCAATAAAGCCAACTTTTTAGAATTCGTACGACCTGGCGACACATTATTTTTGAATTTTGATATTCAAAAAGTTAAAGGTCCGGTTGGAACTGCCAAAGCATGGGCAACGGTGGAAGAGAAAGTCGTAACAGAATGCGAGTTCACTTTCATCGTAGGCGATAAAGAACAGAGGAAGTAGCAAAAAAGAACCAAAATCTCATTAATCGAGATTTTGGTTCTTTTGTTAGTTTATTTTTTAGGTTCCTGTAAGACTTTTACTTCAGTCACTTTGACCGGATCGACTGGTGTAGATTTCTCACCAGATCCGCTATCTTTAACTTCAGCGCCAGCAATCTTGTCAACAACATCCATGCCTTCTGTTACTTGACCAAAGACAGTGTATTCTCCATCAAGCTGAGGCGTACCGCCTTTTTTATATTGTTCAATGATTTTTTCTGGGTAATACTGAATAGCTAAGCCGTCACTGACATCATCCTTGTTTGTAACAATGAAGAATTGGCTACCATTACTGCTGCGTGATTCTGATCGAGCCATAGAAAGGGCGCCGCGAATATTGTAGAGCTGATTTGATATTTCAGTTTTAAAGCCCTTGTTCCAAATACTTTCTCCGCCAGTGCCGTCACCTTTAGGATCTCCGCCTTGAATCATGAAATCCTTCATTACACGATGGAAGGGGGTATCTTTGTAGTAGCCTTCTTTGGCGTGGGTCACAAAATTTTCCACTGCTTTAGGTGCTTGTTCAGGGAAAAGTTTGATTTTGATGTTTCCTTCGGTTGTCACAAGTTCTACTAAGTATTCATCGTCTGCGACTTTGTCACTCAGTTGCGGCAAATCCAATTTATTTAAATCTACACTAGATTCTGTTGTCTTTGCGGTACTTTCCTTTGTATCTTTCGTTGCATTATTGCTGCCGCATGCTGCGAGCAAGCCGATCGATAAAGCCAAGCTTGCACCGATCATCATTTTTTTGAATTGCATAACATTCTCCTTTTAAAGTTATTATCATTCTTATGATAACAAACTTTTAAGGGAGTTCCTATGAAAAAACGGTGACTTTTGCTTCAAAAATTTTATTAAATCAAAGCAATAAAAAAGGGAGACCAACTTGATCTCCCTTAAAACTATACTAGCTCTTATAAGTTAGCAAATTTTTCTAGCAAACGAATCATTTGGCAAGTGAAGCCGTATTCGTTATCATACCAAGCAACTGTTTTAACTAATTGGTAGTCGCCTGCTGAAGTTACTTCAGTTTGAGTTGGGTCAAAGATTGAACCTTGAGTGGTGCCGATCACATCGCCAGAAACGATTTCGCGATCGTCATAACCGAATGATGGGTTATCAACGGTATGTTTTTTAATTGCTTCGTTTACTTGGTCAGCAGTTACTTTAGTTTTAAGCACTGAAACCAATTCAGTCAATGAACCATCAACAACGGGAACACGTTGAGCATGTCCTTGTAATTTTCCATTCAATTCTGGGATTACCAAGCCGATTGCTTTAGCAGCGCCAGTTGAATGTGGAATAGTATTGTCAGCAGCAGAACGTGCAGCACGTAAGTTGCCGCCTTTGACTGGTCCGTCTAGCAACATTTGTGTTGAAGTGTAGGCGTGAACAGTTGTCATCGTTCCAACTTCAATACCAAATTCTTCATTTAAGAAGTAAGCCATAGGAGCTAAACAGTTTGTTGTACAAGAACCAGCTGAGATGATCTTGTCATTTGAATCTAGAGTGTCATCATTTACGTTGTAAACAATTGTTTTCATTTGTCCAGCAGGAGCTGAGATAACGACGCGCTTAACACCAGCATCTAAGTGAGCTTGTGCTTTTTCTTCAGATGTATAAAAACCTGTACATTCAAGCACGATGTCAACACCGTTTTCTTTCACCCAAGGGATCTTGCTTGCATCTGGTTCAGCATATACACGTGTTTTTTCGCCGTCAACAACGATTGAATCTTCTGTCGCAGTAACTGTTCCAGGGTATGTGCCATGTGTTGAGTCAAATTGTAATAATTGTGCCAACATTGTAGGACTTGTCAAGTCGTTGATTGCTACCACTTCAATATCGTCAGATACTTCTTTGATCCGACGGAATGCTAAACGACCGATACGTCCAAATCCATTAATACCTACTTTTACTGTCATAACCAAAAGTTCCTCCTTTTTTATATCAAGCAGAGCTTGATGCCTTACATTTTTTATTGTGCAACGCATCAATTTTTTTGTCAAAAGATATTACCTGAGAGTAATTCTAAGAGTAAAACCAACAAAATTTTTAAGGTTCTATCAATAAGAATGGACTTTTTCGCATAATCTAGCTACAATATACAAGACTTTGTTTAGTGTGGAGATTCAGTAGTCAATAAAATAAAGTAAGAAGGAGGACACCAAGATGTCCATGTTTTTAGATCAAGTAACGATCGATGTCAAAGCCGGTAAGGGCGGCGACGGGATGGTAGCCTTTCGTCGTGAAAAATATGTCCCAGATGGCGGACCAGCCGGAGGCGACGGCGGTCGCGGAGGCGATGTCATTCTAGTTGTCGATGAAGGATTGCGTACCTTGATGGACTTCCGCTACAATCGTCATTTCAGAGCGACTCCAGGAGAAAATGGAATGAGCAAAGGAATGCACGGGCGCGGAGCCGAAGATACTTATGTGAGCGTCCCACCTGGCACGACTGTTCGTGATGCTGACACTGGTACCTTGATTGGTGATTTAATTGAGAACGGTCAAGAATTGATCGTCGCTCACGGAGGTCGCGGAGGCCGCGGCAATACTCGTTTTGCTTCACCAAGAAACCCAGCTCCTGAATTGGCCGAAAATGGCGAACCGGGACAGGAACGTAATATCGAATTAGAATTGAAAGTATTAGCTGATATTGGTTTAGTCGGCTTTCCTTCAGTTGGAAAGTCAACGATCCTTTCAGTGATTTCATCTGCTCGTCCTAAGATTGGCGCATATCACTTTACAACTTTAGTTCCTAATTTAGGGATGGTCACAACAAGTGACGGACGCAGCTTTGCAGCAGCCGATCTGCCTGGATTGATTGAAGGCGCCTCTCAAGGTGTTGGCTTAGGAACACAGTTTTTACGCCATATTGAACGGACTCGCGTCATTTTGCACGTCATCGATATGAGCGGAATGGAAGGCAGAGAGCCTTACGAAGATTATCAAGCCATCAACAATGAGTTGGGCACACACAACCTACGCTTATTAGAACGTCCGCAAATTATTGTAGCCAATAAAATGGACATGCCTAACGCCGAAGAAAACCTGAAGAAATTCAAGGAACAATTGAAAAAAGATAAAGAAGATGAATTTGCAGACGATATTCCAGTTTTTGCGATCTCAGCGATCACAAAACAAGGATTAGATAATTTATTGAATGCAACAGCTGATTTGTTAGAAGTTACTCCAGAATTCTTATTGTATGATGAAGACGTAGAAGAAGATACCGTTAATTACGGTTTCCAATCGGATGAACCAGAGTTTACGATTTCGCGGGAACCTGACGCAACGTGGGTGCTTAGCGGCGAGAAACTAGAGAAACTCTTCAAAATGACGAACTTTGATCATGATGAAACAGTTATGCGCTTTGCCCGTCAACTTCGTTCTATGGGAGTAGATGAAGCCCTGCGAGCTCGAGGAGCCAAAGATGGAGATCTTGTTCGTATTGATAAATTTGAATTTGAATTTGTTGATTAAGTAAGAAGAAAGACTATTATTAATTTATTGAAGCACTGCAAGTCATCTTGCAGTGCTTTTTTGTGTATTGAAAGTACTTTTAAGTATCAATAAGTGAAGATACTTCTAAAAAGGAAAGCAAAAGATATCACCGATTATTAATTTATTTTAAAGAGAAATTTTTGATTGAAGAATTTTGAGTTTTTAAAAAAACATGAAACGATTTTAATATGAAATCGAAGGTGTTATTTTTTGTGTTATTTATCGATATTTTTAATTCAACTGAAAATAGTGTCTTAATTTCAACAATCTTTTTGATATAAGAAAAATTTAATTCAATTATCTCTAAGCATAATTAATCACATTGAGAATAAAAGCTGTTTAAACAGTGATGGAAACGATTATATCAGAAGAAAAGAATGCATTTTGTTAATAAAGCCCAAGAGAAAAAGTACGTTTGTTATATGTTCTAAATTTTTATGAACGATTGAAAAAAGTGTTGTTTAAAAATGATAATTGGATTATTTTATCTAAGAAAAGTTTTTTTAACCCAAAAACTTTATCAATAATTCTAATTGTGATTGGTGAATTATAAACTTTTTGGTAGCGTTGGAAAGGATAGCGGTGTAAACTAACCTTGTAAGAAGTAATAATTATATTGTTAATTAATAAAACTTTCCTAACGCCATTTGTTGGAAACTTATTTTTAATAATAAAAAAGGGGAATAATGTGATGCAAGTATTAATTTTAACACACAATATTTTAGTTGAGAGACCTTTAGTTGAGAAGCTGCAGCGCTTAAACGTTGAAGTTTTAAGCTCCGCAAAATTACTAACGATGCTTCAAACGAAGCAAGTACCATTAGAAGTCCTAAGCTTTTTCGACGTTCTGATCGTTAGTGAAACTATTTCTGATCAAGAGTTAACTATTATTCTTGAAGAAGTCGGTGAGAAATTTACGATCATCCGCCAAACAGACCGGACGCCTCAAAAAGAAGAAAAGATGGACTGGGAAGCAAAAGGTGTGGATGAATGGTTGCTTGAAGATGAAACACTTAGCGGGTTAAGAGAGAAGCTTGCTGAGAAAACATTGAAAGAATCTGTTTATTCAATTGGTTTTGGAATGAGACCACAACCAGAAGAAAAAGAAGAAGAAAAACGTGCGATTCCACTATGGAATCTGACTCGTTCTGAACGTGAAATGTTAAGTACCTTGATTTCTACTAAAGACGCTCCAATCAGCCGAAATGATTTGGCAGTAAAAATTTGGGGCGACAGTGATTCTGCAAGCCACATGACACGCTTATCTACTATTATTAAGCACCTACGGAACAAATTAAAGATCGATGGCGTTGAATATGACGTTATTCGTACAAATTGGGGCGAAGGCTACCAATTATCAAAAGTATTCTTCGATCACTATATTGTTGATGATCGGATTATGGACGAAATAAAAACTGGAAACTAATATCTAACTAGACAGCAGACACAATCCATTTTATGGATAATGTCTGCTGTCTTTTCTTTTTCTGCAATTGCGAAGAGGATGAGTTTATGAGGATAAACTCGTTCTGTTTTCCAAAACGTCTATTTATTGCTAAACTAATATTAAATGAATAAAAGGAGCGATTTTAAATGGAAAAACGAGTGATAATTATGAATTTCGATGTAGAGTCAAAAGCGTACGAGGCCTTTTCGAAAGCTAAACGTCTTCACATGAATAAAGCATTTAAAGGTGAACAAATGGCGGTCGTCCACCATTCTAATGATGGAGAACACAAATTTGAAATTGAAGATTTTTTAGATTTCACAGGCAGCAACAAGAGTTCAACAGGTGGTTTGATTGGTATGATGGTAGGGATTCTTGGCGGACCGATCGGCATTTTGTTAGGCTGGTTTACGGGCGGAATGATCGGGGCGACACAAGATGCGAAAGAGGTTCGCGACGCGACTGGTGTTTTCGAATTTTTAGTTGATAAAATTGGCGAAGGCGATACTGCTTTACTGTTGATTGCAGAAGAAGAGGATAACCGTCCTTTGAATCAACTGATTATGATGGAATTAGGCGGAGAAATCACTCGTTTGGATTATGAAGATGTTGAAGCTGATGTGAAGAAGACTCAAGAAATAGCTAAATCTTCAAAAGAAAATGCTGAAAAGAAGAACGATTCAGACGAATAAGGATTAAGTTTTCCCTTGTTTAGATTGCGCAAAACGGGACTTTCTTCTAGAATGATAGTAATTTGATAGAAAGTCAGGAGAATTATGGAACTAGAATTTTTAGGAACAGGTGCTGGTGTACCTGCAAAACATCGAAATGTCAGCAGCCTTGCATTGAAGCTCTTAGACGAACGGAATGCGATCTGGTTATTCGATTGCGGCGAGGGAACTCAGATGCAAATCTTGAGGACAAATATCAGACCTCGTAAAATTGAAAAGATTTTTATCTCTCATTTGCATGGAGATCATATTTTTGGATTGCCTGGATTATTAAGCAGCCGTTCTTTTCAAGGCGGAGAAGAGCCTATTATCATTTATGGCCCTGCTGGATTGGAAAATTATGTCCGGACCTCGTTGCAAGTAACAAAGACCCATTTAGCTTATCCGCTAGAGTTTGTCGAACTCAGCGCTGGAGTTATCTTTGAGGATAAGCAGTTTTCTGTTGAATGTATGCTGTTGGACCATGGCATTGAAAGCTACGGGTTTCGGGTAACAGAGGCGGATCATGAAGGGATGCTGCAGGTTGAAAAATTAGCAGAGTTAGGAATCCCTGCTGGTCCGATCTATGGTAAATTGAAACAAGGACAAGTCGTTACATTGTCAGACGGACGGGTAATTGATGGGAAAGACTTTGTAGGTGAAAGCAAAAAAGGTCGAGTTGTGACGATTTTTGGCGATACACGCTTTACAAACAAGTCGAGCCAGTTTGCAAAAGATAGTGATGTCATTGTTCACGAAAGTACTTTTAACAAAAACGAAGCCAAGCTGGCACGGGCTTATTTCCATTCGACAACCCAACAGGCCGCAACGATCGCGAAAGAGGCGCACGCGAAGAAACTTATGTTGACGCATATTTCTGCGAGGTATCTGGCTAAGGAAGCCAAAGAATTAGAAGAAGAAGCAAAAGAAATCTTTCCAAACAGCCAAATGGCGAAAGATTTCGATATCATTGATATTCCATTTTCATAAAAACATCGAATATCCTTTATAGAAAGAAGGGAACTTAATGGATTTAACAGATAAGGTTGTTGTCGTGACGGGCGGTTCTGCTGGTTTAGGCGAACAGATTTGTTATGAAGCTGCCAAACGCGGAGCAATCGTTGTTACTTGTGCTCGTCGAATCAATTTGATTGGACAAGTAAAAGAACATTGCAGCGAATTAAGCGGTAAAGAAGCGTTTGCGTTTCAATTAGATATCGCTGACCCAGATAGTGTGGAGTCAGTCATAGAAAAGATTGAAAATGAAGTCGGCACAGTCGATGTATTAGTTAATAATGCCGGTTTTGGTTTGTTTGATAATTTTGTTGACTTTGATTTAGCTGTGGCAAAAAACATGTTCAACGTCAATGTTTTAGGCATGATGTACTTTACCCAAAAAATTGCCATCTCAATGGTCAATAATAAAAGCGGACATATTTTCAATGTAGCATCAATGGCTGGTAAAATGGCAACACCAAAATCAACCATTTATTCTGCAACAAAATTCGCAGTACTTGGTTTTTCAAACGCGCTGCGGTTAGAATTACGCCCAGCAAATGTCTATGTGACTACCATTAATCCAGGACCGATTGCGACTGAGTTCTTTGATAAAGCCGATCCAAGCGGCAGCTATTTGGAGAATCTCGGCGGTATCGTCTTAGATCCTCAGAAGTTGGCAAAAACGATCGTCAATAAAATGGGGAAACCAACTCGCGAAATCAACCGTCCATTTATTATGGAAGGTGCTAGCCGTTTTTACGAAATGTTCCCACATATCGGGGACTTTTTAGCTGGCGGATTATTCAATAGGAAG
This sequence comes from Enterococcus hulanensis, assembly GCF_005405485.1. Lineage (GTDB taxonomy): Bacteria > Bacillota > Bacilli > Lactobacillales > Enterococcaceae > Enterococcus_A > Enterococcus_A hulanensis. The sequence goes on along the minus strand of NZ_BJED01000007.1, from coordinate 104,946 downwards.
TAGGCGGGCAGATGAAGAAGCAATGGAAAGTTTTTTTAGGGTTTATTTTAGTTTTACTGATTGTGATTTTCGCAATTTCTAACAGTCAAGAGGTACCAGTTAATTTCTTGATCAAAAAAATCTATCTATCGCTTGTTCTCGTAATTATTGGTTCTGCTTTGATCGGAGCATTAGTCGTTTTTCTTACTTCTGGCGCCACTCTTTTCCAACAGCGCAAAGAGATCAAACAGCTAAAAGAAACGATTCAAAGCTATGAAACCAACAACGAACAAAAATTAGCGGAAGAGAAGGCGGTTTTTCAGCGCGAGCAAGAAAATGAGATCGCGGTGTTAAAAGCCAATTACGAAAGTCTCTTAAAAGAAAAGGACCAAGCTTTAGCGGCGATGGAAAATTCACAACCAGACAAAAAAGACAATCATCCAATTGATTATTATGATTAATCAGAAGACCTTAGTTGAAAAACTAAGGTCTTCTTCTCTTTCTTGTCTGATTTATTTTTGCTATACTAATACGGTTGGGAAGTGATAGAGTGAAAAAATCAAACTTCGATTGGCGGTTTAGAGACGCTGCTCCGATTGATTCGACTTTTAAAGCTGAAATGTTGGATCAAGGATATAGCGAAACTTTCGCTAAACTTATTTGGAATCGAAATATACATACGTTAGAAGAATTTTCGCAATTAATGAAGGCGAATATCGATGATTTGCACGATCCATTTTTGATGCATGATATGGATAAGGCAGTGGAGCGAATTCAAACCGCTATCATGGAAGGACAGCCAATTTTAGTTTATGGCGATTATGATGCTGACGGGATCACCAGTACGTCGATCATGCTGGAAACTTTAGAAATGATCGGAGCAGATGTTCATTATGTGTTGCCGAACCGTTTTATTCACGGATATGGTCCAAATAAAGAACTTTTTGCTGAGAAAATCAATGAAGGTATCCAGTTGATTATCACGGTTGATAATGGTGTAGCTGGAAATGAAGCAATTGAATTTGCTAATTCGCAAGGTGTAGATGTCATCGTTACAGATCACCATGAAATGCCGCCGGTTTTACCAGATGCCTATTGTGTTATTCATCCTCGGCATCCAGAGGGGAATTATCCTTTTGGCGAGTTAGCCGGTGCCGGGGTAGCCTTCAAATTGGCCACCGCATTGTTGGAGGAAGTTCCATTAGAGATGCTGGATTTAGTAACTATCGGTACTGTGGCGGATCTCGTATCTATGACGGGTGAGAACCGCAATCTTGTTAAGCTGGGATTACAAGCTATCAAACAAACACAGCGTTTAGGATTATTGGAACTATTGAAGGTCAGCTCGGTTGATCTGCAAAAAGTAGATGAGACGAGCATCGGCTTTAGTCTAGGACCTCGGCTGAATGCTATTGGCCGGTTGGGTGATCCAAATCCGGCTGTAGAGTTGATGACAACCTTCGATGAGGAAATTGCAAGAAACTTGGCTGAGAAGCTGAATAAGGTCAATGATGAGCGTAAACAGATTGTTCAAGAAACGACGGCTGAAGCGACGGCATTGGTTAATCCTGAAGACGCTGTTCATTTAATTGCAGCAAAGGGCTGGAATCCAGGCGTATTAGGAATTGTCGCAGGAAATATTTTGAAGCAAACAGGCCATCCAACGATCATTTTGTCGATTGATGAAAATGGTGCAGCGAAAGGTTCTGGTCGAAGTATCGAAGCATTGGACTTATTTGGTATGCTGAATACGATGCGTTCTGAGTTTACTCATTTTGGCGGGCATGCGGCGGCTGTTGGATTGACTATGCCGGTAGAAAATATTGATAATTTAAGAAAAATGATGAATGACTACATTGCAGCAGAGCAGATCGATTTGACTAAAGGCTCTGACTTGTTGATCGATGAATCATTAGCATTATCTGAAATCAATTTGAAATTTGTCGAAGAACTAAAGAAATTAGCACCGTTTGGGACGGATCATCCTGCTCCGCATTTCTTGGTGGATGGCAATGTTGACTTCTTCAAACGAATCGGAAGCGATCAGCAGCATGTCAAATTCTCATTAAAAAGTGATGACAGCCAGCTTGATGCTATCGGGTTTGGTTTTGGTGAAGATGGCGAAGAAATCCAGCAACCTGATACACGTTTTGTCGGGGATTTAGAGATCAATGAATGGAATGGACAGAAAAAAGTCCAATTACGTTTGATTGATTTTGCCTCTGAAGGCTTGCAGGTGATTGATCGACGGGCTAAGCATACCTGGAATCAAAAAATCGAGAGCGGCCAAGCATTGTATCTGGCCTTTCAACCCAGCAGTCAAAAGTTTTTTACAAAAGAATTACAGCAATCGATTACTTTGTATGATCCGTCTATCAACTGGGCTGACTATGATCAATTAATCGTACTTGATTGTCCTGATCAGAAAGAGTTGCTTAAAGAAATTTCGAATGACGGACATTTTGAACGCATTTATCTTTATCTGTACAGTCCTGATGAAGCGTATCTCAATGGATTGCCAAGTCGCAAGCAGTTTACAGAGTTGTATCAATTCTTTATGAAGCAACCGCGGGTTGATATACGCTTTAAACTAAAGATTGTTTCGAATTACTTAAGAATTCCGGAAAAATTATTAGTATTCATGATTCACGTGTTTTCTGAGCTGAAATTTGTTACAATAGACGACGGCGTTTTACAAATGGTCGAATCACCGCAAACACGAGCTTTTGAAGAGAGCGAGATTTACCAAAAGCGTATAACGCGAATTGAGAGCGAAGAGTTTTTATTAATGAATGATATCCAAACTATTAGAAATTGGCTGAAAGGCTAGGAGGAACAATCAAGATGAATTTGAAAGATTATATTGCCAGTATTCCAAATTATCCAAAAGAAGGGATAATCTTCCGCGATATCTCACCATTGATGGCTGATGGTGAAGCTTATCGTGAAGCAACTAAACAAATCGTTAATTACGCAAAAGAAAAACAAGTTGATATGGTCGTTGGGCCAGAAGCGCGCGGCTTTATCGTAGGATGTCCCGTTGCGTTTGAATTAGGCTTAGGCTTTGCACCAGTTCGCAAACCTGGTAAATTACCTCGTGAAGTAATCGAAGTCGAGTATGAAAAGGAATATGGTACGGATACATTAACGATCCATAGCGATGCTATTGAGCCTGGTCAACGGGTACTGATCACCGATGATTTATTGGCCACTGGCGGAACGATCAAAGCAACGATTGAGCTAGTTGAAAAACTTGGCGGGGTTGTTGTTGGTTGTGCCTTTCTAATCGAATTAGAAGAATTACATGGCCGTGACAAGATCCAAGGCTATGACATTTTAACTTTAATGGACTATTAAGAAAAAGCTGGAGAGAGTCTCCAGCTTTTTTATATTGCAGCAAAACACAAAAAAGCTGCTAGAAAAATACTAGCAGCTTGTGTGTTAAATTTTAAGCCGACTTGTGATAATGATGATCATAAGTCACGTAATAAAAATCCTCGGCTGGTTCTTTATAGTAATGTTCTTCCTCAGTATCTTCTTCATCATATTGACGTTCCGCATAATGCTGCGCATATTTGCGTTCATCCCACAACATAAACCAAACAAGGAACAAACCAGAAAAAATGACGATCGTAGCTAAAGAACCCAACTTGCCAATCAATAAACCTAGTAACAATACAGCGATAATCAAACCAAATCTTCTTACTGCTTTCATCAATAATCACTCCTAATAAATACGCGAACGTGTGTTTGTATATTCATTATACGAATGTTTGTTCGTTTTGTAAAGTAAAAAATAATCGGAAGTAAATTCCGATTAATAAATGTGGTTACGGTACAAGCCGACAACCTTTCCAAGAATAGAAACATTATCGAAAATAAGCGGTGCCAGCTCATCATTTTCCGGTTGCAGACGAATATGATCGGATTCGCGATAAAATCTTTTACAAGTAGCTTCGTTCTCATCGGTCATCGCAATCACGATTTCACCGTTCGTGGCTGTTGCTTGTTTTCTAACAATGACATGGTCGCCATCGTAGATTCCGGCATTGATCATACTTTCTCCGCGAATCGTCAGCATGAACAGGCTGCCTTCTTCGCTTGATAGATCAGGCGGAACAGGGAAGAAATCTGAGGCTTCTTCAACTGCTAAGATCGGTTCACCGGCAGTAACGACCCCTAACATAGGAATGACCTGCGGCGTTGCTCCGATTTTTTCTAAACCAGTAATGGTTAATTCGATTGCTCTGGGTTTTGTTGGGTCACGCTGGATCCAACCTTTTTTCTCTAGTCTGGATAAATGGCCATGAACTGTAGAAGTAGATGAAAGATTCACAGCCTCTCCGATTTCTCTAACAGTGGGTGGGTAACCTTTATTTTCAACGCGTTCATGAATGAAACGTAAAACTTCTAATTGTTTTGTTTCCGTTCTTTTTGCCAATGCCCGCACCTTCTTTCGTTTTTTTTAGTGTAGCATAGATACCCGAACAAATCAAACAAGCGTTCGTATTTGTTTGTGCTTTCATCTTATTTTATTTTATGTATAATAAGTAAGGGAAAAGAGGTGCTTAACGATGATTAACGATGAAACAATTGCACGGATCAATGAATTGGCCAAGAAAAAGAAAACCGTTGGCTTAACAGATGCTGAGGCACATGAACAGAAGGTTTTGCGGGAAGAGTATATTTCTTCGTTCCGCAGCGGAATGCGCCATCACATTGAAGGGATGAAGGTCGTTGATCCAGAAGGCAACGATGTCACACCGGAGAAATTAAAAGAGATTCAAAAGAAAAAGGGATTACACAACAGAAAGTAAATCTTTTGATAGTAAGTGATTGAAAAGTCAAAATAAATCGGTTACAATGAATCTGTAATTAAAGTATTTATGACCAAAAAGGAGGAAGTAATTTGTTCGACAAAATCGATCAACTAGGTGTAAACACAATCAGAACGTTAAGTATTGAGGCAATTCAAAAAGCAAACTCAGGTCACCCGGGGTTACCAATGGGGGCTGCTCCAATGGCGTATGCTTTATGGACCAAACATTTGAATGTTAATCCAGCTACTTCATTAAACTGGCCAAACCGCGACCGTTTCATTTTATCTGCTGGTCATGGTTCAGCGATGCTGTACAGCTTATTGCATCTTGCAGGCTATCAAGTTACGATTGATGATTTGAAAAATTTCCGTCAATGGGAAAGTAAAACACCAGGTCACCCTGAGTTCCATCATACAGACGGTGTTGAAGCAACTTCAGGTCCTTTAGGTCAAGGTATTTCAACTTCTGTTGGGATGGCAATGGCTGAAGCGCATTTGGCTGCAACGTACAACCGCGACAGCTTTAAAGTAATGGATCATTATACTTATGCACTATGCGGCGACGGCGACTTGATGGAAGGCGTTTCCGGCGAAGCTAGTTCTATGGCTGGTCATATGAAACTTGGTAAATTGATCGTATTATACGATTCAAACGACATTTCATTAGACGGTCCTACATCAAAAGCCTTCACTGAAAATGTTGGTGCACGCTATGAAGCTTATGGCTGGCAACACATTTTAGTTAAAGACGGCAACGACTTAGAAGCAATCTCTAAAGCCATCGACGAAGCAAAAGCTGAAACAGATAAACCAACATTAATTGAGATTAAAACGGTTATCGGTTATGGTTCACCAAAAGAAGGTACTTCAGCAGTTCACGGGGCACCAATCGGAGCTGACGGAATTACTGCGGCTAAAGCTGTTTATGGTTGGGAATATCCTGACTTTACTGTTCCAGAAGATGTCGCAAAACGCTTCAAAGAAGAAATCAACGACAAAGGCGCTAAGACCGAAGCTGAATGGGATGCAATGTTTGCTAATTACGAAAAAACTCATCCTGAATTAGCTAAACAATTCAAAATGGCTTTTGCCGGCGATTTGCCTGAAAACTGGGAAGAAGCTTTACCAGTTTATGAAGAAGGTACAGCGCAAGCAAGCCGTGTCTCAAGTAAAGATGCGATCCAAGCAATCGCTAAAGCAGTTCCTAACGTATGGGGCGGCTCAGCCGATTTGTCTGGTTCAAACAATACAACAATCGCTGATGAAACAGAATTCCAACCTGGTTCTTATGAAGGCCGCAACATTTGGTTCGGCGTTCGTGAATTTGCTATGGCAAGTGCGATGAACGGGATTCATTTACACGGCGGTACTCGTGTTTACGGCGGAACATTCTTCGTATTTACTGATTACCTGCGTCCAGCTGTTCGTATGTCAGCAATTCAAGGTTTACCAGTTGTTTACGTATTAACACACGATTCTGTCGCTGTGGGTGAAGATGGTCCGACCCATGAACCAATTGAACAATTAGCCAGCGTTCGCTGCATACCAAACGTGCAAGTGATTCGTCCAGCTGACGGTAACGAAACTTCTGCTGCTTGGATTCAAGCATTGGAAACGAAAAACAAACCAACGATCTTAGTATTAAGCCGCCAAAACCTACCAGTCTTGCCAAACAGCAAAGATATGGCCAAAGAAGGCGTAGCTAAGGGCGGATACGTTATCTCTAAAGCTGAATCAGATACACCTGATGGCATCTTGATTGCAACTGGTTCTGAAGTGAACCTTGCTGTTCAAGCTCAAAAAGATTTGAAAGCTCAAGGAAAAGACGTTTCTGTTGTTTCTCTTCCAAGCTTTGATCTATTTGAAGCTCAAGATGCGGCATACAAGGAATCTGTTTTACCAAAAGCAGTAACAAAACGTGTAGCGATCGAAGCAGCTTCTCCATTTGGCTGGGAACGTTATATCGGCTCAGAAGGAAAAATGATCGGGATCGATCACTTCGGCGCATCAGCACCTGGTGATTTTGTCTTAGAACAATTTGGCTTTACTGTTGAGAATGTGGTAAATACATTTAACGAACTATAAGAGTCCATTTGACTAGCGAAGCTGGGAAGAGAAATCTTCTCAGCTTTTTTTGCTGTAAAAAGCAGTGGAACGAGATGAGTAGTTTTCAATTTGCAAAATACGAAATTAGTTTACATAATTATTTACTTTGGAACTTAAGACGAATATTCTTAACTGCGCTTACATATTTTCTTTGTAAAAAATAAAAATGTTTATTCGTGAGCAAATTTATTTAGACAGAATTTAAATTCTGTTATACTGTCCTTGTGCAAAAGATTGCAAACAAAAAACGATTAAACGAAAGAGGGACGACAATGAAAGTAGTAGTAGTAGGATGTACACATGCCGGAACCGCAGCCGTTAAAAATATTTTAGCAAACCACCCAGATGCAGAGGTGACAGTCTTTGAGCGTAATGACAACATTTCTTTCTTATCTTGTGGAATCGCTTTATATGTAGGCGGGGTCGTTAAAGATCCAGCAGGCTTATTCTATTCTAATCCTGAGGAACTGACTTCTCTAGGTGCAACAGTGAACATGGAACACGATGTAACAAACATTGATACAGATGCAAAAAAAGTAACAGCAAAAGATTTGAAAACAAACGAAGAAAAAATTGTTGATTATGATAAATTAGTTGTCACTACTGGCTCTTGGCCGATCATTCCTCCAATTAAAGGAATCGAATCAAAAAATGTTTTACTATGTAAAAACTATAACCAAGCAAATGTCATCATTGAGCAAGCTAAAGACGCGAAGAAAGTCGTTGTTGTTGGCGGCGGCTACATCGGGATCGAATTAGTAGAAGCTTTTGCTGAATCAGGCAAACAGGTTACATTGATCGATGGTCTATCACGAATTCTAAATAAATACTTAGATGAGCCTTTCACGAATCTCTTGGAAAAAGAATTGGTTGACCGTGGCGTAACACTAGCGTTAGGTGAAAATGTGAATGAATTTGTGGCAGACGAATCTGGTGCAGTGACAAAAGTGGTAACTGCTAGTCAAGAATTTGATGCCGACATGGTCATTCTATGTGTTGGGTTCCGACCTAATACTGATTTATTGAGAGGCAAAGTCGATATGCTTCCAAGCGGAGCGATCAAAGTGAACGAATACATGCAATCCAGCAATCCCGATATTTTCTCTGCTGGTGATTCTACCGTCGTTCATTACAATCCAACCGGAAAAGATCAATATATCCCATTAGCAACAAATGCAGTACGCCAAGGAATGCTAGTCGGACAAAACCTTGTTGAACAAAAAGTGAAATATCGCGGAACTCAAGGAACATCCGGACTTTACTTGTTTGGCTGGACCATCGGATCAACCGGCCTTACGAAAGAAAGTGCCGCGTTGAATGATATCGATGTAAATGTGACGGTAATCGAAGACAACTATCGTCCAGAATTTATGCCAACGACAGAAAATGTGTTAATGGAAATCGTTTCAGAAAAAGGCACAAACAAGATTCTCGGTGCTCAGTTCCTTTCAAAATATGATATTACTCAATCAGCGAATACTTTATCAGTGGCGATTCAAAACGGGATGACGTTAGAAGACCTGGCTTTACAAGATTTCTTCTTCCAACCGCATTTTGACCGTCCGTGGAATTACTTGAACATTCTAGCTCAAGCTGCTTTAGCAGAAGCTGAGTAAACGTAAAACAGGAAGGGCGACCTTCCTGTTTTTGCGTTGCTTAAAAACAATTTTCTAGGATTGGACTTCCTGTTTTTTTAGTGTAAACTGAGATGGGAACGGAGGATTCAAAATGATTTCACTAAAAGATTATCTAGCAGGCGGAGAGACAACAATCTCAAATCTGCTATTACAAAACTATACAAAACTTGGTCTGAATACGAATGAGTTTATGTTGTGGCTGCAGCTTTATGCCGCGCATGAAGCCGGCGAGGATTTTCCTGATTTGACAGTAATTGCCAAAAGTATGGGCAGTACAACGGAGAAGCTCTACGGAGTGCTGAACAATCTGGTCGAGAAAGAGTTTGTTACGCTTGAAACAGCATTAGATGAAAGTGGAAGACAAAGTGATCGCTATAACTTGCTGCCGGCCTTTGAAAAATTAGATGTACTGAAGGAACAGGAGCGTTTTGAAGCTGAAGAAAAAGATGATTTGGCAGCTCAAAAGAAAATGCTGCGTTCCTTTGAGCAAGAGTTTGGCCGTCCACTATCACCAATTGAATACCAAAAAATCGGCTATTGGTTGAATGACGACCAATATTCTCCCGCTTTGATTGAATTAGCGTTACAAGAAGCTGTATTAAATCAAGCCTATAATTTTAAATATATCGAAACAGTATTACAAAGCTGGGAAAAGAAAAACATCCGCTCAAAATCTCAAGTGGAAGAGGAGCAACGCCGCAGAAAACAGATTTTATTGCAAAAAGAAGAGCAAAAACATTCAGAAGAACTTCCGAAAGTATCTTTATATAATTGGTTAGAAAGGAAAGACCCGGATGCTTAGTAAAGAAAGAACAATGGAAGCTATGTCGCGTATGTATGATATGTTTCCCGATGCTGTTGGCGAATTGCATTCGGATTCACCATTTCAGCTATTGATCGCGGTAATCTTAAGTGCTCAGGCTACGGATGTTTCAGTAAATAAAGCAACTCCTGCATTATTTTCGGCCTACCCAACTCCGGAAGCATTGGCTCAGGCACCGATGGAAGATATTATCGCGAAGATCAAGACGATCGGACTATATCGCAACAAAGCCAAAAATATCAAAGCCTGCGCACAGATGCTGTTAGATAACTATGGGGGAGTCGTTCCAGCGACTCGCGACGAACTGATCAAATTACCAGGTGTCGGACGAAAGACGGCCAATGTTGTTCTGGGAGATGCCTTTGGGGTTCCAGCGATCGCTGTAGATACTCATGTTGAGCGAGTAACGAAACGATTACGAATCTGCAAACTCAATGCCTCTGTGACTGAAGTTGAAGCGACATTGATGCGCAAGATTCCAAAAGAGTTATGGGTTAAAAGTCATCATACGCTCATTTTCTTTGGACGCTATCATTGTACGGCAAGAGCTCCTAAGTGTGAGATTTGCCCGCTGTTAGATATGTGTCAAGATGGAAAAGACAGATTAAAAGCCGCTCGAAAATAAATTCGAGCGGCTTTTTTAATTTGTAGCAGGCTGCATATTTTGCTGTGCCGGTGTTTGCGCCGGGTTGTCAGGCTGACTGGCACTGGACGACGGCTGAGAAGGCTGCTGCTCGACAGACGACGATGGCGTCGGAGTCGGATTTGCAGGATTCTCACTGCTGACTGGCGGTACTACTGTTGAAGATTCAGACGAACTGGTCTCTGATTCACTACTGCTTGAGGTAGTTGTCTGATTATAGTAGTTATTGTAATAAGAACTTTGAACAGAGTAGCTTGGTTGCGTCGGAACGGATGAAGCTCCTTTAACATAAAGCTCGTTGCCGATTCTAAGTACATCATTCGGCATCACCCAATCCTCATTTGAGACATTCTCCGAAGCATAGGTCATCATTTCCCGATAAACATCCTGAGCGATATATTCAGACTGACTAGTTATTGGTTTCATCCGATCGTCATAGCCTGCCCAAATGGACAATGAATAATGAGGAGTAAAACCAGTAAACATTACATCCGGTGAAATCGATCCATAATGAGGGATCTTAGCCAGTTCATCGTCTGTATAGTTTGAAGTCCCTGTTTTACCAGCTTGGAACAGGTTAGGTATTTGAGCCTTGAAGCCGGTACCTTTAGTGATTACATCCTTCAAGATATCGGTAACCATATAAGCGGTATAAGGTTCCATCGCTTTTTTTCCTTCATTTTCAAAGGTTTGTTCAGAGCCGTCTTGGTATTTGATCTTATTGATATAAAGTGGTTCGTTATAGGTTCCGCCATTGGCAAATGCTGCATAAGCAATCGCCATTTTTTCGGTTGATATCCCGTATTTTGTGCCATCCTGCGTTTCGGTATTGCTTGAAATCGCATTGGCTTGTTGAATTTCTTTATATTGGATACCTAATTTTTTCAAGAACTTCGAGACATTTTCAGGTCCGACTTCATTGAACAGCTTCACGGCGGGGACATTCCGCGAATCATATAAAGCTTGACGCAACGAAATATTTCCTTGGTAGCTGTTATCCCAGTTTTTCACTTCTGTCTTAGTACCTTCGTAGTAATACTGTTTGTCATCAATCCGGTCACCTGTAGACTTTTGTAAATATTCAAAGGCTGGACCGTAATCCGTGATAGGTTTAACCGTTGAACCAAAGTCGCGACTCGTATTCACCGCACGGTTCATACCTAGATAAACGTCGTCAGCGATATTGCGTCCGCCGATTTGAGCAGTGACATTTCCAGTTTTGCTATCGACTAATGTTGCAGCGATTTGCAATTCTTCATCAGGGTATTGAACATATTCGTCACCATTTACGATTGAGTAAAGTCGATTTTGTGCATCGGTATCAAGATTTGTGTAAATCTCTAAGCCATCAGTGTAGACATTTTTCCCTGTTTTGGCTTCAACTTGAGCAATTACTTCTTTTACATAGTTATCAGCGACTTTTCTTTCTTCATTATCGGTCTCTAAAGGCAATAACCCTTGATCGATAGGTTCATTTGTCGCTTTATCATACTCATCTTGAGTAATCTTTTTGTTATTCAACATCGTGTAAAGCACAGTATCTCGCCGATCTTTCGCGGCTTCTGGGTGTTTATAAGGGTCATAGGAATTGGGCGCTTGCGGCATACCGGCTAACAAAGCTGTTTGCGCGATAGTCAAATGCTGCAATTCCTTACCAAAATAAGATTCAGCGGCTGTTTCCATTCCATACAGACCATTAGCCATGTAAACCTTATTAATATAGTAGGTTAATATTTCTTGCTTCGAATACTTTTTCTCCAACTGAATCGCTAACCAAGCTTCTTGCGCTTTTCGACGTAAGGTTTGATCGGATGCTTTAGTGGAGAAGAAGGAGAGCTTAACAAGCTGCTGGGTCAAGGTACTTCCTCCTTGAAGGCCATCCTTGTTAGTGATGTTATGGACCAGCGAGCCCATGATTCGAACCGGATCTACTCCGTTGTGCTTGAAGAAGCGACGATCTTCTACTGAGACGATCGCATCATCTAATTCTTGTGGAATTTTTGTCGCACTAACTTTTTCTCGTTTTTCAGCACCAAGCTCTTCGAAAATATTGCCGTCACTGTCAAAAAACTTAGAGGAGACAGTCGCATCTAACTTCTTTTCGCTTAAAGCAGGTGCATCTTTTACATAGAAGAAAAAGATTCCGACACCGGTGAGTAATACAACGCAAAGAAACCCTACGATTGCGATCGCTATTTTCAACCCAATATGGCGACTTTCTTTCTTTTTTTGTGCAGGTTTAGGTTTCTTTCCTTTTGGGGTTCGCATATTTTTTTGCGAACGTGAGGGATTAGCCATTTGATTAACTCCTTTTTTCAAGATATTGTTCCACCGCTGCTAAGTAAGGGATTCTCGGCGCAATTTGCGGTGTGATCTCGATACCAACTGTTTCAATTAGTGTAAGCGGTATTGATTTTTTGCCATTTTCTTGTCCGTTCCAATAGTCTACCAGTTCTTGGGCAGAAAGAAAAAAGCAACGATTCAAGCTTGAAAACCATAGTAAAACAAAACAAATCGCATCTTGCTTCAAGCATTGCTGCATGTGAGTGATTTGATGCTGATGAAAATTCTTCAATGGGAAAGAGGTTTTGTTTTTTGTTTCTTTTGCTTCAAAATCCAAATAATATCCACGATAAACACCGTTATAATCCGTAGTAGACGGTTGTCTAAAGTACGCTTCCTTAATCACCGCTGCGCTTCGTTTGGGGTAATCGACCTTAACAATCTGAAGCGGCGTTGGCTTTTTATGGATAACTGCCTTATCATGGGTTAAGTAGTATTCGTTGCTTTGATTGATTGCTTCTTCAAAGCGCATCCCGCGATTGGCAAACGTCGTTTCTTTTTTTAATGAGCGGTCTCGTGGATTATTTTGTGAAAATAGTTGACCATTAGGGTAGTGAAAGGTCATTTTCATCACACTCCTGCTAGCTATTATAGCAAATTTTTTCGAAAGATATTTTATTTTTAAGTGAAAGTAAGGAAAATGCAATGAATGAAACAATACAGCGGTTATACGTAACCGGTTATCAAAGCTATGAGTTGGGAATTTTCAATGAGAAAGACCCGCGTGTGCAAGTAATTAAGAATGTTTTAAAAAGAGAATTGACAGCTTTAATCGAAAATGGGTTGGAGTGGGTCATGATCAGCGGCAGTCTCGGAACGGAAATTTGGGCTGGACAGATAATCAATGAATTGAAGCAGGATTATTCAGAAATAAAGCTAGCCATTATTTTTCCCTTCGAAGGATACGGAAGTAACTGGAAAGAACACAATCAGTTACTTTTGAGCGAATTAGTACAAATGGCTGATTATGTGGATTCTGTCAGTCATCAACCGTATCAGAACCCCGGACAATTTAAAAATCATGTAAATTTTCTGCTGCAGCATACGGATGCAGCGCTAGTCGTATATGATACTGAGTATCCTGGCAAAAGTAAATTTTTTCTAGCAGATGTTGAAAAATTTCAAGAGAGAAATTCTTATGAATTGCTTACGATCACGATGGATGATTTAGAAAATTCCTCAGACTTCGGGGATAGTGTTTGATTTCCTCTGATATATCAGCTAGAATATATAGGAAAGTAAATTAAGATTAGAGCTAATGAGGTGGAAAAATGGCGAATGTAATCTATACTCCGAACGATATTTTGGAGCAAGAATTTAAAACAAAAATGCGTGGCTACGATCCGATCGAAGTTGATGAATTTTTGGACAATGTAATCAAAGATTATGAAGCTTATAACAAAGAATTATTAACACTAAGAGAAGAAAATGACCGTTTGAAAGCAAAAGTTGAACAACTGTCAAAAGCTCAGCCAGCACCTTCACGTGTGAAAGAAGCGGCGCCTAAGAGTTCAGCAGTTACGAACTTTGACATCTTGAAACGTTTGTCCAATCTTGAAAGAGAAGTATTCGGCAAGAAGCTTGATCAACAAGCATCAGCTCAAACAACTTCTTCAGAGTTTGGTCAAAACTATACTCAAGATGAGAGTGATATCGAAAAGACTCGTCAATTTTAAATTTGAATGATGCAATTTTTGGGTGATCGCGGTCTGCTTTGCGCAGGCTGAGGAAAGTCCATGCTCGCACAGACTGAGATGTCTGTAGTGTTCGTGCTTAGCGAAATCATAAGCTAAGGTACTTCTTTTGGAGTAACGGCAGAAAAAAGGGCTAAGGAGTAATCTATGCCTGAGTATTCTTGAAAGTGCCACAGTGACGAAGCATTTTGAGAAATCAAAATGGTGGAACGCGGTAAACCCCTCGAGCGAGCAACCCAAACGATGGTAGGGGCGCTCTTTCTAAGGAAATGAACGATGAAAGAGACGGCATTTATGCCGGAGATAGATGATTACCACGACGATCACACTTCCCTGAGTTGATCGCCGTACAAAACATGGCTTACAGAAAATTGCAGCAATTCAGGGTGTGCCTTCCAACTTTGCGTTGTGAAGGTTTTTTTGCGAGTCCCACTTTACGCTTTAGCGTAATTAGTGGGATCGTATGCGTACGAAGATAAAAGAATTTTTATCCGAAAAAATTCCTACTATACTAATGAGCTAGCTGCGAGTTGCCAGTTCTGCTTTTTGCAGTGTTTAAAGAGCTTAATTCGATATTGAATAATTGATTACACGGTTTAGCAGAATGGTATGTCAACGATGATAAAGAGTTGACTTTACTTTACACTTTAGAGCGATCAGCGGAATCATATGCGTACGAGAAATTCTTACTATTAATGTATTGCAAATCAAGTTCATCTAACTATGCTTAAATTCGATTTTTGATAAACGGCATTATAAAGATAAATGAATAACAAAGGAGTATTTATGGAAAAACAATATAATTTGATTGCCACAGCCGCGGCAGGTATCGAGGCGTTAGTAGGCAAAGAGCTGAGAGATTTAGGAATCGAGTGTCAGGTGGAAAATGGCCGGGCACGATTTAAAGGCGACATGGAAACAATCGCTACAGCCAACTTATGGTTGCGCACAGCGGATCGAGTAAAGATTATCGTTGACGAGTTTGACGCATTTACCTTTGACGAATTGTTCGAAAAGGTCAAAGCGATTCCTTGGGAGGATTATTTACCGATGGATGCGGAGTTCCCAGTGGCAGGTCGTTCGATTAAGTCGAAGCTTTATAGTGTTCCTGATTGCCAATCGATCACCAAAAAAGCGATCGTTGAGCGTTTGCGTGAAGTGTATCATCGACCAGCGCGTGTACCGCTGCCTGAAACAGGAGCATTTTTCCAATTGGAAGTTGCTTTACTGAAGGATCATGTTGTTTTGACCATCGACACGACAGGACCTAGTTTGTTCAAACGAGGCTATCGTTTGGAAAAAGGTGGAGCGCCTTTAAAAGAAAATATGGCGGCTGCCTTAGTGATGTTGACTAATTGGCGCAAGGATCGTCCTTTTTATGATCCTGTTTGCGGATCAGGTACCTTATGTATCGAAGCGGCACTGATCGGTCACAATATCGCTCCTGGTTTTAATCGTGATTTTGCATGCGAGGCGTGGGATTGGTTTGATTCGGCAGTATTCGATAAAGTACGTACTGCGGCTGATGAAGCGGCCGATTATGATATTGAATTAGATATCGCAGGTTCGGATATCAATGAACGAATGATCGAGATCGCTCGTGCGAATGCCGAAGAGATTGGTTTAGGCGATTCAATTGATTTCAAGCAGCGGGCAGTCAAAGATTTCAAAACAGAGAAAAATTATGGTGTGATCGTAGCTAACCCGCCTTATGGGGAACGCTTAGGTGAAGAAGAACAGGTTCGTATTTTGTATCATGAGATGGGAGAAGTTTTCCGTCCATTAAAAACATGGAGCAAGTATATCTTAACCAGCGACTTGGCTTTTGAAGAGTATTATGGCGCTAAAGCGACGAAGAAAAGAAAATTATACAACGGGGCCATCCGAACGGATCTATTCCAATATTGGGGCGAGCGTCCACCAAGAAAGCCGAGAGCAGATGCAGAACAATAAAATAGAAGCCATTCGCAATTATGCAAAGGAAAAGCTGGGAGACGATCGCAGCGGTCATGACTTTTATCATGTGGAGCGTGTCGCAAAAATTGCGGCGAAGCTTGCTGAACAAGAGGGCGTTTCTGACACGCTGATTATTGAGACGGCTAGTTATCTTCATGATGTGATCGACGATAAGATCGTTGCCGATGTCGATACTGAAAAAGAGAGTCTTAAAAAGTTTTTAAAAGAACTCGATTTTTCTGCAGATAATATACAAGAAGTTTTTGAGATCATCGAAAATATCTCTTTTTCGCAGGAGATTGAGAAGGGAAAGGCTGATTTGACGATCGCCGGGCAAATCGTTCAGGATGCGGATCGGATCGATGCATTAGGAGCGATCGGTATTCTGCGGACTGCTTATTATGGCGGCCATACACAAAGTCCTTTATATGATCCGAATATTCACCCGCAGGAGTTCAAAAGCAAGCAGGACTATCGTAAAAAAGGCACAGTGATCAATCATTTTTATGAAAAGCTTTTTAAATTGCCGGCAACGATGAATACTCAAGCAGGTAAATTGGAAGCTCAGCGTAGGAAGGCTTTTATGGAAAATTTTTTAGAAACTTTTTATGCTGAATGGAATTTATCATAAAAGTGAAGTAAAAACGGCGGAATAAAGTAAAAAAATCCTTGAGGCAAGACAAATTATTTCCAGTGAACTTCTTTTTCTCCTATAATGTTTATGGTTAGGAGGAACTCTGAATGCTGCATCGTGAATTCTTGAGTCCCGAAGAAGTTTTAGAAAAAATGCCAAGATTGTCTGAAGGATTATTTGCTATTCGCTGTCAACTGACGAACAAAACGTATCAGGTGATTTTATATAAATATCAAGAGGATTATTTCTTAGTGGAGAATCCGGCATTGATCAATGTCTTGCTTGAAAAAGATCGAAGCTTTTTTGGAACGCCAGAACAACTTTTGAATGAAATCGAAAGGTCTTTTGAGGATAACAATTACCAACCTGTACCAAAACAG
This sequence comes from Enterococcus hulanensis, assembly GCF_005405485.1. Taxonomy (GTDB): domain Bacteria; phylum Bacillota; class Bacilli; order Lactobacillales; family Enterococcaceae; genus Enterococcus_A; species Enterococcus_A hulanensis. Next base: position 87,932 of record NZ_BJED01000007.1, on the reverse strand, counting down.
TGGGTCAATTTAGACTTGAACACTTTGAAATTATTAGATAATGTAGAAATCAAATTCTTTGATTTGGAAGAATAACAGGAAATCCTGTTATTCTTTTTTTCTGAATTGGCGAAAAAGATAGTACACGTTGATCACGGTGAGGATCGCACCGAGTACAAACGGGACGATCAAGCGGCCTTGGCTGTAACCAAAGTTTTTTTGAAAACTTTCTGCCGAAGTAAGCGCGATGACTGTTTGGCTATAGTTATAGACTTGATAGCTGAAAGTTGTTAAAAAAACTGCAATCAAGGTTAAAGCAAAACGTCGATAATCACTATTTTTCATTCGTTTCGCAAAATAGAAAATCATATATGCGACCATCAGAGCCGCGGGAACGCCAAAGGCGAAAAGCGGATTAAGCATGCAAGTTTTACCTCCTTAAAAATTTTCGAATTTGTTTCTATTTTACCACAATACTAAAAAAAGCCTTGCTGATTCGAATAGTCAGTACGAGATTCTATCAAATGAGGGAGTTTTATGAACAGCTACATTTTTCCAATTAGAGCAGCAATCATCACGTTTCCGTTCTTAGCAATGCTGATTACGGCGCCTTTTTTAATCTATTACTATCGTAAATACGGCCAATTAGGAAAATTAAGAAGCCTCATTTTGTATTCATTTGTCTTCTATTTATTATGTGCCTATTACTTAGTGATCTTGCCATTGCCAAGCATTAGTGTTGTGGCGCAAATGACCGGTCCGTGTTATGAACTGCATTTATTCCAGTCATGGGAAAATTTTATCAATCAAACGGTGTTGCAGCTGAATAATCCCAACACTTATCTGCCTGCAATGAAGCAAAGTGTTTTCCTTGAACCTGTTTTTAATATTTTTTTGTTGTTTCCATTTGGTGTATATTGCCGGTATTATTTTAAATTTTCTCTGGGGAAGACGATACTGGCAAGCTTTGCGCTGTCTTTATTTTTCGAATTGACCCAATTAAGCGGTTTGTATTTTATTTATCCGCGGCCTTATCGTTTGTTCGATGTAAATGATTTATTGCATAATACGTTAGGCGGGACTTTCGGATTTGTGTGTGCACCGTTGTTTACCTTTTTCTTGCCAACAAGAAGCGAGCTGGATTCGGAATCATTAGCCAAAGGTCAGCAGGTAACGTTATTGAGACGTTTTGTGGCGCTGGTGATTGATTGGATCGCGATTGGCTTTCTCAGCAGTTTATTAAAATTTTTTACGAATATTTTACCAGCGAATCTCAGAGCACTTTTTAATTATCCGATCGCCAGCTTTACTTTAGCTGTCATGCTCTATTTTATGCTGCTGATGTATTTGTGGAACGGTCAGACAATTGGCAAGAAAGTCGTTCGTATCAAGGTTGTAGAGCAGGATAGAGAACATATTCGGCTGTGGAGTTTAGTAAAAAGATACAGCGCGTTTTATTTGCTGCTTTATGGTTTGCTGCAGATTTTTAACTATACCATGACCCATTTGCCAACCAATAATCACTCGGTTTTTATTGCTTATGTTACATTCGGCATGATGAGTTTAGGAATTTTACTTTTATTTCTATTCAACTTATTGTATGCTCTCATAAGAAGAAAAACCCGCCTATTCCATGATAAAGCGAGTCACACGTATACGATTAGTACGTTATTAAAGAAAGAGGTAGAACATGCGAACTTTTGAATCATTTAATTTCCAGCCGTTTATTCTTGAGGCTATTAAGGATAAAGGTTTTACTGAACCAACACCGGTTCAAGACAAATTAATCCCTTTAATCAAAAAGAAAAGAAATGTTGTCGGCCAATCCCAAACTGGATCAGGGAAGACACATACATTTTTACTACCATTAATGAATAATATTGATCCGGCAAAAGATGAAGTGCAAGTGGTCATCACGGCACCAAGTCGCGAACTAGCGAGTCAAATCTATCAAGCAGCGGTGCAGATCGCTAAATTTTCTCCACAGGAAATCCGCGTAACAAATTTTGTCGGCGGGACAGATAAACAGCGTTCAGTTGATAAGCTGGGAGCACACCAGCCTCATGTCGCTATCGGAACGCCCGGTCGAATTCTGGATATGATGAACGAACAGGCACTGAAGGTTCATACAGCGGAATACTTTGTTGTTGACGAAGCGGACATGACCTTGGACATGGGCTTCTTGACGGAGGTCGATCAAATCGCTGGTCGTTTGCCGAAACAGTTACAAATGCTGGTCTTTTCTGCGACGATTCCAGAAAAACTGCGTCCTTTCCTATTGAAATATATGGAAAATCCAGTAATCGAAGAAATCAAATCAAAAGCAGTGATCTCTGACACGATCGAAAACTGGCTGATCTCAACAAAAGGTCAAGACAAGAATCGTCTGATCTATCAATTATTGACGATCGGACATCCATATCTGGCGATCGTTTTTGCGAATACGAAGCAGCACGTTGATGAAATCAGCAACTATCTGAAAGCTCAAGGATTAAAAGTTGCGAAGATCCACGGAGATATTTCTCCTCGTGAACGTAAGCGTGTGATGCGTCAAGTGCAGAATCTGGAATATCAATATGTCGTAGCAACTGATTTAGCTGCTCGCGGGATCGATATCGAAGGTGTATCGCATGTTATCAATGCGGAAATACCGCAGGATTTGAGTTTCTTCATCCATCGTGTCGGCAGAACGGGGCGGAATGGGTTATCTGGTACAGCGATCACTTTATACGGTCCAAGTGATGAAAATGATGTTAGCTTGATCGAGAATACTGGCGTGACTTTCCAGCCGAAGGAAATCAAAAACGGCGAGATCGTCGATACCTATGATCGCAATCGTCGTAAAAAACGCGAAAAATCAAAAGATGAGCTGGACCCAACCTTGATCGGATTGGTCAAAAAATCTAAGAAAAAGATCAAACCGGGCTATAAGAAGAAAATTGATCGGGCCATCTCCGAATCGAATAAACAAAAACGTCGTCAAACGCGACGCCAAGAAGAACGCAGCGTTCGTAAAAATAAAAAACGTTCAAATTCATAAGAAAAACACTTGTATCCATCGATTACTCGGATACAAGTGTTTTTTTCATTTTGATACAGGCGATGCCGTCCTCTTGGAAAATATCGGAAATGACATGATAGTCGCGTTTTTCATAGAAGGTCTGGGCGGTGACTTCAGCTGATAGGATCGAATAACGGCAGCCTTCTTGGATCGCGCGATTTTCGATATATTCTAAGAGCCTTGAACCTAACTGCTGATCACGATAATTCGCATGAACGCATAAGCGATCGGGGTTTAATGTTTGATCATCCAGCTTTTGGTAGCGAACAGTTGCAACTGGCTGCTGCTCGTCAAAGAGAACGAGGTATTGCCGATCGGGGGTATCTAATTTATCGAATTCCAATTCTGGTAAAATATTTTGTTCTAAAACAAAAATTTGATAACGTAAATAAAATGCGGCGGCTTGTAGTTCTGGCGATGCGCCAAAATATTCCTTCATCTCATTCCTCATTTCTTTATGATAATGGTATAATTCTAACATATGAGTGTTGGAGGAGGCAGAAAGATTTATGAACTTATTAGATCAATTGGACTGGTCCTATTGGAAACGACTGAATCCCAAGGAGAAGCGAACGTTATTAAGCCAGCTATTGCTTCATTTTGTGAATCCGTTGATGAAGATTTCAGATATTGAATTGAAGGATTTTGATCTGTACGGTATCAAGTGTCAAACATTTCAGCTATTGATCGATGAAGAGGAATTTGTCTTTATTCCCGGAAACAAAGATGCGATCTTAGGCTGGAATTTAGGAACGAAAGGCCTATCTTTATTAGAAACAGCACCAAACTCTCAAGAAATTACGATCCCACAGGAATTGCGCGGTCAATACAACTTTTTTGACGTGGATTCGCTGGGGGAATTGATCAATGATAAAACCACTAGTCTGCGCAAGGTTAAGATTCCGCCAATGTTCGTTCAGCGTTATGCCTTGCCGGCTGGAACGAATTATTTAGGAATCTATGATGCGGTGACCGGAAGCTTTTCCGGCGAAGCGGATCAGTTTTCGACCTATGAAGAAGAAATCAAAGAGGTATTATCGCCTAATTTGACCTCAGAAGAAAGCATGACTTGGTCATTTCCTAAAAATGTCTTGAAAGAGGACCGCTGGTATATCGAAATGGTGCCTCATTCTGACAGCTATCATGTATTTAGTCATGAGAAGCATACGTATAGCAGTCTGCGTAAAAAAATCCGTAAGAAAAATTTTGACTTATTGACGGAAGATCAATGGGAATATGTCAATGGAGCAGGCAGCCGCCGATTGTTCCGCTGGGGCAACGATCTGAACGTAACTGACCCTTATCGTGGGAAAAATGTTCGCAAAATGATGGAGCAGGCAAATATGTTCGGCTTGTTTTTCGATACGTCGATGGAACGTTTCGAGATCACGGAAGATCCCGGTGTATTGAAGCTGACGAATAAGAAAAATCAAGTAGGCATCCCGATCGTTGATTTTCTGCCGTTGTCCAGTTATTTCAGCAACAACACGACGATGCTCCACGAAGAAGTGCTGTCGCCAAGTGAGTATTTGTACCGCAAGGCAATTTTAATCAAGCTCTAGTTTGACTTTTGACGGACTTTTTTCTATACTCTAAAAAGGATATGGTTTATTTCTTACGCTTCCACAGAAAGTGCACGATTGCTGAAAGCTGCACGCTGCGAAGAATAGATTGCTCCCGACAATTTTTGATTGAAAAATCAACGCTGCTCAGCGTTAGCGAGCTGAAGAGGTAATGATCAAACTATCATTGCAATCAAGGTGGTACCGCGAGTTTTCGTCCTTGACTGCAGTGGTAGTTTTTATTTTTTTTAGAAAAGAGGAGAACAGATGAAAAAATTATCAAGCGCTGAAGTGCGCCAAATGTTTCTAGATTTCTTTAAAACCAAAGAGCACATGATCGAACCAAGTGCATCGTTAGTACCAGTCAACGACCCGACCTTGCTATGGATCAACTCAGGTGTTGCGACCATGAAAAAATACTTTGACGGCAGTGTCGTACCGGAAAATCCCCGCATCGCTAATGCGCAAAAATCGATTCGGACTAACGATATTGAAAACGTCGGAAAGACCGCTCGTCATCATACAATGTTCGAAATGCTGGGAAATTTCTCGATCGGTGATTATTTCAAAGTCGAAGCGATTGAATGGGCATGGGAATTCTTGACGTCACCTGATTGGATCGGATTTGATCCAGACAAATTATACGTAACGGTTTATCCAGAAGATAAGGAAGCAAAACGAATCTGGTTAGAAGAGGTCGGTATTCCAGCGGATCATGTCGTTGAGATCGAAGACAACTTCTGGGATCTAGGCGCTGGCCCAAGTGGTCCCGATTCAGAAATTTTCTATGACCGCGGCGAAGCGTTTAACGATTTAGCAGAGGACGATCCTGAAAATTATCCTGGGGGCGAAAATGAACGCTACTTGGAAATCTGGAACTTAGTTTTCTCAGAGTTCAATCATACACCGCAGGGAACTTATGAACCATTACCTCATCAAAACATTGATACGGGGATGGGACTTGAACGGATGGTCTCAATCATTCAGGATGCACCAACCAACTTCGAAACAGATTTATTCCTGCCGATCATTGGCAAGGTTGAAGAATTAAGCGGCAAGAAATATGCGACTGATAAGCAGTTAGATATTTCCTTCAAAGTGATCGCTGACCATATTCGTTCGTTAGCCTTTGCGATCGGGGATGGAGCACTTCCTTCAAATGAAGGTCGCGGCTATGTTTTACGGCGTTTATTGCGTCGTGCAGTGATGCATGGCAAGAAATTAGGAATCGATGAAGCCTTCTTATACAAATTAGTCCCAGTAGTTGGCGAAATCATGGTGAGCTACTATCCAGAGGTGAAACAGCAGGAAGCATTCATCGAAAAAGTGGTTCGTACTGAAGAAGAACGCTTCCACGAAACAATCAACGACGGATTAACGATGCTAAATGGCGTGTTAGCTGAATTAAAAGCGAAGAATGAAACAACATTAGATGGAAAAGCGATCTTCAAGCTTTATGATACCTTTGGCTTCCCAGTGGAATTAACCGAAGAGGTCGCTGAAGATGAGGGCTTGAAAGTCGATCATGAAGGCTTCGACGTTGAGATGCAGGCGCAAAAGGAACGCGCTCGTGCAGCTCGGACGACAGAAAAATCGATGGGTGTGCAAACAGCCTTGTTAGGTGATATCAAAGTAGAAAGTACATTTGTCGGCTATGATCATTTAGAAGTCGAAAGCGAACTGCTCGTCATCCTGCAAGACAATGCCGTGGTATCTGCGGTAAATGTTGGGGAAGCCCAAGTGATCTTTGCCGAAACGCCTTTCTATGCTGAAATGGGTGGACAAATCGCTGATAAAGGAATCATCGTTGACCAAGCAGGCAAGATTATTGCGAATGTGATAGATGTCCAGAAAGCACCAAACGGTCAAGCACTGCATACAGTAGAAGTGCTTGCTTCATTAAAAGAAGGCGAAAAATACTTCCTGCAAGTAAATGCGGCCTTCCGCAATAAAGTAATCAAAAACCATACAGCGACTCACGTACTGCATAAAGCCTTGAAAGAAGTTTTAGGCGATCATGCCAACCAAGCGGGGTCATTGGTTACAGACAAACATTTACGTTTTGACTTTACGCATTTCGGTCAAGTAACCGCCGTTGAGTTGAAGGAAATGGAAAAAATCGTCAACCAAAAAATCTGGGAGGCTATCCCAGTGGTGACGATCGAAACCGATATCGACACGGCGAAGAATATGGGTGCGATGGCGTTGTTCGGTGAAAAATACGGACATGATGTGCGTGTGGTAAATATCGGCGATTGGTCGATCGAGCTGTGCGGCGGAACCCATGTGGTGAACACTGAAGACATTGGGTTGTTCAAAATCGTTTCTGAATCAGGGATCGGAGCAGGCGTTCGTCGGATCGAAGCATTGACCGGCAAAGAAGCGTATGAAGCATTCCGCGAAGAGGAAGAGCAATTGGTGCAAGTAGCCCAAATCGTGAAATCTCCGCAAATCAAAGAAGTGGTCAGCAAGACAGAACAATTGCAGCAGCAATTACGTGAGCTGCAAAAAGAAAATGAACAATTAGCGACAAAATTAGCCAATCAACAGGCTGGCGATGTCTTCAAAGACGTGAAAGAAATCAACGGCACGACCGTGATCACGGCACAAGTCAACGTCAAAGACATGAATCAGTTGCGTCAATTGGCCGATCAATGGAAACAAAAAGCCTTATCTGATGTCTTAGTCTTAGGAACAGTACAAGGCGAAAAGGTCAATCTGCTTGCGGCAATGAGTCCAGCGGCGAATGAAAAAGGCTTGAAGGCCGGTGATTTGATCAAAGCAATCGCTCCAAAAGTTGGCGGCGGCGGTGGCGGTCGTCCTGACATGGCACAAGCCGGCGGGAAGAATCCAGCAGGTCTATCCGATGCATTAGCAGAGGTAGCGAACTGGTTAGCATAATTTATGTAATTGAGGCAGCATCCGCTGGGGTGCTGCCTTTTCAAATGAGAAAATGAATATTCAATTGCGTGTTTCTTTTCTTAATAGAGCTATTTCGGTATAATTCAAATGAGAGATTGTATTTTTTGAAAAGAGGGGACCATTTGGGAATTATTGAGCAAATTATTTTTCTAGTTTTTATTATTAATGCTGTGGGTGCGATCATTACTGTTTTTCGCAAACCGCGGAATATCACCACGATCTGGGCTTGGTTATTGACCTTGATTTTTTTACCTGTGATCGGTTTTCTGATCTATGCGTTTTGCGGACGCGGGATCGATGGGGAAACAATGTACCGTTTCGAACAAGGGGATGAGGAACGGGTCAAAGAAATCAACGGAATCATTCAAGAGGATAATCGCCATGTCGATCATAATGAACCGGATCAACTTTACCCAGCCACGAAATCATTGGTGAAGTATTTCCAGAATTTAGATGAATCACCATTGGCAGTTCGGAATGAATTGGAATTCTTTTTAGATGGAACGGACAAATTTGAACGCTTGTTTGTCGATCTTCGTGAAGCGCAAAGTACGATTCATGTTGAATACTATGCCTTCTTTAATGACCGGATCGGGAATCGTTTTATGCGGATTTTGGAGGAAAAGGCGGCTGAGGGGGTCGAGGTCAAGATGATCTATGATCCATGGGGCTCGCCTAAGACCAATAAACAGTTTTTTGAGACACTGATCAAAAACGGCGGGAAGGTCACACCATTTATTACTTCAAGAAATATTTTAGCAAAAACGCGGTTGAATTATCACTTGCATCGAAAAATCGTCGTAGTTGACGGTCAGATCAGCTGGACTGGCGGGTTTAATGTTGGGGATCAGTATTTAGGGGAATCGAAGCGCTTTGGCAGATGGCGGGATACTCACGGCCGAATCGAAGGTACCGCGAGCTTTACGCTGCAGGAAATTTTTATTCGCGACTGGAATGCTTCGGTGACCAATAAGGCGGATCGAATGAGTTATTTGCCGGAGTATTTTGTTTTGCCGCAAAAGGAGATCAAAAAGGGTGTACCGATGCAAATCGTGGCGGATGGCCCAGATTCCAGCGAACAGATTATCAAAGACGGTTTTGTCCGTTTGATCTTGTCTGCTGAAAAGAGTGTCTGGATTCAAAGTCCTTACCTTGTTCCTGATGAAACGATGATCTCAGCGATCCTGATCGCAGTGCGTTCGGGCATCGATGTGCGGATCATGATCCCAAATATGCCGGATCATCCTTTTATTTATCGGGCGACGCAATACTACGCGAATTATTTGCATCAGCGGGGCGTGAAAATCTATCACTACGCGGACGGCTTTATTCATTCTAAAACGATCGTGGTGGACGATGAACTGGCTACCTTTGGATCAACCAATCAGGATATCCGCAGCTACGAGCTTAATTTTGAAGTCAGCAGCTTTATCTATGATCCAGAAGTGGCGCAGTTATTCCGTAAGATCTTTGAAGAGGATATGGAGAACTGTATCGAATTAACCGATGAAATGATCGCAAATCAATCCCATTGGCTGAACTTCAAACAACGTTTTTCACGGCTGTTATCACCAGTACTATAATTTTTTTCGCAAACCTTGGCGGGCAAGATTGTCCGCCCCTTTATTTTTTGCTTCCGGGATCCATTGGAGAACTAAAAGCGGGAATTGCGGCGCTAATTCATTAAACTCTGATAAATATGGCTGGAAGAGCTTGTTTTTTGTCTGACCTTGGTCTAAAATTTTTATTGCAGTTTTACTATCGGAATAAAGCAAAACCGTTTGATCGTTCAGCTTATGATCGATCAAATAATGCAGCGCATAAAGAATCACCGCCAGCTCCGCTTGATGATTGTTGTCTTCAGCTAGTGAGATCGCAAGCTGCTGCTGCTCTTCAGAAATAATTAAAATGCCGCCGCCGCTTTTTTCAGTATTTGTTGCGGCATCGGTATAAACTTTTAACATAATGACCATCCTTTTTTAGAGTAGGAGTATATGAATGGATAAAAAACACTATTTTTGGCAACCAGAATTATCGATCAGCATCATTTATTGGTCGCTGACCTTCATTGTGCTTTTTTATGGCTTAATCTTGACCTTGGAAAAGACCCATCCCTACTTACAGGGAAATATCGTTATCGGCATCTCGATCTTATTTGGAATCGTGGGCCTTCATCGCTATCTTTACTTAGAGGAGTCGGGAATAAGAGTCCGCTATGCCAGAGTTTGGCGACGCGAGACGCTGCTGCGGGAGCATATTGACTATCTGACTCTTTGTAAAGACGGGGTGATTATCCAACGCAAGGGTCTTAGCGGCGCCGCCTTTCATTTCGCGATGAGAAAGAAAAAGCGGGAAGCCTTCGTAAAAGATTTCGCTGCGTTTTATCCTGAAATTGAAATCAAAGCAAACGAAAAGATCAGCCGGGACTGATCTTTTCGTTTATTTCTTTTTCACATGAGCTGCCTGCATACCGCGGGCACCTTCCACAATTACAAACTCAACTTCGTCACCAGGATCCAAAGTTTTGAATCCATCATTCTCAATAGCGGTAAAATGTACAAAAACCTCTTGATTGTCTTCATAGGTAATAAAGCCATACCCTTTTTTCTCATCAAACCATTTAACAATGCCACTATTCATCACGCAACACCCCTTTGCAATTGCTGGTTTTATTATACGTGAAGCCGAGAAAAATTGCGAATCAATGAGATTGCCGAATCTAAGTGGTGTTTTTCTCAGGATAATTCGTTATAATAGGATAGAACGATTAAAAAAAGTGTGTTTTTCTGAATAACGTTCGGGAAAGGGAGTTTTTATGAAAACTGATATTGAAATATCTCAAGCAACGACTTTAGCGCCAATTACGGAAGTCGCAGAAAAAATCAACTTATCTTTTGACGATCTGGAATTACATGGCAAATACAAGGCGAAGATCGAATTTGATGCTTTAGACCGCATGAAAAAGAATCCAGAAGGCAAATTGATCCTTGTAACGTCTATTAACCCAACTCCGGCAGGCGAAGGCAAATCAACAGTGACCATCGGTTTAGGAGATGCATTAAATAAAATCGGTAAAAAAACAGTCATCGCTTTACGCGAGCCTTCATTAGGTCCTGTTATGGGGATCAAAGGCGGCGCAACTGGCGGCGGTTACGCTCAAGTATTGCCGATGGAAGATATCAACCTGCATTTTACTGGCGATATGCACGCTATCACAACGGCGAATAATGCACTATCTGCTTTATTAGATAATCATATCCATCAAGGCAATGAGTTGAAGATCGATGCGCGACGTGTGATTTGGAAACGTGTCGTGGATTTGAACGACCGCGAGCTTCGTCATATTACCGTTGGACTAGGCGGACCAATCAATGGTGTGCCGCGGGAAGACGGCTTTGACATTACAGTCGCTAGTGAGATTATGGCGATTTTATGTCTGGCGACCGATATTGAAGATTTGAAAAATCGTTTATCTAATATTGTCGTGGCCTACACCTTTGATCGCGAACCTGTGACCGTCGGCGATTTGAAGGTCGAAGGAGCTTTGGCTCTTGTATTAAAGGATGCCATCAAGCCGAACTTGGTTCAAACGATTTATCAAACACCAGCCTTTGTCCATGGCGGACCATTTGCGAATATCGCTCATGGCTGTAATAGTATCTTGGCGACAAGAGCGGCTCTCCACTGCGGGGATTACGTAGTGACTGAGGCCGGATTCGGTGCGGATCTCGGCGGCGAAAAATTCTTAGACATCAAAGTTCCAAGCCTAGGCAAAGCACCAGATGCAGTCGTGATCGTAGCGACAATCCGCGCCTTGAAAATGCATGGCGGCGTGGCTAAGAATGACTTGAGCGCGGAAAATCTTGAGGCATTAAGAGAAGGCTTCAGTAATTTAGCGAAACATATTCGCAATATGCGTAAATACGGCTTACCAGTCGTTGTTGCGATTAATGAATTCATCAGCGATACGGAAAAAGAAATCGATTTGCTGAAAGAATTATGCGGACAAGAAGACGTGAAGGTTGAATTAGCCAGTGTTTGGGAAAAAGGTCCAGATGGCGGAATCGATTTGGCTGAAACGTTAGTCGATACGATTGCAAACGAAGAGAACAACTTCCATTCGATCTTCGGCAGAGATCATGATGATCTAACGGAAAAGGTCGAAACAATCGTGCGTGAGATCTACGGCGGAAATGAAGTCATCTATAGTAAGAAGGCGAAGCAGCAATTAGCCAGCTTCAAGAAATATGGCTGGGATCGTCTGCCGGTGTGTATGGCGAAGACGCAATATTCATTATCGGATGATCCAAGCAAACTAGGCGCTCCAATTGATTTTGATGTGACGATTCGTGAATTCGTACCGAAAATCGGTGCTGGGTTTGTTGTCGCATTGACAGGAGATGTTATGACGATGCCTGGTTTGCCTAAAAAACCGGCAGCTTTAAACATGAATGTCGACGAAAAGGGCAATGCGATTGGATTATTCTAGAAATTGAACGACAGTTAATAGAGCAGTTACTCACTAAAATGAGTGGCTGCTCTATTTTTTTGCATAAAACGTTCGTATTTTTGCATATTATTTCGAATATTCACGAATTTATTTATAAAAAACCATTGACTTGTATAAACACACAACGTATAATCATCAGAAATAGCAGCATTCTAATCGTATTATTATACAATTGCAAGGAGGGGTTAATATGAAAGTTTCGATTATTGGAGTGACAGGCTACAGCGGCATCGAGCTGGTTCGGCTCTTGCTGCAGCATCCGAAGGTAGAGATCGTCTCGATCCACAGTCATTCACAAAACGGCAAAGAGATCGCTGAATACTTGCCGCATCTTAAGCAATTATTAGACCTTCCTTTAGAACCGATCAATTCAGCAGCGATCATGGCAAAGGCAGAGCTGGTCTTTTTCGCTACTCCATCTGGGATCTCAAAGGAAATCGCCACAGCTTTTGTTGAAGCCGATTTTCCCATCATCGACTTATCCGGAGATTTTCGATTAAAAACAGATGGACAGTATGAAAAATGGTATAAAAATTCAAGCGCACCTTTTGACTTTTTACAAAATGCTCATTATGGGTTGGCTGATTTTTATTCAAAACCGACTTCAAAGCTGATCGCTAATCCCGGCTGTTATGCCACAGGGACGTTATTATCATTAGCGCCATTAGTTGGACAAGAGCTGATTGAGACAGATTCGATCATTGTTGACGCAAAGTCCGGCTTATCAGGAGCAGGGAAAAATCTATCGGAAGCCAGTCATTTCGTGAACTGTAATGAAAATATGACACTTTACAAAATGAATAGCCATCAACACATTCCAGAGATCATGCAGCAATTGCAAAAATGGGATCAAAGCATTCCAGCGATTCAATTTTCTACTTCACTGATTCCGGTGACGCGGGGAATTTTTATCACCACCTATGCTAGAAGCAAAGAAAAGCTGACTCAAGAGCAGCTCTGGCAGGTCTACCGAAGCTTTTATCAAGCGAAGCCTTTTATCCGCGTGCAGGAGCAAAATGTTTATCCTAACCTGCGTCAGATCATCGGCTCAAACTTCTGTGATATTGGGGTCGCCTATAACGAAGTGACCAATATCATCACCGTCGTTACCGTATTAGACAATTTAGTCAAGGGGGCCGCCGGTCAGGCAGTCCATAACTTGAATCATTTAGCGGGCTGGCCGGAAACCACCGGATTGAGCCTCGTACCTATTTATCCATAAAAAATGTCGGAGTGTGAAGAATATGCAAATCATCGAAGGAACAATCGCCAGTCCTAAAGGCTTCTCAGCCACTGGCTTACATGCAGGCTTAAAAAAAGAAAAGAAGGATCTCGGAGTCATTTATTCAGAGGTTCCTGCCAATGCCGCGGCGGTCTATACGACCAATCAGGTCAAGGCGGCACCGATTTACGTAACTAAAGAAGCGATGGCTGATCAAAAAATCCAAGCAGTCGTAGTTAATTCCGGAGTAGCCAATGCGTGTACCGGTAAAATTGGTTTGGCGAATGCACAGGAGATGCAGGCCTTAACCGCAGCACATCTGAAAATCGCAAAAGATACGGTGGCGGTCGCATCAACGGGTGTGATCGGAAAGCAGCTGCCGATGGAAACGATCGAAGCTGGAATCAATCAGATCGATCTGCAGCACCAAGAACCTTATGCGTTCCATCAAGCGATCTTGACTACCGATACGGCTACAAAAGAAATTGTTGTGACCGAAGAAATCAATGGTCAGACGGTAACAATGGCTGGAGTCGCGAAAGGATCGGGCATGATCCATCCGAATATGGCGACGATGCTGGCCTTCGTTACGACTGACGCGCAAATTTCAGAAGACTTATTACAGGAAATCTTAGCGGATAAAACCGAAACGACCTTCAACCAAATCACTGTTGACGGTGATACATCTACCAACGATATGGTCTTAGTCCTTGCTAACGGCTTAGCAGAGAATCCTGTGATCGAAAAAAATACAGATGCTTATACTAAATTTTTAGCGATGTTTCAGCTAGTCAGTGAGACATTAGCTAAGATGATCGCCAAAGACGGCGAAGGAGCCACTAAATTAATCGAAGTCCAAGTAGTCGGCGCCCTTAATGAAACGGAAGCGCGTTTGGTGGCGAAAAAGGTCGTAGGGTCCAGTTTAGTGAAAACGGCGATGTTCGGCGAAGACCCGAACTGGGGACGAATCATTTGTGCGGTAGGCTATGCCGGCTCTCATACTGATCCTGAAAAGATCGATATGTGGATCGGCGACCAACAATTATTGAAGCACAGCCAGCCGCAGAGCTTTGACGAAGTAATCATGAAGCAAACGCTGGAAAAAGAAAAAATTTGTATCACCGTTGATTTAAACATCGGCGCACAAAGCGGAAAAGCATGGGGCTGTGATTTGACGTATAAATATGTCGAAGTGAATGCCTTGTATCATACGTAAGGAGCGAAGCATTATGGGGAAAATTGTAGTAAAAATCGGCGGCGTTGCCAGTGATAATCTAACACAGAGCTTTTTTCAGCAGATCGAAGAATGGCAGACTGCCGGACATGAGATCATTGTCGTCCATGGCGGCGGCTATTATATCACTGAAATGATGGAACGTTTGAACATTCCGGTGACGATCAAAGAGGGCTTGCGGGTAACGACTGAGCAGGCGTTAAAAATTACACAAATGGTGTTGATCGGACAGGTTCAGCCGACGATCACAACCTTATTCCAGCAGCAGGGCTTTGCGACGATCGGTCTGAACGCTTCCAGCGACAATATGATTCAAGGAAAATTCATCGATCAGGAAAAACTCGGCTATGTTGGTGAAATTACTGAGGTCAATCCCGCAGCTATTGAAGGCGTGCTATATCGAAATTACATTCCCATCATCGCTCCGTTAGGGATGACCAGCAGCGGTCAATGGCTGAACGTCAATGCGGATGACACTGCCTGCAAGATCGCCGAAGAAGTCGGGGCAGAGGCCTTGTATTTGCTGACAGATGTGCCTGGGGTGAAGCAAGCCGGCGAGTGGCTTGAAAAACTCTCAATCGCTGAAGTGGAAGAACTGAAAAATGAAGAAGTGATCACCGGCGGAATGATTCCTAAGATCAACAGCGCCATCAACGCCTTAGAAAACGGAGTGTCAGAGGTCCATATCACGAATTGCATTGAAAAGGCAGGTACTGTCATCACAAAGGAGGAGGTCTTTGCATGAGCCACTTGTTCCCAAATTACGCCCGTGACGAAATCGACTTAGTAGACGGATCCGGCAGCTATGTTTTCGATCAAAATGGGACGAAATATTTAGATTTTATGAGCGGGATCGCCGTCAGCAATCTAGGCCATCATCATCCGAAAGTGATGCAGGCATTATCTGAGCAGTCAGAAAAAATTTGGCACAGCTCCAACTTGTACACGAGTAATCTGCAAGAAAAGGTCGCTGAAAAATTGACGATGGGCAAAGATTACTTGGCATTTTTCTGTAATAGCGGCACCGAAGCGAATGAAGCGGCGATCAAATTAGCCAGAAAAGCCACCGGACGTTCAAAAATTTTAAGCTTTGAGCAATCATTCCATGGACGAACCTATGGCGCATTGAGTGCGACGGGGCAGCCGGCATTACAGGCAGGCTTTTTCCCAATCGTCGGGGGCTTTGAGTATCTACCTTATAATCAGCTTGAACCGTTGAAGCAGCACTTAAATGAAGAGGTGGCTGCAGTCATGCTGGAGGTCATCCAAGGCGAGGGCGGGATCATTCCAGCAGAGAAAGAATGGCTTCAGGGTGTGGCTGCATTATGTAAAGAAAACGGCAGCTTGCTGATCATTGATGAGATTCAAACGGGGATGGGAAGAACAGGAACCTTCTTCGCCTTTGAAGCGTATCAGATCGAGCCGGATATCATCACTATTGCCAAAGCTTTAGCCAATGGGATTCCCGTGGGTGCGATGCTAGGGAAGAGCGGCCTGGCTGAAGCCTTTGGTCCCGGTTCTCACGGAACAACCTTTGGCGGGAACAATCTGGCGATGAAGGTGGCGGATGCTGTCGTTTCTGAGATCAATCAACCAGAATTTCTGGCGGCAGTCGCCAAGAAGGGCAACTATTTAAAAGCGGAATTGACCAAGCTGATAGCCACTTCCGAAAAAGTCCTCGATGTGCGGGGCAAAGGACTAATGATTGGAATCGAGCTAGATTCAGCCGAAACACTGCAGCAGACGATCCAAGAACTGAAGGCCCACAAGCTGTTAGCCATTAAAGCGGGCAAGAATGTCCTCAGATTATTACCGCCGCTGACCATCAGTCAGGATGAACTAGCAGACGGCGTCGAAATCATTCAAGCAGTGCTGTCAAATTAGCGAATTTAAAGCAAAATACGTAAAAAGTCCTTGATGCTTTTCAGAGCATTGAGGATTTTTTACGTATGTTATTAGAAAGGTAAAGGAAATATGGACAAAATTCTAAATTTTTTTACTATTTTGAACCTTAATTGTGCTTGATAAATCTACGATTCGAGCATGACCGATTATTATATTTAATATCATATTAACTTTTTGGAGTGAAAGCGATTTAAAAATAGGCTATGGTTTATTCAAGTACGAATCATTATCAACTAATAAACAACAATAGTAGGACACTATTCAGTCTCGATTGCACTGCGCGCAGCAATGGAAGGCCAATAGCGAAAACTTTTATATAGATTCTATTAAACAGAAAAGGAGGAAAATTGATGGAAGAGCATTTATTAAACGAGCGGCAACTATTTTCATTAAAACGGAAGACCTTAGAAAAACGCATTGATGCACACTTTCGCACAACAGGAGATATCAAGGAAACTTTAGAAATTCTGCTGGTGCTGCAAGTCCGAGAAGACCTGACAGAAGACGACTTTGCTTTTATGCTGAAGGATCTGGTGCGCCATATTTTCATGACAGCGAAATCCAGCCGTCTATTGCGCAAGTTCTACGTTTTCTTTGAAGATTATTTCGATACTAAAGAAGCGAGAAGCTTGTCATTGAAGCTGTTTTCGATTAAAGACTTTGTCGCAGATAATCTTAAAAAACTAAAATCGTTATTCAGCGAAACACCCTTGGAAGGATTAGTCGGCTCATGAAGCTGATTCTTTAAAAAACCTAAAAGAAAGGAGGAGGCATCATAAAAGAGTCTAAAAAAGTCCGACTGGCGGTCAAATTTGAGAAAAGTAACGGAAAATCCCACCGTTTCAGCATCAGAAGGATCAAGCAGGATGTATCGGCAGAAGAAATCAAGGCTTCACTAGCAAAACTAGCGATCGTTGATCTGTTTGAAAAAGACGGTGTAGGTTCGTTCAAGAAAGCGGCAGGGGCGAAGTTTGTCGAAACCACGGACCAAGTGTTTTACGATAGACGAGATCCGGAATTGGATGATGCGGCGCTTCAAGCAGCAGCCGGAGTAAAAGAGGCAGATGAAGTCCTGCTGCGAGTCCCGGAAGACTTGATCCTTACAGAAGAACGCCCAGAACCTGGAATCGTAGTGCGAAAAATCGAACTGCCAGCAAGGATCGATCCGCGTCAATTGAAGGATGAGGAAATCGCCGAACTGCTGAATGCTTGTCTGCCGGAGAATCCTCAGGTGCTAGACGCATGGCGGGAAGGCAATGTCTTTACCGTGATCGAGCGCATCGAAGAATAATTGACCGTGATTGAGGGAATTATTTTAATTTTCAACAAACCGCCATTATTTAAATGTCTGTCTTATCGAAAATCCAACGTTGGTATAAAGCAGACACTCTCTAATCCGCGGTCAATTAATTCTGAAAAGCTGGAACTATTTTTTAAGCCTGCCAAATCGGCGGGCTATTTGTCGTGCCTGTCTATTTTCAGTCCTGAACAGGCACATTTCTTTTTTCCTATAGCTAAGACTTTCCTTGACGCTTTTTTTCACTTATACTGGAGCTATCGCTGTTGGCTAGATTCTATGGCGTTGTTTTATAAAGTTTTTGATCGTAAGCGTATATTCACGCATCAATTTGGATAAAGGAGCGGCCGAATGGGAGAACGGGCAGACATTTTTTTAAGCACATTTAATCGGATCGAAAAGGAATTGAAGCGTCAGTTAGGCAGTCCTGCTAATATGAGCTTTAGTGAAGCGGTCCGTCGGTTATCGAAACGGCGGGACAACCTGATCGGCGGAAGTGAAAATGATTTGCTGCAGCTGGCG
This sequence comes from Enterococcus hulanensis, assembly GCF_005405485.1. Lineage (GTDB taxonomy): Bacteria > Bacillota > Bacilli > Lactobacillales > Enterococcaceae > Enterococcus_A > Enterococcus_A hulanensis. The sequence continues at coordinate 69,718 of NZ_BJED01000007.1, read as the reverse complement.
CAGCTGCGAAATGCCATCGTCCATGATCAGGTGGCGGATGATTTTGTGATCGCCGAACCTAATGAATGGGCTGTTGAACGGATCAAACAAATTGAAGAAAATCTATTGCGGCCGGAAAAAGTATTGCCGCGATTCGAGAAAAAAGTGACCGGCTTTGAACGCGATCTGCCGTTAGTCGAGATCATGAAGATCATTACCGAGAAGCGCTATTCACAGTTCCCCCTTTATGATTCGGGAAAATTCATGGGGCTGATTACGCTGCGGACGATCGGGTTTTACTTTGCTCAGGCTAGTTTGAGCGGTTCGGTCAATCTCAAAGGCCGTGTGGCTGAGGATTTATTGCTGGCAAACGGCAAGCGCGTCAATTTCAAGTTTGTTTCAGCCGATACAAAGGTTTCTGAGGTGGAAAAAATGTTCCAAACAGAAGGGGTGTTGGAGGCGATCTTGATTACAAAAGACGGCAATTCCGACGGCAACCTGTTGGGGATCATTCGTCCGCGCGATATTTATACACAAGAAGGGAAGCAATAAGTTGTTAGTCATTTATTTATTAATCAGCGCGGGAATCATCGCGCTGGATCAGTGGTTCAAATGGTGGATCGTCGGCCAATACAATTTTGGCGATAGTCAAACGATCATTCCCAAGGTTTTATCACTGACGCACATTCGCAATACCGGCGGAGCCTTTAGTCTATTTGAAGGCCAGCAGATATTTTTTATCGTGATTACAATCGTAGCAGTCGTTGCGGTGCTTTATTACTTAGTCAAACATTTAAATGAAAGCAAGTGGCTGACGATCGGCTTGAGTTTCTTTTTGGCTGGGGCGATCGGCAACTTCATCGATCGTTTCCGTTTAGGCTATGTGGTGGATATGTTCCGCTTGGATTTCATTAATTTCCCGATTTTTAATATCGCAGACATGGCACTGGTAGCCGGTGTGATCATGATATTTATTTACATTCTATTAGATGAGAGAGAAAAGAAAAATGGATAATCAAATTGAAATTATTATAAAAGATGAAACAGGGCGGATCGATAAGGCCTTGAATGACCGCTTGGCCGATTATTCTCGTTCCCAGATTCAGCAATGGATCAAGGAACAGTGTGTTTCCATCGACGGCAAAGCTGTTAAAGCCAATTATAAGGTCAGCGCCGGCGACAAGATTCTGATCGAGATTCCAGCACCGGAGGAATTAGATCTGGTACCGGAAAATCTGGATTTGGAAATCGTTTATGAGGATGAGGATGTCGTTGTGATAAATAAACCGCAGGGCATGGTCGTTCATCCTTCCGCGGGACATCCCAATGGCACCCTGGTCAATGGCTTGTTGTATCAAATCAAAAATCTTTCTACTATTAATGATGTGGTTCGACCAGGGATCGTGCATCGGATCGACAAGGATACTTCCGGTTTATTAATGGTGGCGAAAAACGATCGGGCTCATGAGTCGTTAGCCAAGCAGTTAAAGGATAAAACTTCTTTGAGAAAATACGTGGCGCTGGTTCATGGCGAGATCCCTCATGAAAAGGGACGGATCGAAGCACCGATCGGCCGTTCAAAGGTCAATCGTAAAATGCAGGCAGTCATCGAAGGCGGAAAGCCGGCAGTGACACACTTTGAAGTGCTGCAGCGTTTTGAAGGCTATACCTTGATCGAATTGCAGCTGGAAACGGGACGTACGCACCAAATCAGAGTCCACATGCAATACATCGGCTATCCAGTCGCAGGCGACCCATTATATGGGCCAAAGAAAACCTTAAAGGGCAACGGCCAATTTCTCCATGCAAAATTATTAGGCTTTGAACATCCGACAACCGGCGAAATGATGGTCTTTGAAGCGCCGCTGCCGGAGATTTTCAAAAAAACTTTGAAGCAGTTAAAAGAAAAAGATTGATTTCTTAAATAAGGAATAGTATAGTGTCTGTAGTAAGAAATAAATAACTGAATATTGATCCTTTAAGAGTAGTCCCGTGAGGCTAAGAAGGAAGTAGATAGTGGTTTGGACTAGGTGCGCCTAGGTGAACACTATCATTTTGACGAAGTCGATAACATTCCTCCTACCTGATTACGGGTAGGAGTTTTTTTATATTCTTACACAAACTAAATGAACAGCGTTAACCATGTCTGGCTTTACAAACTCGCTTTTTTCGGCGATAAGCTGAACGAGTTCGATCAGCCTTTCGATATAAAGAATAAGGAGGAAACAGGATGTATAAAAAAGAGGTTGTAGATGAGGTAACAATGAAGCGTGCGTTGACTCGTATCACCTACGAGATCATCGAACGAAACAAAGGGGTTCAGGATATTGTCTTGATCGGGATCAAAACTCGCGGGATCTTTATCGCACAACGAATCGCAGAACGCCTAAAGCAATTGGAGCACATCGATGTCCCGGTTGGCGAGTTGGATATCACTTTGTACCGTGATGACGTGAAGGTTTCAGAAGCAGAGCCTGAATTGCACTCTTCAGACATTCCTTTTTCGATCGAAGGCAAAGAAGTGATCTTAGTCGACGACGTATTGTTCACCGGCAGAACGATCCGCGCAGCACTGGACGCTGTGATCGACTTGGGACGTCCTAACCGCATCTCATTAGCCGTCTTAGTTGACCGCGGCCATCGCGAATTACCGATCCGCGCAGACTACGTAGGGAAAAACATCCCAACGGCATTAACCGAAGAGATCGTAGTTGAAATGGAAGAAAATGATGGACAAGATCGCATCTTGATCCAAAAAGAAGATTAAATAACTGTTTAGACACTAGAAAGAGGAAGTTTGATGGAAGAGTTTCACAATGATGACGTTGTTTTAGATATTCACGATCGCCCAAGTGCAGGTCACTGGGTCGGCTTAAGTATTCAGCATTTATTCACGATGTTCGGCGCGACGGTCTTAGTACCGATCTTAGTCGGCATCAACCCAAGTATCGCATTAGTCAGCTCAGGATTAGGAACCTTAGTTTACCTGACAGTCACTAAAGGCAAAATCCCCGCTTACCTAGGCAGCAGCTTCGCCTTTATCGCGGCGATGAAATTATTGATGAAAAGTGACGGTTATCCGGCAGTCGCGCAAGGGGCTTTGACCTGCGGCTTGGTTTACCTGATCGTTTCCTTCATTATTAGAAAAATCGGCTCCGGCTGGCTAGATAAAATCTTGCCGCCGATCGTTGTTGGACCAGTCGTAATGGTTATCGGCTTAGGTCTAGCCAGCAATGCAGCGCAAAACGCGATGTACAACAACGGCGTATACAGCTTCAAATATGTAATGGTCGCTTTGATCACCTTAGCCTTGACGATTTTCTTCAATATGTTCTTCACCGGCTTCTTAGGCTTGATCCCGATTCTGTTAGGAATCGTCGGCGGCTATGTCACAGCAATGCTCTTCGGCATCATCGATTATCAACCGATCATCGAAGCAAAATGGTTGGCGATGCCGGCATTCAGCGTGCCATTTGTCAGCTATCAGCCAAAACTGTATGTCAACGCAATCACTACCATGGCACCGATCGCTTTTGTAACAATGACGGAACATATCGGCCACTTGATGGTATTGAATAAATTAACCAAACGAAACTTCTTTGAAGACCCAGGTTTGGATCGCACTCTGATGGGCGACGGACTAGCACAGATCGTCGCAGGCTTGGTCGGCGGACCTCCGGTAACCAGCTACGGCGAAAACATCGGCGTACTTGCGATTACACGGGTTCACAGCGTCTTCGTCATCGGCGGAGCAGCAGTCTTCGCAGTCTTGCTGGGCTTTGTCGGCAAGCTGAGCGCCTTGATCCTAAGTATTCCTGGTCCAGTAATCTCAGGCATCAGCTTTATCCTTTTTGGAGTAATCGCAGCCAGCGGGTTGAAGATTTTGATCGAAAACAAGATCGACTTTGACCGTAAAAAGAATTTACTGATCGCTTCAACGATCTTAGTCATCGGTATCGGCGGCTTGGTATTCGAAGCAGGTACCTTTACCTTATCCGCGATGGCACTAGCAACAGTCTTAGGAATCATCTTGAACCTGATCCTGCCAGAAACGGCACGCAGTGAGAAATAGCTAAGCAAATGTTTTTATCTAGGAATTAAAGGAGGAAATTTCATGATCATCCAGTCTGAGGAAATTAGTCTGAAGCATTTATTGACGGTGGAAGCCTTGACCGATCAAGAGGTGATGGGACTGATTCGCCGTGCGCAGCAATTCAAACAAGGTGCGCGCTGGACACCCCACAAGGACCAATATTTTGTCTCTAATCTTTTCTTTGAAAACAGCACCCGCACCCACAAGAGTTTTGAAGTCGCAGAAAAAAAACTCGGACTAGATGTGATTGACTTTGACGCTAAAACAAGCTCAGTCCAAAAGGGCGAGACCTTATATGACACTGTTCTGACGATGTCGGCTTTAGGTGTGGATGTCGCGGTCATTCGCCACGGGGATGAAAATTACTATGACGAGTTGATCCAAAGCAAGACGATCCAATGCTCGATCGTCAACGGCGGCGACGGCAGTGGACAGCATCCGACACAGTGCTTGCTGGACCTGATGACCATTTATCAAGAGTTCGGCCGCTTTTCGGGCTTGAAGGTCGCCATCGCAGGAGACATTACTCATTCCCGCGTAGCAAAATCCAACATGCAAATGCTGAAACGCCTTGGTGCGGAGGTCTTTTTCTCCGGACCAGAGGAATGGTACGACGACAGCTTTGATGTGTACGGCACCTATCGACCATTAGATGAGCTTGTACCAGAAGTGGATGTCATGATGCTTTTACGCGTACAGCACGAACGTCACGACGGACAGGAAAGCTTTTCAAAGGAAGAATATCACGAGAAATACGGCTTAACGATTGAACGCGGCAAGCAATTAAAAGACCGGGCGATCATCATGCATCCCGCACCAGTCAATCGTGACGTCGAGATCGCTGACAGCCTAGTGGAAAGCCTGCAATCACGGATCGTTCCACAAATGACCAACGGCGTGTTTATTCGGATGGCAATTTTAGAAGCAGTACTTAGAGGAAAATCGTAAAGGGGCAGATAAAATGAAAACATTAATTAAAAATGGCAAGATCGTAACAAAAGACAATCAAACAATCACATGCGACCTTTGGCTGGAAGACGGCATTATCGCAGGCATTGGCAAAGATTTTTCAGACATGACGTTTGATCAAGTGTACGACGCGAAGAATCAACTAGTCACACCAGGTTTAGTTGATGTTCATGTTCATTTACGAGAACCAGGCTTTACTTATAAAGAAACCATCAAGGACGGCTCAAAAGCGGCAGCTCGCGGCGGCTACACAACAGTCTGTGCGATGCCTAATTTAGACCCAGTTCCTGACACCGTGGAAAAATTCAACGACGTCAAAGCGATTATTGAAAAAGACGCAGTAGTGAAGGTACATCAATACGCACCCATCACCGAAGAGCTGCGCAGCGAAACCCTAACCGATCAAAAAGGCTTGAAAGCCGCTGGAGCCTTCGCCTTCACCAACGACGGAGTAGGCGTGCAGACAGCTGGCACAATGTACTTGGCAATGAAGGAAGCTGCTGAAAATGATATGGCACTAGTCGCTCATACCGAAGATGAATCCTTATTATTCGGCGGCGTGATGCACAAAGGCGAGATCAGCGAAAAACTGGATCTGCCCGGCATTTTAAGCGCGACCGAATCCTCACAAATCGCCAGAGACTTGATCTTGGCAGAAGAAACCGGCGTTCATTACCATGTCTGCCACGTATCCACCAAAGAGAGTGTGCGGGTGATCCGCGATGCTAAGAAGGCTGGCGTACATGTCACAGCCGAAGTATCTCCCCATCACTTGATCCTGATCGATGAAAATATCCCAGAAGATCATGGCTACTGGAAGATGAACCCGCCATTACGCGGCATAGCCGATCGCGAAGCACTGATCGAAGGCCTGCTTGACGGCACGATCGACTGTATCGCAACGGACCATGCACCACATGGCTTCGAGGAGAAGAACCAAAGCTTCTTGAAATCACCATTCGGGATCGTCGGCAGCGAGACAGCCTTCCAATTAATTTATACCCACTTTGTTGAAACAGGACTCTTTACATTAGAACAAGTGATCGATTGGATGGCAGTCAAACCAGCGGAAATCTTCGGATTAGCAGTTGGCACTTTAAACATCGGTCAGCCCGCTGATATCGCGGTATTTGATCTCAGTCACGAAGAAAAAATCGATGACAAAAAATTTGCATCACTAGGAGTGAACACGCCGTTTACTGGCTGGCCAGTCAAGGGTGCGACACTGATGACCTTCGTGGATGGTCAGTTGGTATACAACAAGGAGGACTAAGACGTTGAAAAGACTTTTAATTTTAGAAGATGGCACAGTATTTGAAGGTGAAGGATTCGGCGCTGAGGCGAACGTTGTCGGCGAAGTCGTCTTCACTACAAGTATGACAGGATATCAAGAGACAATCACCGACCAAAGTTTCAATGGACAGATCATTACCTTCACTTATCCAATGGTAGGAAACTACGGAGTGAACCGGGATGACTATGAATCGATCGCACCGACTTGTAAAGGCGTGATCGTCAAAGAGCATGCGCGATTAGCCAGCAACTGGCGGAACCAAATGACACTCGATGAATTTTTAAAACGCAAAGGGATTCCGGGAATCGCCGGGATCGATACCCGAGCACTAACGAAGAAATTGCGCAGCGTTGGAACAATGAAAGGCAGTATCGTTGATCCGGCCGATCAATTGGAGCACTCGTTTGATCAACTAAAAGCAACAGTCTTGCCAACGAACCAAGTCGCACAAGTTTCGACCGTTACCCCTTATCCAAGCCCTGGCGTCGGCCGCAATGTAGTGGTCATCGACTTTGGCTTGAAGCACAGTATTTTACGAGAATTATCTCGCCGCGAATGTAATTTGACGGTGATGCCTTATAATACGGACGCCCAAACGATCCTAGACCTTTGTCCAGACGGCGTGATGCTGACTAATGGACCGGGAGATCCCAAAGACGTCCCAGAAGCAATCGAAATGATCAAACAAATCCAAGGAAAAGTGCCGATCTTCGGTATCTGTCTAGGCCATCAGCTGTTCTCATTAGCCAATGGCGCAGATACCTATAAGATGAAATTCGGCCACCGCGGATTGAACCATCCGGTTAGAGAGATCGCCACTGGACGGATCGACTTCACTTCTCAGAATCATGGGTTTGCGGTAGATGAAACAACCATCGACCCAGAAAAACTGATGGTGACTCACGTAGAAGTCAACGACGGCACGATCGAAGGCGTGCGTCATCGGAATTACCCAGCCTTCAGCGTTCAGTATCACCCAGACGCTGCACCGGGCCCGCATGACGGAGTTCATTTGTTTGATGAGTTTATGGAAATGATGGATGCATGGAAGGAGCAAGCATAAATGCCAAAACGTACAGATATTAAAAAGATCATGGTGATCGGTTCTGGACCAATCGTGATCGGACAAGCCGCGGAATTTGATTACGCCGGCACACAAGCTTGCTTAGCGTTAAAAGAAGAAGGTTATGAGGTTGTCTTGGTGAATTCCAATCCGGCAACCATCATGACCGACCGAGAAATCGCGGATACCGTTTATATCGAACCAATTACCTTGGAATTTGTTTCCCGCATCCTGCGCAAGGAATTGCCCGATGCGATCCTGCCGACATTAGGCGGACAAACCGGCTTGAACATGGCGATGGAATTAGCCGACTCAGGTATTTTAGATGAATTAAAGATCGAGCTTTTAGGAACGAAACTATCAGCGATCGACCAAGCGGAAGACCGCGACCTATTTAAAAAATTAATGGAAGAATTAGACCAGCCGATCCCTGAATCAGAGATCGTCAACACAGTAGAAGAAGCAGTCGCGTTTGCCAACACGATCGGCTATCCCATTATCGTGCGCCCAGCCTTTACTCTAGGCGGAACCGGCGGCGGAATGTGTGACAACGAAGAAGAACTGCGGACAGTCGCTGAAAACGGCCTGAAGCTTTCACCAGCTACTCAATGTTTGATTGAAAAATCAATCGCCGGCTTTAAAGAAATCGAATACGAAGTAATGCGGGATTCTGCGGACAACGCAATCGTAGTTTGTAACATGGAAAACTTCGACCCAGTTGGTGTCCACACGGGAGATTCGATCGTATTCGCTCCAAGCCAAACCTTATCTGACTACGAATACCAAATGCTGCGGGACGCGTCTCTATCGATCATCCGCGCATTGAAAATCGAAGGCGGCTGTAACGTGCAGTTAGCACTTGATCCACACAGCTTCAACTACTACGTGATCGAAGTGAATCCACGGGTTTCTCGTTCATCAGCCTTAGCAAGTAAAGCGACTGGTTATCCAATCGCGAAGCTTGCGGCAAAAATCGCCGTTGGACTTACCTTAGATGAAATGAAAAATCCGGTAACAGAAACGACTTATGCCGAATTCGAACCAGCTTTGGACTATGTCGTTGCGAAGATTCCACGCTGGCCTTTCGACAAATTCGAAAGCGGCGAACGGGTATTAGGAACACAGATGAAAGCCACCGGCGAAGTCATGGCGATCGGCCGCAACATCGAAGAATCCCTGTTAAAAGCCGTTCGTTCATTAGAGATCGGGACTTACCACGCGGAATTACCAGAATTAAGCGAAGTCACTGACGACGAGCTAACAGAAAAAATGGTCAAGGCACAGGATGATCGTTTGTTCTACTTAACAGAAGCGATCCGCCGCGGCTATTCGATCCAAGAGATCAACGAGCTGACCAAAGTCGATCTTTTCTTCTTAGATAAGCTGCTTCACATCGTTGAACTGGAAACCGAATTAGCACAAAACAAAAAGGACGTCGATTTACTGAAAAAAGCCAAGCAAAACGGCTTTGCGGACGTGAAGATCGCCCAGCTTTGGGGCATGACCGCTAACGAAGTGCGAGAATTCCGTACCGCAGAAAAAATCGTTCCTGTCTATAAAATGGTCGATACCTGCGCGGCAGAATTCGAATCTCAAACGCCGTACTTCTACAGTACCTATGAATTTGAAAACGAAAGTATCCGCTCAGACAAGGAATCAGTCCTCGTCTTAGGTTCTGGTCCGATCCGGATTGGGCAAGGGGTGGAATTCGATTACGCGACGGTTCACTCGGTAAAAGCGATCCAAGCGGCCGGCTATGAAGCGATCATCATGAACAGCAATCCCGAGACCGTCTCAACCGACTTCTCAGTCTCAGACAAGCTGTACTTCGAACCATTAACACTAGAAGATGTCATGAATGTCGTGGAATTAGAGCAGCCAATCGGCGTGATCGTTCAATTCGGCGGTCAAACAGCCATCAACTTAGCGGAACCGTTAGTAAACAGCGGCGTGAAAATCTTAGGAACCACCATCGAAGATTTAGACCGTGCGGAAGACCGCGACCAATTCGAACAAGTGCTGCAAAGCTTATCGATCCCGCAACCGCCAGGGGATACAGCGACAAGTGCGAAAGAAGCCGTAGTAATCGCTGAAAGAATCGGCTATCCAGTCTTGGTTCGTCCAAGCTACGTTCTAGGCGGCCGGGCGATGGAAATCGTCGAAAACCAATCAGACTTGGAAGACTATATGGCTCATGCGGTAAAAGCTTCACCAGAACATCCAGTCTTAGTCGATCGCTACTTGATCGGAAAAGAATGTGAAGTTGACGCGATTTGTGATGGCGAAACGGTTCTGATTCCGGGAATCATGGAGCATATCGAACGGGCAGGGGTTCACTCCGGCGACTCGATGGCTGTTTATCCGCCTCAAACCTTCTCAGACGAGTTAAAGGCGACGATCGAAGATTACACACGCCGTCTTGCATTAGGCATGAACTGTATCGGTATGATGAACATTCAGTTCGTCATCCACAACGATGAAGTCTTCGTGATCGAAGTCAATCCGCGGGCCAGCCGAACAGTACCATTTTTAAGCAAGATCACAAATATCCCGATGGCGCAGATCGCAACTAAGGCGATTCTAGGACAAAGCTTGAAGGAATTAGGTTATGAAGATGGCTTGTATCCAGAAAGCGACATGGTCCATGTGAAAGCACCCGTCTTCAGCTTCACGAAGCTGCAAAAGGTCGACACCTACTTAGGCCCTGAAATGAAATCAACCGGCGAAGTTATGGGAACCGATCGCAATTTAGCCAAAGCACTTTACAAAGCTTTCGCCGCATCTGGTTTGCATCTGCCTGATTTCGGAGCAGTCCTATTCACAGTCGCAGACGAGAACAAAGACGAAGCCTTAGACTTAGCCAAACGCTTCAAGGATGTCGGTTACAGCCTGATCGCTACAGCGGGAACTGCCAAATTCTTAGAAGAAAATGGCTTGAACGCTAAAACAGTCGCAAAAATCTCAGAAGCAGATGACAACAACGTGATTGATTTGATCCGCACCGGAAAAGCTCAGGTCGTGATCAATACAATGGACAAGAACCGCCAAAACTCTTCAGAAGACGGCTTTATCATTCGCCGCGAGGCAGTCGAGCATGGCGTACCATTGTTCACCTCACTAGATACAGCGGATGCTATTTTACGAGTAATGGAATCACGCGCATTTTCAATCCAAGAAATTTAATTACCGCAGAGTGGAGCATGCTTCACTCTGCCGATTTATAGGGAGGCCGTTATGAAGCAGGAAATGATGACGATCGTTCGTCAACAAGAGTTAGCACCGCGAATCTACGAGCTGGTTTTAGCAGGAGAATTAGTCCAAGAAATGACAATGCCGGGACAGTTCTTGCATATTCGTGTGCCAAGAAGTGATTTATTATTGCGTCGCCCGATCAGTATCAATCAATACGATCCAGCAGAAGGAACCTGTACGATCATCTATCGCGTCGAAGGAGACGGAACACGATATTTTGCTGACATGTCCGCAGGCGACAAGCTGGATGTCATGGGTCCATTAGGCCACGGATTTGAGATCGATGAGCTGAAGGCCGGAGATACAGCATTTATCGTTGGCGGAGGCATCGGCGTACCGCCTTTGTATCAGCTTTCCAAAGAATTAAAGGCAAAAGGAGTCAATGTGACCCATTTCCTCGGTTTTGGAACACAGGAAGTTGTTTATTATGCCGATGAATTTCAAGCCTTAGGCGAGACACGTTTTTCAACGGATGACGGAACCTTCGGGCTGCAGGGAAATGTCGGCAATCTATTACTAGCAGAAGAAAATCAACCTAACGCAGTTTTTGCCTGCGGAAATAACGGTCTGTTAAAAACAGTGGAACAATTATATGAGGAAGTAGACAACGTACAGCTTTCGCTGGAATCTCGCATGGCCTGCGGGATGGGTGCTTGCTACGCTTGTGTCTGCCATGTACCTGAGGATGAAAACAAAAGTGTCAAAGTATGTGAAGACGGTCCCGTTTTCCAAGCAGGGGAGGTCATCTTTTAATGAGTATCGCAGTCAAATTACCAGGTCTAGACTTGAAAAATCCGATCATGCCGGCCAGCGGCTGCTTCGGCTTCGGGAAAGAATATGCTGATTATTATGATTTGAACCAATTAGGCGCCATCATGATCAAGGCGACAACACCAAAAGAACGCTTCGGCAACGCCACACCGCGAGTAGCGGAGACACCAAGCGGCATGCTGAATGCGATCGGGCTGCAAAATCCCGGCATGGAAGTCGTGCTGCAGGATATTCTGCCAAGCTTGGAAAAATACCAAGAGCTGCCGATTATCGCAAACGTTGCAGGAGCCTGCGAAGAAGACTATGTCGAAGTTTGTGCCAAAATCGGCGATGCACCGAACGTCAAAGCGATCGAATTGAATATTTCTTGTCCAAACGTTAAACATGGCGGGATCGCCTTTGGAACGGACCCAGAAGTGGCTTATCGTTTAACCAAGTCCGTCAAAGAAGTCGCAAACGTGCCGGTCTATGTCAAACTAAGCCCCAACGTGACAGACATCGTACCAATCGCTAAAGCCATCGAAAAGGGCGGAGCAGACGGCTTCACCATGATCAATACTTTGCTAGGCATGCGCATCGACTTGAAGACACGTCAGCCGATCTTAGCCAATCGCACAGGCGGATTATCAGGTCCGGCGATCAAACCAGTGGCGATTCGCTTGATCAACCAAGTCGCCGCAGTCAGCGAACTGCCGATCATCGGCATGGGCGGCGTCCAAACAGTCGACGATGTCTTAGAAATGTTTATGGCGGGTGCCAGTGCGGTAGCGGTGGGAACTGCGAACTTCACTGACCCATATATTTGTCCAAAATTAATTGAAGAACTGCCGATCCGCATGGCGGAACTAGGCATTGAATCACTGGAACAGCTGCGCCAAGAAGTTAGGGGGACGTTCTAATGGAAAATCGACCAATCGTCGCTTTTGATTTCGCTTCAAAACAGGAAATCGAAAAATTTCTAACGCATTTTCCCAACGAGGAAAAGCTCTTCGTCAAGATCGGCATGGAACTTTTTTACCAAGAAGGACCTGCGATCGTCGATTTTCTCCGCACACAAGGACATGATATTTTCCTTGATCTGAAGCTGCATGACATTCCCAATACCGTCCAAAAAGCGATGCGGGGCATTGCCAAAATGGGCGTCAAAATTACGAACGTCCACGCAGCCGGCGGAGTGGAAATGATGCAGGCAGCCAAACAAGGCCTGATTGAAGGAACAACTGAAAATCAAGCCATCCCTGAATTGATCGCGGTGACGCAACTGACTTCCACCAGTGAAGAACAAATGCACGCAGACCAGCTGATCAACGTCAGTCTGGAAGAAAGCGTCCTGCATTACGCACAATGTGCAGAAAAAGCCGGCTTAGAAGGCGTGGTCTGTTCAGCCCATGAAGTAGAAAAGATCCACGAAGCAACCAGCGCAGACTTCATCTGCCTAACACCAGGCATCCGTCCGCAAGGTGCCAGTGTCGGTGACCAAAAACGCGTGATGACACCAGCGAAGGCTCGCGCGATCGGATCAAATTATATCGTGGTCGGACGTCCAATCACACAAGCAGATGATCCTTACCAAAGCTACTTACAAATCAAAAAAGAATGGAACGGTGAAGCATAAATGATCGCAGAACAAATCGCCAAAGATTTATTATCAATCGAAGCAGTTTCTTTAAGTCCCGATGCACCTTTTACTTGGGCCAGCGGACTAAAATCGCCTATCTACTGTGACAACCGTGTAACGATGAGCTATCCAGAAGTTCGCCGTGCGATCGCGCAAGGCTTAGCAGCTAAGATCAAAGAAGAATTCCCCAATGTTGAAGTGATTGCGGGAACAGCCACAGCAGGTATCCCGCACGCAGCTTGGGTCGCTGAAATCTTAGACTTGCCGATGGTCTACATCCGCAGCAAGCCGAAAGATCATGGTCAAGGAAATCAAATCGAAGGCCGCATCAAAGAAGGCCAAAAAATGGTCGTGATCGAAGACTTGATCTCAACCGGCGGCAGTGTATTAGAAGCAGCCGCAGCAGCTAAAAAAGAAGGCGCCGACGTCTTAGGTGTCGCAGCGATCTTCACATACGAATTAGCCAAAGGCAAGAATAATTTTGCAGAGGCGAATATGCCACTAGCGACCTTAACCAATTATTCAACCCTGATCGAGAGTGCCTTAAAAGAAAACTACATCAACCAAGAACAGCTTGAGCTTTTAAAAAAATGGCGCAAAGACCCAGAAAACTGGTTGAACTAATTAAAAAGCATAAAGAAAACGTTGAATCATTTCCATCTGATTCAGCGTTTTTTTGCTGCTTACAAGGCACCGTAAGTATATTAGGAGCTGAAAAAGCGGATTAATGGTATATTATTTTCAGTGGTTTTTACAGAAACAACAGAATAAGAGAAATAAGAGGATACCATTATGTATGAAAAATTTCTAAACAACACCCGCTTGCGCAGGTTTACGGTCTTAGGACTAGTCATTTTTGTTTTATTTTTAGTCAGGGATTTTATGACACCGATGCTGCTGACTTTCATCTTCACATTGATCTCGGTCAAAATCGTCAAGTTCATTCAGCGTTATATTAAGGCGCCGACTTTTTTACTGGCGACAATCCTGTATTTGATCGAGCTGTGTTTGCTGTATCTTTTGATCGCGAAATATTCGACGATTTTGATCGATCAAGTCATCTCGACCTACAATTCCATCGTCCATTTTTATCAGCATAAGGATTTTGATTCCGATATCGTTACAGATTTCATTTCTAATTATTTCAAGAATCATAACTGGCAGGATAAAGTAGAGAGCGGCGCCGGAATTATCTTAGAGCAGCTGCAAAATGTCGGCCGTCTAGCGATTTCCTTCATCATGTCGTTTATCCTGAGCTTTTTCTTTATGATAGAAAAGGAGAAGACGGTCTTATTTTCACGCAACTTTTTAAGCAGCGAATACGCTTGGTTTTTCCAAGATTTGTATTATTTCGCCAAAGTTTTCGTTGAAACTTTCGGAGTGGTCGTAGAGGTGCAATTATTGATTGCGATCGTAAATACAGTCATCACGACGATTGGGCTGGGCTTGATCGGCTTCACCCAATTACCGACGCTGGCGATCATGATCTTCTTCCTGAGCTTGATTCCGGTGGCGGGCGTGATTTTCTCTTGCATCCCGCTAACATTGATTGCTTATTCGACAGGAGGACTGCAGACGGTCATTTACGTTCTGGTCCTGATCATTGTTGTGCATTGCGTCGAAGCGTATATCTTGAATCCGAAATTCATGTCGAGCCGAACGAAATTACCGATCTTCTATACCTTCGTGATTTTGTTATTTAGCGAAAAATTCTTAGGAGTCTGGGGACTGATCGTAGGTATCCCGATTTTCAACTTTTTCCTAGAAATTTTAGGTGTGAAAATTGCGACGAAGAAAACAAAAAACAAAAAAACGGAGCAGCCAAGCTAGGCTGTTCCGTTTTTTCTTAATTGTTCAATGACAGATTCCTCTGGTGTGACGAATAGCGTCTTTTGATTTTCATAGATCACAAAGCCTGGTTTAGCGCCGTTAGGTTTGTGAACATGCTTGACCGCTACATAATCCACCGGTACCTGTGCCGACTGGCGGAATTTCGAGAAGTAGGCCGCTAGTTCTGCTGCTTCCAATAATGTTTCCTCACTAGGATCAGCACTTTTCACGATTACATGGGAGCCGGGGATATTTTTCGCGTGCAGCCAAATATCTGTTTTACGTGCTTGCTTCAAGGTCAATTGATCGTTCTGCAAGTTATTTTTACCAACTAAAATCTCTGTACCGTCGCTGGCAACAAAGCGCTCTGGTTTGGAAGGCGCATGATTTCGATTCTTCTTGCTGCGCTTTTTCTTCAAGTAACCGCTAGCCACCAATTCTTCCTTGATGACCTCGATATCCATCGGTCCGGCAATTTCTAATTGAGCGAGAACCGATTCAAGATAGGCGATCTCATCTTTTGCTTCGGCGATTTGATCATAAATCAATTTGACCGCATTCTTCAGCTTCTGATACCGTTGGAAATATTTCTGGGCATTTTGATTCGGCGTCAAAGCCGGATTCAGCTTGATCGTAATCGGCGCATTGTCCTCATAATAGTTCTCCAACTCGACGCTTTCAACACCGCGAGGGACCTGTGCCATGAAGGTCGTCAGCAGTTCACCGTCGCGACGAAATTCCTCGGCATTTTCAGAATCCAGCAGCGTTTTTTCCCGCTTGGCAAGCTTTGTTTGATTCCGCTTGATCTCATTATCAACCTTGCGGATCAAATCATTCCCCAGCTGCTTGACCCGATCCTTTTCGGCTTTTTCACCATAAAAGGCATCCAGCAAATCACCCAAAGTTTGATAACTTTCGGTATTTTCAAAAGTCTCGAAGGCCAGCGGTGCAAAGAACTCTTTGTTATTTTTGACACCTAACGTTGGGGTAATATCACCTTGAACACTGGTCCAAAATGTCTCCCAAACCGCCATTTTCTCATTTGGTCTTTCCGAAAAACGGAAGGCCAGTTCCTCAGCAGTATCACGTCCCAGACCTTGGAAGTTCTGCTGCAAATAACGTCCATCTAATGTTTCCGCGGTAGAAAGAATCGTGAAGACCTGTTCCTTCGATGCATGGAAGGGATTCATTTGTTCTTGCTTCGGTGGCTCGATATATTCGCTGCCAGGCAGGATCGAACGATAGGTATTCTGAGAATGACCAATGTGTTTGATTGCATCCAATATTTTGCCGTTTTGTTTATTTAATAAGACGATCGTTGAATGCCGTCCCATTAATTCCACGATCAGAACGATATTTTGCAAATCGCCTAATTCATCACGTTTGCTGAAGGTGAAGTGAACCACGCGGTCGTTTTCGACCTGATGAATATCTTCTAATATTGCACCTTCTAAATGCTTCCGCAGCATCATCACGAAATTCGGCGGGTTATCAGGATTTGTATAGGCAATCTCAGTCAGCTGAATCCGTGCATAGCTAGGGTGCGCCGAAAGCAGCAGACGCCGATTCTTTCCTCGGGCACGAATGACCAGTACGACTTCATTTTCATAAGGCTGGTGAATCTTGGATATTCTTCCGGAAACGAGCTGATCTTTCAATTCTCGTACCATTGCATGGGTAAAAACTCCATCAAAGGACATTTTTTATCCCTCATTTCTTTTCATAATAGGTCTATTATAAACAAAAAAGCTCCAATGACCAAATAAGTCATTGGAGAGTTATCATTTGCTTAAACGCTGATCGATTCCTTGTAGCTGTGCAGCTCATCAAGAAGCTGGAGCAGCAGCTGTTCCGCTTCATTTGGCAAACGATCATAGCCGCCTTGATAAGTTTTACGTGATTGGACAAAAGCCAGTCTCGTTTCAAGCCGCGTCATCAAGTGGATCAAGTAATGATGACTGTTGAAATCTGGTTCATGCTTTTTGACTGGCAGATAGCTGATCTTCTTAAGCGGACCAAATGGCTTGAATTTCGCTGATCCATCGACGATCTTTTCGATACTGCCTAGGGTTTCATCCGGTGTAACTTTGCGTCCCTTGAAATCACCGGTATTTAAAATAAAGCAGGCGGTTTTTTGTTTTTGGAACAGGTCTTTGAAATCTTGATAATCCTCCTGCAGCGGATAGCAGCGGAAAGGATTCGCAAACGGCTCGATCACTAGCTGATCGGATACTTCGCCAACCACATTTTCAGCCGTTGAACGTTTCGTTGCCAAAGTCGCGCCGAAAACAGCCGCAAGGGAAGGGTCCTCAATCTTGATCACCGGCGGCAGACTATCATCCTTCATGATCCAAAACAGACCGTCAACCTTTTCAGCAATATGGTCGACCCGATTTGGCGTAGCATAGCGGCTCTTGATGCTGCGGCCGTTACCATTGCGAATATCTTCAGTAACCAAGACTTTTTTGTTTTCCTCATCCAGCGTCACACCGACATTCTGGGCGGTAACGATATACTTGATCTCGTCGCTGGACATAGGGTAGTCCTGTGTTTTGTCAAAATAAGCAGGCTCTAACGCAGTGGTCGAACCTTTTTCCTTTGAAATGACAAAAGCATCATCATGCAGAACATGAACTTCACCTTTATTTTTCGGCTTCGCCAAGGTGATGGTGGATTTCCCTGAACCAGATAAGCCAAAGGCCGCCATCGTGAATTTTTTGTCCTCCAGCAAGTATTGCTTCATTCCGCCATGACAAGCAATAAAGCCGTTGCGGTGAGCGGTCGCCCAAGCCAAGGTCAAGGTCGCTTTTTTCAATTCGCCAAAATAGCGCAGACCTAAAATACCTGCACAATTATGGAGCGGATCAATCACGACCACACCATCAGGGAAATCAGGATGCTCCCAATCCGGATCAGCAAAAATAAAGATATCGCCAGTATGGATCTCGTCTGATTCCTGATAGAACAGGTGCTTCGCGTCACCAATTTGAAAGTTTAATAAGTAGGAATAGAGGTTAGGACTATAATCTGCTGGTATCATTAAATGAGATTTGACAGTAAATTCTTCATCTAATCCCACGATCACTTCGCCAGAGTAAAACTTTTTCGAACGTGCATTGAAGACTGCTTCTCGCAGCAGCTCACTATAAAAAGCGCTGTCGATTCCTTGCTGACCAATAATGCGCCGCGCCGCTGCTGTACGCCCAACGATTTTCCCATCATTAGTCACTAGGACCTTGGCATCGGTAGGCAGCTGCAATCTGCTAGTATAGGCAACATCAAGATCAGTAGTGATCGTTCCTGGGCTCGCTTTTGCCAACGCATAGGCATCTGTAAGATGACGAATACGCGTGACGTTGTTCCCATAAAACGCTGTTTCGATCACGCTGCGAATACTAGAGAAAAGTCGATTACTTTTTGTAATCTCATTACGTGAAAAATGTTCAATACTGCTCATCATAAAACCTCCTCAAAATAAGTTGTCATCATTATAATATCATTAAAATAAAACGCTAACAATCCAATATAGAACACGTAATTTTTTCTGCCTACGCAAAAAAACTGAAATTTGATCTAGGTGGTAGCGGTTTTAAGATAAAAATAATATAATGATAAGTGAGGAGGGATTATTATGGAAAGACATTTAGCCAGAGCTAAAGAAAAATTGCTTATTTTTTGGCGAAAATTCATAATTATTGTTTCGGAAAATGAGCGCCGTTCCTTAATGATCGCCGCCAGTCTCGTTATCTTTGCGCTTCTTTTTTCTGCTTCTGCCGTTTTTGCTCAGAAGACGATTCGCCAAGATCAATTAGACGAATTAGTTTTTGATTCCCTAAAATCAGATCACTTAATCCCTTTGGAGTACCAAACTGTCGATCAGAAAATCAAGGATACCAAGGCGATTTCGATCATGTTCAGCCAACCAAGCGGAACTTCCTTTGAAAATGTCATGACGATTCTTGACGATCCGAACCAGCAAACGATGCTGAATCGCAAATTTTATTATTATCCAATCGTCTATGACAGTGAGACGATCGCTAAAAACTATCAGCTTGATCCTCGCCAAGTGACATTTATTTTCTTCCATAATGGCAAAGAAAAAAATCGCTTTGTCGTGGAAAGCTTGAAGGATCTAAACAATGAATTTATCCCAGAACTGAATCGCTTGCCGATGTGGGACCTTAAAAATTAAAATGAGAATTCGAATAAAATAAATGAGCTTTTTTTAATAAAAAGAGTTGACAGTCGATTTTTTTTCCGCTAAACTAACCTCAATATAAGAAATGAAGGAGTGACATTCATGAAAAACGCAAACTTATCTAATCAACAATTGAATAGCTGGCAAAACTGGCGTAGATAAGTTGTATTTATGAATTCACTCATAGATACAACATTTAGGCAACTTCTAAATTTTGTATCTATGCTGGATATTTTTTCACGCTTATTCCCGCATAGAGACGATCTATGCGGTTTTTGTTTTTTCTAAGACAACTACCGTTGAATTTTTGGGTAGTTGTCTTTTTTTGCCAGTTTTTCTAATCGTGCTAGCTGTCACCAAGTTAGCTACTATCAAACAAAAAACCAAAAAACAAAAATCGGGGGAATCAATCATGAAAAATAAAGGAATTATCGGATCAATCATCGCATTAGCAGTCGTATTAATCGGAGTTTTTGCTTATCAAATGGGTTCGCGTCAAACGAACGCAACAGAAAATAAAGAAGAAATCAAAACAGTCGGCATCCTGCAATTCATCAGCCATCCATCGTTAGATCAAATCAAAGACGGTGTGATCGAAGGGTTGAAACAAGAAGGGTACGAAGATGGGAAAAACATCAAGATCGAATTTTTAAACGGTCAAGGCGACCAAAGTAAACTAAACAGCATGAGTCAGCAATTATTAGAAAAGAAATCAGATGTGTTAGTCGGAATTGCCACTCCGGCAGCAAAAGCATTAGCTAACGCAACAAGCGACAAGCCAATCATTATGGGCGCTATCAGTGATCCAATCGGAGCTGGATTAGTCAAAGACTTGAAAAATCCCGGCGGCAACGTAACAGGTGTAAACAATCTAACACCAGTCGATCAGCAATTAGATATGGCGAAGGAACTGTTTCCAGATGCAAAAACAGTCGGCATGATCTATTCATCTTCGGAAGAAAATTCTAAGTCGCAGATCGAACGTGCAGAAAAACGTGCGACTAAAGACGGCTTGACGGTGAAGAAATACGCGATCAGCTCTAGTAATGACATCGCTCAGATCACTCAGCAGGCTTGCCAAGAAACTGACTACTTATATATTCCGCAAGACAACACAATCGCCAGCGCGTTCCAAACCTTGATCAATGAATCTGATAAGGCGAAAAAACCAGTCTTCGTTTCCGTTGATAATATGGCAAAAGAAGGCGGCATCGCCACCGTTGGACAAAATCAATTTGACTTAGGCGTTGAAACTGGGAAAATGGCAGCCAACGTTTTAAGCGGCAAATCAAAACCAGCCGACACACCAGTAAACGTCATCGATTATGGTGATATGATCATCAATGAAGACAAAGCCAAAGAATTAGGCATCACGATTCCAGAAAAAATCAAAGAAAAAGCAGAAGTAGTTAAAGGGGAGTAGACAGATGGTAATTTCAGCGATTGGACAAGGATTTTTATGGGGGGTTTTAGGATTAGGTATTTTTATGACCTATCGGATCTTAAATTTTCCTGATATGACAACAGAGGGTTCATTTCCATTAGGCGGCGCGGTCTGCGTGACTGCGATCACCAATGGTGTATCTCCTATATTGGCGACATTTCTTGGTATCGTCGCAGGTATGTGTGCTGGTTTTGTTACCGGCATGCTCTATACCAAAGGAAAAATCCCAGTCATCTTAGCTGGAATTCTAGTGATGTCGGGATTGAATTCGGTGATGCTGTTCATTATGCAAACACCAAACCTTTCTTTATTGAAGCAGCCGAAAATCCAAGATTTCTTTACAAATTTAAATTTGCCGGATCATTTCGATATCGTACTGTTAGGCTTGATCGCTATCGTGATCATTGTCGCTCTTTTGCTATTTTTCTTTTTCACTGACTTTGGGCAGGCTTATATTGCGACTGGCGACAATGAAAACATGGCGCGTTCGATCGGTATCAATACGGATCGCATGAAGGTGATCGGTCTGACCTTATCCAATGGCGTGATCGCATTATCTGGCGCCTTGATCGCACAAAATGACGGCTATGCTGATATCGGAAAAGGTGTCGGCGTGATCGTTATCGGACTAGCTTCAATTATTATCGGCGAAGTTTTATATGGTGAAGTAACATTTGTTGAACGATTGATTGCGATCGTATTAGGCAGTATTATTTATCAATTATTGATCTTAATCATCATTAAAGCCGGACTAGATACTACTTATTTGAAGATTTTCTCATCGATCATTTTGGCATTGTGTCTGATGATCCCGCGTTTAAAGGAAGCATTGAATCTGAAAACAGGACTGGAAAAGGAGGAGTGATCGCATGAATGCATTAGAGGTAAAAAACGCCAGCAAAACCATTAGTAATGGTGTGAATGATAAACGCAGAATTTTAAATAATGTTGATTTGACGATCGCCCCAGGTGAATTCGTCACCGTACTTGGCGGTAATGGGGCTGGAAAAAGTACCCTTTTCAATAGTATTTCCGGCAGTCTGCAGTTAGACAGCGGTACTGTTTCGGTAATGGGCAAGGATTTGACTAAACTATCTGAAGAACAACGAGCAAGTTCTATCTCTCGAGTCTTCCAAGATCCGAAAATGGGCACCGCACCGCGATTGACAGTCGCCGAGAATTTAGGTCTAGCTGAAAAGCGCGGGCAAAAACGACGACTACGCCAGCGCCAACTGAATCATAAGAAAGAATTGTATCGCGACCTTTGCAAATTGGTCGGCAACGGGCTGGAAAACCACCTCGATACACCAACAGGATTTCTTTCCGGCGGACAGCGGCAGGCTTTGAGTTTGCTGATGGCGACGATCACAAAACCCGATTTACTATTATTAGATGAACACACAGCTGCACTCGATCCAAAAACAGCGAAGCAATTGATGCTGCTGACAGATCAAAGGATCAAAGAAGAAAATCTGACTTGTTTAATGGTCACCCATAAAATGGAAGATGCTCTGCATTACGGCGATCGCGTGATCGTAATGGAAAAAGGGGAGATCATTAGAGATATCCGTGGAGAAGAGAAGGAACGTATGACATTAGCGGATTTATTCTTGCTTTTTGAAGAAAACGAGAGTGTAGCTGAAGTAATGTAAATAATTTTTTTTACAGAAAATAAAAGTAATGGGTTGACTTCTTGGAAAAACAAATCTATACTAAGTTCAATCTTAAATCAGTTTGGAGCGATTTTTATGAATACGAATATAAATAAGAGTACGCACACACAACTGAATAATTATTACTTTAGCTATTTTAGATAAGTTTGTATTCATGATTCATGGATGCAAACGAGACAAGTTTGTATCTATGATGGCTAAGGATTTTAAGTTTGACTTAATGCCACATAGATGAAAATCTATAGTGGCTTTTTCTTTTGGTATCTTTTTGGGAGACTAGGCTCATTGTAGATTTTCTACAGTGGGCCTAGTCTTTTTTTAAACTTAAGAAACGTATAAGTTTAAAAAGCTTAAAAAGCGTCAGCACCAGAGCTTTTGGGTGTCTAGCTACGTGAACTAGCTTTTGAGCAATAAGACTAAAAGCTGAGCGAGTTCACGAAGCCTTTCTTAAAATCGCTGATTAAAGGTTAACTAACTATAAGAAGGAGTGAGGAAAGATGAAAGAAGAAATTTCAGGAAGAACGCGGTTAGCCGGGTTATATGCATTGCCAGCAAGGCACAGCTTTTCACCCATGATGCACACGACAGCGTTCCAAGCAACGGGGGTTGATGCAGTCTATTTAAGCTTTGATGTTCAGCCTGAACGACTTGGCGCAAGCATACAAGCGATTCGCGATCTTGAAATGTTGGGAGTCAATTTATCGATGCCTCACAAGATGGAAGCTGTCAAATATGTCGATGAACTCAGCCAAGCAGCCCGCTTGATCGGAGCAATCAATACCATCGTGAATCAGGATGGTAAATTAATCGGACATATCACAGACGGAATCGGCTGTATGGAAAGCCTGAAACAAAACGGGATAGAAATCATCGGTAAGAGAATGACGATTCTTGGAGCTGGTGGCGCCGCAACTGCAATTATTACACAAGCTGCGATCGACGGAGTGGAAGCCATCGATGTATTCAACATCAAAGATGACTTCTATCAAAAGATCGAACCGAAGCTGGACATGATCGCTAATGAAACCAATTGTCACATTCAATTACATGATTTAGCAGATGAAAAGCAATTGAGCGATTCACTGGCTGCCAGCAGTTTATTGATCAATGCCACAAATATTGGAATGGCACCTGATACAGATCAAATGCCATTACCAGATGTATCCTTATTAAGAAAAGATTTACCGGTTTTCGATGTGATCTATCATCCAGCCGAAACCAAATTATTAAAAGCCGCGAAAGCAACTGGAGCAACAGCAGTCAACGGCTTAGGCATGCTGCTGTATCAAGGAGCCGCCGCTTTCAAATTATGGACAGGCAAGGAAATGCCGGTCGAACAAATCCAACCGTTATTGGAAGAAACAATCAAAAAATAAAAAAAGAAGGAAGTTATTACGATGATCTTAATTATAAAAAAAGGAATTCAAGAACAAGATTTAAAACCAATTTTATCACGTATCGCAGAAGAAGGATTAGGAGTACAAATCAATCACGGGAAAGATCGTTTAGTTTTGGGACTTTTAGGAGATCCAAAAATCATTCAAAATGTACCGTTCCAAGCTTACAGTGTCGTTGAACGGGCAGTAGCTATCTCAAATACGTACAAATTGACTTCAAGAGAATTTCACCCGCAAGATACAGTAGTTGATGTAGACGGCGTGAAAATCGGTGACGGCAGTTTCGTAACGATGGCTGGTCCTTGTTCAGTCGAAGGCGAAGAACAAATTATGGAAACAGCCCGCATGGCAAAAGCCGGCGGTGCCAAAATCTTACGCGGAGGAGCATACAAACCTCGTACTTCTCCATACGCTTTCCAAGGTTTAGGCGAAGAAGGTTTGAAAATCATGCGCAAAGCCGCTGATGCCCATGGCTTAAAAGTGATCACAGAAGTCATGGATGAGGCGCACATCGATGTCGTTTGCCAATACGCTGATATCATCCAAATCGGTGCACGCAATATGCAAAACTTCCGATTACTTGAAGCAGTCGGAAAAACAGGCAAACCAATCGGCTTGAAACGCGGGATTTCCGGGACGATCCAAGAATGGTTAAATGCAGCGGAATACATCGCTGTCCAAGGCAATTCAAAAATCATTTTCATTGAACGCGGGATTCGGACATACGAAACTGCTACCCGAAACACCTTTGATTTAAGTGCCGTACCATTGATCAAAAAATTGAGCCATTTCCCAATCATTGTTGACCCAAGTCATGGTACAGGCGTATGGGATCTAGTGGCACCGATGGCTCGAGCAGGTGTTGCCAGCGGAGCTGACGGTATGATCGTTGAAATCCATCCTGATCCATTACATGCTTGGTCTGATGGGGAACAATCATTGAATGAAAAAAATTACCTACAAATGATGAGTGAAGTAGAAATCATGGTAGATGCGATGCAAAAAGTTAAGGAACTAACAAAAGAACCTTCACTGATTTAAACAGGGGGAACGTTTCATGGAAATTGTCTTATCAGATAAAAGTTATGAAATCATCGTAAAGCGCCACGCTTTAGATACTGTTGGCGAATGGATCGCTTCACTTTGGCAGAATAAAAAAATCGCAATCATCAGCGATGAACATGTTTTTCCGCTTTATGGCGAGAAAATCCAACAGCAGTTAGCCAATTATGAGGTCTGTCACTACACTGTGCCGGCTGGCGAAAGCAGTAAATCTTTAGAAATGGCAAACAATCTTTATGATTTTCTAGCCGATCAGCAATTTACCCGCAGTGATGCAATCATCGCTCTTGGTGGAGGTGTTGTGGGCGACTTAGCCAGCTTCGTCGCTTCGACTTATATGAGAGGGATCGCCTTTGTTCAAATTCCCACCTCCTTACTAGCACAAGTAGATTCTAGTATTGGCGGGAAAACAGCGGTGAACTCAAGCAAAGCCAAGAATATGATTGGAACCTTTGCTCAACCGGATGGCGTATTGATCGATCCAGAAACATTGAATACTTTGCCGGAGCTGCGAGTACGCGAAGGAATCGCAGAAATCATCAAGTGCGGCGCGATCAGTGATGCTTCACTATGGAACGACCTTGAGAAACTAACAGGAATCCAAGATCTTTTAGCTCATAGTGAAGCGATCATTCTCAAAGCTCTGGAAGTAAAGAAGACAGTTGTCGAAGAAGATGAATTCGATAACGGCTCACGTCTATTATTGAATTTCGGCCACACGATCGGCCACGCAATTGAAAATACAGCTGGCTATGGAAAGATCAGTCACGGCGAGGCAGTTGCCATTGGAATGGTGAAGATTTCGCAAACCGCTGAGAAAAAGAATCTTTCACCAGCCGGTATCACTAATAAAATTAAAGCGATGAATCAAAAATATCAACTGCCGATTACTTATCAGCCGTGGGAAGCCGAAAAATTCTATACGGCCATCACCCATGATAAGAAAGCTCGGGGCAGCAGTTTAAACATTATTTTATTGGCAGAAATCGGCAAGGCCTATATTAAAAAAATCAAACTCACTGAAATCAAAGAGTTTTTACTAGAAGGAGAATAGCTTATGCGTTACTTAACAGCTGGAGAATCTCATGGACCAGAATTAACAACGATCATCGAAGGTGTTCCAGCAGGACTAACACTCTCCGTTGAAGCAATCAATCAAGAACTAGCAAGAAGACAAGGCGGCTACGGACGCGGCGGACGCATGAAGATCGAAAAAGATCAAGTTCGGATTACCTCTGGCGTGCGTCACGGCAAGACATTAGGTTCTCCAATTACCATGATCGTCGAAAACCGTGATTGGAAAAATTGGCAAAAGGTCATGTCTGTCGAAGCAGTAGCTGAAAAAGATGAAAAATTACGTCGGGTATCAAAACCACGGCCAGGACACGCTGATTTAGTCGGCGGGATGAAATACCATCACAGTGATTTGCGGAATGTTTTGGAACGCTCGTCTGCTCGCGAAACAACGATGCGAGTGGCGATTGGCGCTCTTGCAAAACAAATTTTAGCAGCAGTAGACATTGATATCGCCAGTCACGTCGCAATTTTAGGCGGAATCGAAGCTGCAGTTCCAGAAAAATTGAGCGTAAAAGAGATTAAAGCCAAAACAGCAGTCTCAGAAGTCAACATGGTTGATGAGACAGTCGAAGAATCGGTTAAGGAGTTGATCGATCAAACGAAAAAAGCTGGCGATACCATTGGCGGCGTCGTGGAAGTACGAACGGACAATGTACCAGCTGGATTAGGCAGCTACGTTCAATGGGACCGCAAGCTGGATGGCAAGATCGCACAGATCATGATGAGTATCAATGCATTTAAAGGTGTTGAATTCGGAATTGGATTCGAAGCGGCTCATCGACCAGGCTCCAAAGTCATGGACGAAATCGTCTGGGACGAAGGTTACAGTCGAACAAGTAATCACCTTGGCGGCTTTGAAGGCGGCATGACCAATGGCGAACAGATCATCGTCCGAGGTGTCATGAAGCCGATCCCGACATTGTACAAACCATTGATGAGTGTCGATATTGATACGAAGGAACCTTACAAGGCAAGTGTTGAACGTTCAGACAGCACGGCGGTTCCAGCCGCTTCTGTCGTTGCAGAACATGTCGTTGCGACAGTCTTAGCACAAGAAATTTTAGAAAAATTCTCATCCGATACAATCGATGAGTTAAAACAGGCGGTTGCAGAATACCGCGAAGCAATCAAAAACTTTTAAGAGAGAGGGTACGTCTATGAAAAAGAAAGTGTTCGTCTTAGGACTTGGTCTAATCGGCGCTTCACTTTGCCGGGCAATCAAAAATCCAACGATCGAGCTGTTCGGCTGGGATCATTCGGAAGAAACCCGCGAAATCGCTAGTGAAGTTGGATTAGTCGATCAAATTGCTTCTATTGAAAGAGCTCCTGAGATGGATATCATTATCTTGGCCGTACCCGTCTTATCAACGCTGCATTACTTGCATGAACTGGCACGCTTGCCATTGAAAGAATCAGTGATCGTCACCGACACCGGCAGCACAAAAAATGAGGTCATGAAGCTGGCGAAGACACTGCCTTTTACATTTATCGGAGGACATCCAATGGCGGGCTCCCATAAATCAGGAGTCAAAGCAGGGAATCCAAATCTTTTCGAAGAGGCTTACTACATTTTGACACCGCCTGAAGGAACAAACGTCGACCCGTTAATGGAACTATTAGAGCCGACTCGAGCAAAATTTGTTGTGATCGAACCTGAATCTCATGATGAGATCGTAGGGGTTTTGAGTCATTTGCCTCACATCGTGGCATCAGGTTTGGTGAAAATGAGTGATCAGCTGACAGAAGATCACCCTCGGGCAACACAGTTGGCAGCAGGAGGCTTTCGCGACATTACAAGAATCGCTTCCTCAGATCCGCAAATGTGGACCGACATTTTATTAACCAATCGATCAATCTTGCTGGATTTGATCACAGGCTGGCAGGACGAAATGACGAAGATTCAAGAAAGCCTCATTCAAGAAGACCAGCCGGCAATCTATGACTTTTTTAGTCAGGCCAAACATTCTCGCGATCATTTGCCGACAAAAGATCGTGGCGTAATTCCAGCATTCTACGATCTTTACATTGATATTCCGGATATCGCAGGAGCCATCGCAAAAGTGATGACGCTCATTAGCGAGGCTGGTATTTCGGTTATTAACTTAAAAATTCAAGAAACTCGGGAAGATATTTTCGGTGTTCTAGAACTTTCATTTAAAAATCAAGCAGACTTGGAAAAAGGGCAATTGCTAATTGAAGAAGCGGATTTTCGTTGTCGCAGAAGGAGTTGAACAAATGAAACTATTGAAAACTAAAGCAGGTCTGACCGGTACATTGACGGTACCAGCGGATAAATCAATTTCACATCGCAGCATCATGTTCGGTGCGATCAGTCATGGGAAGACGACAGTCCATAACTTTTTAAGGGCAGAGGATTGTTTGAGCACTGTCGCTGTTTTTAAAGCACTAGGTGTTGCAATCAATGATGAGGGAAAAGATATTATCATTGAAGGGGAGGGCTTTGAAAATTTACAAGCGCCGAAAAAGCTATTAGACGCTGGGAATTCTGGTACAACAATGCGTTTGGTATTGGGAATTTTAGCAGGGCAGCCTTTTCATTCAGAAATCGCCGGCGATGCTTCATTGAACCGCCGCCCGATGGAACGTGTTATGGGACCACTAAGAACAATGGGTGGAAACTTGCAGGGTGAACAGGGCAGTGAATTTCCTCCGATCGCGATTGAGGGAAGCAAGCTTTCAGCGATCACTTACGAAATGCCGATCGCAAGCGCACAAGTAAAATCCGCGATCCTTTTTGCCGCACTGCAAGCAGAAGGTTTGACTACTATTATTGAAAAAGAAAAATCACGCAATCATACAGAAGAAATGATCAAGCAGTTCGGTGGAAAAATTACAGTAGAGGATAAAAAAATCACTGTACCGGGCGGACAAAAATTAGTTGGTCAAGAGGTAACGGTACCTGGTGACATTTCCTCAGCTGCCTTCTATCTTGTGGCAGCCAGCCTATTACCCAACAGCAATCTTCAATTAAACCATGTCGGTGTGAATCCCACTCGTACGGGTATTTTAGATATTTTACAGGAAATGGGTGCCAATATCCAAGAGGCCGCTCTAGATCAGCAGAACCAAGCAGCGGACCTACTAATCAAGCCAGCACCATTGAAAGCTGTAGAAATTGGCGGAGAGATCATTCCGCGTTTAATCGATGAATTACCAGTAATTGCCTTAGCCGCCACTCAAGCAGAAGGAACGACCATCATTCGCGATGCGCAAGAATTAAAGGTCAAAGAAACGAATCGAATCGATGCAACCGCTCAAGAGCTAAACAAACTAGGAGCCAACATCGAAACGACAGATGATGGAATGATTATTCACGGACCTACAAAGCTCCGTGGCGGAGTAGTAGACAGCCATGGCGATCATCGCATCGGAATGATGCTTCAGATCGCAGCTCTATTAACAGAAGATCCAGTGGAGCTAAACAATCCCGAAGCTATCAACATTTCATATCCAAACTTTTTTACAGATTTAAACTCATTGATTTAGACTTCAAGTAGCAGATTGCATATTGCGAGATCAAAAAAGGATTCAGAATAATACAAGATTAGAGTCGTTTAGTTAGATAGTATACGGCGTGAGAATCAGACTAATTTTTTGTTAAAAAAATTAGTACATTAAAACGAACAAGGATGCCAGTCTAACTCTTAGCAGTTTAGATGTTGCGTGATCAAAAAAAGATTCAAAATAGTACAAGAATCGAGCTGTTTAGTTAGATGGTATACGGCTTGAACATTAAATTTATTTTTCTCTTCAAGAAAAATAATTACCTTCAAATGAAAAAGGAGAATGCCTAATGGAATCTATTGTCTTAATCGGCTTTATGGGAGCCGGAAAAACTACGATTAGTAAAGAACTTGCCACTACATTGAATGCCCGGGTGGTAGATATGGATGATGTTTTAGTTGAACGGATCGGACAGCCGATCAGCGATTATTTTGAAGAACATGGGGAAGCATCGTTCCGGGAACACGAGACGAACCTTTTAAAAGAAGCATTGAATGAAGAATCGGTTATTGCAACTGGCGGCGGCGTCATTTTGCAAAAGGAAAATCAGCAAGTCTTATCCGATAAATTAGTTGTTTACTTAAAAGCAGATGCGAATGTTCTGGTGAAACGAATTCGCGAAGACAAAGTAAATGTTCGTCCGTTGGCCATCAAAAACGACGATGGAGACCTGAAACGCTTATTCTTCTCAAGAGAAAAGCTATATGAAAAATTAGCCAAGATCACCGTCGATACCTCAGAGAAATTACCAAAGGACATTGTTAGCGAGATCATTCAACAAGTCGAGGTTGCTTCTTAATGAAAGTTGGCTATTTGGGACCGAGAGGGTCATTTACCTACAGTGCGGCTGCAAACTTTTTTAATGAAAATGTATTACTACCTTATGACTCATTAACTGCGCTCTTAGAGGAACAGCGAAAGGGCGCATTGGATTATTGTGTCGTTCCGATCGAAAATA
The DNA here is from genome assembly GCF_005405485.1 of Enterococcus hulanensis. Taxonomy (GTDB): domain Bacteria; phylum Bacillota; class Bacilli; order Lactobacillales; family Enterococcaceae; genus Enterococcus_A; species Enterococcus_A hulanensis. Next base: position 39,515 of record NZ_BJED01000007.1, on the reverse strand, counting down.
CGATCGAAGGCTCTGTATTGCCGACATTGGATTTGATTTTTCAAACTTTGCCGACGATTCAAGCGGAGATCGTATTGCCGATTCAGCAGCAGTTAATGGTGCATCCTGCTCATGCCGATTCTTGGCAGGATACGGAATTGATTTGCAGCCATCAACAGGCTTTAGCACAATCGCAAGTCTTTTTGATGAACCATTTTCCAACAGTTGATATCGAACAAATCGGCTCAACGGCTCAAGGCGCGCAAAAGGTCGCCGATAATCCTGAAAAACGTTATGCCGCGATCGGTTCAAGAGACGCGGCCAAACAATTCGGTTTAACGATCGTCCAAGAAAATATCCAATCGATCAGTGAGAATGAAACACGCTTTTGGGTGCTGGGGGAGCAACCAGTCGCAGGGAACCTGCCTCATGGAAAGAATAAGGCGACGGTTTTATTCGATTTAGCTTCAGATCATCCTGGGGCACTTTATCAAGGCTTGGCGATCTTCGCGGCAGAAGACATCAACTTGACTAAGATCGAATCACGCACACAAAAAACAAAATTAGGGGAGTACTTCTTTATTATTGACCTAGAGACTCCAGCTAAGGAGAAGCTCAATAAAGTGCTGCTTCAGTTAAAGGAGCAGAATTTCGCTGTCACTTTGATCGGCGATTACCCAACATATCTTCCAGCGGTTAGAAAATCTTAGTAGTTAAGGTTTTCTAATTTTTTTTGGGAAAAATAAGACAAAGGGCAGATGATTTGCTATTTTAATAATAATAGTAATGAGATGAAGAGGTGCACTATGAGCCGAATGGACAAATATAAGAAGATCCACGAGGAAAGTCAAAAGGAGGATAAAAAACCTTTTGGCTTTCGGCGTGAGATGAAAAAAGACGAAAAAGCAGAACAAGAAAGAACTAGATACGAAGAGCCTAGCTATGAAGAACCGCGGCAGACGTATCAAGAACCTGAAAAAGAATTCTATTATGAGGATCATTATCAAGAACCGAAGAAGAAACGATTCAATTTCAAACTGCCTAAATTTAAAAATCCTTTTAAACGAAAACCAAAGAATCCTTATGAACAGAAACCGAAGAAAAAGAGAAGCTGGCGCAGAATATTAGTCATGATCCTGATTGCGATCTTAGGGTATTCGGTGATTTCTTTTGGTGTTGGTAATTTTGCCGCGAAGCATGATTCCTCTATGCCGAAGATCGAGACACAGGAATTTAATGGCGCGACCTCAGAAAATGGCAAGCGAAACATTTTGCTCCTAGGCAGCGATACCCGCGACAATATCAGCGGACGCTCCGATTCAATGATGGTACTGCAGGTCGATGGCTGGGGCAAGCCGAAGCTGGTTTCCTTTATGCGGGATATGTATGTCAATATTCCTGGCGTTGGAGAGAATAAACTGAATGCCGCCTATGCTTACGGCGGGGCTGATCTCGTTCGCCAAACACTTAAGGAAAATTTTGGGATCGATTGTCGCTATTATGCGATGGTGGATTTTCAAACATTCGAAAAGGGGATCGATGCGTTGTTCCCGCGCGGTGTGCAGATCGATGCTGAAAAGGATATGAGTGCCTATATTGATGAACCGATCACACAAGGAACACAGCGAATGAACGGTCATACCTTATTGAACTATGCTCGTTTCCGAATGGATGAAGAAGGCGACTTTGGACGTGTCCGTCGTCAGCAGCAGGTGATGCAATCCGTTTTTGGACAATTAATTAATCCGCTAGTGTTGTTGCGCGGACCATACGCTGCGGGGAAAATCTGGGGGTATCTTTCAACAGATATGCCAAATAGTTATGTTTTAACACATTTACTTAATTTCGGAAAAGCGGTGGGCGGACTTGAGCGTTTGACCTTGCCAGTTGATGGATCATGGTCCTATATCGATACCGTCAATGCCGGCAGTGCGCTAGCCGTCGACACAAACCAAAATGCGCAGGCGGCTCAAGAGTTTTTAGGGAAGTAATAGAATTTTGATTCCCATCAATCTATGAGTATGCTATATTATAATTATTGTAAATTTTGATAGAAACGAGGAAGCGACTATGAAACTAGCGATCGTGACAGATAGTACCGCTTATCTGAATGAACGCATGCGCAATCATAAAGATTTGTTCATAATTCCAATTCCCGTCATCATTGACGGCGAACCTTTTGAAGAAGGGGTGGATATTGGATATGAAGAATTCTATCGAAAATTGAAAAGCAGCAAGGATTTCCCAAAAACCTCTCAACCGGTTTTAGGCGAAGTTTACGAATTGTATCGCTCAATCAAGGAACAGGGCTACGATACAGTGATCAGTATTCATTTATCAGAAGGTATCTCAGGTTTTGTTCGTACATTGACAGCAATTAAAGATGATATTGAAGGATTACAGCTTATTCCTTATGATTCTAAAATCACTAGTGTCCCTATGGGGTATATGGTGGAAAAAGCACTGGAAATGAGTGAGCAAGGAAAGTCACTAGAAGAAATATTGGCAGCCGTCGATCAAATTCGCGACACCACGAATGCCTATATTATTGTTGACGATTTAGACAACTTGGTCCGAGGCGGACGTTTGACCAATGGCGCCGCGATCATTGGCGGTTTGTTGAAGATCAAGCCGATCCTGACCTTTGAAGATGGCAAGATCGTTCTGGCAGAAAAAATTCGTTCATTAAAGAAAGCTTTACAACGTACCGAGGAAATCATTGAGGAGCGTCGTCAGGAAAACCAAGATGAACTGCGAATCTATGTGATCCACGGCAACAATCCAGAACTCGCTCAGCAAGAATACGATAAGCTGCGGCAGAAATATCCCGATGCGACAATCGATGTCGGCACATTCGGCCCAGTTATCGGCACTCACTTAGGCGATAAAGCAATCGCACTTGGTGTAGCAAAATAAACATGAACTCACTAATTCGTTTAGTGAGTTTTTCTTTTGTCAAATTCACTCAATAAATTTGCGCAAATGTGAAATGACTTATAAGAGATAGCTGTTAGTCAAAATTTTAGCAGTTATGCAAGGTGATAAGATTTGAAAATCATATACAAATCGTTTAGTTTCATGGTATACACAGCAAAAATAGAACTCATTTTTTGTGGTCTTCAAAAAATGAATACTTTAATGAGAGGTAGTTGCCAGTCAAACTTTTCACAGTTTTATAAAGCATGAGAACGAATCAATCTTCTAAGTAGAAAACTTCTTACAAGACGTTTAGTTTGATGGTATACGCAGCGAAAATCGGACTCATTTTTTGTGGGTTTCAAAAAATGATTACCCTAATATGAGTTAGTTGCAAATTTTCTCTCTTTTGCGTATTCTGTCTTCATCAGTAGTTTAGTAATTTACTAAATTACTAAAGTGAATTATTACATAAGTGATTCTTTTAATGAAAATAAATAGGAATCAACTAGGAGGATTTTTTATGAAAATACCGACGAATTTAAAACACAAACCAGTCTTTTTAGTAGAAAATTACGATAAAATCGACGGGCACCATGCTTGGGATAGCGATGCCAAAGGTCTAACATTAGGCTTGGCACAATGGAATGATCGTGGGCGTGTGGATATTTCCGGCAAGGTTTGGCGTCATACTGGAGAAAAATGGTCGCGCCAGTCAGAAGAGCTGCCGATCACACGAATTTTAGACTTAGCGATTCTAGTGGCGCAATCAAGTATTTATTTACAAGATGCCTATCGCTATGAAAAATTTTATGATCCAGAAGACCCTAAAGTAGACATTATTGGGCTGCAGGGGGGCCGAATGGAAGTCAAAGTCGATACAGAAAATCCCAAGATCGACGAAGACATTATTCTGTTCAATGATACGATGAATAAAGACGGCGACTTGATCGCGCAGCGTTATCGAACATTGAAACGTCTTTTAGACGAATTAGGTTATTAAACTGAATGACGAGGTGAATTAAGATGGAGCAATCTTTTGTCGTGACTAAAGGACGAAAGTTTACCAAAGTAGAAGAACAAATGATCTGGCGCAAGCCGTTAAGTCATAAAACCAGCAAGGAAGAAGTCAGAATCGCGTCGGAGATCAAAAATAATTGGCTTGATCCCGAAATGAAAATCATGAATGTTTTATTGGAAGGTGATGCCGGTTCAGGGAAAACTCAACTTGCCCGCGCCCTATCTGATGACCTGCAGCTGCCTTATACAAAAGTTACCTGTTTTGCTGACATGGATAAAACAGATGTCTTTGGCGCCTTATTGCCAGTTGTCAGTGCCGACGATGAGGACGATCAAGAATTATTGGAAGCGATCTATCAAACAGACTCTTTACAAGAGGTTTTGGCAGTAATCGAAAGCCATTTCCAAATTGATGCGGATCAAGCAAAAGATCGCTTATGCAAACTAATCGAACGGATTGATAAGGATGAAACTACAACAAGTGTTGAGTATAAATTTTATCCTTCAGAGATCGTTCGTGCGATGCAAAAAGGCTATCTGCTGGAAATCCAAGAGCCTACAGTAATCCGTGATGCTTCAGTTTTAGTAGCTTTGAATTCTGCTTTGGAGCCGAATGGTTTATTGAATATCCCCACTGGTATTATTCGCCGGCATCCTGATTGTGTAGTAATCATTACGACCAACCGCAATTATCAGGGAAATCGACCGCTGAATGAATCGCTCCGTGACCGGGTACAGCATGCGGAAAAAATGGATCTGCCTTCTATTGAAGTAATGATTGAACGAGCCATCGCCAAGACGAATTTTACGGATCGTGATTACCTTGAAGTTATGGCGGAAATCATCCGTTTATTAGATGAAACAGCCAAGGCCAATGCGATCAAAGGCGTAGCAGGGATGCGCTCATATTTCTTTTGGGTTAATAGCTTGAAGCAGGGGCAAGACCCATTGGAAAGTATTTTTCCGAAAGTTTTATATAAATTAACTACGGACGAAACAGAATTAAAGATTTTGCAGGAGGCTTTAGAGCAAAGCAAGCTGCTGACAGAGCTTCAGCAAGTAAAGAATCAGCAAAAATTGCAGCAGGGCAGAAGAATCAGTCAAGCAGAAGCGGACCAGCGAAATATTTTTGAAGAGGCAGAAGAGGCGACTTTGAAGAGCGAGGCCGTAGAAACCGATGCTCCAACCGAAAATCAAGAAACAAAGGTTGAAGAGGTGGAGTCTGAAAAAGAAAAAAAGCAGCCCGAAGCTGCAACAATTTCTGATGATGCCGAACGAGGGGACGCTGAAACCGAAAGCACGACAGCCTCGATCGATGAAGAGGAGAAAATCGGTTCAGCGATGTCATTAGATGAAATGGCGGAAATCGATAAAACAAAACGAAAGGAATTAAATCGCGAGATACGTGAAAGTCTGAAAGAGACGATCCATGCAAAAGAAGGAACGATACTTCATCGACCAACGATCAACGAAGCGGCGATCAAAAACGGCCAAGAGCTGACACAAAGTGTGCTGCCAGAAGTAGAAAGCCTAAGTCGCGTAATCAATGATTTGTTAAATAAAGAAGTCAGCAATGATTACTCCAGCGGGAAATACTATGGCGCGCGATTTAATCCAAGCCACGTTGCTTATGGTGATCTAAGAAACTTCGATAAGAAAAATCCGCCAAGCGAACAGCCTTCATTGGCATTAGCCGTGCGGGTGGATGAATCTGGCTCGATGCTGCGAGATGACCGGATTCAAAACGCTAAATTAGCAGCAGTTGCTTTGAGTTTATTTGCTGAGAAGACCAATATTCCGCTGATGCTATATGGGGATTCTGCAGATCTTAGTCAACGAGAAAAAACTTCGATCTATTCATACAAGGAATTCGACGACGGCTATGACTTTATGGCGGCCAAGCTTTCTACGATGAAGCCGCGACAAAATAATCGTGACGGCGTACCACTGAGACTATTAGCTGAGAAACTTAGTCAGCAAGCTGCCGACACAAAGGTTTTACTTTCGATCAGCGACGGTCAGCCGAAAGCTTTACCGGATTATACTGGTGAAAAAGCCAAGCAAGATATCCAATCAGTTCTAGATGATTACGAAAGAAAAGGGATCCTTTTCATTGCTTGTGCGATTGGTGAAGACAAGGAGCAGCTGCGAACACTTTACGGTGAAAACAATTTTGTCGATATCTCTGATATTTCAACATTGCCGCAGCAGCTTCTTCAGTTAATTGCGCGGTTTATCTAAAAAACCTACCTACGAAAAATTCGTAGGTAGGTTTTGTTGTTTAAAATATTTAATATGTTGCGCGAGGTCCGCCGATATATTTTGGACGGCTGCGTAAAGCTGTCACATGTGCGCCGCCTAATTCTTTGATGGATGGGCGAACAGGCACTTGCACATATTTTACATGCATACCGATCGAAGTATCGCCGATATCAATGCCGGCTTGAGCCACAATATGCTCAACTTCAACTGGATCACTGAATTGTTCAAAAGCCGCAACCGAACAAGAACCGCCAGCATGCAACGCTGGTTTTACTGAAACAATTTCCCAATCTTTTTTCTCAGCCAGCTCTCGCTCGACAACGACTGCACGATTGATGTGTTCGCAGCCTTGTACTGCTAGATAGATTTTTTTAAGATCAAGAATTGCTTTCAGGGTCTCGATAACCCATTGACCGACTTCTTGACTAGAATTTTTGCCGATTGTACCGCCAACGATTTCACTGGTCGTACAGCCTAATACAAACGTGTCACCAGCTTTTAGATTGGCTGCTTCTAAGACATCATTTGTGATAGTGGTTAGTTGTTGTTGGATTTTTTCTTTTTCCATTTTGGATAACTTCCTTCTATTAACTATTTATATTGAGGATGACGCAGAACCCGCTGCAATGCGTGAAAGAGGGGAACTGTCACCGCGATACCGAAAATATTTTGCACAGAATTACCTGGTAACGAAGCCAAACCAGCAGGCCAGCCAAATAATAAGGCAGTCGCCAACGCATAGCCGATGATCATAAATAAGCTGGCGAATAAAAAGCCTACAGTAAGACCTTTTTTATTGGGATACCTCTGATATAGATAGCCCAAAATAAAGCCTTGAATCCCATGAATGATGATCGAAAAAATCGCCCATTCAGGATAACCAGAAATCATATCGATCAGACCACCGCTTAATGCTCCGACCAAAAATCCGCCTCCCGGCCCAAAAAGCAGAGCAGAGGCATAGATTCCAACTTCGCAAAGTGTTACGAAGCCTTTGGTGGCAGGGATCGGGATAATAAATAATATCGATAGTGTCACAGTTAATGCCACCATCATCGCAAGTTTCGTCATATCTTTTGTTCTCATGTCAGCACCTCCGTTTTCACACTATCGCCAAACCAAACATTTCCTTCACCATTTTTTAGTGTGAAGCCATTTTTGATTCCTTGATAAACATATTCTTTACTATCCTTGATCGCTGAAATCAAGTCTTTGCCTAGTAGCAAGTTCGAGGTAATTGCCGAGGCAAATGTACATCCAGCGCCATTAATCGTTGTTTTCGTTAATTTTGGCTTAGAAAAGAATTCGAAATGTGCGCCGTCATAAAACAAATCCGAAGCTAAATCGCCGGAAAGACGCTCGCCGCCTTTGATCGCCACAGAGCGTGCGCCAAGAGCTGAGATTTTTTGAGCTGCCTGTTCCATTTCATCCAAGTTGGTAATCTTTTGCTGGCTTAAAATTTCAGCTTCTTTCAAGTTCGGAGTAATGATCGTCGCGAATGGAAACAATTCAATCAGTTTTTCACGGTAGGTATCGCTATACACACGATCTGTTTCTTTAAAGGCCATGACGGGATCTAAGACGATCGGACCATCAAATCGTTGCAAAAAATCTTTTACAATTTCCAACGATTCTAATTGATGAATCAAGCCGATTTTTATTCCATCCAGACTTAGATTATCATCGATTGTTTTTATTTGTTCTTGCAAAAGTTTAGGCGGCAGATCATTTATCTCAAATTGACCGTTGTTGACGACTGCGATACAAGTAATCGCCGTCAGGCCAAATAGATGATGATTCTCAAATGTTTTTAGATCGGATTGCAGACCGCCGCCCGCTAAAGTATCCGAGCCTGCAATTGTCAGCACTGTTTTGGTCATAGAAAAACTCCTCATGTCATCCATCAATTAATTAGTGAGTCATTTAAACGGATATCGTTAATGATTCTTATTATAAAGTTGTGAACTGAAAAATAAACAGCCAATTGGTTGTTTTCTAACTCATCCAATTTTAAGTGTAAATATTTGTTCCAATAGAAGAAGTGCGTTAGCATAAGTGAGGAGAAAGGGGATCATGTATATGAAAATATTTATTGCTGGAGCAACTGGCCGCGTAGGCGAAGAATTGATCAAGAACTTAACAGCAAAGGGACACGATATTTATGCGGGGGCTCGTCGGGACCAAGACATTAAAGCGACCGATTCAGTCAAGCCTGTTTATTTAGATTTACATGGCACCGTTGATGAAATCGCAGATACGCTAGCTGATGCAGAAGCCGTTTATTTTGTCGCCGGCTCACGAGGAAAAGACCTGTTACAAACAGACCTGTATGGTGCAGTCAAATTAATGCAGGCCGCCGAACAAAAAGGGATCAAGCGTTACATTCATTTAAGTTCACTGTTTGCGTTGCAACCGGATAAATGGAGTGAAGCATTAACTGAGTATAATATCGCAAAATTTTTTTCAGATAACTGGCTGATCGACAAAACGAACCTGGATTATACGATCCTGCAGCCTGGCACCTTAAAAGAGATTCCCGGCAGCGGAAAAATAACTACAAATATCACAGAAAAATCAGAGAACGCGATCGAAAACGTCGCAGCCGTTTTGGCAGCGTTGCTGGAGCAAGATAACACCATTAAAAAAGTAATTTTAATGGGCGACGGCGACACACCGATTGAAGAAGCAGTAAAAAAAATATAAAAAATTTGGTCCACTCAGTGAAAAAGCTTATCTGAGTGGATTTCTCTTTTCTAAATTCAGACGAGCAGAAAAATATTAAATTATTTCTTAGTCTTTCGACTAACTTAATGATAAAATAGAGGTTGCTGAAAAGAGAATTCCGTAATTAAGGAGAGACCTTATGAATCTTCAAAATATTCACAATGCTAGAATCGAAGAGGGGGTTCAAATGATCCGAAAAAGGAAAGTCGCAAAATACTATATGAAAGCGCAGGGGTTTGCCAAGAAAGAAGCCTACGAAACGGCAGAAAACACACAGCCGGAGTTCGTCGAGGCTCGCAATCTTTATTTGGCTTTGTACCATGACGCCAAGCCTGTCTTTGCTGATCGCAGCGAAAAGGAAAAGGCGCTGAGAGTTTATCAGGTTTTTAGTGTGCTGGCTTTGGTTTGTTTTGTTGCTTGGTTGTTCAGTAATGGGTATCTGAACGGCTCCACCGTAACCGACAATTTTCTTTTGATTGCCTTAGTGATCAATTTAGCTATCACGAGCTATTTCGATGAAAAAGTCACGGAACGAATTCACGAACGAAAGACTAGAGAGCTTTTACGCCACAGTCCTGAAGCGTTGGACAAGTTAGCCCAAGTCGAGGAAATCAAGCGAAACATTTTTCGGGCGGAGCATCGCGGTATCAAATTAGTCGAAGAGCAAAAAGTAGAAGCCGAGAAACTAGCGGAAAAACAACCTGAGACTGAATCAAAAATCATCACCATGGACAAAATAAAAGCACTGCGTAATAAAATCAAAAAATAGCCGACTACGTTAAAAGGAAAACGTGATTGGCTATTTTTGTTTTTGCGTTTATCCTGTTTGCTTTTAGTGAAATGGTTTGCAATAATTTGACGTATAACCAGCAAGGAGGACAACGCGAATGCTTAAAGCAATTATATTTGATATGGATGGTGTGATTGTCGATACTGAATTTCAAGATTTTCGAATTCAACAGGAGTTTATCAAAAAGGAGAATCCGACCATCGATCACGCGGCCACAAATTTTGACGAATTAATCGGTCAGTCCTATGACATGCTTTATAAGACTTTACGCAAATTCATCGACAGCAATGATTCATTAAGTGCGATCAAAGAACGTTTTGAAAAATTCAACGATGCCGCCTATGAATCAATAAACTATCAGCAGTTGTTTAGAAAAAACATTCTCTCTATTTTAACGTGGGCAAAAGCAAATAATATTTCGATGTGATCTACAGCGGTGAGTTCGTCGCAGAAAGTAAGCCAAATCCAGCGATCTACCTAAATACTTTACAAAAACTGAAGGTCAAACCTGAGCAGGCGATCTCTATTGAAGACTCATACTACGGAATAACCGCAGCAAAAGCTGCAGGAATTACCACGATCGCTTATAAAGAAACACGAGCGGAGGTCGACCAAAGTGGCGCTGACTATTTAGCAGCGGACATGCTTGAGATTTACGAGCTTATTAAAAGCTTGAACAAATAAAAGCAAGAGGGAGAGCTTAGTGGAAAAGACTTCACTTACTTTTAAGAAAATATCGACCAATGACTTTCACTTTCTGAAGTCGATCCTTCAATCAGAAGAACTAATGCTGCTTGGCTGGGGGAAAATCTATACAGACGAAGAAGTAGAAGGCTGGATCAATAAAATTACTCAGCAATATCAAGAATACGGATATAGTTACTTCATCGTAGCAGATACTCGCACTCAGCAATCAATTGGAATTGCCGGAATCATCAAAACAACCATTAATTTCACTACCCTCGATGAAATCGCCTATATCGTAAAAAAAGAATACCAAGGTCTTGGTTATGGAACTAAAATCGTACAGGAACTTGTCAAATTAGCCTTCAATCGCTATCATTTACCGCAAATTTTTGCGCAATTTGCTATCGAAAACCGCGCATCGCAAAGAATTCTTGAAAAAAATGGGCTGACTTACGAGTTCAGTTATCAGCGAAAGCAAAACGGCATGCTAAAAGAACATTTAGTTTATCAATTAAAGAATTAATTCTGGTTACCAGAATACCGTCTAACACTCAGCAGAATCTTGTTGAGTGTTTTTTTGCTATTAAAAATGTAAATTGACATCAAAAGTTCGAAGTGATATATTTATCTCATGATACAAATATATCACATCACATAAGGAGATTTAAAATGTTTAATAAAAGAGTAAAATCATGGATGGGGTTTCTTGGTGTTTTAGGTTTTCTTGGCGTGCTAGGCTTCGTATTAAATGAGCCGGGATTTCTTGTATTTTTTGTGTTCTTCGGCTTTTATGGGTTTTATTGGGAAGGAAAAATGAATCATGAAAAAATTGATGAAAGACTAAAAAATAATTTTTCGAAGGCACAAAGATATGGGTATAGGGTAGGAATGGGCATGATCTTTCTGACAGTAATACTGTCTGCAAGATTTACAGGAAACTATAAGATGACTTTGATGGTGCAAACAACGTTGATTTGTCTTGGAATTGCAGTGACTTTCATCCTTGTACCTATGTTAACTTATTATTTCGACAAAGCGACTTTTACTAATAAAGAATGAGTTTAAGAAAGATTGATTAAAAAATACAAAAGCAATTAGATGAATCCTGTTCCATTAGAATTTCAGATAAATAAAGGCAGCACTCAACAATTCTCTGTGGGTGTTGTTTTTTTATTTATTGAATTTGATTTTTAGTGACCGAAATGCAATAATGGTCATTGAAGAGGAGTGAATTACTATGCCAAAAAAGTTTAGCAATGAAGAAAGAGAAAAATTGGAAGACAGAATACTCCAGGAGTATAAGCTGAGATTGGAACAAGAGTCCAATTCAACTATTAGCGTGAATGACTTGGTCAAAATAGTAGGCATAGCAAAAGGAACTTTCTATTTAATATTTGAAAACAAGGAAGATTTATTTTTAAGAGTTTTGTTGGATGCTTTTAATGACATTGAGCAATTAATAGAAAAAGTCAAATTAAAAGAAGAAGATTCTTATAGATACTTTACCCAAGTTATTTTTTCGTTTACAGATTTTATCAAAGATAATATGTGGTTAATTAACGCTTCTGGAAAAGAGTTTAATAAGTCATATAGTCAGTTGAGTAAAGGTGGGAAGAAACTGATTGATGAAAAAAAAGAAGAATTATGGCATTGTTTTATAAGTTATCTTAAAAAGGATTTAATGGTTGAGACATCCATTTTTATTGATTCAGTTTCGGTTATTCTTTTCTCAAACAGTTACAGTGTTAGTTTAATTGACTTTAAGCAGACCTATTTATTTCTAGTAGAATCTCTAGGAAAAAGAATGATAAGGAGAGAGAAATAATGAATAAGCTTTTAAGAGTTACTTTCGCTTTAGTAATCGTAGCAATGTTTTCAGCATCTGTACTACAGCTTTTCTTTGCAAATTATATGGGAGCAAACTCAGAATATGGGATATCCTTAGGCTGGCAAAGAGAAATTGCTTTTTGGAATCTTGCGATTATTCCAATACTTATAGCAATCAATATTAAATATGATTGGTTTTTCTTGAGGATCATTCTTTTTTCTTTGATTATTGGAGGAATGGGATTTGGAACCAACCATCTCTTAGGATTTTTAGAAGACAGCTCAAAACTAACTAGCTTAGTAGGTGCTTTAGAAAACTACGCTTTGGTTCTGTGTTGGATAATAGGATGGGGTATAGAGAAGAAAAAGCGCAGCAAGTCATTCCAAGCGTAAGCTTCCTTTTTTCTTAATATTAAAGCTTGTTATTTAAAAAGAGATTTACATAAGTGAGGATTATTTCAAGTGATTGTCGTAGCAAGGATTTCAAGTGCCTAAATTGTGAAATGAGATTGGTCTACTTACAGTTGCCTAGCCACTGTACACAACACTAAGACCATTTTAAAGTACCTAGAAATGAAATATACACCAGAACGGATCGCAAATGCAGTTCGTAGCGTAAAAATCTGTACTTCAACAATCTATACCTGAATTTATAAACAAATCATTCCTTTTGATATAAAAAAAATAAGGGGCGTGGAAAACGCTATAAAATAAAAATTACTGGAAAGTTGTTAAAAAGACCGAAGTGGGAATTCTTTGACGGTCTTACGTTAAAGAATCGACCTGCTTAGTAGAAATGTATTCTTATGTTGTGAAACTGATCACATTCGACAGTGGAAGTGAATTTGTCAAACAGTTTAAAAGCGGACTCATTGAAGACACTTTTGACTGCAAAATCTATTATGCCAATCCAAGTTCGCCATATGAACATGGATCTAATGAGAACAATAATGGATTACTCAGAAAATATTTTCCAAAGCCATCTAATTTTAAAAATATCTCTCAAAACAAAATCGATCAAGCTGTTCAAAGTATAAATTTACGACTAAGAAAATATTTTAAATGGAAATCACTGCAGCATAAGTCAAATTTAGAATAATCGAGAACTTTTTGCGGATAATCAAAGTAGTTTTATAGGAATCTAACAGATTGAGTCAAACAACAGTGATACTAAAATAATCAAATGCTACAGTTAATATGTATACTAGTTTATCGTATGTAACTTTGCTTAATGTATATTATGTAAACTAGAATAAAAAATTTCAAAGGAGACTAAAACAAGCCTCCTTTTACTGTATCTTCTATTATTAAACGACTTACTGTGAGTTTTCCTCCAGCATTTTAGAGATGTTTCCGTAACCGAGTTCATTAGCGTAATCTTTTGCTGATTTGCCATAGTTATCAACGATGTTTGGATCGGCGCCGTTTCTTAGTAATTCTGCCACGATGTCTTGATAAACTTGCGATCCGTCTCTTAATGCAACGGCTTCAATCAATGCTGTGTAGCCATAATCATTTTGATGATTGATATTTACTCGACCATCAGCCAGCAGCAACTTTACGTTAGCCAGATGACCTTTTTCAGCGGCTGGAATCAGCACGTTTCCGCCAAAACGGTTGGTAATTGATTGATCTGGCGTACTATGAGCTAGCATATAGGTTAAAATCTCGGTTCTGCCTTCAGCTCCTGCGTACAAATAAGGACTATCCTCGATAGTATCCTGTTTATTTACATTTGCTCCTGCGTCTATCAATTTCTTGGCTATCTCGATTTGATTATTATGGACCGCGATCATTAACGGTGTTTCATTTTTATCGTTCACTTCATCAATCGAATCTGTTTTTGCTTTTAAAATTGCGGCTACTTTTGCTGAATCGTTTGCTGAAACTGCTTGGAGTAAACTTCCTGGAGCTATATCCATTTTTTTATCCTCCTGTGATTGTTGTGTACTGGAAGATTCTTTTGCAGCACTCGTTTTGTCGGAAGCTTTAGAAATATTTTTTTCTGCAGTGGATTTTGAAGTGCCAGTCGCTTCCTTATTTGCTGAATTTGACTGACAGCCGCCTAAAATAAATAGAAATGCAATAATCGCGATTACTTTTTTCATACATTTCCCCCTGCTTACAACTCGCCAGTTAAAAATTGCGCTCGGCCAAAACCAAAGCTCCAGTCTTCATCTGAATTGACTGTCAGGTTAATCATTACATCTTCTGGTTTGATGCCAAGCTGGTCCTCTAATTCCTTCACTAACTGAGAATAAAAGTTTTGCTTTTCTTCGCTGGTACGTGGTCTTGTGGTTAGACTGAAAACGATCACTTGATCGGTTCGTTCAAAGCCTAAGCCTGTATCAAGAATCTGCATTTCGAATGGTTCGTGTTGATTGACTATTTGATAGCGATCGCCCTCTGGAGCATGAAAAGCCTCCAGCATTACTTGATAAGAAATATCCAGAATTTCTTTGATTTCATCTTCATTTCTTCCTTTGATCATATCGATTTTCATTAATGGCATCGGCATATCCTCCCTTTATTTCTGCATAGTATAACATCTATGAAACAATTCAGCCGACTTGAGAACTTCCGGTGAAAATAAAGTTATTCCAGACAGCGGCTCTGAATATTAAGAATTATTAATATTCAGATTAAAAACTTATCCGGATATTGGTATATCAGCGTTTCCAACATTGTTCAGTTTGACCTTCGCCTTAAAAACCGATAAACTATTGAAGAATATGGAAAATAAATCTAAGGAGCATGCAAATGTCTCATTTAAAAAAATATATTGATTTTACAAAAACACGAATTGGTTTTTTCAGTCTGCTGATTGGCTTACTTTGGCTGAAAAATATGTTTGCCTATGTTGTTGATTTTCATTTAAGCATTCAAAGTCCTATGCAATTATTCATTCTGATCATTAATCCTTTAAGCGTTTCGATGGTACTGCTCAGTCTTGCCCTGTTTATCAAGCGTTCAAAAGTTGCTTATACGACATTGTTTATCATTTATGCGTTATTAACGATTTGGCTCTTTTCGAATGCGGTCTATTATCGTGAGTTTACTGATTTTATTACGATCAATACGATGCTGGGTGCCGGCCAAGTCTCGACTGGCTTAGGTGAAAGTGCCGTTCGATTATTTCGCTTGTACGATGTCTTTTATATCATCGACCTGTTCTTGCTGCCTGCTTTATTAATCAAAAAGAAAATTCCGATGGATAAGAAATATCCGCGTTTCCGTCAAGCGGCGGCCCTCACTGCCCTTTCTCTTTTAATCGGCAGCGGAAATATTTTTCTGGCTGAGATTGATCGCTCTGGCTTATTGAGTCGGCAATTTTCTCGCGAATATTTAGTGAAATATCTAGGTGTGAATGCTTTTACGGTCTATGATGGTTATCAAACCTATCAGAACAACCAAATTCGAGCAGAAGCTAGTCCCAATGATCTCAAGGAAGTTGAAAGCTACGTTAAAGATCATTACGCGGAGCCAAATGATTCAATGTTCGGCATAGCAAAAGGCAAAAATGTTGTCTACATTCATTTGGAAAGTTTCCAACAGTTTTTGATCGATTACCAACTGACTGATGAAAACGGCGCGAACCATACTGTTACGCCATTTTTAAATAGCTTGTATCATGGTGAAAGCACTTATAGCTTCGATAATTTTTTCCATCAGGTCAAAGCCGGTAAAACCTCTGATGCGGAAACGTTGATGGAAAACTCATTATTTGGTTTGAATCAAGGGGCACTTTTCACTCAAATGGGTGATAAAAATACCTTTGAAGCAGCACCAAATATCTTGAAGCAAAAGGCGGATTACACGTCGGCAGTATTCCATGGTCATTCGGCTTCATTTTGGAATCGGGATAAAACTTACAAACACCTAGGGTTTGAGTATTTCTTCGATTCGTCTTATTACGACATCAATGATGATAATTCGTTCCAATACGGTATGCACGACAAACCATTCTTGAATCAATCTGTTCAATACTTGGAACATCTGCAGCAGCCTTTTTATGCGAAATTTATTACCGTTTCGAACCACTACCCTTATTCTCGTTTTAAAAATGAAGAAGATGGGTTCCCGTTAGCTAATACGAAGGATGAAACGATCAATGGCTATTTTGCTACAGCGAACTATTTAGATACTGCGTTAAAAGAGTTCTTTGATTACATGAAAGCCAGCGGTCTATATGACAATTCAATTTTTGTCTTATATGGTGACCATTACGGTATCTCGAATACGCGTAATAGAGAACTGGCACCGTTATTAGGAAAAGAATCGGATGCTTGGACAGATTATGACAACGCGCAATTACAGCGGGTCCCATTCATGATCCATGTACCTGGTGCAACAAATGGCGGCGTCAACCATACTTATGGTGGTCAAGTTGATGCGCTCCCTACTCTGCTGCATTTGCTGGGAATCGATTCGAAGAAATATCTGCAGCTGGGGCAAGATCTGTTCTCGCCGGAACATAAACAAGTTGTGGCCTTTAGAGATGGTGATTTCGTCACACCGCAATATACCTTCTACGGTGGCAAAATGTATGATAACCAAACAGCTGAGGTGATCACTGAACCAACGCCGGAGCAAGAACAAACCTTTATCGAACTGAATCAGGACGTCGATCAGCAATTGATCACCTCTGATAAAATCACTAACGGCGATTTGCTGAGATATTATCAGGATAGCGGCTTAGATTCGATTAATCCGAGTTCCTTTGATTATCGTGATCAAAAGGCGCGTTTAGAAGAAATCGAACGTCAAAAAGGCGCACAGTCTTCTAGTTTATACAGCGAGAATAATCAGAAATCAACGGTTGGCTTATATAAGACTAAAACCTATCAGCAATATGAATAAAACGAAACACCTCCAGTCGAAAAAACTGGAGGTGTTTTTTAGTCTTGTCTTCTTTGCAATGCTTCTTTTCTTAATTTGCGTTGCGCTTTTTTCGAGCCGCGATCAATATCTCGCCGCTCTTTTCGCGTCTGGAAGTCTTCAAACAGATTTTCTAACTCATAGTCCGCTGGATAAAGCTCGGTCGCCCGATATTCAAGCTTGATTCGGCGTTTAGGCACTTCGATAAACTCGTCTTCAAAGAACACCTTCACATTGTCAGTGAAAGGAATCTCCTGATAGATCAAGGCTGATTTCTGCTGTTCCAGCAAGAACACTTTGTCCCCTTTATAGTAAGTCATTTCAACAGCCGCTGTGGTCGGCTTCATCGTCCGCTTCTTAAAGCTCTTCTTTTCGAGGCTGTAATTGCGATCGGTAAAATAATTTTGGGCTTTAGTGATGATCTGATCAGAGATCGCCATCTTTTTCGCAATCCATAGGGCATTACTTTCACCAGTTTGACCAATCAGCAAGCGATATTTCGGTGTTAAATGTTCTGCGTCAAAGTCCATTGCCGCCGTGATGAAATCAGGATGCTGTTCAGCAAAGCGTTTGATTTCACCGTAATGGGTGGTCGTGATCAAAATACTGCCCTTTTGGTAAAATTCCTCCATGATGGCGATCGCCAAGGCCGCACCTTCATTTGGTTCAGTCCCGCTGCCTAATTCATCCAGAAGAATCAAACTATTTTTACGCGCCTGCCGAAGGATCTCAGAAATATTCTGCATATGTCCAGAAAAGGTACTTAGAGCATTCTCGATACTTTGCGCGTCTCCAATATCAACAAAAATCTGCTCGAAAATCGCGATCTCCGTTCCTTCTTTTGCCGGGATCTGCAAACCGATCATTGTCATCAGACTCATTAGTGCGACCGTTTTTAAGACGACCGTTTTCCCGCCGGCATTTGGACCGGTAATAGTTAATCCGCGATAATCTTCACCGATTGTCAAATCCAACGGTACTGCATGTTCAATCAAAGGGTGAGTCGCAGAGATTAAATGAATATAGCCGTCAGCGTTTATTTTCGGTGTGATCCCTTTTAATTCGCGACTAAATTTCCCCCGTGCAAAGATCTGATCAAATTCTGCGATGATCTCGATATTCTGCTGGATCAGCGGCAAGGCTTCTGCCAACAAGCCGGTCAAGGTTGCTAGAATTTGATAAACTTCGGCTTCTTCTACCATTTTGTGGTAGGTCAATTGCTCATTCCAACGGCTCACACTGCTAGGTTCGATATAGGCCGTCGTTCCTTTACTGGAAAGTTCAACGATCGTTCCTTTGATTTGTTTCTTATATGCCGCTTTGATAGGAACGGTAAAAATATCGTTGCGTTTAGTGATGATCGCTTCTTGCATTTTCTCTTTATTTTGACGAATAAATTTTTTCAGCAACTCTTGGATTTTGTCTTGAGTCTCCGCGATATCCCGACGCGCTCGCCGCAGTTCGCGACTAGCATCGTCAACTATTCTTCCATTTCGAATGACCTGATAAATTTCTTCTTCGATTTCATTGAAGTCGTTCAATCCTTGTCCGTAACGATTCAAAAGGGGTGCGATACTTTGATTTTTTTCAAAAAATTGCCGGATCAAACGCAAGCTGCGTAAAAAGTCCGCGTATTCCATCAGCTCTTGCGGTGTAAGCACAAAGCCTTTTTCGAGCTGGTTCGTTATATGTTCAATACTTTGCAGCCCCATAAAGGGTACATGGAGATTGCTATCAAGTAACTGCTTTGCTTCAGTCGTTTCCGTCAGCCGTTTTTCTACAACAGATAGTTTTGAATGAGGCTGAGTGTTTGCGATTCGTTTTTTCCCGAAGCTACTGATTGCGTAGCTGCTAAGTTGTTGTTTGATTTCATTAAATTGTGTTTTTGTAAATGTTTCGTTATTCATGGTCTCTTCCTTTCGTTATGAAAAGATACCTATCGAGGCCAGGGGAACTTAACAAAGGAGATAGTCGTCGCAGCTAGCTCATTAATAAACAGAAGCGACAAAAAAGCTGTGAAGATTCCTCTTCACAGCTTGAATTCTAATTCATCAGCTTTGATAGGTATCATCTAATTTGGCATGCGAAATAAACCTGTGTAAACAGTCATTTTTTCCGCTATCAAGTTACTCCAAATTAAATAACTACACTCACCAAGACACCTCATAATTTTTGTTAAGTTTCCTTATTGATAGTCTAACGTGACAGTTAATGTTTGTCAAATTGGACTATTAGTTTACGCCATTGCAGCCGGTACAGGCTTAGCACCATCATTGATGAAGTACACTTGGTACCATGTCAAGAAGGTATAGATCGTCCAGATTTTACGACGACCATCTGCGGTTCCAGCGAAGTTATCATCTAACAGCTTCACGATTTTGTCTTGATCAAAGAATTCTTTTACGAAGTCTTGTGTGAACACGTCGCGAACGATTTGATAATATTTTTCTTCACGCAACCAGTCTTTGATTGGAACTGGGAAGCCAAGTTTTTCACGGTTATACCATTCTTCTGGCAAATGACGTGCCGCAGCTTGGCGGAATGCGAATTTTGTATTTTCAGCATTAATCAAATATTTAGTTGGTACAATTTCAGAGACTTTCATCATTTCTTTGTCTAGTAAAGGTACGCGCACTTCTAATGAATTAGCCATTGCTAATTTATCAGCTTTCAATAAGATATCCTTTGGCATCCATTGGTGCATATCCAAGTATTGCATTTTCTTGATTTCAGACATATCCTGAACCTTTTCGTAATGAACATCAACAATATCCTTAATTGTTGGACTTTGTTGGTATTCAGGCTGCAGGTAATCAACCGCTTCGTCTTCTTCAAAAACTTTCGCTTGTCCGATAAAGAATTCTTCGGCTGGTGCCAATGATGTATACAAGTGCAAAGCACCTTTGAAGGTTTTACCCTTTAGTCCTTTAGCGATCGAGTAACGCATGCCTTTTGGTAATTTTTTCAAGCCTTCAGCAACAACTTTGACTGCTTTTGACTTCGTGTTCATCCCGTAAGCTTGGTAGCCGGCAAATAATTCGTCTGCACCTTCTCCACTCAGCGCAACCCGCACGTCACGGCTAGCTAGCTCTGTTAAGAAATATAACGGCACACATGAAGGATTTGAATCAGGTTCATCCAAATGATATTGGATCAACGGGAAGTATTCAAAGGCTTCATCTCCCGTAACCACGCGAGATGTATTATTCAGATCGATCAAATCTGCCAATTTCTTTGCTTCGATCGATTCATTGTATGTTTTATCGCCAAAGCCGATTGAATAAGAATGCTCTGGGCGTAAAACAGCCGTAACATAGCTTGAATCCACACCAGATGACAAGAATGAACCAACCTCAACATCGGCAATTCGGTGAGCTTCGACCGATTTCAAGACTGTATCATCAATCAAATCAACAGTTTCTTCAAGCGTCATATTGGTTTCTTGTTCTTTTACATCCCAATACTGTTGGATATCTAGTTTGCCATCTTTATAGATAAAGTAATGGCCTTCTTTGATGCGATAAACATTTTTAAAGAAGGTTTCATCCAATGCTGAATACTGGAACGTCATATATGGTTTCAAGGCTTCTTTATTCAACTCTTTAACAAAGTTTGGATGCTGCAGGAAGCTCTTGATTTCAGAACCGTACATAAATGTACCATTCATCATCGTGTAATAAAGCGGCTTGATCCCAAAATGGTCGCGCGCGCCGAATAATTCTTGTTTTTCTGTATCCCAAATAACAAAAGCAAACATTCCGCGAATTTTTTGCAGCAAATCAATGCCGTATTCTTCGTAGCCATGCAATAACACTTCAGTGTCAGCGTGAGTCGTAAAAATGTGGCCTTTGGCGATCAAGTCTTCACGAATGCTTTGATAATTATAAATTTCTCCATTAAAGGTAATAATTTTTGTTCCATCTTCGTTTTTGATAGGCTGTGTACCGCCCTCAAGGTCAATGATGCTCAAACGACGAAAACCTATAGCGGCACCCCCGTCGATAAATTGTCCCGCACTATTTGGTCCGCGGTGAACAATCGTATCCATCATATTTTTAACAATTTGCTCTTTTTGCGTTGTATTTGAACGATCAATAAATCCTACAATTCCACACACAATCTCTACCCTCTTTCAAACATGGTAAACTGATACTCTTTCATATCAACTTTCAAAGTATATCATAGGATTTACGGACTTTCACGAGTGAACGTGATTTCCTAGAAAAAAAGGCAAAAAAATTAATATTTTCCAAAGAGATATACTTAATTTATCGGCGAAGTTTCTGCTTCCAAAAACAAAAAAAGCGCTACACCAAAAAATGGCGCAACGCTCGTTGTTTCATTATTGTTCGTCAGTGATCGTCAACGGTACTAAGAAGGGGTAGCTGCCAAAGAATTCGATCAATGATTTATTTTTACGATCAGTATTTAATTTCAGGCTGCTGGTTTGATCTTCGGTATTTTGCTTGATCGTCACCGTTTGATTCCCATCCAACGCGACTAAATAACTATTTTCATCAACCTTTTTGAAATCATAATTTTCATTATCCATCGTTGTGATGAAAATTTTATCTAAAACTTCAATCGGTGTCTTATGAGTAAGATCTACTGATAGGTCTAACGGTTGGCTATTATCTAAAAGATTCTCATCAAAGTCGAAGCCTAAATCCTTCATATGAGCCATAACATCATTCATCTCACGGCTGAACATTGAATTCTGCCCACTCGTATAAATATGTTTGTTGTAGCAATCCTTCAATAAAGTCAATACCGCATCGTTTAAAACAGTGACTTTCATTATTTCAGGATAAACTTCCATCAGCTTAATCTTCTCGCTGCGGAATTTCCCATCAGATGTCGGCATCATAAAACTAAAATTGATTTCGTTGGTACTAGTCAGCCGATAAGAAAGGTTGAAATGTTTACTTTCCCATGTCGAAAATTCATTGGTCGAAAGATGCAGATCATGGTTTTGCAGAGGCTTGATCAGCTCAAAGGTGAAATATTCTAATAACGCACCTTTTGCGATTGCCGAGGCAGTCATTGATTCTTCAACAAAAATTTTCTTGAAGTAATCCAACAATGATGGGAAATCAGACTCCATCAAAATCTTTCTAAATTTCAGATCAGCGATTTCTTTTTCTGCATCGTCGATCAACCTTAACAAGTCTTGATAATTTTCTTCCCGATTATCATAATAGTTTATCGCCGAATCGCTGACAGGCTTCGATTGAGGCACTGATTGAAAGGCTTCAGTGGATTCTTCCGTCGTTTCATCGGGGTGAAGAATCTCTTTTTCACGAATATTTAAGCCTGGTTCTTCCGAATCGACCAAAGTATCATAGATTTGATTGATTTTATTCTTTTCTTCAGTCATTATTCCGCCCCCCTATTTAAGAAATCCTTGATAAAAATCTCAAGTGCGGCATCCATTTCCTCTAAACCGCCAAAGCGTTTTTTGATCAAGCGCAATTCTTTTATTGCGATTGCCTGTTCTAATGAAAGATTGGCAATGCGATTCGCCAATTCAATTTTTTGTGATTCGCCTGATAACTGATCGCCGACAAAAGGTGTCCATTGACTACGCTGCTGCTTCAATTCCTTCAGCTTGTCATCGATTACTTCGATTTCTTCTTCGATCTTCTTGCGGTTCATAAAGCTTTTAGTCTCTTCTAAATCTGCTTTAAGCTTTTCTTGATGAGCGATTTTGCCGTTAAGCTCACGCAATTCCGACTGAGCAGCAATCGTCTTTGCATCAAAGTCATCCTGCTGATTTTGCAGCTCCGCCAGTTGTTCCTTATAGCCGTCCTTCATGGCTTTTTCCCATTGCTCACGAATTTCGGGTAATATTTTTATAGTAGGCTGTGTTGCATCCACCTGTAAGACCGCGCGATCTCGATAATAGCTGCCGATCTGATAATTGATTAAAATGGGTGAAACAACGTCACGCATGATCATAAATGGGAACGTCCTTTGTATTTCTTGATCCAACTTACTTGTCAAGAAATTATCAATCTCATGATTCGCATTGCTGGATTGCTGGATCGAAGCTGGCAATTCATTCCAGTAGATTTGGTAAACATCGCCCATTCGCTCTGCTTTCATTGCCTCTTCCAACCGTCTGATCTGTCCCATCAACCCACCTAACACACCGGAAGCAGATTCTTTCACTGAATCAAATGATGTTTCAGTTTGAAGTTCTTCCTTTTTTTCTGGAGTCTCCATTTAAGACCCTCCTTTATTTTTTTGATTAATTATATAATAAATATTACCATAATTATTCTTGATCCAATCCCACAAAGCAAATTATCTAATTTTTTGCTTTAGAATTGGAACCCACTTCTCTATTTTACCCTAGCAAGGCCCTAATGATAAGCATAAACTGTTGAGGAAAGTAAAAAAAGATTGTGTCAATCTTAAAAAATGACACAATCTTTTTTAATTATTTTGATGATCCGCTGAAGAAATCTTTGATTTGTTGCCATAGATTTGCGAAGAACCCTTGATTCTCTTCTAATGTTCCTTTGAGGGAATCACCGAATTTACCAAGCTGATCAGAGACCTTATTGACGGTTCCTTTAAAATCACTGCTGATTTTATCAAGCTGTTCGATCGATTCTTTGTCTAATACACCATCAGTCGTTTGATATTTTTCTGCTAAAGCAACTAATTGATTGATATCGTCCTTCGTAACATATTGTGATAAATTATTTTTTTCCAAGGCATCATTAACAATTTTTTCAACATCTTCTTTCGTTGCTAGTTCGCCTTGTTTTTCTTTAAGTTCTGCCAACTCTTTTTTTATGTCAACCAATGTTTGGTTTAACTGCGCCTTATAGGCTTCATCGGCTTTTTCTTTTTCACTGTCAGACAAGTTCTGATTTTGACTTTGCTCATTGGCCTTATTTACGACTGATTGCGAAACATCCGAGGTCGTATCCAATTCCGTTTGAGCCAATTGCGCCCGTTCTGGATCAACCGTTTCACCATTTGATTCAAAGGCCTTATAGACACCAGTCAAAGCGCTCTCGCCTGTTACTTTCACAACACTGGCAACTTTGACGGTTGCATCAGTAATACCTGCGGTAACTAATGGGTTCTTATATTGATCCGCGGTAATCTGGGTAATATTTTCCGGCGTCAATATTTTCACATTGATCCCTTTTCCTTGATCTTCGCGGTTCACCATGACAGAGCTCAGCATCACACTGTCGTCTCCGCTGCCATAACCCAAATATTTAACTAAATCTGCGCCAGTCGCTGTTTCCATTTTAACGCTGTCTTGATTGATTCCAAGCTTATTCATAGTTTCATCTAACTGCTGCTGGTTTAATCCTGCCCCAGCGACAAAAGTTGGTTTGCCCCAACGTTCATTGATGACACCATCCCCTGCCTGAACTTTTGTTTGATTGATTAGGCCAGCACCTAGTGAAAGACCTAAGCCTGCTAGTAAAATATATTTATGAAGTTTCATCTGATTGCCTCCCGTATCTTAATACTCATATTTTAGCTGATTTATGCATTTTTGCTTACTCATACCCCTTCTCTTTAAACAATTATTTACTAAGCTAAGAATCTCTTAACTATTTTCTCGGTCTTAAGTTGGAGGTAATGTCTGATTTTCTATGTTTTTTATCAAAAAAGACTTCTCAGCCTACTTTGCTGAGAAGTCTTTAAAGATCAATCTTCTTTGGTTGTAAAATGAATCTTATCTTGGTCATCACGTTCCAAGTACGTCGTTTCCTTTAAATAGCTGAAATGTAATTCTTTGATACTAGAATCCTCCAGCATTTTTTCGTAGCCTTCAAAAATTGCTCGAATGTAATGTTTGTATGCTCTTTTTTTTCGTTGTCGCTTGTTCATAAAACACCGTCCTTCTTGGATATCTTACCAAGCATCAGCTTTTCAGACAAGTATTTTATTGATAGGTTTGATTCAAATAGGTCAATAAATCTTTCGAAAGTTCCGTCGCAGAAGTTCCCTCTGGTTTATTTTCCAAAAATTCAACGACTGAATAATTTTGTTTTTCTGAATCAAAAGCATACAAGAAACTGTTCTCTTGTCCCTTTTCATCTTGCTTTTGTTTGATCTCCGCAGTACCAGTTTTTGCGGCCAATGGAGTATTTAATGCAGCTAAACTATGTGCTGTCCCATTTTCATCGCTGACAACTGCCTGCATATCATTAGTGATCGTCTCAGCAGAGCTTGCTTTGACCACATCTTTTTCGTTTTTGGTTTCTTTATCGGCAATCAATTTAGGATAGACCATCGTGCCTTTATTTGGAAAGACAGAATATGCCGTGATTTGTTGAATTGGATTTAACAGTAACTGTCCTTGTCCATATCCAGTATCTGCTAATAAAATTTCAGAATCAAAACTGTCTTTACTTGAAATCTGGGCCTTTTCCATCGCGATCGGCAAATCTAAGTCTTTGCCAAAAATGAATTTGTTTAAGCCTGCTCGGAAGTTTTTTTCTCCCATCTTCAAGGTTTCTTGCGCCATGTAGATATTATCCGAGTAAACTAAAGCTGTTCTTAAATTGACAGGACTAACATCTGAGACACGAGTTACCTGATAAGAGCCCCAAGAACTGTCCTTTTGCCATTTCAGTCCATTGATCGCTAATTCTTCGTTTGGATTCAAAGTACCCGCGTCCAAGCCAATCGCTGCAGTAATTGTTTTAAAGGTCGAGCCGGGTGCATACCCAGTAGCAAAACGACTCATAAATGGTTGATTGCTGTCGTTGCTATAAGCATCGTAATCAGTTTGACTGATTCCATTGGTCATTTTGTTGGGATCAAAACTAGGTGAACTAGCTGCAACTAATAAATCTCCCGTTTTCGGAGCCATCACAACACTTGAACCCGCCTGACCATTCAAGCCATTATAAGCAATCTGCTGCGCACGGCTGTCGATCGTCAATTTAACATTTTCGCCATCTTTTTTCTCGATTTTTTGTAAGACTTTCTTCTCATTGCCTTTACTATCTGTGATCGCCAATGATCCGCCGTCTTTTCCTCGCAGTTGTTTATCTAAAGCCATCTCTAAACCGCTTCGGCCAATCAAACTGTTACTGGCCAGATCATTGTTTTTCTTCAGATCTTCTGCTGTGACTTTACCAACATACCCGATTAATTGAGCAGCTGCTTCTTTTAATGGATAGGTTCGCCCAGTTGTTTCTTTGACTTCCAAACCATCAGGAGTTTCTGCTGGTGCCTCTGCTGTGGTTTTCAAAGGAACAAAGAAATCATCCTGAACCCATCCTTGCGCTAAGGCCGTTTCCACATCTTTAGCAGTAATATCCAAACTTTTTGCGATCGCATCGATTTTGGCTGTACGATCTTCTCCCGTACCAAGATTTTGGGGGATGACACCTGATTGATAGACTGTTCCATTGGTTGCAAGACCTTGCCCGCTGCGATCTAATATCTCGCCCCGTGTAGCTGGATCGACAGAATAGTTAATTTTGTCTTTGCCAGACATACCAGGGAAAATCAAATTCGGCTTCCAATTAATTTCTTTGCCGCCATCAGCCAAAGTACCAGAATATTTTTGATTCTTTAATTGACCAAAACCGGTATTTACGGATAATTCGTAAGAAAAGTGGTAGTCGTCTCCCTCTTTATCCACCGCTAGATTCTTCATCTTGATATTCGAGGCGCTAATACCTGAAAAGATCGACTGATATTTTTCAGCGACTTGTTTTTTAGTATAGCCATTTGACTTGATCGAATCAGCATTCAAGCTTTTAGTCATTTCTTGATATTTGCCCTTTTGCAGACTCTTAACAAATGTTTGTACCGTTTCTTCTGCTTGCTTCTTAACTTGGCTCGCTTGATATGCGCGTACACCGAAAAAGCCTGCAATGAGCACAATGATTACACCGATAATAATAATCGGGAGTTTATTCGTTCCTTTTTTATTACGTGTACTTCTTTCCATATAAGGGTCCCCTCCCTAGCATCTTTCGTCCTCTTTCTTTATACTATAAAAAAGGACGTGTTGACTATGAATCATTGTTACTTATTCATTGGTCCGAGCGGTTCTGGAAAAACCAGCTTGGCCGAAAAAGCCTTTACTACTGAACAAAAGATTATTTCTTATACGACGCGTGCCCCTCGTGAAGGTGAAGAACACGGGCGTGATTACTACTTTGTATCGAAGAAAGAATTCAAGCAGATGGTCAATCACGATCAATTTGCTGAATATGATGTTTATGACGAACATTTTTATGGTATTGCCAAGGCGACCTTGCGCGATGCTTTAGCTGCTGGTGACTGTTACGATCCAATCACGACGACAGGCTTTGTTAACTTGCATCGTATCTTTGGTGATCAGATGGTTCCAATCTGGATCAATATTTCTAAAGAAACGATGATCGCCAGACTAGAAAAGCGAGCCACTTCAGAAAACTTGGATCGGCGCTTGGCCATTTTTCAAGAAGATCAAGAGAGCTTGGCCCGTTTGAAAAAATATCCAAATCTGATCGAAATCGATGCCGAAACTTCTTTAGATGAGATGCTGCGTCAATTACGTCAAGCTTTGAATTAACTGAAAGGCTTTGCGTTCGCCATGTTCAAATGGAAAATGGACCATACCGCAATAAGTAAAACCGCATTTTTCGATAAGGCTAAGCATAGGCTGATTGGCAGGGTATGTATCAATTCGGATATCTTCATAGCCTAAAGCTTGAGCCTGCTTGACTGCCAACGTCAATAAATTTTTACCTAACCCGATTCCGCGATGCTTTTGACTAACCGCGACATGATGCAAAGAAACATAAGGTCCTTCACCTTGCCAATTGCCTTCAATAGCTTCATAGACAGGATCGTTTTCAGCGATTAAGGCGATCGTTCCAACGACCTCATCTTCTAAAGTCAGCACATAGCTGGCTTTTTTTTGTATATCTTCACGAATCACTCCTTCATGGGGTTCGTGTCCATCTTGCCATTGCGGCGAACCTTGCTCCTTCAAATATTGTTTCGCTTCATTGATAATAATTCCAATTGCTGGTATATCCGCTATTGTACTTGGACGGAAAATAAATGTTGGTTCATTTTGTTCGCTGGTTTTGGCTTCGTCACCAAATGAAAGAATTGCTTCCGCATCTTTCTTTCCTAGAATTCCGCCTAAAACCTCTCCCATTTGTTTGGCCTGTCTAACAATAAAATCTTCATCTTCATATCCCATTTTTCTTCCATCCTCTCTGCCAATGATCGCCTTGCTCTAAAAAAGCGCCAATCAATTCTAAATGATGCGCCAGTGTCCATTTCTTGATTGTTCCTAAACCTGGAAATTTTTTTGTTTCCCGGTAATGCAGTAATTCCTCTAAACCAAGCGTCAGCAATAGCTGATCTTGATTACGGGAATACCAGTCAGCTAATTTATCCAGTGCTTCGAAAAATTTACCACCTTGGTCTTGGGCATTCTCATTACTATCTGACACGAAATGTTTGACTCTTAAATTAAGATACGCATCAAAATAGCTAATGTGAATGGCGATCGCACGACTAGGTCCGCCTTTATCAAAATAACGGCTGCCTTCAATAGTATAGTCACTGAACCCCAATGAATCCGGCTCCAAAAAAAGGTGTTCGTCGCTATAAAAATCATCCGCCTTTTCACCGTAATTGGCAACATTTTTTTTCGCTTGAAAAGCTTCTCTGAGTAAAATTTTATTTGGTACATCTAAAATTCTAAATCTTCCTTGATCCGGAATAACCGATACAGCCTCGTTTTTAATCGCAAGCTGAGACTTCTTCCGCGGTGAATGAGCATTAAACAAATACAATTCCGCTTCAAAAGGATTTTCTTGAGTCACGATTTCCGCCTTTTTAACACTTGAAGCTTCTCTTAATGTCCACTCAAAGCGCTTGTCCACAAAAAGCTTCGCGGTCCCAACTTGCGGATTCATGATTAAATAACAAATCATATCGTTTCTATCAAACAGCTCAATCGTCTTTTTTAATGTAGGTGAATCACGAACTGGTTGAATAATTGGACGAATGTTTTTTGACCAGCGCTCTTCTTTGATCAAAGTGTTAATCGCTAATAGATCAAATTGCTTCCCTCGTAAATATGGATAATACATCGAATCACTCCAATGGTTCAGTCGGACGACGACGAACCTGTCTTTGTTGACGTAAAAACTCGTAATCCTGTTCTAATGCCCGAAGCTCTTCTTCCAGACTCTCAATTCGAGCGGACTGAACATCTTCAATAAATCGTTGATAATAGTTATTCTCCTGCAGGTGATCCTTTTCGTCCAGACGCCGTCGCAATTCTTTATAAAGCTGTTCAGTTGAGAAAAAGCTCGTACCATATGACATTCTCTTAGCTTTTTGAACTTCTCGAAATAAAGAAGCCATAAATCGCTGAGTCAAGGCTGTTTCTGCCACGAGCAACTCTCTTCTTAAAGGCTTTTTGGCTATGAAGAAGGTGCCATCAGCGGGTAAATCCTCAGCCTGCGTATATGGCCGATATATTAAAACGCCGATTTCATTTGGTATATCGTCTTGAACCTTTTTATAAAGCTCCTCCGTTAATACGAAATAATTGTAATGACCGATAAAAGATAGCTTTGCCTTAGAATAGAAATCTGCTTTTGTAACCTTTAGTTCATAGCAGCGCCATTCCGTAGCATTTGGCTTAAAGAAGCAAGCCAACGTATCAACGATTCCTTGTTCGTCTGGCATCGTTACCTCTTCGACTACGATACCGCCGAGTTCCAAACAATAATAATACAAAGCCTTTTCGATTTCTTGGGTTAATGTTGTTTTCATAATCTCACCATGGGAACGTATTTTCGTAAACTTTAGCATATCTGCATGAAAAAAAACAGAGGCTACCCTCTGTTTTAAATAAAATATGAAAGATCGCTCGCTGGACTTGGGTAAGCAAAAATATATTTTTCAACTTCCTCATGAGTCATTTTTTTCGTTAGAGCGATCAAAAGATAATTGATAACTTCATCTGCTAATTGACTTAAACAAGTAACCGCAACGATTTTATTCTCTTCATCATAAACAATTTTGATTTTGGCACCTTGATCATTGATTCGATGATAGGTGTACCAGCTAGATAAATCCGTGGTTTTTGAATGATATTTTTCCGAATGAGCCGCAAGCTCTCTTTCGCTTAATCCAATGCGAGCCAAACGCTGATCCCCGAAAACGATCGTTGGAATCAATGGATACTCGATCGCTTCGTTATCACCATCCATTGCATTGACGACATAGCCTGCTTCAAAGCCAGCCACAGGAGTTAGTTTTGGCTGACTCTTTGCCAACACATCGCCGCAGGCAAAAATATTTTGCTGCGAGGTACGTAAATAATCATCAACTTTAATTCCTTTGTTATCATAGTCGACACCAGCCTTTGCTAACTCCAAGCCTTCGACATTCGGAATTCGACCAGTTGCTCCAATAACCATGTCAGCTACTAATTCAAAATTCTCACCAGTAATGCGATAATTTGGATGCAGCAACTCTACCGCTTTTGTATCAACATTAAAATGAAACTCAATACCGGCGGATTTCATGTGTTCGACTAAATCCGTCACCAACTCTTGATCAAATTCCTTTAACGGACGATCATTATGATGAATGATATGCACCTCAGAACCAGCAGCATTAGCGATCACAGCTAATTCAAATGCGATATAGCCGGCACCAATAAAGACGATTGTTTTCGGCAAATGTTCCAAAGCAAGAAAATCTGTACTGCTTTGCAGCAGGTCTTGTCCTTCAATTGATAAGACAGCAGGGCGCTGACCAGTCGCTAGCAAAAATTGATCCGCCTCTAAACTTTGATCGTCAATAATAATATGGTTGGCATCGATAAAACTTGCTTGACCTTGATAACGATCAATCTCTGCAGCGTCCAATCCATCCTTGGTATTTTGTGGAACACTATCTGTATAACTTTTCTTAAAGGTCATCAAATCTTCCCAAACGAGCTTTGGTGTTTGTTCAAAGCCTTTGCCGATCATGGTTTCGATCCGCTTTTGCGCCTCTACGCCGCTCATCAGCATTTTTTTGGGATCACAGCCGCGGTTTGGACAGGTGCCGCCCCACAGATCCGATTCGATAATCGCTACAGTTTTTCCTTTTTCTTTTAAAGCATAGGCAGCGGAGTTTCCAGCTGGACCGCTGCCGATCACGATAACATCATATTTTTCCATTATTAACCCTCCTGACTTAAAAAGCGGAAGACGTCGCTTCGATTGATTGATGCGATCGGTTTGCCATCACGTTTAAGGATAAACGCATCCTGTTCGGCTAGTAAATCAAAGACTTCGCTTAAACTAGTATCCATCGACAAACTTGGTAATGCAGCATCTGCCGTTTCCGCACTTTGGTAAAAACCGCCGTTATATAAAGTCTCTAAAGTTTGTGTATAAACTTCATCTGTTGTTTCATCGAAAAATTCCTCAACAAATTGATTGGCAGGATTTTTTTGAATCTCCTCAGGTGTGTCGCACTGGATCAATTTTCCTTCGTGCATCACAGCAATTCGGCTGCCGATCTTCATCGCTTCCTTCATATTATGCGTTACGAAAATAATCGTATTGCCTAATTTCTGATGTAATTCCAACACGAGATCTTGCAAACTAGCCCGTGAAATGGGATCGAGCGCACTAAATGGTTCATCCATCAAGACAATATCTGGTTCTGATGCCAACGCTCGAATAATCCCGATCCGCTGCTGCTGTCCGCCGGATAATTCACTAGGCATTCGATCTCTAAATTGTTCAGGGTCCATATCCACTTCCTGCAATAACTCATCCACTCGTTTATTGCGTTGTTCCTTATTCCATCCAAGCATTTCAGGAATTACTTCGATATTCTCTTTGACGCTCATGGTTGGGAATAAAGCGATCTGCTGCAGGACATAACCAATCTGCCAACGCAGTTTTTGAATGTTATAGTCTTTGATCCGTTTTTCTTTAAAGTATAGGTTGCCGTCTGTTGGTTCGATCAATCCATTAATCATTTTTAAGGACGTCGTTTTTCCGCTTCCAGAAGGTCCAACCAGAACAAAAATCTCCCCTTTTTTAACTGAGAAATTTAAATCCTTCAAGACAACATTGCCTTCGAATTCTTTACTCACATCTTTAAATTCAATAATTGATTCCATCTATTTCTCCTCCCCAATGATTTTTTCTTTCACTAAGAAGTCATGAGCAACTTTCGCCGGTTGTTCTTTTTTCACGTTGACCTGATAATTCATTTCGATCATTTGGTCTTCCGTGATTTTTCCAGCTAAACGATTTAAAGCTTTAACAACTTTCGGATGTTTCTCCGCAAACTCTTTCTTCATTAAAGGTGCTCCTTGATATGGCGGGAAGAGATGCTGATCATCTTCTAGTGTCATCAGCTCATACTGTTTGATCTCGCTATCTGTAGAATAGGCATCGATCACATCGACATCACCTGTATTGATCGCTTGGTAGCGCAGCGCGGGTTCCATACTTTGAACCGAACCTAATTTCACACCATATTTATCTTGAATTCCGCGATAACCATCTTGGCGATCGATAAATTCTAACGTAAAGCCGGCTTTTAATTGATCTTGCTGTGCTTGAAGCTGAGAAATCTTGCTGATTCCCCGTTTTCCTGCTTCGCTTTTCTTCATAGCTAAAGCATAGGTATTTTCATAATCCATCGGTTTCAATAAACGCATATCGAATTGCGAATCCAGCAGCTTGTTCGCTTCTTGATATGTTTTTTCTGGCGATAGATCATCTGGTGTACTTTTTGGAACCTTGACTAAACTTTCCAAAACTGTTCCGGTAAATTCAGGATAAATATCGATCTGGTCATTCTTCACTGCACTGAATAAGAAACTTGTTTTTCCGAAGTTCGGCTTCAGTTCTACATTGATCGAGGAATCCTCATCCTTGATCACTTCTTTATACATATTAATCAAGATATCCGGTTCTGACCCAAGCTTCCCAGCGATCGTCACCGTTTCCGTTCCAATCGGATTGTTCTGTGCGAAGAAAATTCCGCCGATACTTAAAAAGATCACAGCTAGTGTAATCAAAGTTACTTTTCCGCTGCGATTTTGCAAGAAGCGGATCAACGTACTAAAAATAATAGCAAGTAACGCTGAACTGATGGCGCCGATCAATGTCAAATTTGGATCATTTCGGTCGATCCCGAGTAAAATAAATGTCCCTAATCCGCCGGCACCGATTAGTGCTGCCAATGTAGCAGTCCCAATAATCAAAACGAGGGCTGTACGGACCCCAGAAATAATCACGGGCATTGCCATCGGCAGTTCGACACGCATTAGTTTTCGCATCCGTGACATCCCGAATGCATCGGCCGCTTCTTCGATCGACGGATCAATCTCTGATAAACCGATATAAGTATTTTGGAAAATCGGCAATAACGCATAAACCACTAGGGCTATTAATGCTGGCACCGTTCCAATACCCACAAAGGGAATTAATAATCCCAGCAAAGCTAGAGATGGAATAGTCTGCAAAATACTCGTAATTTGCAAAACAACCTCTGCTAATTTTTTTCGCTGGCTCAACAAAATCGCCAACGGAATCGCGATCACTACCGCAATTAATAACGCACTCAAAGAAATCGCTAAATGTTCAAAGATCGCTGATAAGAGATCGTCTTTTCTTTCACTAAAAGTATTCATTAATTCATTCATAAAATATCCTTTCAAAATTATGACTTGTTCTCAGTATAACTTAATCAAAAAGGGAGACAAAAATATTGGCTCGGATAAAAAGTAGTATAATGACAAGTGACTCCTAATAAAGAAAGCAGGAAAAAGATGAAAACAATGGATGATTTAAAAGAAATTCAGCTTACTAAACAAGAGAAAACTTATTCTTATTTGAATTCTCATCATTATAATTGGTTCAAAGCAATCGATTTAAATTTATTAAACAGCGACGGGTTCACTAACTATTTCTTGCGGATCAAGCAAAATGAACCGGCTATTTTTGAAACGCTGCAGGAAAGAGTTTTAAATGCAACGATCATTAGCTTCCAGAAGGAACTGTCTGATACAGACAGTTTCGTATTAGTAACTGCGGCTTGGGCGAATGGCTTCGTTCCTGAAAAATCCGCAGCCGCGATGAAAGACTTCGATCGGTATTTGACGAATTATACGATGCAAAAAGATCCGTTAATCGGCATCAATCAAATGAATGCAGATTTCAATCAAGTATTAATGCAGCATTTGCCAAAAGTACGACGCCAAGACTTGCGGCTGATCGCTCGTCTGCTCTTACTAAAGGAAGCTTCAGCAGATGCTGCTTCCGAAGAGCTGAATACTCTGAATGCACCTACCAGAAAACGAACCCAAGAAATGTTGGAGCTATTTCAAAATCTTTAAAGAAAAAAGAAACGACTTTTTTTGGTCGTTTCTTTTTTTCTTACTGCTCAGTCGAAGTTACCATGACATGCCACTGCTTTAAATCATATCGATAAAGGCCGCCTTGAAACACAGGGTCCGCATCTGAGATAGCTTTGGCCTCTGCCAGATTTTCCGCCTCAAAAATCACCATCGCCCCATCAATTTCTTCAGTCGTCATGTCACCGAAAACACCAGCTGTCAAATACCGTTTCGCCGATAACTTTTTCAAATACTCTGCGGATTCTATTGCGACTTGCTCGGTCACCTCATCTGCTCCAACTTTGTAATCAATCCTAACAAACAACATACTTCCTTCTTTCATTTTTTATCCCCTCCTATAACAAATAATTGTTTTCTTTATTCGCTGCCTGCAAACGATAAAGCTCATAAGTCGCGTAACCTGCGACCACTAATGGTTCTTGTTTACACATGGCTTCTGCCTCTTCATAACTTTTCGCCTTGAGAATAAACATTCCCGCCATGCCCGGATACCCTTTGAACGCACCGGCAAGTTCAATACTGCCCTCAGCATCTAGTTTACGCAAATTTCCGACATGCTCGATCACTCCGGCTTTATTTAGTTTGCGATACTCTTTAGTTTTCTTGATCATCATGACATATAACCATTCCTCCATGATATTCCTCCTAATCATATTTTTCTACGATATTCAACGCACGTCTCTTCAACTCTTTTCGAGCTTCCTCCGGTTCGAGTATTTCCATGTAGGGACCAAACGAAAGCAAGCGATGATAGGTCCATTCGTTCAATGGATATTCAACCGTTACTAAAAAAGTTCCATCTGGATTTTGCTCGACCTGATGCTCATGAAACTCATCGAATAAGCGAAAGGCCATCTCTGGGGAAAATCGCAGCTTAAATGTCGTAAAAACCATAGTATAAGCAGATTCGTCCAACGAATAATCCTTCGGCAATGTTCGTTCAAAGTTTTCGTTCATGACATTGATTCTTTTCATACGCGACAGACGGAAAACTCTGATCGCTTGATTGCGATGACAATAGCCCACGATGTACCAAGCATGGGATTTGAAAATCAAGCGCAGCGGATCAACGGTTCTTATTGAGTGCTGCAATTCTGAGTTGAAATATTCGAAGGTCAACACATACTTTTGAGTAATCGCTCTTCGTAATTCTGCAATCGTGATTTTTTCATCATCCTTGCTTCCCCAATAGCTGAAGTCAACCTCCAGCCAATCCTCTGACAACGGATGATCAAACAATGCACCGATCTTGTTCAGCGCTTGATCTGCATCCGGATAATTTGATGCCTGAAGAATTTGCAATCCTTGATAGACCTGTACTTGTTCTTCACTCGTCAAAAAAGATTTGTTCAAGGCGTATCCATCCATCAGTGAAATACCGCCGCCAGATCCTTTTTTCGACATTATGGGAATACCTGACAAAGTGAGAGTCGTAATATCACGATAAATCGTCCGGGTCGAAACGTTGAAGTACTCCGCCAATTCTTTTGCCGTGACCTGTTTATGGCTGACAATGTAAAAAATCATCCTCACCAACCGTTCGATCTGCATAAAATTCCTTCCTTTCAATAAAACTATAACAAGGGTAATGCGACAATAAGCTGTCATATTAAAAAAAGAAAACAGAGATAAAACATTTTTTATGCTCTACCTCTGTTTTTAAGACAATCTAGTAATTTCTCGCTCAATCAATGCAAGGGAAAGCTTCAAGGCCTTTACCCGTTCTTTTGACAAAGTAATTTGTGATTTCATGTTTCGTCCAGCAGATTGTTTTTCTTCTAATGAAATGATCGCCTGCTCGACTTTGTGCAGCGTCGAAGCTAATGACTTCTTTGCGGCCAAATAATCAGTTAACTCATAGTTTTCCAAGCTGACACGCTCCTTTATTTAATTATAGCAAAAAAAGTCTCCCCCTAAAGAAAGAGGAGACAAAATCTCTTGTTAAATTAGCGAATCCCTAAAGCAATCCGTGCATAACGACTCATCTTATCGGTCGTCCATGCTGGATATCAAAAATTAATCCAGTCTTTTGTTTTACAAAAAACCTTGGACAAGCAGGAATTCTTACTTTCAGACAAATATGCTGATTTAGCAATGTTTTAAGTAACATTTTCTTCTCTTTTTTTAAATATAACTCAAGTATTTTGCTTCAGCAATGATAAAAATTTGGCTTGGAGTGCTGAGTTATTGAGTCAAAAACTACTCATTTTGTCTGTAGTCCAGCTAAATGTTTGTATATTTTGTCAAAGTATTTATTCTTTTAAAGCTAGATTAAAAAATAACAGTCGGACTTAAAAATCATAAGCTTTTCTTTCAAACCTATCATTACACTCTCAATCCTCCTTTTTCAAATATTGATGTGGATTATTATTCTTCTAACTGTCTGATGACATCATATCCCAACTGCCTCTGGTTTTTCTTATTACCATTTGAATTCATAATATCTACTCCAATAATCTGTGCTATAGTTCTTAAAATAGTTTTTGACGGAGATATTAATGAATCTTTTTTATAGACCTCAATCTTTCCACTTTCCAATCTAACAATTTTGCAGTCCTCAAATTCAGCAACATTTAGAATATGCTCTTCCTTGGGCTTCTCTTGTTCATTTAAAACTATTTTACTCATTGAAATTCTTACGGATGTATCTTGAATGGTCATTATTTTTTTCGCTTCATCAATTGACGCATCATAAATTATCTTGACAGTAATCTCTTCAACATCAACGAAAACTATGATAACTCTATCAACATAATCTAAAGTATTACTGTTGAAATTAACTTGTCCTTTTAGCTTTGTCCTTGCTTTTACACTGATTCGTTCATTTTTCTCAGAGACCACATCATATCCTTTTTGATTAGTATTTTCGGCCATTTGTCCATTTACCATGATAGCTGTATATATTTCACCAATTCTGCCAGTGATAAACTTTAATTCACCACTATTTGTTCCCCAATCTCTTTCTTGTTCTAACCAATCTAATAATTTACTTAATGAATGAATTAAGTCCTTTTGTGTAATACTCAAGAAACCACCTACTTTAAAGTAATAAATCACTACTTCCATTTTAATGATAAAAAGAGTAGAAAACAATCCGCTCTTTCATTTTACTTATATTCAAAACATTTTATTAGCTTAAATAACTTATCTGCTATGTCCATAAAAATTTATTTTGATTCATTCACTTCTTCCTGCTCACTAGAAAAATCCTCTAAGTATAATAATTGGTGGTCAATATATTCTTGAATTCTAACTACAATATTCTTATCCAAGCCCTCTATCAAATGCGCGATATCTTCAATCGTTTGAACTCGCTTCATGGTTAATCCACCTTCTTTATATTGGAATTGATTAATCACATGATACCAAAATCTTAACGCTTCTCCGAACTTATGATCTGTTTTTATTTAGAATAATAACGTAGATTATTCGCAAAGTTCATTGTAGTAAACAACTTTATGAGATAAATATAGGGATTAGTTTTCTTCTATTAAGTGCTGCTCGTCGGGTGTGGAATCAAAATCTATTTGATTTAGGATATGCAAAAGTTTGGCACATTTTTCTATATCATCTTTAAGAAAATATGGATGATTTTTTATCTAGCATCTCTCCTACTCCTTAGTCTTTTTTTCTATAAGATACGTCAATTTTCCTATTTGTTTTTCTTTAGTAGCTTTTGAGAAAGTAACCCATCCACTCGTGAAAACGGGTGGCTTTTTAACACCTCTAGAAGAGGTCCCCACTCACCACTCCATAAATGGAGCTTTCTAAAAGACCGCCAACCGCTCGACTCTCACTTCTTTCGTTTATCTGTTGCTTTTTAAAGGGATCGACGTATTCTCGTTTACTTATACTATCCCGAATACGATCATCTGATTCCTGTTCTCTTATATATTTTGCGATCGTTTTCTGGTTCAATCCTACTGTACTTACGTAATATCCTTTTGACCAGAAACTTTTATTCCCATATTTATAGACTAAGTTTCCATGCTGTTCATGGATCAGAGTAGCGCTTCTTCCTTTTAAGAATCCCATGAAAGTTGAAATGCTTATTTTCGGTGGAATTCTTACTAACATATGGATGTGATCTGGCATTGCATGCGCCTCGATGATTTCTACTTCTTTCATCTCACAGAGCTTACGTAAAATCCTTCCAATGTCTTTTCTCAATTCCCCATAAATTACTTTCCTTCTATATTTTGGAGTGAGCACGATGTGATACTTACAATTGATGGCATAGAAAAAACTCCTTTCGATAAAATGAGCGGTTAGTAGCCACTTATTAGTATATCGAAATGAGTTTTTAACGCTAAAGCTATTTCGTCCACGCGTAAAAACGCGCGGTTTTCTTGTTTCTCTCGCTGGTGCGAGCGAAACCGACTGAAGTCGTTAATAAAATAAGACCTCTAACCAGAGGTCTTATAGTGGTTGTGCTTTAATTGTTTCACAATCTCCTTGATTATCCTCTTATCATCTAATGCTATCTGTATCGTTTTAAAAAATCTGTAATTTGGAACATTTAGATACTCCCAGTGGTGCTTTAGCATATATCTACATATAATTCTTATATTTTTTTGCACAAATGGATTGTCTAAATTAATAACCTCATTAAATATCAAATCACAATAAAAAATTATCGTTTTAGTCATACTATCGAAATTATAATCAGCGTTAGGTAAATTTTCTTCGTGAAAAAAATTCCTCGTAGCTCTATCTCCTTGGCTTCTCAACCACTCACTGAAATAAAGCGTACCAAGTAACTTCAAAATGATGTAAGTAAAAATCATGAATAGTACTGATTCGATGATGCCATAATCATTTGAAAGAAAATATGAAAATACCCCTATAGAAACACCAAATTTAACTGTTAAAGAAACTATTAAATCAAAACAAGTTTTAAATATTGAGTGGGTACGACCTTTAGAATCGAGTCTTAAAGTGGTTCTCAAAGTATATACATCTTTTAACGGGTTTGTCAACTAAACTGTGGAAGTTAATTAATTAAGTTTTCTAGTAAATAGCCTCTCACAGTATTTTTAAGCA
>NZ_BJED01000006.1 GCF_005405485.1 Enterococcus hulanensis | reverse complement strand
GTTGCTTAAAAATACTGTGAGAGGCTATTTACTAGAAAACTTAATTAATTAACTTCCACAGTTTAGTTGACAAACCCGTCTGTCCTATTAAATAGATCAAGACCTTCGATTATGAAGGTCTTTTTATTCGGCTTGCTGCCGTAATTTCTGTTTCAATTCTGTTTGGAAAATCAAGGTGGAGAGAGTCATCAGTATAGCAGCGATAAATAAACTGCATTTTAAAAGGTTCATCGCTTTCGTATCTGCCAGAAAACCGATATAGGGTAAATAAAAATGCGGCCTGCCGATCAAATTCCGTTCATGGACCAGCCCCATCTCCGCTTTATCGGAATTGTCCCCTTTAACAAAGTAGCCGTCAATATTATGGTCTACAGCTAAGACTCGCCGCGTCTTGATCGCCTTTCCTTGATTCTCGTAATAGGTAATCGTATCGCCAACATGAATCGGCTCCGTCACATCCTTTACAAAAACCAAACCGCCCTGATTATATTCGGGGGCCATCTCACTATCTGAAATCACATAAGGCATAACATCCATTATTTTAGGAATAACAATCGTCAGTATCGACAGCAGAAACAGCAGAAAGATCGAAACCGCATATACAGTCGTTATTTTTTTATTTTTCAAAAGTCCCCTTTCACCTCCATAAAAAAGAAAAATCATTTATTACCATCATATCACATTCCTCAAAAAAATCTATTTTTTAGTAGATAATTGAATAAAATTTCGAATTTATTTTGAATGAAATCCGTGATATGTTACTATTATCATAGAATTCCAAACTATTTATTTTCTTTTTTTAAATGAAAGGGTGTTGCTTCATCAATGCGAATACATATAAAAAGCGTTTAATTAAAATCCAATCAAAGCGCAGCTTTATTTTAATAATATCCGTTATTTTACTAGCAGTCTCATTTGCCAGTATTAAAATTATGAATGAGATTAAAAAAACAAACGTTGAAGAATTGAAGGCTCGCTGGACCTTTATTATCAAGGATCATTCAGATCATTATATTTTCGGGAAAACGGACCAGCGTTTAAGCAACGTGCATCCAAATAATTCCTTAATCATGCAGCAGCCATTAGACATGAAGCTTAAGGACCCTCAACTGGTCGTGCGAACCAATCATCAATGGCTCGCTATCTATGTTGGTGAAAAACTGATCTACAAATACGGAGCGACTGAAAAGCAAAAGGAGCCCGGCCTTTTACAAACGACGATTCACTTACCTAAGAATTATCAGCGACAGAAGCTGCGGGTCATCACAAAAACACCCTATGAATATTATGCTGGGATTCCTGCCCGTGTATTTATCGGTGAAGCAGCAGATGTAAGCCGCTTTTTTATCTTGCATTCCCTGCCGCAGTTTTTGCTGCTGGTCATGTGCTCGACCTTGATCGTTTTAATGTTGGTATTGCTGTTTCTAAAGCCTAGTACCTCACGCAAAAGTCTGATTTCATCATTAATCTTGATTGGTTTTACATTCTTAGTGGGCGTGCAATCGATCGTTCTAAACGTTCCCCTCAGTACCTTATTTGGTCCTAAAACGTTGTCGATTCTTTATAATCTGACGGCGATCCTGATTCCAGTTTTTTTGACCAATTATTATTTGCTGCGAACTAAAAAATATCAGCACTATTATCTCTACGGTGTCGGTTCGCAGGTTTTTCTATTAATCTTTGGCTTACTATGTATCGTTGTTGGAAAATTATCGTTGCCGATCGCCGTGCAGATTTTCAGCGGCTTTAATGTCTTCATGACACTTTATACATCAGCGATCGCTCTAGCTGAATCGGCTGACCACAATCGTTTCTATACTATTTGTTCACCGGGCATCATCATGGCAGCCTTTATCCATTGCTTCTTCTACATCCAGCTGTTTGCCGGAGCCGCTAACCTGACGACAGATTGGCCATTGATTTTGTTTGGCGGGCTGATGCTCTTGATCAGCGGGTATCATTTTGAAGAGGATATCCGCTTTATCCAGCACTATCGGATCACACAGCAAGCGAAAAAGCAGCAGCTATTATTAGCGCAAGAAAAGCAAAACAACCTGCTGACGACCTTTAAGCTGCTCACTGAAAAGGAAGCCGCATGGAGTGGTCAAGCGCCTAATTTAGCTCTTCTGCTTCAACAACTGCATGAGTATTATCAAAAAGAATTTCGCAAACAAGCAAAATTCTTCTCCTGTCGGCTGGCGGTCAAAGAGGACAGCGAAATATTGAATGAAGAAAATCTCGGACTATTGATCCAGCTATTCGAAAAATTTTTGACAGATTCCCGTTTTGGTGCTGTCGACATTTCCATTCAGCAAAAGCAGGAACAATTGATTATCGAAAGTAATACGAGTGCCTTCACGCGCCATTCTTTTGATGAAACTGTCGCCGCAGCTGCTCCTTCAGATCAGCACGAAGAATTGGCGCATGCCGTCAAACAATCAAATGGCGAGTGGCATTGGCAAAATAAGGAAAAGCAGCAATACTTTAAAATTACATTGGGACTATAAAAAATCAGGAAGCAGTCTTTAAAAGACCGTTTCCTGATTTTTTAGCGTTCAATTTTTGCGCTGTCGCTTTGGACAAACTTCCTGACTTCAGATTCGCTGAATTGATTGCAATCACCTTTTACTGTATGTTTCAAGACAGAAGTCGCGGCGGCAAATTCAATGATCTCATCTGGTGAACGATCGTTAAGCAGACCATGCAATACTCCGCCAGTAAAGGCATCTCCGCCGCCGATGCGATCAATGATTGGATCGATCTGATGGTTTTTCGAGGTATGACAAACGCCATCGAGCCACAAAGTCCCCTGCAATTCATTGACACAAGCCGAATGAACGATTCGCTTTGTCGAATAAAAGGCAGTGATATTAGGAAACAGCTCCTGCATTTTCTGATAATAATGTGCAGCATCTGATCCAGCTTCTGGAATCCCTAATAAGTAGATCGCATCCATTTTTCCAGAGGAACAATAATCGATCAAAGGCAAGACCTTGGTTAAAAAAGTCCCGGCTGCTTCTTGGCTCCAGAGATTCTGGCGGTAGTTGCAATCGAAGCTGATTTTGCAGCCGGCCTTTTTCGCTGCCTTGATTACCTCAAGAGTCAGTATTTTCCACTGCTCAGACAAAGCGGGCGTGATACCGGAAATATGAAAAAGATCCACTTCAGAAAATAATTCGTTAAGCGTCCATTCTAGTTCATTCATTAACGCAAAGGCGGAATGCTGACGATCGTAAATGACCGAAGTGGCACGCTGTCCTGTTCCTTGCTCCACGTAATAAGCGCCTAATCTGCCATCACCTTTAAGCAAGTAATCTGTCTTTACTCCGTAACTTCTTAAATGCCGTTCCGCTCCTTGACCAAAACCATTGTCGGCTACCTTGCTGACAAACTGCACTTGGTGTCCAAAATTAGCTAAGGAGACAGCGACATTTGCTTCGCCGCCTCCATAAAATACGTCTAATTGTTGAGCTTGATGAAGTCGAATACCTGCTTCGGCAGATAAACGCAACATAATTTCTCCCAAGCAAACGATCTTAGCCATTGGCTTGTCCTCGAATCTCCGCAAGTTTCGCTGCATACTGCTGCGCAATCTCAGTTACCTTCGCAAAGTCGCCTACTGCTGCCGGTGCTAATAGATTGCCGCCAACACCAACGGCTACAACGCCCGCTTTAAACCATGTTTCCATATTCTCAAGATTGACACCGCCTGTCGGCATCAGGTTGATCTGAGGCAATGGAGCTTTGACCGCTGAAACCATGCTTGGTCCGCTGACACTGCCTGGAAACAGCTTGATGATATCCGCGCCGCTTTTTAGAGCCTGCTGCATCTCAGTAATCGTCATACAGCCCGGCAGGTAAGGAACCTGATACAAATTGCATAGTTCTGCCGTTTCCGAATCAAAGCTTGGACTAACCACAAATTCTGCTCCAGCCATAATCGCAAGGCGTGCCGTCACTGCATCCAACACTGTTCCAGCACCAATGACCACGTCCTGTCCTTGATAAGTTTCAACCAGCTC
Source organism: Enterococcus hulanensis (assembly GCF_005405485.1). GTDB lineage: Bacteria > Bacillota > Bacilli > Lactobacillales > Enterococcaceae > Enterococcus_A > Enterococcus_A hulanensis. Next base: position 229,499 of record NZ_BJED01000006.1, on the reverse strand, counting down.
TTGGATCGCCGCTTGGGCATTTGGCACTGTAAAGGTCACTTCGATCCCCTTCACACCGCCTGCGATGATCGCGTGGCTGGCTTTGACTGCTTCAGTCTGGTCTTTTCCCCGAACTACTGCAATCACTCCGGCTTTTTCTAATCGTGACAAGATTTCCATTCGTTTCATTTCCTTATTATCCCCTATCCATTCAACAGTGCGCGTTCTAATAAAGCACCCGCTTGATGTTGACCTTCTAGATTTCTTTCGCCTGAGAATTTCAAGACGCGATCCATATTCGTGATGACTACAATGATCATTGTTTCTTTACCTTGACTGCGGATGTACTCTAGATCCATTTGAGCGATTTTCGTATCGGCGGTCACTTTATCGCCGACCTTCACTGGCACATCAAAGCCTTTTCCATCCAGTGTTACCGTATCGATTCCCATGTGAACCAGGACTTCTACTCCATTTGCAGTCTTAATCCCGATCGCATGTTTTGAAGGGAAGACAGTGGTCACGGTACCAGTAACTGGTGCGAATACTGCGCCGTCGACTGAGTTGATCGCAAAGCCGTCGCCCATCATTTTGCTTGAAAAGACTTCATCGGGTACATCTTCCAATGGAACATAGCTGCCTTTAGCAACAGCATGTAAATCCACTTCATTAGTAAAATCGTCTTCTTCTGTTTGCTCTTCAGGAACTAGCATATAAGTGATGACAAATGAAGAGATCAATGCAATCAAAATACCGAGAACAGCAAAGATAAAGTACTGTCCAATATAAGCCGGCAAGCTGAAAATACTTGATAAGATATAGCCGTAGATTCGAACGCCGAAGAAGCTGATAAAGGCTGAAGCTACTGAACTGCCGACAGTCGCTGCGATAAAGGCCTTCTTGTATTTTGATAAAATCCCGAATAGTGCTGGTTCAGTAATTCCTAATAGACCGGAAACAGCAGAAGATAGCACAAGTGATTTTTCTTCCTTTGATTTTACTTTCGTGTAGATCGCAGCTGTAGCACCTGTGATCGCCATGTTTGCCATGAACATCATCGGCATCAGCATATCATAGCCTTGATTGGCAAAGTTTTGCAGCGCGATTGGTGTCATCGCATGGTGCAAACCTGTAAAGATTGCAATTGGGCGAATCGCTCCTACCACGATACCGGCCAAGACTGGCGAGATCGAGAACAGCCAAGCAACACCAGCCGCTAATAAGTTTCCTAGATGGATACTAATTGGCCCAATCACGGTCAAAGTAACTAACCCTGCGGCAAATAATGAAATTGTCGGCGTAAAGACAGTTCGTAAAACCTGCGGCAGCACCTTATCGACCCAGCGATAAATATAGCTTAGTGCTAATACCGCAAAGATGATCGGAATAACTGTACCTGCGTAGTTAAAGACCGGTACAGGAATCACACCGAATAGTTTGAATGCTGAGATGGAGCCTTCAGCAACTGCGTTGGTCATCGTTGGAAACTGCAGCATCGCGGCAATCGCGACTGCCAAATATTGATTCGTCTTAAAGATTCTAGCAGCCGAAGCAGCTACAAAGAATGGCAAGAACGTAAAGACGCCGCTGGCGATCATATCAATGATCAAATACGTATCTGTTTGGTTGGAGATCACATTCAGTGCCACCAGTCCCGCCATCAATCCTTTGATCATGCCGGCGCCGGCGATCGCTGGTACGATCGGACCGAATACACCTGAAACGGTATCCATAAATAATGATACGGCACCTTTTTTCTCACCAGCATCCTGCTGACTGTTCTCATCAAGACCTAACTCTTTGGCGACCGGTGCAAAGTAATCGGCCACATCTGTTCCGATCACTACCTGCAGCTGATCGCTTTGATATTTCGTGCCGACGACTTTCGGTATTTTCTCTAACGCTTCATAATCAACCTGCTTCTCGTCTTTTAAATTGAAACGCAGCCTGGTCATACAATGCCAAGCATTGTTGATATTGTCTGCACCGCCAACATTTTTAATGATTTTTTTTGCTACATCTTCATGCTTCACTTTTTTTCCTCCTTATTCTTCGAAACGCGCTGAAACGTGTTTCCGTTTTCACACACATAGTAGCATGCTCCACCACACTTGTAAAACCAGTCCTTTTTATCTAAAAACAAAAATAATCAGCCTTATATCAACGTTTGTTAAATATTTATTTAAAAATTGGACTGTTTTTATGTGGTTAAGCTCCTTTTTTTCAGACCAAATTGACAGCCCGATCATCTACGTGTTTCAATGGGTTTGCAAATGATTCATATTGACAGACATTGGAGTGAAAAAAATGACACCAACTATCATTACTGATATAAAAAGCTTCGCGATCAAACCCGATCGCCATAATTTATTAGTCGTAAAGGTCGAAACGGATAAAGGCGTCTCCGGCGTCGGCTGCGGAACCTTTCAATTCCGGCCTTTAGCGGTTCAAACAGTCGTTGAGGAATACTTGAAACCATTACTGATCGGCAGAGATGCGAATCAAATCGAAGACCTCTGGCAGGTGATGAATGTCAATTCTTATTGGCGCAACGGACCGATCACCAACAATGCGATCGCTGGTGTCGATATGGCGCTTTGGGACATTAAAGGAAAGCTTGCCGATATGCCTTTGTATCAATTATTAGGCGGCAAGTCCCGCACAGCGATCCCAGCTTATACTCATGCTGTTGCAGATAACTTAGACGATCTGTATGGCGAAATCGATAAATTTTTAGCAGAAGGCTATCGTTATATCCGCTGTCAATTAGGTTTTTACGGCGGCAATCCAAGTAACTTGGCAACACCTGAGAATCCAATCAACGGCTCGTACTTCGACCAAGAAGACTATATGCAGACAACCTTGAAAATGTTCGCCAGCATCCAAGACAAATACGGCGGCAGCCGTTTCCAAATGCTTCATGATGTCCATGAACGCCTGCATCCGAATCAGGCGATCAACTTCGCAAAAGCAGCGGAACCATACAATCTCTTCTTTTTAGAGGATATCCTGCCGCCGAATCAAAATGAATGGTTGGCTCAATTGCGCAGCCAGTCTACTACGCCGATCGCTACGGGGGAATTGTTCAATAATCCGATGGAATGGAAAGAACTCGTACGCAATCGACAAATCGACTATATGCGGGCACACGTCTCACAAATCGGCGGGATCACACCTGCCTTGAAATTGGCCCACTTCTGTGAAGCGATGGGGATTCGAATCGCTTGGCACACACCATCGGATATCACGCCGATCGGTTTAGCAGTCAATACGCATTTGAACATTCATCTGCATAACGCCGCTATCCAAGAAAACATCGATGTTCCTGAAAACACGAAGAAGGTCTTTGGCAATATCCCTGCCCCAGAAAAAGGCTTCTTCTATCCGATCGAAGAAAGCGGGATCGGTGTGACCTTCAACGAAGAACTGGCCGCCGAATATCCTGTCGTCTATCGACCTCATGAATGGACACAAAGCCGAACACCTGATGGAACGATCGTCACACCATAAAATAAATAAACGACCCGCACTCAACATCAAACTGATTGCGGGTCGTTTATTGTATGAAATAGTTCTTATTAGTCAATCCGCGACCGATGTATCTCGCGATCAAAGGGTCGGATATAGGTCACCGAATAATCGATCGCCACGATGCTGCTGTATTCAAAAACCTGACCATCTTCTAAGATAGCCCGATTTGTGATCTGCATCGCGGGTGTGCCGCGTTTGCATAAAAGCAGCTTCGACTGTTCCTTTGAAGTCGTGATTGGATCATAGCTGGTGATGTAGTGAGAGATACGAAAGCCTTTTTGTTCCACGTAGTTCTGGATCGAATGCTCCACAACCTCTTGGGACAAATCGGGAAACATCGAGACTGGCATTTTTGAGATCTCCAGCTGTTCGATTTTATAGTTAACGATTCGTATCCGCTCAAAGGTCCACACCTCATCGCCCTCATTGATTTGAAAAATCTTTTGTTCATCTAAAGTAGCTGGGGCTTTGTTCAATTCGATCATCTTTGAATCGATTCGATCGTAGGGCGTGCGGGTCAATGAGTTAAAGATCAACGGGTTCTTCACCCATTTTTCGTGGACAAAAATCCCTGAACCTTGGACAACCCGGACGATTCCGATCTCTTCCAAGTTTTTGACCGCCTGCTGGATCGTAAAACGCGAGACCCCATAGATTTCCGCTAATTTTCGTTGATTCGGCAGTTTGCCGTTTTTAAATTCTTCCTGATAAATTTTACTTAATAAGTCTTGAACGATGAATTCACGCTTTTTCATGTCAGGCTCCTTTGTCAAACGATTTCTTCATTCTTATCTTAACAAAAGAAACGAGATTTTCCATCCACCTATCTCGTATTACAGTTTGCTCGACAAAAAAGACCCTTCGAAAATCGAAAGGTCTTTGATTATTAATAGATTAGTGTTAAGAAATCTTCTTTGGTGATATTTCCAAAATAATGGGTCAGATCGATTTGATCGATGCTTTCTTCTATGGCCTTTTTCTCATAACGGGTACCGATCAATTGATTTTCAACATCCTTGATCTCGCCTAGTCCAAAGAAATCACCGAAGACTTTCGCTTTTTCAATCTCACCGTTGGCAACATCTAAGCGAACTTCGATCGAGCCGATTGGGAAACGTTTTTGGCGTTCCAAGTTGAACTCTGGTGAACGACCATAGTTCCAATCCCAATTCTTGTAGTATTCATCAGAAATTTGATTGATAGCTTTCCAGTCTTCCTCATTCAACTCATGAGTCTTAACCTGATCGACACTATCTACCCCAAAAATCTGCAATAGAATCGCTTGACGGAATTCTTCTGTCGTCATATTTTGCTTGTCCGCTGGCAGATAATCTTTGATATTCGTCACGCGTGAACGAATCGACTTGATGCCTTTTGATTCGATCTTATCCTTTTTAACCTTCAAGGCATTCACGACTTCATCGATATCGCTGTCAAACATTAGCGTGCCATGCGCAAACATCCGTCCATTGGTTGAGTACATCGCATTTCCAGAGAATTTCTTGTCATCAATCACCAGGTCATTACGGCCTTTTAACTGTGCGCCTTCGATCCCTAGTTTATGAAGGGCTTCAACGATCGGTTCAGTTAATTTTTTGAAATCTCTAAAGGAGTTGCCGTCATCCGGCATAATGAAGCTGAAGTTCAAATTTCCAAGATCATGATAAACGGCACCTCCGCCACTTAAACGTCGAACGACATGAATCCCTTTTTCGTCCACATATTCTTTATTGATCTCTTCAATCGTGTTTTGGTTACGACCGATAATGATCGATGGTTCATTGATGTAAAAAAGCAGGATTGGTTCGTCTAATGGCATATTCTTCAATAGATAAGTCTCGATGGCAAGGTTTACTCGTGGATCACGTTCATTGTCATTTGGTACGTATAGCATTTTTCCAACTCCTAACTCCGTTTAAGGAATAGATTATTTTTTCCCGCAGCTCAAATCTCAAAAACCTTATGGGGCTGCGCCAACTCTACGGGAATCCCTTCGCTGGCTGCGGCTGCCTGTTGACGTAGTTCTTCCAAATCACCCTGCTGCGGCAAATGAGTCAAAACTAATTTTTTGACCGCTGCATTTTTCGCAAAAGTACCGGCTTCACCAGCAGTGAAGTGGGCTTTATGACGTTCGTTGCCGTCAAATAAATACGTGTCCGCTAAAAACAGATCCGCATCTTTGGCAAATTCATTGAAGGCTTCCAAATAGCCGGAATCTCCAGTGAAGACAAAGACTGCTCCTGTCTTTTCCTCCACAAAGCGCATCGCATAGCAAGGTACCGGATGAATCGTCTTCATAAAAGTAACAAGAAACGGTCCAAGTTTCAATTCTTCTGCTTCAAAATAGGCATGACCTTCTGTAACGCCTTCCATCGTCAAATCATTGAAATGAAATTCATCCTCTGTGTGTCCATAAATTGGCAGGATTGGTTTAGGCGTTTGCGTCGGATAAAGCTGCCAGTAATATTGCAGCACCCCTAGATCGGCAATGTGGTCATGATGGTAATGAGTCAAAATCACTGCATCCAAATCCAATGGATCAAGTTCCTTTTCCAGCTCTACCAATGTCGAGCTGCCGGCATCTAATAATAAATTAAAGCCGTCAGCCTGCAGCAAGTAGCTGGTGGTCCCTTGACCTTTATAAGGATATGCGCCTAAACAACCTAGGACGGTCAATTTCATGCTAATTCCCCCTGATCAATTTTTTCCTTCAAGGCTTGGTCATAAAAAGCTGCGCTAGCCGTATTAACATAAGCTACTACAAAAAACAGTCCAACAATCAAAGCGGCTAACCCTAAAATATACCAGCCAATGAAGGACAATTGTAATAGAATGTATTTGCCCCAGCGATCTTTCAATAATAACCACGCACGCTTGATACAATCGCCGACACTTAGGTCCGGATAATCAAATTTCACCCAAATAGCAAACTTGAAAATGATACTGATGATCGTCGATACAAGCAAGAATGCTAAGGTCAAAATAGCATAAAGACCAAGTACGCCGATATTTAACAAGGTAGAGGCATTTTGGGCACTCGTTACCCCACCAGATGAAATCAGTGAGATATACACACTGCTGCCGGCTTGCAGCAACAATGGAATGAAGAAGATTGCTGCCAGTACATATTGCACGACTTGTGCAATGATATTGATTAACAGCAACGGGACATAATACCCTTGCTGAAAAACCACAAAAATTTGGCCTAATTCTGCTCTGCCGCCTCGAACCACATATAAACTGATGTATTCTAGGGCATAGCTGAAGGCAAACACCACGAAGATACTCAATAGAAATGATATTCCTAACTGAAGATTTTCATTATTGGGCATCGATGAAATGGTGTTAATCATTCCTGTCAATAGTCCAACGACTACGATTAACCCGACGTTGATTCCCCATTGACCGTTTAAACGATCTTTAGCTCTTTGACGATATTCACTTAGACTCATAGAGACACTCCTTTTACGCGGGAAAACTTCCCTACGTTTCTTTTAATTCGGCTATTTCTTTGGTTAATTTCTGTATTTTTCGCTCGACTCGTTTGGCTTCAAGTGCAACTGGAACATTTGCATAATTGAGCCGTTCGAAGGTTTTCAATTCTTTCTTTAAAAGATCCAGCTCTGTACGTTTTGTATCTATTTTCGTATGCAAATCGCATTTCTCCTTCATACAAAGGCTTAAACAATCAGACATAAATTCAACAACGACTTCTGGCAAAACGATCTAGTAGTGCTTGATTTCTCCGACCGCATCATAATCTAAACGAGCAACAACTTCCGTGACTAATTTAACTGTATTGAAGTAATCATCTTCATGGATAACCGATGTATGGGAATGCAGATAACGAACCGGCACGGTAATAGCTAATGATGGCACACCATCACGGGTCAAGTGCATTTGACCAGCATCCGTTCCGCCGCCAGCAATGACCGTGTATTGGAATGGAATATCCAATTCCTCGGCGACATCGATCACGAAATCCAATAATTTTTTGTGTGGCACCATTGACGCGTCGTAGATCAGGATTTGTGGTCCTTTACCAAGAACCGAATCTGCTTCCTTCGGTGTCATTCCCGGTGTATCTCCAGCCGTACCAGTATCCAGTGCAAATGCAATGTCAGGATTTACGATATGTGAGCTCGTCCGTGCTCCCCGCAGACCAACTTCTTCTTGGACGTCGCTGCCGGCAAATAATACATTGTGGTGTTCGCGTTTTGATAAGTTTTCTAAAACCCGCAATGCCACAGCGGTACCGATACGGTTATCCCAGGCTTTAGCTAATAAGAATTTTGATTCATTCATTCGTTGGTATTGAATATACGGCGTTACCATATCGCCGGGACGGATGCCCCAATCTTTCGCTTCCTCTGCGCTGGTGGCACCGATATCGATAAACATATCTTTGATCTCAAAGGGTTTCTTGCGCGCTTCTGGTGTCAACACATGCGGTGGTTTTGAACCGATCACGCCATGGATAAGCTTGCCCTTGCGAGTCTTGATCTCCACTTGTTGAGCCAGCATGACTTGATTCCACCAGCCGCCGATCGTTTGAAATTCAAGGAAGCCTTTTTCGGTGATTTTTGTCACCATAAAGCCGACTTCGTCCAAATGACCGGAGATGAAGACTTTGGGTCCGCCGCCTCCACCGTGTTTTGCGATGACGCTGCCTAAACCGTCAAAGAAAATATCGTCAGCAAATTCCTTTGCGTAATCTTTGAAGACCTCTCTGACCTCGTCTTCATTACCCGCAATACCGCGAGCTGAAGTGAGATCAATCAATAATTGCTCTTCCTTTTTATCCACTCTTATTCCTCCTAAAAAATCTGTTCTCCACTAAGAATGTCTCACCGTAAAAATAAGCGGACATCCCTTTTACCTACCAATCAGTATACCATTGTCAAAAAAATCTGCGAAGTATGTTGTATAATCACTAGGAGGTGATCAAATGGCGCGTTTATTAGCAATCGAATTAACCATGATGGTAATGATCGAAAATGATCTGGGAGAAATCTTAGTGCAGGACCGTAAGAAGAAGGATTGGCCCGGCTGGACCTTTCCTGGCGGTCATGTAGAAAAGGATGAAGGCAGCTATGATGCCGCGATGCGGGAAATCGAAGAAGAAACAGGTTTAGCACTGCAGCCCGTCTTACAAGGTACAGCCGAATGGAACAACCTGACCAAAGAAACTCGTGAACTGGCCTTGCTCTACACCGCCCAAGTCCACAAACAAGCAGTACCCGACGATCTCTTTTGGGTCACAAAGGCTGAACTAAAAGCTCAAAAATTGGCAGGCACACTAAACGAACTGTTGCCGATCTTTTTTGGTGAAAAGCAGCAGATATATTTCGAGGTATAAGAAAGGCTTCGCGAACTCGCTCAGCTTTTGAGCACCAAGTAGGTACTGTTCCACATCAGCTCCAAAAACCAATCGCTGTGTCTCACAGCAATAAGACCAAAATATTTCTAAATTGCTTCTCAAATTTCGAAATATTTTTGCTTATTGCCGATATGCTAGTTCTGCTTAATGCTAATTTAGCAGCAACTGTATGCGGAACTTGTGTAGAAAAGCTAGTTCGTGAAGCCAGACATGGATATACCCGCTACAAAGCGATTTATTCATGTGAAAATTTTATACTTTCTTCTAGTGGCGAAAATAACCTGTAGACTAGGTCCAATTTAGGAATCTAGTCTACAGGTTTTAACGTATTTTTTATGCTTTCGCTTTTTTCAATGACCACGTGCCTCTTTCCCGCATCGTGATCAAATGGATCACCCAAAATGCCGCCGCGAAGGCTAACAGTACACCTGAGTTGAATAGAAACTTATCTGTGAAGCTTTGATTGAAGTCAACAGTTTTACCGATCAGCTCATTATTTTGCGCAAACCAATAAGTTGGTGTGAAGGCCGCGATTTTATTCACTGCATTCGGTAAAAACTCATTTGGTACAAAGACCCCGCCGACAAAACAACTCCCCATAATGAAAATATTGTTGATACCAGAGATCGCATCCTCATTTTGCAGAATACTGGTAATCAAGATCGAGAAGCTGACGATTGCCGCAAAGAACGCTACCGTATTTAATACGAAATAGCCTAATACTTGGTCAAAACTGCCTTTGGTGATAAATAAAACAAACGCTAAGAAGATAATCCAGCAAAAGACTGCATAAGCTAAATTGCCAGTCGAAATTTTGCGCGACAGCTTCCGCCGAGAAACTGGCGAACAGCTATTCCGCCGCTGAATTTCCTCGCGGTTGAAGGCTAAGTTCACGGCCGCATAACCGCTAAAGATCGCTAAGAACATTCCGTAAGCCAATAGATTATAAGTTTGTCCGGTCACTTTTTGTTGTTTCTTCTTATGATAACTTGAGTCAAAATGAACCTTTCCATCCTTGCTTAAGGTTGTCTTGGTTTTCTTCAACAATTCTTTTTGAGTCAGTTCCGGCAGTTGCTTTTGATACGTCAAATAAGTATTCAAATAGTTATTGATGGTCGTATCAACCAGCGATTGAGAAAATGTCGCAGGACGTGTTTTACTCGCCAGCTTCACAGCTTCGCCCTTAGATAATTTCGCCGAGAAGTCTTTCGGGATTTCAAGAATGTATTCCACTTCATCAAAATACAGTGCATCGTCCAAGCTTTTTTGCGAAGTATCTTTCATTTTTACGATCGTGTGCTGCTTTCCTAAATAATCGACAAAACTTTTTTCAATGGCAGAGTCGTCTTCTGAAAGAACCGCGATCTTCGCTCCAGTCAATTCCTCTGCGTCTTGTGTCAGCTGTCCGGCATAAAACATCGTGATTACCACCATAATAATGATCCCCAAAAGAAGGCTGCCTTTATTCTTTTTTAGAATTTGCAGGATTGCTCTATAAGTGGTCATATTGCACCTTCCTTTCGAATGAATAATTTAATAGGATAAACAAAACGCCAAAACCAGCTAACCAGAGTAGATTGAGATAGAACGTATTCAGTGATTGATAATAGAAAAGCTGGTACAAACTTTCACTGATCAAATTCACGATGTTGATTCGGCCCAACAAAGGCACATGCACATCGATCCAATACTTGATTGATTGCGAGCCCATCATTCCTGCTAAGAAACTCATGATCATAGAAATCGAGATCCCGATCGAGATTTTTTGCTGGAAATCCACCTTGGACAGTGCGTTACCGATCAGTGTTCCAAAGGAGATCGTGGTAAAGGCACCCAGAGCGCAGACGAGTAAAATATAATTCCAGTGATCGCCAAACTCGACTTGATAAACAAAGCGATAAAACATTAAGATAAAGGTTACTTGCACAAAGAACAGAACGAGACTCGCTAACATATTGGCAAATGACACCAGCAGTTTATTCCGCGGGATCAAACATAGCCGCATCCCTTCCGGTGATTGATTGGCCTGCTGATCGTTGGCATTACGTAATCCCCACATAAAGCCATACATCACTGTCATCCCAACTAGAGTAAAGAAGTAGAAGGATTTTAAATTGAAATTCCCCGTACCATTACCATCCTTGACATAATTTTTTTGCACTAGCGCCTGAGTGATCGCTTGGGGCTGGACTGCTCCTGAAGCCATCAACGTTTCAACTTTATCCGTATTTTGCAGGTATTGATTCAACAGCTCTTTTAGCACCGTTTGCTGCGTGCCGCTTTTACTGACGAACAGCTCGATATTTTTCGCATCGATCTCAAAATAGCCAGAGATTTTGTCATCGGATAATTGCTTTTGCGCTTCTTTTTTCGTTAATTCTTTGCTTTTGAAAATCACTTCGTCATCATTTTTGATTTCCTTTAAAACTGCTTCAAACTGTTTTGCTTTGTCCTGATCGGTAGAAACGATCCCGACGTTCGATGTTTCTAGTGCGGTTATTTCATCAAGATTGCCAAAGGCCAAATTGAACAGCAAGCCCAAAACAACGGGAAAAGCAAAGGTCCAAAAAAGCAGGCTGCGATTTCTTAACAGGACACGCAAACGATAAATAAATAAACGAACAAACATATTCTCACCCCTAATCCCTTAATTCTTTTCCGGTGATCTCCAAGAACACATCATTCAATGTTGCTTCTTGGGTATGGATATTGGCATACATGATCTTTTCTGCTTCAAAGTAGCTTAAGATCGGCAGCAAGGTTTTCTTCAAGTCCTTGGTCGTTATCTGCAAATAGCTTTCATCGTAGCTCACTTCCAAAATCGATGGAAAGGCACCGACTTCTGCGACTTGCTCTTTGGTCAATCCAGGTACTTCGATAATCAGTTTTTCATTTTCACGAACCATATTTTTTAATTGCTCTTTGCTGCCTTCTGCAATTACTTGACCTTGGTCGATGATCACGATGTGGTTGCACAAAATTTCGACCTCTTCCATATAATGAGTCGTGTAAACGATCGTCGCCCCTTGACGATTCAATTCTTTGATGCTGTCTAAGATCTTATTTCGACTTTGCGGGTCAACGGCAACGGTTGGTTCATCCAAGAAAATCAATTCCGGCTTATGCACGATCCCGCAGGCAATATTCAGACGTCGCTTCAACCCACCGCTTAATTGCTTAGGATAGAACTTGCGAAATTCTTCTAACCCAACCAATTGGATCACTTCTTCCACATATTGTTCCCGCTTCGCTTTTTCCTGAACATACAGTCCACAGAAATAATTGATATTATCCGTCACGTTCAACTCTTCAAATAATGCGATTTCCTGTGGTACGACACCGATTTTTTGTTTGATGCCATATTTTTCTGGCCCCATCTCTTCTCCAAAGATCTTGATTGATCCGCGATCATAGGTCAATAATGAAAGCACACAATTGATCGTTGTAGACTTCCCACTCCCGTTAGGTCCCAATAGTCCTAATATCTCACCCTTTTTAACTGATAGATTCAAATGATTCAATGCGGTGAAATCACCGTAACGTTTAACTAAATTTTCGATTTCGATCAACATTTGCAAAACCCCTTTTCCTTTTCTTCTTACATTTACTATAATGAAATCAGTACCTTTGTTGTAGTGAGTTTCCGCCAATCATAGAATGACAAATGTCATTTTATGCGGTTCATTTTGCATTTTAAGACAATTAGCGATATCGGGTGTGTTCGAAAAATGAATACATTAATATGAATTAGAATGCCAGTTCAACTTTTCGCAGTTTACAAAAGTTCAAGGGCAAGTAACTCAGTATCGGCACGCTGGTTAGACTTCTGTTTAGCTGGATGGTATACGTGATGAAAATCAAACTCATTTTTCGCTTTTTGAAAAATGATTACTTTATTATGAATTAGGATGCCAGTCCAGCTTTTCACAGTTTGTTGTAGCTCAAAAGCAATTCACTGGATAACGGCAAGCTTAGTAGAACAATGTTTAGCTGGATGGTATACGTGATGAGAATCGGACTCATTTTTCGTTTTTTGAAAAATGATTACATTAATACGAATTAGGAGCCGCCATGAAAAATTTAAATAATTATTGGGTTGATTTTTTCTTTTTAGAATTGATTGGTATTTTGCTGCTGTTTCAACAGGGGTTCAAGCCGCAAATGGTGGTGTATCTGCTGGCAGCTATCCTGCTGGCCGGCCCAGCGTTGCTGCTGGAAAAATCTTTAGGACAGACCATGGGTGTTTTTCCGTTATTGATTTTAAGCTTTTTCTGGCCGATGCTGCTGGTTTTTCTGCCAGCAAATTTACGGATTGCTTGGCGGGAAGAGTTGATTTGGAGTTGGGTCGTTATTGTACTGTTCATCCCTTTATTTCAGGATGCCTACTCTTTTCCGGAGCGGCTGCTCATTCTTGGTTTAAACTGCTTTGCTATTTTATTGGCTTGGCGTGGGAAGAAACAAGAAGACGTTACTGAGGCGTTGTTGCAGCTGAAGGATGACAGTTGGGAAAAACAAGAGCTGTTAAAACAAAAGAATCAAGAATTGATCCAATCACAGGAAACCTTCATTGACTTAGAGATTTCTGAGGAGCGTAACCGGATCGCCCGCGATATCCATGACAATGTCGGACATTTATTATCCAGCGCCATCATTCAGCTTGGTGCGATCGAAGCCATTAATCAAAGTTCACAATTAAAAAAACCGTTGACTCAACTGAAGTCGACGATTCACACGGGAATGGATAATATTCGCGAAAGCGTTCATGATCTGCATGAGACCTCGCTAACCTTTGAAAAAGGTTTGGAGCTGTTGATCGCTGATTTTCAATATTGTGAAATAGAGCTTCGCGGGAATGTTCCGCAAAACTTGCCGCAGGAGCAAGGGAGAACCTTGTTGATGATCATGAAAGAAGCCTTCTCTAATGTGATGAAACATAGCAATGCGACTAACATCACCCTTTCCTTCAATGAACTGCCTGCTTTTTACCGCCTGCAAATTCTTGATAACGGGACTCTCTCAAAAAAAAGCGGTGATGGCATTGGTTTAAAAAGTATGCGTCAGCGGGTCGAACAGATCGGCGGACAGCTCCATATCTCGCAAACACCAACTAACTTTATGATCAATGTCATTTTGCCAAAGGATGCGCGTTCTTCGTTTCGCAAAAAAAGTTGATGATAGGAATAGACAAAATTCGGCCGCTAGGGATCGAAAATGAAGACTCAAGGAGGAACACTATGATTCGTGTTGTTGTGGTAGATGATGATCCGTTAGTGACGGAATCGTTAAAAACTATTTTAGAAATATCTGAAGAAATCCAAGTTCTTGGCACAGGAAATTCAGCCTCGGATGCAGTGACGCTGTACTTGCAGGAACGCCCCGACGTTTTATTAACCGATATTCGAATGGGCGAAAGCACAGGAATCGAAGCGGCAAAAGAAATTTTTAAGCAAATTCCTGATGCAGTCATTTTGCTGCTGACGACTTTTTCCGATGATGAGTACATTCGCGAAGCTTTGCAGATTGGTGTGAAAGGCTATCTAATCAAACAAGATCTTGCCAGTATCGTGCCCGCCATCAAGGCTGTTTATAACGGACAAACTGTTTTCGGCACAGAGATTGTAGGCAAATTAGCCTCGATCTTGACTGATCAAACACCGCAAAAGCGCTCCCAAATTGAATTATCAGAACGTGAAGAAAGCATCTTGATCGCTGTCGCCAATGGAAAAAATAATAAAGAAATTGCCGAAGAGCTTTTCCTAAGTGAAGGAACCGTCCGGAACAACATCAGTCAGCTGCTGGAAAAATTGGAAGTGCGCGACCGCACCCAATTGGCAATCTTCTATTATAAAAATTATCAGCAGAAATAGCCTAGGGAATGCTTTCCCTTAGGTTTTTTTATTGTGCCAACTTCCCCACAGCAAATAAGCAGGTTCCAGCAGTAATACTCCAGCTACCTTTTTTTCTTCTTATTATTGCCTTTTTTCTTATTCTTTTTATTACTGCTCTTCTTGGTATTCGTTTGTCTATTTGCGATCAAGGATTGAACATAAGCAGCCTTTGGCGTAAGCAGTTTCGGCTTTTTAGTTTTCCGCGAATCAGCTTCTGGCGGGTTCGCTACCGCGATCGTAGAAGAGTCTTTCACCAAAGAATAGTCATTCGGCTCTAGTTGCGGAGATGGGGATTCCAGCAGCGGATCAAGGACCGGCTCTTGTACTTCTGCTGATTCCTCCGGCTCTTCTGCAACAAACAGGACTTGGAGATTCTCCAGACTTGTCACCTCTGGATGACCCACCCGGACTAACGTCAATACTTCCGCTTCATTCAAACTGGTTACATCAAAATCCTGCGGAACAATGATCTCGACAGTCTTCACTTCGGTTTCTTCGGCTGCTGAAGCTTGAACAAACTCCTCCCGCAGTTCATCATACATTTCCTCCTCTTCAAGGGTTTCTTTCACTCCAGGTCGATTGAGTTTGACGAATTCAGCAAAGCGTTTTACTCCAGAGGCTGTTTTGAAAATACTCAAAGTCGTCAATACTTTCAGCATTCTAATCGCTTCGATCCCTGATCGTCTTTCATTCGCATTTTGGATCGTCAACGTATGTCTTTTTCCCGCCGCATCTTTGAAAACAGAAACAAAACGTAGATTCAAATCTGGATTCGCATTCTCCCTAGTCGCTGGTGTATTCAAAATATTTTTATAGAAACATGCTTCCTTGGAAAAGCGGTCATACTCCTGTTGACTGCTAAACAAGCGGGCTTTCACTTGATTCCACTCGCTGCCCGCTGCAAAATAATCTTTGAAATACGCGCAATGCTTACGCAGCAGATCGCTCGGTTCAGCGTTCATGAACAAGTCTCGGACTAAATCACGACACAAAAAGGAAAAGTCGCTGCAACTAAGTGCGTCCCGCAACATAACAACAATAAGATATTCAATGACAGAGGCTATATCACGTGTGTGTTGGAAATACATATTGATTCTGGATTCTAAACGATCCCGTTTCATAACAAATAGAGTTCTTTGAGTTAATGGTTTTGATTGTTGGTTTGATTTCATATCATTCTCTCCCTTGGCTTTTGTTTACGCTTTCTTATCTTCAAAAAACATCATAACTCTAAGTAAATAAAAATACGAGTTTGAATTTTTTAATTGGAAATAAAGAATTTCACCTGTATCCAAAAAAAGTGTTTTCTTATTAAGTTTTTGGATTAATTAAAATAACTAAAAAACATTGCTTACGGAGATTCCATTTAACCTTTATTAAGTTGTCTTTATTATTAAAAAAAACAGTATTTGACTGCTAGTAGTCAGAATACTGTTAAAAACTTTGTTTGTGCATTTCACTTTTTTAGCTAAATAAAATTTAAAAAAAAATTTTAACGATACATCTAAGAATGTTGCATATACCTTTTTCTGCCTATATCCGCCTCATTTTAGTGGATCTTCTGCAAAAAAGTCAGACAGTTAGTTGTCGTAACGCTGTTCCAATTTTTGTTTATGGTTCGCCATTATTTCCTGTAAAGAAATGTTGTATTTATCGGCTATGATGAAAAGATTATCTAAAACATCCCCCAATTCTTCAGTCAAATTCTCAATTGCTTGTGAATGCTCTGACTCTTCCTCATCTGGTCGATCACGGCCTATTTCAATCGTGCGAATAGCTCGGCAAACCTCTCCAACCTCCTCTGTTAAAAAATTGGATCGGATAAATGGTTCGTATTGATACCAATCTCTTTTCTTATAAAACTCACCAATCCACGCCTGATACTCCTTAATATCCAAAAAATCCCTCCAGAATCCTTTCTTCGAACTCACGTTCTGTTTCGTATGATATACTACTATCAGAAAAAATGAAAGAGAGGAACTTTTTTGAATATTATCGTTTATTGTGGTGCCGGAAGCGGCAATGATCCTATCTATCAACAAGCAACAGAAAGATTTGGTGAATGGATTGCAGAAAACAAGCACACGTTGGTATATGGAGGGGGAAAAGCTGGGTTGATGGGAACGATTGCCGATTCTGTCCTAAGTAACAATGGCAAAGCTATCGGAGTTATTCCAACCTTTTTAATAGAAAGGGAGCTAGCGCATCCAAGCTTGACAGAAATGCATGTCGTTCAATCAATGTCTGAAAGGAAACAAAAAATGCTGGATCTAGGCGATGCCTGCGTCGCATTGCCTGGCGGACCAGGAACATTGGAAGAAATCACAGAGATGATCTCTTGGGCAAGAGTTGGTCAAAACGCCAATCCATGTGTCCTATTCAATGAAAAGGGCTTTTACGATCCGTTAAAAAACTTGTATGACAGCATGGTTGAAAATAATTTCCTAACTTCAGAAGATCGAAATAAGACCCTATTTTCTAATTCATTAACTGAGATCGAGCAATTCATCAGAAATTATACGCCCCCACTAATCCGCAAATACTAGCTAAGAAAAAACAGCGGCAAACACCCAAAATTTGGTGTTTGCCGCTGTTTTATTTGATCTCAGCTGGATTCATTTCCTGCCATTCCTTACTCAAAAAGTATGGATTATTGATTTGATAGCTCTCAGCTTGCGACTTGCGGTCTTGCAAGAAGGGAGCGATTTGTTTATCCGCTGCCAACCAGCCCTTCCAGCCTAAGTGAATCGTATCTTGCATGAAATACGGCGTGTTGTCTTGGTCGGTATAATCAGCGATATTGTTGAATCCTTGCGAAGTCAATTGATATTTGATTTTATCGGAGAACTGCTGCAGCATCTCTTTGGAAAGTCCTGTGAATCTTGCCCAGCGGCCATTGACCGGCGGAATAATAAAGAGAGCGTCCGCATGTTCTTTTGCCAATTGATCCAATGCCAATTGAAAATCCGAGAATTCAGGTGAAAAACGATAATCCCAATTCTTTTGTGAATCCGCAAAACGATTCATATGTGGTTTGATCCGTTTGTGGTAGAAACGTCGTTGAATACCGAATTCATTTCCTTGGGTCGCCCGTTCGCCTAAACGATCGGCTAAAGTATCCAATTCATCAGGATTATAATTTTCAGGCAATGCTTTTACACTTTTATCGATCTCAGCCTGTTTGCTGAGCATCCCGATGGTACTGAACAGCTCATCTTCTCGTTCCAGCATGTTCAATTTTAACTTACTGAAAGTCACATCGGTTTGATCAGGCAGTTTGCCCGCCCTAACCGCATCCAGCATTCGTTCTAAACGTTCATCTTTTCTTACCACTCCATAATGAGTCAAACGCTGTGCTAAATATTTATCGCTGGCTTGGACTTTTTTCAGATTTAACAGCCAATTCAAGGTTTGCTCTGGGGAATAATAGGCATCAAAGTAATCTCGTTTGATCCCATTTTTAACAAACCATTGCGGAGAAATGATGAATACGACTTTTCGATCCTTCAAATCATTTCCCAACGACTGCATCATCATAAACTGAGTCAATGACTGCGTTCCGGGTGCCCCCATCAAAAAGGGAGTGTAGCCTCGATCGTATTTTTCGGCTAAGACCGATGGATGAAAGGGACTGATCCGGCTCAATTCAGACGAACCGAAAAACGGTACATAATTATCGGTACTTAGAGCTTCTTTTGTGATACTGTTCCCCCGCAAAACATTTCCCGCCATCGAACTTGAAGCTGCTTTGATCAGCTTCGGGTCATTGCTGTTGATTTTGAATGGTGAAAAAAACAGAAGAACCAATAACGCTGCCGCTAAAAGAATCGGCCCAAAGATACCGAAGAGTTTCTTTTTCATTAAGCTTGCAGGGCTTTCACTTGTTCAATGATTTTGTTTGGTGTGTTCCATTGAGCGCGGTCAAACTCTGAAACAGGAACTTGTACGCCTAATTGTCCTTCGATTTCCACTAATAATTGAACCGTTGCTAAAGAGTCCATCAACCCTTCTTCAAACAGATCCACCTCGGGATTATCTCTCACTTCATCTGTTCCTGTAATATCTTCTAAAATACTGAATAATGTGTCTTCCATATTAATCGCTCCATTTCGTTTTTTAGTTAATTGTTTAGTGCATTAGAAAAATAGTATGAACCCATAATTTATCCAAAAAGCCTGAGAAGATTAAAAAGCTCAAGCAGACGGCGTTGAAGGTTAAGAAAATCGCCAAC
This sequence comes from Enterococcus hulanensis, assembly GCF_005405485.1. Classification (GTDB taxonomy): domain Bacteria; phylum Bacillota; class Bacilli; order Lactobacillales; family Enterococcaceae; genus Enterococcus_A; species Enterococcus_A hulanensis. The sequence continues at coordinate 210,490 of NZ_BJED01000006.1, read as the reverse complement.
GCATGGGTAAATTTATTAGATGGCAGCTGTTTCTTGTGTTTCTTTTTAAAGCGCAGCCACGCATCGGTCAAGCAAATCAAAGCGGCGTGGTAGAAGCCGTATAAAATGTAATACCAAGTCAAACCGTGCCAGACGCCCATGATCAAAAACAAAGCAAAGTAGCCAACATTTGAGGCCACGATCCGGCTCTTGAAGGTTTTCTTTTTAAGCAAAGTGAACATCAAGCGCATATAGATGTAATCACGGAACCAGAAGGACAAGGTCATGTGCCAACGATTCCAGAATTCCTTAATGTTCCATGCTAAGAACGGCTTGTTGAAGTTAGGCGGTGTTTCGTAGCCCATCAACTTGCTGGTACCGACTGCGAATAAGCTGTAACCGGCAAAGTCAAAGAATAAATACATACTATAGACATACATATAGCCGACTAAGCCCCATGAAATACCGCCATGGTGCATCGCCATCCGATCAACGATTGGCAGCAGCACTTGACCGAAGTAATAACCGATCACGAATTTATATAAAAATCCGACAAAAATGTCATGGACACCCGCACCTAATAGATCGACGTATTTTTCCGGTGCCGGCGGTTCCTTCAAGTCCTTTTCAAACCGACGATAGCGATCGATTGGACCTGAGGAGATCGTTGGAAAGAACAGCAAGAACTTAATATAGTTCAAAGGACTGTATTCCTTGATCATGCCATCGCGCATTTCCATGATGATCTGGACTGATTTAAAGGTCAGGTACGAGATCCCTAGAAAACCGAAGATGGAATTTTGTCCATCCATAAAAGGGGTTACTTTGACCAGAATCAAGGGCAAGATACTTAAAAATACTGCGAAGTAAAAAACGCCGGCTTGATTCTTGTTTTTGCGATAGTGGTTGTAGCACCAAACTAATATACTTTGAAAGATTACATAGCCAATCAACGCCAGTCCTTGGCGATAATCACTTCCGCCAAAAGAGATGTAGAGAAAGAACAGTGTAATCACTGACTGATACCAGCCGATCCGCTTGCCGCGAATCAGTAAGCTCAAAATCAGCGGCAGCAGGGTCACAATCAAGAGAGTAAAATAAATCGGTGAAGCATAAGGTACCATGTGAGGAATCAACATCAGCTATTCACCTCGTTGATCAGTCTTTTGCGGTCGATTTTGCCGTTTGCCGTCAGCGGTAATTGCTCCACATAGACAAATTTTTGCGGAATCATGTACTCCATGACCCCTTCCGCCAATTCTTCTTTGACTGCCTTAGTTAATTGGTAAGCTTTCTCAAAGTCGTTATCGTTAGCGACTACATAAGCGACTAATTGTTGAACCTTGTGATCTTGATATTTTGGAACGACCGTCGCCTGCTTCACGTAGGAGACTTTTTCCAAATGATGATCGATGTCTTCCAATTCGATTCGGAAGCCATGTAATTTCACTTGAAAATCAATCCGACCTTCATACAGCAGCAAGCCATCTTCCTGCAGTCGGCCAGCATCCCCTGTATGATAAGCAGGAACGCCATCAATCTCGAAAAAGGCCGCTGCCGTTTTTTCAGGATTGTTCATATACCCTTTCGAAACACTTGGTCCTTTGATGATGATCTCGCCTGCTTCGCCAGCGGCTGCTTGTCGATCTTCATCGTAGATCAAGACTTCGGTATCTTCTTTGACATAGCCGATCGGCACACGATCATATTTGGCTAGCACTTCTGCTGTCACTTCGATTTGCGTCATCGCAACCGTTGCTTCTGTCGGCCCGTAGGTATTGAAGACTTTCGCATTTGGGAAGCGCCGCAGCAATTCCTCCGCAGTTTTACGCGGCAGCTCTTCGCCGCAGAATTGAAAAATCTTCAATGATGGTACATGTTCACCATCAAAGGTTTTTTCCATCAAACAAATATCCATGAATGACGGTGTTGAGACCCACACTTCCAAAGCCAATTTTGGCAAAAAACCAAATAATTTCTTGAAGTCATTGATCACGGCTTTTTCCATCGGAATCAAGGTACCGCCACTGCAAAGTGCGGGATACACGCTCATAACGGACAAATCAAAAGAATAAGGTGCCTGTGATAAAAAACGCATCCCTGACTCGATTCCAAAATCCTTCAGATTCCAATTCGTGAAGCTCAATAGATTTTTGTGACTGATTTGGACTCCCTTAGGCACACCTGTCGTTCCAGAGGTGAAGATAATATAAAAGGTCTCATCACCTGTGACTGGCTGCAACGCTGCTTGTCCTTGCTCTGTCGTAAAAATCTCAGCAAGTTCCTTCGTTGTCACAATTGGAACCTCAGCTGCGATTTCCTCTGGCCAAGGCAGCACACTTAAGACCATTGCCGGCTGTGCCACCTCAAGAATCAATTGGATTCGATCTAATGGCGTATTCGATTCGATGGGAATGTAGGCATGGCCGCTTTTGACCGCGCCTAGGAAACTAGCGATCATTTCAAATTCCAACTCGCCAAACACAACGATCGGTGTTTGAGCCGCTGTTGTACGATTTAAATATTGTGCTAAATTGTCTGACCATTGCCGCAAGGTTTGATAGCTGAAGGCTGTTGTTTCTGATTGATAAGCGATGGCCTCAGATTTTTCACTGGCCCATTGGTCAATGGTTGTAATGATATTTTCCATGAATGTCCCTCCGTTCGGTTCAAGAACGAACTCTTGCTAAAATTCGTTATAGATAAAATTACCGCCTTGAATACTCTTGTAATGGTATAAGTAAACGAGAATTAAAAGGACGGCAAAGTAGAAAATCGTCTTTCCAGTAAAACTTAACCAGTACCGAGTAGCGGGGCGTTTAAAAAAATCTTTCATCTGATCGCCCTCTCCTTTTTACTTTTGTCATCATTATAGAACGTTGGTAAAAATCTACCATTTGTTCCCCTTACATATACCGCTTCCAAACGAACAGTTTTGTCACATGCTTGACAATATATTTTACAGCGCAGTCAAAAGGTTGATTCCACGAGGTTCGTACCAGACCAATTTAAAAATAGAGCATCAAAAAAAGGAGCTGCTAAAACTAATTAGCAGCTCCCATTAAGATATTCCTAAAGTAATTTTTTTTGATAGACACAAGATATTCCATAAAACAACGCATAAACAACGAGCATCAATCCGCAAAACAGGTAAACAAATCCATAATCCGCATTTTGCGCAATATGGGAGATCACCGAAAGGGCCAATACACTGTGAATCAATGCTAAGATGGCTGGGATGAAAAAGACTACACGATTTTCTCTTTTGATTTCTTGATAGATCGTTTTGTTGGGAATCCCCAGCTGCCGCAGCAGTGCATACTTCTTTTTCTTCTGCTTAAACTCTGAGAGCTGGCGCAAGCTTACCATACTGGCCGTCGAAATAATGAAGGTCGCCGTGACAAATGTAGCCACGAATAGAACCAGACCCATACTGCTGCGAGTTCGCCGATAAATTTCTTGGTGTGAGGTATATTCTGAACGATAAATCGTGGAACCGTCCTTTTTCGGACCTTCTCCTTCATTGATCTCACCGATGACCCGTTGATGTTTCCAAGACAATGTGTAGTGGATCGGAAAATCCCAATCCCCCTTCAAGTTTTGGCGAATCAGCCGATTAAGCTTTTCTTCATTTTTATTCTTTACGTCAATCGCCTCAACGGTATACGCCAAGCCGGGAGTCTCATTGAACAACTCATCCGAGACCACGATCATTCCAGTGCCGTAACGCAGGTTCGTATCACCAAAAAAGTTCGGATAAATCTTTTGGACATCCAACTTCCGATCCTTCAAGTAAATGATCTTGCTGTAATGAGTATATTCCTTCAAGTAACGTTGATAAGAACTTAAGACCACGGTCGAATTTGCTGTCTTTAAATGGATGTCTTGCAAGGTTGGATTGAGCTTTTGAAACGCCTGATAGTCAGACAGAGAAATCATGTCCATGATCTCTGGCTGCGAATCAATCCCCTCACCAGAAATTTCAACACTTTGCTTCGCCGGAAGAGCTTTAAAGTTTAAGGATTGCCGTTGATAGGGTGCCACGCTTTGCAGCTTCGGCGCAATTTTCTGATAGCTTTCTCGAGTAATCATCAAAGAAGCTGGAGCAATTTCATTGACGGAGCGCATCTCCAATGAAGCAATCGCCGCCATCCCGCCTAAAATTGCCAACGCCAAACCCAACGCAACCGTGATAGAGCCTAAGAAGCGCCACTCCGTAAACAAACGCAGCTGCCATTCACTGCGAGACAGCATACCGAGGTTTTTATTCAAGCGTTTTGGGCGATAGGAATTGTACCAGCGTAAGGTAAAGGCAAAAAACAAGTAGCTGCCCAGCACACATAAAAGAAAAATCGTTCCCATCAATAAGCCGCTTCCTTGAATCAAACCAAAATAATTACTTGCTTTGCGGGATAATACGATATAAGCCAAGGCCATCCCCCAGCCCCCCAGTAAAAACAAGGCACCGATCAGCCCAACAATTTTTTTCCACGTTGACACCTGCATCGCCCGTATCTTACGCAGCTGAAGCTTTTTCAGATGAGAGAACTTATATCCCGATACCAGCCAAAGAATCTGCAATGAGACGACCCCTAGGATAAACAGCACCACTAAGCCCGTGTCTACGATCGCATCACTTGAAAAAAAGAAATGCACTTGCAGCGGCAGATCCATCGCCTTCACCAAGATCATACTGAAGAGCTTGGACAATAAGACCCCTAGTCCAATCCCAATCACAAAGGAAAAAAGTCCGATAAAGAATATCTCTAAAATGAACCAGAGACAGATTTGATAGTAATTCAAACCGTATAGATGAAAAATACTAATATCCTTGCGACGATTTTCTATGAAGAAACGATTGGTATTCGCCATAAAAAAGAGCAGAATCAAAACAACCGCGAAGCTGCCAAAGCCCAGCATTCCCACAAGCTGAGTATTTTTCCCGGCACTGCGGATCAATGGCTGCTCGTAGGTCATCGCAGTAAAGGAATAATAAACCATAACCGCAAAAATCAGACTGAAGAAAAAGATCAAATAATTCGATAATTGTTTTTTGAAGCCCCGCCAAATGATTCTAATCAGCATTGGCCTTGCCTCCCCCGCCGATCGTCGCCTGCATATCGATCACCTTTTCAAAAAAATCCTTGCGGGAAGAACGCCGAACGATCTCTGAAAAGAAACGGCCATCTTTAATAAACAAAACCCGATTGCAATAGCTAGCCGTGTAAGGATCATGAGTCACCATTAAGATTGTCGTATCCTCATGAAGATTAACATCATCCAAATAATTTAAAAATTCCGTCGCAGCTTTGGAATCCAAAGATCCGGTCGGCTCGTCCGCGAATAAGACCAGCGGCTTGCTGATCAGCGCACGGGCCGCCGCTGTCCGCTGCTGTTGTCCCACCGAGATTTCTTCCGGATAGCGCGATAAAATATGTTCAATCTTTAAGATTCTCGTCAAACGAAGCACCCGTTCTTCGATCTCCTCATTCGATAATTTACTGACAGTCAGCGGCAAGATAATATTGTCCTTGACTGTCAAACTGTCGATCAAATTAAAATCTTGAAAAATGAAGCCCAGCTTTTCCCGTCGAAAATCCGTCAAACGACTCTCCCGCATCTGGGTAATGTCTGCTCCTGCGATTTTGACCGAGCCCATCGTCGGCAATAAAATCGTTGAAAGAATATTCATCAAAGTGGTTTTGCCCGCTCCGCTCGGTCCCATAATGCCGACAAATTCCCCTTTTTCGACAGTGAAGTTCAGGTCATTCAAGACATTTACTTTATTATTTCGCGTGCCGTAACTTTTACTAAGATGCTGCACATTGATAATTGTTCCCATTAGTCTCCTCCTGCATCGGCTTTAATTACTTATTTTTAACCAAAAATAATCAGATTTTCCTCTTGCATCACCAGTTAACTGATTGTCATCAGCAAAAAGCCTGATAAAAACTTAGAATGAAATCTATTTGTAACATCTAAATTTTTTCTTTTATGGTATCATATTTGAGGTGGTTTCCTATGTGAAACGACCTTCAATAACCTTACAAATTTTTCACTTTTTAGAAAAAATATTTTTCAGTTATTTTATTTTATCTGGAAGCTTGTCCTTATCAGCTTTCTTTTATCTTTCAGTAAACAAACACACTATATATGGTGTGTTTTTCTTTTTTATCGGAAAAATAATACTATATATCGTTGCAACCACATCAAAAATACTATATGATTGATAATGAACTTTAAAGGAAATGGAGCTGCTTGCAATGATGGAAATCCACACAAAAGACTCGTTGATCAACGAATATCAACCGTCGCTAAAAAATATTAAGGTCGTAAAACGTGATGGTCGTCACACAGCATTTGATGACCAAAAAATTTACGATGCCTTGATCAAAGCCGAAACAAAAATTAAAGGATCAGTTGACCCATTGACTCATGAACGTATCCAGTCAATTGTTGAACGCGTAGATGCAGAAATTTCAGAACGTTTTACTAGCGATATCAAAATCTATGAAATCCAAAACATCGTGGAGCATATATTATTAGAACATAACGAGTATGAATTAGCGGAAGAATATATCAATTACCGGACGCGCCGCGACTTCCAACGCAGCAAAGCGACCGATATCAACTTTACGATCGGCAAACTGATCAATAAGGATCAAACGGTCGTGAACGAAAATGCTAATAAAGATAGTGATGTTTTTAACACACAGCGTGATTTGACTGCTGGGATCGTCGGCAAATCGATCGGTTTAAAAATGTTGCCGCCTCATGTAGCGAACGCTCACCAAAAAGGCGACATCCATTATCATGATTTGGACTACCATCCATATACTCCAATGACTAACTGCTGTTTGATTGACTTCAAAGGCATGTTAAACAACGGCTTTAAAATCGGTAATGCGGAGGTCGAAAGTCCTAAATCGATCCAAACGGCGACTGCCCAAATTTCTCAAATCATCGCCAACGTGGCTTCAAGCCAATACGGCGGCTGTTCGGCGGACCGTACTGACGAGCTGTTAGCTCCTTTTGCGCGCCTAAATTACGATAAACACTTAAAAGATGCAGAAGAATGGATCGATGATCCTGCTAAACAAAAAGCTTTTGCCAAACAAAAAACCCGTAAAGACATTTACGATGCGATGCAAAGCTTAGAATATGAGATCAATACCCTATTTACTTCAAACGGACAAACACCATTCACATCACTTGGCTTCGGGCTGGGGACAGATTGGTTCGAACGCGAGATCCAAAAAGCGATCTTACAAATCCGGATCGAAGGTTTAGGCAGTGAAAAACGCACAGCGATCTTCCCTAAATTGATCTTTACTTTACGCCGCGGCACGAACTTAGAACCAAACGATCCAAACTACGATATCAAAGAACTGGCGTTAGAATGTGCAACAAAACGGATGTATCCAGATATCTTGAACTACGATAAATTGATCGAACTCACTGGCAGCTTCAAAGTGCCAATGGGCTGCCGCTCATTCCTGCAAGGCTGGAAAAATGAACAAGGTGAAGAAGTCAATGCTGGCCGAATGAACCTTGGGGTTGTTACTTTGAACTTGCCACGGATCGCCTTGGAATCTGGCGGCAACAAAGAAAAATTCTGGACATTACTAGAAGAACGTCTGCAAATCGCCAAAGATGCGTTAGTCTTTAGAATTGATCGTTGTAAAGAAGCAACACCTGCAAATGCACCGATTCTTTATCAATACGGCGCATTCGGCAAACGCTTGAAACGCACTGACGCAGTCAATGAATTATTCAAAAACAAACGCGCAACTATCTCTTTAGGCTATATCGGTCTTTACGAAGTCGCTAGCGTCTTTTACGGCGGCGAATGGGAAGACAACGCAGAAGCGAAAGACTTCACGTTAGACATCATGAAAGACTTGAAAGAACACGCGGATGCTTGGGGCAACGAATACGGCTATCACTTCAGTGTTTACTCAACACCAAGTGAAAGCTTGACCGACCGTTTCTGCCGTTTAGATACTGAACGTTTCGGTGTCGTTGAGAACATTACGGACAAAGACTACTATACAAATAGTTTCCATTACGACGTTCGTAAAAATCCAACACCTTTTGAAAAATTAGACTTTGAAAAAGATTATCCTAAATATTGTTCCGGCGGCTTTATCCACTACTGTGAATACCCTGTCTTGCAGCAAAATCCAAAATCATTGGAAGCTGTTTGGGACTACGGCTATGATCGGATCGCTTATCTAGGAACAAATACTCCAATCGATCACTGCTACGAATGTGGTTTCGAAGGCGACTTCAAACCAACCAAGCGCGGTTTTGAATGCCCGCAATGCGGCAATCACGATCCAAAATCTTGCGACGTAGTGAAACGAACTTGCGGCTATCTTGGAAATCCTCAAGCACGTCCAATGGTTCACGGTCGTCATGAAGAAATCGCTTCACGTGTAAAACACATGAAATAGAAAGCTTACTCATCTAAGCGAAGAATAAAAAAAGACAGGGACGGCGCTCTTTGCCGCTCCCTGTTTTACTTGAAAGGTGAAAAATATGCGTAATCCTAAACCAAAAGAATGGCTGGCAAGTGAACTAAGCCAACATTATATCGCTGATTATAAAGCCTTCAACTTTGTCGATGGTGAAGGCGTCCGCAACAGTCTTTACGTCAGCGGCTGTCCCTTTGCCTGCGAAGGCTGCTTCAACGCTGCTTCGCAAAATTTCCGTTACGGCAAACCCTTCACCCAAGAAATCGAAGATCAGCTGATTAAGGACACAGCTCATGACTATGTGCAGGGCGTGACCTTCTTAGGCGGCGAACCTTTCTTAAATACGCAAGTCTGCTTGAAGGTGATCGATCGGATTCGAGCTGAATTTGGCAACACGAAGGATATTTGGTCTTGGAGCGGTTATACCTTTGAGGAGCTGCTGTTAGACAGCGAAGACAAGTTAGAAATGTTAAGCAAGATCGATATTCTAGTGGATGGCCGCTTTGAGCTCTCCAAGAAAAACCTGATGCTGCAATTTCGCGGCAGCTCGAATCAGCGGATCATCGATGTTCAAAAATCACTGGCTAAAGGCGAAGTTGTAATCTGGGAAAAGCTTCATGACTCAGAAAAAGCCTTTGAACAAATCAAAAAGAGCGACCTAATTTGATCGCTCCTCCCATAATGGCAACACAATATTTTCAAATGCAACGGGATCTAGATTAGTCACGGTAATACCGACTAATCGGATTCCTTTTTCTATACCGCCGATTTCTTCCCAAATCAAACTCGCTTGAGAAAACAACTCTTCCTTCTTTTCTATGTAATACGGAAATGTCACACGCCGCGTGATTGTCGTATAGTCGGCGTAGCGAATCTTAACCACCACTGTTTTGCCATGACGCTGGACCCGCTTCAATGAATTTTCAACCTTTTCCGCTAGCTGCCGCAATTGACTCAACACCTCATCATCAGTTGCTAACGGACGACCGTAAGTATGCTCTTTGCCGACCGATTTGCGTTCGCGAGTAATGTTTACCGGCGAGTCATGAATCCCCCGCACCTTCCGATATAGCGAATAACCCATCTTACCAAACTGCTGGATCAAAAACATTTCACTTTTTTCATAAAGATCCGCGCCTGTAAAAATACCCAAGTCATTCATCTTCGGCACCGTCTTTTTGCCCACGCCATGAAACTTTTCGATCGGCAGCCGCTTCAAAAAGACCACCGCCGCTTCAGGTGAAATCACGGTCATCCCTCTAGGCTTTTGGTAGTCAGAAGCCAGCTTGGCCAAAAATTTGTTATAGCTGACACCAGCAGAACACGTCAGCTGCAGCTCCTGCCAGATATCCTGTTGGATCATTCGAGCAATCTTTATAGCAGAGCGAGCCTCGATTTTATTTTCCGTAACATCAAGATACGCTTCATCGATTGAGACCGGCTCAATGATGTCGGTGTACCGATGAAAAATCTCCCGTACTTGTTTTGAGACCGCGCTGTATTTTTCATGATCCCCAGGTTTAAAAATAGCCTGCGGACACAGCTCATAGGCCTTCTGGGCGCTCATCGCCGAGTGGATGCCGTAGACCCGCGCCTTGTAATTGGCCGTCGTCACGACCCCTTTTCCGCCCGTATCAGAAGGATGGCGAGCAATCACCAGCGGATGCTTCGCTAATTCAGGATCGTCCCGCTCTTCCACGGAGGCAAAAAAGGCATCCATATCGATATGAATAATTTTTCGCGACGTATCATTTTTCAATGGAAACACTAATTCAGCCATCCAACTCGCCTCCTCTCCTATGATTCATTCTCTATCCATTATAACCGAACGTCTGTTCATAGACAATTAATCATGCTGAATATAAAAGGAATTTAAGCAGACAGATTTAATTTGTTGTAAAACGGCAGCTGCTTATTTTCGAAAAATTCTTTTGCATCACGCAAAATAGAACTAGCAGCTGATAGCTAGTTCTATTTTCACTGCCTATGCGATTCCATTTGCCGTATTGATGATTTGACTAATCATCAGGCCAGCTAGCTCATAGGAAAGGAAGCTTTTTTCAAAAACCGAAAAAAGCCTGATCTTCGTACGCATACCATTTTACTAACCTGCTAAAGCGTGCAGAATAACTGGCAGCTAGTTCGGATTTGAGTATTCATTTTTCTTTGGGAAAAATGAGTCTTATTTTCACTGCGCATACGATTCCACTAATCGTACTAAAAGTACGAAGTAGAACTCGCAGCTAATTCACTGGTGATGAATGAATTTTTTCTAACGTAAAAAATTCTTTTGTTTTCGTGCGCATACCATTTTACTAACCTGCTGAAGCAGGAAGTAAAACTGGCAGCTAGTTCGGATTTGAGAATTCATTTTTCTTTGGGAAAAATGAGTTTTATTTTGACCACGCATACGATTTCACTAATCGTACTAAAAGTACGAAGTGGAACTCGCAGCTAACTCATTGGTGATGAATGAATTTTTTCTAACGTAAAAAATTCTTTTGTTTTCGTACGCATACCATTTTACTAACCTGCTAAAGCAGGAAGTAAAACTGGCAAAAAAATAGACAGCACACGCTGTCTATCGTTCAATCAGATTTACTTTGCGGATCATCAATTTGTCGGCTGAGCCTCGTTGGAACTCTTGGGGTTCGCCGAAAATCTCAGCATAAATCACTTTGTTGTGCTCGCGACGACGCAATTGATAAATGATTTTTCCGCTATCTTCCAATTCTTTCATCATTTCCGTCACACCGCCAAAGCCGGTTTTCTTGGTAATGAATCCGGTCGCCACCATTCGTTCATCCAAATAGCGGGCGGAAATAACTGACCCTTTTGCTAAGGTAGTTCTCAATGCGGTTGCCAGCTCTTCTAATTCTTCTGGAACTGGTAATTCCCGTTCCACTGGTTGATATAAGGTATCGCGTAAAGTATTCAATTCCTCCACCAAGGCTTCATACTGTTCTTTCGTCAGCATCACACCAGCAATTTTTTCACGGTTAAAGATATAAACACCGGTCTCTGCTTTACGAGCTTGAGCAAAAACATCCATTGGTGATTTTTTTACTTCAGTAATCGAAGATGTCGGAACATCTAATTTTCGTAATCCCACTCTGCTCTCCTCCTATTTAATAGCCTCTCAAACGAAAGAGCCAAATTCTATTTTCTTCTTGTATGTCATTTTTCTAAGTACGCGAAAGTACCGTAAACGCGCGAACGTGAACGGCAGCCTCTACGTAGTCTTCATCATTATAGCATAACCTTTCTTGAAGAAAAATCTTGATCTTATTTTCCTTATTTAGATGCTATAAATTTTTCATACCGTTCCTGAATCAAGAAAGTAGAGTCCAAATTAGGTGTCATCGTCAACGTTACCTGATAACTCGTAAAAATAATATTTTTCAAAGCCAGCGCCAATTCATCTATTCGGCAATTACTTAATATTGGAATCTCCCGCTTTAATTCCTTACTAAGTCGATAATAAATCTCCGCGACGACTCCTTGCTCCCATTTTAGATTAAAAACTATTAACGGAAGCCCTTGATGGATCCCAAAAAGCAGATCGAAAAGCTTAACCGTCACAGTGAATTTCAACACTTCGCTTTCCCAAGCAAGCATCTCTTTAATAATTTTACTCGCTTGCTTTACTTCCAGATATAAATCAGTTCGATGCTCTCGGTGACACTGATAAAAATCAGCAAAGAGCTGAAAATGATAGCGCAGATGATCAAAGAAGAAAAATTTGGCAAACTTCGGTTGGATACCGAATTCGTCAATAAAGTTTTCGATCATCGTCTCATCTGGAAACAGTGCCTTATCAATTAGAGTCCCCGGATAATTTCGATAATAATCATCCATCTGCTGATAAATCTCTCGTTCTTCAAAAAAATAGAAATCCCTTAAATAGCGCAGCTGCAATAAAAAAATTAAACCAATCTCACCCAATAAGCTGCCGGTTTGACGATTTGCCACAAGATTCAGGCTAGTCAAATGATAATTCAGTCTTTTAAACTTTGCATAATTGATTTTCTCAGAAGCCTGTCCCCACAGGTATTTTCGAAAAAGTTGAAAACGCGGATCAGACATCAAAACTTTTCGATACAGTTCTGGATACCTTGCTTGGTATTGCCAGGCGATCTGGTAATATTTTCCTTTTGAAATATATCCTGCCTGCTCCAGTTCTTCAATATAGCGCAAAACCGTTCTTCGACTAGTCTTTATGTGCTTGGTCAATTCAGTCGCTGTATATTTTTCGTCCTTTAATAAGCTAATTATTTGTAACTGTCGTTGATTTTTCTTTCTGGTTATAAATTGCCAAATCATGCCCTATGTCCTCTTTTCTATTCTTTATAATTCTTCTTATTTAAAAATAACACAAATTATTGACAATTTTATCTAATATTTTTCTGAATAATAAAGAAAAAAACGCCTGATTTACTCAGACGTTTAGTGTCATGGCATTGATTGCCACAATAATGGTACTTAAGGACATTAAAATCGCGCCAACCGCAGGACTCAAAAGAATGCCCAGCGGAGCTAGAACTCCGGCAGCTAGTGGGATCGCTAAAATATTATAGCCAGCTCCCCACCAAAGATTTTGGATCATTTTGCTATGGGTCTTTTTCGCCAAACGAACGAATTTTAAAATATCCGGCAAATTACTGTTGGTCAAGACCACATCAGCCGAATCAATCGCAATGTCGGTTCCTGCTCCGATCGCCATTCCGATAGAAGCTCTGGCTAAAGCAGGAGCATCGTTGATTCCGTCGCCTACCATCATGACTTTTTTACCTTTATCAGTATACTCTTTGATGATTTTTTCCTTATCATCCGGCAGCAGCTCGCTGTAAAACTCTTTGATCCCTAAATAGTCAGCAATGGCTTTGGCGGCAGCTTGATTATCGCCAGTCAGCATGACCGGTTCGATCCCAACATCCCGCAGCTTCTTGATAAAGTCTTGTGCTTGAGCTTTTAATGTATCGCCCATTGCAAAGAAAGCGATCAGCTGATCATCGATCAACAAGAAAGAAATCGTATTTCCCTGAGCTTGATAATCCTTCAATTTCTCTTGATCAAAGTTTAATTGACGTTTTTCAACTTCCTTCTGATTAGCAAGGATGACTTGATGGCCTTCTACCGTTCCGCTTACTCCGATGCCCTTCAAGGTCGAAACATCTTGCGCTTGATAAGACTCGATGCTTTCAGATTTCAAATAATTCATGACACCAACAGCTAATGGATGGTTGGTCTGACTTTCCAAAGCACCGATATATTTCAGCACTTCGGTCTTATCCATCTCAGCCAATGCTTCCACGCCAGTCACGGTGAACTTGCCTTCTGTTAAGGTTCCGGTTTTATCTAAAAAGACATAATCCAGTTGATTTCCTTGTTCCAAGGCTTGACGGCTTTTTAACAGCAAACCGTTTTTAGCCGCTAACGAAGTGGAACGAGCGATAACTAACGGAATCGCCAGCCCTAAGGCATGAGGACAAGCAATCACGAAAACTGTCACCATCCGATCCAACGCCTGCGGCAGATCTGCTACGATCAGCCAAGCGATAAACGTCAAGATACCAGCAGCTAAAGCAATATAGAACAACCATTTAGCTACCTTATCAGAAATCGATTCTAATTTCGATTTTTCTTGTTGGGCTTGCTGCACCATCGTCATAACTTTTGCTAAGTAGCCGTCTTCGCCTGTTCCGGTTACTTTTACTCGGATCGTACCGTCGCCATTGACTGAACCGCCGATGACCGTATCACCGACATTTTTCTGAACACCTTTTGATTCACCAGTCACAGCTGATTCATCAACAATGGTGGAACCCTTAATAATCTCACCATCCGTCGGCATCTTATCTCCCGCACGAACAAGCAAAAGATCGCCGGAATGAATATCTTGCAGCTTCACTTTACTTGTCGAACCGTCCACGTCGATCTTATTTACTTCATCTGGCAGCAATTCCGCCAATTTCTTCAACGCATTGCTGGCATTGGAAACGGCACTCATTTCTACCCAGTGTCCTAAAAGCATGATCACGATCAACGTTGCCAGCTCCCAGAAGAAATCCATCACATGCTCATGAGGATTGACCTTGTTGGCAATAAACGAGTACAAACTATAAATATACGCTACTGAAATCCCCATGGCGATCAGCGTCATCATAGCTGGGCTCTTCATTTTCAATTCCATTTTGGCGCCGCTTAAGAAGGGCTCTCCACCATAAATGAAAAGAATGGTCGCTAAAACTAAGACGACCCATTCAGAGCCGGGAAAGGTAAATTGGAACGGCAGCTGCATCCCCATCATGGGTGAGAAAATGATGATTGGAAGCGACAAAACAAGTGAGAGCCAAAACTTCTGTTTGAAATTTCCCATATGCATCGAATGATCCATTCCCCCATGATCCATCTCGTGATGATCATGCCCGTTCATTCCATGGTTCATATCGTGATGGTCGTGTCCGCTCATTTCATGCTGTTCATGTTTAGAGTGGTCCATGTCCATCGATTCATCCATTTGATCTCCTTGTTTCATACTAAATCCCCCTACAATTTTTTCTGATTCAAACTGAGCGAGTTCAACAACACACTGACCGAACTAAAGGCCATCGCGCCGCCGGCAATGATGGGATTCAAAAAGCCAAGTGCCGCAAATGGAATCCCCACCACGTTATAACAAAACGCCCAGAATAAATTTTGTTTGATCTTTCTTAATGTCAATTTTGATAAACGGATACTTTTTTCAACCGACAAAAGATCACTGTTCATCAAGGTAATATCTGCAGTCTCCATCGCAATGTCCGTTCCGCTGCCCATAGCGATACCGATATCCGCTAAGGCTAGAGCCGGCGCATCGTTGATTCCATCACCAACCATACCGACAGATTCACCGTTGCCTTGCAATTCCTTTACGACCTGCGCTTTATCCTCAGGCAAGACTTCTGCAACGATATCTGCTGCATCCAACCCAACTTGGGCACCGATATAACGCGCTGTCTGCGGATTATCGCCGGTCAGCATTTTCACCTTGATACCTGATTGGTGAAGCGCTTCGATCGCAGCTTTAGAAGACTGTTTGACTTGATCCGTTACCGAGATCATCGCCAACACCTTGGCTTGATCGGTTAAAAACATCACCGTTTTTCCTTCTTCTTCTAACGCTATCACACGTTCTTCAGCAAATGAAATATTCCGCTCATTCAAGCCGCGCTTGGAGCCAACAAAGTATTGCGTTCCATTAATTACACCGGTCACACCTTGACCAGTCAAACTCTCAAAATTTTCAACCAGTAAGATGTCGGCTTGATCTTTGCCATAGTGATAAATCGCTTTTGCCAAAGGATGCTCCGATTGATACTCCAAACTCGTTAAGTAAGCCAAAGCCTGCGGATCAAAAGATTCAAAATCTGCGACTACTGGTTTTCCTTCGGTAATGGTGCCGGTCTTATCTAAAACAATCGTTGTCAAATGAGCGATCTTCTCTAAAGCACCGCCGCCTTTGATCAAGATACCGGACTTCGCTCCTAAACCAGTTCCTACCATAATAGCTGTTGGTGTCGCCAAACCTAAGGCACACGGACAAGCAATGACTAAAACAGAGACACTATGCACGATCGCCTGCTGCCAATCTCCAGTCAACAATCCCGTTGCGATCAAGGTGATCAAAGCGATGACTAAAACTGTCGGTACAAAGACCTTTGAGATTTTATCAGCGATTTGCTGAATCGGCGCTTTTTCGCCCTGCGCATCTTCCACCATCCGAATGATCCGGGAAAGGACCGTCATACTGCCAACTTGCGTCGCACTGAATTGAATACTTCCAGTTGTGTTAACCGTTCCGCCAAAAACCTGATCCTCGACATTTTTATCGACTGGTAAGCTTTCGCCGGTCAGCATACTTTCGTCGATCGTAGTTTGTCCGGCAACAATCTTTCCGTCTACCGGAATCTGTTCTCCTGGTCGAACCCGTAAAAGATCTCCAACCTGAACATCTTCGATTGGTACTTGTCTTTCTGCACCATCAATGATGATCGTAGCTGTTTTAGCTTGTAAACTCATCAGCTGCTTGATAGCATCACTCGTTTTTGTTTTCGCCTTTTGCTCTAAATACTTTCCTAGCAAAATCAGGGTGATGATCATCCCGCTGCTTTCAAAATACAAATCTGAACTGTAAGGATTAAAAAAGCCATTGTATACACTCAAGGCGAAAGCGGCCGTCGTTCCCATCGCCACCAAAACATCCATATTTGGTGCTTTAGTTTTCAAGGCATGATAAGCTCCGCGGTAAAAACGCTGGCCTACTCCAAATTGAACCGGTGTTACTAAAATCAGCTGAACAAGCGGCAAATGCAGAAAATGTACCCAGCTTGCGTGACTGCCTAGCAGCATGGCAATCATCGCGATCATTAAAGGTGCAGTCAACACTGCACTCAATACCAAATCGCGTTTCATTTTTTTTAAATAGGCAGCTTTTTCTTGCTCGATTTTCTGCTTATGGGCATCATCGAAAAGAATTGCGCCATACCCGATTCCTTCGACCCGTTGAATCAGCTTTTCTGTCGTCAGGCTATCGTCAAACTGAACGGTTGCCTTTTCTGTAGCTAAATTGACATTTGCCTCAAGCACACCTTCTGTCGCCTTCAATTCCTTTTCCACTCGTGCAGAACAGTTGGCACAGGTCATGCCGGTAATCGCAAATGTTTCTACCGTTGCATCTGCCAATTAGATCACCTCAGTTTCATACCCTGCTTCAGTCACTGCTGCGGCAATTTGATCTGCTGAAACTTGTGCTTCGTCGAATTTCACGACTCCTTGGTTTTTCTTTAGATTAATTTTTACTTTGTCGATCCCAGCCAATTCGTTGATCGCTTTTTCTACATTAGCCACACAGTGATTACAAGTCATTCCGTTGATTGCAAATTGTTTTTTCATTTTATTCGTCTCCATTCGATTTTTGTAGTTATTTGTGATGATTGCATTCGCATTGTCCGGGAATACAGTTACATTCGATTTTTTCAACTGTCTGCTTTCGGACTAACTGCTCTTTGATCATTTCAACATCTGCGTCAGTCAGTTCGGCTTCTGCTACCAAGTCGGCGATCGTTTCTCCGATTCGTTTCGCACAGATATGAGAAAATAAATTCTCTGTCGCACTTTTGACCGTCTCGCCTTCGCTGATGGCAGGATAATAAATATATTTTTTCCCTGACTGCTCTGTTCGGACTGCTTCTTTTTTTACCAAACGTCCCAACAATGTTTTGATCGTCGCTGGCTTCCACTCCATCGTTTGTCCAAGAATATCAATGATTTCCTGTGCGGTAGTAGACTCCTGCGTCCAAATCACTCGCATGACCTCCCACTCTGAATCACTGATCTTGATCGGTGTTATCGTCATAGTCATAAATTTCACCTCTTTCGTTTACATTTGTAATCTATATTTATTAGTTTACATTTGTAATCGCAATTCGTCAACCGATAAGGTGAAACTTTTTATTTAATTTTTGACAAACACAAAAAAAAGCTTTGTGACAAGTTTCGCCACAAAGCCTTTTCATCGATTATTTTATTCTTAAACAACGCATCGCATTCAAGACGGCGATCACTGTTACACCGACATCCGCGAAAACAGCTGCGTACATCGTAGCAAATCCTAATGCTCCTAAGATCAACACTAGAACTTTCACTCCGATCGCAAATACGATGTTTTGTTTGACGATCCCCATCGTCTTGCGAGCGATTCGAATCGCTACTGGGATTTTAGCTGGTTGATCGTCCATGATCACGACATCGGCTGCTTCGATCGCGGCATCTGACCCAAGACCGCCCATTGCAATCCCGACATCCGCCCGCGCTAATACCGGTGCATCATTCATTCCATCGCCAACAAAGGCTGTTTTTTGTTCACTTTTTAGTTCTGCCTCTAAATGATTGACCTTGTCTTCTGGAAGCAGCTCGCTATACACTTGATCAATGCCGATCTTCTTACCGATCGCATCGGCAATTCCACGATTATCGCCTGTCAACATAACGGTCCGCTTCACACCCAGATTTTTCACTTCAATCAAAGCTTCCGTAACATTGTCCTTCAACTCATCGGCGATCACTAGATGACCAATGTATTTTCCATCCATCGCTACATAAACGATCGTTCCGATGTCATTGACTGCTTGGAATGGAATGTCGTATTTGGCTAACAACTTTTCATTTCCTACTAAGAAATGATGTCCTTCGATCTCAACCGAAATCCCAAAGCCGGCAATCTCTTCTAGCTGACTAACTGGTGACAACGGTTGGTCCACATAGTTAACGATCGATTGCGCAATCGGGTGACTCGAACTTTGTTCCGCACTGGCAACATACCGCAGAAAATCTTTTTGATCAATCGTCGTCTCAACCGTTTGAACTTCAAAGACACCCTTTGTCAACGTGCCTGTTTTATCGAAAACTAAGGTCTCAACGTTGGCTAAGGTTTCGATGTAATTGCTGCCTTTGATCAACACACCGGCTTTGCTTGCACCGCCGATTCCGCCAAAGAAGCTCAATGGTACAGAAATAACCAAGGCACAAGGACATGAGATAACTAAGAAGGTCAGCGCCCGATACACCCAATCATAAAATGGTTCGCCAGTAACAAGCGGCGGAACGACAGCCAATAAGACAGCCAGACCGACAACGATCGGCGTATAGTAACGCGCAAAGCTCGTAATAAAGTTCTCAGCCGGCGCTTTTTTACTGCTGGCATTTTCCACTAAGTCCAAAATCTTGCTGACAGTCGATTCACCGAATGTCGTAGTGACTTCTACCGTCAATTGTCCGCTTTGATTAATGAAGCCGCTAAGAATTTGTTCATCTGGATGGATGCTGCGGGGAACAGATTCTCCAGTCAAGGCTGAAGTATCCAGCATCGAGTTTCCTTCCTTAACAATCCCATCCAATGGAACCTTCTCGCCTGGCTTGATCAAAATGCGATCGCCAACTTTGATTGTTTCCGGTGCAACTTTCTTGACCTCGCCATTTTGGATCAAATTCGCTGAATCCGGCCGAATCGCTAACAAGGAGCTGATCGATTTTCTTGATTTCGCAACAGCGTAATCTTGGAAAAACTCTCCAACTTGATAAAACAGCATAACTGCTACAGCTTCTGGATATTCACCGATGGCAATTGCCCCGACTGTCGCGATCGCCATCAAGAAGTTTTCATCGAAAATCTCACCATGAAAAATGTTCGTGATAGCCGTTTTTAATACATCGTAACCGATCCATAGGTATAAAATCAGATAGGCAGCTAGTTTCCACGGCATAGCTGGTGTAAAGAGAGCCAGCAATGCTAAAGCGACGATTGCAGCTACAATCTGAATGATTTTCCCTTTCGAACTTTCTTCTGCTTTTTCCGTCTGAACACTGTTGACCTCGACATCTGGTTCTAATTTATTCACAATTTCCTTCGCTTCATCACTGATCCGTTCGATGTCCTTTTCTGGTGCAACAATCGTCAGCTTCGTGCTCATAAAGTCGACTTGCGCCTGCTCTACACCTTTGATTTGTTGAACGGAACGTTCGATTTTGGCTGCGCAGTTCGCGCAATCTAATCCATCTAACCGATATACTTTTTCCATGAGATACCCTTCTCTCTATTACATATGAATGATTCTTCATGTATATTATATATGAATACATCTTCATGTGTCAAGGATTAAAAGAAAGCTTTTTCAAAAAATATTTCGTCGAAAAACGTTGATATTTCACTGTTTTTCGACTATTCATAAAAAAATTTCAAAAAAGTGTTGACAGATAGACCGCTGGTCGGTA
Source organism: Enterococcus hulanensis (assembly GCF_005405485.1). Classification (GTDB taxonomy): domain Bacteria; phylum Bacillota; class Bacilli; order Lactobacillales; family Enterococcaceae; genus Enterococcus_A; species Enterococcus_A hulanensis. The sequence goes on along the minus strand of NZ_BJED01000006.1, from coordinate 190,223 downwards.
TTATAAAGGTACAGAAAGCGACCGACAGTCGGTTTAGTAAAGGAGTTGAAAAAATGCGAATTGTAAAAGAACATGATGAACGAAGAAATGAAATCATCACTACCGCCGAAGAGTTCTTCTTAACAAAGGGGTTCAACAAGACCACAGTTAACGACATTTTGAAGCGCATCGGCATCGCCAAAGGAACCTTCTATCATTACTTCGTTTCTAAAGAAGAAGTGTTAGACGCCGTTATCGGTCAGATTATCGATCAAGAAATAATGAGAGCAAAAGAAATTCAAGAGTTAGATGGCACAGCACTAGAAAAGCTGATCTCCTTCCTATCACAAAACACTTCCGAAAGCACCCACAAGGAAGAGATAGTCGATAAGTTCCAACTGCCAGAAAATGCTTTAATGAAGCAACGAGCACTTGAAGGTACGATCAATCAGGTCTGTCCCGTTTTAGCAGAGATCATTGAAGAAGGAAAGCAGCAGCAGGAATTTAGAACCGCTTATCCTCTTGAAAGTATCCAGTTTTTAGTAGCAGGACTTCAAACAATGTTCGATAGTATTGAAAGCCTATCACCTGAGACCATTCAAAAACGTGTTATCGCTGCTGCGGATTTATTTTTTAAGGCATTAGCTATTAATCCTGAAATTCATCCCTATGAAGAAACAGTCGCAAAATTGCAAAAAATCTTTCTATCATAACTCAACGCACCTGTTGAGTTTAACTATTAAAACGAAAATGACCGACAGTCGGTCAAGAAAAGAGGAAATCATTATGAACAACACACAAACAATCAAAGCAGTCGCAGGACAAACAAACGAAACCATTCAAACAGTCGAAAGTATCTTAAGCAGTTACGAAAACTATTGCAACAAAAATATTACTCGTTACTCAAGAAAGCACCTAACAGCAATCGTTGAATTTATTGCTAACGAAACACAATTACCTGAAGCAACCTGTTCAAAAGTCATGATCCAATTCTTCGACCTCGTTAAAAACGAAATCAAAGGCAAATTCTTTAAATAAAAACAACCAATAAAAAGGAGAAATTTAAAATGAAAAAACTAATTATTATCGGATTAAGCTTAATCACACTTGGAGGCGTTTCTCAAATCGTCGAAAAAAATATCGACAAGGAAGAAGTAAAAACAGTTGTGACCACGAACCTTAAAGAACAAGGTGAAAAAAACGACACGATTGATTATGGACATGATGACAACGAGGAATATACATTAGCAGAGAAAATCGGCTTTTAAGCCCACTTATGAAAAGGAGAAATTTAAAATGAAAAAACTAACATTAATTGCATTGGCACTGATTACTCTAGGAGCGACTTCGCAGATTATAGAAAAAAACATTGATAAAGAAGAAGTAAAAACAGTTGTGACTACGAAGCTTAAAGAACAAGATGACAAACTTGATCCCATCTATTTCCAGCATGACGATGATAAAAATGCCTCATTTATCGAAAAAATCGGCTTCTAGTTCCATGCAAAAGTACAGCAAAAAACCGCCGAGAATCGTCTCGGCGGTTTTAGCTTGTTTTCTATTAAGGATAAATACGATTTAACAAACGTGGGAATGGAATGGCCTCACGTACATGATCGATCCCAGCAATAAAGGTGATCGTCCGTTCCAATCCTAATCCAAAGCCTGAATGCGGCACAGTACCATATTTACGCAAATCTAAATACCATGAATATTCTTCTTCATTCAAACCAGCTTCACGAATTTGTTCTAACAAATAATCATAATCCGTTGCCCGTTCTGAACCGCCGATGATTTCACCATAACCTTCAGGTGCAATCAAGTCAGCACAGATTACGACATCCTCACGTGTTGGATGTGGTTTCATGTAGAATGGTTTGATCGCTTTTGGATAATTCAAAATAAAGACTGGACGATCAGATGAATTAGCGATAAAGGTTTCATGCGGTGAACCAAAATCTTCGCCCCATTCGATATCGTCAAAGTCATTTTTCTTCAATAGTTCAATCGCATCATCGTAAGAGATTCGTGGATAAGGAAGTTTGGTATAGTTTTTCAAAATTTCTTTATCACGACCTAAAACATCTAACGCGTAGTCGCAGTTATCTAGCACATTTTGGACCAAGTAGGCCACGTATTGTTCTTGAACTTCTAAACTGTCTTCTTGATGCATGAAGGCCATTTCCGGTTCGATCATCCAAAACTCGATCAAGTGACGACGAGTCTTTGATTTTTCTGCTCGGAATGTTGGACCGAATGAGAAGACTTTGCCTAATGCCATCGCAGCTGCTTCCATGTATAATTGACCGCTTTGAGATAGATAGGCTTTGTGATCAAAGTAGTTCGTTTCAAATAAGTCGCTGGTACCTTCAGGCGCTGAGCCGGTTAAAATCGGCGGATCAACTTTTACGAACCCATTATTATTGAAGAATTCGTAAGTCGCACGGATCACTTCGTTACGGATCAGCATAATCGCATGTTGTTGTGATGAACGCAACCATAAATGACGATGATCCATCAAGAAATCCACACCATGTTCTTTTGGTGTGATTGGATAATCATGGCTTTCGCCGATTACTTCGATTTCTTTCACACCTAACTCATAACCAAATTTCGAACGCGTATCTTCACGAATTTCTCCAGTGACGATGATTGACGTTTCTTGTGTCAATTCTTTGGCTAAATGAAAGACCTCTTCTGATACTTCGCTTTTTACAACAACGCCTTGGAAATAAGCTGTTCCATCACGCAATTGCAAAAAAGAGATTTTTCCGCTTGAACGTTTATTCGCGACCCAAGCACCGATTTTTACTGTTTCGCCAACATGATTCTTGGCATCAATGATTTGAATTTGTTCCACAAATGTCTCTCCTATCATATTTATCCCGAAATGATGATTTTACTTCTTACTGTTTTCAATAAAACGGCGAATCCGCACGACAGCTTCTTCTAAGTCCTTCAGGCTGGCTGAATAACTCATCCGTACACTATCCGCTGATCCGAAACCTTCACCTGTTACCAACGCAACCTGTTCTTGTTCCAACAAATCGTTGACCCAAGTCGTTACATTATCATATCCGCCCATCTCCATTGCTTCCTTGATATTTGGAAACAGATAAAACGCACCTTGAGGTTTTTTAAGCTTAAAGCCTGGTAAATCAGCAACCTTAGGATAAATAGTGTTCAAGCGTTCTTCAAAGGCTTGACGCATTTTTTCCGCAGTCTCTTGTTCACCAGCCAAAGCTTCGACGGCCGCTACTTGACTGACGGACGTTGGGTTGCTTGTCGCTTGAGATGCAATCGAAGTCATTCCGCCAATGATCTCAGCATTCCCGATCGCATACCCGATTCGCCAACCGGTCATGGAATAGGTTTTTGATACCCCGTTGATAATCACTATATGATGGAAAATCTCGTCAGATAAAGAAGCAATGTGCGGCGCTTCGTTCCCATTATAAACAAGATGATCATAAATATCATCTGAGACAATCAACAACTCATGACGAACTGCCCACTCACCAATTTCCCGCAGCTCCTCCTCGGTATAAATCATCCCCGTAGGATTCGATGGCGAATTAATGATGATTGCTTTCGTCTTTTCTGTCCGAACATCCTCCAGCTGATCAACCGTGATTTTATAATCATTGCCTTGATCTCCCGTAACAAAAACTGGATTTCCTTGAGCTAGCTTAACTTGTTCGCCATAGCTGACCCAGTAAGGAACAGGAATAATTACTTCATCCCCTGCATCTAAAATTGTTTGGAACAATGTATACAAGGCAAATTTTGCCCCGCTGGTCACGATGATGTTTTTCGGCTCGATCGTTAAATCATAATTCTTCTTAGTAAAATCAACAATCGCAGATTTCAATTCCGGTGTTCCGCCAGAAGCGGTATAAAAACTAACTTTGCCGCTCTTGATTCCATCAATCGCAGCCTGTTCGATATTTTCCGGCGTAGTAAAATCTGGTTCTCCAACAGTCAAACTAATGACATCTAATCCTTGGGCTTTCAACTCTTTGGCTTTGGCGGTCGCTGCTAAAGTGACGGACGGTTCTAAGTTTGTTACACGCTGTGATAATTTCATAACTGATAACTCCCCTACCAAGTTTTTTTAGATTTTTTTGATGACTTTGATCGTCTTGCCGTCATTAAATGCCAGCAAGTAATAATAAATCGCGCCTTGATCGTCTTTTGCAGTGATCTCCCAAGCAGTTTGATCACGGTAGATTCCTAGATTTGCCTTTTCAAAAATCAAATCCGGATTATCACTCTCAAAACGTTTTTCCACTTGTTGCTCCGTCAGTCCATCCTTTTGATTGAGAACACGAACCTTTTCCCCCGATTTCGGAACGATCACAATAATCGATTCGCCAGTGTTGTTTTCACCGGTGACGGTAAAATAAGTTTTTTCACGATTGAACCAATAAAACTGATCCACCGTTTCTAAGTCGGCATATTTTTCTGCCATTTGAACAGCTTCTCTTTTGGCTTGCTGCATCGGACGATTTGAACGAATAAAAATCATGGTCGCCGCCACGATGATGATCAATAAAAAAGTCACGATTCCTAACAGCCAACGATTGAGCTTCTGTTGTCCTGCACTATTCGTATCCAAAATCATACTCCTCTCAGACAAGCTACATTATACCAAAAGAAGGGCTCTCCCTCATTAATTCTCTTCACTTTTGTCAGAATTTAAAAATTGATCGGTTTCTGCCAAAATGTCTTCCAGCGGTAATTGTTTGATCGGCAATTCTTTTGGCAGTGCCTTACGTAGTTTTTCTCCGTATTTAGCGGTGATAAAGCGTTGATCTAATAACAGCATTACTCCTTTATCCTGATCCGATCGAATCAGACGTCCTAACGCTTGCCGCAATCGCAGCGCCGTGTTGGGAACGGACTCTTGGAAAAATGGATTGATCCCTTCTGATGCCAAAAAATCGTTACGAGCTTTCACTTGAAGCCGCTGTGGATTTTCAAATGGCAAACGCGTGACGATCAAGATTTGCAGGATCTCGCCTGGCAAATCAATCCCTTCCCAAAAACTATCTGCACCAAAAAGCAATGCATCTTTTGAGAGCAAGAAGCGTTTCAATAATTTTTCGCGACTGCCGCCGATTCCCTGAGCCAAAACTTCTCTTCCTTCATTCAACAAAGGAACGCGCACACGCTGATAAACACGGTTCAAAATATCGTGAGAGGTAAACAATACCAATATCGGTCGTTTCTGATTCTCCGCTATTTTATGAACCACACCAGCTACATAGTTCGCGTATTGATCTGGTGACGTCGACTGAATACTAATACTGTTCGTCGGCAGATACAAGCGAGCTTGCTTGGCGTAGTCATAGGGACTGCTGATAATCTTCAAAGCGGTCTCTGGAATTCCCCAACGTTTAGCAAAGTAATGACGATCACTACCGATTTTTAAGGTCCCACCTAAGTAAAGAATCTGCTGATATCGTTCATACCATTTTGTGTGACTGATCAGTGAAGCCTCCAAATCCTGAACCTGGAAGGTTTTACGCTTTGCATTGAACCAATGGATATAACGAGCATCCCATTTTTCGCTGAAGGTTTCAAAAGCGGTTTGCTGCTGCGTTAAGCTATCCAACAAAGCTTGGAGATCACTCCATTCCGCCTGCTCCTTAATTCCAAAGGTCTCTTTATAGGTATTGAAATATGCCTGCATCTGTTCGCCTAGTGTTAGAGCATCCTGATACAAACGACCGACCCGTTGCAATACTTGCTCGCCGGCCAAGGATAATTGATCGATCATATCTTTAGTAATCAGACGCTCATCTTCTGTAGGATACTCGTCCTTGAAAATCTGATAAAGATCGGTCAAATCCTCATTTAGCTCCTGCAACACGTCTTGAAAAATTTCAAGTGCATGCTGTGTCTGACGATCTTTTTCGACTAATGCCTGCCAAACAGCAAACTTTTGTGTATCAAACAAACGATGAAAAGCACGCTGAATCGCCAAAAGATTAAGCTGCTGACTGCTGATTTTTTCTAATACACGATTTAAATGATGTGCCTCATCAATAATCAAATAAGGACTTTTAGGAAGCTGAGGTTCCTTACGCTGATCCTCTTGCGCCAAAAACGCGTGATTCGTAACGATCAAATTGCTTTGCGCTAATTTTTCCTGACGATGACGAATGAAGTCGGCTTGATAAAACGGGCTATTAGGATTTAAACTATGAGGACCCATATGAGCTACTTCTTGCCAGAATGGATGCTTCAAGCTTGTCATATTCAATTCATCAAAATCCCCAGTCTCAGTCTGAGTCAGCCAAACAAGCAAAGCCATTTGATAAAAGGTATATTGCTTTTGTTCCGATTTCTTTTGAAAGCTTTGATAAAAACGTTCCAAGTCGATATAATGTCGGCTGCTTTTCATTACAACTGCCTGTAACGGCTGATCTAATAAGCGATTGATCAACGGCAAATCGTGATTCAAAATCTGTTCTTGTAGTAATAAAGACACAGTGCTGACAACTATTGGATTTTCCGGCGTTGCCAAAAAGCTCATTGGCAGCAAGTAACCCAGCGTTTTGCCAATTCCGGTCGCCGCTTCGACCAAAACATTTTTATCTTCCTTCTTATTAAAGAAATCATAAACCAAATTCATCAAACGAGCCTGTTCTTTTCGGAAATCCAATTCGCCCTGATACACTTTTTCCTTCGCCTTGCGTGAACGAGGATAAGCCTTCCTCCCAAAATAATTCTCAGAAAAAAGCGGAACACTTTTTTTTCGCAAAGCCAAACCATGAATAATAGCTAAATCATTTGATAAAGGTTTAGGGTTTGCTTGCATATCCATCAAACAAGCTTCCAAATAGTCCTTCGTTTGAAACGCCATCTGATCAGCAGTAGCAATAATTTTTTCTACAGTAATGATCGGCAGAGCCTTTATTTCCGACTCTAAATGTAATAACAATTGTGCCGTTACATCCGCATCGCTATCAGCCTGATGAGGGTTCTCATGCACCAAATCCAGTTCTTCTGCCAAATCCTTTAAACGAAAGCTTAATGAAGTTGGCATGAACACTTGTGCCAGCTCTACTGTGTCGATTCCAGGAATTGTTAACGGCGGCATACCGCAGCGTTCCAACTCATTGCTTAAAAAAGGATAATCAAAATGAATATTGTGGGCTACAAAAACGGTATCCGCTAATAAATTACTGATCGTTTCAGCCACATCTTCAAAGTAAGGGGCTTTTCGAACTCGCTGGTTCGTGATCCCCGTCAGCTTCTGAATCTGCGGAGGAATATTTTGATCTGGGTTGATATCCGTTGAAAAATGAGTAACGATCTTGCCTTCTTCAATCAGTACACAGCCAAATTGAATGATCCGATCTGTTTTGGGGTCAGTTCCCGTCGTTTCGATATCAACGACCGCATAATTTTTCTTCACACTCACCCCTCCTTCCTCGAATTCGTGTGTTACTTTTATAAAACCTCACTAATATGAGCCTAACTGTTCTCACCTCTAACTAATAACTTGTTAGAACCCGAAAAAAATGATTGATCACAGTAAAGCCTTCCTCACGCATTATATCTGAATACTACCACTTTCTACAAGAAAGTTCTTTGGTTAAAACGATTCCAAACAAATTTAACCCTGCTGTTATCTTCTAAAATGAAAAATAGAAGATAAACGAAAAAAAGCCAGATGCTTTCGCATCTGGCATAAAAGTCTACTATTAATTAAGCTTTGTTAACGTTTGTAGCTTGAGGTCCACGTTGGCCTTCTTCAACGTCGAAAGTCACTGCTTGACCTTCTTCTAAAGTTTTGAAGCCGTCGCCTTGGATAGCTGAGAAATGTACGAATACGTCATTTCCGTTTTCAGCAGTGATAAATCCGTAGCCTTTTTCTGAGTTGAACCATTTTACTGTACCTTGTTCCATGTTAAACATCCTCCTAGGATAAAAATTAATTTTGTAATTACTTGAATGGTGAAATAGGAAAGATGTTGTCTGAAACAAACTTGCCAATATTACCGTACAAAAACTACAATTAGAAGTATAACACACATAAAGCGATAACACTAGGTTATCGCTCAAAAAGTTTTTACTTAATATATTTGAAATATTTAAAGACTAATACCGTAAAATCGCCAATAAGCTTTTCTCATCTGGTGCATCCTTTTGGTCTAGAACAAAGACCTGTCCACCATTTTTGATAACATTGTCGGCAATTTCATTAAGCACTTGTCGTCGATCATATTCGACATCCGGATCTTCTCCGAAACCATCTACAAGATTTGAAGTTGCGATAAACAAATGAGAGACCTTACCTTCTTTTGCAGCTGGTACAATATCGACTAATTGATCAACGAATTTCCGATTAATCAATTTTTGATACGTTTGCGTCTCCACTTCCGCAAGTTGATCAGAGAGCTTTTGCGCCTCTTGTTTAATTTCATTGATATTCGCTTGAGCCGGTGATCCGCTGATTGCTGCCTTATCTGAGTAATACGGATTCTTCGCAATTTTTTTAAATTGTGTCTGATTTTCTGGCAAAGCAAAAAGATACAACGGCAACTGATCTGGATTATCTAATTCCTTTAAGAAATTATCGACAGCCTGGTAATAATTGACCCAATCGATTTCAACTTCTTCGTCCTTCGTATTTACACCATGATAGCTTCCAACTTCTCCGCCGCGAGCCGAGACGTTTAAATTACCGCCAGTCAATTCATCGCCTAGTGCCGCCACGATATCCCTCGGTGCATCTTCTGGAAGTTCGATCATTTTAACTTCTTTGTTGCGAACAAAATAAAGTTTCATGGAATCCCTATTTAAAGCCATCAAATAATAAGCATAGTTGAATTGAGCATTTTTTATGATTGCCAATAAATATGGCAAGTCACTCACATAATATTGGTCATCGACAGAAATACTTAATCGATGAATATAGGTTTCATCTGATGTTAAGATCACCGCGACACCTTTTGTTCCGTTTCGCCAGAAATCCCCATCTGCGAGTAATTGATCGATTTTTACTTGGAATGGTTCAAAGCTGTGATCAGTGTATTTCTTTTCGAAGCGTTTTTTCGCTTCTTTAGCAAAGTTCTTAAACATGATTTGATCTTTTTCAACATCTTGATGTGCATGATGAGTGTTTAGCATAAATGTGATAAACGGACCGGTTGCTTCTTCTGAAGTCAATTCAGTTAGTAACTTTTTACTGATATTTGCCATAAATGTACCCTCCTATTTAATCTTCCAATCCAAGTGTAACATAGCTGCTAAATTCCTAAAAATGAAACGCAACCCTTACATTATGAAATTAATCGAAAAATTTTACTGGAATTTGCATAAGTTTTTTCTAATACATTTCTTAGTGATTAACAAACGACTATTCATGATTTCATTGATTGTTTGCTTTATCATAAAAATATACCAATTATCCCGAATTGGTTTTTCATACTTACTCCTACCAAGAGTAAATAACAACCTTCATTTCCACCATAGTGACGGCTATGGTGGTTTTTTTATTGCGAGTTGTCATTACTTTAAAAATATTTGTTTGCGTTTCCAAATTTTGCTAAACTGGAAATAATAAATCAAAGGAGTACATCATGAAAACTGCTGAAGAAATGTATCAATTCTGCCAAGACACGGGGTTTTTCTCAGGTTCTGACCAACAATGGGGCGTGAGACTTTTTACCGTCTTAGAAAAACATTTAGTTTCCGACGAAGAGATTTTGGTTTGCTTTATCGGTCTGCACAACCGAACCTCTGCGACTAAAAATGACGGCTTTTATGCATATGCCCTAACTAATCAGCGTTTTATCATGGGGCAAAAGAAAATGATTGGCGATGATTTCAAAGTAATTCCTTTAGCAAATATGCAGGATCTTCGTTTAATAAAAGAAACGAGCTTAGACTTATTGGAGATTACATCGTTAGAAGGAACGATCAAGATCGTTTTGACTGAAGAAGAAGCTCCAAAAGTTTTAGCAAAACTGAAAGAAGCTATTCAATTAGTGACCAAAGAAAAGAATACTGAAAATCAATTAAGTAAAGCTGAACAGCTTTTAAAAATGAAAGAATTACTGGATCAAGGAATTTTAAACGAATCAGAATTTGCCAAAATAAAAGATGACATCCTTAAATAAAAGCAAGTCTGGCTAAGAAAATATCTTAGCCAGACTTGCTTTTATTGGATCGCTGCTTTGCCCGTTTCCCGAGTCCGAATACGGATCACTTCTTCAATCGGATAAACGAATATTTTTCCTGTCCCGCATTCTTCCGACTGACAGGTTTCTAAAATTAAATCAATCACTCGGTTTACGTCCTCATCAGCTAGGATAAAGCTCACTGACACTTTAGGTAATAACGTTGTAATAATTTCTTGACCTCGAACATGACTTTTCTGACCTTTTTGTAAGCCACAACCTAATACTTGGCTGACCGTCATACCATTTACTTCTATTTCCTGATCAATCACTGCCTTGATCGCTTCTAATTTTTCTTGTCTAATAATCGCTTCAACTTTTTTCATCTCAGTCTCCTCCTGCTAGCCTTAAGAGTCCATTCCCATGAATGTCGGATACGCATTTTCGTCGTGCTCTATTTGATCTAATCCTAACGCTTCTTCTTGTTGCGAGACCCGAATCGGCATAAAGACTCTGATCAATGAGATAATCAGGTAACTAGCTGCTCCTGCAAAGACTAGCGTAAAGAGGACACTTTCGATTTGGGCAATAAACAGATGACTCTCTCCATAAATCAAGCCAGTTCGTCCGCCGATTGAAGGATCAGCAAAGATACCTGTAACAATACCTCCGAAAATTCCGCCAACACCATGACAGCCAAACGCATCTAACGCATCATCAAATCCAAGTTTCTGCTTGATAACTGAAATAAAGAAATAGCAAAACGGACTTACTAACGCTCCGATCAGCAAGCTCGACCAAATTGAAACGAATCCGGCACCCGGGGTAATAGCAACTAAACCTACAACAGCCCCTGTGCAGGCCCCGACTACAGTTGGCTTGCCGTTTAAAATCTTTTCGATCAACATCCAAGATAACATCGCACAAGCCGCCGCTGTGTTGGTAGTAATCATAGCATGAATTGCCAAACCATCAGCTGCTAACGCCGAGCCGCCATTAAAGCCGAACCAACCAAACCACAACAGCCCTGTTCCCAAAACAACAAAGGGAACATTGTGTGGCCGATAATCACCAAGATGATATTCGCGGCGCCGCCCCAATACAATCGCTAAAACCAAACCAGAAATTCCTGAACTAATATGCACGACATTTCCCCCAGCAAAATCAATCGAACCAATTTTATCTAGGAAACCGCCGCCCCAAACCATATGCGCCATAGGAAAATACACCACCACCAGCCAAATCGCGATAAATAGGAAAATGGCTGAAAACCGCATCCGACCAGCAACTGATCCTGTTAAAATTGCGGTCGTGATCAAAGCGAACATCATTTGAAAGAATGCGAATAGCCCTTCTGGAATCCCATCCCCCTTTGACATGGAGACCCCGTTGAAAAATACTTTATCTAAGTTGCCAATAAAATCTCCACCGCCGCTGAATGATAAAGAGTAACCAATGGCTATCCAAATCAAAGAAGCCAATCCCATTGTACAAATTACCATCATCATCGTGTTCAAAATATTTTTCCGCCGCTCCAGCCCGCCATAGAAAAAAGCTAATGCAGGTGTCATGAGAAAAACTAATCCTGAACAAATCAAAATAAATGCAATATTTGCTGCCATCGAACCACTCCATTTCTTTTTATGTTAAGTATTCTAACATCGTTTTTAAATAAAAAAAGAGTTTTCCCTCATTTTTTTCATTTAATTCTAATTTAGTAACTTTCCATGGCAGAAAAACTTACACAAAAAGAGCAGGAAGGTTCTCCTGCTCTTACAATTCATGATATTCTTTGTAAACGTCCTGCTTCTTCAATCCATGTCGTTTGGCTACAGACTTGATAGCTTCTTTCGAAGAGGTTCCACCTGAGATCAATTCTTCAACTTGCTCCTTTAGTGTTCCTGTGAAAATTTCCTCTTCTGCTGTCTCCGTTGCACCTGAAACTAACAAGCAACATTCGCCCTTTAACGAATGATCTGACAAGTATTCAATCAATTCTTCTGTGGTACCTCGCAGATATTCCTCATAAAGCTTAGTCAACTCACGACAAATCACCACTTCGCGATTACCAAAAACTTCCGTGATATTTTTCAAGGTCTCTTTGATTCGATGCGGCGACTCATAAAAAATCAACGTTGCCTGCTGTCCTTTCAGTTCATCCAGTTCCTTTTTCTGAACACTTCTCTTCCGCTGCAAAAAGCCATAGAAAAAGAACGGCTGGGGCAATAAACCTGAAGCGATCAATGCGGTCATACCTGCAGTTGCTCCGGGTAAAGACACGACGGGGATTTCTCTTTCAATACAAGCCACAACTAACTCATGTCCCGGATCACTAATAGAAGGCATCCCCGCATCACTTACTTGAGCTATCGATTTGCCGCTTTCTAAAAAGTCCAGCAACTCTGGAATACGTTCATTATAGTTATGTTCATGCAAACTTTTTTGCGGCACCTTCACTTCAAAATGATTCAACAGTTTTTGAGTATTACGCGTATCCTCACTAGCTATCAAATCAACCGTTTGTAAGGTCTTGATCGCACGAAATGTCATATCCTCCAAATTACCAATCGGTGTCGGAACAAGATACAGCGTCCCCACTTGTTGTGCAAAACTTTTTTGAATCTTCACAATCATTCTCCTAACTCATCTTAAACTATTCCTTTTCTTACTAAGATCATACACCTTTGATTCTCTAGCAAGTCTATCTCAAGGAAGACTTTTAAAAACTGCAAAAAAGTGGGTGTGACATAAGCAGCGTCATACCCACTATTACTGAATAAAAGTGTTCTGGAAGTAACGACTTCAGGAACAACCTTCAATTTATTTTTGTTTGCTTTCACGATAGATGACATCTAGGCAAAAAGCGCAAGGCTCATCCTGCTCACGTCTTGATCCATAAAGCAGATTGCAGACATGAAAACCATCCTCGTAAATTTTTTCAAGATTTAAGCGAGATTCCGACAGTTCTTGCCGTTCATCTAAAACGGGGGATTTTTTCTCATTAATCTCACGAATCCGTTCCCGCAAACGTTCGTTTTCCATTTCCAATGTGGCATTTTTTTCTACAAGCTCGAGCAAGGTCTCTTTCATAGAAACTAAATCTTCAAGATTTTTGTTCATGTCTTGCTCTAGTTGATTCAAGCCATCATACAAGGAACGTCGATCCATCATGATAAATCACCTGCTTCAACAAGTTCTTGATAATCAAAATCCACCGTCGCATCACGACCAAACAAACGGACCTTCACTACTTTACTCAGCAGGTTTAAGCCGATCACTTTGCCGCGTCCTTCTGGGGTATTGATCTCTTTGCCATAATCAGGCATTTCTTTTTTCGCCGCTTCATACTCGCTATTTTCATATTTCAAACAGCACATCAAGCGACCGCATAATCCAGAGATTTTCGTTGGATTCAACGATAGTCCTTGGTCTTTAGCCATTTTGATTGAAACTGGAATAAAATCGCCTAAAAAAGTCGAACAGCATAATGGGCGTCCACACGGCCCAATGCCGCCGAGAATTTTCGCCTCATCACGTACACCAATTTGACGTAGTTCAATTCGCGTGCGAAATACACCCGCTAAGTCTTTTACTAATTCACGAAAATCAATGCGTCCATCTGCGGTAAAATAAAAAATCATTTTACTGCGATCAAAAGTATATTCGACTTGGATCAATTTCATTTCTAATTCATGCGCGCGAATTTTTTCTTTGGCAACCTTAAAGGCCGCTTCTGCATCAGCTTCATTCTGCGCTACTTTTTTCAATTCTTTATCAGATGCTTTATGTAAAATCATTTTTAAATCATCAGATAAATCTTTTTTCTCTATTTCTATTTTTGGAATTGCCACTGTCGCAATCTGGTGCGCCTGTTGTGACTCGACCAAGACTTTATCATTATAAAAATATTCGTTTTTACCTGGTGCATAATAATAAATATGACCTGCATCCCGAAAACGAACACCCACAACTTCAACCATGGTTCTCCCTACTCTCTTAAATAACGCTAAGCAAAAACAATGCGCAACGTTACTTGTTCTGCGATATTTTGAAATGATACGTTCGCTTCTAGTTTCTGACTGGCAGACAAAACTTCTTCTAACAGGTAATTGTACGTCTTTAGGTCTGTTTGATTTTGTTTCATCACTTGATCACGTTTTTCTTTAACAAAATACGCTAACATTTCAAAGGCAAATTGCTGTTGCGTTTTGTCCTTAAATGTCTTTACCAATTTTTTCTGAACATAGATAAAAGCTTGCGGATCATTTTTTTCGAGATAATTAAACCATTGAATAACAGCATCTCTAGCTTCATTAAACCATTCATCTTTTGAGATTTCAACAGCTTTTCCATAACTATTTGTTAAATTTGCTAATAGTTTCGCGGTTTTCGCAGGGATTTGTTCTGATTCTAAACGAGACTGCAGGCGTTCAGTGGACAACGCTTGAAAATGAATGATCTGACAGCGTGAACGGATCGTAGGTAATATCTTTCCTAACGATTGAGTTTCTAAAATAATCATAAAGTTAGCAGGCGGTTCTTCTAAAAATTTCAATAAGCTGTTAGCAGAGTTTAAATTCATCTTTTCGGCTTGGTGAATGATAACAACCTTTTTCGCAGATTCAAAACCGCTTTTTGTCAATTCACTTTGCAGCGCACGAATTTGATCGACTTTGATCGACTGACCATCGGGCTCGATCTCTACAACATCGGGATGATCTTTACTAGTTATTCGCAGACAATTATTGCATTTTTCGCAAGGCATTCCTTTTTGTAAATCTAAACAAAACAGATGCTTGGCAAACCATAGTGCCAGTTCTGCTTTGCCGGTCCCTTGATCGCCTTCAAAAAGATAAGCATGGGCCAGACGCCCATGCTCAAAACTATTTTGCAATTGACGAAAAACAATAGGTTGAATTGTCTGAAGTTTTTGTGCTTCTTCCATTTTAATACTGGTGGAAGCCTTCGACTGGCAAGACAAATACTGTCGCACCGCCGACTTCAACTTCAACAGGATAAGGGACCTGTCCGTCTAACGAAATATCCAAGGTCACTGGTGTTGTGACATATTGCGTACGAGCTTGGCACGTTTCTTTAATTAAGGCCAAAGCATCTTCTACTCGCTCGTCCTCGATCCCGATGATGAACGTACTATTGCCAGCTTTCAAAAAGCCGCCAGTAGAAGAAAGTTTTGTTGCTCGAATATTAGCATCAATAAATTCATTGGCTAAGCGGTTGGAGTCTTTGTCTTGAACGATCGCTAAAATAAGTTTCATAGTTTACACCTCTCATGATTGAAAATAGTCTGGATAACGTGTCAACAACTCGTAAAAACAATCTCTCACGACTTCGTCTAAACGTTTCCGAGCATCGATTTTTATGATCCGTTCTGGATTTGCTTCCGCTAATTTTAAATAAGCGTGCCGGACCCTCTGATGAAATTGTAACCCTTCCGAGTCCAAACGGTCAATTTGATTGGTTCGGTTCTTCATGATTCGTTGTAAGCCAGTATCTGAATCAACATCTAAATACAACGTTATATCAGGCGTTGTCCCCTCAATTGCAAATTCATTAATCTTGGCAACTTCTTCCATGCCGATTCCTCTGCCCGCACCTTGATAGGCTAACGAACTGTCAACAAACCGGTCACATAAAACGATTTTATCCTCATCTAATGCAGGCCATACTTTTTCGATTAAATGCTGACGGCGCGCTGCGGCATAAAGCAGTGCCTCTGTTCGATCATCCATTCGATCATTACTTGGGTCAAGGATCACGTGACGAATTTTTTCAGCGATCGGGATGCCTCCAGGTTCTCTTGTTTTGACGATTGACCGTTTCGCCGTTAATTGTAGTTTTGGATAAAGTTCATTCAGCACACTGGTTTTGCCTGCGCCGTCTGGTCCTTCAATCGTAATAAATAATCCGTTCACTTTTTTGTCCCCCAAATAAATTTGATCTTCTATCTCTTTCAAAAAAACACCGCGAAATCTTTATAATTCACGGCGTCCTTCCACTGCTTTTAACAGAGTAATTTCATCAGCATACTCGATGTCACTCCCGACTGACAAACCATGTGCCAGTCTCGTAACTTTGATTCCAGCTGGCTTAATCAAACGCGATAAATACATCGCAGTCGCTTCGCCTTCTGTCGTAGCGTTTGTCGCAATGATTACTTCCCTGACCTCATCATCATGGAGCCGCTTGATCAGTGGAGCAATATTAATGTCTTCTGGTCCAGTCCCTTCCATCGGTGACAAAACACCGTGAAGTACATGGTAAAGGCCGTGATATTCACGTACTTTTTCCAATGACATCACATCTTTTGGTTCTTCCACGACTAAGATTGTACTGCGATCACGAGTCGTATCGGAACAAATCTCACAAGGATCTTCTTCCGTGATATTCCCACAAACACTGCAGAAACGCAAATCTCGTTTGACACTAATCAATGATCGCGCAAACTCATTAACAGACTCATCTTTCATATCAATCGTAAAAAAGGCTAAACGGGTCGCAGTCTTTTGACCGATTCCCGGCAGCTTCATGTAACTTTCAATCAATTTCGCAATTGGTTCTGGATATTGCATTCTGTCCTTCCTCTCTTCCAGAAAGGCTTCACGAACTCCTTCAGCTTTTGCTTATTACCAAATAAAGCTGGTTCGCTAAGCCGGACATGGATAATACAACTAGCATAAACTTGATATTTATTAACCAAGAACAAAGTCGCTTACATTCCAGGAAGTCCCTTTGTATACTTGCCCATAGTTTGATCTGTTTCCTTCGTGATCTTCGCAATAGCATCATTAACTGCTAAAACGATCATGTCTTGCAACATTTCTGGATCTTCTGGATCGATCAATTCAGGATTAATATCCATAGCTTTCATCGTTTTGTCACCAGTAAAGGTCACAGTTACTAAATCGTTAGTTGAACTGCCGGTGAATTCCTTAGCATTCAACTCATCTTGAGCTTTCACCATTTCTTTTTGCATTTTTTGCATTTGTTTCATCATGCCCTGCATATTTCCCATTCCGCGCATCATTTTATCTATTCGCTCCTTTAATCATCTTTAATCGTTACAAGATCGCCAAACAGACTTTTCGCTTGTTCAACGACTTCATTGGTTTCTTCTGGTATTAAACTGATTTCATCATCCGTTTCATTTGTTTCAGTCGCAACTGGACGATCATGGTGCTGACTGACAAAAGCTTGCCGTAAACGCGGCCAGCTTTCACGAGTGATGAAAACAAAGTCTGGCGTATAATCCTTGATCATCATACTCAAAGTATTCTGCATATTCAAGCGCAACTCATCACTGCTGTCTGCTCGTTGACAAACAATCTCATAATCAAACGCAATCAGTAATAAGCCTGGTCCCGCCGCCATTGGCTCACTAGCCTTTAGCATCGCACGTTGGGTTACCGGCAATGCCATCAGCAGATCTTCCCAAACATTCTTCACGTTTAGCAAATGATCTTTGGTGGCTTCACTCAATACTTGATAAACCCGTTCAGTCGGAACACGATAGCTGCTGGCAGTTTTCTTCGGTGCTGCTTTACGCTCTTCTTTTTCCACTGTTGGATTAGCTTTCAGCTGCTGCATCTCATTTTGCAATTGCTGCAACTGGGTTTTCAACGCGGTTAATTCTGCTTGATCGGCTGGTTGTGACACAGCTGCTGGCGTAGAATTCACCGGTTGACTCGCTGAAACAGCAGGAGCCGTTTGTGGCGTTGCTAATTTCACCGTTGCCACTTCCAGATAGACATTGGCGTGATTGGTAAATCGAATCTCATTTTGGGTTTCGCTCAAAATTTTGATCATATTATACAGCCGTTCTGAAACAGTCGCTTCCGCTAACTGTTTGAAGGTGTCAGTCAAATAAGCAGCTCGGTTTTCTAATAGTTTGGGTGCCTGTTGATAAATCAACAGATCACGACAATACAATAGTAAATCTTCTGTCAATCGTCTGGCTTCTTTTCCCTCAGCTAAGATATTTTCCAAAACTTCTAATGCACCACTAACATCCTGTTGAAGACAAGCGCCAATAAACCCATCCATCATTTCAGTAGTCAAGCTGCCCGTCACCGCTAAGGCGTCTTCTAAAGTAATTGTTTCATTACTAAAAGAGATAGCCTGATCTAAAATACTCAGTGCATCCCGCATCCCGCCTTCTGCTGCCCGAGCGATTACAGATAGTGCTTGCTCTTCATAGGGTTGATTACTCTGTTCAAGAATATAAGCCATCCGACCGATTATCGCTTGTACGTCAATTCGTTTGAAGTCGAATCGTTGTGTCCTTGAGATAATCGTTGCTGGAATTTTGTGCGGCTCTGTAGTTGCTAAGACAAAGATTACATGTTCTTTCGGCTCTTCTAGCGTTTTTAACAACGCATTGAAGGCGCCAGTCGAAAGCATGTGGACTTCATCAATTATATATACTTTATATTTAGCTGCAGTTGGTGCGTAGTTCGCACGATCCCGTATGAAACGAATTTCTTCCACACCATTGTTGCTTGCGGCATCGATTTCGATCACGTCTTCTTGTCGACCTTCAGTAATCGAACGACACATCTCACACTCATTGCAAGGTTCCCCATCAATACTGTTAGGACAATTGATGGCTTTGGCAAATATTTTTGCTGCACTGGTCTTTCCGGTTCCGCGGGGACCGGTAAATAGATAGGCGTGGGAAGTTTTCTGTTGTTGGATCGCATTTTTCAACGTCTTCGTGATCGCCTCTTGCCCGACCAAATCATCAAAACGCTGCGACCGCCAAACGCGGTAAAGTGCCTGATACGCCATAATTCTCCTCTTTTCTTTCAAAATCACTGCTTTTTATTATACGTGATTTTGTGCGAAAAAACTATAGAAACCGACTGTTAGCTTCAATTGTTTAGCGTCTTTTAATTTGTCCAGCTGCATCTTTTCTGTTTCGAAAAAGCCCTGTGGTATAATAGAAAAAACGTTTTTATGGAGGGATATTCATGGGACTATTTAAAGCAGCAACTAGCAGCATCGGCGGAGGCTTCGCTGATCAATGGCTAGAAATAATTGAACCAGCCAACATGGGACAGACTACGGTCATGTCAAAAGGTGTTGCCGTACGAAAAGATGATAAACGCGGCAGCAACAAAAAAGGAACTAGTGATGTGATCACAGACGGCTCTGTCATTCATGTTTATCCAAATATGATGATGCTTCTCGTCGACGGCGGTAAAATTATTGACTACACTGCCGAGGAAGGATATTACACGGTAGAAAACAATTCTGCTCCATCAATGTTCAACGGATCATTAAAAGATGCCGTAGCTGAAACTTTCAGCCGCTTCAAATTTGGCGGTGTGACACCGCAAAAACAACAAGTTTTCTATATCAATTTGCAAGAAATCAAAGGGATTAAGTTCGGTACCAGCACCCCCATAAACTATTTTGATAATTTCTATAATGCAGAACTATTTTTACGAGCACATGGTACTTATTCCATCAAAGTGACTGATCCAATTCTATTTTTCGCAAATGCAATTCCACGAAATATGGATCAAGTTGATATCAGCGACATCAACGAACAGTACCTGCAAGAGTTTTTAACTGGTTTACAAGCAGCGATCAACCAAATGTCCGCTGATGGTCAACGCATTTCTTATGTCCCATCAAAGAGTATGGAACTAAGTAAATATTTATCTGACGTATTAGATGAGAGCTGGAAAGAACTTCGCGGCATGGAAATCGTTTCTGTTGCTGTTGCCAGCATTTCTTATACAGATGACTCTACTAAATTGATCAATATGCGAAATGAAGGTGCGATGTTAGGTGATCCAAACGTACGCGAAGGTTACGTACAAGGTTCAGTTGCGCGCGGTATGGAAGCCGCTGGTAAAAATGATGCTGGTGCTTCTACAGGCTTCTTCGGAATGGGCATGGGGATGAATGCGGGTGGAGATTTCCTTAATCAAGCATCTCAAAACAACAACCAGCAGATTCAACAGAATCAACAAGCACAACAAAAATCTTCAGGTGATCAATGGACTTGTCCTAAATGCGGTGAAGAAAATTCTGGTAAATTCTGCAGTAATTGTGGAGAGCCAAAACCAGCTCCTGCCACTGCGGCAAAAATCGAAATGAAATGCAGCGAATGCGGTGAAATTGTCGACTTAAGCAGCGGCGTACCAAAATTCTGTCCACATTGCGGCAAACCCTTCAAAGCGGTGCCGTTAGACTAAACAATTACTGATATAGGAGGGCCTGCAAATGGCAGATGTATTAACGCATCACTGTCCCAACTGCGGCGGTCCTTTGACATTTAACCCAAGTGATCAAAAGTTTCACTGTGATTATTGTTTAAGTATTTTTACTGTGGAAGATATCGAAAAATTCGAATCCAATAATTCAGAATCATCCGTAGAGTCACAGTCAGAAACAGCCAGCTCTGTGGAAGCAGCCAGCGGCGACATGGACTTATTTCTTTGTCCCAGCTGCGGCGCTCAAATTGTCACTGATCACACTACCGCCGCTACCTATTGCTACTTTTGTCATAATCCCGTTGTTCTGTCGGGGCGCTTGACAGGAGAATTTTTACCTAATAAAGTTTTGCCCTTTAAAATTGACCGTAAAAAGGCTGTTGCCGATTTTTTGAGTTGGACGCAGAAGAAACGCTTTGTACCAAAAGATTTTTTCAATGAACAACAGATTGAAAAGATGACTGGTGTCTATTTTCCCTATTGGGTAGTTGATGCTGAAACTTCGGGGAATTTGACCGGCAAGGGAACTTCGCTGCGCGTTTGGATCGTGGGCGAAATCGAATATACTGAGACAAAAGTCTATCAGATTTTCCGCAAGGGCAAAGCAAAGATCAACCATTTAACTAAAAATGCCTTAAAGAAAAATCTCCAGCAGAAAATGGTCGAAGGGGTCCAGCCTTTTCCGATCGATCAGGCAGTGGATTTTCACACAGAGTATTTATCTGGTTTTCAGGCGGAAAAACGCGATATTGAGATCAAAGACCTCGCCGAACAAATCGATCATGAGCTGACTGATTACACAAAAGATTTATTACGTGACACCGTTTCTGGATACACAACGTTCACACCAAGTAACCAGTCTGTCAATGTTGAAAAGCAGGACAATCATTATATGCTTTTGCCGGTTTGGCTTGTAACATATCAAGATGCAGCGAACAAAACCTATTACTACGCTATGAACGGACAGACTGGAAAAGTCAGCGGTGTATTGCCGATCAGTAATAAACGTTTAGGTTTATTCTCCGGCGGAATTTTTGCTGTAATCTTGGCAATTGCAATGATCGTGGGGTATTTTCTATGAAAAAACTTCTTTTACTTTTAGGTTTTCTCATGCTATTCACTCCATTAAAAGTTTTCGCGGCTTCTGATACAGTAGATGATCAGGCAAATCTGCTTTCTCCAGAAGAACGAACTGAACTGTCAAAACAGGCCGATGCCCTCAATAAGGAAATCAAAGGCGAAGTGTTTATCTTAACGACAAATACCAATTCGGAAGAACCGCGTAAGTTTGCTGATAATCAGTTAAGAGATCGCATCGGCAATGATAATAACGGTGCTCTTCTCTTACTGGATATGAATCAGCGAGAAATTTATCTTTCAACCTCAGGGAATATGATTGATTACATTACTGATAAACGAAGGGATAAACTTTTAGATGATGTTGAAGCAGCCATGCGTGATGGTAATTATTATCAGGCTGCTGCCGATTACCTATCCAATGCAAATGAATTTGTTGCCGATGGCATTCCCGGTGGTTCTTATCGAATAGACGAAAAGACCCGCAAAGTTACCTACTACAAGTCGATCACACCGATTGAAATCACGATTGGTTTGGTCGTTGCTGCAGTGGCGGCAATTGGGTTCTTCATCTCTGTTCGATTGCGTTATCAGTTAAAGACCGGCACTTATCGTTATCCCTACCGCCAAAACGCTCAACTGGATCTGACCGAGCGTCAGGATCAGTTAGTCAATTCTTTTGTCACTACTCGTCGAATTCCAAAACCTTCCAATAATAACGGAGGAGGCGGTGGTGGT
Source organism: Enterococcus hulanensis (assembly GCF_005405485.1). GTDB lineage: Bacteria > Bacillota > Bacilli > Lactobacillales > Enterococcaceae > Enterococcus_A > Enterococcus_A hulanensis. The sequence continues at coordinate 168,052 of NZ_BJED01000006.1, read as the reverse complement.
GGCAGTACTACCCATTCCAGTGGTGGCGGAACATTTGGCGGCGGCGGACGCAGTTTTTAACAAATAAAATAAAAAATGTTATCATCCTGCACCAGAGTCTTTCAAAATTAATGAAAAATTCTGGTGTTTTCATGTATTTTCTTGAATTCACCCTATGATTTTGCTAAACTTTTGTGGTTAATAGAAGTAAAGGAGCCCATCAATGAATAAAAAGAAAAGATTCCCCCTAGTTTTGGTTGCCCTACTACTTTTTTTCCAAAGCCTCATAGGAATCACCGCTCAAGCAGCAGATGACTTTTCTGTTAATGCGAATGCGGGATACGCCATTGACGCTGACTCAGGAAAAGTTTTTTTTAACCAAGACGGCGACACCCCAAAAGGCATTGCTTCCATCACTAAAACGATAACGGCATACCTCGTTTTAGATGCCATTAAGCAACAGAAAATTACTTGGGAGCAAGAAGTACCCATTTCAGAGTACGCAGAAAAATTAAGCACTGCCCCTGAGCTGTCCAATGTTGCATTAGTTAGCGGACAAAAATACACGGTTAAGGATCTTTTCGAGGCCATGATTGTCCAGTCTGCAAATGCATGCGCAGTTGCCTTAGCTGAATTGATTGCTGGCAATGAACATACTTTTGTAAATCAAATGCGCGAGCAGCTTACAAAATGGGGTATCAACGATGCAACCATCATCAACTCTTCTGGGCTGAGCAATGTCTATCTAGGCGAGCATATGTATCCAGGAACGCAAGAAGATGATGAAAACTTGATGTCTGCCCGTGATGTAGCAATCGTTACCCAGCACTTGATTAAAGATTTCCCTGAAGTTTTGGAAACCTCAAAAATCAAAGAGAAAACATTCGCCCCCAATTCATCTCAGCCAGACGAAATGAAGAATTGGAATGTCATGCTTTTTGAAGGACCAAATTACAAAGAAGGCGTCGATGGACTAAAGACTGGAACTACTGATTTAGCCGGTGCATGTTTTGTCGGAACGATCCAAAAGGATGGTCGCCGTGTTATCACCGTGATCTTGAACGCCTTAGATCAGCCCAACGATGAAAATGCACGATTCGCAGAAACAGGCAAATTGATGGATTACTGTTTAAATAATTGGAGTCAGCAGGACGTGACTGTCGCAGGACAAACACCGACGGACAAAAAAGAGTTGAAAGTCACAGAAGGTAAAGAAAAGACGGTTGCTCTAGCAATGGAAAAACCGGTTAAACTTTGGGTACGAAGCGATATGGATCCGAAAGATTTAACGATCAAGACTACCTTAGACCAGTCTTTATTAGACAACAACGCAATTATTGCTCCGGTTCATAAAAATGAAAAAATTGGTACTGTCAGCGTTGCATTAACTCAAGATACTTTGGGTTATGTTCAGGAAAATGAAGGCGCGACTGCTGACCTTGTAACAAAAAATGAGGTGCAAAAAGCCAACACTTTCGAATTGATCTGGCAAAAAATTACTGGACTATTTGCATAAAACAAAAAAACTTTCGACTCGAATCGTCGAAAGTTTTTTTCTATTCTGTTTTGAAAGGAAAATACAGTTCTACTTCTCCTTCTGCAAAATGCGGTAAGTAATGCTCATGAATTGCACCGGCAAGCTCCAGTTTTTCTAAGGGAAAGATTTCTCCCAACATGAGCTTCGTCGCATCTTCAATCTTTTCCGCACTGGCTTTGACTGTCAAGTAACTCATTGGCGGTACTTCCCATCGCGCCCATCCTTCTGGCGCTTCAGCTTCTTCTGGAACTTGAACACCTGCTAGATAGCGTCCTTCTTCTTGCCACGGTTCTAACCAATGTTTACTGTCACTCATCAAACCCCATAAATGCAAATCTTTCATTTCTTGACCAGCTAAAAGCTCAACTATTTCTTCAAAATGGCTGTTCATCTGATCCCATAACAGCGGAACCCACGACGGCCCCTCTTCTGCTAAACCGCTTCCTTCTTTGCCGATCACAAAAAGTGTCGGCATGTCTATACGATTGACTCCTTTGATATCCATCCACATTCCCTCCTCGTCATAATTTTACTAATCTTCTAAAAGAAATCCAACTGATAGTTCTTGACTGCGTGTTTGACTTATTATTTGATATACTAACAAAGGAGGAATCAAGTATTTAAATAAGCTTATCATTTTTGTTTTCTACTGACTTGTTTAGCTGTACGATAGGCCGCCTGAAACTTAGGATAATTTGTTGAAATTATTACTTTTATATAGGAAAGATGTGATGGAATGAACCTGCAACGAGATTTACTTGCTTTTGCGCTTTATATAATTGTTTTGAGTGGTTTGATGATTCGCTTTAAACAAAAGAGATTCAGTAATTTTTCATTATGGACGGCGATCTTTTTGGTCTTATATTTTTGTATACTGGAAATTCAAAATAAAACCTTATATATTTTGATTCCACTGTTTTTCTTTTTATTGTTCTGCTATTTTTATTTTAAAGAAAAATGTCGTTTACGTAATGGCTGGCTGCTCAATCTCGCTTTAATTAGTTTCATGGGTTACGTGGTACTCATTACAATAACTGCCAGCTCATTGATCGGTGTCGGTATCCTCGGCATATTGCTCGTCTTGTTTTTAGTAACTATTTTATTTGGCTTGTATGCCGCAATCATCTTTTTGATTGGGAATAGTTTTATCGTTCTGCGCCATGAATCTCGCAAGCTTCCTAATTTACTCACCTTGATTTTAGGTTTAGCGATTATTGCGTTGATCATTTTACAGGTGGTTGGACCAAAAATATTACCAAGCTGGTCAGTCATCCTATTATCGATTCCAACAACGATCGCAATCTATTTTTTTGTTGTCTTTTGGAATTTTCTATCGATTTCCATAGTCTATCAATTTAATCAACCGAAATACAATCAAGATTATGTCATCGTCTTGGGCGCTGGCTTGATCGGCGGTGAAAAAGTCACCCCACTATTAGCAAAACGAATTGATCGTGCCATTCAATTTTATCGCAAACAAAGTCAAGAAACGTTATCGCCACCGCAGCTTTTGATGTCAGGCGGACAGGGTCCTGATGAAAAAATTCCTGAAGCGCAAGCAATGCGGGAGTACGCCTTGGAGCAAGGTATCCCTGACGAAGATATTTTGATGGAGGCACAGTCAACGAACACGCTTGAAAATATGCGCTTCAGCAAGGAGATTATGGAGCGAGAAAAACCTGCCGGCTATCATGCGATCTTTACTTCGAACAACTATCATATTTTTAGAGCGGGAATGTACGCCGAAGAGGTGGATTTAAAAATTGACGGAATCGGTTCAAAAACCGCCCGCTATTATTTGCCAAATGCCTTTTTACGAGAATTTATCGCAGTTGCTCTAATGAACAAACGTATTCACCTAATCATCTGCGGTTTGATCACATTAGGTTTCGCGGCGCTAGCAGTTATTAATTACTTTTTTGTTGGTTAAACACAAAGAAGGAATGCCAAAATTCAAGGCATTCCTTCTTTTTTATTCTGCTCGTAAGGCAATTGCAGCATCTTTCTTCGCTGCCATTCTTGCTGGAATGTGTCCGCCGATCATTGTTAAAACTGTTGAAACAATAATCAAGATGATTCCATGAACAGGATTCAATTGTGCGACATCTTTTAATTCAGTCATATTGTACAAAATCGCGTTGATGGGGAATGTTGCCAAATAGGCGATCACTACACCTAATGTTCCGGAGGCTACACCTAAAATACAAGTTTCAGCATCGAACACGCGGGTGATATCTTTTTTACGTGCCCCTAAGGCCTTCAAGACACCAATCTCTTTGGTCCGTTCAATAACTGACGTATACGTGATGATCCCGATCATGATCATGCTGGTTACTAACGAGATTCCGGCAAAGGCCACTAATACATAAGTGATTGCGTCCATCAAGCCGCCAGTCAGCTCGGTCATCGTTCCTGCTAAGTCAGTATAAATAATTTTATCTTCTTTTTTCTTGCCTTTATTGTAATCATCCAAATAGCTCAAAATTTGTTCTTTGTCTTTATAGTTGTTTGGATAGATCATGATGCTGCTTGGAATACTATCTCCGCCTAAGTACGCGAGTGTACTATCTTTGGTTGCATCATCTAATTTTTCGTTCGTCATCACATTTGTATCCGTATCTCTTTGCGCTTTGACGATTTCTGAATTTTCATTGTCCTTAACGATTTTAGAGGTCAGTTCGTTACTATAAGCGATCCCTGGTGCCAATAGATTCATTGTTGAAGATTGTTTTACACGCAAGATTCCCGAGATTTTCAAGGTATCGTTGTTAGCATTGTCGTACATTGCTTTGTAATCATTATTGGGAATAAAATTACCCGTCGGAATTTTTGTGTAGTATTCATTATTGTTGATCAGCTTAAACTCAGTTCCAACGATTTTATCAAAATCAATTTTTTCGCCGTCTTTGACATCAAAGCCTAGATTTTTCAATGAATTGATATTGGTACTATTATTCGCATCAACGATCAATACAACATCTGTATTTTCTTTTGGATACTCGCCGGATAACAATTTGTAATTGTCTTCTAGGAAACTCCCAGAGCTTTTATCCAATTGTGTTGGAAAAGAAGATACCCCCATCCCAGTCATGCTGGACATCGCACTCATCATGGAAGGACCGCTGTCGGGCGCATCATTTGATAATTTGACCGGTTTTACATCACCGTCAACATCACGTAAAAGATTCATTCCAACCACACGAGTAAATCCGATATTGTTACTTAATTTTGGATCGATATCATTGATATAATCCACATACTTTTGATCGATCTTATTTGTATGCTGTGCTTTATCTTGATCACTGATCTTTGCAACGATATTATTCTTATTGTCTTTGCTTGCTCCGCTGGCTTTTTCTGATCCTAGCGCTTGATTTTGATTAGCCGTCTGGTCTGTCGTTGTTTTTGAGATCGTGATGGGATATTTCGCCATCGTTTCTGCTTGGGTACTGTCGATTTGCTTCTGGAAGCCGCTAGATAAGGAAAGTACAATCCCGATACTGATAATCCCGATACTTGAAGCAAAGGCTGTTAAGAATGTCCGACCCTTTTTCGTCCGCAGGTTATTGAAGGACAACTTCAAGGCAGTCATGAATTTCATTTTGGTTCTTTTTAATTGAAATTGTTCCCCCTTCTCGCCTTCGATATGCGGATGTGAGTCATTCATAATACGGCCATCAGAAAAATTAATCGTACGGTCCGCATACTTATTGGCTAGCTCTGGGTTATGTGTAACCATGATAACAAGTTTTTCTTTCGATAGTTCTTGGATCAAGTTCATGATTTGCACACTAGTCTCTGTATCCAAAGCCCCTGTCGGTTCATCACATAGTAAAATGTCCGGATCATTTGCCAGTGCTCGAGCGATGGCAACCCGCTGCATTTGTCCGCCAGAAAGCTGGTTCGGTTTCTTATGCATGTGATCTGCTAATCCGACACGTCGTAGCGCATCCTCAGCCCGTTGCTGCTTTTCTTCCTTCGAGACTCCGCTCAGCGTCATTCCAAGTTCAACATTGTCGATGATTCCTAAATGGCTGATTAAATTATAGCTTTGGAAGACAAATCCGATCGAATTGTTTCGATAAGCATCCCAATCAGCATCCTTAAAGGTTTTCGTTGATTTGCCATCGATGACCATATCACCGGAGTCATAGTTATCCAAACCTCCAATTACATTCAACATCGTTGTTTTCCCAGAGCCGCTAGCACCTAAGATCGCGACAAATTCTTGTCGACGAAATGCGACAGATACACCGTCTAATGCTTTTGTGGTCGTATCTCCCACATGATAATATTTTTTTATATCTTTTAATTCTAACATTGGGTCACCCTTTTTCTCTTAGTTTACTTTGCCACGATAGCATGGCATTATTAACTCAAAATGAACAAAAATTCATAATAGGTTCACAGTGATTTGCTACTATTATTAAGCAAAAGGGAGGGCAACGCAAATGAATCGAATACTTATCGTGGAAGATGATGAAAATTTATCACTACTTTATCAATCTGCATTAAAAAATGAACGCTTTGAAGTATTTCGTGCGATGAACGGGATAGAAGCCTTAGATATTTTAGATAAACAATTTATTGATTTGATCATCAGCGACATTATGATGCCGGACATGGACGGCTATGAACTAGCCGAAAGTTTGCGGGAAGCTGATTATGATCTTCCTATCCTATTTATTACTGCGAAGGATTCTTTTGAAGATAAAAAACGTGGATTTACGATCGGCGTAGATGACTATATGGTGAAGCCGATTGATGTAAATGAAATGATTTTACGTGTGGATGCCTTATTACGGCGGGCCCAAATTGTCCACACAAAAGAATTAGCCATTGGTGATACGCGGCTGAATCAGGAAACTTATCAAATCAAAACACCGTCCTTAACCGAAACATTGCCGCAAAAAGAATTTTTACTTCTATATAAATTACTCGCCTATCCCAACAAAATTTTCACCCGACAGCAATTAATGGATGAGATTTGGGGGCTTGATTCCGATACGGATGAACGTACAATTGATGTTCATATCAAACGACTGCGTACACGTTTAGAAACCAACTCAGATTTTTCAATTGAGACAATTCGCGGATTAGGCTATAAGGCGGTCATCCATTCATGAGAAAAAAACTATTTTCCCAACTATGGGTCTATTTCGCCGTTATCACATTTTTATTGATGGTCGTCGTATTATCTGTCTTCGTCGGACTGCTTTTCATAATTAATCACTATCAATTAGTTTCACCTGAAAAGGAAGGTCACCTTTTTCCTTTCTATTTCATCATCTTTTTAAGTTTAATGATCGGTGCCGCACTCTCATTTTTTGTCGGTCAACGTATTTTGCAGCCGATTGGTAATCTCAGACAGGCGATGAATAAAGTGTCTAAAGGAGATTTCTCGATTCAATTGGACGAACAGCACCAAATGGAGGATGTCGAGGAGCTTTATCATGATTTCAATGTTATGGTAAAAGAATTAAACAGTATTGAGACGTTGCGAAATGACTTTGTTTCTACTATTTCTCATGAGTTTAAAACCCCCATCGCAACCATCAAGGGATATGTCCAGCTATTACAAAATGAAGCATTATCTCAAGAAGATCGGCAAAACTATCTGGAGCGCATGTTAGATGGCACTCAACAACTGACCCACTTGACTGACAATATTTTGAAGCTCAGCAAACTCGATAATCAAGGATTAGGCTTAGACTTCCAGCGTTTTCGTTTAGACGAACAAATTCGTGAAGTGATTTTATTTTTACAGCCCAAATGGGAGCAGCTGGATTTAACGCTGGATATAGATTTACCTCACACCGATTATTACGGTAACGAAGAATTTCTTTATCAAGTCTGGTCAAATTTGATGGACAACGCTATTAAATACAGCAAACAAAATGGCAGCATCTATGTTCACCTAAAGAATGAGGCAGAGGGACAAACCATTATCATTCGCGATGAAGGTATCGGTATGACAAATGAAGTGGCCGAACGAATTTTTGACAAATTTTACCAAAGCGATACGAGCCGCAAAACCAAGGGCAACGGACTAGGTCTAGCCTTAGCAAAACAAATTGTCGAGCTACACCATGGGTCGATTAAAGTCAACAGTTCTCTGAATGAAGGAAGCAACTTTAAAGTTTTTTTGCCAAACAACTTGAAAAATTCATAATTAATTGACGCAAAAAGCGATTTAATTCATCATTAGTTAATATTTGTTTTGTATGCTATGGATAACCTAAAGAAAGGGTGATTCAGATGGAGAAACAGAAATACACTAAAACCGTTTATTTTGTCGAAGAGACACATAATATTGAAGGCGCTTATGTTGAAGTTAACACACTTTTCGTGGCTGACAACCAAGAAAAAGCGACGGAAGTCTATGAACAATTAATCAAAGAACAACCAAAGAAATCCTTTGGTCTTTTACTAAACGAATACATCATCAATGCAGATGGAGGCTTTTTCCATAATCTATTACAATCATGGAAAAATCTTCCCGCTGAATTTTACAGAAAAATGCAGATCCTAACCTATCGACCACTTGCTGAATACCAAAATTAAAAAAAGCTTCAGGGTTTAGTTTTTTCTTTTGCCGCTAAAACTAAACCCTGAAACCAGACAATTATCATCTCTCAAACTCTCTCTAGTAGTAAAAAAATCGAGGTACTCTTTAATAGAGTATCTCGATTTTTTAATTTAAATCAATGATAATAAAAATACTGCCGCCAAGCCGGTGATAACTGAGATCGCCATCGAACGCGTCTTGTACGCAACCCCTGCAACTAAAAACATCGCAATGATCCGAACATTTCCAATCAAATCAAAATGATTTTCGCTGATGAACACATCTTTGAATACCAAAGCGGCAAATAGTGAGATCGGCACGTATTTCATCCAATCACTGAACCACTGAGGAACCTGTCGTTGTGAGAAATACAACATTGGAAAAAGGCGCGGCAAGTATGAAGCTCCAAACAGACAAAGAATCAGCAGCAGCAAAGAGTTATCACTCATGATGGACCTCCCCGCCGGTAAGATCATAGTGATCTGGCCCGTCATTTTTTGTATCGGCTGTCTTGCGAATCCGTTCAATCAAATACCCCGCAAAAGAAGCCAACAGTGTCGCCAAAATTAATCCAAAAGTATTTTTGAATACCAGCATAAAAATCACTGCCAATCCGCCAGATAATAAGCCGGTGGCTAATAAAAGGCCATTGCTCAACTGCATCATGAACATAAAAATAAACATCGCGGTTAAGGCAAAATGAACCAATTCAGTATCCACATGAATAACAGAACCGAAAATCGACCCCAGCACCGTACTTCCTGTCCAAGAAACCATCGAAAACCAATTAACATACAAGGCCTTTTTGCGGTTCCAGTCAGGATCAGTGGAATATTTCAAATAATTGACTGCATAATTTTCGTCATTCATCGACTGGGAAAACAGTGCAATAAATGAACGTTTCTCTTTTTTGAAAAATTGTGACAAACTGGAACCTAATAATGCATAACGCAGCTCCAAGAAAAAAACCATTAAGATTGTGGACACAAATGATGCATGAACACTTATCATCGAGACGACTAAAAATTGGGCGCCTCCAGAGAAAACAAGCATCGAAAGCAAGGCAGTTAATAAAATGTTAAATCCCGCTTTTTGCAGCAGCATGCCGCAGGCTAATCCAACCGGAATGTAACTCAAACAAAGCGGCAATGCCGCGTATAATGCCTCTAACCATGGTGTCCTTTTTTTTACAGGCATGGTGTGTTCTCAATTCCCTTCACGTTCACAGGATAAAAAGCATTTTCATTCTAACACATTCTTTAGAAAAAAGTAGCTCTGTGCGACCTTCTTGGTTTCTCAACAATTTATCACCGATCATTCGTAAAAACACGTAACCACTTCCAATATCTCCTTCATAAAAGACCGCTCTTGGCAATAATCCGAATTATAGTGAAAAAGATTGATTGATCATTTGTTTTATATTCATAAAAAGAGGAAACTTTTAAAATTTTCTTATGAAAACTTCATGTACGTTTTCACCGGTTTCTGCTTTTTAAAGGTATAATAAATCACGGCTTTTTTCGGAGGGTTAACTAGCCTGCAAATAAAAGCTTTGCAGCTATTGTTTCTTTTCTATATAAAATGAATTCGTGAAACTGAATAACAATTTTCTGAAAAAATGTGGTAAGATAGTCAGCGAAAAGAGATGAATAACAGATGGAAAATAGTTTTCATGAGAATCGTCCGGTAGGGTTGTTACTGACTTTTATCGGCGGGATGATCGATAGCTATACGTATATTCGCTATGAAGCCTTTGCCTCTGCTCAGACCGGAAATTTGATTTTAGCAATCATTCAAGCCTACGAGCGGCAGTGGGACATGGTTGGAAAAAAATTGCTCTCCACCCTATTCTTTTTCATGGGTATTCTTTTAGCCAAATTTTTGATTGATTACTTTAAAAAGAAAGAAATGCACTTTTGGCGTTTGTTCCTGCTTTACTTTGAAGCCTTTATCTTCTTTATCATCAGCCTGCACTTTTTGCAGCCGCACCCTGCGATAATTACAATCATCATCGCTTTTACCGCCGCGATTCAGTGGGTGTCTTTTGATAAAATCAATGGGCTTACTTACACGAATTTGTTTACGACCGGAAACCTTAAAGGGGTAGCGACAAATCTTTATGATTACTTGAGTACAAAAGATCAAGCAGCTAAAACACGCTTCGTTCATTTTCTTTTAGTGGTCTTGGCCTTCATTGCCGGTGCGATCGTCTCAGTTTTTTCTTATCGCATGCTTGGCACCAGCGCGGTTTTGATCATTGCAGGATTGTTCTTGTACTTAGCACTTTCCGAAACATTCTTAGTTTGGCGTTTCCAACGAAACACAAATATTTTACAAAAAAAATAACTCTTCAGCTTTTTTGCTGAAGAGTTTTTAATATACTTTTACCGATTTATAAGCAGTATGAACAGTACCATTCCTAAACATAGGAATCCCATTACAGTACCAATCACAATAAGCCGTTTATCCAATTTGGCTTCTGGAACAATCTGCTTCAGGCCTTGATAAAGTACAAGCCCTAAGAAGCCACCGAAAAAGTTCATTAACAAATCAGTCACATCGGTCGCACCAATACCTAAGATGAACTGCATGACTTCAATGAAGAGCGAGAATAAAAAGATAATCATCAATTTATTCAAGAATGACAATCTTTTAGCTGAAATTCCCAAAAGAACACCCATTGGAACAAAAACAACTGCGTTTAATAAAATTTCATTCAAAGCGATCTTGCCATTCACAATCATTGAACCCTGAAATGGTACAAGATTGATGGATCTCATGGGATGACTCAAACTTGCAGTTATGTCAGAAACAGACAGCGGAAACTTAAATAGTAAAATCCAAATCAACAGCAGAGAATAAATGACAAGTAGTATTTTACTAAGTTGTTTACTAACCATTCTGCTTCCTCCTCTATAGGTTTATTGGCTAACGAACAAAGGCAATCTCGATATCTCCATTACTAGTTATAACTTCTAGTTCTTTTGAGCCGTCCTCATGATTGGTCAAGTTACTTGTAGCATTGCTCGTTTTAGACACCGTTGAAAAATCTTCTTCCTTGCCTTTGATCGTGCCATGTACTTCCGAGTTGCTGGTTTCAAGCGAAAGAGATTTAGCTGGCTTCAAATTCATTAAGTTGATCTTGCCATTTGAAGTATGGAATTCTCCTTCTGAAAATTCCAGATTCTGCAAGTCCATTTTACTATTGCTTGTTTCAAAAGAACCATCGTCAAAGGTCATTTTCGATAATTCAACTTTTCCATTGCTGGTTTCCGCATCGATTGAATGTGCATCTACATTATTAATGATCATCTTGCTGTTGGTTGTTTCCAAATCAAGATTATCCAATGTCAGATTCTCTGTGGAGAGCTTGCCGTTAGAGGTTTCAACCTGCAAGTCCTTTAATTTAGACTTGGGAATCTCAATGGTTACTTTGGGATCACGCTTACCAAAATTGAAGAAGTTGAAATTAAACCCGATACTTCTTTTGCGCTCAAGGCTCAGCGTATTGCTAGTTTGTTTAATATTGTATTTGATGTCTCGGCTTTTCTTGTAATTGATTCGTGTCTTATTTCCAGAAACACCTACGATATCGATCGGCATATTGCGATCATCCACGATCAGTTCTTTGACTGTCTTTGACGTAGTAAATGTCTCATTACTCATGCGGTTATGAAAGATCATACTGCTCATACTTACTAATGCCGCCCCAACTAAAATCAACCCAATAATTATTTTTTTCATTTTTATACCCCTTATCTACTTTTCTTATCTTTATCATAAAGAAATTTTCAACCGTTTACATGGGACAAAAGGCTGATTCTTTCTCATCATTTATTCCGATTAAATCCAGCCTTGATCTCAATAAAATCCTGAAATAGTTGAAAAAGCTGGAAAAGCATCGCTCGTTCTTCGAAAGCTTGTCGACTTTCTGGTAATTTCTTTTGCTGATAGCGCTGATCCGTCTCATCAATCTTAGTTAAAATTGCTGCTCCGTCATTTTCTTCAGTCAGAGTTTGCGCAGTAAAGTCAAACAGCTCTCGTAATTCCTGAACATCCTCAGGTTCTGCATCCAGCCGGTTCAATATTTGCAGCATGTCAGACAGAACCTTCAATTGTAGACGACGCATCGCAAAATATTCAAAGTAATAACTGTTGCCGGAAAAGAAACGATTCTCCTCAAATTCTCGCGCACGAACTTGCGCCTCCCGCACAAAGTCTCGCAACGAAAAGCATTCTTGACGCAATTGTTCTTCTTTGTCAGGCTGGTTCAAATAAGCAGACATCTGCCCCAGCATCTTTTTCATAGAGACTTCGACGACAGCCTGATCTTCTTGTATCTTTTTTTCGGTATTCGGCATGTAAAGATTAGCCGCTAACGCGCAGCCCACTCCAATGAACATCAGTAAATATTCGTTGATAATCAAGCTTAGCGGCATTTCCCCTGCTACTAAATAATGCGTGATCAAAACTGAACTAACCGCGATCCCTTCCGCCAAGTCAAAGCGAATCGATAATGGAATGAATAATAATAGATACAAACCAAAAACCAATGGATGAAATCCCAAGAGTAAAAAACAAATCGCTGCTATGACTGTCGCAAGTGTCAAAGAAAAAAGCCGATTCAAAGCGGTCTTTGCGGTCGAACGCTTGGTGTTTGTTACAGTCAAGATCGTTATGATGGCTGCTGATGCTGCTGACTCAAGATTCAAGCCGCTGGCTAATAGTAATGCAATCGGTGCTGCCGCCGCGGTCTTTATAGTACGTAATCCTATTTTCATTTGTGTCTCCCTTCATTAAAAGCTTACACTAAAGTCGCGCGGGAAAAAAGTCGCAACTTAACGAATTATCTTGTATAGTAAGTACGATGCGAAAATAAGAACATTAATAAACACAAGGAGTGGAATTATGGAAAGCTGGCTTTTTCTAGGGGTCATTTTATTGATTGCATTTATCGCGAAAAATCAAAGCTTACTGATCGCAACGATCGCAGTTTTGGTTTTAAAATTAATTCCCCATTCAGATAAATTTTTAGCTCTATTAAATAAGCAAGGAATCAATTGGGGGGTAACCTTGATCTCAGCAACAATCTTAGTCCCGATCGCTACCGGCGATATCGTCTTGAAAGATTTATTGAACACCTTGAAATCTCCCCTAGGTTGGGTAGCGACGATCTGCGGTGTGCTCGTTGCCGTCTTATCTTCAAAAGGTGTCGGCCTGATTAATCAATCACCCGAAGTTACCGTGGCTTTAGTTTTTGGTACGATTATGGGTGTTGTTTTTTTGAAAGGTGTTGCCGCAGGACCGGTTATCGCCGCTGGTATTACCTACTGCATCATGCAGGTCATTCAAGTTGTGACGAATCATTAAACGCATAAACCCCAATTATTTTCTATTGAGAATAATTGGGGTTTGTTTGTATCATGTAAAATTCTCTTGTAAGATAGAAATAAGAAGATCGCCAAATAAGGAGGTGCCACCGAATGGCCAAACAATCCAAGACCACGCGCTTGCGTCAAATCGTCAAAATCGTCAACCACTATAATGTTGTTAAAAATATTACGCAGCAAAAAAATCCTGAAGATGTCCGCAAGGCTTTTGAAGAATTAGGTCCGACCTTTATTAAAGTCGGACAAATGATGTCGGTTCGAACCGATATTTTCACACTGGCCTTCACGAAGGAATTACGCAAGCTGCAAGACGATGTTAAAACTGATTCCTTTGAATCTGTTAAGACTCTCGTTGAAAAAGAATTGGAGCTTCCTTTAACGGAAATCTTTGAGAGCTTTGATGAACAGCCTTTCGCTTCAGCCTCAATTGCACAAGCACATCACGCTCGCCTAAAAAATGAGCAGCAGGTCGTCGTTAAAGTCCAGCATCCAGGAATCGCTGCTGAAATTGAGTTAGATCTATCGTTGTTTGAAAAAGCGATCCCGATTGCCAACTGGGTTCCAGAAAGCAAAGTGATCGATCTCAAAAGTATCTTAAAAGAAATTCGGGAATCCCTGAAAAATGAATTGGATTTTCAAAAAGAATTAGTTTTGGCTGAGGAATTTTACCGCTTGAATAACGGTTGGAAAGAAATTCGTTCTCCTCGAATGGAGCCGGCCTACTCCACAAAAAAAGTTATTGTGATGGAATTAATGCCTGGAACCAACTTAAAAGAATTGATCAACGCAGACGATGATAAGGTCGTTCAAGGCGAAACGACTTATAAAGAACTGAAAAAAACGATCAGCGAATTATTGATCGAGCATTTCATGAAGGAAGTCTTTGAAGACGGCTTCTTTCATGCGGACCCACACCCTGGCAATATTTTATTGCAGCTGATGAGTGAAGCAGAAAATCTAAAGGATCGCCAATTTAAAACCAAGGATCATAAAGGAAAAATCGGCGGTTTGCCTTACGAATTTACTTTTTCTAGAAATGAGGAGCTTCGACCTTTCCGCTTAAACTTTATTGATTTTGGAATGATGGGTACGATCACCCGCGAAATGCAGGTGAAGATGAGCAATACAATCATCGCCATTTATAGTAAAGACAATCAGCGGATCACCAATGCTGTTCATGCGATTTGTAAGCAGGTCGGCAGCTTTGATGAGGAGAAATTCACCTATGAACTGGATGATTTTTTGAATCGTTATTTGAATTTGCCGGTTAAGGAAATCGACCTGCAAAAAGTATTTTCACAGGTCGTGGTGATCTGTCATGAAAATAATTTGCAGATTGATGATTCTGTCACCATGCTGATCAAAGCCTTTGGTACGTTGGAAGGTGTGATCGAGGATCTTAATCCTGATCTATCCTTATTCGAAGTGGTTGCCCCATTTGCACAAAAATATTTTCTTCAACAATTAAATCTGAAAGATGAGCTGCAAGAAACCGGTTTGGACTACTTGTCTACATTAAAAGCACTGCCCAAAATTCCCAGCCATGCCTTGAACGCTTTAGACACCTTCGGAAAAGGCAAAGGCAAGTTGAATCTAGAATTGAAGAACCAGCGAAACTTATTAGAACGAGCAGAAGCAATGGTGAACCGTCTAGTGATCGGTCTGATTCTTTCCGCTTTAGTCATCGGCTCGTCGATATTGGTTCAAACCTCATCCGGAGGCGACACCTTTATTTCTAATTTGGGAATCTTTGGTTACTCCGTTGCTGCCCTTTCAATCCTCTTTTTAGTCGTTGAAAGTCTCTATCGCCGTTATCACAAATGGAAAAATCGTTAAACGCTCTAATCATAGCAGGAAGTGTGCATATTAAATAGCACACTTCTTTTTTTTATACAAAAATCTTGCTCGCTCTTTTTTTTCTTCAATAGTAAAAAAAACGAAAAATCGCTGAAAATATTATTATTCATTGGTTCCTTCTGCATTAAGCTATATAAAAAAAGTTTTTTTACCTAAATAACAAGCAGGATTTTTTACATTAAAGGGATAACATTTTATTATTTTACTGTAAACAAGTTAAAAATATTGAAGTGAGGAGGTGCGATATGAACAAGTTTCTTAAAACCATCTTAATTATTCTTTCCTTGGTTTTACTTTCAATTTTTCTATCCGTCGCAGCAATCTATTACTTTATCGCTTCAAATCCGTTGGACTTAAGCTCATTGCAGCAATTCGTTCTAACGAATAATTATGCTCAGATATATTTATTCTGGGTAGCAGTAGCTTTAGCGATCATAACGGTAATCGGGATCTTCGTAATCCTATTTTATCCAAAGAGAGTGACCAAGTTCGTCTTACACGAAGAACGCGGCAAATTAGCTTTGGACAAGCGAGCGATTGAAGGGTATGTTCGGACAAGTATCAAACAGGAAGACTTTATGAATGACCCTAAAGTTAATGTAGCGGCGACAAAAAACAAAATTAAAGTAAATGTTCGAGGACAATTAAAGAAAACATCTGGTTTAGTCGGTCAAACTGATCGCTGGGCTAAAAATGTAGAAACAAAAATTCGGGAATTATTAGGTCCAGAAGAAAAAGTTTCTATTAAAGTAAAACTTCAAGCACTTGAACCAGCACCAACAGAAACAACAGTCACACGTACACGGCCGCGAGTAGAATAGGAGGAACAGCGATGCAAGAATTTTTAACACGAGACAAGCTGCCTGTAATCTTCGGTATCCTCGGTTTTATCCTAGCTGTGCTATTCTTTACCATCGGCTTTTTTAAAACGATCTTACTGATCTTGATTACAGTTATCGGAGTAGTTCTCGGTATCTATCTAAAAAACAATCATATTTTAGACGACTATTTAAAGAAATAGTCACTCAATTAGCTTTGAAATAACTTTTCCTTTATGGAACAGTTAATACATTAATACACTCAGGAGGAAAATAATCATGGAAAACACAACAATCAAACCAACAGAACCAAAAAAAGATGTTAAAGGCGAATTAACGTATGAAGACAAAGTCATTCAAAAAATCATCGGGATTGCTTTAGAAAACGTCGATGGATTACTAACAGTAGATGGCGGTTTCTTCTCTAACATCAAAGAAAAATTAGTGAACAGCGACGATGTCACTTCAGGAATCAGCACAGAAGTTGGTAAAAAACAAGTAGCTGTTGATATGGATGTAGTCGTTGAATACGGCAAAGACATTGATGATATTTATGATCAAATGAAAAATTTGATCTCTGAACAAGTTGATAAAATGACTCATTTAGATGTCATTGAAGTGAACGTGAATGTAGTTGACATTAAAACACGTGAAGAATACGAAGAAGACAGCGAAACAGTTCAAGACAAAGTAACCAGTGCAGCTCAAACTACTGGAAAATTCGCTTCTAAGCAAACAAACCGTGCGAAAAGCGCTATGAGCAATCAAGCTGACAAAATCGGTGATAACTTAGAATCTGAACCACGTGTTCAATAAACCAATCTTCCCCATTGACTAGCCGAACTTTGACTAGTCTTTTCATAAGAAAGGCTTCGCGAGCTCGCTCAGCTTTTGAGCAATAAGACCAAAATATTTCTAAATTGCTTCTCAAATTTCGAAATATTTTTGCTTATTGCCGATAAAGCTAGTTCGTGAAGCCAGACATGGATATACCCGCAAAAAAACGATTTATTCATGTGAAAATTTTATACTTTCTGTATAGTTAAGTAAACAGCCAAGACACTCTCGTCTTGGCTGTTTTTTGCTATATATCTTGATAACCTAAATAATCCTGATATGTTTCTGCCGCTTTTGTTCCTTTTACAATGGCTTGCCTAACGGCTTCCACGGCTAAAATCGAGACAGCTTCAAAACTTGCTTCGATTTGATTTGACCCTAAAACAAACAAGGTATCCCCATCATAAGTCGTATGAGATGGACGAATCGCTCGCGCAATCCCATTATGACTGATATCTGCTAACTTGTTCATTTTAGCTTTTGGAAACGTTGCATTCGTCATTACACAGCCAATCACTGTATTCCCATCAAATAGCGCTTCCTCATTTTGATAATACTCAAGAAAAAGTTCCTCTGAAAAACCGATTTTCGTCTCACCTGCTTTACGAGCACCAGCGATGATTCTCCCTAGCTCTTCATCGAAGACGTCTCCTACAGCGTTGACCGCAATTACTGCTGTTACCCATAAATTTCCGTGGCGCATCGTGTGAAGGCCAATGCCGCCTTTCATTGCGTTTTTAGCACCATTGATCGTCCCGACACTGCAGCCAGTTCCAGCACCGTAATTTCCCGCTTGGAAAAGCTGTTTATCAAAAGCCGCTTCACTGGCTTTACGACCAGCCTGATAATTCGGCCGGACATCTGAGCGGCCGATCCGTAAATCAAAAAGACTTGCCCCTACCACATTCGGTACAAAGGTGATCCCCATGTCGCGGCCAATTTTATTCTCCTCTAAAAAATCTACGACGCCAGCATTTGCAGCTAAGCCAAAGGCGCTGCCGCCAGATAGAGTCACTCCATGAACAAACTTGCGATTATTTTCAGACTTTAATGCGTCGGTATCTCGAGTATTCGGTGACCCGCCGCGAACTGAAACACCTCCGGTTACACCGTCCTCACAAAGAATCACAGTACAGCCGGTCATCGCTTCAGCATCAGTATACTGACCAATACGAAAAAATTCTTGATATTCTTCCATCGTGTCCCTCCGCTCATTTTCTAAAGACGATTAATTACTTCATCGACATTCTTGATCGTTACAGAAATCGTTCCATCAGGATTGTTGGTAAATTCAATTAATTCAGGGTTGCGATAAACATCTAATGGCACGATCAACTCAATCCCATTCGACAGCTTTAATTTTTGTTTGCCGTATTTCTTTTCTGTGATCTCGCGGACTTCTCTTAATAGAGGCGCTTGATCGACATAACCTTTTTCGACGACTTCTTCTTGAAACGCCATTTGAGCCGATACATTATCTTTGAAGACTTTTTGTGCAACGACTTTTGCGTCGATCTGTCCGCTTTCTTCCACTACATCATAAACAGCTTCCTTCACATCCGCAATCACATCATGTTTGGGATTTTCAAACTTAGCACCGATTTTTTCCGCCACCTTTTTGATGACACGAACATTTTCTTCTAATGACGGTGCTGGTCGGCTTTCAATCACCTGCGTTGAAAAATACAAGCGTTTCTCGCCAGAAAACGGATATTTCTTCTCAATCATTTCATAGCTCAAATTCCCTAAATTAACAACGATACCCTCATCGGCTTTTTGCGACTTGCTTGAAAGTAAGGCCCGATGTATGATCAGTTCATTTTTCAAACCGGTTTCATCTGAATCAACGATATGAGTATAACCTTCGTGATAATTCACTTTTAAAAAGGCCACATACAACTGTGTGTCCTCTTCATATAAAGCTACAAAAACATCCGCGCTAGGTGCTTCTTCACTCTCTTTGTAGGCTTCGTACCAACGAGTTACGATTTTCTCACTGGCTGCTAAAAAATCATGCTCTGCCTGTTGGCTTAATAATGCAAAGGTTGAATCCTCTGTCAGCGTCCCCGTTTTGGTTTGAGCTGAAGATAATTTTTGAATTTTTTTCGTTAAATACTCGCGAATATATTCTTTCGTCAAATCCAATTCACTCTGACTATAAATCGGATCGCCTGATTCACGATCAACGATATGCAATGCGGCTTTCTTTAAATAAATATCCATAAATTACCTGCTTTCTAAAAAGTGATTTCCTAATTCACTGGAATACTAATGTAACAACTTGATTATCATACACAGGAAACGGGGAAAATAGCAACAATTGTTTTCTTAAAAATTTGGCGCTAGAAAATTCTCGGAGGTCCTGTTCAAGTCATTCCTAACTATTTAAAAGTTCTTCGATTTTTTCCGCCAATTAAAATTGCTGCTGGACTTTGTAAAATAAAACTGACTTCCTTTAAACAAGCTTTCTCTTTTTGTCGGTAGTTATAATCCGCAGGTATTCATCAAAAAAGATATCAAAAAACGCTGAAGCGAACTTCAGCGTTTTACTTAATTTTATTTTAGTAATACTGATGATTTTTTTCTTGGGCCTGTTGTTTAAGCAGGTCCATGAATTCAACCTTCGACATTTGCTTAATGGTATCACTGCCATGTTTGCGAACCGCAAATGTATCTTCACTCAGTTCCTTATCTCCAATCACTAAAATGTAAGGAATTTTTCGCAGCTCCGCATCACGGATTTTTTTGCCCAGCTTCTCATTTCGCAAATCTTTCTCCACTCGGATTCCAGCGGCATGAAATTCTTGGAATAATTCTTCTACGCCTGCTTCATGGGGCTGTGCAACACTGACCAGCGCTACTTGTTTTGGTGCTAGCCAAAATGGAAATAACCCGGCATAATGTTCGATCAAAATACCTAAGAAGCGATCCAATGACCCGAAAACGGCACGGTGGATCATCACCGGCTGCGCCTCCTGATTATTTTCATCTACATAAGTCAGATCGAATTTTTCTGGCATTTGGAAATCCAATTGGACTGTGGCACACTGGTGGCTCCGATTCAGTGCGTCCTTGATATGAATATCGATCTTCGGTCCGTAAAAGGCGCCATCGCCTTCATTGATATTATACTTATAGCCAAGATCAGTCAGCACTTTGCCTAAAGAAGCTTCCGCTTCATCCCACAGCTCGATTTCACCCATAAAATCATCTGGACGAGTCGATAATTCAACCCCATACTCGAAACCAAAAATCTTATAAACTTCATCAATGATTTTCAGCGCCAAGGCAATTTCTTGTTCAATTTGATTTCGGCGCACAAAAATATGCGCATCATCTTGGCAGAATGTTCGAACTCTCAATAAACCATTTAAAGCTCCGCTGAATTCATGGCGATGAACTTGGCCAAACTCCGCCATTCGCATCGGCAAATCACGATAGGACCGTTTACGATCTTTGTAGATCAGACAATGCCCCGGACAGTTCATGGGTTTCAACGCGTAATCTTCATCGGCAACTTTTGTAAAATACATATTGTTTTTATAATGATCCCAATGTCCTGAGCGTTCCCAAAGTCGCTGGTTCAGGATCAATGGCGTTTTGACTTCTTTGTAGTCATACTTTGCCTGCAGTTCACGCAAGAATTTCTGCAATTCATTACGAATGATCAATCCGTTTTCTAAATAAAATGGCATTCCTGGTGCTTCCTCGGAGAACATAAATAGATCTAATTCTTTACCTAACTTTTGATGACTGCGTTTTTCCGATTCCTCTAAATAATCTAAGTGAGCCAAAAGCTGCGCCTTCTCCGCAAAGACCACCCCTGTTACCCGTTGAAGCATTTCGTTTTCAGGCTTACCTTGCCAATAAGCACCCGAAACTTTCAATAAAGAGAAATACTTGGCAGTCGCCAGTTCCAAGGCAGCAGGCTCAAGGAAAAATTCTGTCGCCTCACCAAAGGAATAAACAAAAACAGTCTGATCTGCATCCAGCTCCGTTAGCGCCGCAAGTTTCAATTCGTTGTCTTTGAACACTTCCTTGGCTTCTGAAACGGTCATCGTTGCACTTTCGATTGATCCATCGGCTTTGATTTGCTTCTTAATATGATGCTCCAAATCCTTCAAAACTAAGGCACTCAAAGGCTGCTTCACTCGTAGATCAACCCAAATCGTCTGATCTTCTCGATGAGCTTTTGCAAAGAGCGCTTCTGGATAATGGACTTTAATCGCTTCTTGCAATAATAGACTGACTAATTGGCAAATCGCCGTTGTTCCCTCTTTTGTTGCGCAATCGTAAAAAGCAAGCTCCGCATTTTCTGTGACTGGAGTTGATAAGTCAACAAGCTCGCCGTCAATACTGCCAACGACCGCCTCTTCCATCAATTGATTCTTTATCTCGAACAATGTGGTGTCTTTTGCCACCTTTTGTTTACTTCCATCTGGTAAAACAATTTCGACTTTATTTGACATCCAACTCAACTCCGATCCGCATTTTCAAAAAAATTGTTATTGCCTGCCTTTTCCTTTTAATTCTAACAAAAGGCCTCAAGGGTTTTCAATAAAAAAACGTCCCTATAAAAATAGGGACGTGAATAAACGTGTTACCACCCAAGTTCCCAAAAAGCTTACACTTTTTGGCTCGTAAGATACATAACGGTATCACCCGGACCGTTTTCGGTCACTCAAAGGGAGTAATCTGCTTTTCTCAATCAGAAGCTTCCAGCCGCGGCTTCTTTCTCTTGTGATGAGTAGTAAAACAAATCGTGTCCTTCTCACTGCATTTAACTATTGATTAAAGCATAGTCTTACGCAAAATTTTTGTCAACGCTTTTTTCTTTTAGTTTTATTCATTCGATTTTAACGCATCGATCATATTAATATGGCGTAAACGGAAATGAGTCGCCAGCATCACGATCACGGAGAAAAGAATCGTTAATCCGCCAGACAAAAGATAAGCACCTGAATGGATCACCAGTGGAAAGGTGATCGTTTCCATTGAAGCCTGATCCAAAATAAATTTCGTCAAAATAATCCCTAAGCCATAGCCAAATAAAATTCCAAGTATCGTAAAGACAAAATTCTCACGGAATATATAAGACGTCACTTCTCGATCGTAAAATCCTAAGACTTTAATGGTCGACAATTCCCGTAAACGCTCTGACACATTGATATTCGTCAAATTATACAATACGATGAAGGCCAGCAAACCTGATAAGACTACAAAAATCCAGACGATTCCATCTAAGTTATCCATCGAGTGTTCTTGTGTTTCGATTTGAGTAGACATGAAGGAGGTGTTTATCACCTGATCTGAACTTAACAGCTTTTGCGCTAAATTATCTTCTTCTGCCTTCGTCATTTTTTTACTTCTCAGTAAATAGCTGTTCACTTCAAAATCGGTGTCCCGAGCTTTTTGATAGTAGTCCTTTGATAGGTATAGGAAATTTCCTAAATAATTGTCGCTGATATTGGCGATTTTAACTTTAAAAGTTTGCTGATCGTCATCATAGACTGTCAAGCTGTCGCCTTTTTTTAGCTCAAACAACTCAGCCATTTTTTGTGTAATCACAGCACCATCATTGGGCAAAGTGAAGCTTTTTCCCTGTTCCTTCAAATGAAGGTAGCGTTTAAATTCTACGCGATTTTCTGGTACCATCATGGTTAGTTTTTGATTCGCTTGTCCTTTTTGTTTCAATTCAACCGTTTGATTCATCACAGCTAAATCGTTGGTAATCTTTTCATTTTTGGAAAAAATCTTTTCGACTGCTGTTTCATCTGGCTGATCCTTCAAAGTAACGATCGCATCATAATCAATGATCGGACCAAATTGCTTATCTCCTACCGAACTCAGCGAATCCTTTAATCCAACACCTGCAACCATTAAAGCCGCACAGCCGGCAATACCGATCACAGCCATGATCATCCGTGACTTATAACGGAATAAATTTCGATAGCTGACTTTCGAGTTGAAGCTCATCCGAGTCCAAATCGGTGTGATACGCTCAAGAAAAATCCGTTTTCCCGGCTTCGGCGCCTTTGGCTGTAACAACTCAGCCGGTTTTTCGTGCAGCTCGCGCATCAGAACAAGTAGCGCTGCACCCAAACTAGCAAACAAGAAAGCAACCGTTGCTTGAATGATTGGCCGTGATAAATAGAAAGCTTCCACGCCCGGGAAATTATAACGATCACTAGAAAGCTCAAAAACTAATCGCGGCAGCGTATGGGTCCCGATCACAGAACCCAAGACAATCCCGATCAAAGCTGCTGACAATGCGTAAATGATGTATTTGATCGCGATCTCATAACGTGAATAGCCTAACGCTTTCAACGTACCGATTTCTCGACGATTTTCCTCTACCATCCGTGTCATTGTCGTAAAGGTTATCAGAGCTGCTATGAAAAAGAAGAAGACGGGAAAAACATTCGCGATCGCAGCGATTCGTTCAGAAAGATCACCGTATTCTTGAAAACCAGGATTATCTGCACGCTGATCATAAGAATAGCTTGGTGTTTTCAACTCATAGATTTCTTTTTCGCTATCATTGATCTTCTGTTGTGCAGACAATAATTTATCCCGATTGCTGTTGAGTTCTTTTTCCTGCGCTTCAAGTTCTGCCTGAGCCTGCGCTAACTGAGGATTTCCAGCTGGCATCATGGCTGCCTGTTGCTCTAACTGGGCCTTAGCCTGATCCAATTCATTTTGACCATTCGCGATTTTTGTCAGATTATCAGCCACTTCTGCTTTTTTCGGAAGCAATTCTTTTTCTGCATCATGCTTAATCTCTGCTGCTCGTTCTTTTGGTCGATCGGCGAAAAGTTTTTCGACCTGCTCAATATTTTGATCCATTGTTTTTTTATAGGCTTTGCCATAGGTCTCTTTATCTTTAACATTCGTAAAGCGAACATAGATGATCGATTTGACCTCGCTTGAGAAGTTGCTTTCTGGTAAGTAAGCGAAGAAGTTAACATTTCCGTTACCTACATTAGAAAGTCCTCGTTCCTCCGTGCTTATATATATCGGTGACTGAACAAAACCAACGATTTTAAAATTTTTGCGTTTCACTTGGTCAGATTGATCGATTTGATAGGTCTGATTCAGACGATAGCCTTCTTCCTTGGCTTTTTCGTCCAAAACGATCTCATTTTCTTTTTTAGGCAAATGACCCGATTTCACGATTAAATGATTTTGCTGATTTTCTTTATCATAAGAATAAAGCTTAACGACCTGATTTTTATCACTGTCGGCATAAAAAAGCTGATGACCGCTTTCGACCTTGGCATCAGGGATTTCTTTTGCTAGTTTTTCGTCTACTTCCGTCAATCCGCCAGTAGAAATAATTTGCAGATTTGATAGTTCCTGCTTGTCTACAAATTGACTAGCTGAATGATTCAAGATCGGACCCGTAGCCTTGATTCCGACATACAGTAATGTCCCTAATAAAATGATCAGAACGATAGCGATAAAACGTCCTTTAGAAAAAATGATTTCGCGTAAACTCGCCTTAAAATAGGTTTTATTTTTCATATACCTGCTCCTGTTTTTTTGTCTTTATCATTCTAACACAAAACGTTTTCATGCCTGTCACGAAAAATTTGGACAAAAAAACAATGCAAAAGCAGAAGCCTTTGCATTGCACTTTAAAAAATCAACTTTACTATTATGTTTAGTTTTTAAATGAATGGATTGGTGCTGGTATACGACCGCCGCGAGCTATAAAGTCATCCGAACCGGCTGCATTCACAGCCATGACTGGTGCCCGGCCTAACAAACCGCCAAATTCGACCATTTCACCAATTTCTTTACCTTTGGCTGGAATGATTCGAACAGCCGTTGTTTTATGATTGATCACTCCGATAGCCGCTTCATCCGCGATCATCGCCGCAATACTGCTTGCTGGTGTAGAACCAGGAATCGCAATCATATCCAAACCTACTGAACAAATCGCTGTCATCGCCTCCAGCTTTTCAATCGTCAAAGAGCCATTATTGACCGCATCAATCATCCCCGCATCTTCTGAAACTGGAATAAATGCGCCAGATAACCCGCCGACGTGATTACAGGCCATAACGCCGCCTTTTTTGACTGCGTCATTTAATAATGCCAAGGCAGCAGTCGTTCCATGCGTTCCAACAGTTTCTAAGCCCATTTCTTCTAAAACGTGAGCAACAGAATCTCCAACTGCAGGCGTCGGGGCTAATGATAGATCGACAATACCAAAAGGCACATCCAAACGTTCAGAAGCAATTTTCCCAACCATTTGTCCCATTCGGGTGATTTTGAAGGCTGTCTGTTTCACCACTTCGGCTACAACGTCGAAAGATTCACCCTTCACTTTTTCCAAAGCACGCTTCACAACGCCTGGTCCGCTGACCCCGACATTAATGACGCAATCCGCCTCGCCTACACCATGGAAGGCACCAGCCATGAAAGGATTGTCTTCCACAGCATTGGCAAAAATGACCAATTTCGCACAGCCTAGATCAGATGCCTCAGCGGTTTCTTTGACGATCCGACCAGTATGGGCAACAGCGTCCATATTGATTCCCGCTCTAGTAGAGCCAATATTGACAGAAGCACAGACAAAATCAGTCTCTGCTAATGCTTGAGGAATGGAATCAATTAAGATCTTATCCCCATGCTGGTAGCCTTTTTCAACTAGAGCAGAAAAACCGCCCAAGAAGTTAACACCTACAGCTTTTGCTGCTTTATCTAATGTTTTAGCAAATTTCACATAGTCTGTATCTGGAGTCGCAGCGGCAACAATACCGATTGGTGTAACAGAAATACGTTTATTAATAATTGGAATACCATATTCTGCTTCGATCGACTCACCGACTTTTACAAGGTCTTTTGCTTTTGTAGTAATTTTTTGATAAATCTTTTCACAGGCGCGATCGCTGTCGCTATCGATACAGTCTAGTAAAGATATCCCCATGGTAATCGTCCGAATATCCAGATTTTCTTCTTCGATCATTCGAATCGTTTCCAGTATTTGATTGGTTTCCACAAAGAGCCCTCCTTATAATTTATGCATCGTGTCAAAAATTTCTTGATTTTGAATACTGATTTTCACACCTAGAGATTTTCCTAATTCATGAAGCTGTTCTCGTGCTTCTTCAAAATCTACTGTAGCATTGGTTAGGTTCACTAACATCATCATTGTGAAATAGTCCCCCATGATTGTTTGAGAAACATCCAGAATATTAATTTTTTGTTCCGCTAATTTTTGACTGACACCGGCAACAATGCCAACCTTGTCTTTTCCGATAACCGTTACTACGCCACGCATTTGCATAACTCCCTTCAGATAATTGTTTCCCATTATAGCACAGTGATGGCAAAACGATTAGAATTTTATTAATTAAACCGAATCTTTTTGGTGAAACGTTCGTGTTTTGCCAGTCTCGCTTTTTTGCAGTTCACCATAGTTCGAACTGAAATTTAACATCTTGATTTAAATTATCGTACGAACTCTTCAATTGGATGATCTGAGTACGAATATCTTTTGAAATTTGACGTCAGAAAAATTCATTCCTCACCTCTGAGTTGGCTGTACGTTCTGCCTTTTCCAGTTAACAAGTTTGAAATAAAAATACGAGCTATCTAACAGAATCGTATGCCTGGTAAAAATTAAAACTCAGCTTTCCCCTTTACTTATTCTATCGTCAGATTTATTCTGAATAAAAAAGGAGATTTTCTAATGGAACTTTTTGAAACGATGCTTCAACACACATCTGTCCGCTCTTTTACTGACCAAAAACTTTCACATAAGCTAAAAGAACAATTGATTCTGGCCGCTCAAAGTGCCAGCAGCTCTAACTTTCTACAAGCCTTCTCATTAATTGAGATCACCGATGCTAAAAAAAGAAAAATGATCGAACAGATTGCCAAATTTCCCATCGATAATGGCGACAATGGAGAGCTTTATATTTTTGTCGCTGATTTGAATAAGCATGCCCAAGTCTTAACATTAAACGACGATTCTCTGGAACATTTACGTTCCGTGGAATCATTAGTAGTTTCAATCGTTGATGCAGCTTTAGCCGCGCAATCGATGGCTGTTTATGCTGAATCGGTTGGTCTCGGTATCTGTTATGTCGGCGGGATTCGGAATGATTTGTTCCAAATAAAGGAATTGCTTGATCTGCCGGAATTGACCTATCCTGTTTTCGGAATGTTTGTAGGCTACCCTGCTGGAAAAAATGAGGTTAAGCCCCGATTGCCAATCGACTCTGTCGTTGGGACGAATACGTATCGAACATTGACACCCGACATGATCGACAGCTATAACGAAAAAACAACGGTCTACTATCAGCAACGCAACAGCAATATTCAAAAAACGAATTGGTCAGAAAAAGTGCGGCAACATTTTGAATCCCCACGACGTTCGGATACCGTGGACTTTCTAAAAAAACAAGGCTTCGTTTTTTAGACGAAACCTTGTTTTTCTTTATTCTGTTGGAACAATAGCAATCGCGCGAACGTTGAAACCGGGAGCGTCTTTGACTTTCGGTACTCCGATCGATATTGCGCCGCCAACGGCTGGCAGCTCAGTCAGCCGATTCAAGACTTCCACTTGGAACTTATCTTGCTGCAGCCAATACAATTCGCCAATCAGTCCGCCATTTTTCGTACAATCAACAGATGCGTCTGTATCCAAAGTTTCATGCCCAATCGCCGTTACGTTTCGTTCTTCATGTAAAAATTTTAAAGCTTCTAGTGACCAGCCTGGTGTATGAGCCTGTCCCTCTTGATCCACGTTATAAAAGGCTTCCGGATCATCCCAGCGTTTTGACCAGCCGCTGGCAAACGCTACAAAGCTCTCTGCTGGAATTTTTCCATACTCCGCTTCAAAAGCCTTGAGATCTTCTACCGTCACAGAATAGTCTGAATTTTCTTCGACTTCTTTTTCTTTATTGATAACAATCAGCGGCAATAAAAAATCTTTGATTGGCAGTTGATCCACCGATACACGATCTTCCACAAAATGGACTGGCGCATCAATGTGAGTCCCGTATTGTGTGACTAACTGATACTCTTTCGCAAAAAATCCGTCTTCTTTCACCGTGACCAAAGTTTTTTCCTGCATTGGCTGGAACGATTGAAAATAAGGAATCCCGCCATAAATACTATGACTTAAATCAACCCATTTCTGCTGCTGTAAAAAAGCAATGCTGTTTGTAATCTCACTCATACTATTCCTCCTCAGACCTTATTAATAGAACGCTTTCACTTTTGTCTTAACGATACCGAGAAAAAAATCCGCTGTCAAATCGTAATTGACGCATTGCTGACAAAGAAGCTGCGCCGAAATTATTCGGCACAGCTTCTTGATTAGTCATTTATTAAAACAATTTTTCCTTTAGCATGATGAGTCGCACTTAATTCATGCGCTTCCTTCACCCCTGCTGCAGTGAGTGGATACGTATGACCCACGATACTTTTTACTTTTCCTTCAGACATTAAATCTGCAATTTCTTGTAGTTGCTTGCCATCTGGTTGAAGCCAGATACTTTCAGCCACAGCAACACTCTTAGCTAATTCTTCATCTGGTTGGCCGACGATCGAGATTAACCGTCCGTCCTTATTCAATACCTTGAAGCTGTCTTTTTGAACGTCGCCGCCCATTGTATCAAAGACTAAATCAATGTCTTCCAATACTTCTGAAAAATCGGTGGTGTGATAATCGATTACTTGATCGGCACCCAGCTCTTTTAACAGTCCATGATTTTTTTCACTTGCTGTAGTGATAACTGTTGCACCAGCATTTTTAGCTAATTGGATGGCATAAATACCAACACCGCCAGCACCAGCATGGATCAGAACCTTTTCGCCTGCTTTTAATTTCCCATGAGTGAATAATGCTTGATAAGCAGTTAATCCCGCTAACGGCACTGCCGTTGCATCCTCAAAAGAAACGGAATCAGGTTTGTTTGCTAATAAGTGATCATCAACAATCGTGTAATCTGCATATGTACCAAAACGCGTCGTCTCTGGACGAGCAAAAACCTCTTGCCCGACTTGCCAATCCTTCACTTCTGATCCAACTTCCGCGATTTCTCCTGCAACGTCCCAGCCTAAAATAATTGGAAAATCCCAAGGCATCATTTGTGCCAAGTAGCCTTCACGTAATTTCCAATCAATCGGATTGACTGATGTGGCTTTTACTTTTACTAAAACTTGATGTTCACCTAGTTCAGGCAAAGTTACTTTACTTTCTTTTAATTGGTCTGCATGACCATATTCTTCTATTACAACTGCGCGTGTTTCCATTCGTGCATCCCTCCATATCGATTCATTATAAAAGTCCTACCTGAAAATCGGAAACGATTTGCTTAATCAAAAAAATGAGAGTCCAAAAGATACGTCGTTTGATATTTTTCTGCCAATTCCTTTAAATAAGGAAGGGCTTGATCATCCGTTTCTGTCATCTGATCAAGCAGAATAAAAAAATGCTGTCTCTCTTCTGGCGATGTCACTTTTTTAAAATAGCCCCAGACATGTTCGTAAGCATTTCTTCGGGCTTTTACATCAAACGGCAGTTTTTTCACTGTATCCAAATGTTGATAGAATTGCTTGGTTTTCTCTTCAGACCACTGATTGCCGGAGAACAATTGACGCAGCGCTAGATATTCGTTTTGTGAGCGCGCCATGACAAAATATTTCCACTGGGCCCATTCTTTTTGGATCTCATGCATTTCGCTCACCTCTTCTTCAGCTTAACATCAGACCATACGGTTATCGAAGTAAAAGGCTCAACAGCTCCTATGTTGAACGAGAAAAAGACTGTAGACTCATTTGCCTACAGTCTGAAAAAGCTATTTTTAACTCTTATGATAAATCTGCAATTGTTGTGCCTTCACCGAAGATTGCTTCCCAATCCCCAGTAAAATCAGTTACAGCTTGTGCAATTGACGGCATCGCCAAAGCCTGTTGAATGATATCAACACCCATCGTTGCTGCTTGACTGCCATTTTCCAAAGCAGAGTTAACTTGTCCGACGTTCTTAAAGCTGGCTGCCAAGATTTTTGTCTCACTCTTCGTGCGAGCGATCTCTTCTGCCATTTCAAAGATTGCTTCACGAGGGTCGATATTCAAGTTTTCCATCCGGTTAAAGTATGGTGCAATATAATCAGCACCGGCAGCAATTGCTAAATATGCTTGAAACTTAGTATAAATAGCCGTAGCCGTAACATTGATCCCGCGGCGTTTCAATTCTTTGATTGCTTTCAAGCCCGGCTCATTGACTGGGATTTTGATAAATACTTTTTGATCTATGTTCGCTAAGATTGTTTCTGCATCCTTGATGATACCATCGTAGTCTGTCGCAACGACTTGCACGTGTAATGAACGATGCTCACCGATAATCCCGCGGATTTCTTTCATGTGTTTGAAAAAGTCGATCTTCCCTTCTTTTTTAACGATCGAAGGATTGGATGTAACACCGGCAATCGGTAAAAAATCAGCAAACTTTTTAATATCAGCAATATTGGCTGTATCTAGCATAAATTCCATTATTGAAAACTCCCTTACTCTTTTCTATAGAACAAGCATAGCATCTTCAAAAATATTTTTCTGCCTTCTCACGACAAAAAAAGCGAAAAGCTTTGCAGCAAGCCTTTCGCCGAAGAACATTTTTTGACAATCGCACAAATGTGCACTTTATATAAAAAAACTACTTTCGTTGACTAAGTCGTAAAATCTCCTGTGCGGTTTCTTGATCGGTGATTAGGGTTTTAAGGTAGCCTCTTTCTAATAACGGTGCGATCGAACGCGCCTTAGAAATTCCACGAGCGATTCCCACCGATTGAGGAACATCGGCTAACTCCTCGATCGATAATCCAATCGTACGCTGATTCAACGGACCATTTAAAAGTTTTCCATAACTATCGTAAAAACGGCAACAGCAATCTCCCACTGCCTCTCGCAATTTCAATTCTTCATAATCTGCCGGAGACAATAAATCCCGCCATTGACTTTTATGATAGCTCAAAGGCCCGCCGACACCTACGATAACTAAATCCAAACGTTTCCAGTATTCTTTTAAATCATGGAAATATTTCGAATTAAAAATTCCTTCCGCCAGTTCCTTCGTTTCTTGAATCACCGTGGCATTCACAAATAAGCTGTGCCCATTCAATTTACGCGCCAGTTCGTAGACTAGTGTATTCACATGATAGCGTGAATTGATGTGACTCGGCCCGCCGACCACCGGCACAACAGAAACATCTGATAATTGTTTGGGATCGATCTTATTGACTGCTCTGCCCACGCTGGCTCCCCAGGATAAACCGATGACCATGTCATCAGACAGTTGACGTCGAATCCAAGTACCGGCTGTTTCAGCCAATTGTTCTTCTTTTGCTTCTTCACTGGCATCACTGTCAGTTGCTACTAATTCAACAGCCGTCAATCCAAACGTCTGCTTCAGCTGTTCCTCTAGCTCGAATAAACTTGCATCAAAATGATTAATCTTAATCTCTACGATCCCTTCTGCTTTAGCCTGACTCAGCATTCGGCTGACGGTCGTTCGATAGATTGCTAATTCTTTGGCGATCTGTGCCTGTGTCAGTTCTTGTTCATAATACATATAAGCGACTTTGGCTAATAATTTCTTCTTATCTTCCTTCATATTTGTTTCCTCCCGTAAGAGTCTCTTCTTCTATTCTAACAAAATATCATTTACTGCGTTCAGCAAAGCGTGTATCATTATAAATTAATAAAACTAAGATATCGATCTGCCAGTTTTACACGAAATAAAAATCAGCTTCATTTTTTTGACAGTCAATGATTTCATTGGTAGGAAGTCGTCTGTCACAATAAAT
This sequence comes from Enterococcus hulanensis, assembly GCF_005405485.1. Lineage (GTDB taxonomy): Bacteria > Bacillota > Bacilli > Lactobacillales > Enterococcaceae > Enterococcus_A > Enterococcus_A hulanensis. Next base: position 136,241 of record NZ_BJED01000006.1, on the reverse strand, counting down.
GAACTGCGGATGAATCACATTTTTCTTTTAGAAAAATGCATCGGATGAAGGAGGAAAAAAATGTCTGTTGAAGCTGTAAAAGAATATTTTTCACACTATGGGATCGCCGAGCGGATTCAGGAGTTTCCTGTCTCCAGTGCCACGGTCGAACTAGCGGCGCAAGCACTGGATTGTGCGCCTGAGCGCATCGCGAAAACCTTGTCTTTCAAATTAAAGAAGGCAGAGAAAAGTCTCTTGATCGTCGCTGCTGGTGATGCAAAAGTCGACAATGCAAAATACAAGGCCGCTTTTGGGGAACGAGCGCTGATGCTGAAGGCTGATGAAGTGGAGACGGTCATCGGTCATCCGGTGGGCGGTGTTTGTCCTTTCGGAATTAATCCGGGCATTGATGTTTATCTGGATGAATCCTTGAAACGTTTCGAAAGTGTCTATCCTGCTTGCGGCAGTTCAAACAACGCGATCGAATTGACGATACCGGAATTAGAAAAATATACTCAGTTCAAACAATGGGTTGATGTTTGTAAAAATTGGGAATAAAAAGCGAGGCAGAAATTCTGCCTCGTTTTTTAAATGACGCCTTGTTCGATAACGCGACAATCAGTCAAATAGTTTTCTAAAATTTCCTTCACCTTTGCCTGATCAACCACGGCATCCTCATTAAATTGATAACCTACCAATAAGGCACGCGTTGTTTCTTCAGAAATCATTCCCCGTGTTGAATCAGATGTCGGACTGCCAAAGGGGCCCTCCTCGTCAGCTAACACTAACAGATTTTCAATATTGACAGATTTGTTTCCGATCCCTGCATATCGAGCCTCTGCTGGTCCAACCGTCAATTGGATTGGCTCAGTTACCTTTCCTAGATCATAAGACCCAAACGGCAGCTTCCATTCTAATGAAAAATAATTATTCAAATCTACTAACGCATTGATCTGATATAAGCCCTTTTGCTGAATGATACGACGCCATAAACTGTCAGACGATGGACGAAAACGAGCAGGATCTTTCCCTAAAGCACGATAAACTTTTTTAGTTGCTGTGATTTGCGGATCTTCTTTGATACTCTCCAAAGTATCTTCTGTTTCGATTTTTTGAAGTAACGGATTCAGCACCTCTTGCCAAATCTTTTCACTGTGAGACTCATTCTTAAACTCAATGACACTGTATGCCAAAGATACCCCTTGTTCTTTCACTTTTGAATCAATGGTTAATTGCATATTCATTCCTCCAAGACTTTTTCCTTACTTTCTTCTAGTTTAAACGAATTCACGCAAAAGCAAAAGCTTACTTATTATCGAAGGTCTTCGTTATAATAGAGGTGCAGGAAGAGAGGGAGATACTATGAAAATCACTTATCATGGTCACTCAGTTTTATCAATCGTTATGGATGATGGGCAAAAAATCTTATTTGATCCGTTTATAACAGGGAATTCTTTGACCGACCTAACAGCAGACGAAGTAGAAACAGATTGGATTTTAGTTACCCATGGACATAGTGATCACATTGGCGACATGGTTCCGATTGCAAAGCGTAATGATGCAACAGTTATCAGTATCGTAGAAATTTGCAGCTTCGCAGAGAAAAATGGCGTAGAGAGAACACATGGAATGAACATCGGCGGAAAATTTGATTTTCCTTTTGGCCGAGTAAAAATGGTCCATGCACAGCATAGCTCAGGATATGAAGTAGATGGACAAACCCTTTATATGGGTGAACCGGCTGGATTTATTTTGCAGGCGGAAGGAAAAACGATCTATCATGCTGGCGATACCTCAAATTTTGGTGACATGGCACTCTTTGGAGAAGCCTTTGATATTGACATCGCTTTTTTGCCGATCGGAGATAATTTTACGATGGGGCCACAGGAAGCTGCTAGTGCTGCCAAACGCTTGAAGGCCAAGCAAGTCGTACCGATCCATTACAATACCTTCCCAGTCATCGAGCAAGATCCGGAAGCATTCGTTAAACTCCTGCCGGAAAATGTTGGCAAAGTTATGGCGGTTGGTGAAACCATTGAACTTTAATTTATTAGAAGCTTGTGAAGCATTATCTCACAGGCTTTTTTTGAGCTCGTCTAATCTGCTACACTCGTCTAATCTGCTACAATAGAAGATAGTTAAGCGCGATGAAAGGAGTTCCTTATGTTAAATTTTGAAAGTGATTATTTAGAAGGTGCACACGAAAAAATCTTGCAACGTATGCTGGAGACGAATGAAGAAAAGCTGAGCGGCTACGGTCGGGATCAATACTCTGCTTCAGCGGTTGAAAAAATCCGCCAAGCCTGTCTCTGTCCTGAGGCGGATGTCTACTTCATCGCAGGCGGAACGATGACGAATGCCTTAGTTATTGCTTCCTTATTAAAAAAAATTGAAGGCGTTATCGCTCCTGAGACTGGTCATATCACGACCCATGAAACTGGTGCGATCGAATTTTCTGGACATAAAGTCTTGAGCCTGCCACAAACAAATGGAAAAATCTCAGCTCAGCAAATTCGTGAGTATCTCGAACAATTTTGGGCAGATGACAATCGAGAGTTCATGGTCTTCCCTGGAATGGTTTATTTATCTCATCCGACGGAATATGGGACCTTATATTCGAAAGAAGAATTAAAAAATATTTCTGATGTATGTCACGAGTATAAAATTCCACTCTTTTTGGACGGCGCACGTTTAGGCTACGGCTTAGCCAGTCCTGAATCTGATTTAACCTTGCCGTTGATTGCGGAATATTGCGATGTTTTTTATATTGGCGGAACAAAAGTTGGGGCTTTTTTAGGTGAAGCAATCGTCTTTACAAAGAATAATTTACCTGAGTATTTTGTCGCTCATATGAAGCAGCAAGGTGCATTATTAGCTAAAGGACGACTCCTCGGACTGCAATTCGATACTTTATTTACCGATCAGTTGTATTTTGAAATTAGCGAGCATGCGATTGCAATGGCCACGAAGTTGAAAAATGGTTTGGCAGAAAAAAATTACCGCTTCTATTTAGATTCTCCCACTAATCAGCAGTTTATTATTTTAGAAAACAATCAAATGGAAGAACTAAAAAAGGAAGTTGCTTTCAGCTTCTGGGAACAGTACGATGACGAACATACCGTGATTCGTTTTGCTACTAGCTGGGCAACAAAAGAAGCAGATATCGACGCCTTATTGACACTACTATAAAAAAAGCGGCTCGGAATTCGAGCCGCTTTTTTTGTTAAGTTTATAAACTGATCATACGATAGACTAGACAGGCTACGTAACATTCATAGCTCTCAGAAAAGCGCATGACATTGTAGCCTAAAACTTCGCTGATTTTTTTTATACGATACTTCACCGTATTTTTATGAATAAATAATTGTTCGCTACAAACTTGATAATCCGCTCCCGCATCCAATAAAAAACTGCACAAAGTCATGAGCTGTTCTTTGCTGTCCATAATTGGTGCCAGCACGTTCAAGGTCTCTTCCACCTCTGCTTCTCCGGCTTGAATCAATTTACTCGCATGAACAACTTGGCGAATCTCACTGATAGAAAAACTTTTCTTCCCGTGGAATAGTTTTGGCAGCTGCAAAGCGACTTTATTGACTAATTGATACGTCATTCGTACATCGGTCGTATTCCGTAGCCGCGGGCACAAAACAATACTATCAATCATCTCTTGGTACGGAGTGGCTTGCAGATAATCCTCTCCCAGCTCTAATTCTGAATCAGAATGGCAATAATTTCCCAATAATACAATCAATTGATCATCAATTAATTGTGCCACACAGGTCTTATAATAGTTCGAAGCATAGGCGAGAATATTTTCTTTTAACTTTTTTTCTTCTCTCAGATCATTTAATTGCAGCAGCCACATCAGCCCGATCCCTTTAACGTTGATCTTCAAATGGTTGGCCAAACGATACATTTTTTCACTTTCATCATTTAAGATGGCTTGGACTAAGGCATATTCACTGATCTCTCCATGTTTTTTACCCCATAGGTTCATCGCAACCTGCAATAATTCCACCGCCTGAGTACATTCCACTTCCGTCAACAGCTCATGTTCCTTCAAAAGATAAAAGCGCAGCATCCCGTTTTCTTTGTGATAAAGTTCTTTGTAAAAAATCGCGAAATCATTTTTTTGAACCTGCTGGCCGTCATCCACCACAACACGACGTAATATTCGTTCTAAATCGATGGAAGAGTTGCGAGGCCATTTGATTTGATTGACTATTTCATTATCCGCATTTGTCAGAATAATATTTGTGCGCAACAGGTCAGATAGCAGCTTCAATGTTACCTCGACAGTCCGTAAATGCTCTGGCAAAAGTGACGCCTTTTCCAACACTTCATTCACAATATTTTCAGTTGGTCGTTCTTTCAAGATTTCCGCCATCACTTCGACAATTACTTCACTGTAACGAATTTGGCTTTGATTTTTTGGCATTTGAATAATGACAAAGTCTAGCTCTTCTGCTGTTTTGATCACTTCCGGTGACAATCTTGGCAGCACGATTCCCACATAGTAAAGAATGATTCCCAACTCACCCATCTTATGTAATCGACCAATTGTTTCACATTGTTTTGCTATATCGTCTTTGATGTTAAAAAAAGATGTCAGCATCAACTCCCCAGAGCGGTATTCATTTGTCTCAAGCAAAGCTGCACAGTCATCCATATCTGAAATATCCAAGAAAGATAAAGATGTGACTGTCTGATTCAAACAATTTTGTCCACTCATCAACTGAGCCTCACGCAAAGAAGGTAAGCCTAACAACTCTTTCAATTTCGCACCCAAATTTGTTCCTCCTTAAAATTTTCACATCAAATTTTATTTTTCTTCTAACCTTAGCAGATTCATAATTTGTTGTCTATTCATTTTTATTCAAAAAAGGTTAAAATTTTTTGAATAAAAGAAACAGCTCTTTTGCGATATGTTGAATGTCTTCTTTCACCTGCAGACCATAAAAAAGAGACGAGCTCGCGCTCGTCTCACTGTTCTTTGATTCTTATTTAACGGCTGTATCGGATTCAACGATCTTTCCGACAATTCCATAATCTTTGGCTTCTTCTGCTGAAAGCCAGAAATTCCGATCAGTATCTTGTTCGATTTTTTCTAGTGTTTGACCTGTCGCTTTAGCAATCAGTTTGTTCACACGTTTGCGCATACGCAGGATTTCTTTCGCTTCGATTTGGATCTCAGTCGATTGACCTTGCACACCGCCGGCTGGCTGATGGATCATGTAACGGGTATTCGGCAAACTGTAGCGATCTTTTTTATCCGCAGCTAAATAGATCGTGATCCCTGCACTGGCCACCCAGCCGGTACCGATCATTTTTACTTTTGGTTTAATAAAACGGATAACGTCGTGGATCGTGTCGCCAGATTCCACATGGCCGCCTTGGCTGTTGATGAACATAGTAATCGGGTCATCATTGATCGCTGACAAATAAAGCAGCTGTTCTGTCACCGTCTTCGCCAATTCTTGTGTAATTTCACCATAAATTAAAATCGTCCGTTGCTTCAATAATTTTAACAACATTGGATTTTTTTCTTCCATTTTTTCCGTTTGTTCGTTTTCTTCCTCAGCTAAAAAGTCATTCATATAAAGTACCTCCTAAATTTCGTATACTTACTCGTGCTTCTAGTATAGCCAAAAAACTTCGGAAATGATAGAAAGAGCACTTTTTTTGGAGGGATTTTGATAAGGAAATTTCTGTCCTCTACTAGAAATATGGTAAACTCACTCCAAGAAACGGTTTTTAGTAGCACTATTTTATTTTTTATGGGAAGATAGATCGTATTTTGTGAACAGGAAGGGGATCGTTGTGGCCTATCGAAACAAACCTCCATCATTGGCTGCTCTGCTGAAATATTTTTAAATAAAAGGAGCAACTTACATGATTGAGGAAAAGAAAAGCTTTATCTCATGGCCTGTACTTGCCATGATGTCGTTTGTTACGGTCATCGGTTTTGATGATATTATTTATAACTTTGCCAACCAAGGATTAGGTGTGATTACTTCTTGGATCATTTTACTGCTATTATATGTGATTCCCTACTCTTTGATGGTGGGACAATTAGGATCCGTTTTTAATCACGAAGGTGGCGGCTTAACTTCGTGGGTACGGGGAACTAGCGGCGATCGTTTGGGTTACTTCACGGCTTGGACTTATTGGGCAGCATCAATCCCATACGTAGTCGATACTGCTAATGCCGTAGTCGTCGGCTTTGGCTGGCTGATCAATGGAAATGATTCTATGGAAGACAAAATGTCGAACTCGCTGTTTGCCTTATTGACCTTTTGTGTTTTCTTAGCCTTTATTTTTCTGCAACGCCACTTTAAAAAATCATTGGAAGTGTTAAGCACTTTAGGCGGCGGGGCCATGTTCATCATGGCAATCTTATTTGTCTTTATGACCTTCGCTTCATTATTTATGCCAAACGGACACATCGAAACACAGCCTATGAATCTTAGCGCTGTTATCCCAAAATTCGATCTTCATTATTTAACAACGATTGGATTATTGATTTACGCGATTAACGGTGCGGAATTGGTTGCACCATTCGTGACTCGGATGCGCAAACCGCAAAAAGATTTTCCAAAAGCGATGATCATGCTGACAGTGATGACGATTTTCTTAACAGTCTTTGGTTCATTCTCATTAGGGGTCTTCTTTAACGCTCATCATTTGCCAAATAATTTGAAGATGAACGGTTCTTATTATGCTTTTCAACGGTTGGGAGAATTCTTCCATTTAGGAAATACCTTAATGTATGTTTTCGCGGTGACACAGATCATTTATATGTGCGCTCTGCTGGCTGTTTTATTGGATGCGATGACTCGGATGCTGATCTCTGATACAGGTAAACAGTTCATGCCGAAGAAATTGACGAAGCTGAACGAGGATGGCTTACCAATTAATGGCTACATTTTGACGACTGCCTTAAGTGCCTTCATCTTATTATTAGGTGTTTTTCTGCCTGAGATGAATGACATCTTTAATTGGCTGTTAAATCTGAACGGAATTATTTCACCCGGAGTAACTTGTTGGATCTTCTATGCCTTCATTCGGATTCGTTTAGACAGCCGAAAATTCCAGTCAGATTATGTCTTTATCAAAAATGATCGTATGGCTGTTTTTGTCGGCGGCTGGTGTTTAGCGGTTACCATTATTGCTACATTATTTGGAGTTTTACCGCAAGATGCCGCTTATGGTTCAAGTCTATTCTGGCACGAACTAATCATCAACATTGTCGGCATCGTTGTATTGATTGGTTTAGGCTTCATCATGCCGACTCTAGCCAAACGTGAACGTGAAAAAGCCGCTTAATTATTCATTCTAACTATTTAAGACTGCATCACCTGTCTATTTTTGTGGATGGGGATGCAGTCTTTTTTGATTGCTATTCAAAAAAAATTCCACTCATGGTAAGATGATGTCTAAATAACGTTTAATTATTCTTTAATCGAAATCATAGAAACGGGTGAGTGTTATGTTGTTGTTTGGGTCAGTAGTGAATTGCCTCGCGATTATAGCGGGGAGTTTTTCTGGTATCATTCTGCGAAATATTACAGAGCAGACAAAGGATACCGTTACAAAAGGAATTTCCTTAGGTGTCATCGCCTTAGCGATCCAAATGTCGCTGCAGGCGAGTTCGTTTATCGTGATTATCATCAGTATTTGTCTGGGCGGAATGATCGGAGAATTTTTAAAGATTGAAGACTCCATGACTCGGTTAGGCTTATTTCTAGAAAATCGATTTGCTCGCGGGAATAGTAATTTTGCAGAGGGCTTTGTGACCGCAACCTTAATCTATGTGATTGGTTCGATGGGAATTATTGGAGCAATTGAAAGCGGCGTTAGCGGTAATCATCAGACTTTGTTCACTAAAGCAGTGATGGATGGCTTCATGTCGATCATGTTAACTGCATCTTTAGGTATCGGAGTTCTTTTCTCAGCCTTTCCGGTTTTGATTTACCAAGGTGCCATCACGATCTTTGCCAGCATCATCGTCCGTTACTTGCCAAAAGAATTGCTAGATAGTCTTATGAATGAAATCAGCGCAATCGGCGGATTGATGATTTTAGCAATCGGCTTAAATGTCATGAAGCTCACCAAAATTCGCGTTTCCAATTATTTACCAGGGATTTTAGTTTTGATTGTCATTATGGTCCTTCAATATTATTATTTCTAGCAACAACTTTATAAAACTGAATTAAAAATAAGCAGATGAAAGGAAAATTCATCTGCTTATTCTTTTGACTAAGTAATATTTTGTTGTGCCGACCATTGGAACATCTTCCAGCTCACCAAAAACCTCATACCCGTGCTTTAGATAGAAGCCTAATGCTTGATAAGCCTTCGTCGTCAAAGTAATGGTTTTTACTTTTTCTTGAAGCGCCTGCTCTTCGATTGCTTGCATCAATTTGGAGCCTACTCCTAATTTTTTATACTCATCTCCTACACCCAACAATGAAATATGCAGTGTATCGTATTGCTTTTTTCCAACAACTGCTCCGGCTAATTGCTCATCGATCCATGCCCCATAGGCTAGCGTCTTTTCATCTGCATCCAACATATTATCCGAAAATTGTGTTTTGTGCTGCTGTTCAAATACTTCATCTAAAAAAGGCATTAACGCTGTTCTTTCACTCTGTCTGATTTCCATCTTTTCACTTCCAGTACTTTTTATAGGGGTGCAATCTGCTAACATGAAAATTCGCAAATGATTCGATTAAAGGTTCATAGTTGCTTCAAAGCCCATTCTATCACGATTTTGGCAAATGAAAAAAATATATTAGCTGCAAAAATGATAATTACCAAAAAGTAAATTAGAAATCTGTAAAGTGAATTATATTGCTGCTTATCTTCTTTATACTTATAAGTAGGACGTGTAAGCGTTTTACTTATAGTCATGTGAAGTTTCGCACTTAGAGAGAAGGGAAGAAAAACAAATGGCTGATAAAAAGATCCGCTGGTTCACTGTTTCAATGATTGCTTTTAGTATGGTCTGGGGTTTCGGTAATGTCGTCAATAATTATGCCCAGCAAGGGATTTCCGTCGTAGTATCTTGGATATTGATCATGCTCCTCTATTTTATTCCGTACGCACTGATTGTCGGACAATTGGGCTCCACCTTTAAAACAAGCTCCGGCGGGGTCAGTTCGTGGGTTAAGGAAACCACGGGCAAAAGAAAGCTCGCCTATTACGCCGCTTGGACTTATTGGGTCGTCCACATCACCTACTTAGCGCAAAAACCGCAATCCGTTTTGATCGCCCTTGGCTGGGTATTCAAAGGAAATGGTCAGGTCGCCACTGATATGAGCGTTCAGACTGTTGCCATCATTTCATTGATTATTTTCTTAATCTTTTTATTTCTTTCCACAAAAGGTCTGACCACGCTGAAAGTTATCGGAAGTGTGGCCGGTTCAGGGATGCTGATTATGTCGATTTTATTCATCATTTTAGCTGTCGCTGTTCCATTTATTGATCCTTCATTTAAGACCGCAACACCTAATATGGGTGACGTTAAAACGTACATTCCAGATTTCAACCTAAACTACTTCGCCACCATTTCTATGTTGGTTTTTGCTGTTGGCGGTGCTGAAAAGATTTCCCCTTATGTAAATTCAATTGATCGACCTACAAAGAATTTCCCGAAAGCTATGATCTTCATGGCAACGATGATCGGTTTGAGTGCCGTCCTTGGTTCTGTAGCAATGGGAATGCTGTTTGACAGCAATAATATCCCAGATGACTTGATGGCTAATGGTGCATACAGCGCCTTCCAAATCTTAGGGAATCATCTAGGCGTCGGCAATCTCTTGATGATTATCTATGGCTTGGCTCAAACAGCCGTTCAATCTTCCGCCTTAGCTTTCTCCATCGATGCACCTCTAAAAATCTTATTATCAGACGCTGATCCTGAGTATGTTCCTCAGTGGCTGCGCAAAAAAAGTAAAAAAGGCACTTTAGTCAATGGCTATTTACTGACTGGTCTACTCGTGAGCATTATCATCATCCTGCCAATTTTTGGTATCAAGAGTATGAGTATTTTAGTGCAATGGCTGACTAATCTAAATTCCATCGTAATGCCGATGCGCTATATCTGGGTATTCTTCGCTTACATGATGCTGAATGCACAATACAAGAAATTCAATTCCGAGTACAAATTCATTAAAAATCCGAAAATTGGCTTCTTCGTTGGTTTCTGGTGCTTTGCCTTCACGATTCTTGCTTGTATTTTAGGCATGCTGCCTAAAGTGGATTACGCAGCCGATCCCAGCTCTTGGATATTCCAATTGATCTCAAATATCGTTACACCGATCGTCTTGATCCTCCTTGGAATGATCCTGCCGATGATCGCCAAGCGCGAGCAGCAGAAATTAAAGTAAAGATTACGCGACTCTATTCCATTTACTTGCCTTGTTTAATCAAGGCAAGATTTTTTTCTGTTAACTAGCTGAAAAGAAGCTCCTCATTCGCCAGAGTTCAAATTCACTTTTTTGAAGTGTATACTGAAGAAAATCGATGCTTAGAAAGAAGATTATTATGTCTGAATATTTAAATGACCTTGAATTATTTTGGAATGATTTCGCCGAAGAATATGAAGCGATTCAACAAGAATCTCCTTTTCCAATTGCTGAAGATTTGCGGGATTTCTTGCTAGCAGAAAAAATTCTCCCCTGCCAAACTTTTTTGGATCTTGCGGGTGGATCAGGTCGCTATTTATCTACATTCCAAGAATATGTAAAAGCATACGATCTATTGGACATTTCTCAAGAGATGCTAAAGCTTGCCGCTGAGAAAGCTGATACAAATGTCCAGTTCATCAATCAAGCTCAGGAAGTTTTTCTGAATCGAAAAAAACAGAGCTATGATCTTGTCTTTTCAGCGATGAACCCTGCGTTGCAGACTAAAACAGATTTACTGGATTTTTGCCAAGCCAGTAAAGATTGGTGTTTACTCTTGCGGGTGGTCAAGGATGAAGATCAGCTCTTCTCTTCCTATGAAGAAAAGAATCCTGATTTGCTTTTAAATGAACGCTGTAAAACATTTCTAGATGAAATGCAAATTTCCTATCGGACGAAACGATTTTCTTATACCAAACACGAAGAGTTCAGTCGTGAATTTTTCCAAGAATACTTTGCAGAGGATTTTTCTTTAACGGAATTGGCCGAGATTACCGAGAAAGCTTTTGGAGAGTCGCAACAAAAAAGCAATCAGCAATTTCTCGATTTTGAATTAATTTATTTTCACGTACCAAAGACTTATAATGAGAACGGATCTTAACATTTGAGGAGGAATTTAGATGGAAGAAAAAACTTTTCAACGAATCAAAGAATTAACCGAGCTGCAGGGAACCAGCGGCTTTGAAGAAGATATTCGCAGTTACATGCGTAATGCGATCACACCATTAGTCGATGAGGTGCAGCAAGATGGCTTAGGCGGTATTTTTGGTCTGCGTCAAACTGATGAAAACAAACCAAGAGTGATGGTGGCAGCTCACATGGACGAAGTCGGCTTCATGCTGACAGAGATTACTCCTCGCGGATTATTTAAGGTAGTGCCTTTAGGCGGCTGGAATCCTTATGTGGTTTCTGCACAACGCTTTACCTTAAAAACCAGCAAGGGCAACTATCCTTGTATCTCCTCTTCTGTTCCACCGCATCTATTGCGAGGAACCAACGGACAAGGTCAAGTCAAAGTTGAAGATATCCTTTTTGATGCCGGCTTTGAATCCAGAGATGAGGCGCTAGCCTATGGTGTCCTGCCTGGTGACACGATCATCCCCCAAACTGAAACGGTTAAAACCGCAAACGGCAAAAATATTATCAGCAAAGCTTGGGATAATCGTTATGGCTGCACTGTCGTATTAGAAGCACTAGAAGCCTTGCAAAAAGAAAAACTGGACTACACTTTGATCGCTGGTGCCAACGTACAAGAAGAAGTTGGCTTGCGTGGGGCAAAACCTGCTGTCATAAAATTTCAGCCAGATTTATTCTTCGCGGTGGATTGTTCAGCGGCCGATGATCTAGTCACGACTAACGGAACCTTTGGTCATTTAGGCGAAGGAACCTTATTGCGTATCCAAGATCCTGGTATGATCTTACTTCCTCGCTTACGGGAATATCTCTTAGATACCGCGGAAACGCACAATATCCCTTACCAATACTTTGTTTCCAAAGGTGGAACAGATGCGGGTGCGGCACATACTGCAAATGAAGGAATTCCAAGTACAGTCATCGGGGTTTGCGGACGCTATATCCACACTCACCAAACAATGTTCAGTATCGCTGATTTTGATGCTGCCCGAGAAATGCTGATCCAAGTTCTAAAAGGTTTAGATGAAAGTACGATCAAGACGATCGTTGCCGGAAAATAGTCCCTTAATAAAAATTAAATAACTTCAAAAAAACGAGACTATCAAGGTTTTTTTAAGTTATTTGCCGCATCAATTTTGACAGTTCAGCATTTTTCTTGCAATCAAAAATGTTTTCCGTTAGGATTTAAACATATTAATAACTCCTTAGGGGAGTAACCGGCAATGAAAGTTGTTGTGATATCAACAGTAAGTCAACCAGCAATGGTTTTCTGGTATCGTATGAAATGGTGAGACCTAAGACAAGTTTAAACGCTTGCCTTGGGTCTCTTTTTTTGCGAGTTCGTACGATGAGATGACTCTCATTCACAAGTTAGTCTTCTCAAGCACACACCAGGTATCATCTACTTGCAAAAAAATTGCCGAATCAAGTGAATAAAAAATATTGGAGGATATAAATTGACAAAACACATGTACCAGCAAGAAACAAATGAATTAATGAAAGAACTAAACACTGCACCTGAAGGTCTAAGTCAAGCAGAAGCTCAACAGCGACTGCAAGAAAATGGACCGAATCAACTAAAAGAAGCGAAGAAAAAATCCTCGCTGACTTTATTTTTAGAAACCTTCAAAGATGCGATGGTGATCGTTCTGCTGATCGTCGCGGTCATACAAATGGTTATGGGTGCCCATGTTGAATCGCTTGTTATCTTCGCCGTACTCCTGCTAAACTCGTTCGTAAGTGTGATTCAAACGAAAAAGGCGGAAGGTTCGCTAGATGCTTTGAAAAAGCTGTCTGCACCAGATGCCAGTGTTCTTCGAGGCGGACAAGAGCAAAGTATTCCTGCCAATGAAATCGTGACTGGTGATATCGTCATTTTAGAAGCCGGTGACTATGTACCCGCTGATGGGCGCCTACTTGAAGCTGGGTCATTAAAAGTTGACGAAGGTATGCTGACAGGGGAATCTACTCCGGCTGAAAAAGAAATCAGCACATTAAACCAAGAGGTTCCCATCGGTGATAGGATCAATATGGTCTTTAGTGGTACGATCGTTACTTACGGTCGCGGGAAATTCTTAGTAACAGCTACTGGCAGCGAAACCGAAATCGGTCAAGTTGCTGGACTATTGGAATCAACAACTGAACAAAGAACACCGTTGCAACGTGGCTTGGATAGCTTCAGTAAAAAATTAAGTTTTGCGATTTTGATTTTATCGCTGATTATCTTAGGAGTACAATTATTGCGGGTTTTCCTAGACGGTTCAACGGATATGACGCAAGACATCGTCAATGCTTTTATGTTCGCGGTCGCTGTAGCCGTGGCTGCGATTCCTGAAGCTTTGCAATCAATCGTGACGATCGTTCTTTCTTTAGGAACAAAGAAAATGGCGAAACAGCATGCGATCATTCGCAAGCTGCCAGCCGTTGAGACACTAGGTTCGACAAGTATTATTTGTACCGATAAAACGGGTACATTGACACAAAATAAGATGACTGTCGTGGATTATTTCTTAGCGGATGGACAAAGCGGTGAATTTTCAAGTGATCCCAAAGATTGGGAAGCAGACGAACAACGCTTGATTGAGATTAGTGTATTGGCTAATGATGCTACGATTAGCGATGATGGCACAAAACTAGGTGATCCGACTGAGATAGCATTGATCGATTTCAGTGAAAGGAAAAATCAATCGTATCGTGAACTGCGTAAAAAATATCCTCGTGAAGCGGAATTACCATTTGATTCTGACCGTAAGTTGATGTCAACGCTCCACACGATTGATCAGCAGAAAATCATGGTGACTAAAGGTGGTCCCGATATTGTTTTTGAACGCAGCTCAAAGGTTTTACTTGATGGACAAGTCGTTGAGTTTACACCTGAACTTAAAACGCGTTTTCAGAAACAAAACGAATCTTTCTCTGAACGTGCGCTGCGTGTTCTAGCTTTTGCTTATAAGGAGGTTTCGACTAATTCATTGGCACTAGCTGATGAAGAAAATCTTGTATTAGTCGGCTTATTAGCAATGATCGATCCTCCAAGAGAAGAAGTTTTCCAAGCCGTGGCTGATGCGAATTCTGCTGGCATTCAAACAGTGATGATCACAGGAGATCACAAGACAACTGCGGTCGCTATCGCAAAAGAGATTGGGATCTTCCAGCAAGGCGATTTCGCATTGACAGGTGCTGAATTGGATCAGCTGAGCGAATCCGAATTGGCGGAACAATTAGAACAAATCACGGTTTATGCTCGTGTTTCTCCAGAAAATAAAATCCGCATTGTACGTGCTTGGCAGGATAAAGGAAAAATCTCCGCTATGACTGGTGACGGTGTTAATGACGCCCCTGCCCTAAAACAAGCAGATATTGGTATCGCGATGGGAACTGGAACTGACGTAGCCAAGGATGCAGCCGCGATGGTGCTGACCGACGACAACTTTGCTTCAATCATTAAAGCCGTCGAAGTCGGCCGAAATGTTTTTGATAATATCAAAAAGGCTGTTGCCTATCTTTTTGCTGGAAATTTAGGTGCGATCATTGCGATCATTTTTGCATTGGTGATCGGTTGGGCAAATCCATTTACCGCCTTACAACTACTCTTTATCAACTTGGTCAATGACTCTTTGCCGGCAATTGCATTGGGAATGGAAAAAGCAGAACCAACGATTATGAAACGCCAACCTCGTGATCCAAATAGCGGTATTTTTACTGGTAAAACATTGATCTCTGTAACCTATAGAGGAATCTTGATTGCTGCAGCTGTAATTACAGCCCAATGGATTGGAAACCAGCAATCAGCTGAAATGGGTGTCGCAATGGCCTTCTCTACCTTGATTTTGAGTCGAACATTACAAACCTTTGCCGCTCGTTCAAATACCCAAACGTCGCTGCAAGTTGGTTTATTCTCTAATAAAATGGTCTTGCTTGCGATCCTTGTCTGTGCTGGGTTATTCAGCCTGACATTGTTGCCAGGGTTGCGAGAAGTCTTTGCTATTCCAACAGCTTTTGCTTTAACTGACATTGGTTTAGCACTAGCCTTAGCCGCTTCAGCAGTACTGCTAATGGAAATCACTAAATTAATTTTAGTAAAGATTCAAGAACCCAAAGTAAAAACACAGTTTAATAAATGCTAAACACCAAAAACGGTAATGCCAGCTCGGCACTACCGTTTTTTCCTGTTATAAAAATTGTTGCAGGTATCGTTGAATCCGCAAGTTATCACTTTCAAAGAATGCTTGACTACTGCCGTCAAAGGTAACTTGCCCATCTTCTAGAAAAACGATACGGTCAGCGACTTTACGAGCAAATTCTAAATGATGGGTCACAACGATTTGACCGTTGCCTGATTCGGCTAAATCTTTGATGACTTGCAGTACTTCTTGGGCCAGCTCTGGATCAAGTGCGCTAGTTGGTTCATCATAAAGCATAAACTCCGGTTCCATCGCTAACGCTCGAGCAATCGCCACCCGCTGCATTTGTCCGCCAGATAATTGCTTAGGATGCTCTGCTGCTTTGTCCAGCAAGCCAACTTTATTCAGTAATTGTTCTGCCTGTTCTCGCGCTTGATTCTTTGAAATTTTCTTCACCTGTGTCGGACCTTCCATGACGTTTTGAATCACTGTCAAGTGGGGAAAAAGGTTGTACGCTTGAAAAACGATACTAAAATGACCGCGATATTCCTTTAGCTGACGAAAGGACAAATTTTGCGGAAAGGATAGATTATCCGGATCAATCTTGATTATCCCACTATCTGGCGTTTCTAATAAATCAATTGAACGCAATAGCGTACTCTTCCCTGATCCAGATGGTCCCAAGATGACTGTCGTCTCGCCAGGTTGAAAGGTTAAATCGATTTCTTTTAAAACTTGGTTACCATCAAAACTTTTGTTTAATTTTTCGATTGTTAACATATTTCTTCCTCCTAATAGACCATCCGTTTTTCAAGTACAGACTGCAGATAATTCAAGAAGGTACAAAAGACCAAATAATAGATTGCCACCATGCTGTACAACAATAACGGCTCATAAGTTCGAGCGGCGATCCTTTGGGCAGTCATAAAGATCTCAACAATCGTGATACTGGCTGCAAGTGAAGTATCTTTGACAAGACTAACAAAGTTATTAGATAGCGGCGGCAAAGCGATCTTGAAAGCCTGCGGCGCAATAATCCGATATAAAATCTGCCAACGGCTCATCCCTAACGACGCAGCCGATTCGTATTGACCTTGAGGAATCGCTAGTAAAGCGGAACGAATGTTTTCAGAAGCATACGCGCCGGTGTTTAGTGAAAAGGTTAAAATTGCGGCTGTCCACGCATCCATTTGAATTCCCACCGATGGAAGTCCAAAAAACACGATAAACAATTGAACCAGAAGTGGTGTTCCGCGGAAGATCCAAACATATAAGAAGAAAATTCCATTTAAGATGCGATTTTTTGAAATCCGTGCTAAGGCAGTTATCAGTGCCAAAATCATTCCCAAAGCAAAAGAAATCAAGGTCAAAGGAATCGTCATTTTTAGCAATGCCCAAAACAACGGCAGCGCCGAGCTTTGAATAATATCAATCGTTCGTTCCATTTTACATTCCCTTTCCTTTACTTAGAGATATCTTTCTTGAAATACTTTTCTGACAGCTTGGTTAATGTACCATCCGCTTCTAATTCTTTGATAGCTTTGTCAACTTTTTCCGCCAATTTTTCGTCACCTTTATGAAACATTGCCGCTACCTCTGTCGCTTCATCTGAAGTTTTCACAATTTTGATTGGTGCGTCTGGTTTTTGATTTAAGTAGTCATAATAGGTTACATCATCATTCAATGTAGCATCTGCGCGATTATCAACAACTAGTTCCACTGCCTTACTAAAACCATCGACACTAGAGATTTCCGCGCCAAGCTCTTCTGCCATTTGTGCATAGTTGCTGGTCAATGACTGAGCAGAGGTTTTTCCCTTTAAATCCGCGAAATCTTTGATTTCGTTATTGTCCTTATTTACGATCAATGCTGGATGAGAAACAGAGTAAGGCGTACTAAATACATATTTCTCCTTACGCTCAGGAGTGATCGCGACTTGGTTAAATACTACGTCTGTCTTCTTCGCATCAAAGGCTGCCAGCATTGAATCCCACGGCGCTTCAACAAATTTAACTTTATAGTCAATTTTTTTAGCGACAGCTTTTGCGACATCTACGTCATAGCCAGTCAACTTATCATTATCATCACGATAAGAAAAAGGTGAATAGGTTCCTTCAGTTCCTACCCGTAAAACATTCTTTGAACTGGCTTCACTGTCATCTTTTGACTGGCAACCGGCCAGAAATAAAACTCCGACGACTAAAAAACTAGCAACTGCAATAATTGATTTTTTCATTTTCTTCATTTCCTTCCTAGATACCTTACGATTAACGAACTTTTATTTTGCTGTTTCTTCATCATGTACACCCGTAAAAGCCTGCTCCAAGTCATTTTTCAAATCTGTTATGTCTTCGATCCCGACAGACAAGCGAATCAATCCATCCTTGATTCCAGAAGCTTCCCGTTTTTCCTTTGGAATCGACGCATGGGTCATGATGGCTGGAACTTCAATCAAGCTTTCAACACCACCTAAGCTTTCGGCCAAGGTGATCACTTTTAATGCCTCGACGAATTCTGAAACTTTGCTTTCATTCACCAATTCAAAAGCCACCATGCCGCCAAATCCGCGCATTTGTTTTGCAGCGATCTCATGACCAGGATGATCCGCTAGGCTTGGATAATAAACTTTAGCCACATCAGCATGATCTGCTAAATAGTTGGCGATCGTTTCAGCATTCTTTTGATGCGCCTCCATTCGAACACCTAAAGTTTTGATCCCTCGCTGCAACAACCAGCTATCCTGCGGTCCTAAGACGCCTCCCACCGAATTTTGATAAAATCCAATTTTTTCAGCAAGTTCCTCTTTGTTGGTGGTTGCCAGACCAGCGACTAAATCACTATGACCTCCCAAGTATTTCGTTCCACTGTGCAACACGATATCCGCACCTAGTGCTAATGGCTGCTGCAAATATGGCGTAGCAAAAGTATTATCCACGATTGTTATTAACTTATGCTCTTTTGCCCACGCAGCAATCTTTTCTAAATCAATAATCTTCAATAAGGGATTACTAGGCGATTCTAAGTAAAGTGCTTTGGTATGATCTGTTAATGCATCCTCAAGTTGCGACAACTCACGGCTGTCTACCATCGTGTAACTCAGGCCAAGCGGTTTGAAAACATGCTCCAATAAACGGAAGGTGCCGCCATAAACGTCGTCGCCTAAAATCAAATGATCTCCCGGCTGAAATAGTGATAAGGTTGCATGGATTGCTGCTAAACCGGAGCCAAAAGCAAAACCTTTCACTCCGCCTTCCAGTTCAGCGATCAATTCTTCTAGTGCTAAACGTGTCGGGTTGCCCGAACGAGAGTACTCAAAATCTCCCGGCTGCCCGACTTTCTTTTGGCGATAAGTCGAAGTTTGATAGATTGGTACGCTGACTGCTCCTGTCAATGGATCTTCGCTAATTCCTCCGTGAATCAATTTGGTTGATAAATGCATAATATTTCCTCCTGTTTAATAAGTTTTTTTGTGTTTATCTGCCAAGCAACAACACATAGTGATTCCCCCAATCCTGAATTTTGTGTACAAAAAAAGAGGTGCAAGCTATTAAAGCTGCACCTCTTGACTTCGTTAAAATTTTAGAAGTTTCCTTCTTTATCAAACGAGTTCAGAACAGTTAATAGGCATGACAAATTCGTATGCTGCTTTTTTGCACCATACAACAACATGCTGATTCAACTGTTTGAAGATTACGTTTCGCAATGTTGTTTGCCATGAGTTCTGACCTCCTTAAATGATTGCACTCAATTTAGCATTTACAAAATGAGAAGTCAATCAATTAAATTCCAGAATTTTTTTAAATAACTACAACTTGATTTATTGCAACTCAAAAAAATCTGTTTCTAATTCAACTTTTCTGACGCTTGAAAACAGATCAAAAAATAACTAAATTATTTTCTATAATTTTAAAACATCCGCAACAGAGTAACAACCCGGTTTCTGCTTGGCTAAGAAAATCGCACAGTCACAAGCTCCATTAGCAAAACCGTGCCAATCTGTTGAATGATGACTGATTTCTAAGCGCTCGCCCAAGCCACCAAAGAAAACAGTGTGACTGCTTGGCGTGTCCCCCATTCGCACAGAATGATATCCGATTGAGCCTAGTTTTCGTTCGCCTGATCCTTCACGACCATAAGTTGCTAGATCAGAAAGTTCCTCCCCCAACTCATGAGCAATCAACTCACCCATTTCTTTGGCGGTGCCGCTTGGTGCATCCTTTTTCCAGCGGTCATGCATTTCTACGATTTCAATATCTGTTTCTTCACCAATCGCTGCTGTTGCCATTTGCAGGAGCTTATTCATAACATTAACCAGCTTAGACGTATTTGCGGCATACAGCATGGGGATCACCTCACCAGCCTGACAAAATAATGCCTTTTCCTCTGGACTGAAACCGGTAGTTCCACAAACCAAAGCTTTTTTGTGTTCTTTTGCTAAACGCAAAGTTTCTAAACCCATTTCCTTTGTAGAAAAATCGATGATTACGTCACAGTCTTCGATCACTTCTGCCAAGTTATCCACGACGGGTATACCAAGATCACGTCCAAGTACAGTTACTCGTCCTAAATCTTGTCCAATATAGTCTCGTCCGCTCGGTCCAACTCCGGCTATTAGAGTTAATTCCTCACTATCAGCTGCAATCTGTGTGATCAAGCGCCCCATTTTTCCACGTGGTCCGACAACAATTGTTTTAATCATTTTTCTCCTCCTCAAATAAACAGTAAAACGATTTCAAAAATAGTTTACCATGGACTGTGTAAGAAGGATTATTAAATTGGTCGCAATAAAGAAATTTTCTCATCGAAAACAGGTAGAACAAAAACTATTTACGTTTTTTCTTTTTCTTTCTTGCCTCGTGCTTATTCTTTTTACCATACTTTGTTCCCTTAAGCAGCTCTTCCTTGTATTCCCGGTCCTTTTGCCTCTCGCTTTTCGGCTTTTTATAGACTGCTTTGCTTTTCTGATATGCGGAAAGTGCCATTGACGGTTTTCTAGACGTGGAATTGTTTTGTTCCTCAGTCATCATTGCTGTCGCATTACTATTTTGGAGGGACGACGGTGCTGTTTCATGTGTTTTTTTAGACAACGATTCACGAAGCGGTTCTTTCTCCATGGGTGGGGTAACATTTCCCTCTTCATTTGCAACACTCATTGACATATCATCGCTGCTATTCACCATATCAGTGTCTGCTGAGATTTGCTCGCTCACCTCATCTTCTTTGTGCACTTTTTCTTTTTGCACAAGCGTTTTACGTGTGCAATTTACGATATCGGATTTCTCTACCTTCACAAATCTTCTAACACCAGCCTTTTGAAAGATCGTCAAGGTCGTCAACAATCTCAATAACGCATCAGCCTTTTCTATTGCTATTTCTGGATCAGCATCTCCCAAATTCCAAGTATGCAGCTTGCCATTAGCATCCTCGAAAACCGAGATGAGTTTGTATCGCTGACCATCCAATTCTTCAACGGGAGTTGTTTTTTCTTGTAAATATTTTTTGTACCCACAAAGGCTATCATTTAACTTACGATAGTCCTTGGAATTCTTAAACATCCTAGCCTTAACCAGCTTCCACTCATCATGGTCAAAGTAATTTTCAAAGAATGGGCAGAATCGGCGCAATAAGTCCGTTGCCTCTGTATGAAGATAGATTTCGTGTATCAGTTCTGCAAAAAGTAAAGAAAAATCCCCGACCACAAACGAATTCCTGATCATGACTGCGATAGCCACTTCTACTACCGCTGCTGCATTTTGTGTATCTGAATAAAATTTTTGTACTTTCTTTTGTAACGATTCCCTTTTCATTCCAAAAATTTGTCTTTGACCTAATGATTGTTGTGTTGGCATAGCTTTTCTTCCTTCCTATTCTAAAAATAATTTTCTAACTAATCTCGTCTTTTTCATTCTTTCAAAAATAAAATACGCCAAAAATTTTTTTAACACTGATTAATACATCAAAAAAACACTATAAATCATTTAATTTTTTAATCGAAACACACGATTCGAACATATTTTTAAATACAAAAAAATCATTTGAGCTATTCATCTCAAATGATTAAATGTGGTATTAGAAAAACATCCGTAAAAAGGACCATAGATAACGTAATAAACGAAATAGAATGAATAATAGGAAGATATTTCCAAAGATAAAGCTGACCGCATTGCCCGCACTGGCTCTTAGATTGCTCAAGGTAAAGCGGCGTAAAAAACGCGGCATAGAACTGTATCCATTACGTTTTAATCGGAAACTCTCTTCATATGTAAGATCAAGCATATCATAATACACGATCTGCAATGGTTCACGAGAAAAGAAAGCCTTAGAAAAACCGACCATCATCGTATACTGTTTGTTATTGGAAGGCAAGTTACGCACACCTTTTTTATTGATACGAACTTTCTCATCATCATCTACTACATTGTAGCTGTACTCTTCTTCTTGGATTTTATGAATTTGCACCTCTGGCTGGTTCTCTTCAAGAAACGCTTGATACACTTCCGAAAATTTTTGCTTTTCTAAAAAAAGATAGACTCCCAGCCCAGCGATCAACAGCATCAGAAAAATATTCAAAAACAAATTATCTTGAAAAATTCCACTATATAACATGATGATGGCTAAAGCTATTCCACAAATTACGATGCGCTTCCAATAATAGTTTTGATACATGATCTTGATCGTACGTTCATAGTATTCAAAATCGGATGCAGCAAAATTCATCAACTCGGCTCCCTTCAAAAATTATTTATTTTTAGTATAGCGAAGCCCAAGTCAGATGTCAGTCTATTTAAGTTATTCCCGTAAAAAGAACGAATACCTTAAAACTATCTTTAAAAAAGCTGAATCGACGAAATCGATTCAGCTTTGCCTTAACTATTATTCTTAATAATTGGTTTTCCTGCTTTATCGCGGAAAACTCGCTTAGGAAACATTTCTTCTGGCGGCGCATAGTCATGCCCTGATTCCGTTTGCCAACAGGCAGAAACCGAAAGCACTTCTGCACCTGTATTAATCAAACGATGAGCCGCATTTCCAGGAATATAATGAACTGATCCAGGCACGACTTCTTCCAAAACAGTCTCGCCATTTTCTGTCATCATCAATAATCCTTGACCCTGCAAACCAAAATAATATTCGCCAGTATCTCGTTTTGCATGAAAATGTCCTTTTGTCAGATAATACTCTTCACCGATAACACCTGGATATAAGTGTGTAATCCCGAAATAAAGTCCCCCAGGTGTACCTTCTACAAGTCCGTTATCTTGATACTCTACCTGATACATCACCGTTTCCGGATCTAACATTTGAAACGCAGATAAGTCTGAAAAGTAACCGGCTAAGTCTTTAGCTCTCGTTTCTTTTTTCTGAATACCGCTGCCTTCTAAGTTGAAGGTCTTGCCATTATATTTGACATTGCTTTGTTTAAACATCACAGACTCCTTTCTTCGTCTCTTATCAGGGAATATAATTCAACCATTTATCTTTGTACAAATCTGGTCGAACAACAAAATCAAACTTAGTATGATCTTGTTCATACTGTTGATAAATTGGAAGTTTATCAACAATTTTAAACTCTGAATATACGCGAGGAGCCTTTTCAATCAGCTCTTCTGCTTGATAGCTTGGATTCTGCTCCCAAACAATCGTCCCTTGAGCATCAAATTTAGGATAAAAGGTTAAACCATTGTGTGCTCTGACATCTTCATATTCAAACCCGTAATCTCGTACACACCACGCGCCAAAAAGCATTCGCTCAGTTTTTGATGCATTGATCGTACAATGCGCCCAACCAGGCGGAACAATCACGACTTCTCCAGCCTTTGCTCGAACAGCGTAACACCGACCTGGTTTATCTGTTGCTCTTTCCTGCATATAAATGATTGCCTCGCCTGACCAAATCTCGTAGACTTCAGGTGTCGACATCTGACAGGTTTTCGAAATTGCATGGATATGACCTTGGCTTTTGACAGGCTCTTTGCCGATTGAACCATCAGCATATGCGACGATCCCAAAAAGCAATTCACGCTCCAACAGATCGGCACGATCCTTTTTTAGCCCAACATCCATTGCAATTGAGTAAACGATCTCAGGTCCTTGCGCTTCATGATCCGCCATACTATGAAGAATATCCTTCAAATGGCGCTGCTCAGCATGCTTAGGACCAAAAACAGCAGACGGATAAATAAACTCGTGGGTGGGTTCATCGAAGCTTATACCTAACCCTGTTTCAATCATTTTCTTCCTCCTTAGATTACGATAAATCTCTAACAAAAGCCTGGATTACAGCAACTTCTTTATTCGGATCTCCTTGATTAACCAGTTTATATTCTTTGACAGCCTCTGGCACGATAAAGGTCTCGCCGTAATGGATCTCAAACGGCTCAAAGCTATTATCCAAGCTTTCCACCGTAATTTCTTCACCTTCTACCAAATTCAACATATTGACACTTTGATGAACCTTCACCGTTACTTCCTTTTTGAACCAATGACGATGTGTCTCAATAAATTCTAGCTCATGCAGTCCGGTTTTTTCAACACGGCTTTCATTATCTTCATGAAGTGTTTCAAATGGATTGATTAAATTTTCTTGAACCCAAGTAGTGTCGAAATCAGTATTCACATTTTCTTCCCCATGTGCTAGATGAACCGGTCTGGGAACACCGTCTAAACCTAAACGTTCCCAATCCCACAACTTGAAGGTGAAGATATATGGCGTTTGACTAATCTCTAAGACTACGGTATCTGGACCTCCACAATGAATCGTGCCAGCAGGAATTGAATAGTGATCATGTTTTTTCACAGGGAAACAATTGATATACTTCTCATCAGGAAAACGATAATCGCCTTTTTCTGCTTTGTGTAATTCGTTAAATAGTTCTGTTTTCTCGGTGCCTTCTTTTACGCCTAAATAAATGGTCGATTTTTCAGAAGCCTGCAAGATATAATAACTTTCATTTTGTGTATACGGCATCCCAAATTTCTCTTGGATATAATCAACCCGCGGATGAACCTGCAGGCTCAGATTACCACCGCCAACAGTATCCAGATAATCAAACCGAATTGGAAACTCATTACCAAACCGTGCCTGAACCTTTTCTCCAAGCAGTGAAATTGGACGCTGATGTACCACATTGATAGCAGGTATTTCAATTTTTATTCCTGAGAAATCGAGACATAAACTATTTTCTTCCGGCACACCATCAAAAGCCCAGCCATAGTTTTCTTGTTCGGAATTCAAATTGAACTCTTTTTTCATCCACTGACCGCCCCAAACACTGGCATCAAAATAAGGAACTAAACGAAATGGCTGTTTCACGATTTGATCCAATGCTGCTCGATAGCTCACCCCATCGACCATTTTTACTTGATTCGGGACATTCGTATCAATCAAATAATCAATACGATTAGTCAATTTCTGTTTTAGTCGATCAGCAACACGCCATTCAAAGAAGAATCCCCGCTTCACTTTCTTTAGATTGTCCTCATCTTCATTGGCCGCCTTCCAATTTGGCATGCCTGACCGATAGCGCTTTTGAATTTCCCAGCGTGTCAGATCGGCATAACATAAAACATCCGGGTCTGGCAGTAAGATTACCGCTCCCGTTCCATACACAACGACTTTCTTCGGTTCTTCTGCTAACTCTTTTTGGATTTGTTTCACTTCATATTCTGGATAAAACTCATCCAGAGTTGCATGAGACATGATTCCAAAGACCCGATCCTCTGTCAGGTTCGCAGCGATTTTATTGGTTAACGTTTCAGCGTCATAAGCATAATCATCGGCTTTCACTAATCGTACGTTTGTTAATCTACTAAATAATTGTTGTTCCAACTCATGCAGATCCACACCTGGATAACATTCTAATGCAATAGTTTTCTTTCCATCGTCAAATTGCTGATTTAGTTCATCAACAATTTGATCATAACTTGTCCATGTTTGTGCATCTTGTTTGATCTTGATTTCCGGTCGCAAATTATACGTCATTTCTACCCCTCTTTAATAATCATAATGATATGACATTAGAACTCCTCATTTTCATCTTCATCTGAAAAATCCATTCGATCAATACTTTCTTTGCCAGCCTTGATTCCATCGCTGATCAATTGTTGAAACTCCTTACCATCGCGCATCAAAATCATATCCAACAGCATAGCTAGATTCATCCCCGATAGCATTTCAACTTCAAGCTCCGTTTGTGCAAAGACATCATACGCATTCGTCCCGGGAGAACCCGCCGGAATGTCACAAACTATCAGCATTTGTTTGATCTCTGTTGACAGACTGCCGGCCAATTTTTCTAGTTCTGCTCGATAAGTCGCAACGCCTGCTTCTTCTAACCCAATTGAAAAGAAATTTTTCTGTTCACCAGCTACAAATTCTACCGCTGCTTTCATACCATGAGCCAGTTTTGAATGACTCACTAATAAAACTCCGATCATAATCGTTTCTCCTTGTCGATTTTTTTAGAACAACATTTGAATCAAATAAGCGATTCCAACACCGCCAAAGGCTGTCACAAAGTAAAGTCCGATCAATTTTAAAGCAGAGACGCCCTTTTTCGCCATCAAGTACCATGAAACAAGTACTAAGACTAGTGGTAATAGATTGGGAAAGATCCCATCCAAAATTTGTTGAATATCGATTTTCGCACTGCTGAATTTCAAAACGATCGGCAAGCTCAAATTTACATAACTAGCTGCGACTCCACCGATAACGATCATTCCCAGAACAGAGAATGCCTGTGTGATCTGCTGTGCTTTTTCCCCAACAAATGTATCGACTGATTCCGCTCCAAGCTCATAGCCTTTAAAGAATAAGAATCGAGAACCCAGCATAATAATCGTATTATAAGCAACGATATAGAAAATCGGACCTAAAATACTGCCGTTTTCTGATAGACCCATCCCAATCGAAAGTAGAATCGGAATCAGCATTCCAGGTATCATGGAATCCCCAATTCCAGCTAAAGGACCCATCAAACCAACCTTTAATCCATTTACAAACTCGTCATCGATCTCTTCTTTGCCTAACGCTCGTTGTTCCTCCAATCCGACTACGACGCCATTGATCAATGAGCCGATTTGCGGTTCGGTATTATAGAAGACCGAATGTCTTTTCAACATTGCTTTTTGCGCTTCAGGATCATCCTTATACAAACGTTTAGCAATTGGCTCCATGGACAAGGCAAAACCAAAGGCTTCCAAAAATTCAAAACTAGTTGCTACTAAGTTGTACATCATCCAACGAATATAGGATTTATTCAGTGTCTGTTTATCTAAGAGTTGGTAAGATTTCTTTTGTTCCATTAAAATTCCTCCTCATCATCGAAATCATCATACGTTCCATCCTCTGTCGCAACCTTTACCGCAGGTTTAGATTTTGCTTGGAAGTAAATATAAGCAATCACACCTGCCACCACCGCCAAAGCGATCATATTTAATTTCAAGAAGATAACACAGATAAAACCAAAAACAAAGAACAGCAACATGATGTCTTCCTTAACCACTGCCGTCAACAACATCACGATCCCGATTGCAGGAAGTGCCCCACCTAAAATTCCCATTACATCGATCAAATACTGCGGCATACTTTCCAGTAATTCTTTAGCAAAACTTGAACCAAAGTAAATCACTAAAAATGAAGGTATGAAGCGTAAAGCAAAACTCAACAGTTGCGGACCAACGATCGCATTAAAGTGAAAACCTTTTTCGTTCCCCTCTTCGATCGCCTTTTGTGCTCGGTGATTCCAGAAAGAATTGGCTACTTGGAAAAAGTTAAATACGATCGTACCGATAACTCCGATCGTCGTAGCTAAGGTCACTGCGACTTCTGTTGATGAATTTGATAAAATAGCTAAAGCAATTGCCGGATACGCTACAAAGTTCAAATCAGCGGGCATTTGTCCGCCTGGTGTCACCATTGCGATATACACTGCTTGAATAGCAACACCGATAATAATTCCCTGCGTTACATCGCCTAAAATAAGTCCAATCAAAAATCCTGATACTAGCGGGCGGCTGATCGTATACCAGCCACCAGTCAATCCCATCAGCCAAGGAGTGCCAAGGGCCCCCAGGTAACAAAGTAATGAGATCAATACAGCTTGGAAAAAGAGCATAATAAGTTCCTCCGTTCTTTATTTTTTGATATCTTTCCAAGTAAAGCCTTTTGAATCCGGTACTAATTTAAACTGAATATCCATTCCTAACGCATCTAATCGCTCAAAGGCAGCTCGTTCTCCCTCGGTGATCGCTACGTTTGGTCCGATTTTTTCCGCACCCTCTCTAGCACTCATTGGGCCAACATTTAAAATCGGATAGCAATCAATAAAATTTGCTCCAGCATCATACAAGCGCACAAGTGTCTCAGGTGTTTTTGCAATTAGAAAATAATTTTTCTTGCTGCCAACGATCTCGTCCCACTTCAAAGCTGTTCGTTCCACTGTCATCACGAAACCCTTCAAAGGCTTTGGAACTGCCCCTTTAAGTACCTTCGATAGTGTGGGATTATTAGCGGAAGCATCATCTACTGCTACGACACCATCACAGTCTCTTTCACTCATCCAGCGTGTTACTACCTGTCCATGAATAATCCGATCGTCAATTCGAATAAAAGATATTGCCATTTTTAACACTCCTGTTCTCTTTTGTCATTTTGTTATAACAATAGCACAAATTGATTATATGTCATTTTAAATAAAAAGACAACGCTTTCTTTTTATTTTTTTAAAAAAAGTGCAAAATAAATTGGATTATCCTGCACTTTTGCTCGTATCTAAATTTCAACGTAATAGCGATATTGATCGCCAATATAGTAGCAATCACTAATCTCTTTATACTGTCCATCAGCTCTCGAGACCATCCGTACTCTCTTTAAAATCGGCGTATTTTCAGGAACGTCTAATACCGCTTGGATCTCTGGTGTTGCGATTAAGGCTTCCACATACTCTTTGCTCTCACTCATAACGATATCGAATTTTTTCAGATAATCGTATAATGAGCCATAATAATCTTTGCTGTCTAATGAGAAATTTTCATTGTAAGGAATATGCGTGACAAAATAGGCAAACGCTTTGCCATCATCAACGCCTCTCGTTCTTCTAAGCTGAAGTACCTTTGAGCCTTTTTCAATGCCTAATTGCTGAGAAATGCGTTCAGACGCTTCAATCAAGCTAACTTGTGCATGCAATGTTCTAACGGTTTTTCCTAATTCTTCCATTTCTCGAGTAAAACTGCGAACCATTGTATAATGTTCCTTTTCATTCGAATGATCCATCGATAAAACGAACGTCCCTTTTGCCCGTTCACGATACAAGTGTCCTTCACGAACCAATTCATCGATCGCCTTTCTGATCGTAATTCGACTAACATTATAAATATCACAAAGATCTAGTTCCGGTGGAATTTTTTCACCATCTCCCCACTCTCCCGAAACGATTTTAAAGCGTAAATCATCTGCTATTTGACTATACAAAGGGCTTGCGCCTTTTCCTTTAGCTAGTTTTTCGTTCAAAATATCCCTCCTTAAAAGTTCTATTGTCATAACAATAATATATTTAGCTTAAAAATTCAAGTTTTGTTATGCGCTTTCTTTGCGCTATTGTTAATAGTTAAATTTTGTAAAGCGGTTTTCGACTTTTGTCCATTTCCCTTTTCTTCTGAATAATGCGTAGTATAATGAGGGAGAGATACACGACTACTTTTATTCAAGTAAAGGGGAACACTCATGAAGATCGCCATCATTCTTTCAACTATCTTGATTGCTTTAGCAAACTGCTATCTTTTTTGCGTTTATTTTAAAGAAAAAAAGATAGAGGATAATATGGAGAAGCTGGCGGTATTATTCGGGACCAATATGAGTGTGCTTTTCATCGACAGTCTGCTGCTCTTCTTCGCCGCTTTAGCTGAGGAAGGCTTATTCTTAATGACTATCTTTTCTGAGTTTTAACCCAGTAAGCAAAAAAATCTGTGCCTTCAAAAAGGGCACAGATTTTTTTTAGTGTTCAACAAAACCATACTCAAGAATCTTTAGTTTGCGTTTCAAACGATCAATCACCGGCATTAAATCTTCGATTGATTTCCATTCAGGATGATGGGACAGTTCTTGTTGAATTTTTGTTGTTTCACTATTTAAGATCGCGTAAATTGTTTCAAGGACATCGGTTTGCTGGACCCCATCACGCAAGGGCAGCTTTCCAATTACCTCATCCGTCAAGGTCATGTTGCGATTAACATCGGTATTGAGTCGTGCCATCATTGCTTCTCGCAAAGGCTCAGGTAATAAAGGCATTTCAGCGTAGGCCTTCATTAAGAAATCAAATTCAACTGGATATTTTAATTGCAGCTCAATCTTATATTTGGTGGCATCCACCACCATTTCTAGTAAATCAGAAGCCTGCGTCCAGATCGAGTAATCGATTCGCTGGTAAAAAAATTCTGAAGTATAGACATAGGTCGCTTGGTATAAGCCGCTCTTATTACCATAATAATGAAACAATAACCCCTTAGACACACCCGCTTCTTCCGCGATTTGATCCGTTTTCGTCTCACGATAGCCATGAACACCAAATAGTTTGGCACTAGTTTCTAAAATATTTTTCTCCTTCTGAGGATCTTTCACTACTTCCTTCATCCCAATCACTCCAAATCCCGCTTATTGTAGCCCACTATACCGAGTAGTGTCAAAACCAGAAAAGCCGAAACTAGGATAATCATTACCGTATTATCCACACTTTCAGTCGGTACTTTTCCGACCCAGCCTAAAGGTGAGATGTTGGCTACATCGTCAGAGAGGTTCAAGAGCGGACCAAACATTTTTACTAAAACACTGGCCGCTAAATAAATCCACAAAACATTCGTAAGTTTGGGAAATGCTCCTGTAAAAAAAGTGCCGATCCCGACAAAGAACAAGGTCGCTGGTAAGAAACCAACCATTGTTTGCCAAAAGTACTTCGTCGCAATTGGATCATCTAACATACTATTACCAACAAAAAAGGCTCCGGCTAACGTCCCCGCAAATACGAGCATGCTGACGATTGTCCCTACTCCAAAATAGCTGAGTGCTAACCGTGTTTTGGAAATACTTTTTGAATGCAGGATTTCTAAATACCCTTTTTTTTCATCCGACTTCAAGCGGAAAATAATTAATATCCCGCTAATTGCCGCGATCGCCACGAAAAATAGAGCTAACATATTCAAATAATTCAAGATCAGCTCTCGATTAGCAGCATTGATTTGTGTCACACCGAGAATTTTCCGATAGGTCGGATTGCTTCCGATGATATCGCCGATCGTACTAAAGATCGAACCATAGGCTGCCCCTAGTATAATTCCGCCAAAAATCCAGCCGATTATACTGTTGCGTTCTATCGATAAAACCAGACCCAGTGGTGATGACAATAATTTTCCCGCTTGGGCTTTTCCGTTTCGCGCCGCTAAAATACCGCTGCCGATATCACGGGTCGCTGCGATCTTGATTGCAATCAATAAACAGATCACACCTAGCCCTAAAGTCATAATGACCGGCAGCCACTTATCATGAGTATAGATTGCGGTCTTTTGAATCCAGCCAACTGGTGATAACCAGGTCCATTCAGGATCAGTCACATCCGTCATCATTCGAACGATGTAAAAAAATCCATACAGTCCATAACTCATAAAATTCGCACTACGTGAATTATTAGCCAATTGCGCTATCAACAAACTGATAAATCCGAACATGATTCCAATGCTGGCGATGCTGACACCCATCAAGATGTCGCCTTGCATCGTGGCTCCCTTCAAGTCAGCAGCAAGCAGACTACTAACATACAATATCCCCATCAGCCCATTGACTAATAGAATTTCAATCACGGTCGCATAAGTCGGTGCCAAACGGCCGACTGTCCGTGAACGAACCATTTCCAATAGACCAGAATCCTCTTCTGCTCGCGTATTTGAGATTGCCAATGAAATATTCATAAAAACCATGAACATTCCCATAAATACCAGCATTTCAGAAGCGAAAACATTAGCTGTCGTATAAGGCTTCGTGGCCGAAAATTCACCAAAAAGCGAAACCATTGCCGGCGTTTTCAATGTTTCAACGATCGCATTGATATCTGTTTGAGTTCCGAACAGAACATTGAACTTCGTCGCAGCTGAAGCAAACAAACCGACTAGAATTGCGATCCAAACAAGGTGTTTGATGCGATTTTGCTTTAAATTCGCTCTTAACAGGTAGCCTGTTTTTGCTCCACTATGCTTCATGTGAATCAGCCCCTTGTTTTTCATAATAGCGCATGAACAAATCTTCTAACGTTGGCGGTGTCGATATTAGGTTAATAATTTGCTTTTCTGCTAAAAAGTCCATGATTTGAGTCATTTGTTCACGATCCACAGAAAGCACGGCTTGCTGATGTGTATCGTCTGAAAAATCGACCTTATGCACTCCTGCTAATTGCTCTACATCGTCAAGTGAATTTCTGGTCTCAACCGTGAGCTCCATTCGAGTTAAATGGCGCATGGAAACTAAATCCCCGGTCTCAATGATTTCGCCTTCACGAATGATGGCGATTCGATCACACATTTTTTCAACCTCTGATAGAATATGGCTGGATAGTAAAATGCTTTTACCAGCTTCCTTTAATTTTAAAACTTCTTCTTGGAAAGATTTTTCGTTCAACGGATCTAATCCTGAAGTCGGCTCATCAAAAATGTACAGCTCCGCTTCTTGTGATAACGCGGCTACTAATGCAATTTTTTGACGATTACCTTTTGAATAGGTCCGAGCTTTTTTCTTTGGATCTAACTGAAACTTTTCTATCAACTCTTCAGTTCTATGGGTACGCTGCTGGCCATTCAATCGTAAAAGCAAGTCTATGATCTCGCCGCCAGTTAAATTCGGCCAAAGATACACATCTCCAGGAACGTATGAAATATTTTTATGAATCTCTGTGTCTTCCTTCCAGACATCTTTCCCAAAAATTGTCGCTTCACCGCCGCTTTTTTTTAACATGCCTAGCAAAATGCGAATCGTTGTTGATTTTCCTGAACCGTTCGGACCGATAAATCCTAAAACTTCACCTTTGTTGACCGTGAAGGTAATGTCTTTCAGTGCTTGAAATTTACCAAATCGCTTCTCAACTTTATTTAATGATATGATTTGATTTTCCATCATTCCCGCTCCTTGCTTTTCGTGTCTCATTTCTTTCCTGACTATCTATACCGAGAGAGTACTCCTTTTTGACTAGCAAGTCAATGACTGGCGAGTCAATTAAAAATCATTTTTTTTCACCCTAAAAAAGAACTTGAGAAAAGTTTGTCCTTCTTTTATTTCTCGAATTTTTGCAGAAAATAAAGTATTATAAAGAAAACTTTCGTAAGGAGTTACTGATGTCCATTTTAAAGAAGCTCTCTCCGCTATTTCTGATTCTTGCAGTAGTCGGAGATTTTTCATTGCCTTATTATTTAGGTCAGTTCTATCCTGGTTTTGATCAAATGACGATGATCATCAGCCAGCTAGGCGAATCCACTAGTCCTGTACAAACTTATTTCAATAATGGTTCCATAATTACCGGCAGCTTATTCGTCTTATCAAGCGTCGGCATCTATACTTTTTTTCAATCAAAATCAAGACGTTTCGCTCAAATTTTAGCAGGTGCAATCGCGCTATATGGCTTTGGCGATTGTATTCTAACTGGAGTAGTAAAAATCAGCGATACCGCAAGCTTCTTTAGTCCCGCTTACTTTCTGCATGCGGCCTTTTCAGGAATCGCTATGGTAGCCATGATGTTTGTTCCATTACTATTAGCCTATCAAGCAAGCCTGAATCATCAAAAAGTTGTTTCGCTTTTTTATTCTATCTGCCTATTAGGTTCGATCGCAGCGTTGATTTTATTTGCGGCTTACTATTTACCAGTAGTCGGCAGCCTGCTTTCTTCTACTCGCGGCTTTTGGCAGCGCCTCTCGCTATTTTTCTTATACTTGCCAGCCTTTAGTATTGCTTTGAGACAGCTGATACGAAAATAAAAAAAGAATGCGGCTAACGTTGGCCGCATTCTTTTTGCTTAACTTAATTTTTTTATCCCGATCTGTGCCGCCCCGATTGCTCCGGCGTATTGAGATAAATCATCTCTTTTGACTGGTGCTGCTACATATTGTTCTAAAACTTTGGCAAAGGTCGCACTTTTTGAAAGCCCGCCAGTAAATAGTACTTCCTCACCTCGAATTGGTCTTAATTTTGAATACTGGCTGCTGATCCGCTGTGCGATAGAATGAAGGACTCCTAGCGCAATATCTTCTCGATCTTCACCTTTTGAAATCAAACTGATTACTTCCGATTCCGCAAAGACCGTACACATACTGTTGATTGTGACTGGCTTCGCGTCCTGCACAAAATGATCCAAATCTGAAATATCTTCTCCTAAGGTTCGCATCATGACTTCCACGAACCGTCCAGTTCCGGCAGCACACCGATCGTTCATACTAAATTCTACGACATTGCCTTTTCCGTTCAACTGAATCGTCTTACAATCTTGACCACCGATATCGATGACTTGCTTCACTCCAGGACGTAAAAATTCAGCTCCTTTGCCATGACAAGTAATTTCAGTAACAGCCAAATCTGCTGGCAACAGCTTTCTTCCATAACCAGTGGTCACAAGCTTCAGCTCATCCAACACATAACTTCGCTTAAAATAATCTACAACCTCCGACATTGCTCCTTTGGGATTTCCAGCAGTCGGAATCAAATATTTATCGATCAACTCCTCATTGGAAAAAAGCACGCCTTTTGTTGTGGTGGAACCAGAATCTAATCCTATTGTGTACATACAGCCTCTTCCTCTAACATTTCGATAAACGCCGTTACGCGTGTGTTGATTTGTTCAATATCTGACGTTGAATAATCCGTCTCCAAATACATATACGGCGTGTGTTTTTCTTCATTCAAGAAGCGTTTGATCTTCAACGATTCCACGGAGAATGGGATACAATTCTGCAAGACCATGTCGATTACCCCATCTACTTGATAATCATCGATCATTTGACTCAATAATTCTTTCCGCGGCTGGTTATTGGACATGCAGGCACAGCCGATATTAATATATTTATCCGTTAATGCTTGATACACATCCTCTTCCGTTTCATCGACTAACCGTTCCACAGCCTTCGCTACGGTACAATTTTCATAAGCAACTACCAAACCGCCGTTTTCTTCGATCGCGCGAATCACTTTTTCGGTAACGCCCCCCATCGGCGAGCCGGTCACTAAAATTCGCGGTTTTTTATCCAAACGCTTGCCGGCATCGTACTCTTCTTTAACTTTCGCCGTCGTTTCATCCAGCATTTGGATAACTTCTTCTTTATCAAATTTATACTGAGAGCCATACATCACTTGGAAAATCTCTTGTCCAGTGATTGCCGGCGGATTTAGTTGGCCTAAGCGATAGAAATTTTGTTTTGCTTGGCGTTCACGATTTTTCAACACGATCGCTTCTCTGATTTTTTCCTCTGTGATCTCAACATCCAAGAAATCTTCCAGTTTTTCTTTAAAGCGGACCAATTCGCTATACCATAATTTTTTACTTTCTTCGGTATCGCGCATATGCGGCAGCTGCATCAAATACGTATCTTTAAAATCTTCCATGTATTCATACATTTTTTTCTTGCCGTCACAGGTCGTTTCACCTACCACTAAATCAGAAAAATAGAAGTACGGACACTTATCTGTCTTCCCGAAACCATAACTTGATTTGATCAAGGGACACAAATTCCGTGGCAAATCCTCTTCTGCATCAGGAATCGTTTCATCAGAAGTCGAACACAAACTGATCTGGATCGCGCCTCCCGCCAGCACCAATTCTTCCGGCATGAAGGTACAATAAACTCCCACAACCGGCTTGCCTTTTTCTTTGATCTCCTTAACCGTTAAAAAGCCTTGTCTTCTCGCTTCGCCAAACTCATCAAAAATCTCTGGTAAACTTGTTCTTAATTCCACTTTATCCATTCCTTTCTTAATTGGGGTATGCATTTTTCCTCCAACAGAAAAAGAGCATGCCAAAAAAGGCTGCTCCTGGATAAAATTTTATTTTAGCTTATCCGAGGAGGAAAAATATTTAATTGACGCGCTTAGAACCTCTAAGTTTTGTGACGCTCAAAGTCATCGTTTAAACATTCTTTCCACCTCCAGTTGTGTTTCTCCAAATTTTCAATGGATGTTGTCTCACCGCATCCGTAAAGTTCGTGTAAACACTTACAATCACTCTTTCAGTATAACGAAGGGAATTTTCTCCCGCAAGGCTTCCAAAAGAGAATCGTTCTCACTCTAGCAGAAGCAATCCAAGGATTTTCCGTCCGCTTGTCGGCTGTTTCTTTGAAGCAAGACAGAAAAAGCCCAGCATCCTACGAATGCTGGACTTCATTATTTACGATCAGCTATTTTCTTTTTACCGGCACCCAGATTTCCATATCTTCTCCTTGAGTATAAACCTCCAAATCTGGTCCGCCAGAACTCATCTCCCCTGTCATGTATCCTGTATTTAATAATTCGTATTCTTCTGACTCTGGTCCCCATTTCGTAACTATCTCGATCTGGGTAGTCCCGGCTGTTTTTCCTGTACAAGGAAAGACTGCCCAAGTATTCGCAGGAACCTCTGCTTCCTCCATACCATCAGGTGTCGGCGCAGTCGTGGCTGCAGCAATATAGTAGTCAAATTTCTTACTGTCCTCTGAATTAACATTGTAAAAGCTCGCGCCGATCACGCCAAAGGGTTCCCGATTGATCAAAGGTGCCACTGCTTCATGTTTATTTTCTGAGATGAATTGATTCCAGAAGGCTTCACAATCCTTCATGCCCTGCTGATTGTCATTGGTTGAGCGCATCTTCATACCGGCTAACTTGAAACTTTCTAATTCTACAATTCGATATTCCATTTTTCATTCCTCCAATTATGTGTGTTGGTGTCTTTCTTTGCTACACTCATAATTTATCATCTTAGATGGGGAATTTTAGGAAGCCGTCATGTTTGCTTAGGTTTCTCGTCATGTTTGTTCAAATAAATTAAAGGACACTTTAAAAGAATAATCATCGATCGCATAATTCAGACTGCCATGATAAGCTTCTACGATTTGACGAATCGTTTTCATTCCAATACCGTGACTGGTTTTATCCTGTTTCCGCGTGGTAAAAGATGTGACTTTGCCATCCGTACTGTTTTCGCAGGAAACGACTAATGAATGATTGAAATAGACTATTTTTAATTGAATATATTTCTGAGTATCGCAATGCTCGCAGGCTTCTCTGGCATTGTCTAAAATATTGCCAATTAATGAAGAAAGATTCGCATCGGAAAAGCCCATTTTTTCTGGACATTTGATTTCAAACTCGCAGGTGATTCCCGCCTGTCTGATTTTCTGATAATGCAGCCGCAGCAAAGCGTTTAAACCGCTATGCGGCGTAAAGGAAGGAATTTCATTTGAATCCAGCTGCTGAATCAATTCATTGATTTGCTGATTTGCAGTCGCTTCTTTATTCATATCTAAATAGCCAACGATCGAATACAATTGATTCTTCATGTCATGCTTTATTTTTCGAACCTCTTTTTGGTGTTTCTCAATTTGCTGATAATATTCTTCCAGCAGCTCATGACGCTGTTCCTGCAATTGGTATTCTTGATTCTTTTTAGATAGATTATCGGACATTTCAAAGCTTAAATAAAACAGAAACAGCAGCACAATCAAGCTGCCCATTAACAGATAGTCTTTAATCACAAATTGGGTGGTGCTCATCACACTAATGACTAGAATACCGATCGATAGACTACAAAGAGAGGCAATCAATAATTGAATGATGGAAAAATTCCGCTGAATCGAAATATCCCGTTTTTTTCTAGCGGACCAAAAAGAAAAAATCAGCAAAAAATTGATCAGCATCGCAATTCGATTTCCCACGCCGCCTCTGACAATAAACTCCAACAAATCATCACTAGATAAAATCAACCGAGTCAAAATAGCTAATATTCCTTCGCTGATCACAGTAAAAACAATAAACAAGATAGCGACTAATCCCTTTTGATACAGCCGGCCAACAAAGAAAAACTGAACACCTAGCAAAAAAAGCAGCGTGCCCAATAAATTATACAAAGGACGCAGTGGTCCGCCTGACTGATTGGAAAAAATATTGATGAAATAATAAGGAACCACTACTAAATAAATCATTAAAAAAATTCTGCGTTTCGGAATACTTGCCTTAACAGTAAAAAAGCTTAAAAACAATAAACCTGAACTGAGTGTCGTCAAAACTGTAACTGGAATAAAATTTTCTAAAAAGTCCATGCAGCCGCCTCCTTTACCGTGACAAAACAAATTGTTGGAATTGTTCATGGAAGGACGCGTGAAATTTTTTACTGATCGGCAATTTTTTATCCTCTTTCAAATAGACAAAATTACTCTCAACGGTACGCAGCTGTTCCAAATTGATAATGATGGAATTATGGATCTGAGCAAAGAATATTCCTTTTACTTGTTCTCGTGCATCCTTTAAGGTGCCATAATATTCATACGTTTCTCCTTCAGTAGTGTGAAGAAAAATTTTCCGCCCAGAGCTTTCAATAAAACTGATTTGCGACAAAAAGAAAGTATAGATTTTCTTCTGTGCCACAAATTGGAATACGCCTTTGCGCTTTTGCAAATAACGAATCGCTGAAGACAAGATTCCTAACGCCTTTTCCTGATCAAAAGGCTTGACGATAAATTGAAAGGCCAAAACCTCAAAGGCCTCTGACATCAATTCTGCATGACTGGTCATAAAGATGATCACCGCATCTGAGTCTGCTTTGCGAATCTGCGCAGCGGTTTCTAACCCATCTGTACCAGCCATTTCAATATCTAAAAGATAGATATGGAAGAAATTAGGCTGCTCTGTCAAAAATGCCAACAACGCATCGCCTGAAAAGAAAACTTCCGTATTGTATTTGTTCGTTTCCCCATGGAAAACCTGATCAACTAATTTTTCAACTTGACCACTCATCAAGCGGTCATCATCACAGATTGCTATATTCATTTCCATCTCCTTGTTGACAACGTTTTCTCTAGTATACCTGAGAAATCTATCTTGTAGTTTCCCAATTTAACAAAAAAACTACTGCAATTTATTTGCAGCAGTTCGTCTATATATTAAGATTGTTTTCGATTAAAGAGAAAATACATTCCCACTAATAAAACACACGAAGCGATTGAAACGATATGCCCGTTACTCAATCCACGGATTAAATGATGAATAAAATTATCTTCCACCAACATCGATCCGGCCGTATAAGCAATCAACAAAGCACCGATCCAAATCAGCCAAGGGAAACGATCCATTAGCTTCAAAATGACTTGGCTGCCGAAAATCACGATTGGAATACTGATGATCAGCCCTAAAACAGCCAATAAAAAATGTCCGTCCGCAACACCTGCGATGGCCAATACATTATCCAGACTCATCACGAGATCGGCAATAATGATCGTCCGAACTGCAGATAACAGGGTGGTTTCACTTTTAACCTCCGCCTCTTCTCCATTCGATTTCAATAAATCATAGGCAATGTAGAATAGTAAACCCGCTCCAATAATTTTTACGTATGGTACCGTTAATAGTTCAACCGCGATCAGCATCAAAAGAATTCTTAAGACGACTGCTCCCGCTGTCCCGATTACAATAGCTTTGTTCTGCGAATTTTTCGGCAATTTTCGAGTCGCCAACGCAATCACCACCGCGTTATCGCCGCTCAGAACTAAATTCAATACAATAATCGAAAGAATCTTCGATAGAATTTCAAGACTCATGTAACCCCCCCTAGAAAATCATCTTATCTAAAATACCACTTTTTGCTGAAATTTGCATGGAAAGGAACTAATGATTTTGTTGGGAAAAATAACTCAGCGCAACAGCGGCAAACTGCCGGTCAGCTTATTAACCTGCTTCTTATTGCCAAAAAGTGTCAGTCCAAAATAATCGATGGCAGATTCAGGCACTTCCTTCATCTTTTCAATGTATTCACTATAGGTTTTACAGCCTTGGGCGATATCGAAAAAATCGACGACCGTTAATTTTTCAAAATCTGGTTCATATAGCCGTGTCCGCATCATTCGCAGAAATTCACGATTGCCTTTTAAAATTGGAATCGGAAACTCAATGATCCCTTGATGAGAATAGCCGCTTTGATCAGTGATACTTTGCCCCACGACTTCTGGAAAAAGCTTGCCGATCGTTACACCCATAACCGCCGTACTATTTGCAATAATTCCTAATGGCATGGATTCATCCACTACCATCACACATTTTAACTCCTTAACTGACATCTTACTCCCCATTTCTTTTTTCAAAAATTGTTCGATATTGATTGGGCGTCAAACCGATAAACCGGCTGAAATAATTCGTAAAATGACTCTGATCGTAAAAGCCCGTCCGATCAGCAGTCTCAGTCAGACTACAGCCTTGCTCCAATAATTCCTTTGCTTTGACGATTCGGAATGTTTCGAGATAACGATAGGGTGTGATGCCTTTTTCTCGCGTAAATTGGCGAACCAAAGAATGCTTGTTTAAATGAACCAGCGCGCAAAGCTGATCCAAGGTAATTTTCTGATCATAATGCGCTTCTAAATAGCTGCAAACTTTGGCGATCGTTTCTTGTTCGTTAATTATTGCCGCCCGTGTTGTTTGAGTATATTGCTGCAATAATTCTTCAATCAACAAAATAAACAACGTTTCTTTTTCTTCCGCTTCCCCTTCATTCATGATTATCTGATGCAGCCTGCGAAAATCTTCCGCATATTTCGTTTGTGCCTGCATCGGCGCAAGGAATTTTGGTAACTCAGCACCTGTGAATGGCTGAAAAATCTCTTTTTTTAGATTGATGCAAAGATAGGTTAGACGATCCCCCTCAAGACCTTCGCAGCTATGATTGTCATAGGGATTAAACGTGATTAAATCACCCGGTTCCAGCATGTACTCTTGGTTATTAACTACTAAATTCCTTTTTCCCTCTTCAATCAACCCGACGACATAATAATCGTGAAAGTGATTGGGAAAATTTTGCGACACACCAGTGAAGGAGTAAGCCTCAATGCCCAAGTCTTCGTCGTAACAAATAATTTTCTGATTCAATGGCTCGCCTCCTTTCTTTTTTCCTATTGTACCAATCCTTTTGCTAAATCGCTTGGAAGATATTGACTGTTAAAAAAATCGTCTGTAATTATGGTATCATCGAAACAAAGAATATATTGGGAGGCGGATACAGTTGAAACATAAAGATCACTATAATGATCCATACATTTTAGACCTAGCAAAAAAAATCACGGAAGTTCAACCTGACTTTGACAGTGAACATTTTTCTGCTGAGTTAGTCGGAAATCTGGAAGATAAAGAATTGTTTGCGCGCTTTGATTTTATCGTTGATGCGTTAGATAAAAACTTGAGCGGAGACTATATTGAAAATATCCACGCTTTCCATCAACTTCTCGGTCCTGAATTGGAGCAGTCAACAGGGATGTTTAGTTTCGGCTGGTGGCTATGGCCGATCGGCCGTTATGTTGAACGTCATGGCAATGAAGATTGGGAAGTATCACTAGCCTTTTTGAAGGAATTAACGAAGCGCTTCACTGGCGAATATGCGATTCGACCTTTATTGAAGGAGCATCCGCAGGAAGTCATGGATGAATTGATTAAGTGGAGTAAAGATGAAAATGTTCATGTGCGCCGACTCGCTTGTGAAGGTGTACGAACTCGTTTGCCATGGTCGGAAAAAATTTATGCTGCTTTAAATGAGTTCGATCGTTACGCAGAAATTTTAACGAATCTAAAGGACGATCCGGAAAAGTTCGTGCAAAAAAGTGTCGGTAATAATCTAAATGATCTCTACAAAGATGCGCCAGAAAAAGCCGATTATCTTATCAGCGAATGGCGCAAAACGCCTTCGACCAAACCACAGGAATGGATCATCAAACACGGACGAAGAAATCAAAAATAGCCAAAAAAAGCTTCCCTCAACTTAATGAAGGAAGCTTTTAAACTTTAGTTTGCTTTTTTCATGCGTTTAAGAGCAAAAGCTAACAGAACCATGAATCCGCCAATTAATGTAACAAACAGGCTGGTTGATTCTTCACCTGTTTTCGGTAATTGCTTGCCGCTTTGAGTAGTTGCACGGGTAGGAACAGTCTGTTTATTTGCCGTATTAGTGGCTTTATTTGTAGTATCAGCTACCTTTTTTGTATCTTCATTTGGTTTCGACGGCTCACTATCTGCTCGATTTTTTACAGTTAGTGTGATCGTCTTAGTACTAGTTTCACCTTCTGGCGTAGACGCGTAGAACTCGATGCTGTGTTCGCCAGTCTCTACTAAAGTATTGTCTACGACTTTTACTTTAATATCACCATTCGTCACTTTGAAGCCGTCGATCGTGTCTTCTGGGTTTTCTGTTTTCGCCCATGCCATGATCATGTCTTCATCTAATTTATCGCCAACATACATCACTTTGTTGTCTACTAAGATTTTTGGTGTACGCTTTTCAGCTTTTTCGGTTACTTTTACATCCATCGTTTTCGTAATCGTTGCACCGTTTGAAGCTAATGCAGTATAAGTTACTTTGTAATCGCCTGTTTTCGCAGTATCCACGTTAGATTCTGCCCAGATACCGACAGCACCAGCTGCACTTGCTTTTGCAAGCTTATCTTCTTTACCTGAAGCATTCATCACGTAAGCTTGTGCAAAGCTGTATGGATCAAACGCTTGGCCCACTTCAAGGCTCATAGAAGATTGAACATCCATTCTGATTGTATCTTTTGTATCAAGAATCGTGATGTTTACGAGTTTTTTCGTAATCGTGTTGTATTCAGAAAGAACCGCAACCTCAACAGCTAATGTACCCGGTTGGTCGGTTGAATGATTTCCAGCTACTATGATATCCGCCGCTGCAGTCGGAACAACCGTGCCATCTGGTTTTCTAATCACGATACGTTCACGAATTGCTTGAATATAGTCACTGCCTTTTGGCAAGCTGAAATCAGCAAGCACGATTTCATACATGCCAATATCATCTTCAATAACACGAATGATCGCGCTTTGAGTTGCTAAGTTTCCTTGCGAGTTCGTTACTTTATAAGTTAGTAAATAATCGCCGGGCGTGTTGGTATCAACTGAACCAGTGTACGTCACTTTTGAAGTGATGTCCCCGTCTTTTTTATCCGTAGCACTAACGCCTTTCATCGGATCAAAGCTGCTGCCTTTGCGAATACTTTGAGTCGGCAAGATATTGATAGCCGGATGGGTATCCGTTGGTTTATTTGAAGGGAACTCCTCTACATCTAAAGGTTTCACTTCAACTTTATCTGTACTAGCCGCAGACGAAGAAGTTGTCTTTTCAGCTGTGCTGCTTGCAGGAACCTCTGTTTTTGGTTTGTCTGCAGGTTTTACTGTGCTGCTTTCTGTTGTTGGCTGAGTTGTCGTCTTATTACTTGATGTTTGTTGACTGCTTCCAGTCGTAGTGCTTGGCGCTTTAGGCGTTGTGCTTGGAACAGTTGTTTTATCTTTTGCTGGCGCCGGCACAGCAGGTTGAGCTTTTGCAGCTTCCTCAGTTTTTTTAACTGTTTCACTGATTGCCGTTGCGGTCTGCGTTTCTGTTGCAAGTGCCGTCGGTGCAGCAAGCAATGCCGGTACCAACAAGCCCGCGAGTGCTGCACATGTTAAATGCTTTCTTTTCATCTTTTCTCCTTTTCTTTCTCTTTAATACGGAAAAAGTATATCTTTCCTAAAACTGCTTTCTTTTCACGTTATATAATAATCGTTATTTAAAAAGCTGCCAAACTCCCTTTTTAAATTACTAATACGGTTCGACCCCACCATTTAAATAACTATAAACCAAAAAACAAAAGCAACTTATACTTTTGAAGATACCATAAAGAAAAGGCTTAATCAACGTAATTATAAGCATTAAATAATACTATTAATTTTTTAAATACACATTTAAAACAACAAACACCAGACATCTTTTTAACGATTAGTTGTTTATTTTACGCAAGAATAAATAAAAATCTGAAATGGCACTTAATAATTGAGTTCCATTTATTTAAAAGTAAATCTCATTATAAATTATTTTGAAAAAAAGAAGACCACCTTATTCGGTCGTCTTCCGCTTTTTCAAAACGAACAGCAGCAATATCAAACAAATTCCTGAAAATATCAGGTACTGGCTTTGATATTCGCCCGTCTTTGGATAACTTGCAGTCACCTGGACATTGGTAACTTGATTTTTAGTGCTCGTCAAATAATCAGAAGGGATTGTCGATTGTTCCTCTGCAAGCGAATCCGACGAACCTAAAATCCCTTCGATTTGAATCGTGCTCTTCAAAGAATCGCCTCCTTAATTAAGGCGCTACAGGATTTCCATCTTTTCCTAAAGCTTCAAATGCCAAAGTCAGCGTATGCGCTGT
This sequence comes from Enterococcus hulanensis, assembly GCF_005405485.1. GTDB lineage: Bacteria > Bacillota > Bacilli > Lactobacillales > Enterococcaceae > Enterococcus_A > Enterococcus_A hulanensis. Next base: position 92,371 of record NZ_BJED01000006.1, on the reverse strand, counting down.
TTGTTCAGCTTTTCCTTTGTAGTACTCATCTTTTGTCGTTCCAGAATATTTATATGTCGTTGTATTCGCATGAGTACTTTGAGCATCAGTATCAACATTCATTTTTCCTTGATTATTCGCAAGCGTTAAAAATTCCCCTTCAGCAAAAGTTTTCAAATCCACTGATTTTTCTGCTGCGCTATAATCCGCTCCGCTGATCTTTAGCGCATCGACGTTATCGAGATTTCCAGAAGTCACGGTAAAGTCCTCTGCCGAAATTTTTACAGCACGACCACTATTATTAGTAATGGTGTAATCAGGAGATGTAATCGTTTTGTGTTGAGAATCTTTTGTCGTGTAAAAGATATTGGCTGTATCTAGTGTTACATTGATCCAGTCATCTGATCCTTCATCGATATTCGGTGCATTTTCATCCTCATTGTCTTGTCCTAGTGAACCATTTACAGTGATCGAAGCTGAATTTGTTCCATTAACATTTTCCTCTGCCGCATGAATACTCGCAGCACCGCCGCCTAAAAATCCAATAATTAGTAATCCGCTTAAAATTTTTTTCATTCTTGTTCTTCTCCTTTTATTAAATAGTATTGTTAGTTTTTGATATGAATCGTAATTTTTGCTGCGACCTCTCCTTTTTTCTCTTTTGTTTCATCATCATATAAAGAGAATTTCGCCGTTGCAGGATAATCCCCTTTTGATAATTTCTTTTCTAACTTGGCTTCTTTAATCTCTTCTCCTGGTTGAATCGCACCTGAGGTATAGATCAAGTCCCCATTGTCATTGCGAGTGATCTCGACATTGACGGGATAAGCGTTGTGAGCTGGATTTTGAATAGTCAGCTCACCAGCTTTATCGCTGGATTCAAAAGTCGCATCTGGGGCGATCACCATATTGAACTTGCTGCGATCGACTTTTTCCTGCGCCATTTTCTTTAAATCGGCATCACTGATTTTATTAGCATCTTTGCCTTCTGGTAAAAATTCTCCGCTGATCATCGAAACCGGTTTTGCCTCTTGTCTCGTGAAGAAATAAGCACCGATTCCTCCTAAAGCCAATAATAATAGCAGTAAAATCAGCAGCCATTTCTTTTTATTCTTTTGTTTTTCTTCCATTAATGTTTAATCCTTTCTTTCCGCAGTCATGGTCAAACGGTATTGGATCTTCTGTGCTGTTTTTTCGTTACCGTAATAGATTCCGGAAAAGCCCAGCTTTGTAGAAGAATTGCCCGCTAAATCTTTAAAGCTCAAAGGAGCATCACTTAAATTTTTGCTCAACACACCGATTGGCTGACCTGCTTCAGTCAATTTCAGCAGTATATCCTTTTTATTGTTTTCATCTGCTGAAGGTAATAACTGGATCCCTCCAGGATTTGACAGCTCTTGAAAATCAGTCGCTTGAATAGCAACCGGAAAAGAGCTGTGATTGTCGATCGAATAATCTCCTGCCTCATGGACTTTTTGCTGATCATCCGATTTATCTGAATAGAAAGCGACCTCTACTGGAAAACTGACGTTAATCATTTCCTGCTCCGTCTTAAATGGTACTTCCAGCCACTCACTTGATTGGCTATCGGGATCACAGACGATACGGACATACAGATAATATTCAGTTCTATCCTTCAGATTTGAAAATGTAACTTGTTGATCTAAATTGGACGTTTGCTGCTGTTCAATGAAGCCGTCACCCTCTGCTGAAGGATCATCGGTTTTCTTATCGTACAGCTTAAAATCTATATCTTTGATCAGATCATCGTTTCCATGCAGTTGATAGTCAGCCAATTGAAACGAAGCATCATGGGTGTCTATTTCTTGATTAACCGCCAATAGCTCAACTGGCGGATTCAGACGATTTAGTGTAATGGTTTCTGCATTTTTCAGCGCCGTTTTTTCATCAGCTGTAAAATCAGGGGTGTTTGGACCAGCAGAACGCGAAATCGTTGAGGTTGCAACACTCCATGTTCCAGCATCTAGCTGAGGTGTCAGTTTCAATGGTGAAGCTGGTTCATTGGTCACTACTTCATAGCCGTTCGTATCTTCTCCAAACGCAGAAAAGAAGAACTGACTCGATGCATTCGTGAATCCGATCGGGTTATAAGCGGTTCCTGCTTTTGCTTTAAATCGAATGCGTTTTGCATTATCGATCTCAAAGGCAGAATTTGCACCAACAGCTCGATCAAAAACTGACTCATCTTGACTTACCTCAAAATTCCCAACAGAATCTGGCAAAAATTTAAGCGCGCTGCCTGCTGCTAATCGCATATAACGAGGATAATTGACTGAGAATTCCGCACTCTCTCCTACTGTAATAAAAGCTGGTTTATCGAAATAGTAAAAATACCCCTTCGCTGAGTTTGTTCCCATTACCGAAAATTTTGAATTCTTCGCTAAAGTAATCACACTATTGTTTGTTCCGTCAGCATAAATGAAATGGTGATTTGAAGTGATATCGACCTCCGCGCCTTCTCCTACTGTAATACTGCTAGAACTTCCCGGTGCCCAAAGAAAACCGAGCTCGTTATTAGTATTTTGAACAATGGTTGTCTGGCTGCCAGCAACAAACTCAAGATTATTACATTCAGCAAATTCTTGCCCATTAGCCGTGGAGCCATCTACATTTTGCTGCATGAACTGGTTGGTTCCATGAAAATAGATCTTGCTATTGATATTTCTAAGATAAAAGGGTTGTGCACTTTGATTCGAGTAATAATTCACGTTTTCAATATGTAATTGTGTTGCCGTTTCACTTTGCATAATTCCATAAAGTCCAACTGCCGGTACTGTATAATCCTCTGAGCCAAACGTCACATTTTGTAACTTAATCGTTAATCCCCCAGTTGTCGTATACAGCCCCTTATTTGAGTTTAAATTCCCACCATTATAAGAAATCTGACGATTATTTCCATCAATGGTGACATTTCCTGTGATAGGAATGGCTGTATTTCCAAAGTCAAAGACTTCCGTAGAATCCGCTAGTTTTATGTAAGGTTCTTTATTTTTTAACGCAGTCTGCAATTCACTAACAGTAGAAACGACCGCCCATGATTCCTCATACGTCTGATTCTCAATAACCATCTCACTATTCTCAGTTGTACTTACTTGCTCTTCTGAACTTTGTTGTGTATGTTCAGTCACTAAATCTTCAGTATTTAAGCTTTCAGCCTGAACAAGAGTTTTAGAAAGACAAGTACTTAAAACAGTAAAAAATAAAATTAAGATAATGTTAGACTTGTATTTATTCATTACTACCAACCCCAAAGGTTTATAAAATTCGCCAATAATAATAATATAAATAAAAAGTAACGACATAACAAATTCAAAAAAAGTAAAACTATACAATAACCAACGTTACTGAATTTTGTTACGGAATTCATTAATTGTTTATAATAACTATCAATAAATAATAATAGAGATTAGATTCATTTCCCTTCTCCTCCATTTTTTAAAGAAAACGGACTGATCATGCAGATTTTTTAGAAAATCCAACAGTTTTCCTCTATTTATTGCTATTGCTTTTTTATCATTTCGTTTTTTAAAAGAGCATTTTGAAGAATTTAGACCAAAATTTGATAGATTAAAGTTTAAGTTTTCACAAAAAAAACAGCCTAATTCATCGTTAAGCTGTCTGACTTTATTGATTCAGTTAATAGCAGATAAGGGTAAAATCATTTTTTCTGTCGGATAGTTGACCTCAATAATTTCTTCACTAGGAACAAAGCCTAACTTCAACAAACGTTGCCGATGACCAATATCCAGTTTGTCTAACGACCGAAAAGTTGTCGTATAAAGAGCCGTCGGTCGTTTTTCGTAAACCAACTTCCTGATTAATTTCTGCTCGACCTCGAGTTCCCAGCAAAAGGGAAGGACTGTGAGATTTTCGATTTTTTGTTTTCGAAAGTCATATAAGAGCAAGCCTATGATTCGCCCTTTTGCCCAAGCAAGATAGCAGTTTTTCTCTTTGATAATTTTTTTGAGTGAGTGCAGATACTCCTGCTTTTCCAAATATGGCAAGGCTCCCCGCATCAATTGAGCAAAATACAGAATTTTCTCTTGATCTCTTAGTCTACCCTGTTGAACAATTATATCTTCTTCTTCGGCCCATATTAAATAGTCCGAAATAGTATAGGGTTCTTCAATAAAGAATTCTTTGTTCTGTAATCGGTAGCGCTTAGGAGTGAGCTTGAATAGTTCTTCGAAAGCCTTGGTGAACGCTTGTTGACTTTGATACTCCATCTGAAACGCTACCTCAATAATTTTTTGGTCCGAATAAAGCAGAGCTTTGGCCGCTTCGTTTAATCGCCTGCGCTTGACATAGTTATAAAGGGATTGTTGAGTGATGGCTTTGAATTCATGCAGTAAATAGAACTTTGAATAGTCAAGCTGCTTGGCCAAACCTTCAAGAGTCACTCGCTCTTGCAAATGTTCTTCAATGTACTCCGTAATCCCTGCGACCAACTGGGAATTATTCATGTTTCTCACTTCCTTTGAAGAAAATAGAGGGCATGCATGGCTCGTGTCGCTGCGATAAATAATTGCTGCTTTCCTAATAAACCAGGATAATTTTCCTCATCAGCATCAACAATAATCACTGCATCAAACTCCAAACCCTTCGACTGAACCAGCGGGCAAATGGAAAGATGCTCCTGCAAGTTCGCTGATTCATCTGCAAGTATTCCGCAATTTATTCCTTGCTCATTCAGTAACTCCAGCCATTCATTTGCTCTTGATAAAGTTTTCGTTATCAACGCAATCGTGGTCAGCCCTTCGCCTCTTAATTGCTCTGTTATGTCTATTATACTTGAAACTTCTTCCGCTCGAGAATGAACGATTCGTTTTTGTGGTTCCCGACCATGGCGTAAGACTGGTTCAATTGTTTGATCATCGATGATTTTTTTAGCACAAGAAATAATTTCATAGGTTGATCGATAACTCTTCGTAAGAAAAATCGATTGCGCTTTAGGATAGCATGTCTGCAATTCACCTAAGTTCATTTCATTAATCGTTGTCAAAGATTGAGTAAAATCCCCAATCAATAAAACTGGACAAGAGAATAATTTCTTGAATACCTCATATTGGATCGGCGTATAATCCTGCATTTCATCAATAATCAAATAGCGAATCTGCGAAAACTCGTCGATTCCTTCAATAAATAAACGAATATAAATGATGGGAAATAAATCAGAATAACTAACCAGCTTTTTAATTGAGAAATTCTGTTCTGCTAAAAAATGATGATACAGCTTCGTACTTGTCGTATAATTGAACATTTTCTTCAAGCGGTTAAACAATTGCTTTTTCGTCGGCTTTCGCTTCGGCTGAAAAGGGCGGCTGCGCAGATTTTCTAATATATCTTCTGCAATAAGTCGGAAGCGTTCAAATATTGGTTTCTTCCGATATGCCCTGTAGCGCTTCAGAATGTATTCCGCGTCATAATTATAATCGCCAACCGTAATCGTTTGTGGTGTAAACCTTTCAAGTTCTCTGAGATATTCTTTCAAATTTTCGACACATCGTTTAGTAGCAAGATAGCTGATTCGTTCACTTAATTGCAACTGACCATTGAGGTATAAGGCTTCGATCTCTTGAAACCGCGAAGGCACCTTCATGATACCTGAAACTGTCTGACCAAATTCGTCGATGGTCCATTCAGTTACTGGGTCTTCTCCTAATTCTGGCAGTACTTGCGCAATAAATTGGCTAAACGTACGATTGGGTGAAAGGATCATCACCTGATCAGAAGTGATACGATCACGAAAATGATAGAGCAAAAAAGCGATGCGGTGTAAAGCAATCGACGTTTTACCTGAACCAGCGACTCCTTGAATAATCATATCTTTTGAACGACTATCGCGAATTACTTGGTTTTGTTCCTTTTGGATCGTACTGATGATAGTAGACATTTGCCCGCCTTTTTGCTGCCGCAGTTCATTTTGCAAAACCTCATCGAAAACAGTCGTGTCCGTTTCTACAACATAATCAAGTTCTCCATCTTTGAACTTGATCTGGCGCTTTCTTTTTATCTCGCCTGCTACGGTGCCCGCCGGTGTCTGGAAATGTGCTGCTCCTAAGTCATAATCATAGAAAATACTTGCGACTGGAGCGCGCCAATCATAAATCAACAAGCCTTGTTCATTCGTTGAAAAAGAAAAGGGTCCAACGTAAATTTTTTCTGCTGCCTGCTCTCCCTCATAAACAAAATCAACGCGAGTAAAGTACGGATTCTGCTTTTGCTTTTCTAAACGAATTAATTGTTTGCCGCTGACCGATTCAGCTAATTGCTGCTGATCCAACAGCCGCGAATTGATAAACATTTCATGAGGATCGATCTCCCCCTTATAATCGACCAGGTACTGATGAAACTGCTGCGGTTCTTTGGTAAAACGAATCACTTCTTGTTCAAGTCGGCTTTCCTTTTTCTCGATTTCTTTGCGAATCATTTGCCACTCTTTTTGTTCTTCCGCTAAAATATTCATCATTGATCACCTCTCACAAACTTGCTCAAATAACCAGTATAAATGGGAAGTGAAAAAATTTTTTCATCAATGTTGCGGTCTTTTCAAAAAAACGCCAGAACATAGAGCCGTTCTAGCGTTTGATTTGTAGTTAAGCTTTTATCTGATAATGAAGCGCTGTAGCGCCAGCAATACTTAGAATGCCCAATGTAACCATCGCTTTGCTAGATAACAAGACGCCTCCAGCCACTAAACCTACACCCACTACGGTATTACTTTTTACACTTGCTTGAATACTTTTTTTTGATGGTCTAGGAATCTTTATCGATACGCCCATATCTTCTGATACTTTTTCAAAATACTTCGCTGAATGATCAAACATCTTTTTTCCTCCTTTTATTCTTCAGTAAATAATTGATCGCTGATTGTTTCCAACATAAAAGTAAATACTTCCATTTGATCATAGACCGTATTCGTAAACGTTACTGTATAAAGCAAACTGCTGAGTACACCAAAAGCCTTTTTTTCAGAAATCGCTAATTTAAGATTCGTATAGGAAAGGATATCATCAAAAAATGACAAGGAGCTGCTGGTAAACTCTTCACGTTCATCCTCACTTAAACGATTCAGTAAAGCCAAAAAATCTGGATTTGAAAAATCATATAAAAACGGGGATGCTTGATATTCACGATACAGGCCAATCATCGCTTTGATAAAACCTTCTTTATTGGGATATTTCTTCAGTATTTCCATCCAGTCACTTCTTAATCGCTCCTGTACCAAAATAAATGTAGAAATGAACAGCTCTTCCTTATGCTCAAATAAAAGATAGAAAGATCCCGTTGCAATACCTGTTTCTTTTGTAAGTTCACCTATCGTTGTTTTTCGATAACCTAATCTAGTCCAACTTTTCTCACAAGCAGCACATAGTTTATTTCTTAAATTAATCTTATCTTCCTCGGAAAATCCTTTGCTTTTTTTCATTGTTTTCGCTCCTCAAAACATCGTGAATATATATAATTATATATTCATGATACATTATGGTGTTGTCAGATGCAACCTTGCACTAAAAAAACGTACAGAAAAAGAAAATCTCTTCTGTACGTTTATCTTATTCTTCTACACGTTTATTGATGATCGCTTTTAATGTTTTCTCTCTGATTTCTAAACTTTTTGAAGCATGATGTTCGTTTTCATAAATATCTATGAGCAACCCAGCTATATACATTTGACTCATCCTGCCAGGCACTGGTGAACTGAAAAACTCATCATATGAACTTTGAATGACCACATCACTCAATTTCGCTATTGGCGAAAGTAAATAATTTGTTATTCCTACAACCATTACATTATTTTCTTTAGCAATATTGATTGTCTCAATCAAATTTGCCGTTCGACCAGACAATGAAAATACAATAAGTAAATCGTCATGAGTCATTACATTTGCAGCATTCACCTGAAAATCTGAATCTAACAAGGCCGTTGATTGAACTCCATTTCTTAATAGCAGTTTCTCTAAATCTATAGCTGCCAGTCCACTCTGACCTTTGCCCAATATATAAATATGGCGCTTCCCTTCAATCAAACCCACGACTTTTCTATAGTCGTTCTCGTCAATAAGGTCATGCGTTCGATCCAAAGTTTCTTTGATTTTATTCAACAAAGAAGTATTGTTGAAATTGTCTTGTTCAATCCGTACATTGTTTTTGGCAATCGCGATTTTCAATTCAGTAAATCCTGAGAACCCAACCTTTTTGCACAATCGGTTAATTGTGGCGTCCCCAACATTTAGTAATTGTTTTAGATCGCTTATCGTATTGTGTACGACCTTATCCTTATTTGAGACTATATAATCAGCAACTTTTCGTTCAGATTTAGTCAGTCGATCATAATTATTACTTATCGTGTCTATAGCATTCATTGAGTTTTTTCCTTTAAAGTTAGTAATTCTATCAAATATTCAACGTTTCATTCCAATTCATAATACCATCTTTTCCCACACTAATCATATCATTAAAATCAACATTATCTGATCTAAATTGACTGTATTCTAAAATTAGCGGCAAGTTCATGCCCGTAATAATTTGAAGCCTGTCTTTATGCTTAACGTCGGTTAACATTTTAGCGATTACGTTAGCTGGTGTTCCAAAAGCTAAATCGCAGAAAATAACTACTCCATCCCCTGTATCAACCAACTCAATTTTATCAGACAATTTATCTCTAAAGTCTGAAATATCTTGCCCTGCAGACAGAGTCAGTGTATCAAGTTGTTCAAGCTTTCCTGCAAAAAGCTCCAATGTATCTCGCATTCCTTCTGCCAAATTTCCATGGCTGACAATCAAAATCCCCTTCATGTGCAATCGTTTCCTTTCTGTTTAGACGATTCCAAAGAACGATAAAGCAATTGATACTATAATTGTTCCAAAGATCACTTTAGAAATACTAACTTTTTTCTTACCAATCAAATAGTAAAACAAAAATAATACTAAAATTGAAAATAGGCCGGGAATCAAATTATCAAAATTATCTTGGATTTTCATTTTAGTTTCTCCAAAGGTTACAGTTAAAGGTGTAACTAATCTAACCATAGACGCAGTCAGCGCCCCCATCATCATCATCCCTAAAATATTTGCACCTTCAAGTACATCCGTCATTAATCTTGAGGATAAAACATCCTTAATTGCTTCTCGACCCTTGATATAAGTTAGGTTCGTTGTCAAAACCAATTCACACATTAAAATGAAGTTCCCTAAAAATAGCATCAGTAATCCTACAAAGGAACCGCTTGCAGCCAATGTACTAGCAGCTAAGATACATAGCGTTTGGAGTGTGCCTGCACTAAAAGAATCTCCAAAAGCTGCTACAGGTCCCATCAATCCTGTTTTAATACCAATAATTGCTTCATCAGAGATGGTCCCTTCATTAGCCTTTTCTTCTTCCATAGCTAGAACAGTTCCTAAAATCAATCCTCCAGCCGTACAATTTGTATTATATAGTTCCAAATGTCGTTTCAAAGCGCGTTTTAAATCATCAGTAGTATCGTATAATTTTTCTAATACCGGCATTAAGGCATAGGTAAAAGAGATTGACTGCATTCTTTCATAGTTCAAGGATATTTCAGTTGAAAAATACCATCTGAACATGGTTTTATTGATATCTGAACGTGTTAGTTTTTTTTCATTCTTTTCCATTGTATTACCCTCCCATTGATTCAGAAAGCTGCTTACGATTCAACACAGTAATAAAGGCGATCGAAATAGCAATGATCCCTGTTACTAAGGAATTCATACCCAGTACTGATACACAAACAAATCCGATAATAATATATGGTATTAGTCTAGGTTTACCTATTGAATTAATGATTAGGGCAAAACCAACAGCTGGTAAGACACCGCCAGCAACCTCTAGGCCGTGCATAATCCATTCAGGAACTATCTTTAAAAGATTCAACATGACGTCCTGTCCGAATAGCACGACAATAAATACTGGTAAAAATAATAGTAGGAAAGATGTTGCTACAGGGTACCAAATAGCTGCTCGAGCGATCCCCTTAGTATCAGCCTTCTCAGCGTATTCGTCTGCCTTATGCACTAAAGGAACATTGATAATCTTCCGTAAATTTAGTAACTGCGCTCCTAAAAGACCTAACGGCACAGCAAAGGCAATTGCTTGCTCAACAGACAATCCAGTATTCAAAGCAATTGGGATCATAGTTGCTGCCGCCATCCCTTGGTCAGTCGGCAAGTTTCCTCCAGGTGCAATAATCCCGGCAAACACAGCTGCAATACCACCTCCAATAATTAAACCGGTTGCCACATCTCCATAAATCAAGCCTGAAATAATCCCAATAAAAATCGGATTTCCAATAAAAAATAGAGCAAAATAACCACCAATCATTCCTCGACTTAACCAATAAAGCAATGCCATCGCAACAGCCATTACAACACTGTGATCCATAATATATCCTCCAATCTATTTAATTTTGTTCCTAATACCTTCTAACGATAACTTTTCATTTTCAGGAATTGGCTGAACATACACATTCAATCCTTTTTCCTGCAATTCTTCCATGTCTTCGAATTCTTCTTTTGTTAAGGCCACTCCAGAAGTCACAAATCGGCTATCTTTTCTAGTCTGAACAGCACCAACATTCAGTTCAACTAAATCCACACCATCCTCTAATGCTTGCTTCGCATTTTTGATTTCTTTAAAAATAATCATTACGTCATCGTTCTTTTTGTTTAGTGTAGTCGCCAATTCTGCCAAAGACACAATTTCAACTTCATTTCCAGGAGCTGCTAACTTATAGATATCACACATAAAGTCGTCATTTTTTAAATCATCGTCAGCCACAATAATTCGATGTATTGGATGATACTTAATCCATTTAGCTACAACTTGACCATGTATCAATCTGTAGTCCACTCTGACAATTCTTTGATTTGCCATGTTCTTTACCTCCCTTTTTTATTAAAGTCTAACGCGTTCTCCTGTTCTTAAACTTTCATGGATCGCATCAGTAACCTTTGCAGCCTGTAAACCATCATAAACATCTGCTACAAAATCAGAGCCATCGATTAAACTATCAATAAAACTATTAATTGGATCTGCACCAAAACCAACTACTTTGTTATTGAAATCATTGAAGAAGAAAACATTCGGTGTATGTGTTTTTTCATGGTCAGCCATTTCAACACCGCGGTCTTGGTTATTGATTCTAATATACTTTTCCGATGTTAAAACAGCAGTACGGCTATCATTAACCTTAGCGAATCCCGAAGGCAGAATCCAGGAATTCTCCAACGTCCAAGTGCAACCGTTTTCAAAAGTGATGATTGATTGAACACTATCATAAGTTTCAACACCCATGCTAGGTAAGAGTTTCTTTGAGCCTACTGAATAAACTTCCGTGACTTCACAATTCATATACCAACGCATCAAATCTATACAGTGTACTCCTAGAAAATCGATCGGATCAGAAGCATTCCCCCATTTGAACCACTTAGTTGGAACGTCAATAGTATCATCCATATTCATGTACCCTCGGATTGGATATCCATGTTCAGACTCTTTTAACTGATTGTACGTGTAGATAGCAGCCGGATCCCATCTCTTATGAAAATCAACTGCTACTCTGACATTGTTCTTTTCAGCTGCATCTAGAATCATTTGACAATCCTTAACTGTTGTAGCCAAAGGTTTCTCAATCAATACGTCCACACCATGATTAATGCATTCAACAGCTGGCTCTACATGTAAATGGTCTGGTGTTGCAACAGAAACCGCATTCAATTTTTCGTTAACGAGCATCTCTTTCACCGTTGCGTAAGTATTTACTTTGTATTTTTCTTCTACTCTTTCCCTGATATCCGCATTGAAGTCACATACAGCAACCAAATCAACAAATGGATTCTGTTTGTAAACATCCACATGATGTGTTCCATAGATACCAGCACCAACAACCGCAACTTTCAAATTCTCCATAAATTATTATCCTCCATTATATATGATTACGGATAAATTATCCGTAAATTAAGTTTAGCATGTTTCTTATCCATGTCAATAGTTTTATGAAAATAAAATTAGAATGATATATTAAAATTTCTTAGATTTTTTAACAGAAAATTGAATGAAAAAGCCATCGAAAATTTCGGATATTATTGAATGTTTCAAATCAATAATAACGAAACTCCGATGGCAAAGTTTGAGTGAGAAATGTTGATAAATGAAGCAAAAAACACTTCTCAAACAGCCACTTGTTAATTTCCTTTTAATCAGTCAATTCTGTTACAAACCGCTCCGTAATTTCCTTTGGCCGGGTAATCGCACCGCCAACGACAATACCGCTAACGCCCATAGTCTGGATTTTTTTCGCTTGTTCGGGAGTATGGATTTGCCCTTCAGCGATAACGGGGAATCCTGCATCGACTAGTTTTTCTATCAATTCAAAGTCTGGTCCTTGACCTTTGCGATTTGCTATCTCTGCAGTATAACCGCTTAAAGTCGTACCGACAAAATCAACCCCTGCTTCGTAAGCATTTATACCTTCTTCAAAAGTTGAGATATCAGCCATCAGCAGTTGCTTAGGGTATTTTTCTTTAATTTGCTGAATGAACTGGTTGATTGTCAGTCCGTCATGACGTTTACGCAACGTGCAATCCAACGCAATCACTTCCACGCCAGTTGCCGCCAGTTCATCTACTTCCTGCATACTTGCGGTAATAAACGGTTCTTCTGGCGGGTATTGTTTCTTGATCAAACCGATCATTGGCAAATCGACAACTGCTTTGATTTCCAGAATATCTCGCACAGAATTCGCTCGGATCGCTGCCGCACCACCTTCTTTTGCTGCTAATGCGATCAAAGGCATTATTCCGCCCTCTTTTGTATATAAAGGTTCACCAGGCAAGGCCTGACAAGAAACGATCAAGCCGTCTTTTATCTTGATTAGAAATTCTTCTTTCGTCATTTGATTTGCTCCATCCTGCTAACTAAATTTATATCAATGATAAAAGGTTACCATGATATAAAAAATCTGTATAGACAGCTAACCCTTGAAGAAAAAAAGCTTGCCCTAAATATATTAAGGCAAGAACAGATGACGATCATTTTACTTCTTTTCTAACGATGTGAAGCTTTGCTTTAAGCTTTTTAGTTTTTCTTCGTAAGAACCTGGTTTGTCATTGAAGAGTGCTGAGGTTCCAACAACATAAAGATTTGCACCAATCTCACTGATAGCAGCAGTTGTTTCGGAATTAATATTGCCATCGACTTCAATAAGGGGCGTCACTTTTTGCATTTCAAGCTGACGATTCAAACGTTCAAGCTTCTCTAAAACCGGCCATTGAAAGCTTTGTCCAGCAAAACCAGGATTGACCGTCATTATAAGAAGTAATTCTACAGATGCTAAATAAGGAAAGAGCTTTTCGACCGGTGTTTCAGGATTGATTGCAATCCCAGCTTTGATCCTCTTATCATGAATCATTTTTATTAATGCCTCAGGTTCTTTAGTCGTTTCCAGATGAAAAGTCAGATAATCCGGTGCTAACGGCGCAAACATCTCAATATATTTCTCTGGATGGACACAAGCCAAATGAACATCAGTAGTAAACTTTTTTGTCTGAATGATTGGTTCCAATACATATGGAGCCATCGCCAAATTATTTACATAGACACCATCCATTACATCACAGTGCAGCCAATCAATTCCCGCTGCATGCAATTCCTGTAATTCCTGTCCCAGCGCTAATTGATTTCCGCACATGATCGATGCTGCAATCTTTTCCATCTCTTTTCCTCCATTAAAGCTTAATGTCAAAAGATCAAGGGTTCATAAAAATTTCCATCGCTGCCTTCACATTGTTCTTCATCGCTTCTATTGCGCTCAATGAAAGCTCATCGAAGAAAACGGAATCTCCTGAAAAATTCTCCAGCTCTTCTTGAAGAACTTTACCAGCCGCTTTATTCATGTAGGTATAATAGTTGATCTTGCATATTCCATTTTTTATCGCTGTTCGATAATTCTCTTCCGATACACCCGAACCGCCATGCATCACAAAAGGCACATCGATTTTTTCTTTGATTTGAAGAATTCGATTTAGATCAAGCTTCGGTTCTTTCAAATAAATCCCATGGACAGTCCCGAAACCGATAGCCAGACAATCAACCCCAGTTTCTTCCACAAAAGCCTTCGCTAAATCTGGATCGGTATAAACATCTTCCAAGTCTTCATAATCTTCGCTAGAGTCAGAACCTCTTCCTTCTCCGCCTCCCACTGCTGACGTAAAAATATGTCCTAACTCTGCTTCAACGCTAACACCGACAACGTGAGCGATTTTTACGATCTCCTTGGATTCTGCCAAGTTGACCTCATATTCCTTGCTGGATGCATCATACATAACAGAAGTGAATCCTAATCTAATCGCTTTGACACACATCTCAAAAGATGCCCCATGATCCAAATGCACTGCCACGGGAACTTTCGCTGCTTTGGCATATTGAAGCATGATTGGTCCGATCTCTTCTAAAGAAATCAGATTTTCATGTACCTCTGCATGCTGCAAAATCACTGGTGAACCCAACTCTTCTGCTGCTTGAATGACTGCTCGGATCGCTTCTAAGTTGGGGACGTTAAACGCTCCAACGGCATACTTTTTTTCTTTTGCATCTTTCAAAAGCTCATTTAATGTTACTAACATGAATCTTCCTCCTCGTTTTATTTACTAAAACGATACTCAAGATTTGTTGAGAAAACATCTGTATAGACATATGAAAGCTCAATCGGTTTATCATCCCAATAGGCCATATTATTGACGACCATGACTACCGCGGGATTAGTAATATTCAAGTATTCAATTTCTGTGTAATTGGCCATGCGCGCATTCACTCGCTGGCTAACAATTTCTGGATAAATCCCAAATTGATTTAACACCTTCCAAAGAGACTTATCGGTCAAATCAAAAGAGCCGATTTCCGGACAGCGGCTGATTGGGATGAAGCTTTCCGATAGTGAATAAACGGTGCCATCCACGCTCCGCAAACGTAAAAGGTAGAAAACGTAATCATTTTCCGCTATTTTAAGCTCTTTACTCAATTTTTGATCGGCCTGAATCACGTTCTTTTTCAAGACTTTGGAGCTGATTTTCTTTTTACGTGAAACAATGTCCTCGTAAAAACCAGAAATATGCATACTTGAAACAATCTTTACATCTCGATCAGGAATAATAAATCCTTTGCCTTCAATATACGTAACAATGCCTTGCCTCTCCAATGATTCTAATGCACGTTTTATTGTCGTTCTGCTTACATCAAACGTTTCAGACAATTTGCGTTCACTGGGAAGCGGCTTTCCTTGACCACTCAACACTTTAGCTAAATTTTGAATATCATCACTGATTCTTTTGTACTTCGGAATAAATTCTTCCACTTATATACTCCCCCTTCACTCGTCTTGTCTTGAATAGGGAGATCGTAAAGATTTCTATCAAAACAGACAGGCAGCTGCATAATAAATAAAGATTAAATCGAATGGATTTTCACTATTGATTATAACTGATTTTTTATACAACTACCTACCATACTAACGTTACCTATGTTACTTTTTTGCTTAATGGCTTAAAATCTTACTACTACACGATATTTATCTCCCTTGATCGCCGATTCAAATCCCGCTACAACATCCGCAAATGGAACGATTTCACTGATAAATGGCCGCATATCAATCACACGTTCACTGATCATTTTTGATGCCCGAACAAAATCACGGCTATTCGAATTAGCTGTACCTGCAATCGAGTATCCGCCCTTATGCAGTTTGTCTGGACTGAAGCTGACTGGTTCATCTGGGTAGAATGAAGAATAAAGGATTACCTTTCCGGTATTTGAAACCAGCTCGATCGACTCTTCTGCGACGCTGTGGATCGGTGTCGTATCAAAAACTACATTGGCGCCTAAATTATGGCTAATCTCTTTAACTTTAGTTGAAAGCTCTTCTTTTGAAGAATCCACAATGTAATGAGCCCCAATTTTTTTCGCCAACTCCAACCGCTCCGAATTTAAATCACACGCGATAACTCTGGCACCGCTTTTCACTGCCAATGCCACATGAAGCAATCCCATGATGCCGCATCCAATGACTACAACTAAGTCGCCATACTGGATATCAGCCGTTTCACAACTATGGACGACACAGGACAACGGTTCTGTTAGTGCTGCTTCTTCAGGTGTAACGCCGAAGTAATGGAATAAATGCTTTGACTCTACCAGCATATACTCTGACAAGCCTCCCATTCCTTTATGGGGAAGTCCTTCCAATTGTTTACTGTGATTGAAGTCTAAGCAATTCTGTTCTTCACCGCTTTTACAGAAGTCGCATTCACCGCAGGCTAGATTAGTCCCAAATACGACCTTATCGCCAACTTGCCACTTCGTTTTATCGATGTTGCTGCCCAAAGCAACAATTTCCGCTGCGATCTCATGACCGCCAATAAAAGGATATTCAACTTTTTTTACTCCCGTGTAGACTCTTTGTTCCCAAGTGCAAATCGCACAAGCTTCGATTTTTATCAAAATTTTATTCTCTGAAACTTCTGGCAAATCGCACTCTTCAATTTTCAAATCCTTAATTCCATAAAAGACTGCTGTCTTCATTTTCCGACTCCCTTCTCAACGATTGACTAAAATATTTTAAGCGCTCCAAAAATTACTCCAATAACAACTAAGATTAGCATCACCCGCGTTGATTTCATTTTTCTGTTTTTCAGCAGATATAAAGTCAGCAAGGTTATTCCCAGCGGCAGAATTCCCTTGAACAGCTTGTCTAAGATATCCTCTTGCAGACCTAATTTCACTGCGCCGACCTTGATCACAAATGGAGAGGAAACAGAAACAAAGTTTGCGGTCAAAGCACCTAAAACAATCGCTCCCATAGCCGATGCACCTGTAATCAAATACTGTAGGATATTGCTGCCTAAAATCTTTTCAATTCCGGCTTTCCCCATTTTGTAGCCCTGCATCCAAACAAAGTAGGCCAGTGAGAACATGATGCCGAACATTAAGAGACCATAGACAACTGGTCCCATCAGATTTCCTTCGGCACCAAGACTTACACCGAAAGCTAGCAATATTGGTGTCAGTGTCCCTTGCCAAAGAGTATCGCCGATTCCAGCAAAAGGTCCCATTAATCCTGTTTTTATTCCATTGATCGCATCATCGGTAATTGGAGCACCATTCGCCCGATCCTCCTCCATAGCAATAACCATCCCACAAATGATCCCGCCGAAATGAGGTTCTGTGTTAAAGAAAGCCATATGTCGCTTTAATGCATTCTTATATTCTTCTGGATCATCTGCATAAAGCTTTTTAATGATCGGACTTAATGAATGAACCAGCCCAGTAGCTTCCAAGCGTTCATAATTGTAATTGGCGTGGCTGAAAAAGGTCCAGCGCCAGAAGGATTTCGTTACGTCTCTTTTAGTCAGTTCCTTTTTGGGTTTTTGAATGTCATTTTCTACTGATTGTTCCATCTTTTCTCCTCCTAACTTAAACTGCCGATTTCATTTCTAGGCGTAATCGTGTAGAGATAAGCAATGATCGCACCTAAAACGGCGATAACGATGACATCTAATCCCATGTAAATCGACATTACGAATCCTAAAATGAAAAATAGCATGGTGTTTGGTCGATTGATTGAACGTAAATTCATCGCGATCCCTAGCGCCGGCAATAAGCCTCCGATTACTTGAAGCACATGCAATGGGGTTCCATCTAAATATCCGAGAATAGTCGTAACGGCACCTGCGCCATAATAAGCTGCTAAAGTTACAGGGATCACACTCATTAAAAAGAGAATGATTTGCGGTGGAACTACATGTAAAAAATTAATCCGATCAAGATTTCCTTCGTCTGCTGCTTTATCCGCCATGTGTACAAAGAAAACATCAATCGTCATATGAGCGACCCATATCACTGTACCTAATAAACCAATCGGCATCGCCAAGGTAACTGCTGTTTGCGGGTCAGCTCCAGAAGCAATTGCTAGAGCCGTTCCTAATGTTCCTGCCAAACCAGGATCAACAGGTGCTGTTCCGCCAGCTGAAATAAATGCGATATAAGGAAGCTGAATCGCTGCCCCAATAATGACACCTTGAACCGGATCACCTAAAATAATTCCAACAACCGTTCCAGCAACTAATGGCTTTTGCATAAAAGAGATACTTCCTAACAACGAAAGCCAAGGTGTCCCTGTTACGCCAAGATAGTACACAACCCCAATTAAAATTGCTTGAATAAAAGATATTTCCATTGATATCCCTCCCTAGGTCAATAATTTTGCCACATCAATTGCTTTATCCTCAGCGATAATTTGGATAGCCACAGCAGCTCCCGCATCAATTAGTTTTTTTAGACTTTCTTTTTCTTCCGAAGAAGCAGAAATATTTTTATAGAATTTCGTTCTGCCCTCTTTCGCACCCATTCCACCAATATTCACTTTTTCCAACGGAATCCCTTGACTCATTAATTCAACATAGACTCCCGGCGACTTGGCCAAAATAATTACTTTATCTGAGTCTGCTAATTGTTTAATCGCTTCTGCCCCTTCATTAATACCAAAAACCTCTGTTTTGATATTCGCAGGTGCAACGGATGTCACGATCATTTTTAAAAAGGTGTCGTTAGCGGTCTCATCATCTACAATAATAATTCGATTTGCTCCTGTATAATTGAGCCATGAGGTCATGACCTGACCATGGATTAGACGGTCATCGATTCTTGCTAATACAATACTCATTATTATTCCCCTGCCTTTGCAATTAAATGGTTGTATACTTCGTTCAAATCTTGCAGACTTTCCTTACCACTTTGAAGAGCCGTTTTAGCCAATGCTTCTAAATCGTTTGAAAATTCGCGATTCACCACGATTTCCAGCAGCATCGCCATATTCACTCCAGAAAGCACTTTCATCTCATTTGTCGTTAATAGCTTCATCACTTCATTCCCAGGTGTTCCTCCGTAAAAATCGACTAAAACGATCACGCCTTCCCCAGTGTCCAACGCTTCAACCTTTTCCTGAATCTCCTCCTTCAATTGAATCGGACTGTCTCCATGGTACAAACCGACGGATGCCGAACATTTCACTTCTCCGGCAATAATAGCGATTGACTCCAAAAGCGACTTCCCTAAGTTTCCATGTGTGACTACAAGCAAACCGATCAAGAAAACCCTCCCCTTTCTAAAAAAATCCTTTGGTTCTAAAAAAGAGCCAATGGTTCTATTCACAAGTTAAATATATAACCATCCCTCTTCTTTGTCAACGACTTTTTGAAAACGCTTTACAACAATCCACTATAACGTCTGATTTAACGGCTTGTTAAATCAGAATAATTTTCACGATAATATCTTTTGTTTTTATATTTAGTTTTATATGTAATCTAAATTTCACATTCTTTCCGTGACCAAATGACTAATTTCTTATCTTCATGTATTTTTTTCTACAAAAAAACGGCTCTGCTTTAGCTGACTAAAGCAGAACCGATTTTCTTTTCTAATTTATTAATACATTTTTGTCGCTGCCAACGTAAAATCGCCGATCGCTCCTCTGATTTCTTCAACGTTCTGATAATTCTGCGACAGCACCACGATCGCAAAAGGATTCTTTTCTGTTAGAACCAGACCGATATCATTTTCTATATTATCCAGCTCGCCGGTTTTATTTGCTACAAGGATGTCTTCGGATAATTTACTAGGAATTTTCGTGCGAAGCGTCTGCCCCTCCATAATATTCAACATCGTTGAGTAAGGATAGTCGCCCTGCTGCTGATAGAGTTTCTTCAAAAAGAACATACAATCATTCAACGATGTATAATTTTCTTTTCCTTGATTACGTGCTTCATTGTCTAACATCAGCCGCTCCAAACGTGTATCCTGATACCCTTGTGTTTGGAAAGACTCATTTAATTGCTCCATGCCGAAATGAGTGATCAGTATATTTGCGGCATCATTATCACTTTGCTGAATCATGGATATGATCCAATCATTGATTGCCTTTCCTTCGAGCATTTCAGTAAGATCTGCTTGGGTGAATGCATATTCCATAATAAACACCTTTATCACACTAGCTGAAATAGTCGGTGCTGAATTATTGCTGGAAATGTCTTTGTCTTGGTTGAAATAATGGACGCCATAATACACTTGATCTGCGCTCGCTGTCAGTGCAGTTGCATCCAATTGTGGTTCGGATTCACTTGATTGCTGCGTATTGCTGGTACTTACAGTCGTTGTTTCAAGCTTTGGCTTTGAACTTGTTTTTTTCGAAGTGCTTTTCTTAGCGGTCGACGGTGCACTTTCCTGCTGCTGGGCAAAAAAAGTGTTCACGACTAAATACGAAGAGCCCGCCAATATAAGAAAAAGCATTCCTATCAAAATATATTTAGCGTTCCCTGATTTTTCCGGACTGGAATGTCTTCCCAAAGGTTTCAACTTCTTTCGTATACAATTTTAAGAGATCCAAACCTCATTGACACCATCGTTTTTCGAAACTCCGTCGGTCAATGCTAGACGGGAAGAATAAGAAACATAACCATAATAGATTTGTGTGCCGCCGCCATCCCAAGTCACTGTGATTTGGACATTCGGATTGATCAACTTAGTATCTGGCATCTCCGTTGGATACTGTTCATTCGTTTCATAACTTAAAACATCTCCGCTGGCACTGGTAATCGTCGCCTTACCAAAATATTGTGTCCCATTAACATTTTTTTGAGTCACGCTGCCGTTCGCACCGATTGTCAACGCCGTTTGCCGTTGACTAGATTGAGAGTAATAGAAATAATAGGTATTAGCCCATTTCGCGTAATCTCCGCTAAAGCCGCTGCTGCTTCCTGAGGTTGTTACCGCTGGACGATCCTTTTCTTGCGCTTTTTGAGTCGCTTCTTTGTCCTCTTCCTGCTTCAAACCTTCTTCGTTTTTATCAGTCAGATTATCGACTTCATCAGCAATCGCTGAAAATTCACTCTTACCTAAATCGCTCGCTGGAATACGACTCAACTTCAGATTTGATTTTTTATAATCGCCGTTGATCGTTAATTCTTTGGCCTCGGCGATAATCTCATCATATTTGCTGGTATCGATCGAGTTCGATGTCGTGGTCGTAGTTGGAGGTTCTGCCTCATTATTTGAACGTCCAGCCACGGCAAAACCAACACCTACAAAGACTGCTAACAACGCTACCCCGGCGATGATGAATGCCCACTTCGGAACACCAGATTTTTTCGGATTCGGCGAATAAGTTGAAGACTGTGTCGTTTCCTGCAAATTCGCTCCCTGACTTCTTTTAGGCGAAGCTTCTGCCTTAGCGAATTCATAGCCGCAATGCTCACAAAAGAGTGATTGATCGCTATTTTCTTCCCCACATCTTGGACATACTTTCATTTTAAAACCGCTCCTTTTTCCCCATTATTTAATCCCGTAAAATAATAATAGCCGCTTTTTTCTTAGGTTTATTTTATCATATAAATAGTATGAAAAATCACAATCATTCCTTTATAACACTTCTTCTGATTTATTATTCCGACAACCACATTTCGATAAATCAGTTATTTAGATAATCGCTTCAGTGTATCTCTAAGAAAAAATCATTTAGAACTTAAAACTGAAAAAAACGCGCGCAAAAAAGAACTTACCAAATCAGCTTTGATAAGTTCTTTCTAGTCTATTTTAATTTTGTCGCCGCTAAACTAAAATCAGCAATCGCTGTTCTTGTTTTTACGATATCTGTGACTTCCTTGGTCAAGACGACGATCGCAAACGGATTGTCTTCGGTTAAAACAAGTCCGATATCATTTTCGACATTTTGCTGTTCGCCGGTGATGTTGGCTACCGCTGTATTTTCTGGTAATTTTTGCGGGATCTTCGTACGGATTACTTGACCCTTCAATATTTCCAGCATGGTTTTTTGCGGTTCTTTTTCTCGATTGTCATAGATTTTTTTCAACAGCTTCATACAATCGTTCAACGACGTGTAATTATCATCCTCGGTGATTCGCACATTGATATCGACCATTCGACGATTAATCTGCGTATCTGGATACCCTTGCGCTTTGAAATACTCATTCAATTTATCCATTCCATAGTGATCAATCAGAACATTGGTAGCATTAATATCATTTTTTTGGATCATCGGAGTCAGCCACTCTGTCAATTTCTTATCTTGGATCACCTGATTGCCGCCATCATTTTGCGCCAACGCATAATCCATGATGAATAATTCAATGACATTGGCCGCAACTGTCTGTTCAGAATTCTTACTTGAAAAATCCTGCTTGTCCTTGAAATAATAGACATCATAATACACTTTGCCGGCACTCTGTGTTAAAGCTGCCGCATCCAAGTTTGCAGTTGTTTTCTTTTTCGCTTTAGTTGAGGCTTTTTTTTCAGAGCTCTCCTGCTTTTTACTGGTACTGGACTCTTTGGTCTTTTTCTTCTTAGAGGATTCTGTTGTCTTTTTCTTTTTTGCTTTCTTCGTAGAACTCGTCGTTGTTTTTTTCTTAGCTGCTTTCTTCTTGCTGCTTGATGCTGTCTTTTCCTTTGATGAGGACGGCGTATCCTTAGCAGTGACCGTTTCCTTTGGTTTTTCCGGAGAATTATTAAAAACGCGTGTCATGCCAAAATAAGCACCACCTGCCAATAGAAGTGCCGCGAGCCCGATCACGACATATTTGCCTTTAGATTTTTCATTTGGATCAGTATGTTTGCCCAAATTCTTCACCTTCTCTCTTTCGTATGACTGTGTTCCTTATTCAATAATAAGTTTATCACATTTCGTTATTAAAATAATTTCTTTCGAAAAAGAATATATAAATTATTATTTATTATCACGGAATCATAGAAATCGCAAAAAATTTTCATCATATACTTTATTCTATTGATTTTATTGAAGTAAGAAATGGATAAATAATCTACAGCAGATTCATCCCAAAAAAGCCTGCCTTATGAAATCCATAAGACAGACTTTCTTTAATTTATTTATTTTTGATTTTTGGATCAAGATAGTCTCGCAGCCCGTCACCGACAAAGTTGGCGCCGATCGACATCGAGAAGATCGCAATACCTGGGAAGGTGGAAATCCACCAGTAATTCATATTATTGACGCCATCAGACACCATCGAACCCCATTCAGGTGTTGGCGGCTGCGTTCCTAATCCTAAGAAGCTCAGTCCCGAGAAGGTCACGATCGCATTTCCGATATCCAAGGTCGCCATAACTAATAGTGAACCTAAGGCATTCGGCACGATCTCTTTGACTAAGATCCGCAAATGACTCGCACCTAAAACTTTGGAAGCAACGATGTACTCATTCTCCTTCAAAGTGATCACGAGACTCCGCATCAGCCGTGCATAGTTCGGCCACCAAATAATCGTCATCGCCAATACCGAGTTAAAAATACTTGGCCCTAATGCAGCAGCGATCACCATCGCCAAGATCAACGGCGGAAATGCTGCGATCAATTCTGCAAAACGCATCATGATATCATCAATAATTCCACCTACGTAACCAGCGATCCCGCCATAAATTGTCCCAATAACGATCGTGATACAGACCGTTACTAGTCCAGCAGTAATCGACACGCGACTTCCCATCAAGACCCGCGAAAACACATCCCGACCTAATTCATCGGTTCCAAGTAGATGTCCACCCGATCCTGGTGCCAAGAAACGCTCCATCATATCCTGCGCTAACGGATTCTTAGGCACGATCAACGGTGCTAAAACTGCCACGAATACCCATAGTGCACAAATAACTATCCCTAATTTGAATAAAAAGTTTTTTTGCTTTAATAGTCGTTTCATTAGCTGTACCTCACTCTCGGATCAATGACTCCATATAGGATGTCGATCAGGAGATTCAGTACCACATTGACCATCGCGATCAATAATGAAACGCCGCAGATTGCTGGAAAATCCAGCGTCGTCGCCGAAAGATAAGCATACTGTCCGATTCCCGGCCACGAGAAGATTTTTTCAACGAAGACCATACCGCCCAGCAAATTACTAAAGCCCATACCCATAACAGTGATTACAGGAATTAAAGCATTTCCTAATGCATGTCGTAAAACGATCTGGCGTTGCGATAGACCTTTTGCTTTGGCTGTCCGAATATAATCTAATGAAGAAACTTCCAACAAATTCGAGCGGGTCTGCCGTGAAATCAGTCCCATGGTAAAGAATCCTAGGACGATTGCCGGCAGAATCAAATGGGATAGTGCATCATTAAGCAAAGCCCAATTCCCGCTCGTTAACGCATCCCAAACATAAAGACCTGTGCCTCCCGTTGGTGCTGATACTCGCGAGCTGACTCGCCCACCGCCTGGAAACAATTGCCACTTGGAATAAAATAGCAACAACATGACTAACGCAAACCAGAAGTTCGGGATCGAGACCCCGCTGATTGAGATAGTACGAACTAGATAATCAAACGGCTTGTTGCGATAGACCGCAGAGATGATCCCAAACGTGATCCCGAAAAGAACGGCGATCAGCATAGCCATGATGGATAGTTCCAAAGTCGCAGGGAAAAACTGTTTCAAATCATTGATAACAGGATTACCGGTGCGAATCGAAATCCCAAGATCTCCCCGCAACAAATTACCCAGATAGATAAAGTATTGTTCCATTAGCGGCTTGTCCAAACCCCAGCGTGCTTTATAAGCTGCTACCGCTACGGGATCACTCATCGCGTGTGGACTCATATTCGATGCAATCGGATCACTGGGAACGAGATGTGAGATCATGAATACTAAAAACGTCACCCCAATGATCAGAAAGCAAACAAATAATAAGCGCCGTAATAAAAACCTAGCCATATTCCTCATACACTTTTGCCCCTTGCCCTTTGGTTAGTTGATACTGACATCTTGGAAATTGATTTTTTGTACTTCGTAATAATCTGCACCCTTCAAGTTATCACGGAAAGCTAATACCTTCGGATGTTGTACTAAGAATGCATATGGCATATCGTTTGCCAATAGTTTTTGTAATTCTTCCGATGCTGCAGTACGTTTTTCTTCATCTGATTCGGTTTGGATCGTTTTCTTCAACTCATCAATCTTCGCATTTGAAGCATCCATCCATTTCGCGCGCTCCCCAACCGTTTCA
The DNA here is from genome assembly GCF_005405485.1 of Enterococcus hulanensis. Lineage (GTDB taxonomy): Bacteria > Bacillota > Bacilli > Lactobacillales > Enterococcaceae > Enterococcus_A > Enterococcus_A hulanensis. Next base: position 67,276 of record NZ_BJED01000006.1, on the reverse strand, counting down.
CCTGGTAAGAATGCCAATTGATTATTAATATCCATATAGTCAGGATGCCAATGCATCATTAAGAAGGCTTCTTTTCCTTCACGATAAGAGTCGATCACGACGCCAATTTCAGACGTTTCAATCTTGGCATTGATACCGATTTTTTCTAAATCGTCTTTGATTTTTTGTCCTAGCGTTGTCCATGACATCCCTTCTGTATCGAAGTTTGCCACAGTGAATTTCACGTCAAAGCCGTCTTTGTACCCAGCTTCTTCCATTAATTTCTTCGCTTCATCTAAATCTTGATAATTCTTTTCTTTTTCTAGACCACCTACAAAACCTTTTGGCACAATATCTAATGGTAATACTGCCTTATCGCCCGTAATTTTCAGCAATTCTTCGTAATTGATTGCTTTACGAACCGCTTCTTGAACCTTAGGATTTGCCATTGGTCCGCCGATTTTTTCATCTTGGTTCATCAATAAGAAGGTAGTCGTTGAACCAACATAGTTTTTGATCTTCACGCCTTCTTGATCTTTCAGCTGTGATACATTATCCACACCAATACCTAAAGCAATATCAATATCACCTTGTTTCAACATTTGAATCTGCGTATTTACATCTGGGATTTCTTTACAGATAACTTTGTCGTTTTTCACTTCGCCCCAGTAATCGTCGTTCTTGACCATGCTAAGTTCTTCGTTTTGTTTCCATTTGTCTAAAACATACGCGCCAGAACCAGCTGAGTTTGAGTTTAACCATTTTTCAGCTGTATCCTTAGATGACGCATCCTCTGCATCGGTCCCGCCGTGTTCTTTGACAACTTCTGAATCTACGATCGCAAATGAGTTATTCGCTAACTTCACTAAGAACGCCGCATCTGGTTCCTTCAACGTGAACTTCACTGTATAGTCATCTGGTGTTTCGATATTTTCAACATTTTCCGTATGGTGCGTTGTATTACTTTTCAGATTTTTCACTCGATTGACACTGAACTTCACATCTTTAGAAGTCAATTCATTCCCGCTAGAGAATTTTACGCCTTCTTTGATTTTGAAAGTGTGTACCTTTTGCGAATCATCTAACTCATGAGACTCTGCTAATGAAGGCTCTGGAGTTGATCCATCAAAAGAACGATATAAATAATCATAAAATGCGTAATACACCATGTTCCCGTATACTTCATAGCCATGGTGAGGATCCAAAGTCTTTAAATCAGAGGCCATCCCGACTACCAACGTATTGTCGCCATCACTACTGCCACCATCGTTTGACCCGTCAGTGCTGCCGCCACCGCCGCCACAACCAGCAAGTGTCAACATCACTAAACAAATGACGCTCCACAACATCTTTCTTTTTTTCATACCTTTGTACTCCTCCTTATTTTTTGCTTAATGTATTTAATTTTTCTGCAGGAAAAGCTCAGCGCACTGGTTTAGCTCTTGAACAGTAAGACAAACTTGCTGCTTTAACGAGCTCGTTCGCTTAGCTAGTCAATGAGAAAAATTAAGTCTGATTTTCATATGGATACGATTCTGCTGATTTTACTGAAGCAGGATTGTTCCCCTTGCTTACTCCGCTTTATCGTGCAGATGGCAAGCCACAAAGTGATTGTCCTTTACTTCTAACAGCTCAGGCACTTCGGATTTACACTTTTCCATCGCAAATGGACAGCGTGTATGGAACTTGCAGCCCTTAGGCGGGTTAGCTGGACTCGGCACATCACCCGTCAATACAATCCGTTCTGTCTTTTCCTTGTCGATCGTCGGTGCTGCTGAAATCAACGCTTTCGTATAAGGATGCAGTGTATCTTTGTATAAAGCATCCCGATCAGCCAGCTCCACCACATTGCCTAGATACATCACCGCGATTCGATCGCATAAGTGATAAACTACCCCTAGATCATGAGAGATAAAGAAATAAGTTAAATTCATCTGCTTCTGCAGCTCAACCAGCAAGTTGATCACCTGAGCCTGAATTGACACATCCAACGCAGAAACAGGTTCATCACAAATGATGATATCCGGTTTTAATGCCAGTGCTCGAGCGATCCCGATCCGCTGCTTCTGACCACCGGACATTTCATGAGGGTAACGCTTCTTGTAATCCGGAGCTAAGCCTACCATCGTCAACAAACGATCGATCTCGGCGTCAATCTCCGCCTTCGTCATATCTTTCTTGTGATGGATTTGAAACGGCTCCGCCAAAATATCTCTGATTTTATTCCGAGGATTCAAACAGGCAGATGGATCTTGAAAGACGAGCTGAACTTTTGAGCCAAAAGCTACTTTTTCTTTCCGGGTCTTGAAGGCGCTGACATCCTGTCCATCGATAACGATCGTTCCAGCGGTCACTGCGCCAAGGTTCAGCATAGTTTTTCCTAATGTACTCTTCCCACAACCACTTTCGCCTACGATACCGAATGTCTCACCTTTATTGACCGTTAGCGAAACGTCATCAACTGCCTTCAACGTTCCTTTTTTTCCTTTACTGTCACGAATCTCAAAATACTGTTTGACGTGCTCCATCGTAATAATCGGTTCTTGTGTCATCATTTTACGTCGTCACCTCGGTCTCTTCTTCCGTCGAATACTTAAAGCAGCGTACTTTGCGCCCATTTTCTGCGGTCGTAAGCGCAGGCCGTTTTTCTTTACAGATATCCATCGCATAAGGACAGCGAGGGTGGAAGCTGCATCCTTGAGGCATATTATCTAGTTGCGGCACCATTCCTTCGATACTGCTAAGTTTTCCTTTTTCATCCTGAATATTCGGTATCGCCGCAATTAACCCTTCCGTATAAGGATGCTTGGGATTGTCCAATATTTCACGAATCAATCCCTGCTCAACGACTTTTCCGGTATACATCACGATCACGCGATCGCAGACTTCTGAAACGACGCCCAAATCATGGGTGATCAGAATAATCCCCATTTTGAGTCGATCTCTTAACTCCTTTAATACCTCCAAAATTTGTGCTTGAATCGTTACATCCAATGCCGTTGTCGGCTCATCCGCGATCAATAGCTGCGGATCACAGGCAAGTGCCATCGCGATCATCACCCGCTGCCGCATACCTCCGGACATCTGGTGAGGGTACTCGTTGAAACGCTGCTCAGGAGCAGGTATCCCTACGAGCTTCAATAATTCGATCGCCTTTTCTTGTGCTTCGGCTTTTGAGATATCGGTGTGGATGCGCATTGATTCAATGATCTGCTTTCCGCATTTATGAAGCGGATTCAAAGAAGTCATCGGCTCTTGAAAGATCATCGCCAAATGATTGCCACGATACTGCTGCTTTTCCTTTTCTTTCATGGCGATCAGATCCGTGCCCTTGAACAAGGCCTTTCCGCTGACCGAACTCGTTGCTTCTTCTAATAATCCCATGATACTTAATGAAGTCACACTTTTTCCGCTGCCGCTTTCACCAACGATCCCCAATGTTTCGTTTTCATTTAACAGAAGCTCTAAATTATTTACGGCAGTCACTTCTCCGTTATAGGTTCGAAATTTTACTGTGAGGTCCTCGACCCGTAGCAGTTCTTTCTCCATAAAATAATAAACTCCCCGTCTCCATATTTTTAAAATACGATTAAAAAATAACCGGACGCTCTAATAGTAAAATGAGCTAACACTCGTTATTTTATTTAGAATATTCAGAAAATATTTTATTTTTTTGATTATACCAGTTGACGGAAGATTGTCAATATAAAGTTTAAGCTACTATTTTCCAAAAACCAGCAGCAACAACTCTAATCATCAATAACCCAAAAAATTCGAAATCATTATGAGTTTATGATGAGGTAGTCTAATTTAATAAAATTAGATTTTATCATTGTTCATTTTATGATCAATCTAATGAACGTAAAATAACAAAAAGAATCTTTAGCAATTTTCGAAAGAAAACTGCTAAAGATTCTTGATTAACTATATTTATTGAATGCTACATTAATTTTTCGAATCGATTTTCAATGACACCTATGTGGAATTGGTTGAAATCTCTAAAAGTTTGGCAAGGCACCGTTTCATTATCGCAGTCTTCTGCAATATAAATTGGTTTGAAGCCTAGCGCTTTTGCTTCCGCCAATTGTTCCAGAGAATTCGAGATGAAATTCACCTTTTGATGACTTAACTCAACCTTTAAAAAATCGACTAAACCATTACAAATAGTTCCAGCATCTTCACCATTAATTGAAAAATCTAAATAGTCCGCCAAGTGATGCTCTAGCAGGACTTGATTCATCAATGCTTGATCATAAAAGACCATACCGATTTGCTGGTTCCGACTTTTTAAATAATCCAGCAGTTGTTGGACATTTTCTTGATCTTCTTCTCGTAAAAAAATACTCTCGCTTGAAAATACAAACGTTTCGATCATTTCGTTTCCTCCTACTCGATTTATTTTGTGCGACAATTCACGAATAAAACTAAAAAAATTTGTTCTGCTGTCTCTTTATGTTGTCTCTTAACTTACATCATTTTTAAAGCGCTGTCAAACCGCTATCAGTTTATATACGGTTCTCTGTAGTGCCGTCCTTGGTTGAAAATCCCCCAAAAAAAGCATGGCATCAAACCATGCTTTTTTGCTATATTTATAGAATTTCTTTTACCATATCTAATAGTGCTTTGACCTCTTCTGGTCGTGTGTCGCCTGTCGTCGAATCAATGATTGAACTATAAACATGCGGGATCACTTTTTCCACACCAGCATCCAGAGCAATTTTAACGATTTCCTGGAAGTTCTCCAGATCGATGCCGCCGGTCGGTTCTAAATAGAAATCATTTTCAGCGCAAGCTTTCGCGACCGCTTGATATTCTTCCTTATGTGCTAAGCCCTTCATTGGAAAATATTTCACTGAGCTGCCGCCCATATCCTTCAATAAAGCGATGGCTGTTTCAATCGGAACAATGGCTTCTGTTGTTTGAGAACTCAACGGTCCTGTCGCGATATTGACATACCCAACTTTGCCGCATGGTGAGACTAATCCGTTGATCACCGTATCATTTTGTCCAAGCAATGCTCGGGATGTGCCGACACCGGTAAACACTTGATTGACGTGCTGCGGCTGCAGCTTCCCAGAAATTCGCGACACCATTTGGCTTTGATTTGGATCGCCGGCACCAAGGCCAACCGATAGGGCGTTTTCAGCTGCTGCTTGATATTTCTGCATATCTTCAATAGCAGCTTCATCGCTATCGTAGTTTTTTGACAACACGCCTAAAATGACATGTCCTTCTGCTGCTGTATAGCAATCACGAGCATTTTCGACTGAGTTCGCTAAAACATTCAGACACACTCGATCTTTATAGTATTTTGGGGTTAATGACATTCTATCTATGCACCTCGTCTGTTCGTATTATTTTCCTGTTGAGAAACCAGATTTCTTACATGATTTCTCTTAATCGCAGGTTAATTTTTTCCATTTCGCTTTCATTTACCGCACGAATATCAAACTCAATAATTCCGTTATTCGCTTGGTATTCTCTGGTATAAATTGCTGGGTCCTCTGCCTTTAAAGCAGCGATCACTGCTTTTGCGGACTGGTCTAAAACCTTTACACTTGCCCGATAAATATCGCGACCTGCTCCGTCCTGAACCACTGTTGCTTTCAAACCATCAATTTGATTCATTGCCTCGATGAATGGTGCTAGACGTGTTTTCATCGAATCGCCAGTTTCACTTCCATGTTTTAAACGATCTTCCACTGCCTGGGTGAGTCCTAGAATATTCTCCTTACCGATCTTCATTGCTCGACCGATGCCTTTTCCTTGCAGCCGAACCCATTCAATATATTTTCTTTTACCGATCACCAAGCCACTGCTTGGACCCTCAATTGCCTTCGCACCTGAATAAATCACCAAATCCGCGCCAGCTTTACTGTATTGATAAAGATCTTCTTCCGCCGCCGCATCAACGATCAGCGGCAGCTGATATTTCTTTGCAACCGCTGCTGCTTCCGCAACCGTCAGCATGCTTTTTTGTACGGTGTGATGGCTCTTGATATAAAGCAGCCCCGCAGTATTTTCAGTGATCACCATTTCTAATTGTTCCGCTGAACAGCCGTTAGCATAACCTGCTTCCACAACTTGTCCGCCGCCTTGAGTCACCATGACTTCAACCGGTGTTCCATAGTCGACGTTGTGTCCTTTCGGCAAAACGATTTCCCGTTTTTTAATACGGTCTGTGTAAGGATGATAGGCATGATAGCTGCTTCCTTCACCAATCACCGCCGCAACAGACTGCGCGATCCCAGCAGATGCTGAAGAAACGATCTGAGCGTCCTCGACTTCCAAGAGCTTCGCTAAATAAGCGCCGGTCTGAATCAGCAGCTCACTCATTTCAAAAAAGTGCTCGCCGCCAAAACGTTGTGCCGTAAGAACATTTTCTGACACTTTTGATACGCCTAAAATCGTCATTTTCCCTGAAGCATTGATGACTTCCTTTAAGCCAAATTTGTCATAACTAGTTGTCATAGATGGTGCCCCCAATAATTGTTTTAACTGGTTTGATTACTTCTTTTGCAACTCGAGTGAAGCCATTTGAGTCAGTCAACGTTTTCTCGCCGTCTTCCACATCAAAAATCGTAAGGTCAGCGTCATAGCCTGCTTTTAAATGGCCTTTTTTCTCTAAATGGAAATATCTAGCTGGAACGGCCGTAACCTTGTCTAAGATTTCTTCCCAAGAATAACCTACGACATGCAATTTTTCCATTGTAGTCGCTAAGTCATAAACAGGTCCATTCTCGCGATTGCGATGATAAATATCTGTACTGATGGAAGTTGCTTTGATTCCTTCTTTTAATGCAGTTTCAGCTACATGGAAGTTAAAGCTGTCCGTCCCATGTCCGATATCAAAAACAATCCCTTTTTCATAAGCTGCTCTGGCAAAATCCTTGATTTGATCCGTTTCCTTATCTAGAATCCCATTAGGCTTGCCATTAAAGCAATGGGTCAATACATCGCCTTCATCTAATAAGTCCAAGACCTCATGCAATTCCGGTGGGGCTGATCCAATATGGATCATTAATGGAAGGTTTTGGTTTTCCCGTTGAATATCTTTAGCCAATTCTAACGGTGTAATCCCATTTTCACCAACGACTGTTTTACTCATTCGTGCTTTGATTCCCACGATGAATTGAGGAAACTCTGCTAAACGTTCACGAACGAGATCTGCTTGGATTTTCGTCAGGTCAGCCAGTTCATCCTGTTCGACGATTCCCCATTTGGAGATATTTACTAATGCATAGACATTGGTCTTGACTGCTTTAGTCAGCTCATAAAACTCACCGATGTTTTCTGCACCGGTCGTTCCAGCATCAATCACTGTTGTAACACCCTTAGTGACTCCGATTTCATCTGGATAGTCATAATAAAGCGTCATTTTCTCGTAGCAGTGAACATGATCATCCACCCAGCCGGCAGATAGATAGTGCTTACCTTCAAGATCAAGAACTTCTTTAGCAGACGATTCAATCTCTGTTTCTACAGCTAGGATCACTCCATCTTTGACCGCAACCTCGACCTTTTCACCAGTGATCAATTTTCCATTTTTGATTAATAAATCAAACATCCTTCTGCCTTCTTTCTACTGGAGCGCTACTGGGAAGATCGTTCCTAGTACCATCGCTCCAAGAATCGCTCCACCAGCAATCGGTTTTTTCCAAGCATAGAAGCCTAATGCTCCTAAAGTCGCTCCGATACCGATTGGAATTGATGCACCACATGCACTCAAAATGATCAACGGGCCTAAGAATCGGCCAGAAGAATTTCCCGCACCCATCATGACATCAGCACCAAAGGTTGAATTCGCTTGGTTGATGGTAAACTTACGAATCAAAATGATTACGCCGCCTACTAACAATCCTAAAACAGCCCCAGTAATCAGTGACAAGGCAAAGTTATCAATCGGTGCGCGAATCCCCATACTTAAAAAGATCGCAGGTACACCAATACCGATACCTGTTAAAATCGAGCCGCCCAAATCAAGAATCCCCACCAAGGAGCCTTCTAAAATACGAGCAAACAAGAAGCTCGCACCAAAAGCTGCAGCGGCTCCATAAGAACCACCGTCTAATCCTGCCTTCAACATCGCCACGATCGAAACTTCATTTAAAACCCCAACACCATGAGTTACATACATATGCGTTCCAGCAAATACTGCCGCAGCCATAATTCCTACTGTGATAGGAAACGCCCAGTCAGCATACCAGAAACTTTTCGCTTTTTTCTCTTCAGAAAGCGCTAATTGTTCCTTTTCCAATTCCTCTGTGTTATCCATGAAATTAACTCCTTCTTCATATTAATGGACTTACTTTCATCCGTATATCATTCCACTAGTGTCTTTAGATTATTTTTCCAAAGACTTGCAATTTTGAATTCTCTAAACAAGTAAACTGTGAAAAGTGGAACTGACATCCTTCTTCATATTATATGGATTTACTTTTTCCGTCCGTATATCTTTTATTTAATGCTACTTAGTTCAAACCAAGCATCTTATGGATATTTTCCAACCAATTTGGTGCTTGTAGTTTGAAGCTTTCCAAAACTTGCAGGTCAAAGCCGCGGAAGAAACCACTGAGGATGAACAAGGCAGCGATTGCTACCATCATAATCTTCGTTACTTTTGTCCAGCCGATTTCATCGACACCTTTACCGATCAAGATTCCTAATACCACACCAGGAACTGCATTTCCCATGATTAATTGTGCAATCCCGCCAAATAGCGTGCCCCAGAATCCAGTCCGTTTTCCTGCATCCAATGCTGCCAACCAGAAGATAACCGGCATTACGATATTGATCAGGGTTGTTGCAGCTGGAACCAATACGGCTACTGCGGTTACTTGCAAAGCTTCTGGGATTGCTGCTGCTGTTGAATTTAAGAAAGCGACAACGATTGCACCAATGACGGCACCAACAAAACCCATTTTTCTAGGATCGTGCATTGTTTCTGTAACATTTTTATTTTTCGCTAATAAAACCGATGCTGCCCAGTTTGGAATGATCCGGTGTGTCACATCCTGTGTAAACGCCCCAGCTCCAACTGTCGAAGCCCAAGCATTGAAGAAAAATCCTAGTCCGAATGAGAAATGCGAAGCTGGATCGCCCATACAGGCATTCATTTCTCCTAAAGTACGAAAGGCACCCAGCCCTTGTGTACTCGGAGCATGGAACATTCGCGCCGCTCCCATCGAGGCAGAAAAACCGAGTAAGCCGCCGATGATGATTGATTTAATTAAGATAATTGTAAACTCCACTATTCTATATCCTCCTTTTTCATATTTATGAATTTATTTTTCAAGCCGTATATCATCCAACTAGTTCTTTGACAATTGATTCAATATGAATTTTGCTCATTAATCGATGTCAATTGTAAAAAAGTTGGACTGACATCCCTATAACTTATATTTTTTTGGAAATAACGGGAATTTGAATACCGTCAGGATCATCTGTTACTTCTTGCGTAAATGTCACTTCATTAACTTGAAGTGTCGTCACATTAACTGTCACTTCCAACTCCACATGATAGCTCGTTCTTTTTCTAGGAAAGAAGAAAAAGAGAAACCGTTCTTTATACGTTTTTTCGGTCGCCTTGATGACTTCCACTTCTACCGGCTCAATACGTAAAATTACTTCTGATTCTTGCATCATCTTCTTTTGGATATCTGCCAGCGCGCTTGCAAATGCGTGCTGTTTCGTATCGCCTTTGCCTTCGACTGTTACGATGACTTTTTGGCAATCTTGGATACTCATCTGCTCATCTCCCTAATTGTGTTTCTTTTCAAAAGCTTCTACTAGACGCTTGCCTAATTCTTCTTGATCCATGAAACCGAAACCTAGAACCGTTTTCCCATCATTGATCGCTGTTATGCCTTCTTCGATCGAACGCATTCCGTGACGTTCTGGATAGCCATATTTTGTCGCTGCCGTTAATGCGCCTGCTCCGCCGCTTCCACAAAATGAAATTCCCATATCTGCATTTTCCTGTTGCATTACATCACCTAAACGCATATCCGCTCCCATTCCTGGTACTACGACTGCTCTTCCGCCTGCTGCTTCTACACCTTTTGCTACATTTTGTCCTTTACCCATACGGTCTGCAATTACTACTGTGATCATTTATTTTTCCCCCTAAATTAATTTTGTTTGGCTGTTTCAAAATGGATCGATAAGACATACATTTCGTCTTGTGTTAAATTACTGATTTTTCGGACAACGCCATCCGCTAATCGTAATGCTTCCTGCGAAACTTCACTGAACATTTCTGGATCAACTTCTGGAATTGATTCCTGTTCTTTTGATCGCCTCAGCATTTCGTTTAGATGATTGATCAATATGGTCCATTGCAGCTCGGTTGGTTCAATTTTCTCTTTTTCGAGTTCTGCACTCAGCCAATCAATTAATTCTTCTAGTTCTCTTTGATATTCGCTGGTTGAAATAATTTGTAACGCTTCTCCAGTCACGGTCATTCACTTCCTCCTTCTGACTATCCATTGATATAAGCAAATAGTGCATTGATTTCTGATTGATTGATAGCTAGATTATGTTCAGAAAATAATTGCTCTATCTGTTGGTTGTACGTTGCTGTCGCTGCTTCATTTGTTTTATTTCCTTCCATCATATATTGCTGATCGAAGGTGATTCGATGGACCATCAAGAATACATGTAATAGGAAAGCTTCGCGATACTCTTGATTCAGCTGCTCTTTAAATAGCGACAAGAGCTTTTCGTAAATCGTGTACGCCTGCAAAATCAGCTCCTTGCTGAAATCCTCTAGCGATGCGCGATTTCCCGCTGGTTCCAATCGTAATTTTTGAGTCCCTTTTTGTGGCGATTGGTTTAAAATCTTTTTGACAGCTTGCTGGATTTTTTCTAAATCCTGCTTCGTTGGCAGCGGATGGACTTTGATAAATTCGCAATCCATTCCTTCAATCGGAAAGATACTGATAACTAATTCCGGTTCCTTCTGCTTGATGACTTCCTGAGCATTCAATACTGAAGCAAAGGCCGCGATCTCGATATTCGAAAGTTCTTCAGAAACCTTTTGTTTGATGAGACTCGTTACCCCCAAGCCGGTTGAACACACATACACGGCCCTGACACTTCTCGAATCCACTTCCTTTTCATATGAAACCAGAAAGTGCAATGCGATATAAGCAATAAACGAATCATTGATCAGCAAGCTTTTTCCTCGGATTTCTTTTCGTACCACCATTTCGATCGCATCGAAGAGTTCCGAATACTTAGCCTTAATATCATCTTTGAAGGGATTGTACTCATTCACAAATTTCTGTTTGCGGGATAACCGCATAGACAAATGTGCGTAAAGATTGGTTAACAGCTGCGGATCGTTAGAAAAAGAATAATTAATCTTCTTACTCACCTTTTGGATCAGATTTTCCGTTAATGCCATCACATCCTGCTGCGGATCATTCTCGAAGGTATCACTGTAAACATAGCGATATTCATCCTCAAACAATGGCAACTGGTAATGTGCGAAGACCTGCTGCATTAATAAGTAAGAGAGTTCTCGCTGCTCTTTCGGATCATTCAATAGCTGATATCGACCGATCGTGTATTCATTTTGCAAACGAACCGTCGCAATAGCGACTCGAATCAACATATTCAATAGTTCCGAATAATTCAGCTCTGCCGTATCGATCTGCTTCAATAATTGCCGCATATCTGCAAGAACCTGGTTGAAGACTGCCTGAAAGGCGGTTCCCTTCGCCGAATACAGTTCGTACCCCTCCTGCTTTTCACTTTGCAGAAGCAGATCCATGATTTTGTAGATGTCATAATCGGTCAGATCCTTTTGAAACACCTCTTCAATCAACAAACGAACCTGATGCTCAGGACCTGTGATCAAAAAGCCTTTGCGTGGCAAGCGATCAAGCTTCAATCCCAGCGGAATCAGCTGCTTTTCCAACATGTCCAAATCGTTGAGAATCGTATCCTTGCTTACCGTCAAACGCTCTGCCAGCTCATAGGAAGTAATCGCTTGATTTGTCAGCATAAGATGAATACTCAAGCGATCCAGCCGCAGCGTTTGATCAGCAAACAACTCAAAGCGATCAACTTCCATCAATTCGCTTTTCAGTTTAATCCGTTCGGAATCACTCAGCACCAGCCAGACACCCTGACTTCTTTTACTGGTCAAATCATGATTTCTTTCTTGAAGCCATAAACGAATGTCGTCCAGATCATATTTGATCGTGCGCACGCTTACATTTTGCTGACTGGCCAACTCCTTGGTTGTCACTGGTTCTGTATTCTCAAGAAACTGCAGCAGAATTTGAATCTGTCTTTTCGTAATTTGTTGCATTATGCTCTCTCCTTACACACTTAACTATAGTAGTTTGTATCTTTTGTAACAATATGAAATGATTGCACTTACTCTAGTGCAAGAAAACCTTGTTTTATAAGGTATACAATAAGCATCAATATATTTAGAAGATAAATCGCATTTCACCTTCCATTTTTATCAAAAAAAATTGCACTAACACCTTCTTTAAAATAGCATTTTCTGCATCCTTTGTGCCTTTTAAAAAAAATTTCAATAAAAAGCCCAAGACAGCACCTTTATGTATTAACCTCCAGAAGTTAGATTTTGGGTCTAACTTTTGTGAGTCAATACATTATACGTGTTATCTTGGGCTTTTCTACTTATTATGAAGAAAGGTACTATTATCCTTCAGCAATAAAATATTCAAATTTTTGCATGAAATCTTCATTTACAGAAAACAATCGCAATAAGACTACTTCTTGCTTTTGCTCGTCAATTAAATAGAACAATACATTTTTTTCTAATGGCAAATATCTATATCCACTAAAAACAAACATAAGATTCGTTGCGTCTTTTCCTTTTTTAGGAAAATCTGTTAATGAATCAAACGTTTCAAAAATTTGTTTGATTACCTCATTCGAGACACTATCAGAAAATTGGGTAATTAGATAATCTTTCAATTCCTCAATATCTACCATCAAATCATTTGTTAATCGGATGGTATAACTCATACATCAAACCTCTGCTTAGCTTCAGAAAGAGAAATGGTACCGCTATCTTCTGCTTTTTTTAACTTCTCAACGATTTCAAGACTCATCTTCAAACGATCATAATCTTCAATATTTACAACAACATATTTTCCATGACCGTTCTTAGTCAAAAAAACAGGTTCATCTGTAGTTACTTGCTCTAATACTTTATTATAGTTACGCAAATCAGAAACTGGCTTTATGTTTAACATAGTAATCACCTCAATTGTAATGTACCATATTTTACTACTAATTTACAGCGTTCAAATCATAAATTTCTTGAGATCAATTTTACTTCATTAACTTCCGCAATATATAGGACAATCCAAACCACAGTAAAAGACTGGCGACGATCGTAATGATCCAACCAAAAGCATTGTGCTCTAGCGGCAGCGGCATGTTCATCCCAAAGAAACCCGAAACGATCGTAGGAATCGTCAGCAGCACTGATAATACGGTCAAAATTCGCATCGTATCGTTTAAGTTATTATTTAGTACATTATTATAAGTACCGGATAGTTGCTGCAAAATCTGTGAAGACAGCTGCGTCATTTCCACTAATTGCTGCGCTTCGATCAATACATCATCCAAGCTTTCTTTTTCCTGATCACTTAATCTTCGATAAATCCCATGACTTTTAATCTGTTGCACTAATAGCACATTTTGCCGTGAAGCCGTTACGAAATAAACGATCCCTGTCTCCAAATCCGATAATAACAATAAATTCTGCTTGGTCGTTCTTTCCTTCAATAAGTTACTAATTCGCTTGCGATCACGATCCATCCCCTCCACAAAAGGAAAGTATTGATCAGAAATAATGAAGAGGCTGCCAAAAAGCAGTTCAAATAATGTACTGTTGGGATTTTTTTCTAGATAATTTTTGATTTCAAAATACAAATACTTGTTTTGCTGATTCATCACAGTGATCAATGTCCGATTCACAACGATGAATGTCATGGGTACCGTCTCATAATGATTATCAATTTTACGACGATTCGGTGCATTGAAAATCAGCAACAACACATCTGTCGCCTTATCGTAATCCAAATGCGCCCGTTCATTGCGGTCTAGCGAATAATCGACGAACTCACTGTCGATTCCGTAATCCCTATACAAATTCTTCAACTCATCTGCATTTTCCGCGTCAATATTGACCCAACTATTCATCTTATTATTGAAAACTTCTTTTGTATACATCTGCTTTTCTCCTAATCATCATTCAGTCCGTTTGCATTCTAACATATAAAAGGGAGAATGCACTATTAGAATTGTTGCGGCTATGATATAAGTAAACCATCGACGCATTAGACAATGAACGATAATCGCTTTAGGGAAAGTTTATCTCGGTAAGTATAAAATACCTTTCGTGTCTTCCCTTTTGCAAAAACATCAGACACCATTCACGTCTGAAAAACTTTTGAACCTCGATCGGTACAATCATAGCTTTTATCAACAGTCCTACTCGCTCTATCAATATAAACCTTTCATGCACGATCTGACTCACCAACCATATTAGCTGACAATAATTTTCTAAAAAAGCTGATTGCCTAAGTAAATTAAGCAATCAGTTTTTTTGTCGAACCTTATTTTTTTAGGTAAAACCATTAAATTATAATCTAATCAGATTTATTTATCAAATCGCAATTTAACATCAGCACCCTCAATTTGACCGCTTTTTGGTCGAAAACAGCTATTTTTACCCTAAAACGAGTCAATTTGGGTGTCAAAATGCCAAATTGCGATTCGCATTCTTTTTTGAAATCGTTTATCTTATAGTCACCGGCCGGAACAAAAGGAAATGAGAAGGAAATCAAATGCTAAAACTAGTTGCAAAGTTTAAAACCAGCGGAGGAAACAGCCAGACCTGGAGCCTTCCCAATCCAGATACGACCAATACGCCTGCGGAACTTAAAGGACTTCTAGACCAAATTGGTCCGCTAGAATTATTCAGTAAAGATGGCAATAATCTCTACGACACCGCGGAAAGTGCGATGTTTGTGGAAACCAATGAAACGATTTTTTTTTAATCGTTGAACTGTTTGGGGCGGTGAACATCTGTCGCCCTCACTTATATATAAATCCTAGGATTTATTTATCCCAGAAGACTTGCGCAAGCTTCTGAAACCACTAAAAAAAGGAGAAAATACTATGAACGAACAACCTTTTACATCCAAACAACTATTTAGCTTGAAGAAGAACACCCTTGAAAAACGCATCGACTCGTACTACAGAATCTCTGGTGATACCGACAGCACCGTTCAATACTTGATGGCGCTTAATATCCGCGAACGTCTAGGAGATGGCAAATTTCATTTGATCTTGAAGGAACTGGTGCATCATATCTTTTCACAACGAAAAGTCACCAAGGTCATCAAGAAATTCTTTTTCTATTTCAAACATTATTTCACCTCAAAGGAATGGAAGTACTTAAATCTGCGGGTCTTCCCTGTCCGTCAATACGCCGAAAAAGCGATCAACGCTGTGCGCAGCCGCTTTTCTATCAGTAACTTATTTGGTGATCAAGAAGCACAGGTTGAATGAATCGATTCTTAAAAAAAGAAAGAAAGGAAGGAAGGAAAACTATGTACGCTGTAAAAACCATCAAAACAAAAAAATTAGTCTCCACTTTTTATAAAAGCAACGGCAAGAAGCACAACCTAACCGTCAAAAATCCGACAGTCGAAAAATCGGCTGAAGAAATTCGCGAAGCTTTGGAATTATTAACGACCTTGGATATTTTTGAAGAAGATGGGGTGAAAACCTTTGCCGAAGTCGATACCTGCAAATACGTTGAAACCACTAAATATATCCAATTCGATCCAGAGCATGCAGTCGAATCCATTGAACTACCAGCTGCACCGAAAGCCATTGAAGTCCCTGCTACCACTTGTCCAAAACCGAAATATGAGAAATTCGTCGATTTAGCTTGTCCGCCTGTCTTAGAGAAACTAAAATTTGAAGCACTAGAATTACCAGAAGTGGCACCAATCACAAACTCAGAATCAACTAATGACCTATCTGTATCAAAGATGGAATCAAATCCTGAAGAACCTCCGTTTTCACAGGAACCCTCCCAATCACCAAATAAACACGGCGGCATTCTAAAACGAAAGCTCTCGCGAATCTGGGGCAGAAAAGGCAAAAACAAAGAGGATTCTTCATAAGGGTTTCCGCTAAATGATTAAGTGCTACTTTTCAGGTTAAACCATCATTTTAGCTTGATTTACAACTTTTCCCCGTTCACGAATTCATCGCTACCGTTCGCGGTTGACTAGTATGACTTTTTTGATAGAATCGTCTTGTCTAGCGGAAACTAGGCATTGATCAATGTTTAAAGGCAGCCGGTGGTCGGCTGTCTTTTGAGAAAATGTCGCTATCAACAATCAGCTACTTTATCTGGTTCGATGTATTTTTAGAATCGAGGGAATGATACTTTGAGTATTGAAGAAGCCATTTTACTTGATACCTTGCGTTGCAGGCTTAATTTTCTGCGCACGAAAAACGACTACACTAAAAAGAATGTAGCCGATAAATTGAATCTTCCATTAGATCAATACGAAATGTATGAAGCAGGAGAATCCTTGCCTAGTATTTTGGAATTGATCGATATTGCCGATTTATATCTTATAACGCTAGATTACCTCGTAGGAAAAACTGAAAATTAATTCATTTATATAGACTATTCTTAGCTTCGCTCACTCGCGAAGCTTTTTTAAGTCTTCATTCATACTTTCTTCATATTTTGGTGTTAAATTTCTACTGTGTCAAAAGGCCGCAGCGCATATGATTCTCTCATTGACACGGACTTGACGGTTAAAATACTTTTTAGAGTGCAGCGCGCGGCCCGTTGCACTCTTTTTGTATAGAATGACTGATTTGAGCCCGCCACTAGCTATTTTCCAAAACAAAAAAAGGAAAGATTTTCTCTTTCCTCTTACTTATGATTATCTACATGCATAAAGCCCCAGTTGGTCGGCATGTAATAGCCGTCCACTGCCATGTCCTTCAAATCACTGGAGACCAGCTGTCCCGTGATGTAATAAATCCGTTTTGCTTTGCGTTCGGCATCGCCAAGTTTTGCCAATAGACCATTCAAATCGTATTCCGGCATCAAATAATAATGAAAATTGAAGCCCTTTAAGCGCTCATGAGTGATCGCTCCTTCAAAGGTCAATAATTTTTGCAGTTCTTCATCATTGAATGCCAAGTCTGTTGGTGTCAAGGTCAAGCCTTTGTAATCAAATGAGTCTGTCATCACGCCACCCCTTCGACTCATTTTACCATATCTTAGAAAGTTTTCGGAAACTCATTCCGCTTTATTGCTCTTCAAATTTAACAAGTTTTTCGCTTGTTGCCGAAAAAGCTGGTTCGTGAAACCAGACAGAAAAGCGAGTCACTACTCTTTCAGCCATTCGCGAGCATTTTGAACCTCGTCCATCGAAACTTGATGACCATAGGCGGTCTCTACTACTGTGACGTCTGCGCTTCGATCACGAAAAGTCGCGACTAATTCGGCAAAGGATGCTTCACTAACGATTGGATCTTGCTTGCCGCCGTAAGATACCCAAACTTTTTTATCTGCTAAATTAAATGATTGGGTATGAACTTCGAGTGACATCGTATGGAAAAAGATGCCTTTTGATAAGGTCGTTTCACGTTCCAATAATAGATGAGCTGCGATATTCGCGCCGTTGGAATAACCAACTAATACCCAATCCTCCAAGGCAATGCCTTTTTCTTCACTGATCGTTTCGATTTCCTCTAATAAATGATCCGTTTCTTTTTCCAAGCTTTCGAAGTCAAACTGATTCAATCCGTTCCGTTTAAAGAAACGATTCATTCCATCTTCTTCGATTTTTCCGCGAAAAGATAAAATCGTACTGTCCGCATCTAAAAATTTCGCTAAGTCTACTAACGATGTTTCATCGCCGCCAGTTCCGTGCAGCAAAATAAATTTCTTGCCATTGGGTTTTCCTGCTTGATAAAGATAGTCCATCTTCATACACCTCACTTACTAATTGTAAGTTAACATGAAGAAGCTATATAAACAACTTTTTTGTTTAGCGGATTATTAACTTGGTGTTTCCTATTCTAAAATAATAATCTCGCATTTTTGTAAAAGCATGATTACGCCATCCGTCTCTTGATCAGGCCGCAAAGCAGATACCCAATAACACACCCAGCAAAATTCGTAAAAATATCCCAAATATCGAAAGTCCCTAGGTAAAACACATATTGGATCGTCTCGATCCCAATAATCGAGATCAAAGCAATTACTGCCGCCTCCACTTTTCCAGCCCGCAAGCCATACAACACTCCCAGCGGAATGAAATAACCAGTATTCAAAATCAACTCAATGATCTGCTGACTATTATTCAAATAAAGCTCAAAAGGATTCAAATTAAACGAATGATACGCCCGCGCCTTCGTGAATAGCATAATGAACAACAATAAAAAGTAGCAGCTATAAAACAAATACAGATAGACATTCCAAAACTTCCGCTGCTCCCATTGCCAATAAAACAACCACAAGCCCAAGAAGATAAAGACCCACAACGCCTCATCCGTATACTCAAACCGCTGCGTCATCGCATCCAAACGCGGATAATTCTGCAACGTCGGCAGGACCAAATAATAAACCATCCCATAGCTCAATACAAAAGAAACAATTCCCGCAATGATTTTCCTCATTCGATCCCCTCCTTTATTTTCCAAGTGTGCGCCCCGCTCACAACAAATGATCCTTATAGCAGATAATTATACGTAAACAGTCATAACCTTTCATTAAAAAGCACTCTTCCCAAGAAAAGCTTAAAGAAAAAATCCAGAAGCAATGCCTCTGGACTTATCTGATACTTAGTTTAGTTGAGCTTTTAATCTACAAAATAAATCAAGAAATATACACATCAGAGTTAATACGCCCCATTTGATTTAACTAATACTTTTATCGTCTTTATTATCAACGCGACATCATTTAATGTACTTCGTGTTCTAATGTAATTAATATCTAATTCAACCATTTCATCAAAATGAACATCATTTCGTCCAGAAACCTGCCATACTCCAGAACAGCCTGGTTTTACTAATAATCGTTGCATATCATACTGTGTATATTGAGCCACTTCTCTTTGCAGAGGCGGACGTGGACCAATTAAACTCATATCCCCTTTGATGACATTGAGTAATTGAGGGAGTTCATCCAAGCTAGTTCGTCGGATAAATTTACCAAATTTTGTGACTCGCGGATCTTCTTTAATCTTGAACATAGCACCATCTACCTCATTTTTATCAAGAAGCTCTTCCAACTGTTCTTCGGCATCCACACACATTGAGCGGAACTTGTACATCATGAACTGTTTGCCATTTCGGCCAACGCGTTTTTGTCTAAAAATTACTGTGGCACCTGGTTCATCTTTACGTATTTTGTATGCAATCCCTAACATGACTGGAGAAACCAAAACGAGTCCAATACAGCTTAAAAAAAGGTCAATGATTCGTTTAAGCAAATCATACCCCTTTTGCCCTTTGAGTTTCTTCTCATCAATCCAAATCAGACTGTCACATTTTTGGTCAAAATAAGTTGAATTTTTCGCAGTTTTCACTTTCCAAAGTGTCTTTTCAGCTTTCATCATTTACTCCCCCAACAAACTATTGATGTTCAAATAGATCTTGACACTAATTTTTGGACTTTTAATCTGACTGCTGAAGTAACCTACAACAGAACAATGCCCATTTACTACGTGGTAATAATTATTAATAATTTTTCTATTTTACGAAAAGGAAATCACAATCGTTAATCTGTTTACTTTCATTAAGAAGATAGTCAGCGAAAGAAAAACATCAGCTACGTGATCCCGTGATTTAACTTAATCCTAGAATGTCCCACATCAGTTCAATTCAAAAATAAAATAAGATGCTATGTAAGAATCATGGGACACTCACTTGCTTTCTTCGGTTCCATAATAATAGTAAGAGTCTTCTCCTTGTTTTTTACCGTTATAGACGACCCCGATTATTTTTGCTTGAACCATGTCCAATAATTTTTTAGCCTCAACAACTGATTGTTTTTTTGTGACCCGCTCACGAATAACCAGAATCGTTCCATCAACATAGGCAGACAATATTTGTGCATCTGTCACTGTTACTACCGGCGGTAAATCAAAAATCACTAAATCAAATGATTCTTCTAGGATTTCTACTAATTCTTGCATGCGTTTTGATCTTAACAATTCTGAGGGATTTGGCGGCATAGGTCCGCTAGGCATCAAATACAAATTTTCAACTTCTGTTTCAACAAGCCGATTGCCAATTGACCGGTTTCCTTGATCAATAAACTGATGCTCTGTAAAGAAACTAGCTCCAGCTGAATTACCTTCTGTTAAGTAGTTACTCAGACCATTGATATTAGGTATTTTAAAACTTAGTGCCACGCTAGGTTTTCTTAAATCAGCATCTACTAATAACACTTTACTGCCTGTATTAGCAAATACGATTGCTAAATTAGCCGCAGTTGTTGACTTTCCTTCAGATGGTCCAGAAGAAGTCACTACCAAAGATTTGATTTTCTCGTCTGCTGAAGAAAATTCGATATTGGTGCGGATCTTACGGTATTGTTCTGCTGCCGTAGAAAAGGGGTTAATTGATGCAATCAAATCAACCGGTGTGATAGTTTGTTTATTTTTCGCCATCTAAAGTCTTCTCCTAATTCTCTAAAATATATTGATTTTTCTTCTAGCAAAAATTAATTATTTTGTAAAAAAAATTTACTAAGTACTCAAATAAGCTTTTTATACACGCTTTCTCTTACGCGAAGCTACTGTACGATTACTCACCATTCTATGGGTATCTTCTTTCGGCTTCATTACGACTCCACTGTTTTCGAGCAGTTCTTTTTTACTAATTTCCGACACTTGACCCAGAATAGGCAATCCTAAAGATTCGGCAATAAATCGATCATCCTTGATCGTTTTATCTAGCAGTTCGCTTAACAAAGCTAGGCCAATACCCAAAATCAATCCAATAACAGCACCAATTAATAGATTCAACTTGTTATTTGGAAATATCGCTTTTGATGGTACAAATCCCTTTGAAGTGATTGTTACTTTACTGACCTCTAGTACACTCTCTGCTTTCTCTTGGAATGTCGCAGCTGTTACGTTCGCGATCGTTGCTGCTTTACGCGGCTCAGGCGAAGTCGCGATAATCCGGAACATTTGCGAGTTTTGTGCTTGCTCTACCTCAATGATTTTCTTCAACTCATTATTGCTATACGTATATTGATATTCATTTTGTAATTCTTTTTGAACAGCATCAATGACAATATCTCCCTTAATCATGTCTTTGTATGTATTGATTAGAAGCACATTCCCATTAATATCATTTTGCAGATTGGTTGTTCCTTCAGCTTGCTTGTTTTGCACGATCAACTGTGCTGCTGAATCATAGATAGGAGTAATCAAAAAAAAGGTGATCCCAGCTGCCAAACCAATCCCAGTGATTGTTATCATAATGATTAAAAGTGCCTTCTTTTTTAAAATATGAAATAATTCTAATATACTGATTGTCTCTTCCATCACTTTTATCCCTTCACTAATGAATCTTATATATTTTTTTATAGCGAACTCTTTCACTGATAAATATCAGCAGAATTGCTAGAACAGTCATTACCAAACCGACAAATACAAAACTTAAGTCAAAAGCGTTGATATAGCTTGTCACAAAGCGATACAGACCTTCCGACGTAATGCCTAGTCGATTGATCACTCCGCTAAAATAGATGATCGCTGGTAAAACGGCTAACATTAGTCCCGCACCTAAAAAAGTCACACTGCTCCAGCGGACCTTCTGATGTTTCATCTTGACCATCATCATCAAGCCGACAAATACTAAGATGAAAGCAACACCAACTATGACCAAAATCATGGTCAAAGAAGATTGGAACGCCATCACTTTTTTGCCATAGTTTAATAAATAAGGGATTTCTATATAGTTCGAATAATTCTTGGCAGCAGTAGTTGCTAGATTATTCAAATTACTCTGTACTGATTCATCAATCGGAATATTTTCCTGTTGCGCGTATTGATTGACGTTCTTTAATATATTTTCTTTGATCTGGTCCTCTCCTTGTAGTTCAAAAGGAATATCTTGATAAATACTGCGGATATAATTATCAACATTTGCTGAAACTGTTTTTTCCGAGACGACATCAGCTAAGACTTCCGGCGGGATGTTACTGCCGCGTCCTAAGTCTTGGATGCTTTGTGTCATATCTTTACGGATCGTTTCTGTGTAATCTGTCTTATGAACCTGTTTGATCATAAAGTTCTGATTGAACAAGGTCATACGAATACAAATCAGCGCTAATGTGGCAAAGAGGAGTAAAGACCCAATGAATGCTAAGACCCATCGTGGGGCATTTCTTGCTGCTTGTTTCATAGTTTGCCTTTCCTCCTACTCGTTTCCATTAATAATTGGACCTGAAACATATTCTCCGATGGCAAATAAACGGTCATCAGTTAGACCTAAGCTATCTAATGGATAGCAGGTGTAGATAATAATTCGTCGGTCATTTCGTTGATAAATCATATCGTCAATTTCTTTATCTTTTTTGTTTCTAACGTCGAGCTGCGTAATCTGATACGTGTAATTGCCGTAGGTCGTTTGAACCTCGATCGTATCACCTACTTGAGCCCCGCCTAGTTTGCCGAAATCATCGACATTATGTCCGCCAATCAGCGATGTGCCTAATTCACCAGGATAAACTGATCCCATGAATTGGCCTGCACCTTGACGTAAAATTTGTTCGGTATCTCCGAAATATAAAGGAACATCCAACTGTACTTTTTCTATCTTTACTTTACCGAAAAGCTCCCCTCCCACTGGGTAATTGATCTTACTTGATGGAAGTTCATTCTTTTCATTCGTTGCGATTTTTTTATTGTCCACAGCCTCAAATGTCTGTTCCGTCGCCTCAAAGTCGGGAGTATCTGTTAATAAAAACAATTGAATAGAAGAAGTTACAAATTGAATGACAGGTCTTCCTATGACATACATCAAAGAATAGCCGATAACAAGAAAGATGATCGGAGCGATCAACATCGCCCCAATCCTCTTCAGCCTAGAAGCCTTACGCAAGTTTCTTACGTCCTACTACAAATGCACCTGCTGCAACAAGTAATAAGCTTGCGAAAGAAATTGCACTAGACAAATGTGTAATGCCTGTTTGTTTTACTGCACCACCTGATGTGTAAACCGTACTGCTTGCTGGTTTAGTCGAACTGGTTGTACCAGCTGAACCTGAACCTGGCTGAGTAATAGAATAGCCTCCAGGGTAGAAGGTGATTGTCAGCCCTAGGATATTCGCCGCTTTGGTGATAATATCCTTCAATTGGTTCTTGGTGTTCAATGGCAAGGCTTTAATCAAAGCTTCAATAGAATTGATATTTGAAACATCAACTCCTGAAGATTCCACTAAAGAACGAGCGCTTTGGATTTGTGCAACAACTCCGTTCACTTGATCAGCAGAAACATCATTTTGTTTCAAGAAATTTTCTGCTTGTGCGCGTTCTGATGCACCAATGTTAAACGTCTTTCCGCCTACAGTTACGCCTTTATCCAGCTCCGACAAAATTCTTTGTTCATCAGCAGTGATGGCACCATCTGCATGAGCACTAGGCCCAACAAATAAAACCACCGCGATGAGCGCAATTAACCCACTTACAATTTTCTTCATCTACATACCTCCTTTACTAAAAATTTTCAAATAAAAAAACAATCAGAAAGTAACATTTCTGATAGTTTGATTATACTTTTTATCACTAAAAAAAACAATATGTTTTATAAATTATTTCATAAAGAAGAGACGGATTGTGAATAATACGAATTAAATTATAACTAAAGTTATATGATGTTTGGAACACTATTTTAATAATGTTGAATTATAAAATAGGTCGTAATTAACTTATTTCTTGTTATCTCCACAAATATACGTATCAAAATAGTTTTTATATTAGTTGGTAAATATAATGATTCTTATACTCATTTAAAAACTCGCCATTTTTTACCCTGTATCTCTTTCAATGTTTCTAGTTGAGTCTAATCAATTCCGCTAGTGAAGCTTGTATAGCTATCCTGTATGCATACCTAATGTACTTCTCTTTAAACCGACTTTAGTCTCCCTCCACCACCGTTAATCATATCAATCACTAAAAAAATCCAAGAGAGAATACTATAACATTCTCTCTTGGATTTCTATACCAAGTCTATTCTAGTTGTTTTTTGAGCTCATCTTGCACTCGTTTCAATTCAGTTGGATCAATTCGTTGATAAGAAACTCCATCTTGCATGAATCCCTCACCTTTCATTTGATCTGATTTGATATCTCCAAATGCTGCACGATAGTCTCCCATTAATGTCCGCATATCTGTAAAACTCAAGTCCGTCTTCACGTTTTCACCCATCGTCGTCAATATCGATTGGTAATTTGTCAATCCCTTAGTACTCAATACTTTTTTCGCGATGCCAGAAATAATCTGACGTTGTCGAGCTTGGCGACCATAATCTCCGTTTGGATCATCATAACGCATTCGTGAATACTTCAAGGCCAATTCTCCATCAAGTTGTTGGTTGCCTTTTGAAAATGTCGTCCCCTCATAAGTGAACTCGAAAGGATTATTAACCTCAATTCCACCAACAGCATCAACTAAAGCTTCGATGCCTTCCATGTTGATTGTGATGTAATGACTGATTGGAATATCCAATAATTTCTCCACCGTATCCATCGACATCGCTGCTCCACCAAAAGCATAGGCGTGATTAATCTTATCCTGCGTATTGTGCCCAACAATCTCCGCATATGTATCACGAGGAAGACTGACTAATAGTGATTCATCAGTTGATGGATTCACCGTTGCCACCATCATTGTATCCGAACGACCTTGTTCTGTTCGTCCAAGTGCCCCTGTATCCACACCTAATAGTAAAATACTAAAAGGATCTTGCTCTGATAAATTAACCTGACGCTTTTCAAAACCACTACGTTTCACTGTCTCATAAGCATCATCTGCAGTATTTTTCACGTCATAATACATTTTTGCACCAATAACAACAATAGCTAAAATAATCGTTAATAAAACTCCTACTAACGCTAACAAAATCTTCTTCGATCGACTTACTCGCTTAACATCCTGACGCTTTCTTTTTTTCTCTTCAGACATTCAACTCAACCCACTTTTAAAATTATTATTCACAAGCGATAATTACATAGGAATTATTATTCCAAACACATTATAACTTTTTTTGTAATTGAAGGATATCTATTATTCTTTTTAAACTATTGAAAAATGATTTACGATTAAACAAGAAGTATACGATAAACAAAGTAGAGTAACAAAGAAAACTGAGAAATTCTGTCATAAAGATATTTCCTAAAACAAAAACTAGTGTTAGAACTGTTTCAAGAAATAGAACCTTTCTTATATTTAGCTTTAAAATTCGCACTAACAGTAATTCTCCTACAATACACCTTAATGCCAAACTAGCAACTATAACTCCTACAGTTATAAGAATATTTTTCAATAATACTGAGAATACTACTGAGAATATTATTGAAAAACTTAGGGATAGAACATTTGTATAAAGTATAAGTTTTTCTTTCCTTATCGTTTTTAAATAGGTTAAGACTAATAATGACATTCTCCCCTCATAAATTATCATCGGAAAAAGAATTCCCATAAATACAAAACTTTGTTCATAAGAGGGTAACCAAAGCTCCAAAACCTTTTTAATAGGAAAAAAAAGAATCAAAAGGAAATAAGATACTGGAACAAAAAAGTCTCTTAAAATTTTATATAATTCTGTCAGTTTATTTTTATCAGTACGTCTCAACAATGGAAACATAACTACTCCTACTGCATTTACAAACGTCATAAACATATTAGAAATACTAAGTGTTAAAGACAACTTACCAAAAGTTTCAACACTCCATTTAAACTCTACTAAAATTCTAGAAATTCCTATTATAAGCATCCCAGCTATATTAGATAACATTAAATTACTTCCAATTTTGATATTATCTAATATCTCCTTACTAACTTTTTGAATACTAGTAGGTTTAAGTAACAAAGTATCTTTTAGTTTTAAAAAACCCCAAACTGTAACTAATAGTCTAGAAAATATATCTAATACAATCATTGTTAAATAGTTATTTCCACCTAAAAAAATATATACACTCAAAAAGACAATATAGAAATATCTGTCGTTACGTGATATTTGAGCGTATTCTTTGATGCGATTAGTTGATTGAAAGATGTATAGAATAAATGTATTACAATTTTTTACAACAGATACCATAGCTGTAAGAGATAAAATCATAGATTTTATTGGGGAACTAGAAAATAAAAAAACTAAAACTATAATCATTAAAGATAAAGCATTCTCAAATATAAATAAATACCAAAATTGACTTCCTAGGTTAGAATGATCTAAATCATCGTACTCTTTCCCACCTATTTTTAAATATATACCATCTAACCATCCAAAGTGAAGAAATCCAACATATGAAGAATAAAAAACATACAATTGCCAATAACTATATTCCCTGATACCAATAAATTTCGGAACAAATAAATTTAGTAGTACTGAAATCCCTAAAACAAAAAAATTGGCTGTGACTGTATAATTAATATTTTTTAATAAATTTTTAGCCTTATTATTCAAGTAATACCTCGTTTCAACTAAACTTTATAGCCCTAACAGAACCAATTAAACCTAAATGAATACTCGGATTAACTAGGATATTCATTTTTCTGATTCACTAAACATCATTCAGTTCTTTTTTGATGAAAAATATAACAAACCTTTTCTGATTGAAAAACCAAACAGAAAAATATATACAATCTTAAACATGATTAGCGTTAATATAGTTCCAACTGATACAATACCAATGGAATAGTTTTCAATTGAAGAAAGTACAACCCAATAAACCAAATAACTATAACAAATAATTGAATAATTGCTTCTTCCATTTAAAGTTTTCCTTTTAAAGGAAGAATACCAAAAAGAAAAAATCAAGATTACTATAAATGTCATTAAGCACATACCAAAAAGTCCAAAATCATGATACGGTCTTCTAAAAAAAGTATAGATATTTCCCTGAGTTATTCCCAACTGCCTCATTTCAAGGTGTACACTTCTCGAATAATTCGTCACTCCCAATCTGTTAAAAAAAGAATAAACTCCTGGAAATGTCTCTGCACCAAAATGGTTTTCTACAATTAGAGGAGGATTAGTAATATACTGATTGAAATGTTGAATGGACCCTCCTGCATACGTTGATATATATTGAAAGAAGGTTCTTGTGGTGCCTCTTCCAATAATATTAGTAGCAAAGTAGAATAAAACAAGCACAGTGGGAAATAAAATGAAGCCCCTTTTTATATATATTAAGGTTATACTTTTTGACCATCCGTTCTGAAATTCATAAAGTATATAACTAACTATCAATGAAAACGCTACCCATCTCAATAACTCTTGCCTTCCAGATCCCATAAGAACTTTGATGGCAAACAAACCAATTGGAATAACATATATAACATATTTTTTCAAACTGACTTTTTTGCTTAAGTAATTTTGTATTAAGGCAAATGTAAATATGTAACCAAAAGCATCCGTAGTTTTAATAAGCAAATTAACTAAACCATTTATAGAAGCTTCCGCTTCATAAGATGTAACATTTCTAAAATGCCATAATAGATTTGCCCCCTCAACATAACCACCAAATATCGCCAATCTCTTAATTTCTTGATAATATAAAAATATTGTAACCAACTCGAAAGTGACCACCATTGCTATTTTCCAATGATCTATTAATAAAACTTGTAATTCTTGAGGTTTTCCATGTGACTCTTTGTACAAGGAATATATGAAATAGTCAATTATGACAGCTACTAAAAAACCTAGTAACATGATTCCAAAAGTCTTTGGGGAATAATCAATATTCCAATTATTAATGTTTAACATTGCAAAAAAAGTACTAAGTGCAAAGACCGAAATCATAAGAATAGATGGCCTAAAAATATCTCTTCCTGTAATATTCAGCATAAAAAAGATTAAGAAAATTTCAACAAAAAATAAGAAAAAGATTAACATATTGCCTCCGATTCAGAATTCAAAAATGACAAATTTTATTTTTCCTTTATCAAACATAAAAAAGAAGTTAAAGAATCTAAAATACACTCATTCATAAATTCTGTTCTTTTAATATCAGACTTAAATGTTTCATTTGTTGAAACATTATGATTATGCAAAACCTGTAATTCAGGAGTATAAATTGACTTTAATCCATTAATTTGACACTCATAATCTAAAATTTCAGACTCATAATACATAAACGTTCCATCAAAAAAAGCTTTTTCTCTTTTATTGATGAATATTTCTGAAAAAATGATACATGAGCCATGTAATGGTACATTATAATAGACTCTATTATGATCTACAGCACTGTTTCTAATTCTTCTATTGTATACAAAACGTTTTAAAAATCCCAACCTCTTTAAATAACATTTAAGCTTTGTTAATTTTTTGTTCTTTTGTTTTTTCTCATAACTATTTACTAAACTTTGTACTTCCTCTAACGTATAATGATCAAGCCTTTTCGGACTTTGATGAATACCTAATGAAGTTGCAAAAACATCTGGTCCCAAAACCGCATATTTTTCTGATAGATATATATCCTTTATCTTAGAAATAAAATTGCTTTGTTCAATTTGAATATCATTGTTCATAATTACTATAGTTTCTGGGTGATAGTTTTCTCTGGCATGTGTGTAACCAGCATTGTTTCCGTTTGCAAATCCAACATTTTTATTTAACAAAATTACATCAACATTCTCTACATCTGAATAGAAATTTTCTAATTCTTTTCCAGAGTTATTGGGTGACGCATTATCTACAATTATAATTTTTTTTTCCCCAACTAACCTCTGAAGACTATTCACACAAGATATCGTTTCTTCCCTAACAACGTAGTGTAATACTATAAAACAGGTCATTCAAATCCTCCTCAAATCAGTCAGCTATAATATATTAGTATAGTAGTTATATTGGATATAAAAATTATTTAATATGTTTTTTTGAATATTGCTCCTCTACACTCGGTGTGTATGTTAAGTAATTATCACCATAAAGTTGTTTCAGATATTCATCATAATGGCTGGGAATTAAAAATTTCTGATTTTCAAATTTAACTTCAAGACCATTTCCCCAAAACTCTTTTAAAAGTATTTCTTTTCTATAAAGAGACCCTGTTATAGTACCTATATAATGAGATTTTTCAATAGAATACTTCGTGTATAATTTATCTAATTTATTATACATACCTACTTGCGTATAAAGCCTACTTATCCCAGTCATTTTTAAAAACCTAAGAATCATTCGTTTTTTTGAACTATGCATATTAACAGTGTCCTCAACATCCATTGTCCAAACACCCGCGAGAGCGCGGTACAAATAAGTTAAAAAGTAATATATATATCTCTTAATAACATTGTTAGGTGTACCATCAATTGGAAGTATATCAATTACTGTCAACCCTAGTTTGTTATTTTTAGGGAATCCTCTCGATTTTCTTTCATCTTCTTTTAACAATACTCTTGGAAAATAACAATGGATTTCAGGGTTACTCTTATAACTAAGTATATAAAACTTTTCTGACCAATCTATTTTAGAAGTTAATTCAATTAATCTCATATAATCTTTTCTAAGTATCGCTATATCGGCATCATCATCCCATGGTACAAAACCTTTGTACTTTACAGCTCCCATCACACTCCCACCTCGCAAGAAAAAGTCCATTCCATTTTTTTTGCAAAAATTTCTTAACTCCGTTAATGCCTCTAATTCTAAAAGCTGAAGCTCCCTCAATTGGTTGTCCTTTTTCATTTCTTAACCTCCCCATGATTTAAACTACAACAAAACATTAAATATTACACATCAGTTTTTCATATAAATAAATAATTTGGCTCCATGAAAAATCTTCTGCTAAATAACTATTATCTTCTAACTCATTTAACATAGATGACATTTTCTCTGAAGAGTCTAAATCTGAAATAAGTCTATTCAAATTTCCATCTTTTTTCCAATAAAATGCAGAATTCCTACCTACTTCTCGATTGAAACCAACATCTAATAATAAATTTACTTTAGTATATCCTAAAGCTTCAAGTAAGGATGGATTCGTTCCACCTACTTCATGACCATGTAAATAAGCAAACGCATTTTCACGAATATACTTTAATAATTCTTGATCATAAACTGTTCCAACAAATTTAATTCGCAAATCTGTATCAAAATGCGTTTCACGTTTTAATTTCTCAAAAAATTTATTTTTCTCAATATTTGTAATTAATACAAAATCTTTAGGCGTGTTTGATTTCATGAACTCACGAATCATTATTTCATAATTGTTTTCTGGCACAAATCTACCTACCACCAAATAATAATTACCTGGTTGAACTTGTTTTTCTCTGAACCATTTAATAACGTTTGTACTTTTTTCAGTCAATTTTGATTTTTCTAAGTCTGTACCATAAGCTATATATGTTGTTTGAGGTTTGTATTGCTGATATTCTTCTTTGATATATTTTTCAATATTACTACTATCACAAATTAATAAATCTGCATGTTTGACCATTAATCGTTCTGAATACTTCCAATATCGACGAACAAGATAATTCCACTTTTCTCTCATCCATTCATGCCCATCAGGATTAATAAATAATCTTCCATCCAGATCTTCAATTTGTTTTTTTAATCTTCCTACGAATGGACCAATTCGACATGCCAAAACATAGAAAATTGGTTGATGATCTTGATTGCTTTTGGCTTGTTTGATTGCATACTTCAAAGCAGCAATGTCATAATAAATGGCTCTAGCAGGACCAATATTGGGTACATCAATGTTAAAGCACTTTGCGTCATTGTGCTCAAAGTGCTTGTCAGTAATTTTTGATCTCGCCGAATTTTCAGTCATACAGGCTACATGGTACTGAATGTGTCGATTAATTTGGTATTCTGTCAATTTTTCGACAAAGGTTTCAAAGCCTCCATATTTTGCAGGTATTCCCTTTGCCCCAATAATATATACATGTTGCTTTTTATCTTCCACAAACAAACTCCTTAATATGCCCCATCTGGTTTTATCATTACTTTTATTGTCTTAACAATTAAAGAAATATCATATTTGATACTCCTCTTCCGAATATATTCAATATCATAATTAACCATTTCATCAAAATGGACATCATTTCGACCACTAACTTGCCATAATCCAGAACACCCTGGTTTCACGAGTAATCGCTGCATATCATACAGCGTATACTCGGCAACTTCTCTTTGTAATGGTGGTCTTGGTCCAATAAGACTCATATCACCTTTTATAACATTAATTAGTTGAGGAAGTTCATCTAAGCTAGTGCGTCGAATGAATTTCCCAAAAACAGTAACTCTAGGATCCTCCTTCATTTTGAACATGGCACCTTTGATTTCATTCTTTTCAGCTAATGTGTCTAATTGTTCTTCTGCATCAACGCACATTGAACGAAATTTATACATAGTAAACAGTTCACCATTTTTTCCAACGCGTTTTTGAGAAAAAACTATCGGTGAATTTGGTTCATCTTTATGTATTTTATAGGCAACCCAAAGCATAACTGGAGAGATAAAAATAACTCCTATAGTCCCCAAAAATAGATCAATGATTCTTTTAATAAAATCATACCCTTTTTGCTTTTGTAACTTATCTTTATCTATCCAAACCAAATTTGAATGTTCCTGATCCAGCCCAGGTTTCTTCTCCAAAATACTCACATCCCCAAAATACTTTTCACTATTCATAACATGCCCTCAAAACAAATCACCTTATTAAAAGAATTTGAAACGTGATTCCTTTATTGCCTTGTATTCCGGACACACTACCTTATCACCGTTGACCAAGTCCTTAGTCATCTGTTGCATCTCTTCAATCATTCTTGCTCCCCCAATTTTACGAATTTCTTCATAGGCTTCCCTCAGTAGAAAAGTTCGATGACGCAAATTATGTGCGTCAGAAGCAACCATGTATAACATATTGTGTTTCAACATGAGTTTTGCAGTCTTTTGTATATCTTTTCCAAACACCCCGACAATGCTTGGTGCTGTTAATTGGGTCAGCACACCCATATCGAGAAACGGCATCAATCTATTCGGATGATTCCGAAAAATTGCATTTCTTTCAGGATGAACAATTACTGGTATATGACCATTACTCATTAACTCAAAAAAAAGTTGTTCCGAATACTCTGGCACATCACCCGAAGGAAATTCAATCAAAACATAGGTATTTTCAAGATCAGTAAATAAGATTTCCTGATTACGAATATCTTCTAGAAGTGAACCTGTAATTCTCACTTCTTGTCCTTCTATTAACGTGAGTGGAATACCATTTTGATCCAGTACTTTTTGTAGATCATTGACTCTGGTAATTATTTGTTGAGCAGGGTTGAAATATTTCCCATTATTATGATGTGGTGTACACATCAAATGAGTAATTCCTTGACTAACAGCTTTTTTCGCCATTTCGATACTATCATCTATTGTCTGAGCACCATCATCAACCCCTGGTAAAATATGACAATGCAAATCAATCAATTTATCCACCTTCTTGTACTATTTGTCGGTACCATAATAGTAGTATCCTTGATCATTCGCATCTGTACTTCCGTTAAAGACAGCCCCTAGCACATTCGCGTTTACCATTGATAAAAGTTCACGTGCCTTTTGTAAAGAATCTTTACGAGTAACATTTTCTCGAACTACCAACATCGTGCCATCAGCTTTAGATGCCACGATTTGTGCATCCGTAACAGCTACAATTGGGGGCATATCAAAAATCACAAAATCATAATCTTCTCGAAGTTCTCTTGTTAATTGGTCCATTCTAGTTGAACCTAGTAATTCAGATGGATTTGGAGATTTTGGACCACTAGTCATAACATATAGGTT
Organism: Enterococcus hulanensis; assembly: GCF_005405485.1. GTDB lineage: Bacteria > Bacillota > Bacilli > Lactobacillales > Enterococcaceae > Enterococcus_A > Enterococcus_A hulanensis. Next base: position 34,231 of record NZ_BJED01000006.1, on the reverse strand, counting down.
AGGGACAACCGTTCGTTGCACTCCATCACTCACATTCATGTCCGTACTCAAAACATTACTTAATCCCACACTATTATTTAATAGAAATGTTTTGTGTACAGTTGCCTTTCGCATATCAGCATCAACTAATAAAACACTTTGACCAGAGTTGGCAAAGACAACAGCAAGATTAGCTGCTGTTGTTGATTTCCCTTCGCCTGGCCCAGAAGAAGTAATTACTAATGTTTTAACTTGGCGATCTGCTGAAGATGCAAACTGGATATTGGTACGAATCGTTCTATAACGTTCAGAAACTGGTGAACTTTTATCTACTAACGTAATCAGACTAACAGCCTGTGCCACGTCTGTTTGATTTTTTCTTTTAGCCATAACTACCTCCCCTAGACTCTCTTACGTCTGCGACGATCAAGAGTCGGTTCTATTTCATTTTTAGAGACTTCTCTTTTATTGATTTTTTGAACGGATTCACGACGGATTTTTGCATTTAATTCCTTTTGAGTCAATTCTGGAACATTACCTAATAGAGTCAATCCAAATTCATCGGTCAATGTTTTACTTTCTTTGATTGTTCGATCCAGTAATTCCAATATCACAGCCAAGAAAACACCAATCATTATTCCAATCAATAATCCTGCAGCTATAGTTATTTTTTTGTTTGGAAAAACTGGCTCACTACTAGCAACTGCTTGAGATATGATCGAAATGCGATCAACATTCAAAACATTTTTCGCATTGGCTTTGAAAATCTCAGCAGTGACATTAGAAAGGTTGGCCGCTTCTCTAGGACTCTTACTTGTTGCTATGATAGAGAACATCTGAGAATTCTGGTTTTGTTCTACTTTTATTGTTTCTTTCAGATCATCAACACTGATTTTTAACCCATACTCAGAGCTTAACTTCTCTGATACTTCCTTTGTCACCAAGTCCCCAGTAATAATATCTTTATATGTATTGATCATTTGCAAGTTGGTATTAACATCGTTTGCATTCGTTGTTTCCGTTTGCGGCAATGTGACAACTAGCTGTGCTTGTGAACTATATTTTGGTGTTAAAATGAAAAAGGCTAATAGACCTGAAATCAAAAGGCCTACGAGTCCTCCTAACACAATCAATCCCATTCGTTTCCTTAGTAGTTCAAATAATTGTTTGATACTGATCGTTTGCTCCATAAAATCCTCAACTTCCCTAAAAATTTACTTTTTTTAATATGCTTAAGAATAAACTCCTTGAATAGCAGAAATAGTATAGCAAAAAAAAAGATGCGAATAGACGCTTTAAAAAAAATGATTTCCTTTTTTTTTATAGAAATTTTAAGAAAATGAACTTTACTCAGTACACTGACCTCAAAAAACTACAAAATCTTTTAGACTAAACATTTTCCCTTAAATTCTAATAGCTTAAAAAAATTACTTAAGAAACGCTTGCCTGACTTTATAAAATGATGCTTTTATAAAACCATTATCAACAAAACTCCTAAAACACTCTTTGTTTATTTATTCACTTACAAGAGAGCCTATTTAAAATTATTGTAACTAAAGGCACACAATCAACGTTATTATTATAGTTCAGACTCTCTGCAATATCAACGATTATTTGAACGAGCGACATATCGCTATACTCATTATTTATTTTATGAAATTAAAAATAAATATACATTGCACAATAAACAAATAATCCATTTCACAATCCATTTAAGGATAAGGATTATTATTTGTTTATTTTAGTGTTATAACGGCTCGAGCTGTTTGTTTTAACCATTTTGAAATAACTTTAATTTAAAAAATATGAGAGCATAAGGAGCTATTCCATAAATTACATTATGTATTCCTTCCTCCCACTCTGAATCTACGCTACAACCTCGCATCTTTTCTGCACTGTAGACAAGTTCAGCAGTCTTACTGAAACATACAAATTTTTATTAAATACTGACTATTTCTAATTGAAATTTTAGCAAAAAAGTTCAATTCTCATTTTTCTATAAAAATGAGAATTGAAGAAATCAAAATATGAAGATTCTACCTATTCAAATAATTTAATCTTACTATCGTAAAATTTTCGTTCTAGTTGGTACAATTTATTTTCTAGACTACCAATACCAATTCAATAATATTGGGTTTTAAAGGAAATAAAAACTCTCTAACCTGAAAATTTTGCAATAATATTGATTCCTTCTAAGGTGCAAAAAAAGTAGAAAGTACAAAATGCCATAAAATGTAAACACTTATGTATAACCAAAGGAATCAAATTTAACAACATTGTGGTGAAAGTAAAAAAATGATTTTAATCTTAAGTTCTTACACTCGTAAACTTCACTCCTAACAGATGAAAAAGAAAGTAGAGAAAATTAAAAACTCTCTCTACTTCCTTTTTAAACTAGCGGACTCAATTTTTAAATATCAGTCTATTATTTAATGATTTTTCTTTTTTTAAATTGTCTTATTTTCTCTTTCGCACGTAAACGATACCCACTACTATCAATACAATGATCGCTCCAATACTAAGGAGTGCGACTCCTTTTTCCTCTCCCGTTTTCGGATAATATCCTTGTTTTGGCGTTTTTGGTTTATTGGTCGTATTCGATTTGTTAGGTATCAATTGGTTCTTAGCAATCACTTCAACCTGTGCAGGCTTGCCGCTATGTGTCGCCGATATCGTAAAACTAATCAGCTGCTCTGACAATTGATAGCCTGCTGGTGCTTTGGTTTCTTTAAAGTAATACTTACCTGGCGCCAGATTTGTCACCTGCAGTTTTCCATCCGCTGCTGTCTTCAAATTATCACGCAATACTTTGTGGCTATTATCCAGCAATTGGAACTCAGCATTTGATAGATGCTTATTGGCATTGTCGGTATCAATCTTAGTTAGTTCAACGTTTCCTTGATAATTGATAAAATCTTTCCCATTTAAAGCTTCAACCATCGCTGGTTTGTTCACCGATTTAGCTGGGATTGTAAATGGTATCTCTGTTGTATTGATCAAATAGCTCTCTGGTGCTTCGGTCTCAACAAACTTATAATTACCGGGAGCTAATCCAGTAGCTGTGACATCGCCATCTTTATCAGAGTAGATAGCCTCACCAACAGCTTTTCCATCTTCATCATGCACTTCAAATTTCGCATCAGCTAGCGGTTTATGATTTACATTTGTTTTACGGAAACGAGCCGAACCTTGATAGTTTATGAAATTATCACTAGCGATCACTACCGCGGGCTTGCCATTCGATTTTTCATCAATAGTAAACGGAGCAGGCGTGTCATTAATCAAGTATCCCTTTGGTGCTTTGGTTTCAACAAATTGATACTCACCAGGAACAAGATCTTTTGCGGTAACCTCTCCCTTTTCATTCGTCCTCAAATCTTTTTGAACTGAATCGCCATTCTTCTTTTGTACTTCGAAGATTGCACCTGATAGTAATTTTCCAGATTCAGCTTTCTTCGTCAGCTTTGCCGTTCCTTGATAATTCTCAAAATCGCCTAAATTAAGTGTAGCTGGTTGGCCATTTTGCGGATAGATCGTAAATTTATGCTCGGTTGTATCAAGGATATAACCAACTGGTGCTTTGGTTTCTTTCAAGATATAGTCACCAGCACTCAATCCTTTAGCATAGAAAGCACCATCGTTATCTGTCTTGATCGTTGTTTGAGTGTTCCTATTCTTATCAATTGTTTCTAACGGATTATTTGTATCAGTGGATTTAAAGAGTTCGTATTCAGCTCCGGTGAGTGTTTTGTCGCCGCTAACTTTTCTCCCTTTAATAGAAGCTTGATAGTTCGCCAAATCTAAAGTCATCCCCTTAACTTGCTGATTATCTACCACAAAATAAATCGGTTGACTGCTGATAAGATAGTTAGGAGCGGTCTGGGTTTCGACTAATTTGTAACTTCCATCTGCTAAAGCTAGATTGCTTAAATCAATCGTGCCATCGGATTCTGGTTTCAAGTCGTCCTTGATTAATTTCCCAGCTGCTGATCCATCATCAATATATAAAGTAAAGATGACCTTAGATAGATCTAAGCTGCCTGAACTTTCACCATCCGTCTTCTTCAAGTTAATTTCCTTTCGAGCATTTTGGAAATCCCCTGCATCAACGACATAAGTGCCGTCTTCGATTTTATTCAAATTGTTTTGTTCATCGGTCATAGGAAGCGTCACTGGTACACGATCAGGAATAACGACCGTCAATGGGAAGGTGTTTAACAAGTAGCCATTAGGTGCCGCTGTTTCCTTCACATAATAAGTTCCCGGTGCTAAATCCGTGAACTCAACAATTCCCTTAGAATCAGATTTAACTTTTGCAGGTTCGGTGTCGCTGAAGTCTGATTTTGTATAGAGTGTGAATTCTGCTCCAACTAGGTCAATAATTTTGGAATCATCATTTATATCGTTCCCGATTTTATGAAGACGAATCGTTCCACGATAGTTTGCGACATCATCAGCAATTTTAACAACCGCTGGTGCGCCTTGATTTTCTGCTGGAATCTCAAAAGCTAGCTCTTCACTCGTCATGATATATTTGCCCGCGCTGCCTTTATCCGGTGCTTCCGTTTCTACAAAGCGATAGCTTCCAGGTGCCAAACCAGTTACGCGAACAATACCGTCTTGATCTGAAGTAGCTGTTTTATCAGCAACATCCTTGCCATCAGCATCAACAACTTTAAATTTCGCCCCTGGCAATACTCTTCCTTCACCATCAGTTTTGGTCAGCTGAGCAGTTCCTTGATAGTTGATAAAGTGATCTTGCACTGTTACTATCGCGGGCTGTCCTTCGGCTTTTTTAGGAACGGTTACTGGAACAGTCGTTGTATTAAGCAGGTAACCGGTTGGTGCAGCGATTTCCTTGAAGGTGTAATCACCGGGTGCCAAATCGTTAAAGAGAACTTCACCTTTATCATCTGAGGCAACTGTTTCACCCACAGGCTGATCATTACTATCCAACAATTGGAACTTCGCACCTGCCAATGGTTTATCATTCACATCAGTTTTGATTAATTTAACTGAGCCTTGATAATCCACAAATGGTTGATTGATTGTAATCGTCTGCGGTTGACCCTCTGCCGAATTTGGAATGGTAAATTCAACGGCTTGATCGTTGATCAAATAATTAGCTGGTGCCTTGGTTTCTTTGATCGTGTAATTGCCGGGTGCTAGTTTATCAATTGTGACTTTTCCATCTGAGCCAGAAGTTGCTTCTCCGACAGGCTGATCATTTTTATCGTAAACAGTAAATTCTGCATCTCTCAATGGTTGATTGGCTTTATCGACTTTCGTCAATTCAACCGCTCCAAGATAATTTCGCAAGGTTAATTTATCGCCTAGTGTTGTTTGATCGTTTGTTGTGACGACTGTCGGCTTGCCTTCTGCACTCGCTGGAATCGTAAATTTGATTTTTTGTGTATTCACTAGATACTTATTCTCATTCGAGTTTTCTTGGAAATAGTAATTACCTGGAGCTAGACCCTTGACGGTCACATTGCCGTCAGCATCGGATTTAATACTTTCCGATGTCATTTTCTCGGGATTGGCTGTGTCCGTATAGACATCGAAAGCTGCTCCGGCTAGTTTACTGAACCCATCATCCGAGGTATTTTCTGCTTCTTTATAAAGTTGGGCAGTTCCTTGATAGTTAACATTGGAATCTCCACTGATTGGAATATCCAAAATAGGAGGATCGCTTTCAGCTTGGTCTTCTACTGTAAAAGGAATTTCTTTAGTATTCAACAGATATCCCTTTGGTGCAGTTTTCTCGACAAACTTGTAGCTTCCCGGTGACAGTTCAAAGGCTTGAATATTTCCATCCAGCGCATCCGAAGTGAAAAAGCCATCACTGCCGGCACCTTTGGTTGAATCTGTAATTGGCTGCCAATTTTCACCTTTTCGCATCAGTAATTGATATTTTGCCCCGCCTAAACCATTAGCACTCGCATCAACTTTTTGGAACCGTACCCCTTCTTTATAGTTTTTCAGCGGTGTCTTTTCATCCAAAACGATTTTCTGCTCTGCATTATCGATCGTGATCGCAGTATCGTCTTGATTGTTGGAGGTAGGCGTCGTAAAGCGAACGAGCTGTTGGTTAAGCAGATAATCATCTGGCGCTTGTGTTTCCTTGATTGCATAGGTTGTACCCGGTGCTAGATTCTTAAAGGTAAAATACCCATCGGCTCCAGAAGTGACCGGATCTCCGATCGTTGTTTTCCCATCAGCTGTATATAATTGGAAAAGTGCTCCTGCTAACAGAGTATCTTTTCCTTCCAGATAGTCTCGCCCATCAACTTTCTTGAAACGAGCGGAACCTTGGTAGTCAATCAAAGCCTCGCCATTATTCAATTGAATCGTTGTTGGCGCTTGGTTTCCAGTCGATACTGGATCAATAGCAAAAGTAATTTCTCTACTATTTAAATAGTATCCTTCTGGCGCTTTGCTTTCCTTTAATTTGTATTTCCCGGGTGCCAAGTTGTTCAAGTTTAATTGACCGTTACTATTAGTCACATAGGAACTTTGATCACCATAATCTTTGAAGTCATTCGAATTTAATTCAGCCCGTTGTAGACTAAACTCTGCTCCTGCAAGATTTTTCCCGAACTCATCGGTTTTCTTTAAGACTGCTGAACCTTGATAATCTTTTAGCTGCAGGACACCATCGGAGACTGCTTGATCATTGACGAATACACCGCGAGTATTATTTTCGTTTTTCTTCACTTCAAAATCAATCAACGTTTGATTAATTTGATAGTTGTCTGGAGCAATTACTTCTTGGATACGATATTGACCATCACCAAGACCTGATAAATCAAAGCCTTGCGTTGTTGGTACGATTGACTTAACGAATGTGTAATTGGGAGCTTCCTTGGTTCCACTATTTTGATAAAGGCTAAACAATCCGCCTGCTATCGGATCGCCAGCGCCATTAGTCTTATTGAAAAGCACTTTAACTGGTATATTTTCAATCTGCGTAATCGGTGCGCCAATGCCAGTATCTACCGAAATTTTTCTTCCATTTAACAGGTCCGGTGAGATTGTATAACCATCGGGTGCTTCAATTTCTTTAACATAATATTCGTAAGCTGAACTAGTTGCTATCAAATTTCCGAAAGTCGCTATTCCCTGACTATTGGTTGTTGTTTGATACAACACGTTGGTCTTATTCGTCTTTGTATTCTTACGCAACAGTTGCAAAACAGCTCCGGGAACGATACTGCCGTTGCCGTCAGTTTTTTGAACAACGATCTTCCCCTTCGTACCAAATGCTGTCCCACTAGATTCCTGAATTGCCACCGTAATAACCTGCCGCGCATCTTTTCCCGGTAACTCTCTACCCTCGCTTGAGATCGTAGCTTCGTTGGTTACATTCTCTATTTCAGAGGTGAAGCTAGGTTCAGTATCGTAAATCAATACATAGGGCTTCTCGATCACACCGGTTAGATATTCACCAGGATTATTCGGATCTAATCTTTCCTGAATATCTGACATATCAACGGTGAAACTCTGCTGACCTGTTGCCGGATCAGTCGTCACGTTTACTTTGTATTGGCTGCTTGGAACTAACTGATCAGGTTGAACCGTTGTCGAACTGCCTGAGCCTGAATATTTTCCAGTATATAATTTGAAACTTTCTTGCAGGATTTGATTAGAGCTTGGCGTATCTTGAATTTTTACATTTGAAAGTAACGATTGGTTGGGATTGATATCCAGCTGCCAATTGATTAATCCCGTTTGAGTATTATATTTTCCGGTTTTAACTGCTGACTTCCCGCCAAAAGCAATTGAGACTGATGCTGTCAAATGCTGTTCAATACCTTCAACAGTGGTTATCGCAGTATTCCGATACGTTGATTGATCATAGACGATTTTTCCCTCTAGTGTTGTTTTGAATTGAATTCGGAAAACCATTGGGGAACCTGTTTCATCCCAGCCCGGAATATAATTGTCTTTAGAACCAAACTCTATTGCTAGCGTTCCTTGCTCAGTTTCCCCAGTTGGTTCTGGAATGGTCGTCTTTAAATAATCTTTGCCGACCTGATTGCCTCCATAAGTATTTCCTGTTGCCGCTTGGAAATTTCCTCTTGAATTAATCGTTCCTCTTGTCACGGTCAATGAATCCGGTTCGTAGACTTGATTTCCAGTGATTGGATCTTTGAAGCCAAATACTGATACGTTTAAATTATTGTAGTTTGCAATGACGGCCCAAGTAATTTCCTTCGTTGCTGGATTGTAGCTGCCGGACTTCATCCCTTGATTGACTTCTTGAGTGCTGGTCTTGAAATCGGTCGAACTTGAAGATGAATAAGGTGTTCCGTTATTCGTAAAATTGGCTTGCATCGTATTCTTGTAATCAACACTTGTATTTGGATTTGGGACATCTTCACTGAATTGATTATAAGCAGTGTAGTATTCCATCTGAAACTGATGATTCGTTTTGGCATAGCCATTTTGAAACTTCACAGTGAAATTCTTGAAACCTTTGCGATCAGCCGTCACATTTACAGTAAGAACATAATCTGCGGTTTCCGGATCACCGATTGTTCCTAAATCTTCTTCATTCTGACCTAACAGCCGTAATGCCCCGTTTAAAACTCGGTTGTTGTCATCTATATCATGAATCACAACCCCCGCATCTGTTTCTCCATTCGGGCTCTTCACTTTTGAAGGGATACTTACATATCCTTGTTCAGAATAACTCATTGTATCGGTAAAAAGAGCATTGTCCATTTCATATTTGTTCTTGTTTAGGTCGACAATATAGTGAGCCATCTTCGTACCTACATCAACAGTCGGTCTATTTTTGATAACGACCTGTTGAACTGGATTTGTCACTACTTGGGGTGTTGTTGGAACATTTTTCGTTTGTGCCTCATTTGTCACTGTTTGTTGATTATTCGCTGCAACAATCTTATTAACCTTAGTTTTATAGGCGATGTTGATTGCTTTGCCTGCTTGAATATTATTCTTGAAGGTCACAGTAAACGGATTTGTTGATGTATCAATCGAATAATCCTTTGGATCAAGCGGCGCGCCATTGACTGGATTGCCGTTGTTATCAAAATTGACAGTATAAACATTGAAACTATTTGATTCGACATCCATATTAGAAGAATACGTATCGGAAATGACCGTATCATCAGCCATTTCTTTCTGTCCATAATTGTAGCGGATCAGCCAACTATATTCTTGGTTGATACTGTCATAGCCGGTCTGAACTTTTTCTAAAGCCTTTTTATAATTCAACTGAACTGTCGCTGAAGCCTTCAAATTGTCAGAACCGGTATTCAAATGAACTGTATTCGTGATTGGTACTGTTCCGCCATTTGTTGGCTTAACTGAATCTTTGATAGTTGTAGAATAAATGACACGATAAGGACTATTGATCTTAGTGTTGAATTGAATCGAACCATCGTCAGCAACCGTATACGTACTTGGATCAAGCGGTGTCTGTCCAGTTCCAGTGACATTGCCGTTGAAATCAACAGTTAATGGATAAACAGTGACTGCTCCAGTATCGGCTTTATTAAAGGTCACTTGGTCAGGAAAATTCTCAGTCAATAAAGGATTATCTAATTCCGAAAAATCTTTATTAAAATCAACGGTCCAATTGACTTTACTGGGATTATTTTTCGAATCTGTTTTGCCAGCCTTACTGATGGAGACGCCACCTGTAGGTTTAATGTTGATCGTCAATGGCGGAATATTGGTTTTACTTGGATAAATAATCGTCGTGCGTCCTGGTTGTCCAATTTTCTGTGTATCAAAGTGAACATCCGAAGAAACCGATCCACTCTCAGCGGGGAGAAAATCTTCTCCCTCTTGCTGCGTAAAAGTAATGCGTATTTTTTGAGTTTTCGCATCAAAAACGTAAGTTCCGTAAATTGTTCCATCACTATCTGTTAGATTCCCATGAGGAGATGGAGAAGTAATTTTCAATCCTTCTGGAAAATCCATTTCGTAATAGTCACCCGGAACCATCTCAGTTCGAACCGCTTCTGGAATTTCGAAGTTTAAATTAAAATCAACAGTAGAATGGATGGTCGGTGGATTGGGATCAAAGTCCAAGCTTATGTCTTTAACAAAATTATCCCCTGGCGCATATTGTGCGAATAACTCATCGATTGGCCCTGCTTCTCTTGGTTGTTGAGGTTCATCGGCTTGTGCTTTGATGGCACTCTTTTTTTGTTTCGACTCTTTCGTTTTTGTATTTTCAGTCGATTCTTTTGAACTGTCTTTAGTTGCTGTCTTACTTTGAGTCGTACTAGTTCCTTTAGGTTCTGTGCTGGACTCTTTACTAGCCTCTGTTGAAGTCGAAGCTTCACTTTCAACTGCACTAGAGCTTTCATTAGACTCTTTGATTGCTGGCAGAGCTAATTGAAAGATTTTTTGATCCTCTTGATAAAAATCAAGCGTCTTATCAGGCCCACGGGTAATCGTACCTAATAGGGCAAGTCGAAAACGGTTTTCACCTTTTACCAATTTATTGAAGTTCAATGTATATTTTGCACGTACACCCGTTGTATCAATAGTGTATGTACCAATGGTTTCCTTCGCTTCATTTAAAATGATCTTCTCTTCGTCTTTACTATTTTCTAGTGTGAAGGGTTTCGTCATTTCAAAACTGATTGGCTGGTTGTTTTCGACTGAACTAGTGATTTTTCCAACCAAATCCAGTTCAAATTGCTCGTTGTCTTGAGCATTATTAATAAATTCACTAGCTGTTTCAAACTGCAAATTATTCGTAATCTGTGTCGAATCTTCCTTGTTCTCGGTTTTCTCTGGTATTGGGGCGGACTCTGTGGATACTGTTGTTTGCGGATCATTGGAGAGCGAATTTAGTGGTGAGGTTTTACTAATTGAATTATTAGAAGAACTCTCAGTAGTGTCTACGGCGGTTGCAAGAAGTGGCGATACAAAACTGCCAAATAAGCTGAGTAACATGACGGTGCTTACCCATTTTTTCATACTATCCCTACTTTTCAAATTTTCTAATCATCTACTCCTTTTTGCAAAAATGAACAAGATGATTTCTATCCACATTATCCTATGATGTTTTTTTCTTTACAAATAATAGCTCTTGAAAATTTCGATAAAGTAAAAATCATTTTAAAAACATAATTATGAAGTCCGCCCATAAATTAACTAACATATTTTAAAAATTTAGACACAAAAAAACTGCTGAGAAAAATTTCTCAACAGTTTTACCAATCTGAACTTGCTCCGCCGCCACCAGAACTGCCTCCGCCCCACGAGTCTCCTCCGCCTGAACTATTCGAACTGCTGCTAGTGCTGTTTTTAGACCAGGTATCTCGATGGTGGTAATACACAGAATATTTTTGCATTTCTTTTCGCTTGTTCATTAGCATTCCCCAAAGCGTTAATGTGCCAAAAGCATAGGTAAAGTCATAATAGAGCGGCCGCTTCCTTTTCAGTTTTCCGTAACGCTTTTGGATGGCCTCTTTTGCTTCGTCAACCGGCGCTTCTTTACAGCGGATTATTCTTCTAGTCGAATAGTTTTGATATTTAGGATCAGCGTCCTTTAATCTATTCTTTAACTCCACAGCAAATGCCTTTTTTGATTTTCTATAGATCAACAGCTTTTCCAACGGTGTAGAAATGACTCCATAGAGAAAAAACAATCCGAAAAGCACTGGACCTATCCACTCTTTAATAATATCCCAAATTGATTCTTCGACAACTATCCCTGGCGAGAACTCTTCCACTGTTTTGTTGCCCTGTAAGACCTCATTTATGTTGGCTGCAACGAGTGACACACCTGTGTCATAGTTCTCTTCCCGAAAATAATCCTTAGCTTCTTCAGTCATAAGATTCATCGCTAAAGCATCGGGGATGGTTTCTTCTAATCCATAGCCTACTTCAATCCGCTGCTTGCGATCATTTACCGCAATCAAGTACAATACACCAGAATCATGATCCGCACTACCTATTCCCAACTGATTGAACTTTTCATTGGCATAGGCTTCGATCGATTGTCCATCTGGTAATTCAGTTAAAGTGACGACTGCTAACTGAGGACGCAATTCCAAATCTTTATAGTCTTGATTGTATTGATAGATTTCTTCTTTCGTTTCAGAAGAAAGGATATTTGCGTGATCCTCCACATAAATGTTCTCGGCCTGTACTGGAACAACCCAAAGTATTCCCAACAGTATCAACGAAAGAAAATAAAGTACCCGCTTCATCTTCTCACCCACCTTTTTTCTCAATTATGACAACTCTCAAGTCCTATTGCAATCGCTTTTTTAGCATTTAGTTCAACCTCATACACGATGAACTGCTCATTAAAACCCATTTTTTCTAAAAATTTTTGTTTTTTTGGATGAATAATTTCGATATTTTACGAAAAAACCATTTACAATGTAATCTCTTTCTGTTTATAATAATTTTAAATAAGAGGATAACAATATCAGATTTTTTCTGATTTCCTTTTATCAATTAAGAGAAATTTTCTCAATATTAATCAGGAGGGTACATTCATGTCATTAATTGGAAAACAAGTTGAAGAGTTTCAAGCACAAGCCTATCGTCAAGGAAAATTTATCGAGGTTTCTGAAGAAGCGTTAAAAGGCAAATGGTCGGTTGTTTGTTTCTATCCAGCAGATTTTACATTCGTTTGTCCAACCGAATTAGAGGATTTACAAGACCAATATGAAAAATTACAAGAGTTAGGCGTAGAAGTTTATTCTTGTTCGACTGACACCCACTTCACTCATAAAGCTTGGCACGACACGTCAGATGCTATCGGCAAAATCAACTACACGATGATCGGCGATCCATCTCATCATATCTCTCGTATCTTTGATGTGTTAGATGAAGAAGCTGGTTTGGCACAACGCGGAACGTTCATTATCGATCCAGATGGAATCGTACAAGCCATGGAAATCAATGCAGATGGAATCGGCCGTGATGCCAGCAGCTTGATCGATAAAATCCGCGCAGCGCAATATGTACGCACCCATCCAGGTGAAGTATGTCCTGCAAAATGGAAAGAAGACGGTGAAACACTAAAACCTAGCTTTGACTTAGTCGGCAAGATTTAAGGAGCGCTTATGTTAGATAATGAAACGAAAGAACAGCTAACGCAATATTTAGCTTTATTGGAATCAGAGATTGTTTTTTCTGCCAGCTTGGACGAATCCGACAACTCGAAAAAAGTAGAGGATTTCCTGACCGAAGTCGCAGAAATGGACAGCAAGATTTCTATTGAAGCTAAAAGCTTAAAACGTACACCAAGTTTTGAAATCAATCAGGCAGGTGCCGATGCCAGAGGAATCATCTTTGCTGGTTTGCCGATGGGCCACGAATTTACTTCGTTTATCCTAGCGTTACTGCAAGTTGGCGGACGCGCTCCGAAAATCGAAGACAACATGGTTCAACAGATTAAATCAATTGAACGTACGTTGAATTTTGAAACGTATGTCAGTTTGACCTGTCATAATTGTCCTGATGTCGTTCAAGCCTTGAACATCATGTCTGTATTGAATCCTAAGATTTCTCACACCATGATCGAAGGCGGCATGTATCAACATGAGGTCGATGAAAAAGAAATTATGGCGGTACCGACTGTCTTCTTAAATGAGGAAGAGTTCGACAGCGGTCGTATGACCATCGAGCAAATCATCGAAAAAGTCAGCGGTCCAATGAGTGCTGATGAGTTCGCCGATAAGGAAACCTTTGATGTCCTAGTGATTGGCGGCGGTCCTGCCGGTGCCAGTTCAGCGATCTACGCTGCTCGTAAAGGAATTAAAACGGGAATGGTCGTAGAAACCTTTGGTGGACAAGTCTTAGAAACTTTAGGAATCGAAAATGTGATTGGAACGCCTTACGTGGAAGGTCCGCAATTAATGCGTCAAGTGGAAGAACATGTGAAGCAGTATGACGTGGATATCATGAAAGGCCAACGTGCCAAATCGATCCAGAAAAATGACTTGATCGAAGTTGAATTGGAAAACGGTGCGCAATTAACAGCCAAAACAGCGATCCTTTCAACCGGTGCTCGCTGGCGTGCCATCAATGTTCCTGGTGAAAGAGAATTCAAGAATAAAGGGATTGCTTATTGTCCACATTGCGACGGACCTTTATTCAAAGACAAAGAAGTGGTTGTCATTGGCGGCGGAAACTCTGGTATCGAAGCCGCGATTGATTTAGCTGGTTTAGCCAAACATATTTATGTATTGGAATTCTTACCAGAATTAAAAGCCGATCAAGTCTTGCAAGAAAAACTTTATTCACTCTCTAATGTCACAGTAATTACCAATGCTGCGACGAAGGAAATTACCGGTTCTTCACACGTAGAGGCTTTAACTTACACGGATCGTCTAACGAATGAGGAACATACTCTAAACGTCGAAGGGGTCTTCATTTTGATCGGTTTAATGCCGAATACCGAATGGCTATCTGATACGGTCGCTTTGAGTGAGCGCGGTGAGATTCTAGTAGACAAGCACGGTGCAACAAATGTAGAAGGAATTTTTGCTGCAGGTGACTGTACGGACAGCGCCTATAAGCAAATCATTATTTCCATGGGTTCTGGCGCAACTGCTGCCCTTGGTGCTTTTGATCATTTGATTCGACAAACATAAAAAATAATCCCTCCTCAGTTTTCCTTATATAATAGAAGGAAACCGAAGAGGGATTTTTATATTTATGCTTTTGTATAAATTAGCGGTACAACCGCCTCTTTTATACAAGGCTTTCTCTCTGTAAATCTAAATAAAGTAAAACGCTGGACATTTTCTTTGATTTCACTCTGCGAACTTCTCGTGGAATAAATTGATGAATCTCATCTTCGTTATAACCAACTTGGAATTTAGTTTCATCAAAAACGATTGGACGTCTTAATAAGCTAGGGTATTCCTCAATCACATCAACTAATTCACTCAATGACAATTCATCGAAATCGATCGCCAATTTTTCATAGACTTTTGAACGTGTCGAAATAATTTCATCGGTCCCTGTTTCAGTCTTTGAAAGAATTTCTTTGATTTCATTTTTTGTTAAAGGATTCGACATAATGTTTCTTTCCTCAAAATCCAACCCATTTTCTTTTAACCAAGCCTTCGCCTTTCGACATGAAGTACAACTCGCTGACGTATACAATTTAATCATTTTTACATACACCTTTCCGCATTTCATTTTTAAGTAACAGTTGTTATCTACACATATTACGATACAACAATTTAGGAAGCTTGTTAAATAATTCATTAGGGAAAATGTTTAAAAACGACACTAAATCACTTTTATACATCTCTTTTTATAACACAAAATAATAATTACTATAAAAAAGAAGTCTATGCCAATTTGAATATAACACTGTCATATCAACTCTCTGCCAGTCCAAACAGCTTTAATCGTATAACAGGTATAACGTTTTACTTGAATACATTATCAATTATTTCCTTAGAAGAAACAAAACTGGTTGTGAATAAAGTGTCATTAAAATGATGTTTTCTATGAAATTTCAGTTCACTATCCTTACTTAAAGAATAAGCTGGTTAGTTATGACAGATCCTTTCTTCTTCGGAGGTATTTTATTCAACATCAATCTAAGAAAGGCTTCGCGAACTCGCTCAGCTTTTGAGCAATAAGACCAAAATATTTCTAAATTGCTTCTCAAATTTCGAAATATTTTTGCTTATTGCCGATAAAGCTAGTTCGTGAAGCCAGACATGGATATACCCGCTACAAAGCGATTTATTCATGCGAAAATTTTATACTTCCTTTAATGTCAAAAAAAGAACAGCCACAATGGAATGAATTGTCCGTTGTGGCTGTTCCTATCTCTCTGCTATTATTTTTTTGTTTCACGTATCAGTTTCAAAAACAGTTCCATCTGTGGGCTGAGCCATTTATTTTTGTGCACTTCACAGACTGCTGGAATTATTTGGTCGTTATCCGGATCAAGCGCTATTTTTTTCAGCTTCCCTTGTTCCAGCTCTTTTTTTACTGCAACTTCAGGAAGATAAGCGATTCCTATTTGATTGATCACATTCTGCTTGATCGCTTCAATACTCCAGAGTTCCATAGTCGTTGAAATCAGGATGTGCTTTTTCTTCAAGTAATCATCAATAATATTTTGAAAAATACTATCCGCGTAATAATTAATTAAATCGACCTGCTTAACCTGATTGGCTGATACGAAATCACTTTCTGCTTCAGGTAATTCAGGGTACGCAACTAAACAGGCCTGATGGTAATCAATCACTTCTGCCCGAATCGAATTATTTTCCCCGCACACATCATAATGAATTCCAATATCAATACCGCCGCTCAACACTTCTTCTCGCACTTTATCGCAATTACCCACCTGAATATATAATTTTACATTAGGGGCTTGCTGCTTGAAGTCGGCCAGCACTTCCTGCATACGATAGATCAACAACGTTTCTGGCATCGCGATGGTCAAGCTTCCCTGCAATTGCTCCAAACTTTTCCCATAATTATGGATCGTATCGCAGGATTGCAGCACCGTATCTACAAGCGGAAGAATATTTTCGCCCGCTTTTGTCAAAACCATTCGGCGCCCAAGTTTTTCAAAAAGTTTGATCGACAATTCCTGTTCCAGCTGTCTTACCTGAAAGGTTATCGTTGATGGCGTGTAGCCCAGAGTCTCTGCGGCATTTTGAAAACTGCCTGTTCTGACGATTGTTTTCAGTGTCAGTAAATTTTTTGTATCCATCGTTTCCCCTCCATAGTTCAGTATATTCGAATCAACACTTTCAAAACTTCAAATTTTCAAAACTATTCTTTTTTGTTATTGTACCTAGTAACGAGACTAGTTGCAATACAACTTAGAGAAAGGGTGGTGAAATAAAACTATGAACCGTTATTCCACCGTTATCAGAGGTACGATCCTTAGCTTATCAGGCGGCATTGCTTGGGGGCTTTCCGCTGCATTTGCTCAATATCTATTTATCCATTGTCAGACCGATGCGACTTGGCTCACTTCTATCAGAATGATCGCCTCGGGAGTCCTTTTACTGATTGGACTGTTGATTCGTTATCGGGCAAATTATCTCCTGCAAATTTTTAAACAGAAAAAGGATGTCGTTCAACTATTGACCTTTGCAATCGTTGGTCTGATGCTTTGCCAATATACTTATTTTTTGACAGTCTTGTATACGAATGCCGGAACTGCGACGACCTTGCAGTACACCTGTCCAATCTTGATTATGATCTACAGCAGTATTAAACAAAGAAAATTCCCCGGATTGATAAATATCGGCACTATTTTATTGGTCGTCTTTGGTATTTTCCTATTGGTTAATCATGGAAACATTGGCGAGATGGCGATTTCTTCAAAAGGTTTAGTATTTGGATTGTTGTCAGCCATAACCGTCGCGATCTACACAATCATTCCCGAAAGCCTCATTAAAAAATATGGCAGTCTCTTGGTCACGGGATATGGGATGCTTTTTGGCGGTTTAGCTCTTGGCGGCATCGGACAGATTTGGAAGATACCAACAAGTTTTAATGGAAAAGAATTTTTCATTTTGCTAGTCATCATTTTTATCGGAACGCTCTTTGCCTTTACTGCTTTCTTACAGGGAGTGGCCGATATTGGTCCAGTGAAATCCATCTTGCTTGCCAGTGTTGAACCGATTTCTGCGACAGTGATCTCTATCTTTTGGCTCAACACACCGATTGTCGGAATTGACTTGATCGGATGCGGCTGTGTTTTAACAGCGGTCTTTATTTACATCCTGCACGACAACTATTCAACAAATTGAAAGTTTAGCTTTAATTATTTCAACTTTTTAAATCTATCAAACTATTCTACTATGAAGATACAACCACTCAAGGAGGAAGAAAAAATGAAAAAACTAATTACCTTTGATTGTTATGGAACATTGATTGATACCCGCCCGGTTGATCAGGAAGTCGCTAAAATCGGTAACGAGCATCACCTCGACGGGGACAAAGTCAGTGCGATATACACACTAAATGACGCTCGACTCAAGTATGCAGAACCTTATATTTCATTAGACGAACTTATCCGAACCGCATTGGAACGCTGCGATATTATGCTGGGAACGGACTTCATGAAGAATGAATACGAGCGGATGCTTCACGTTTACAAATCATTGCAGCCTTTTCCTGAAGTCATTGACGTGTTAAAAGAATTGAGACAAAGAGATTACCAGCTTGTAATTATGTCAAACTCTTGTATGTCGATTATGGAACACAACTTAAAAGCACTTGATAATCAAATCGACGAGGTGATTTTAGCTGAAGATGTCCATGCCTACAAACCGCAGCTCACCTTTTTTAAACAAGCGGAAGAACAGCTCAATGTTAAAAACCGTGAACATTGTCATGTTGCCCAAGGTTATTTCGAAGACATTATTCCTTGTACTTTGCTTGATTGGAAAAAGGTTTGGGTCAATCGTGAAAACGAAAAAGGCATCGCTGCACAGCAACCATATAAAGAAGTACAAACATTGGATCAAATTTTACCGCTGTTTAATTAAACCAATCCTATTATTCTACTAACCAAAAAATAGAGCATGCAAAAAAAGAACCGTTTGGAATCTTTCGATTTCAAACGGTTCTTAAATTTCTTAACTAATAACGGTCACTGTTACTGAACGACGTCCCCATTGGATACATTGTTCAACCGTTGGGAAATGGCAATCAATGATGTTGCCCTTGATCGCGCCGCCCGTATCTCCGGCGATCGCAATGCCGTAACCTGATACCTCTACCATTGAGCCTAACGGGATAACACTTGGATCAACTGCGACAACTTGCGGGTTCTGACGTAAATCAATCCCCATCGCTGTGAAATAAGTATTCACCGATTCAGCACATGAGTAGCCAGTAGATTCCATTTGGATCGTACGACCAGATGTTGTCGGTGTACTTGGCTCAGCTGGTTTTGCTGGTTCCTGCTTTGGCTGTTCACTCGTTTGTGTAGTTGATTGTTGTTGTGAACTTGAAGCCGATGGAGCAGGTTTTGATGCTTGCGCAGAAGCCTGTGATGACTCTTGTGAAGCGGCTTCGGCTTTTGCCTTTTCTGCTGCTTGAGCTGCTGCAGCTTGAGCAGCTTTTTCTGCCTCTGCTGCTTTAGCGGCCTCTTTAGCTTCTTTTTCTGCTTGAGCCTTTTGAGCTTTCTCAGCAGCTTGGCGTGCTTTTTCGACTTCTTTATCTTGACTGATTTTTTCTAAGCTTGTTTTATTATCAGCCAGCTCTTGTTTTAAGTTGGCCATTTTATCATCCAGCTTAGTCGTCTCAGTTTCTAAACTTTGACTATCTTTTTTCAGTTGGGCTTGTGTTTTTTCTTGAGTTGCTTTTAATTCAGTTAATTTTTCTTTGGCTTCGCCTAGACTGGCAACTTTTGTTTTCTCAGCATTTTGGATGACTGACATCGCAAACGCGCGATTCAAAAATTCACCTAAATCTTTTGATTCTAATAATGCATTGATCGAACGATCGGTCATGCCGCCGACTTGTGCAGCTTTCATCCGTTCAGCGATTGCTTCTTTACGCTGTTCGATCTTTTGTTCTGTTTCAGTAATCTCTGTCTTGGTCTTTTCCAACGTCGCTTCATTTTCGCTGATCTTTGTCCGAATGTCATTGACCTCTTGATACTTTTCATTGACATCGTTCAATGCAATCTGCAACTCTCCGCTGATTTTGTTGCTTTGTTGAGCGATCGCGGATTCTTTTTTATCTAACTCATTCAGTGACTCTGCCTGTGCAAAGACTGGTGTAAGTACGTTAGCACCCAACATTAGTGTGGCAACGAACCCAAACATTTGCTTTCTCACTTAAAAGTCCACCTTTCTAATTACCCTTCGTTATTATACGAAAAAAAGGGGGGCTTTTTGTTTCAAGCAGATTACATTTCATTACAAAACAAAGCATGTTTTAGTAACATTTGTTTTAATTTCTCTCCATTACCTAAAAAAGATAGTCCCATCAAGCATTGAAAGGACTATCTTTTTGTCATATTTTTGTAATATTATTTTTTTCGCAACTCTTTTGACAGTTGTCGGATCTCCGCTAGCGGACTCTTGATCTCTTTTGATTTCATATTTGGGAAGCTGTTCAAGAAGCGGCGCTCTTGGAAATTCAGCTTCGGTAATTGCTTACGCCACTCCGGCTGCTCTTTGATTTCGGTCAGCCAGCTTTGACGCCGTTCTTCTGCCGCAACCTTTAATTCGCCAAGATCGGTTTGAACTTGCTGTTTCTTCTCTTGGATGGTGGCACTCATCTTGTTCATCGCTTGACGTAATGAAGCCAAGTTTGCCAAGGTGAAGCCTAGGTCAAAACTAGTTATCATCAATAAAATCATTGGTAAAAATATCCCAAAACGCTGCTGCCAGCCGATGATTAAATTCATTAGATAAGGATTTAAAACCCGAACGATAAAAACACAGGCAAGTCCCCAAAAAATCGATACCGGCACAGCGACACGTCCATTGATGTTCAAAGGTACCTCTTTATAATCCCACAATGTCAGATGAAAAATCTTTTCTAATAAAAAACTCGTGAGATACTCTAATGCCGTCACCAGAATCAATGCTAGGAAAAACAGCAGCACGATATTTTGCTGATACGGTTCTATTAAATAAAGTACCCCGACAACGCCAAAACCATAAATCGGTGTAATCGGTCCTAATAGAAAACCGCGATAAACAAAATGCTTGGCCTTGATCGAACAATAAATCGTCTCCCAGAGCCAGCCGATAAACGAATAACAAAAGAATAATAGCACTACGATCGTAAAAATTTTCTCCATATTCTCCCTCCCCTAATTAAGAATAAGATTCGTGTTTAATTATTCCATGGATGGCAAAAAAATACCAGCTTCAAGGATAAAAGTTCGATAAGTCAACCTATCTTAATTTCTGAGCTGGTTTTGCTAGTCCAATTTTTGAGTGCTCTGGCAAAAGAAATGGTTCCAATACAGCCTAATATAATAGTAGAAAAAATCTTTCTTCCTATACCTTCTTGTATACCTGATACAAATAAATAGCGCTTATCGCTAATAAAGACTTGTTTTTATAACTTTTTGGCTTTATGATTTTTATATAGAAAACGTTTTATTTGTATGATTCTTGTTACATAATTCTTGTCCTTCGTAAAAAGATAATGCATATTCGTCAAATAAAAAATATAGATATTTCCTTTTCGTTAATAGGTTTCGTGTTTCATACGTTAGACAAGCATTCTTTTAGGGGGGGAATGATGATGGATTTTCGTACAGTTTTAGGAACGACCAACATACGCCGCTTGTTATTATTGGAACAATTGTATTATCAGCATGATGGGTTATCCAGTGATCAACTATTAAGCATACTGGATTGTTCCTTGCCAATTTTGCTAAATGATATTGACTTGATCAATTCATATAAGTCCGAGCTTCAAATTGTTAAAACAAAAGGTCTTTATTACATCTCCTTAGACAAGTCAATAAGTTTGGGGAACTTATATGCGAACTTTTTAAATATGTGCCCCGAATTTCAAATTATCGAAGAGCTTTTGTATGAAGAATGCGAAAACATTACTGCCTTATCAAAAAAATTGTATTTGAGCTCCTCCAACACCCAGCGCTATTTAAAAAAGGTCGAGCAAACCTTTGCTGAAGCAGGAATAGAACTTAGTTATCGTCCGCTACGATTGGAAGGCAACGAAGGAGAAATTCGTAATTTTTATTACCGCTTTTATAGTGAAAGACAAAGCGCCTTCGAAAGTACGCTTCCGAAATTACCATCTGCTCATTATCATATTCTTGAACGGTATGTGCAGGAATTTGTCGAAGTGAATCAAATCTATCAAAAATATATCTTTCAAAAACGGTTGATTTATAACATGTATATCAGCTTTTGGCGGATAAAAAGCGGGCATACTTTTCCAGCGGAAGAATTGAGAACGGAAACGTTCATTCTTCCGAAGGGTCTCTCTTATAAGTTGTTAAGGCAAGCTGTTAGAGACGGCGTTGATCTGGAATTAACTCCGGAGATGGTGCGTGACACTCTGTGGCTAACTTTTTCTGATGCTATCGTATTTAGTCCTGCTCATCGCGAATTAGCTCTGACTGATAATCCTAAGTATCAGCGATTATTTACCCAGCACTACGCATTAGTAGAAGAGTTCAATCAGCTGTTGGGAAATCGTCTAACTAATGTAGACCAGATAAACTTGGCAACCGTGTTGAATAATGATTTTTACTTGAGCAATCCACATGGAAAGTACCTCGGTATCTTATGGCGTAATCGATCGGTATTCTTGCAAGAAGTCTCCAAAGTTTATAGTCGCGGAGTACAAAAAGTAAAAGATATCGTGGAACATTTCGTAAAAAGGCACCACATGTATCAAGAAGATGATTTCGTTCAAAATTATGTCTATTTATTGATCACAACCGAAGTAAATAGTTTAGAATGGCTAGCCAATCAAGATCCACGACTAAAAGTATTACTATTGTCTGATTTGACCCCAACGGAAGAAAGCTTTCTGGCAAAACAGATTTCCGAAAAAATTTATGGCAACTTCGAAATTGTTCATTTCGAGCAATTGTCAGGGGGAACGCCGAATCTTTGGAAAGAGTTGGAAGAATATGATTGCTTGATCACAACAGGTTCTTCTCAAGGGTTGCCAGATGACTATCCGGTCGTAGTTATTGATCCTTTTCTGACTAGTCAAAGTACACGATGGATTCAAGAGATGATCAGTAATCTTTCGAAATAAAACGAGCAAGCCGTAACTGAATAACTACAAAAGAGTAATGGAAATTTTTCGTTGCTCTTTTTGTTTTGTTGCTAGATAAATCCTGCTGATTCAAAAATCGGTTTAATTTGACGTAAAGTGCCTCTTTTGAGCTGATATGTTTCGGACTTTTTTGACAAATAAGTTACAATAGAAGCAATCCTATTTTGATGATTAGTACTTTATATATTGGAGGAAGTTACATGTTTCAGCTTTTACGTTACGCCAAAGATTATCGCAAGCAGATCATCCTTGGTCCTTTTTTCAAATTTCTCGAAGCCGTTTTCGAATTGGTCCTGCCCTTATTTATGGCGCGGCTAGTCGATGAAGGGATCGCCCACCACGATCAGGGCAAGGTAATTGAGATGGCCGTGGCGATGTTGGGTTTATCCATCGTCGGTTTGATCTGTGCCTTGATCTGTCAATATTACGCGTCGATCGCCTCACAAGGATTCGGGACTGTCCTGCGCAATCGTTTGATGGAAAAAATCAACAGCTTTTCTCATAACGAGTTGAATCGCTTCGGTACAGATACCCTGATCACACGCATGACCAATGACATCAATCAAATGCAGGGAGCTTTGGCGATGTTGAT
The DNA here is from genome assembly GCF_005405485.1 of Enterococcus hulanensis. Classification (GTDB taxonomy): domain Bacteria; phylum Bacillota; class Bacilli; order Lactobacillales; family Enterococcaceae; genus Enterococcus_A; species Enterococcus_A hulanensis. The sequence goes on along the minus strand of NZ_BJED01000006.1, from coordinate 10,926 downwards.
CCGCTTAGTCGTTCGCGCACCCTTTTTAAGCATTGGTTCAGTCATTATGGCCTTTTATATCGATTGGCAGATGGGGCTGGTCTTTTTGATCTTATTACCGCTTTTCTGTCTGATCCTCTTTTTGATCATTCATTATTCCGTGCCATTGTATAAAAAAATCCAGCAAAAACTGGATCAGCTGAATCAATTGGTTACTCAGAATTTGAGTGGTGTCCGGGTCATTCGTGCATTTGCTCGGACAAAGACAGAAACCAATCACTTTAATGAAGAAACTGAAGAAATCTCTCGTTTGAATCAACGAGTTGCCAACATCTCTGCCTTGCTTTCGCCTAGTACGACGTTGATTATGAATGCTGGTGTCGTGGCCTTGCTTTATTTTGGCGGGTTCAAAGTTAACATCGGACATTTAGAGCAAGGGCAAGTCTTAGCCTTAATCAATTATATGAACCAAATGCTCTTAGCTTTGATCGTCGTTTCAAATCTAGTCGTCCTCTTCACTCGTGCCGCGGCTTCTGCCAATCGGATCAATGAAGTCTTTGCGACAGACACGACCTTAGCCGATGATGGTGCGATTCAGCAAGCTGACAAACAAGCACTGCTGATTGATTTTAATAAAGTAGATTTTCGTTATACAGAAAAATCTGGCTTAGCTTTACAGGATGTTTCTTTTACTTTGAAAGAAAATAAGATCCTCGGCATTACCGGAGCTACCGGTAGTGGAAAGTCTACACTGATCAGTTTGATTCCGCGTTTTTATGATGCGTCTAATGGAAGTGTCAGCTTCGCCGGCAGCAATGTCAAAGACTGGTCATTAGAGCGGTTGCGGTCTGAGATCGCCATTGTGCCGCAAACAGCCGTTTTATTCAGCGGAACGATTCGCGAAAATTTACAATGGGGTAAATCGGATGCAACGGATAAGGAATGCTGGGAAGCTCTTGCAACGGCGCAAGCCAGTGAGTTTGTCGAAACCTTGCCAAAAGGATTGGATACACCGATCTTAGAAAATGGGAAAAACTTCTCCGGCGGGCAGCGTCAGCGTTTGACGATCGCGCGTGCATTAATTCGTAAACCCAAGCTGCTGATTCTAGATGATTCATTGTCCGCTTTGGATTATCAAACCGATTTGGATTTACGTCATGCATTGAAGCGGGATCTCGATTGCGGTGTCATCATTATTTCCCAACGCTTGCGCTCGATCCAAGATGCCGAAACGATCCTCTTGATGGACAATGGAAAAATAGTCGCACAAGGTAAACATGACTCGCTGCTGCAACAATCCAAGCTTTATCAAGAACTGGTCGAATCTCAAGCGGAAGGTGGGGCAGTCCAATGATCAAAAAGAAAAATATCTTCCGTTCATTAAAATCGTTCATCCCTTACCTTGCTGCCTATCCGAAAGAATTGATCGCCGCGATTATTTTAGGCATCGCCAGTGGGATCACTTCGGTCTTAATGACTTATTATATTGGTGTCGCTGTCGATCAGATGGTCAATCAAGGGGCTGTTGACTTCACCCGCCTCTTCCGGATTTTACAATTGTTCGTCGGAATCTTTTTAGTAACCGTAGTTAGCCAGTATTTTATTCAACGCTTAGGAAATACTGTTGCTTTTGATTCGGTTGCCAAATTACGAGAAGAAACCTTTACGCATCTGAACAAATTGCCATTAAGCTATTACGATCAAAGCTCAAAGGGCGATATCGTCAGTCGGTTTACCAATGATATGGATAATGTTTCTACCGCCATATCCGCGGTCTTTAACCAAGTCTTTTCTGGAATGACTGTTGTTTTAGTCGCGCTAGTCTTCATGCTATATCTTAGTCCGATGCTGACCTTAGTTGTTTTGGTCGCCACTCCGATCATTTTTTTGATTACTTATATCGTGGCCCGTACCTCGCAGCAATACTTTACCAGTCAGCAGCAGCTTGTTGGTTCGATCTCTGGTTTTATTACCGAAATGGTCGGCAATCAGAAAATCGTTAAAGCATTCCAACGAGAAAAGCAAAACCAAACAAATTTTGAAGCATTGAACCAAGAACTCTATGTACGAGGACAAAAAGCTCAATTTGCTTCTTCCTTGACCAACCCTTCTTCTCGTTTTGTTGACCATTTAGCTTACCTGATGGTTGGTCTTGTAGGTGGTTTATTAGCCTTAAAAGCTGGGAGCAATGTAACGATTGGGATCATTTCTAGCTTTACGATTTATTCTAGTCAATTCACGAAGCCTTTCATTGAGCTTTCGGGGATCACTATTCAGATACAAACAGCGATCGCAGGACTTGATCGCTCCTTTGAATTATTGAAGGAGCCAGTTGAACAAGCCGATGATCCAGACGCGCTCACATTGACTGAAGCCAAAGGAAAAGTCGTTTTTGATCACGTTGATTTTTCTTATCAAAAGGATCAACGATTGATTGAAGACTTTAATTTGATCGTCGAGCCTGGTGAAACGATCGCCATCGTCGGAAAAACCGGCGCTGGTAAATCAACACTAGTGAATCTCTTGATGAGGTTTTATGAAGTGGACCGAGGGACGATCACGATCGATGGTACGGATATTCGTCATCTGACTCGCGATAGTCTGCGCCAGCAATTCGGAATGGTTTTACAGGAGACGTGGTTGATGGATAGCAGCTTGCGAGCCAATCTGCGTTATGGACGAAAATCAGCCACCGATGAGGAAATCTATGCGGCATTGAAGGATGCCTATATGTATGATTTTGTGATGCGCTTGCCGGATAAGCTGGATACGATCGTAGGTGAAGCAGGGATTAAGCTTTCTGACGGTCAAAGGCAGTTATTGACGATTGCCCGAACGATGATTAGCCGCCCATCGATGCTGATCCTTGATGAAGCCACCAGCTCCGTGGATACCTTGACCGAGCAAAAAATCCAAAGCGCCTTTCTTGCGATGATGAAAGATCATACCAGCTTTGTGATTGCTCATCGTTTATCAACGATTCAAAATGCGGATCAAATATTAGTATTGGATCATGGAAATATTATTGAGATCGGCAGCCATCAAGAATTATTGCAAAAAGATGGATTTTATAAGAAGTTATATCAAGCACAGTTTTCGAAAAGTTAGAAAATTAATGAAGGGCTATCTATCACTATGACAGATAGCCCTTCATTTTATTATGCTTCTTCAGTAATTTTCTCAATAGCTTCAGTCGGTACATCGCGTTTAAGCAGCAATGCAAGTCCTGCGGCTACCACTGTTCCAATCACTACCGCCAGAACATAGCCTAATGGATTTTGGACTGCGCCGGGAATCGGTAAAATAAAGATTCCCCCATGAACAACGGTTGTTCCTGTATTGAAATAGGCAATCACCGCGCCAGCAACTGCTGAACCGATCGCACAAGCTGGGATCACTCGCTTCGGATCACGGATCGCAAAAGGAATCACCCCTTCACTGATCAGTGATAAGCCTAAAATCCAAGCTGCCTTGCCCGCTTCTTGCTCTTCTTGAGTAAATTTTTTCTTTTGGATCGTAGAAGCCAACGCCATACCTAGTGGTGGAATCATTCCGCCAACAATTACCGCTGCCATCACGACTTGTGGCACGCCGGGATTCGCAACGACGGCTGCTACACCGAAAAAGTAAGCCACACGTAAAATCGGACCAGCCAAATCGACTGCCATCATTGCCCCTAAAATCGCACAAAGCAAAATCAGATTGCCGCCCTGCATACTTTCTAAAACACTCGTCAAAGAGTTCATTATAAAAGCAACTGGGATACCTATGACATAATAACTGACCAGACCCACCACTGCTGTACTTATTACCGGCAGCAGTAAAATATTATAGACCGTTTCTAATGATTTCGGGATCGCGACTTTCTCCATGTATTTCACCAGATAGCCGGCAAAAAATCCGCTGATAACTGCCCCTAAAAAGGTCGAGCCATTGACCGATGCGATACTTCCGCCGACCATCCCCGCCAGCAAAGCATTACTGCCGCCCACCGATTGCGCGATGAATCCGCCGACAATCAGAAACATCAGCCCCATTGCGTGCTTGTTCCCGATTTGATAAATCACCTGTCCAAAGGTTCCCAACCCTTCCTCAGGATAAGACATGGCACCTGCGCCTGAGACTGCAAATCCCAGAGCCATCAAAATACCGCCAGCAACAACAAAAGGAATCATTTTGTTCAGTCCATCTAATAAGTGATCAAAAAAAGATTGCTTTTCTTCCATCTTTTTACCCCCGTTTATTTAGAATAAATGCTTCGATTGCCTGTCCAACTCCATCTTCATCATTTGACGGGAAAACTACCCCGATCTCTTCTTTTAATTTGTCATTTCCATTTGCCAACACAACACCGGTACCAACATAGTTCAACATTTCACGATCGTTGTTACTATCCCCTATCGCTAACATTTCTTCTGGCGAAATAGCTAATAATTTACTCAGCCTTTCTAAAGCGACCCGCTTGTCCATACCTGCCAAGACAATCTCATGATAGTTCGGCAGACTATTGACGAAATTCAGTTGGGACATTGTTTCGATTTTCTTTGCTATCTTGTTCTTCCGTGCCTCGTCCTTTTCAATCACTAAAAATTTGTAGCTATTCATCTTTTTCAGCTTCGTGAGACTCGCTTGTTGAATTTGTGCGCCGAACATCTCTAAATAGTGACCAGACATTCCCGCACTTTCCAATCGTGGAAAAGAATATTCTGTACAAAAGACCCCTTGATCCGTGTAAAGCTGATAAACATACTCTTCGCCTAGAAAATCAATGATCTGCTCCGCAAGCGCTGAAGGCATCGGTCGGTCATAAAGAATTTCCTGGGTCCGCAAATCTGTGATCTTGGACCCGTTCATCTCAATCAAATAATCCTCTACACCTGCCAACTCTATCGCAAACTGCGCCTCTGGAAACACACGCCCGTCAACGAAACCTTCTCTTCTCGAATTGAAAAGTATGCCATTTACCTTCCGTAAGGGCAGGTTTATTTAACTATTCGCTCAATCAGTTTTCTACTAGTTGCTTAAAAATACTGTGAGAGGCTATTTACTAGAAAACTTAATTAATTAACTTCCACAGTTTAGTTGACAAACCTGAAGTCCCCCCTTGCCTAGGGTTAGTGGTTACATACACAGTTAGTATTACACTCTCATGAGTTAAATTTCATTGATTGATAGTATCTTCCCCTTTTCAGTTATTACTGAAAATTCGATTCCCTTTGAATCGTTACTATATGCTCTGGACTCAACACTGATAAAACTTTCGCCCATTTCAGCAATTTCTGTGTATCTAAATTGACTTTTTTGATAACCGCTCTCTTCTCCGATGCTATATTGATGTTCATTGATCGCATCAACTATAAGGTCTAATTCCATGCTATCTCCCCTACCGTTCTTCTATTTTTTGTATCATTTAACTTTCATTACTGACGATTTAATTGTTTATTATCTAGTGTGCTGCTTGTTTTGCTAACAAAATTGCAATAGCTTTCTGATACTTTTTTTGCCGAGATAAATCTGCCTTATTAGGCGTACCAATTCTACTCAAGTCACTATTATGTTTCAAATCATTCAATTTCACCTTTGTTGCGATTGAATTTTCACTAACTCTTTGTATATACTTTCGCCAACTTTCATCCTTTCTACAAGTGATTGCATCTATCGCATTCAAAATATCATTCGGAAATCCATAGTCAGCAAGGTCTACAAAACTTATCTCACTATCTTCAACAACGTCATGCAAATAGCCGATAATTTTTTCTTTGATTGTCTCTCCAGCTTCTCCCACTATTTTCACATGCTCGAAATAATCGATGCCCGATTTATCAACTTGCTTTTTATGTACAGCTTTAGCTATTTGTTTTTCAAAAGCTAGCTCTTTTTCGTAATCGCTTGACTTCATTTTATTGGCGCTCCTTATTTGTCATAAGTAATCACTTTAATAATCTTCATAAATCCAGGAATTACAATGGAAGAAAATCCAGATAGATTTGTATTTTTTAAAGTCCTGATATAAATAAAAATTTTCATCTCTTAGTATATTTAGGGGCCCTAAACATGCCAATGGATAAAACGAATGCTCAATTTATCTATTGTTTGAACAGTGCCTATATTTAATCAATGAAGAGCACCTACACGTTTTTACGAATAAGTGCTCAAATATATTTTTTACTTTTAATTTCTCAATTCTGATATAAAACTGAAATTTATACTTCCCAAGACATGACTCCATAACTACCAGTAATCCCCTGCATTAACACTTGATCCGAGTATCCGTCAATAAATGCCGTAGCCTCTGCATCTGTGTTAAATAGCTTAGTGCCACGAACAATAGCGAATGATTGATCACAGTCAGGATCTGGGGTATACCACACTGTATATTTAATCTGAGGTTCCACTGGTTGCTCTGGTTCAGTCGGATTAGTTGGTTGCTCCGGAGTTGTTGGATTTTCAGGAGTCGTTGGCGTTTCCGGTTGAGTTGGAGCTGGTTGAACCGGTTGCTCTGGAGTTACAGGCGTTTGAGTTGCTCCACCTTCTGCTCCACTTGCTTTGCCATTGTCAGCTGTTCCAGTAGCATTAGTATCAGATGCTGCTGCACCATTTGAATTTGCTTGATCTACTGGTTCACCAGCTGGTTGATTTGAAACAATTTTATCTGACTCTTGAATCTTTTGTTGATCTTTGACTAGACCATTTTGGTCTTGAACTGTAACTACATCGCCTTCAAAAATCATTTTGTTTCCTGCATAAATCAAATTATAATCACCGATACCATTTAATGATGCAAGTTTCTCCATGGTAAGGTTTGTTGCCTGCGAAATTCCACTTAAAGTATCTCCCCAGACAATGGTATACTCACTCTTACCTTCCACATCTTTCTTGATTTGTTCAATTGAACGCGGCTCCCATTTACCATCGGCCTCAGATGCTTGTATTCCTTGAACTCCAGTCAAAAGTAACCCACCAATAATTACCGTGCTGAACAATCCGATTTGCGTAACTTTCGCCTTACCACTCATTCCATTTGCTATTTTGCTATTATCCTTAAAATGTCTTCCTTTTTTCATAATATCCTCCTGTAAAATCGTAGTTGATCTAATCGTTGATTTTGTAATCTGTGGTCACTACTTGAAATTTTGGTTTCTTATATCCCGTTTTTAACTCTTTCTGTAATCGCTCACTTCTCTTCCTATAATGTTTGAGTCCCATTTGATAGTGAGCAGTTTTATTTTCTTGTATTTGGATATCTTGGTTCATTTGAAGAATCTGGCGTTCCAGCTCATAAATTTTTTGTTTGAGTAATCGTTTTTCCACATTTTCTAAACTACCAACGTCTTCTTGACACCCTTGGCATAACGTATGTAGCTCATTGTCAATCAAAGTTTGTGTAACAGAATAGTTTCCACATTTTTCGCATGTCATTTCGCTAGCAAGTTCAGCTTCATACAAGATATTCTGAGCTTTTGAAGATATTTCTTCCATCTCTATATTGGTAGTGATTATTAACGCTCCATCAGTCTTACTTACTCCTTCAATCGAATACCCTAAATCACGTAATTCTATTTCGGCCTTCACCAGAATGGCATACCAGCCACACCCAATTCGATGGCCAAATCGAATCAGAGCTAAGAATTTCAAGTTGTTATAATTAACTGTATTACCTTCCATTAGTCCTCCTCCTCGTCATATTTCCCTGCTTGCAATTCAGCCAAAAGAACTTCCATAGGTTTTATTTGCGGTTTTCCAGGCTTAGTTCCATCTAAGATCTCTTTTGCGTATACTGCAGAAATCCCTAATTTTCTAGCCAACCATCGTCGACTTTTGTTTTTTAAGAATAGCTGCACTTTGATGTCTTCGATTAGTTGTTTTGACATTACAAAATCCTTTCCTAATAGATTTGTAAGCTAATTAAATTAGCTAATTTCCGTTGACAATTTTTACTCAGTAGAGTACCATTTGAGCATGGTTAAATAAGCTTTGGACAGTCCTGTTAAATTTAGTATTCTTAGTTTGGCGACCTTGAATAGTCTTTTTTTATCAGGTATTTTTTCATGGCTTGTTAGCTTATTAAATTAGCTTACGAGATGATGATAACCTAACTGAGTAATTTTATCAACCTTTTTTTACTCGAAAAAGTAAAATCGGTTTTTCATCATACTCGTTCATAGGAGAATGATGATATGACAATGTTTGATAAGGTTAAAGACTTGTCAAAAAAAAGAGGAAAAAGTTTAAAAGAAGTAGCCAGTGAACTTAGCTTGGGAGAAAACTATTTTTATACATTAAAAAAACAAAGTCCAAAAGCTGAAACCTTAAATGAAATTGCAGAATATTTCCATGTCTCAACCGACTATCTATTAGGGCGCACCGACAATCCAGCGATAAATGATTCAGAAATTCCGAAAGAATTTGATATTACGGATGAATCAGTAATTATCAATTATGAAGGGAAAGCTCTATCTGAATCAGAAAAGCAGGTGATTCTTGCTGCTGCTCGCGCTCTAGTTGAGCAACGAGAAAAGAATGTTGAAGAATAGCAAAGGGTACCATAGGTAAATCAAAATTTGCAGTATATAAAATTTTGCATTTGAACTATTTATTCTTCCAATCAACTCAATTCTCTTCATTGGCAAAAGAGTTTTATTGAATATTCCACCAGAAATCTACTAATTGATCCTCTATATCGATCTCTTATAATTCTTTCAATTGAAGAGTTATTGGCTGTGAATTTTATTCACATCTAAATTTATTGCATGTGCTATTTTTTCTAAAGTCTTTATTTAAAGGCTTTTTTTGTTAGCCATTTTAAGTAAAGATATTTAATACTAAAAAACTTTATTATTGTGAGAAATAGATACGCTTATTTCCTTGCAGATGGTGAGTATAAATGTTGTTCTGAAAAAAAATAAGAAGTAAGTATACCAATTATGCATTCTAAAAGCAGATTGAAAAAATCTAGTGTAAAACTAGATAAATCTACTACAAAACTAGATAATCCTACTAGCGAGAAAAGCAATCTACTATGAAACTAGATAAATCTACTGCGAAACTAGATATTTTTTTTCATATACTTAATAACTCATGCTTAATAATATGTAGTTTATTGGTAAGTTGATACTTAGGTTTATTGAAACTATGGGGTATGATATGCTAAACGACTTTTCATATGTATACCGATTTAATAGTAAGATAATTGCTTATTTTAAAAAAAGAATTGAAATACAGGTATACCAATTCCCATATCAAGAAACAGATTGAAAAAATCTACTGTAAAACCAGATAAACTTACTAGCGAAAAAAAACAATCTACTTTGAAACTAGATAAATCTACTGCGAAACTAGATATTTTTTTAGTATACTTAATAACTCAAGCTTAATAATGTATAGTTTATTAGCAAGTTGATACTTAGGTTTATAGAAACTATGGTATATCAGAAAACAAACTTTTTTACTTCTATATACCAATTGAGCAAAGAAACGTTTGATATATCACTTTTAGATTTAAGCCGGGTTTCTTCCACGCTAAGTGGCAGCATTATAAACCGATTGCTAAACTATCTCTTGCTGCTTATGCAACATCAACGGAAATAGTACTAAGTTCGTTAATCTCTAATATTCGATGTATTTGAGCAAGTAGTCAGTGTAGTAATCGGAAATTTCCTTAGTCAATGTAACAAAAGTACATTACAGCAAGCATTATGTTGCGTTCAAAACGCACGAATAAAAAAGTAGTCAGAAGAAAAAATGAGATTTCCATAGAGCCGCAAGGGATAGAGCTATTTTGGAGAATGTCACACAATCAGATTGTGTGACATTCATATTTCTAAGATTTTCGACTTGTTCCCAACTTTTTTCTTCATTGCCGGATACTAAGAAAATCCTGACTTTCAAGTTTTGAACAACTCTATTGTGCTAGATCGAACCAATCATTACTCCAAGATAATCTTAGGCAAGATAGAGTGTACCCTATTGTGCTCTTTTGTAGGAGTGTATAGCTATTCGTGATAAATGAAGAGAGCGAGATCATGGTGCATAGCCAATTTGAATAAATTTTGTGTGTGATAATACTACTATAGTAACGTGTTTAAGTTGGCGCACTTGTCATCACATGTCCGGGTCCTTCTATAATAGATCCTCGTCTTACAAAATATTTCAGACCCTATTTTCTGCTTTTTGGTCATAAAGATTGTATCGTTACGCTATCTCCAGGCATAAAAAAACTACTCAATAGGTTTGAGCAGTTTTTTTACTATTCTGGCGAAGTCGCACAAATGGACATGATCATTTCTTTCTTACTCGTTAAGAGAAAAGAACAAAATTCTGTTAGGTCTATTTTTTTTAATTCGTGAAGAAGACTTAAAACAGCTGTTTCCTATCTGTAGCTCCTAGGGCTAATAAAACAAATAGTCCAGTTGCTAAAAGATAAAATGTTGTGCGAAAAAAAGCATGCCAGATTTTCACTTTTTTTGAGCTAGTCGCAGAAGAAGAGGGAAGGAGACCCTCAATCAAACCAGCAAAAATTAATTCAGCTAGTATCTCAAACATAGCAACAACAGTCTCCTTTATTTTACTTTCGAGACATCTGTAGAAGTTGAACGAAGAAATTTGTCGCGTCTTTAGGATCAAGACCTTGATGGAACACTACATTTAATGCTCTTCCATGTACAACTGTTCATAGGCTTGTTCCGACAGGCGATACCCTTGCCCCCAAGAGGTTTCAATGATCTCTCCATTTAGACCGACTTCTTCTAGCTTTCGCTTCAATTTACTGACTAAGGTCGAGAGTTGAGACATCGTCGAGTGCGTTTTTGGTTTTCTCCACATTTCTCTACAGAGGTCTTCTCGAGAAGTAACAACGGTCTGGTGTTGATATAAAATCGTCAACAATCTTTCTTCAGATGCGCTCAATGGAAGACTTGATATCGTTAGGTTCTTTTTCGGGTGAACAGG
>NZ_BJED01000005.1:235621-249346 GCF_005405485.1 Enterococcus hulanensis | reverse complement strand
TTCAAAACTATATTTAGCCATAAAAATACCGACCTCCCGAAGTTAGATTTTTGGTCTAACTTTTGGGGGTCGGTACACACTACGAATGGTGTTTTTCTTCATATAAAATGCCTTTTTCTGAAAGCGCGTGTTTGATTTCTGCTAGGTCGTCCAGTGTTTCATAGGCGATCGTGTGGAGATGGATGCCTGCCGTCAGCTCAGACAAAAGCGTCACTTGCGAGCCATTTGCTTCTTTAATGAACGTATCAACATCTTGTTGTGTCGTTAGGTGCAGTCCGCCGACCAACTCTCCGTATAACGGGTGCTCCACCACTACATCTATCACTTCACCGCCGTGTTCGATGATCGTGCGTAATTCTTCTTCGGTCTGATCAGGTGCATGCTGCACGGCAATCTTGCTGATCAACTTTTCTGATTCGCGTTCTAACAAATATCCCCGCGCGGTTGCAATGATATTTTCGCCTGCTGCTCGTAATAAAGCAACATCACCGACCACGATCTGGCGGCTTACGCCAAATTCTTTAGCAAAGCTGGTTGCACTGATGGGCTTTTCCGCCTGCTGCAGTGCTTCTAAAATCTCGGCTTTGCGTCTATCGCCATCAAGCATGCTATTTCAACCGCCCTTCTTGATAATTTCGTGACTGCTTCATAATATCTTTGAAGGTTTCGACAATCGTCTCACGATAATTTTCATCCTTCACCAAATCTGCGACACCCTGCAACACCTTTTCTTCGCGGCCAGTATCCAAAACAGCCTTCTTCGTTTTCGCTTTATACGCAGTCACTTCACTAACTGCCGTCATTCTTTTTTCTAATAGCGAAACGAGCTCTTGATCGATTTGATCGATCTTTTCTCTCGCTTGAGTGAGCTGATCTTTTTCATTTTCTTCTTCGATTGTCTTAATGATCCGAGCTGGATTTCCGCCGACTACAACATTGTCGGGAAACGATTTTGTCACGACTGCCCCAGCTGCCACAACAACGTTATCCCCCAACGTTACCCCAGGGACCACGACTGCCGATCCGCCGATCCAGACATTGTTGCCAATGGTAATCGGATTGCCAAGCTCTTGTCCGCTATTACGTTTTCCTGGTTCTAATGGATGACTCGCCGTATATAATTGCACATTCGGGCCAAATAAACAGTTGTCTCCAATGGTGATGGGACAAATATCTAAAAAGATATTGTGGAAATTACAGTAGAAATTCTCGCCTACAAAAATATTGTAACCATAATCAAACGAGATTGTCGGTTCTACATACACCCGGTTTTTAGTTCCGCCAAAAGCTTCCTTTACAAACTCTTCGCGTTTTTTCTTATCTGTTTCTTGATTGATTGCCTGTAATTTTACCCGTGCATCTCTTCGGTCTGCTACCAACTCAGCATCTCCTGCAAAATATAATTTACCGGCGATCATTTTTTCCTTTTCAGTCAACTCCACACATTTTCCTCCTATAGTTGTATTAAATGGATTGTTTTGCTTTTTAATTATCATTCTATGCAGAATGATTAGCTCCTCGCAATTCGTGAAGCTGTCAAATAACTATTCTACACTTTTTCAAAAACGGCAGTACCGTTAGCTTGGACAAAATTATACTCGCCCGCTAATGGGATCGGTGTTTGGTTGATCACCAATACTTTTGCATCTTTGCGTTTTTCATAAATTAAATCACAAAATGGATGAACTTGGAAGCTCGTTCCGACAATCACAACAAGCTCTGCATTGCCGACTGCCGTGATTGCTTGCTGGATAACGGCATCTTCAAAGCCTTCACCATACAAAACAATATTCGGCCGAATTTGTCCACCGCAATCTTTATGAGTGTCACTTTGTAAATAATCTGTCCACGCTACTGCCTGCTGACACTTGCGGCAATAACAATCGTAAAGGGAACCATGAAAATTCACCAAGTGCCGACTCCCTGCTGTCTCGTGCAGACCATCAATATTTTGCGAGATCACCCAGATATCCTTCGTGTTTTCCATCTCCGCCATTGCTTGATGAATAATATTGGGACGTGCCTCCTCATGATACAAGTGTTTGACAAATTGATAAAATTTCTCAGGTTCACGAATCAAACACTCGCTGCTTAGTAGATATTCTGGTGCTTCAAGTCCATGATAGACACCTTGCAATGAGCGATAATCCGGCACCCCCGAAGGAGTGGAGACACCCGCTCCTGTTAGAAAGGTAATTTTTTTACTTTGCTGAATCATTTTTACTGCTTGATCAACTGTGATTTCCATTTCTGTCACCTCAAGAACCAGTATAGTATAAATGCTGGCTAAAATAAAAAGAGTTCCCCCAGCTTAAAAAACTGAGGGAATTCTTTTTAGAAATCTTTTACTTGCTCTAAAATTTTTTCAGCTGTTAAACCGAATTCTTCTTGCAAGAAGCTTGGGGTACCTACCTGACCGAAGCGTTCGTCGACGCCGATCCGTGTCAATGGTATCGCCAGGCCGTTTTCAGCTAAAACTTCAGCAACAGCACTGCCTAATCCCCCGGTAATCGAATGGTTTTCGATCGTTATCACGGCTTTTTTTCCACTAAAGCGCTCAAGTAATAGTTCCTTGTCTAACGGCTTAATGGTAAACATGTCGATCACATCAGTTGAAATTCCTTTTTCTTCCAGCATTTCAGCTACTTCTAATGCTTCGGATACGAGCTGTCCAGCAGCAACGATCAAGTAATCTTGACCCTCCCGCAAAAGATTTCCCTTACCGATCGAAAAAGTTGAGCCAGGAGCATAAACATTTTTTACTCCTTTTCGATTTCCTCGAACATAGTGGACGCCTTTTAATTTCGCGAACTCTTTTATGATCCAGTCCATCTGCACCTCATCAGCCGCATCACAGATCACTACTTTCGGAATTGAACGCAGTAAAGCAATATCTTCCCATGTAGTATGTGTTCCGCCGTTATGCCCCGCAGCAAAGCCGGGATCGGAACCATAGATATTGATCGTATTATCCGCGTATGCTCCGGAAAGATAGATTTGATCCAATACACGACGCGTGGCGAATGGTCCAAAGGTGTGAATAAATGGGGTGTAGCCAGTCAAACTAAGGCCGGCTGCTACTCCTACCATATTTGCTTCCGCAATCCCCACGTTAATAAAACGATCAGGTACGTCTTTTGCAAGATCTGTCCACTTGCTGGCACCGCCAAGGTCAGCATCGAGTGCAACGATTTTCTCATCAATCGCCATCGTTTCTTTTAATGCATCAACAACTGTTGCCCGTAACTCTTTTCCAATTTCATGATTATCTGCCAAAGTAAACATGTTAGACACACCCCTTTCTTAGTTCTTCCAGGGCTTTGTCGGTTGCCTCCTGAACTGCTTTGCTATCAAATTTTACTGAGTGATTAGCATCCATTTCTTCAAAGAATTTTACACCTTGACCTTTAATGGTATCTAAAACAATACAAACTGCTTGGTCTTCGACTTTTTTACAGTTTTCGATCGCTTGATCGATCGCGATGAGATCATCACCTTTGACTTTTTGAGTCGAAAATCCAAAAGCCCGCATTTTTTCTGCAATGTCAAAAGGATTTAAAATATCTTGTGTCGTTCCATCTAATTGCTTTTTATTTTCGTCAATAATCACGATACAGCGATTTAGTTTAAAATGGGCAATGTACTGAAAGGCTTCCCAGCATTGACCTTCATTTAATTCGCCATCACCAACAATCAGATAAACATAGCTCTCGCTGCCCTGCATTTTTAAGCCAGTAGCGATACCAGCTGCCAGTGACGTTCCTTGTCCTAAAGAACCGGTGGTAGCATCAACACCCGGCGTTTTTATCCGATCTGGATGTGACGGCAAGTTTGTCCCGCCTTCGTTCAAAGTCCACAGCCATTCTTCCGGAAAGAAGCCAACAGCTGATAAGGTACTATACCAAGCCGGCCCTGCGTGACCTTTCGAAAGTACTAACCGATCCCGTTTTTCCCATTGCGGATTCTTTGGATCATAAACCATTTGTTTTCCGTAAAGCACCGCCAATAAATCGGCAATAGAAAGCGACCCGCCGATATGTCCGGCCCCAACTTTTCGAATCGCTTCAATACTATTGATCCGAATCTTTGCTGCTAGTCCTTCTAGCTCTGTTACCATTTTCTTATCCATTCACTTTAACCCCTCTTATTCTGAGACAGCTTTTGATTTTTTATTTTTACCTATGATAGTCAAACCAATCAGTACGGCTAACACAGCAACGATTCCTGAAATGACTGCGATCTGACCGCCGGCATTGGCTAAGTTTCCTAAGAAGATTCCTACAACACCATAGTCCGTATCAGAGAATGTTGAGCCTTGGAATCCTAGATCACCCATTACTGGCATCAATAGAATCGGCATAAAGCTGATAATTACGCCATGAACAAAAGAGCCGATGACAGCGCCGCGCAACCCGCCTGTTGCATTTCCGTATACTCCGGCAGTCGCACCGCAGAAGAAATGAGGAACAACCCCTGGAATGATCACTGTCGTTCCAGTAATAACCATGATTGCCAAACTTACAATCCCGCCGACAAAGCTAGTCAAGAAGCCAATTAATACTGCATTTGGTGCGTAAGGGAAAACGATCGGGCAGTCCAATGCAGGAATTGAATTTGGTACTAATTTTTCTGAAATCCCTTTGAAGGCTGGGACGATTTCCGCCAAGATCAAACGAACACCAGCTAAGATAACAAAAACTCCAGCCGCAAACGAACCGGCTTGTTGTAATGAGTAAATAATGTAGTTTGTTCCATCGCTTAAATTAGTCGAAACGTAAGTATTGCCCGCAAATAATGCGACGATCACATAAACAATTGCCATTGTAATAGTAATGCTGACTGTTGAATCACGTAAGAACGATAATCCTTTCGGGAAATTGATATCTTCGGTTGATTTTTCTTTGTTGCCGACATATTTTCCGATCAAGCCGCTTAAGGCATAACCGAAGTTTCCTGTATGCCCCAAAGCAACGGTGTCATTTTTCGTAATTTGCCGCGTAAATGGCTGAGCAATTGCTGGAAAAATTGTGTTGGCAATCCCTAGAGCTAATCCGCCGAACAGAACTAACGGCACTGTTCCCATTTTTGTTACGCTCAAGATTACACCGATCATACAAGACATATATAATGTCGCGTGACCTGTTAAATAGATATATTTGAAGCGTGTGAAGCGAGCGATCAAAATGTTAAAGGCCATGCCGACCAACATGATAAGTGCTGTATAAGTGCCATATTTTGTTAAGGCTAGTGCAACGATCGCTTCATTATTAGGAACGACCCCTTGCATATTGAAAGCTGCTTGGAACATTTCGCCAAAAGGTGCCAATGAGCCTTCCACGACACCCGCTCCGGCAGTGACAACTAAGAAGCCGACAAAAGTTTTGATTCCGCCTTTAACAATTGATGCTGTGTCTTTCTTTTGTAAAAGATTCCCTAAAATAGCAATCAATGCAACCAACAGTGCAGGTGTACTCGCAATATCGATTAATATATCTAAAATCCCATTCATTTGTATTCCTCCCGTTTCGTTTTAAAGTAATCAATTTTCAAAAAAATATATTATTCTCACCACGTATAACATTTTGTTAAGGAGGTTCAGCCTTTTATAACAAGGAGCCTAATCCATTCACCCAGCTATATACTGACCTCCCGTTTAATTAGAGCAAGCCTTTTTCTTCGCAAACTGCTTGAACCTTTGTTTTTAATTCGTCCATATCAATGATGCTGTCTAAAATGACAACTTCTCCTAAATGTTGTGCGCTGTCTGCCAGATCGGTGCCAACAAAAAAGACATCTGCAAGATCTGGTGTTGCACTGCCCATATCATAATGAGCAACTTCTACATCGCTGACTCCTAGTTCTTGTAAAACACTATTGATATTCATCTCTACCATAAAGCTTGATCCCAAACCGGATCCGCATACTGCTGCAAATTTCATTAGTTATTCTCTCCTCTAGTTAAAATAGTTGTGATTTCTTCTTTAGTCGTTGCTGCTAATAACGCCTCCAGATTTTCACGATTGGATAATAGTTTCGTTAAACTGGACAATGCGCGTAAATGAGCTTCATTATCAACAGCTGCTAAGCAAACGAATAGTTGAATGGCATGCTTTTCGTCCCCCAGCAATAAAACAGGTTTTTCTACTTTCAGCAGGGACATTCCCAACGCCTTTACACCGTCTTCTGGGCGAGCGTGAGGCAAAGCAATCCCCTTGCCAATATGGATAAACGGACCATATTGTTTCACTTTTTCGATCATCGCCTCTGAATAGCGAGACTCGATTTTTTGGCTGTCTACCAATGGTTGTGCCGCTAAACGAATGGCATTTTCCCAATCAGCGACTTCATCACTGATTTGGATCATTTCGGGGGTAATAAGTTCTGTTAGCATTGGACGATTGTCCTCCTTCTGCTCAATTAATCGGTTCATTTTTTTATTTAATACTTTGTACAGTTTTTCCTTGGTCACTCCATTTTTCAATTCAATGTAGGGTTTCAGTGCTTTGAGAATTTCATCTGCACTAGGCATAGAAAAACCGGGAACAAGCAATTCCTCCTGAACTTGATTGATCAATTGATTTTTTTCTAATTGCGACATCAATGGTTTGACCAAGTAAACACGCTTTTTACTGTCTAATGGAATCGTCGAGAAGACCACATCGTAGTTTTCTTCAGAAACGCTCTGCAATTGATCCACCGAACCGGCTTCTTGAAAACGAATCGTCGAAAA
Organism: Enterococcus hulanensis; assembly: GCF_005405485.1. Classification (GTDB taxonomy): domain Bacteria; phylum Bacillota; class Bacilli; order Lactobacillales; family Enterococcaceae; genus Enterococcus_A; species Enterococcus_A hulanensis. Next base: position 242,616 of record NZ_BJED01000005.1, on the reverse strand, counting down.
CATTTTTTTCAATTCCGTCTGCAGAATCAACGAGGAACTGATTCCACTTGGACAAACGATCAAAGCCCGCACTTCTTTTTCTGCCGCTTCAGCTTTCTGGTTCGTGATCGCTCCGCCAAATAGAATTGAAAAGAAGCCGACTTCCTCAATAGGAATTTTTTGTTCCACAACTTGTTCTAACGGAAAGAGCGCCTGCTTCGTAAAATCAAAAATTTCCGGATAATCCATTTGAATATTTTCAATCAAAACATTGGGTAAATAAAAACCAAATCGAATGCGAAAATAAGCAGGAACAAGATGATAAAACAGATTCATCAGCAATTCACGAAAGTTCGAGAATTGGATGGCGGAATAATTTTCCATCCGATGAATTATTTCAGCCGAACAATTCAATAAAAAATCTAATTGCAAATCGCGAATCTCGCCTTGAACGATCGTTATTAATACAACTGTCATATAGCCCAGCTCGTACGGATTGCTTCCATTAAAAAATATTTGAAAGAAATTCTCGCTGGCTTGATAAGCCGTCAATGACCGCAAAACTTTTAACTCAGTTAAATCGGTTAAGCGCTGTTGTTCAATTCTCTTGTAGGACAATCCCAGCAATAAACTGACTTCGTCGATGCGACTCGGTACGATGGTCAAGCCCAAGGCACCGGTTTGTTCTTGAATGACGTCGCGAATCTGTGCGTACAAAGTCAGATCAAATTGGTTCAACCAATAAAACAAACCAAATTTCCCAATCGTATCTTGTACCAATAGTGCAACAAAATTTTGAGCGACCCGACGAATCTCAAGCTCATCTCCTGTCAGGAAAAAACCATTCTTCCTAGAATAAACCAGCTCGATTTTTTGTGAAGCCAGATACTTTCGAAGCTTTTTAACGTCTGCGATTGCAGTTCCTTTTGAGATTTCCAAAAAATCCTGAAAATGAAACAGTGACAACTCCTCAAAAGCGGAATAGCTCAGCAAGTAAATCAATGCTTGCCGCTGCTCCTCGGAATATACAAAGAAGTCGTGTGTTTCATTTACGAGCTTCCGTGTCCATTGCTCAGTCGTTATCGTCGCAATGAACACCCGTTGTTCTTCAGTGTCAGCGTTTGTCTCAACGGTCAAATTCAATTCTGCTAATTGAGTCGCGAGCTCACTGGCAGATAGACCGGTTTGTTGTGCCGCTTCTTTTAATGTTACGTAACAATTAAAATTGTTGGATAGGAGATAGCTCATCTTGTAATTCACTTTCTCCTCACCTCCTGACTAAAGTATAGGGTGTAACCGTTTTATTGGCGATCATTCTTCAGTACAATTTACGTTTTAAAAATCGAAACGATTGTACCAAAGCTATTTTTGTGTATTTGCTGCAATACTTAATCGTAGCATTTGTATTTTGCCTTTTTAAGTTGAAAATTTTTTCTCAGAGAAAGAGCTTATTTTCATTTTTTGTCTTTTTTGACAAAAAAGTCGTGATGAATTAAAACTTTCTGCCAACTTTTTTGTTCGTTTCAAATGATTTCCATTGACTTTTTCATTTGTAGGCTTTAGACTGTGAAGCATAATAACTGAATACGAGATGCCTCAGAACAATGAGGTAGAGGTCGCGAACCTTATTAACCCTATGGAGTGTAGAGACACGTTGAAATAGGTCTAGGAAGTTTCGCCGAAATGTACAAAATTCTCTTTATTTTGTATGTTGGGACGCAAGCGAATAACTTGCGGACTGTCTTAGCAGTGATGCTAAGTTGCGCTATGTTTTTGTGAGAGGGAACATCATCTTCTTATTATCTGCAAGCGGCCTTATACACGAAACGGCGGCTTTTTTTGTTGCAGATTTTTAAAACACGCTTTACCCAATCTCGTGATTTCAAGAAAGGGAGAAATATATGAATAGAAGAAAATTTTCAGTTATCGCACTCATCGCATTATTTATTTCATTTCTAGGAGCCCCATTAGTCACTCAAGCAGACGCAAAGACACCTGAAGGAGAATTGCGTGTCGGCATGGAAGCCGGCTACGCCCCTTTTAACTGGACACAAAAGGATAGCCGCAACGGCGCTGTGCAAATCCAAGGCGATAAAGCTTACGCCGGCGGGTATGACGTTCAAATGGCGAAAAAAATCGCTGATAAAATGAATCGCAAATTAGTCATTGTCAAAACAGAATGGGATGGTTTGCTGCCTGCCCTGCAATCTGGCAAGATCGACGCGATTATTGCCGGGATGTCGCCTACTGCTGAACGACGCAAAGAGGTCGACTTTTCTGATGCGTATTACGAATCACAGCTGGTCATTGTCACGCGTAAAGATACTAAATATGCCAAAGCCACTTCCATCAAAGATTTTGCTGGCGCAAAGATCACCGGACAGCTGAGCACATTCCATTATGATGTCATCCCTCAAATCCCTGATGTCAAAAAACAGGGCGCTATGGATAATTTCCCAGCGATGCGCGTTGCATTGGAATCTGGAACAATCGATGGTTACGTCAGCGAACGACCTGAAGGTGTGACTGCCGAAAGCGTGAACCCTGATTTGAAAATGGTGGAATTCGACAAAGCGGATGGCTTCCAAACCAATCCCGAAGATGTCCAAGTTTCGGTTGGGATGCGCAAAGGCGATCCTGATATGGCACAAGTCAATCAAATCTTAAGCGGAATCCCGCAAGATGAACGAGTAGAAATCATGGACCAAGCCATTAAAGATCAACCGGCTACAGATGAAACGCAAAATGCTTCAGGCAAAAAAGAAAATGTTTTTGTTCGTATCTTAAAACAAAATGGCTCTATGTTCCTACGCGGTACAGGTACGACCTTGCTGCTGGCAATTGTTGGTACGACTGTTGGGACATTGATTGGCTTGTTAGTCGGAGTCTTCCGGACGATCCCAGAATCAAACAATAACGCAAAACGCGGCCTGCAAAAAGTCTTTGGTTGGCTGTTAAATGCCTACATTGAGATTTTCCGCGGTACACCGATGATCGTTCAGTCAGCCGTAATCTATTACGGGATCGCGATGGCGTTCGGGATCGACTTGAACCGGACAGCCGCTGCTTTGTTCATTGTATCTATTAACACAGGTGCTTATATGTCAGAAATCGTCCGCGGCGGAATCTTCGCGGTTGATCAAGGTCAGTTTGAAGCGGCCCATGCGATCGGGATGACTCATGGACAAACCATGCGCAAAGTTGTCTTGCCGCAGGTATTGCGCAATATCTTGCCAGCGACCGGGAATGAGTTAGTAATCAATATCAAAGATACCTCTGTATTGAGTATCATCTCTGTTTCTGAACTGTTCTTCCAAGGGAAATCGGCTGCCGGAACGAACTACATGTTCTTCCAGACCTACTTCATTATTTGTGTGATCTACTTCGTATTAACCTTCACAGCGACCCGTATCTTGCGAGCTGTTGAGAAGAAAATGGACGGCCCTTCAGCCTATGTCCGTTTGGATGAGGTAGATGTAGCAGTTGGCGAAGATAAATAATAAAGACTGGACGATAAGACTAAGAAATTAGTTCGTGAAGCCAGACATCACTAGCATGATTATTACAATGTTTTTTCTCGCGAAAGAAGAATAAGGAGGATCATTATGAGCAGTATCATTGAAATCGAACATTTGAAAAAAAGTTTCGGCGATAATCTCGTCTTAAAAGATATCAGTATGAACGTCAACAAAGGAGAAGTCGTGACCATTATCGGAGCCTCTGGTTCTGGTAAATCAACTTTTCTGCGTTGTATCAATTTATTAGAAACTCCAACGGATGGAAAAATCCTATATCAGGGAGAAAATGTTTTAGCTCCTGGGTATAACTTACCAAAATACCGGACTCATTTAGGGATGGTTTTTCAATCCTTCAACCTCTTTAACAATATGAACGTCTTGCAAAATTGCATGAGCGGTCAAGTCACAGTTTTAGGTCGTAAAGAAGACGAAGCCCGCAAAATAGCGGTGAAGAATTTAGAGGAAGTGGGAATGGCGCGTTTCATCGATGCCAAACCAGCGCAGCTTTCCGGCGGACAAAAGCAACGGGTCGCGATCGCTCGTGCCCTTTCAATGAACCCGGAAGTGATGTTGTTCGATGAGCCTACATCAGCCCTTGATCCTGAAATGGTCGGCGATGTGTTGCAGATCATGAAAAAATTAGCAGAAAGCGGCTTGACGATGGTGATCGTGACCCACGAAATGGCCTTTGCTAAAGAAGTTTCCGATCGGGTCATCTTCATGGACCAAGGAGTCATCGCTGAACAAGGAACACCGGAAGATATTTTTGTAAATCCTAAAGAAGCTCGAACAAAAGAGTTTCTGCATCGGGTATTGCATCCATAAGTCTACATGCGAAAAAGCGGCAGAAGCGTTCAGCTTCTGCCGTGATTTTTTTTGCCAAAGATTCTTTGATAATACTGATCTGCCCTGCGATATGAGACGATCCAGATGCCGGATACTAAGAATCGGCCAAAGATTCCGATTGGCGGAAAAATAAACACGCCGCCCAAGACAGCTAGATTAATGAGCATGGATAGCTTGCTGCGATGATCGCGAGTTAAAACTTTCACCACGTGACTGTCAGACTCGTTGGCTTTGATAAGCTGTTTCGATAAAACACCATACGAAAAACTCCACATCATGTAAACCACCACATAAGAAAATTCCGGCCAAAAATGGTCAGGATTCCGACCCACCCAACTCGTCACTGCCGGGCATAATGTTAGCCAAAATAACCAAAAAATATTTGCCCAAATTACGCGATAATTGATCTTTTCTGCCATCTGCATCATCCGATGATGGTTCACCCAGATTACAGCGACAAAAATAAAACTAACAATATAAGCAAATAATGTATTGGTGATGCTCAGCAGCGAAGCGAGCGAGGGCGCGTCAGGTATCTGGATATCAAGTACAAGGACCGTTAATACGATCGCAACGACGCCGTCAGTAAATGCTTCCAAACGTGACTTAGTCATTTTTTCACCTTCTTTCTTAGAATAGCATGAAAATTGTTTTTCCCTATATAATTTTACTCACCTTTTACCGGCTAATAACTGACAGGTTTTTGTAAATAAAGTACAATATAGGAGAAATATGCTTAAAAAAATTCAGATTAATAACCCAATTTAATAAAGGAGGAAAACAGATGTTATACGAGGAACTTATGTTTGATGCGTCGCTCCTCTTGCGTTTTAATATCTTTAAATACTTAAATCAAACAACTAAAAAAGTATTAGCCATCAGTCAACTGTCAGAAGACTTGAATTTAAACTACCAGCAAAGTGTCATTGAATTAAATGAAATAGATCAAGAAATGGCAGAAATTCGTCCGAATCACGAAACGATCATGATGCGTGCCGGAAAGGTGAACCTAGAAAACCTTAACGCTACCGTCGATGAGTATCGTTACCATCTATTGCAGCAAGCAGTGCCGTTCCAGTTCATCCTATACTTCTTAAATGAAGAAAATCCAACAATCGAACAATTTTGTGAGAAATATTTTGTGAGCCGTTCCACAGTTTCCCGTAAGATCGACAAGCTGAAAAAGCATTTGAAACGCTTCAATATTCGTTTTACTTATACAGAGGCAGGTATGTCTGGAGATGAACGTCTGATTCGTTTAGCATTATTTGATCTTTTATGGCTGGGAACTCGCGGAATCGAATGTCCGTTAAATGTCGATCAGCATCAATTGGAACAAATCGTTGATACATACAAAGAATACTTCCCATTGTCTCGGACTTACTTTGGTACGCAGGAAATCAAATTGTTCACTTCCATCATTATGATTCGTGTCAACAATAAGAAGTTCGTCAAATACGACCCGCGCTACAATTTCTTAATGAAGGATAATCCTTATTATGATTTTACTTCCTTACGTGATTTAGTCGATGGTCCTATGACGACTCGTCAGCTGAAGGGTGAATCCAGCTTCATTTATTTCTTAGCCCATTATTCACCATTCTATACGATTCGTGACGATCAAAGCATGAAGCAAACGATCCATGATTTTGCTGCACGGCCAAATCCTGTCAATGATTTCGTTGTAGAGTTCCGTAACTTTGCGAAAAAGGCGTTGTTCCCTGATCGCCCGGAAATGATGGATGATCCGTTAGTGGTCGCAAACTTGTTGAACATTACCTTTGGCTACTATATTTTCCGTCAGCCATTCCCAAGCATGATTGAATTGGTGATGGACCCAAATGAAAAACAAACACGCGGCGAATATATTTTATTCCAAAATATCCAAAACTTTATGCAGATGGCCAAAGATCATCCGCCATACGGTTTCATTAGTTCGGTACACCCGATGCTTACGCGGGCCTTTAAACGATTATTGCTGCCTTACTTCAATCAGTTCCCGTACGCAAACAATTTAAAAGTCGGGATCGCTTTGGAGCACAATGCCATCTTTGTCCGTGATCTGTATCGCTTCTTGGAGGATCTGCGCTTCATCGATGCTGAGCCGTATGATGTATCGTTGAAGGATGATTACGATTTGATCATCAGCTCGTCATCCTTACTGAAAAAAGAAAAACCGCATATTCAGTTGTATCAACTGGACTTTCCATACACGAAAAACGAGCTCATTCCGCTCTACTTGGAATTGCGTAATATTTACGACAAGAAAAATCGCGTTTATGAATAGACAAAACTCCCAAAGACATGAGGACATGTTTTGGGAGTTTTTTTCGCTATTGAAATTCCTGTGAGCCTTTGCCTCTAAAGCGCGGTTGTTTATTTTCTGTCTACGCCTTGAAAATTACTCAATATAATTTAATTATTAGGAATTCGAATTTATACTATTTTGAGGTAAGCTCCTTAATATTTCGAACAATTTTTCGCGGCATTATATATTGATGAGCTTTATTTCTTATAAAATTAATGGATTCGCTATTCTTTCATCACATTTTATTCATAAGTAGTTGCTATTATATAAGCATACCAACAAACAACCCTAACACTTTTTCATTTTTTAACTCCTTTGCTCATCGGCCACCCACCGATGAGCTC
>NZ_BJED01000005.1:198679-235407 GCF_005405485.1 Enterococcus hulanensis | reverse complement strand
ATACCAACAAACAACCCTAACACTTTTTCATTTTTTAACTCCTTTGCTCATCGGCCACCCACCGATGAGCTCTTTTTTTGCCCGTTATACCTGCAGCAAAAAAGCGCCCGATCTCTCGGAGCGCTTCTTTTACGTCTCTTCCATTTAAACTTCTAGCATTTTTTCCGCGATCTGGACTTCTGAGCCGGCGATATTGGTTAAACGATCATAGATTTGCCCGTCTTTTAAGAAGATGACATCCTTAGCGGCTTGGGCGACTTTGCTGTCGTGAGTGATCATAACGATCGTGATCCCCAATTCCTGATTGATCCGTTGGAAAATCTTAATCACCTCAGCCCCTGCGTTGCTATCTAAATTTCCAGTCGGCTCGTCCGCTAAAATAATTTGCGGTTCATTCATCAGCGCTCGGCAAATAGCGGTCCGCTGTTTTTCCCCTACGGATAATTCATGCGGCAACTTATCCAGCAAATGTTCGATCCGCAAAATTTGAAAGAATGGTTTCATCCGTTCTTCTGCCGTTCCTGTATCCTGTTTGTCTAAGATCGCTGGCAGCAGAATATTTTCCCGCACAGTAATGCTTTCCATCAAATTAAAATCTTGAAAGACAAAACCGATTTTTTGTCTGCGGATATCGGAGATCTCATCTGGAAACAGCTCATGGGTTAATCGTTCTTCAAATGTGACCTCGCCAGTGGTTGGCGGATGCATTAATCCTAAAATTTTTAACAGCGTTGTCTTGCCGCAGCCGGAACGTCCCATGATGCAAGTGAAATCTCCGCGGCTGATTGTCAGATCAATTCCTTTAAGTACTTCTTGCTGCCCATAATTTTTAGTGATAGCCGCGGCTTTGATAATTGGCTCCATTTGCTTACCTCCACTTTTTTATTCTGCGATAGATCAGAACTGCGATGATTCCCCAGCCTAACAAGTAGATACTGTAGTCTATGAAGAAAATACGAGCGAACTGCAGCCATTCCTGTCTCGTAAAGAAACGCAGCAGCCCCATAATGACAATAAAACCGACGCTCAATAGAAATCCTGCGACGATCGGCAGCAGTGTAAAGAGACCGACCTGCTGCTTCAAAATCTTTCGCTGCTCCTTCTCTCGCATACCTAATTGATCCAGCAGTCTTCTTCTTGACACCAAACTGGCTTGTTCACTTTCAAATTTCGATACTAATAACCCAACACTCATAAAAATGCAGGTGACTAAAGTGAAGATCAGCAGCAGAACCTGCAGATAATTTTCCGTGATTACATTGTTTTTGCGTTGTGTTTTTTCATATATAGGTTCGATCGCCGTATCCCAACGCTTATCATCCGCATATTTTTTCTGCAGGAAGTTCAACGAAGCGGCGCTATTTTTATCGTCGCTAATCAGGAATAATTGCCTTGGACTTTCCTTTTTCGCATACGCCGCAAATTCTTCATCGGCAAAAACAAGAATGTTCTCCTGCAATCCTCGTTGAAACATGCCCGTCAAAACTAAACGTTCCTGACTTTTGATCTTGCGCAGCGGAAAAATCAAATCGACATCGTTTGTATTGTAGCTTTCCAAAGGTGTCCCGATTCGCAAGCGCGGAAGTGTGCTTTGCGGGTCCCAATCAATCGGCTGTCCGCGAATACTGATGGCCTGTTGATACACCACATGCCACAGTCCTTTTCTTAAATGCAGCGGCTGACGCTTCAATCCATTCGCCTGACGAAGCTGCTGATAAGTCGTTTCAGAAATTCCGATATGCTGACCTTGAATGAACATGATGGGGCGCGCCGTTCCAAAAGTTTCCCATTCCGGATCACCGTCAACTGAGGTTACTGGAAAGAAAGGGTATTTCTTCCACGAAGCCTTATCCTGATTCAACGTCGTTTCCACTTGCTGAACTTCCGGCTGTTTGACTTTTGCCACTGCCTCGTAAGGAAATAAATCGTGGACTTTGGTTTGTTGAAAGGTTACTAAGCGCGGCAAAAAGAATCCGATCGCCAATACTTGCAGTAGTGTCGCTAACAGTAAGACATTGATACTCTTGTGGAAGCGATAAAACAAATCATTGCGGGAAAGCAGCAGATTGATTTTTCCACGCTTGTGTTTAACATAAAGCCCGCCTCCACCAAGAAACAGTCCCCACAATGCAGCGACCAACGTCCCCACCACTAATAATGTCTCCGCAGATTTTCGCCGGTTGAACCACCAAAAAGTGATCGCTAACGCAATCAGACCTACCAATAAAAACAGTGGTGTCCAGCGTTGGTTCGGTTGATCCGGTTTGGCTTGTTCCCTTGGTCTAAACTGAATCAAGCGCAATATTTTTTCCTGATGAAAAGCCATCGCCAAAACCAGCAATCCAATATACAGCAGCAATGCCCAACCGAAACTATGCAACCCTCTGGTAACCGCTAAACCGATCACTCCGCCAATCAAAATTCCCGCTAAGGCACAAAAACTAAACTCTTCCAATAGCATCGCCAAAAATGTCTTTTTGCGAATCCCCAGCTGAATGAACAACTCCATATGCTTCGCCTTAAAATCAACGTACAAGCTATCCATAAACGTTAGAAATAATAGCAGCAGCAGTAAAAGGACCCCGCCTGACTCGATAAAGATGCGTAAAAGACCGGTCTTATCAAAGATCGAGTCCTGTGTGTGCGTTCCGCTAAACTCATGATAGGTGAAAAAGAGAATCATTAACGCAAAGAAAACCAGCGCGTTAGCAAAAATTAACAGCAGATAATTCTTTTGATGGAAACGAAAATTTTTGCGAATGATCTGGTGGAACTCCGGCGAATATTTTCCCGGAAAGCCTAAGCGCCGTTTACGATCTTCGTTATAGGCTTTTTCAATTTTTTGCGACTCGGCGTATTTTCGATCCCGCTCGATCTTATCCTCCAAATACCGATTCAGCAGAAATTCCAAGGCACAGACGATCAGAATCAGCACCAGCCAAATACTGCTGGAATAAAATGAAATAAATACAAAGTAAAAGAACATCGTAAAATAAAGCCACGCCGCCTTAACCGATTCAAGCCATGGCACTCGTCGATGAAACGTTAGCAGGACGGCATCAAGGGCGTACATCAACGTCAGCAGCAAGAAGAGCCCGGTTCCTACTAAGACACCTATTCCTGAAGCAAATTCTGTTTGCCAAAAGTGCAGGAAATTCCCGCTGAGCAAGCCGCGAACCCATGATTCAATCAAAGTGAACCGCTGTCTTTCGCCGCCGATTATTTTTAAAAATAAAGCAATAAGTAAAATCCCATAGCCCGCTGCCATGGAGATTCGATCCATTCTTTTTTGCATGATGTCCTCCTCAGATTCCTTTCTTCTACTTATTATCATATCAGAAGGAAACCAGCGTGAAAGCGTTTGTTCAAAAAAATTTTAATCATTAAAATATGTGTAAAAAAAAGCTAGGTACCCAACAAGGATACCTAGCTAATAGAATCAATTATTTTTTATGTGTTTCAAACAATGGACTAACCGGTTTGTTTTCGTGGATACGTTTGATCGCATCTCCCATTAATACACCCACACTGATTTCGTCGATCTTATCGATTTTACGTTCGTCAGATAAGTAGATTGAATCGGTTACGACTAAATGTTCGATCGCTGAATCTTGGATTCGCTGCATTGCTGGTCCAGATAAAACAGGATGTGTACATGAAGCGTAGACTTGTTTCGCCCCAGCTTCTTTCAAGGCATTAGCAGCTAATGTGATCGTACCAGCCGTATCGATCATGTCATCGATAATGACACATGTTTTGCCATCGACTTTCCCAATGATGTTCATTACTTCGGCAACATTCGCTTTCGGACGGCGTTTGTCGATGATTGCGATTGGTGCTTTCAAGAATTCGGCTAATTTACGCGCACGAGTTACGCCACCATGGTCTGGTGAAACAACTACGACATCGTCGCCGCAAATACCTTTTTCTAAGAAATAATCAGCAATCAATGGTGCACCCATTAAGTGATCTACAGGAATATCAAAGAATCCTTGGATTTGTGACGCATGCAGGTCTAAAGTCAATAGACGGGTTGCGCCAGCTTTTTCGATCATGTTAGCAACAAGCTTAGCAGTAATTGGTTCCCGTGCACGCGCTTTACGGTCCTGACGGGCATACCCGTAATAAGGCATTACGACGTTGATTGTTTTTGCACTCGCACGTTTCAAAGCATCGATCATAATCAAAAGTTCCATCAGATTATCATTTACCGGACTACTTGTTGACTGAACGACATAGACATGACAGCCGCGAATACTTTCTTCAATGTTTACTTGAATTTCACCATCACTAAATTGGGTAACTGAACTTTTTCCTAATTCAACACCAACTTCTTCAGCGATTTTCTCAGCTAGGGGACGATTTGAGTTCAAAGCAAAAATTTTCAATCTTGGATCAAAATAATGTTTCGACATGGGGACCTCCACTTTCTTTTTAAACATACGTTACCGATTATATACCATTTCAAATAAAATACTAGTCATTTCCATTTAAGAAATCAAGAGATTTCCCTTAAAATGGCAAACGATTCGCATATCCTTCTTTGTTCACTTGGCGAGCACGAGCGATCGCCATATCACCTTCAGCGATGTCGTCAGTGATCGTTGAACCCGCTGCTGTTACGCTATGATCAGCGATAGTGACCGGTGCGATGATATTTGTGCCAGAGCCGATGAATACGTGGTCGCCGACAGTTGTATGATGTTTGTTCTTGCCGTCATAGTTGACAAAAACAACCCCGCAGCCGACATTGATGTCTTTACCAAGAGTCGCATCACCAACGTAAGTTAAGTGACCCACTTTAGTATTCTCGCCAATCGTCGCTTTTTTGATCTCTACGTAATTGCCGATATGGGCATTCTCGCCGATTTCTGCCTGCGGACGTAAATGAGCATTCGGACCAACATCCGCATTTCTGCGAACGATACATTCTTCTAAGACCGAAGCCTTGATTTCAACATTATCTTCAATCGTGCTGTCAACGATTTTTGAATGTGCTCCGATAACACAATCCGAACCAATCACCGTGTTTCCTTGAATCTGCACACCTGGCTCGATGATTGTGTCAGAACCAATCTCGATTCCTGCATCAATGTAAGTCGTTGCCGGATCAATAAAGGTTACACCATTGACCATATGTTGGCGGTTGATACGGCGGCGCATAATCTCATTTGCATTCGCCAAAGCGATCCGGTCATTAACACCTAATGATTCCTCGAAATCTTCTGTTTGGTAAGCCGCAACCGTTTGATCTTCGTTCTTCAAGATTTCAACGATATCTGTTAGATAGTATTCACCTTGAGCATTATTCGTGCCGATTTTTTCCAATGCCGCAAATAATTGTTCATTATCAAAACAATAAGTTCCGGTATTGATTTCTTGGGTACGCGCCTCTTCAAGCGTGGCATCTTTTTGTTCGACGATTTTTTCTACAATACCGACATGGTCGCGTAGGATGCGGCCATAGCCGGTTGGATCTTCTGCATGAGCCGTTAAAATTGTTGCGCTGGCTTTTTTACCTTGATGGTAATCAAATAAATTATTCAATGTTTGGGCTGTAAGCAACGGAGTGTCCCCGCTGATAACCAACGTCGTGCCTTTTTTGCCTTTTAAAAACTCGGCCGCCTGCATAACCGCATGGCCCGTTCCTAATTGTTCTGCTTGCAGCGCATATTGGCTGCGGTCGCCTAGCTGTTCTTTGACCATTTCCGCACCGTGGCCGACGATCGTCACGATATCCGTTGGTTGTGTCTCAACCACGCGCTCAATGATGTGTTCCACCATCGGTTTGCCTGCTACCGGATGTAAGACCTTGTATAATTTTGATTTCATGCGAGTTCCCTTACCCGCTGCTAAAATAATCGCATAACGATTTTCCAAAAGAAATCACTCCTCGTTCGTTTTAATGTATTCATTTTTTTAGAAAAAAATGAGTCTGTTTCTCAACACGTATATCATTTTTCTAATCATACTAAAAGCATGAAGAAAAACTGACATCCTCATTCATAATAATGAAATAATTTTTAAAAAATTATCTCGGATTTTCATTCCGCATATCATTCCACTAATATACTAAAGTACAAAGTGGAACTGACATCCTATTTCGTTTTAATGTATTCATTTTTTAGAAAAAAATGAGTCTGTTTCTCAACACGTATATCATTTTTCTAATCATACTAAAAGCATGAAGAAAAACTGACATCCTCATTCATAATAATGAAATAATTTTTAAAAAATTATCTCGGATTTTCATTCCGTATATAATTCTTATCAATAAAATTCTTACTAATTTAAAACACTCATCCTATTTTACTAGCCAGACGCAAAAAAGGCTAGCCCGTTAGACCCTCTATCAAAAAATCAAGAGAGTCTAATAGCTTAGCATTTCTGTCATCTATTTATCGAAGCAGTTGCCGGGTACGACCGTAATAGTTTTCGTGCTGGTATCCACATCTTGCACAAATAATAATGAATTATAGTCATCGATCGCACGCTCACCTTTAAATTTAGATTCCGCAAAAACAGTGATCCCCACAAGTTCTGCTTCAAATTCTTCGATCAGGCTCTTCATCCCGTTGACGGTCCCGCCGCCTTTCATGAAGTCATCCACGATCAGAACCTTTGAACCACGTTTCAAACTGCGTTTTGATAATTCCATTTTTTCGATTCGTTCAGAAGAACCGGAAACATAATTTACGCTAACGGTTGATCCTTCCGTGATTTTTGAATCCCGGCGAACGATCACGAAGGGTGCGTTTAAGTAATACGAGACCGCTTGGGCGATCGGCACACCTTTTGTCGCGACAGTCATGACTGCATCGACCTTTTTATCCAAATATTGCGCAGCAATAATTCGACCGACTTTACGTAATAAGTCCGGTTGTCCTAACATATCGGACAGATAAACATAGCCGCCAGGCAATAAACGATCCTCTTCCGACAAACGTTCAGCTAAAGAGCCGATGTACTCTTGTGCCTCTTCATCAGTAATACTCGGTGTAAAGACGACACCGCCGGCAGCACCGGGGATCGTTTCTAAGAACCCTGTTCCTCGTTCTTTGAAGGTTTTCTTTACAATCGCTAAATCTTCACTGATAGAAGACTTGGCCGAACCGTATCTAGCCGCAAAAAAAGTCAATGGGATCAAATCATGTGGATGATCCAACAAATATTGTGTCATGTCGATTAATCGTTCACTTCGACGCACTTTCACGTAATTCACTCCTACCTGTTTCATTTTATTGAACTTAGTTCTCCCACATCAGGAAAATAAGCTGATACTCGACGCACATCCTTGGCTTTCTATTAAAAAGAAAAAACATAAGACATCCTATTCTGATTTATCGTTTCCCATTATAAGGGTTTAGCCAATAAAATTCGAGCATTTTCTCGTTTTAAAGTCGAAAAGTTCGGAATTTATTAATTATTCCACAAAAAAAGAGGAAAAGCTTTCGCTTTCCTCTAATTTTGTTGCTGTTTTCGCTGAAACATAATCCGTAATTGTCGGATTCCGTTAAGTATCAGGAACAAGAAAATGAAGCCTAGCGTGATTGTCGCTCCCGGCGGTGTATCCAAGTAATACGACCCAGTCAAGCCGCCGATCATGCCGACAAAGCCAACCAGCACACTGACCAAAATAACGATATTAAAACTTTTTCCTACTCGCATCCCGATCGCCGCTGGCAGCACCATGATCGCGGAGATCAATAAAGCGCCCGCGATCGGAATCATAACCGCAATCGCCACTCCTGTCACAATGTTAAAAATCATCGACATCGTACGGACCGGTAAGCCGTCCACTGCTGCGATATCTTCATCGAAGGTCAAAACATACATCGGACGTTTAAATAGTAGGAACAAGATTCCCACTAATACAAATAGGATTCCTAAAAATACGACTTGCTGCCACGTAATCGTTACGATCGAACCAAATAGATAGGATTGAATGCTGACCGCCGAGTTTCCGGGAGCCAAGCTCATCAAGACCAGCGCAACTGCCAATCCCGCCGCCATCAAAATAGCGATCGATATTTCAGAGTAAGAACTGTACATGTTCTGCAAATACTCCATGATGATCGCCGCAATAACCACGACTAATAACGTCGTACCGGTCGGATTCAAATTTAAGAAGAACCCTAGCGCTACCCCAGCTAACGAAACGTGGGACAAGGTATCGGCCATCAGCGATTGACGACGGATAACCAAGAAAACACCCAACATCGGCGCAATGCCGGCAATAAAGATCGCAGCTAGGAAGGCCCGTCTCATGAACTCATATGAAAGCAACGCCATTTAGAATTCTCCTTTCGCACCAATCGAATATGCCGATCAATGTATTTTTTGGTATCCTCGTGGTCATGGGTGATCATCAAAATACTTTTTCCATGTGCATGGGCACTATGTCGCAATAATTCATAGAAATCATTTCGCGATTTTTCATCCATCCCGGTGGTTGGTTCGTCTAAAATCAACAAATCAGGGTCCTTCGCAAATAAACGCGCCAAACTGATTCGTTGTTTTTGCCCGCCGGATAATTCGCCGACTTTTTTATGGCGCATATTCCACATATCCACAGATTCTAAAGCTTTTTGCACATGTTCATGATCGCGGGGCGATAATTTTTTAAACCATTTTCCCTGCGGATAGCGCCCTGACTCGACTAATTCCAGCACCGTGCTGGGAAATCCCGCATTGAAGGACGCTACTTGCTGCGGAATATAACCAATACTCAATTTTTTCCCTTCAGCATTTTTCTTCGCGATCGTCACTTTTCCGCTGCTGGGTTTTAATAGACCTAATGTCGCTTTGATCAATGTCGATTTTGCGGCACCATTTTCTCCAGTCAAAATGACAAACTCCCCCGGGTCAACGTGATACGACACATTTTCCAATACCGGTTCATTGTCATAATAAAACGAGAGGTCTTCCACCTCGATATACGACATTTTTCGTCTCTCCTTTAAAAACGTTTGGCTACTTAATACTTTCCTTCAATGCATCCAAATTCTCCCGCATCACGGAAACGTAGTCTTCACCGTTTTTGATTTGTTTTTCCGTCAAGCTTTCCAACGGATTCAATACTTTTAATTTTACGCCGGTTTCTTTAGATAGCGTTTCGGCAACTTTAGATGAGGCATTTTCTTCAAAGTAGATGACTTTGACTTGATGATCATCCACATAATGCTTCAATTCACTCAAGCGGCTTGGAGACGGCTCTTGATCTGGCGAAATCCCCGCAATCGCTTCTTGAGTTAAGCCATATTGCTTAGCCAAATAACCGAAGGCCGCATGCTGCGTCACAAAGGTTTTGTTCTTCGCAGCTTTAAAGCCTGCTTGATAGTCTTCGTCTAAGGTCTTTAATTCATCAATATAGTTTGCAGCATTTTTTTCAAATGTCGCCTGATCCTCTGGATACTTTTTACTTAACTGATCACGAATCGTTTCAACTTCTTTGATCGCTAAAACAGGATCTAGCCAAACATGGGGATCTAAGTCATGGTCATGCCCGTCTTCTTCATGCTCTTTTGCATCATGATCATCATGGGCTTCTTCGTGGTCATGCTCGGCACCATCCATCAATGTGATATTTTTAGACGCTTGAATAATTTCCGTTTTCTTCGTATCGATCGTATCTGTCAGATTATCTGTCCACGTTTCCAATTCGGGACTATTATAGACGAACACGTCTGCATCAGAAATTTTTGCCAAGTCTTTGGCTGAGGGTTCAAAATCATGGGGCTCCGTCCCTGCTGGAATCAGCAGCTCTACCTCGCCTTTATTTCCTACCACCTGTTTGGTGAATTCATACATTGGATAAAATGTCGTCATCACTTGAATTTTATCATTAGATGAGGCTTCTTTTTTCTCTTGACCGCCGCAAGCAGTCAGCAAAACTGATAGTACCACAGTTCCTATTAAAAGTAGTCCTTTTTGCATCTTCATCTAGCTAAACACCTTCTCTTCTCTTTTTAAGACAAGGTTTAATTTAACAAATGTTTTTCTATCCGTCAACACAAAACGTAAAAATTACGATTTAGCTCAGAATAATGCTGTTAAATCGTAAAATAGATGACACTCCATTCATATGAAGCACAAAACCTGTATCCGATCTATTCTCTCTATTACGTTATTTTATGCCCAATCAGCCAGCTTTCCTAAAAAAGCACAAAAAAATAGACCCTTTTTTCGGATCTATTTTAACGTGCGTACAAGATAGACTTCATCGCAAAAGCCCTTCAGTGCATTAAACACATGCTTGGCGCGCGAATATTTATGACACAAGGCATATACGGTAGGACCGCTGCCGCTCATCATTGCAGCATCTGCGCCATATCTCAGCATTCGATCCTTCAGCTGTTGAATGATCGGATGCTTTTTGATCGTGACAACTTCCATTGAATTGCCTAGGTTTTCCGTCATTTTCTGATAATCATTATCTTCGATCGCTGAGACGAGTGCCTCAATATCGGGATGATACAAATCCTCCATCACGATTTGAGCAAAAATCGTGCGCGTCGAAACGCTCATTCGCGGTTTCACCACCACGACCCAGCATTGCGGCATCGGAGCAATCGGTGTAACCTTTTCCCCGAATCCTTCAACCAAGGACGTTTGTCCATAGACGCAATAAGGAACGTCAGAGCCGACCTCTGCACCTAAGGCAGCCAGCTCTTCAATCGTCAGACCCAAATCCCACAAACGATTGACTGCTCGCAAAGCCGCAGCAGAATCCGTCGAACCGCCGCCAAGTCCTGCCGCCACAGGAATCTCTTTATGGATTTTGACCCGCAAGCCTTTTTTTATCTCAAAGCGTTCTTTGACTAATTCCAGCGCCTCGTAAACATGGTTTTTTTTATCCGTGGGTAAAAAAGCCTTATTGGTCTCAATAAGGATCTTATTTTCCGGAATCTCTTCCAAATACAAACGATCCGCTAGGTCGATGCTCGCCATGACCATCGCCAATTCATGCAAGCCATCTGGCCGTTTGCCTAAAATGTCGAGGCCCAAGTTGATTTTCGCTGGGGCTTTCTCCATAATTTCCATTTTCTCACCCGTTCAAATTTTTCACTAGACGATTCTATCATAGCCCATCCTAAATGTATAGATAATTCATTTTAGCATAGCCCTCTAAATTAGTTGAATAATTCCTCTTTAAGCCTTACCATGAAGTTAGGAACTATGTATACGCTGTCAGAAGAACATTCATTACGAATTAGGAGGAAGCGATATGAATCTACTGCCGAAAAACGATTGGTTGGATGGAGAAGATTTAGTTGGCAAACTGATGAACACGTTTTGGGATGATCGAAAAATGAGCGTGGACATCCGCGATTTGGATGATCATTATGAGGTTAAGGCGGACCTGCCGGGCTTTGATAAATCGGAAATTTCGATTCATCACAATAATGACATTCTTTCAATTGATGCAGAACACACAGAAGAAAATGAAGTCAAAGATGATGGCCGTTTCGTTCGCAGAGAACGTTCCAGCAGCGCTTATCATCGCCAATTTGTCGTAAAAGATATTATTGAAGATAAAATCACCGCGAAATTTGAAAACGGCGTACTTACTTTAAAGTTGCCAAAAGCCGATTATGAAGAGAAAAAAGGCAAAGCAATCACGATTGATTAGCAACTGAATAGACGAAAAGACGAGCCGCTCTGGCTCGTCTTTTTATACTTCTATCATCTCTTCTGAAATGGTCGCTCCCTTGTTCTTGCCCCGACCGATCAATAATAATAATTGCAAAGCAGAAAATAAGAAGCTGCTGTCTTTCATATAGGCGAAATACCGTGGCCGCCAATGATCGACATAGACCGTTTTTTCTTCTGCCACCTGCTGAAAGGCGTAGATCGAATGACCATATTTATAGATCAAGTTCATGATCCGTTCGCCTAAAAAGGCAAAGGAGGTTTCCCCAACCTTCGCTAGCGGTGCCATGCCTTGATAAACTTCAGCATAGCCCTGCTTCTTCAACTCATCCATTAAATGCAGCTTCAAAAATGTCGGCAGTTCATTCGGAACATCATTTCGGAAACGTAAAAGATCGAAGGAGGCTTTTTCCTGATTGACCGGCTGCTCGGTGATAAATCCGACAATTCGGTTTTGCGGATCACGAGCGATCCCGACATTGCTGGTTTTAATATACGCCCGATCAAATCGTCCGACGGAAAAGCATTTTTCCTTTTCGCCGTTCAACCATTCATCGGAAATTTCCTCCAGCTCATCAAAGACCTCTTCCGGCAGCTTTTCAAAATAGATAAATTGATAGCCTTCATTGGTCAATCGTTTAAATTCAAAACGATCAGAGAAAACATCCAGCTTATGCTGATTGAAATCCGTCACACCCGTCTCGCCGATCTTATCAAAGTGGAAGCCCAAGTCGTGTAAAAGCAGCACATATTCTTCTGATATTTTGTAAAAAGCTAGCTGATAGCCCAGCTTATCGGCATGCTCCATAAAAGCAAACGTCGCCGCCTTCCACTTTTTAGGATTCCCCACAGGATCACCTAAAACAAAACACTTATTAGCACGCGTTTGAAAACCAAATAGAATTTGATCATTGCCGTTTTCTTGATAATAGAAATATTGATAGCCTGACACCCGCAGATAATGACTGGCAGGCGTGCCGCCATAACGGCTGATCAAATAGTTGAAACGTTTTTCATCCCAAGCCGCTCCAAGGCTGGTATCACTCTGGGTCAAATATTGATATAAAATCGCCAAACACAAAATCGATAAGATCAATCCAACTAATCCCGAGAACCAAATCTCTCCGGAAGGAAAAGCAAAATACTTCGTCGACAATCGTTCCGTACTCCAAATTTGTCCGCTGTGATAACCTGCTACCGCATAGAATATGAACAGCAAGCCAAACAAAATACCGTCAAACACTAACGCACCCCAAGAATAAACAAAGCGTTCTCGATAGAATTCCTTCCGCGACATCCACACGATCAATAAAATCACTACGTAAACCATGATCAAACGAACCGATGCTGTCCGCGCAACCGTGTTGACGATCCCAAAAATCAACAAGAGAATCGTCGGCCAAAATGCCCGCTTCACCTTCTGAGAAATCCCCCGAGCAAAGCCCAGCAGCAGAAAACCGATCAAAAGATTCAACGTCTGATCCAAAAAATCAAAGGAGAACGGCAGCAGCACTTGGAACAAGCGGCTGATATTCGACAAATTCGTCAATGTCGATAACAAAATCATCATGATTCCTGCAAAATAAACTGCACTGACCATAATCACATGAGCCACTTTTTGCGAAAGTAAGCGCGGTAAATTATCAAAGTAGCGATTCATTTTGACACTGGTATTAGTCAAAAAGATCACGATCCCCGTCAAAAAAGGAAGCAAGTAATAAAATATCCGGTAAAATAGAATCCAGACGATTGCGGTGCTTTGATTCAAGCCTAGATGCCCTAAGCCCAAGATCATCATGACATCAAACGTTCCCGCACCTCCAGGTACCATCGTCAGCATCCCTAATCCTGTCGCGATCACAAACATCGGATAGACTTCTCCAATATTTAATCTCACGCCCATCAAATAGCCAACGATCAAGAAGACCGCTAAAGCGCCCAGCCATTGACCTAATGAAGCCAAGTATAGTTCAAAAATCTGTTTTAGCCGAAATTCCTTAAAAATTGTACGGCGGCGCGCATAAACAAAGCCAAACAGGATCGGCGCGAATGCTCCACCCGCCAACAGCCAAAACCGATAACGAACAAAGGGATTTTGCGTTCGAAAGAAGATTAAGTCCAAAGACGTGATGAAGGCCATGATCGAAAGTCCCGCCAGCATGAAAATAGCGATTTTCGAGATCACCGCCAAGACCTTCTTCTTCTCCATACCTTTTCCGTAAAAACTTGACCGCAGGCTCACTCCGACGACTCCGCCAAAGCCGGCTAGGTTATTGATCGTGTTGGTGGTCCAAGCTGAGACCAGCCACTCTCTGCGATTCATCCGCGGCCGTCCCGCCGCTTCCAGCGTCGTGATCGCTACGTGATCATATAAAAGCATGGGCAGAACGCCGCAAAGGCCGATCCCAAACATACTTAATAATGCAATTTGATCCTGTTGTTTGATCGTTTGCCAAACGGTTTGCCAGCTCATTCCATGAGCGATATTTTTCACCTGATTTGCGACGAAAAATAAAACGATCCCAAAGAAAATAATCTTGAGCAAGGTGGCGTAGCGTTTGAACCAGCGACTAATAGTCGTCATCCTTCTACCCCATTCTTTCTTTTCTTGTACTCTATTTTAAATGAATTCTTGCTTTGAAGCTATCCTTTTAAATTTACGTTTCCCTTAAAATATTCGTTTAAAACACCGCAATCAAACAAAACGGATAACGGGCAAAAAGAAAAAGCCTCATAAATGAGGCTTTTTACTATTTTGCATAATCGGTTGCGCGTGTTTCGCGAATAACGACCACTTTAATATGTCCTGGATAATCCAACTCATCTTCGATTCTGCGGCGAATGTCGCGAACTAAACGAGTCGCATCTAAATCAGAAATTTCTTCTGGTTTAACCATGACACGAACTTCACGTCCAGCTTGGACGGCAAAGCTTGATTCTACTCCGTCAAAACTATTGGAAATATTTTCCAAGTTTTCTAAGCGGCGGATATAGTTTTCTAATGATTCGCTTCGTGCTCCTGGTCTAGCGGCTGAAACTGCATCGGCAGCGGCTACTAAAACAGAGATGACTGAAGTTGCTTCTGTATCTCCATGGTGAGAGGCAATCGCATTGATTACGACAGGGTTTTCACGATATTTGGCAGCAAGTTCTGCACCAATCTCCACGTGAGAACCTTCGATCTCGTGATCCAGTGCTTTACCGATATCATGAAGCAAGCCGGCCCGTTGCGCCAACTGAACATCTTCGCCTAATTCTGCGGCTAAGACACCAGTCAATTTGGCCACTTCCACTGAGTGATTCAATACATTTTGACCATAGCTGGTCCGGAAATGTAAACGGCCTAAAATCTTGATCAAATCTGGATGCAAGGTGTGGGCGCCCACTTCAAAGGCTGCTTGTTCCCCGTATTCACGAATACGTTCATCCATTTCTTTGCGAGATTTTTCAACCATTTCTTCGATCCGTGCCGGATGAATCCGACCGTCTTGAATCAATTTCTCTAACGTCATGCGGGCAATTTCCCGTCTGATTGGATCAAAGCCGGATAGAACGACTGCTTCTGGCGTGTCATCGATAATCAAATCGATCCCCGTCAATGTTTCTAATGTCCGAATGTTTCGACCTTCACGTCCAATGATGCGACCTTTCATCTCATCATTTGGCAGCGTAACTACTGAAACAGTCGTTTCAGAAACAGCGTCGGCACCGCAACGTTGAATCGCCATCGCCAAAAGATTTTTAGCTTTACGATCGGCTTCTTCTTTCGCCCGTTGCTCAGATTCCCTGACCATAACTGTTAACTCATGGTTCAATTCCTCTTCGGTCGTCTTCATAATTACTTCTTTTGCTTCATCTTTTGTTAAAGAAGCAACCTGTTCCAATTTTGTTTGTTGTTCTTCAATCAGTTGTTCTACATCTTTTTCTCGCTCGTCAATTAATTGCTGTCTAGCACTGATCTTTGTTTCTTTTTCTTCCAGTGAGTGCTCACGCTTCTCGAGAGAGTCATCTTTACGATCTAAAGACTGTTCTCTTTGAAGCAAGCGATTTTCTTGCGATTTTAGTTCTTGTCTGCTTTCTTTCAACTCACTTTCAACTTGTGCGCGATACTGCTGGTTTTCTTCCTTGGCTTCCAACAAAGCTTCTTTCTTTAAGGTTTCCGCTTCTTTATTAGCATGCTTAATGATTCCTCTAGCTGTGTTTTGTGCCCCATCAATTTCTTTTTCATGGCGTGATTTTGCCACCACGAAACCCAAACCAAGACCGACAATTAAACCGATGATAGCGAGGAGAATAGGAACTAACGTCATTAAATCCACCTCCGTACTATCTTATTTACCTATCTGTAGTTTTTTGATAAACGAATGTCAAATTATCAATATGCCTACTTGCATATGTGTGAGAGTCACACAACTTTATTCTAATGTTTGTCCGATAGTGTGTCAACTTTATTTCTCTTTTACCAAGCTCTCTAATAAAGCGCTTTGATTTGTTGTAGAACAACACGCAAAAAAACACTAACGACCGAGCAAACACGCGTTGTCGTTAGTGTAAATTTGTTTTTTATTCATCTAAAGGAAGTGCTTCTTGACCAGCCTCTTCTACTTCTGTCACTTCCACATCATCACCAATACCGTAAGCCGCTCTTACACGCGTAGCAACCTCTGCCATCATCTCTGGATGGTCAGCTAGGTATTTCTTCGCGTTCTCACGGCCTTGACCGATACGATCTTCTTTGTATCCGTACCAAGCACCACTTTTATCAATGATGTCTTGTTCAACAGCCATGTCCAGCAATTCGCCCTCTTGTGAGATTCCCAAGCCGTACATGATGTCGACTTCGGCTACTTTAAATGGCGGTGCCACCTTGTTTTTCACAACTTTGATCTTCGTACGGTTACCAACGATGTCCGTACCATTTTTCAATTGCTCTGCACGACGCACTTCTAAACGAACAGTCGCATAGAATTTCAAGGCACGTCCTCCGGGAGTTACTTCCGGGTTACCAAACATCACGCCGACTTTTTCACGAATTTGGTTGATGAACACAGCGATTGTCTTCGTTTTGTTGATCGAACCTGATAGTTTACGCAATGCTTGTGACATTAAACGAGCTTGCAGCCCAACATGGGCATCACCCATCTCACCATCGATTTCGGCACGTGGAACTAGCGCTGCCACTGAGTCGATAACGATAATATCAACGGCACCACTGGAAACCAGCGCATCGGCGATCTCTAAACCTTGCTCACCAGTATCTGGCTGTGAAAGCAGCAATTCATCAATATTTACCCCTAAGCGTTGTGCGTATTGAGGATCTAACGCATGCTCAGCATCGATAAAGGCCGCTGTACCGCCGTGTTTTTGCACTTCTGCGATTGCGTGCAAAGCTACTGTCGTTTTACCAGAACTTTCTGGACCGTATACTTCAATAATCCGTCCGCGAGGGTATCCACCCACACCTAACGCAACGTCCAATGCTAAAGAGCCACTTGGAACCGTTGAAATTTGTTGGTCGATCTTTTCACCTAATTTCATGATCGAGCCTTTTCCGTAATTCTTTTCAATCTTCTTCATTGCAGCCTCTAGAGCTGCCTTGCGATCATTAGCCAATAACTGATCCTCCTATTTCCTATAATAAATATGTTTTCCACATCATTATTGCTTTTTCAATATCCCTAGTTTATCGGTTTGGCATCAAAAAAGCAAGCAAAAAAACGAACAAACATTCGCATTCTTAATTTTTATTTAGAATTACTCTTCTAAGCATGTCTAAGCCCTTCATCACCGAACTATGGCGAACATACGAACGATCTCGGCTAAAATGATTTTCAGCAACAAGCGTTTCGCCATTTTTTTGGGCCAAACCGATGTAAACCGTTCCTTTCGGTTTTCCTTCTAAATCATCAGGACCAGCCACACCAGTAAAGGACAACGCATAATCAGTATCTGCAAGACGCAGTGCCGCCTCGGCCATTTCTTTCGCGCACTCTTCACTGACAACGCCGACACGTTCTAAAAGCGCGGGATCGATCCCTAAGAAGCTCGCCTTCGTTTCTTTTGAATACGTCACAAACCCACCTGGGAAAACTTCAGAAACGCCAGGAATCGTGCCTAACGTCGCTTGGAATTCACCCGCCGTTAAACTCTCGGCCGCTGTGATACTTAAATGCTGTTCTTTTAATAAGTCCACTACGACTTCGACTAAGCTGTTTTCTTCTCCATAGCCATAAAAGAATTCGCCGACTTTTGCTAAAATCTCAGCTTCTGTCTGGTCTAGCAAGGCATTGGCTGAAACTTCATCTTCTGTCTTGGCTGTGATTCGCAGCGTGACTTCGTTTGGTTTCGCATAAGGTGCAATCGTTGGGTTTGATTGCTGTTCGATCATTTCTGCCAGCTCCGTCACTAGCTTGGATTCTCCGATACCAAAGAAGCGCAAGACCCGTGAAGTCAATTTTTCTGTCGCGGGAAACTCTTTTTCCAACAATGGTCGTGCTTGCTCTAAGAACATCGGCTTCAATTCGCTTGGCGGTCCAGGCAATAAAATGTAATTATTCTTTTCACCTTTATAGAGGCAGCCGATCGCTAAACCAGTCCGATTCGGTAATGGGATGCCATCCTGCAAAGTCTCTACTTGTCTCAAATTGTTCGGTGTCATGGTTCCTTGACGCTGGGCAAAAAATCCATTTAACGCTTCTAACCCTTCTTGATTTTGAACCAGCGGGACACCTACGTGATCAGCCAGTACATTTTTCGTCAAATCATCATCAGTCGGTCCTAAGCCGCCGCATAAGATAATCAGCTCACTGCGGGTATCCGCTAATTGAAGTAATTCTTCTAAACGTTGCGGATTGTCGCCAACAACTGTATGAAAATAAACCTCGACCCCCATATCCGCTAATTTTTCTGATAAGAAAGTCGCGTTGGTATTTACAACTTGTCCTAATAAAAGTTCTGTGCCCACGGCAATGATTTCTGCTTTCATTCGTCCCTCTTCTTTCTAAAGATACGCCATTTTTTCTCAACTATAACAGAAAAAACAAAATTTAAGGAGCGATTGGCAAACTTATTTATTGCTGGATGGATCATCAGTCTTTTTTTAATGATTCCTTTAGCTGTTTACATTTAAAGATACGCAAAAAAAGGACGATACTTGAATGTATCGTCCAAAATTTCTATTACATCGAGCCTTTGAAGATCGAAGTGTTTTTAGCGAAGTAATCGTACCCTGAATAAATTGTGAAGAATAGGCAGATATACAACATGATTTGATCCATCGGAATACCAATAAAATTGAATGGGACATTGTTTAGATAAAGCAATATGATTCCGACCATTTGTGTTGCTGTCTTGATTTTCCCCGGCATCGCTGCAGCCATTACGCCGCCGCCTTGCTCTACGATCAATAATCGTAAACCCGTTACCGCTAATTCCCGACAAACGATGATCGCGATCACCCATGAAGGAGCTTTGCCTTGTTCCACTAAGATAATGAAGGCTGTCATTACCAGCATTTTATCAGCTAAAGGGTCAGCGAATTTCCCGAAGTTCGTAACCAAGCCGCGGGCTCTGGCAATTTTTCCGTCTAAATGGTCCGTATAGCTGGCTACTGCAAAAATAATTGCTCCGACTAGCTGTGTTACCGCTAAACTAGTATTTCCGATTTGCAGTGTTCCCCAGTCCCACGGTGCCAATACAACGACCATGAACACCGGAATCATAAAGATCCGAATGACAGTCAATTTATTTGGTAAATTCATTGTTGATTCCTCCTAATTCTATTACACACGTTCTTAAGACGCGTAGGCGATATTCAGTGTCACGTCTTTTTTCAGCAACGAGTCTCCTGGTTGAAAATCAAGCGTCTGATCATTGACTTTGATTTCAGCATATTTTGCCATCCCTACAGTAATCACAGCTTGAGCTGCATCGTCTGGTAATTCAGTTGTTTGTGATTCTCCTGGTTGCAATGTGTATTGATACGTTAAAGCGCCGTTGATCTGGATACCAACCCACACACGTTCTTTACCGGTGAAAGTGATTTTCAGCGGTTTCTCTGCATTATCGACTTTCATTGTCGCTGCGTTGGTTGTATTATTTTCCATCGCAAACGCCATTTTTGGTTTTTCCGGTTTCTTCGATGATTCCGTCGTTGGTTTAGGTTGTGAGGACGAAACCTTTTCTGCTGATGAAGAAGAAACATCTGAACGCTCAACTTGAACAGAACTATTTTCTGGAATAATTGCAGTCTCTTGATGGTCCAACCAAGTTATGTAGCCTACTACCGCAATAATCGCTAATGCCACGAGTCCAAGCACGACCATCGGCATCGTCGCTCTAAAACGAGCACGGGTAGGATTTTCAGCATGTTTATTTTTTCTCAGCTCATCAACGGTCTCCAATTCTGGATAACTCGGCAATGGTTTGTCCTTGCCATCCAAAACATCGATCAAATGATTGCCGTCAAGTTTTACCTCGTCAGCATACTGTCGAATAAACGTCCGCAAATAATAATCACTGGGCAATTCTTGAAAGTCATTTTCTTCAATCGCCAGCAAATAGCGTTTTTGGATTTTTGTGCGCTGCTGCAGTTCATCTAAACTGATTTTTTTATCGATACGGGCTTTACGTAGCGTTTCTCCAATATTAATACTAGCCACTTGATTCTCTACTCCTAATTCGTAATAATGAAATAATTTTTGGAAAAAATTATAACCGATTCTCATCACGCATACCATTCCACTAATGTATTGAAAATACATAGTGCAACTGGCATCCTAATTCGTAATAATGAGATAATTTTCGGCGCTATTCCATCCAGCCGCCAGCGACAGGTAAAACGATACCGGTCGTATAACTAGCTTCTTTTGAAAATAAATAATTGCAGGCTGCTGCGATCTCTTTAGGATCTGCTAAACGGCCTAATGGGATTTCTGCCTTCAAATCAGATAATTCTTGCGGATTCCAATTGTCATTCATTTTGGTCTGTACAGCTCCTGGCGCTACAACATTAACAGTGATACCCAACGTTGCGACTTCCTTCGCATAAGCTTTCGCGAAGGCCTCTTGTGCTCCTTTAACGGCACTGTAAACTGTTTCCATGCTGCTCCCGCGATGTCCATAAACGGACCCGATGAAAACGACCCGCCCATTTTTATTGACCGCTAATTTTTCCTGCAGCCCTTGTAATAGAAGTAAAGGGGTTTTCAAATGGACCTGCCACAAGGCTTCCATTTGATCAGCTTTGGTCTCAGGCAGCAACTTGTAAAAGGTAAAACCAGAAGCAAAAACGATCCCATCCACTTGGAATAACTGTTGCAAAAAATGTGGGATTTCCGCTTCCTTCAACATGTCTAAGGATACCATAAAAAAATCTTGCTGAGGATAACGTTTCTGTAAGTCTGAAACGAAATTTAAGACTTTTTCTTTTTGCTGATTATAGTGGCAATAGAGGGACCAGCCTTGCCCCGCCAATTTCTCGCAAACGGCTTGCCCGATATCGCCGCTTGCGCCCATCACTAATGCATAAGGCATCTTAGGCCTCCTTGTCCATATAAAAGCGCGTGAAGGCTTCTTCATGGATAAACAGTTCACCCGCTGCCAAGACATCTGTTAGTTCGATCTCCTGAATAATTTCCGGCATGTCAAACAAGGTCCACTCGCCAAATAAGGATTGAGTGAATTGGTTGGCAACATATTCCAATGAATTCAATGATTGGAAATATTTGCCCAGCATTTTTTTCTTCAATAAAGCTAAATTCTTTTCATTGACCTCTGGATCAGTCGCAAAATGCAGCAAAATTTCTGTCAGGCGATCCGCCAATTTTTGCGGCTCTTCACTATCGCCCCCGAAATCAGCAAAGTAGAAGCTGCGGTCTAATGAAAACTCATAACCAAAGCTGTCATCTAAAAGTCCTTCATTATACAAACGCAAATAATTTTGTGAGGTTGTTCCTAGTAACATTTGGAACAACAGATCCATCGAGATTTTAAAGATCAGTCGTTCTTTGTCATCAGCAGGCAGCTCTGCCAAGCCTTTGACACCCACGATTGCTTTTGGCATCGTGATCGGCATTTTTTCATCACTAAGTTTGATGATCTCGTCAGGTGATTCTTGTGGAAAACGGCGTTGGATCGGTTCAGGTGCCTCAAAGGTCTTTTTAGCTTGATTTTCCCGAATGAAATCCATCAACGCTTGCGGTTCCAGATTTCCCACAATAAATAATGTCATGTTGCTAGGATGATAAAACGTATTGTAGCAAGTGTATAGGTCTTCTGCTGTAATTTCTGCAATAGAATCGATCGTCCCTGCGATATCGATGTGCAGCGGATGTTTCGGATACATATTCTTCAAGATAGCGAAAAACTGCTGCCAGCTTGGATCATCTTGGTACATTTGGATTTCTTGTCCAATGATCCCCTGCTCCTTTTGGACAGATTCGTCAGTGAAATAAGGCTCTTGAACAAAATCCAGCAGCGTGGCTAAATTTAATTCCAATTGATCCGTTGTTGAAAACAGATAGCTCGTACGAGTAAAGCTGGTGAAGGCATTCGCTGATGCGCCTTGTTCGCCAAATTTTTGAAAAACATCGCCATCTTCTTTTTCAAACATCTTGTGTTCTAAGAAATGAGCGATACCGTCGGGAACTTTAATATAGTCTGTTCCGCCCCGCGGAATAAATTCATTGTCGATTGATCCGTAATTGGTGCTGAATAAGCCATAGGTCTTGTGATAGCCGGCCTTTGGCAACAAATAGACCGTCAAGCCATTCGGTAAAACTTCTTTATATAAGGTTTCATTGATTTTTTGATATGCTACTTTATCCATTCTGCTGCCCTCCATCTAAAAAGAAGATCGCTTGCAGACGAATTTTCTTCGCGACTTTTTGAACATCTTTTGGTGTCACGGCCGCCAAGCGTCTCAGCCATTCTTCGTCTGTTAGTTTACTTTGCGGCAACCATTGCGCCAAGTAAGTTGTCTCGATCGTGTTTTGCATGCTGTCTAAACCGAGCAGGTAATGATTTTTCAGCATCGCTTTGGTTTGTTGAAAAGCCAGATCGGTAAAGTTTCCAGCCTGCAGCTCAATTAGCTGTTCATCAATCAAGTGTAAAACCTTCTCACGATTGTCACTGTTGATCCCTGTTTGAACCTGCAGATACCCGCGGAAAGTATCAAAAGAACTGGAAGCGTAGTAAGCCAAACTAGCCTTTTCCCGCACATTCATAAACAATTTTGAATGGGGAAAACCACCGAACAGGCCATTGAAAACTAATAGCGCAAAGCGATCGGTATCTTCAAAATACACATCCGTTGCATAAGCCAAGTTCAATTTTCCCTGTGTGACCGTTTCTTGAACTTGCTGTTCTCGTATAACATTGTCATTTGTTTGATAGTAATAAATCGCAGGATAACTCTCCTCACGTTCAACAAATGGCAGTTGCTTGAACAATTCAGCCATCTCTGCTTCTTCCACATCGCCGATCACGAATAGGTCCACTTGGTCTTGAGTGATCATCTCATGATAATAAGCCGCTAAGCTTTCACTCGTTTCATTTTCTAGATCAGCTACCGTACCAAAGCTTGGCAGCTTTTGCGCTTCGTCTGTAAAATAGGTCTCTTTGATTTTTAACGAAGCCATCGTCTGCTTGTCTTCATGTAATGTTTCAATATAACTTTGCAGATTTTCCTTTTCTAGTTGGAAGGTTTGCTCATCGAATTTGCCCTCATGAATGTTCGGATAAAATAGAACTTCACGCAGAAAATCCATTGCGGCCGGCAGCAGTTTCGGATCATCAACATATTTCCCATTAACGACTCCTAGCCCAATATCCAGCCAATGCAGATTGCCTTTACGTCCCACATTCAGGCCAAAGCTGGCACCATAAAGTTCAGCCAATTGCCCGCTTAGTTTCGTTTGATCAGGGTAACGTAAAGAATTAGTTTCTAATAAGTTCGCCAATAAAGCGCGTTTGGTCATGATTTCTTTCGTTAAACGGGTGGTCATACGCCCGTAGAATTGAATCGTTTTATACTTTTTCGTTGGAATAACGTGCAGACGCACGCCTTTTTTTAATTCGATCATTACAAAGCTCCTTATGCGTATTAATATATTTATTTTTCGAAAAATAAGTCTGAGGTTCCTGCCGCAGAACAGCCAATTAAACTTTTGCAGATAATAATGCGGGCAATTTCCCTAGCAAAAATCAATCGCCTCACCTAAACATATCTGCTATTCTTGCTAACCAAGAAACAGAACTGATCCGGGCATCCTTCGTCTTATCATTAAGGTCAATTATAGCACAGGAGTGTCCTAAGAACCGGAATCAGCCTTAGCCGACAGTCCCTTTTATTTCAAATTTTTTTCTTCTTTCGCTATACTGAAAATAAGGACGAAGAGAGAGGAGTGAGACGATGTTTAAAGAATTTAAAGAGTTCTTGATGCGCGGCAATGTTATTGATCTTGCTGTTGGTGTTGTCATTGGTACTGCCTTCACTGCGATCGTAACGAATGTCGTTAATGGATTGATTACGCCGCTAGTAGGATTGATCGTTTCATTATTTACTAAAGGAAAAGATTTAAACGAAGCAATGTCTGTTTTAGATTGGACACCCGTTAAAGGCGTTACCTTTGCTTTTGGTGATGTTGTCAGTGCGCTGATTACATTCATTATTACTGGTTTTGTACTATTTTTAATCGTCAAGGCTGCTAACAAAGCACGAGAAACGACCATCAAAAACGAAGCTGACGAGCCTGAAGAAACGGTTCCTACAGCCGAAGAATACTTGGCGGATATTCGCGATCTATTAGTGGAACAAAAAAAAGCTGCACAAGAAAACTCAGAAGACAAATAAAAACCATGG
Organism: Enterococcus hulanensis; assembly: GCF_005405485.1. Classification (GTDB taxonomy): domain Bacteria; phylum Bacillota; class Bacilli; order Lactobacillales; family Enterococcaceae; genus Enterococcus_A; species Enterococcus_A hulanensis. The sequence continues at coordinate 210,893 of NZ_BJED01000005.1, read as the reverse complement.
AGCGTTCGCTCCATGGTTTTTAAATTGCTTCTGTTAGAAATTCGATCTCTACTGTGCGAGTCAATACATCGGAATAGCTGTATGAAACACGTTCGAAAGAATTTTCTTCTGGGTCCAAATCAACCACAAAAACTGAAGGATAGGTCTCGGTTAAGATACCTTTGCGTTGTGTTTGACGCTTGCGTCCCGTCTGAGCTACAAGCATAATCGGAGTACCAATACGATCTTCCAAGTTTTTCTTGATAGTCGCTAAAGTTGTTGGCATACAGTTCACCTCAACATATATTATAGCACAAATATAAAACTTTTCAATGTTATCACAAGATAAAAAAATTTGCAAATTCTTATCTGCTTATTAGGGAAAAATCCCCTTCAAATCATTCATCCAGTTCACTTATCTTTTTCTTGATTTTATTTTTCGTCCGGTTCAACGCATTCTTGATGGCCTTTTCTGTTTCTTTCAAATGCTGCGCAATCGTTTGGGGCTCTTCCCCTTTTAAATAATAATGCAAGGCACGGAGCTCTAAAGAAGATAAGGCAACTCCGCCAGTCATGATCATCTCACTAATACACATACTCTCTTCAACCACCTCATGATACTGAAAGTGTTCACTGAACGCTTCAGTCCCGACTTTTTCAATTGACACAGCATTCTGCTGAGCCAAACGCTTTTTGGCTCGTTGGCGACGTAAAAGGGAACGGATACGATTTTCAAAAATCATTTTGTAGTACAAACCGAATGTCGTTCCACGATCTTTGCGATAACTATGCAGAGCATCGTTTAAAGCGATCCGCCCTTCCTGCAACCAGTCATCCGAATCAAAATCACGTATCCGGTACCGAGATTGAATACTGTAAATGATTGGCAGGTATTGACTAAACATTTCTTCAAAAGCTTCACTATCAAATTTTTCTTCCATTCCAAAAAACACCCCTCTCACAAGTAAAAGCATACACTTTGCTTAAAAATGAGAGGAGTGTTAAATGGAATTTTATTTTTTTTGGCTTAATTCGTCCAGTTTTTGTGACAATTTTTGCAATTGTTCATTATTCCACGGAGAATTTCGTCGAAAATTTTTAAATTGCGTATCTTTAGTATCCCCAGTTATCAATGCCTCCGTCTGCTGAACCGTTTTATACAATTCTCGCGCAGAAGTTCGCAGAGCACCTTGAGAAAAAATCGTCCACTGTTCCGCCAAGTCGCTAGTCGCTACTGTTACTTGGGTCAGGCGATCATTCAATTCACCTGCGATCCGCTCGATATAACTATCTGCCGTTTCATCTTCCTTCGTGAAGACTACCGTTAATTGATACTTCTTATAGCTTTGCGTGATCCCCGGAACAAACTGAGCATCGAACACAACGATCGTTTCAAGGCCTTGATATTTCGCAAAGTTTGATAGACGAAATAATAAAGCCTCCCGTGCTTCTTCTAAGCGCTCTTGATTCTTCAAAGTTGTCAATTCCGGCCACGCACCGATCATGTTATAACCGTCAACGATCAACAATTGTTTTTTCATTACGGTTCACTTCGCTTTCGGAAGACTTCATACATCAATAGTCCCGCAGCTACACCCGCATTCAGGCTTTGGACATGGCCGGTCATCGGGATCGTCAGCATCTCATCGACTTCCTTTTTCAGACCCGCACTCATGCCTTTTCCTTCATTACCGATGATTAGGGCAATCGGACCCGTTACTTTCCATTGACGATAATCCGTGCCTTCCATATCTGTACCAAAAATCCAATAACCAGCTTCTTTTAATTGCTTAATGCTTTGTGCCAAGTTCGTAACACGCGCGATCGGTACGTATTCCACTGCACCTGTTGAGGCTTTCGTTACAACCGGTGTGATACCGACTGAACGATGCTTTGGAATGATTACACCTGACACCCCGCTAGCATCAGCCGTTCGTAAGATCGACCCAAAATTATGCGGATCTTCTAAACTGTCTAAAATCAGCAAAAACGGCGCTTCTACAGTAGAAGTTTTTGTCAATAATTCATCAAGAGTCAAATATTCGTAAGGTGTGATCCCCAGCACAATACCTTGATGGACACCGCCGTCACTTAAAGTATCCAGTTTTTGTTTCGGCACCCACTTTACAGGGACAGCTTGTTCTTTCGCCAAGCTTTTCAATTGGTCGATCTTATCCCCATGAGCGTCTTCTTGCATAAATAATTTATTTCCTCGGCCAGCCTGCAGTGCTTCTACACTGGCATGATGTCCGAAAACGAAATTATTCTCTTCCGGTTCAATCGCATCGATTGGTTCTTTGTGATAATCTTTCGGTCGATCATTTTTTCGTTGATTGCGCCGCTCATTTCCGCGTCGTTGTTTTTTATCCTTCATTTGCTTCGCCCGCTTTCTCTAAACACCACTTGATCAGCTCTTCCAATCGCTCTTTCCGCTCTAATAGATGTAAATAGCCCATTAAAGCCTCAAATCCAGTGGACATACGATAGGTCATGATATCGGTATTTTTTGCAGAGGTGTAGCTTTTGGCATTCCGCCCGCGCCGATAGATCCCCTGCTCTTCTTCTGTCAGCATACCATCTTCGATCATTTTTTGGATCAACGTTGCTTGCGCTTTAGCCGAAACATAATGAGTTGCCATGTGATGCAGCTTATTAGGACGTGTCTGCCCCTCACGCACAAGATAATCCCGCACGTAAGTTTCATAGATAGCATCGCCCACATAGGCTAGTGCTAATGCATTTAATTGTTTATAGTCTGTCATATTATGCTCGTCTCCAACGGACGCCTTGAGGGGTGTCTTCTAAAATAATTCCTTGATCCTTTAATTGATCACGAATTTCATCGCTGCGGGCAAAGTTTTTATCTTTCCGAGCTTGATTTCGTTCTTCGATCAATTGATCGATTTCTTCATCCAGCAGCCCGGCTGTTTGAAACTCAATGCCAAAAACTGCCAGCATACTCATAAATTCTTCTAACGCTGCTGTCAGAACTGCCGCCGAAACTTTGTCCTGTTCACTATAGTTGTTTAGCCATTTGGCAGCTTCGTAAACAACCGTAATACCATTAGCCGCGTTAAAATCATCATCCATCTCTTCAATAAAACGATCCTTCAGCGCGTATAACTCAGCTAATTTTTGCTCATCATCGGATAATTCTGTTTCTGCTGTGCTTTGACGGAACGTCGCATTTTCAAAAGCGGTCCGTAATTTTTGCAAATTCGCCTGAGCATCCTTCATCGTTGCTTCGCTGTAACGGATCGGACGACGGTATTGCGTCGTTGCCATGAAGAAGCGTAAAATCTGCGGGTCGATCTCTTTGACTAAGTCATGAACCGTCACAAAGTTTCCCAGAGATTTGCTCATTTTCGCATCATCTTCACCGATCGTTACATAGCCGTTATGCATCCAGTAATTCGCAAAGCGCTGACCGGTCTTCGCTTCACTTTGAGCGATCTCATTCTCGTGATGAGGAAACTCCAAGTCTTGTCCGCCACCATGAATATCGATCGTATCGCCTAGATGTTTGGTCGCCATTACCGAGCACTCGATATGCCAGCCTGGACGGCCTTCACCCCAAGGGGATTCCCAAGAGATTTCATCTGGTTTTGCGCTTTTCCATAAGGCAAAGTCTAATGGATCTTCTTTGATCGCCTGCTCTGCACCCGTTCTTTGGCTCGCGCCAACTTCCAACTCATCGATCGATTGATCGCTTAATTCACCATAATGCTCAAACTTACGCGTGCGATAATACACATCGCCTTTTGCTTCATACGCATAGCCTTTTTCGATTAACGCTTCGATAAACGCTAAAATATCAGGAATGTGATTGATGACCCGCGGATGCAAAGTCGCCGGTTTCACATTCAATGCGGCAGTATCCTCTTTAAATGCCGCAATGAAACGATCCGCTACTTCTGGTGCTGTAATCGATAATTCTTTCGCCGCTTTGATGATTTTGTCATCTACGTCTGTAAAATTCGATACATAATTCACCTCATAGCCGCGATACTCAAAGTAACGACGGATCACATCAAAGGCAATTGAACTGCGGGCATTTCCGATATGGATATAGTTATAAACGGTTGGTCCGCAGACATACATGCGGACTTTATTTTCTTCAATTGGTTTAAAAATTTCTTTTTCTCGTGTCAGAGTATTGTGTATTTTAATCATGTTGAACCTTCTCCCCTTTTAATCTAACTACTTTTGCAGGTACACCTACCGCTGTCGCATCCGCCGGTATATCTTTTAATACGACAGCACCCGCACCGATCTTGACTCTTGCGCCAATCTCGATAGGACCTAATATTTGTGCATTTGCCGAGATAAACGCACCTTGGCGTACCGTTGGGTGGCGTTTCCCTGTGTCTTTTCCAGTTCCGCCTAGCGTTACGCCATGAAACAGTACCACGTCACGCTCAACTTCCGCCGTCTCCCCGATCACTACACCCATTCCATGATCAATAAAAACGCCCGGAGCGATTTTGGCACCCGGATGGATCTCAATCCCCGTCAAAAAACGCCAAAATTGCGAGTGAATCCGCGCCAACAAAAACCAGCGATGCTTGTAAAGAAAATGCGAGAACTTATGGAAAAATAATGCATGAACACCTGGATATGTAAGTACTACTTCTGCGCCTGTCCTAACTGCCGGATCATTCCGTTTCGCTGCTGCGATTGCTTCTTGCCACCATCCCATTAACCTCAACCCCTTTTTTTATTATTGCTTGTCAGGTTTCCCCTAACTTTGAAAACTGACAAGTCGAATCCAGACTATTTAAATAATGTTTGTATCTTCATGCACTGCAAAAAGTCTAACTCGCAGTTACCTCGCGTTAAGGAGATCATTTTTCGAAAACCACGAAAAATGACTCAGATTCTCATTACGCATACCATTTTTCTAACCTGCTAAAGCAGGAAGAAAAAAGCTGGCAGTTAATTCGTTTTGAGGAATTAACTTTTTCAAAGAACGAAAAAGTTAGTTTGATTCTCATCGCACATACGATTGGACTATACTGTGCGATCAATAGTAAGTGATAACTATGTTGTCTTCCCTTTCTACTATGTAAACTGCAAAAAGTCCAACTCGCAAAATAAAAGCGTCTTTTGAGTTTCCTCAAAAGACGCTTTTACGTGGTCCCACTTTTGTTTGCAATTAATTATTGCCTTGAAACAGGTAACGTCTGTGAACCGTCCTCAGCTACATATCGCTGAGACCACTCGGAGATGCATTTCGTAAGGGTTGATTTGACTGCTTTCACCATCCGCAGTCTCTCTGAAAAATCACCGCTTACTACTTCTTCTCTTCTTTGTGTTTACATTACTTGATCTAAATGTGCTAAGGCTTTTTCTTTGCCTAATAATTCTACTGTTTCTGGTAATTCTGGTCCATGGACCACGCCGCTGACTGCTACGCGGATCGGCATCCACAGATTCTTTCCTTTAACGCCTGTTTCTTTTTGAACAGCTTTGATTGAAGCCAAAACGCCTGCTGCATCCACTGTTTCTAACCCTTCCAGCTGTGCTTTGAACGCAGCTAAAACAGTCGAAACACTTTCACCTGCTAAAACTTCTTTAGCAGCCTCGTCTAATTCAAGATGATCTTGGAAGAACAAACTAGAAACTTCAGTGATTTCTGCTGCGTAACTCATTTGCGGTTGATACAAGCTGACTACGCGTTTCACCCAATCTTTACGTTCAGGTGTTGGATTTTCTTCGACTTTACCAGCCTGAATTAAATACGGCAAGCACAAGTCAGTTAATTTATCCAAGTCCATCGCTTTGATGTAATGGTTATTGACCCACTCTAATTTCTTTTGGTCAAAGGACGCAGGTGATTTGCTTAATCGTTTTGTATCGAAAAGCTTGATCAACTCTTCTTGCGAGAAGATCTCGTCTTCGCCAACTGGTGACCAGCCCAACAAAGTAATAAAGTTGAACATCGCTTCTGGCAGATAGCCTAATTCACGATACTGTTCGATAAATTGTAAAATACTTTCGTCACGCTTGCTTAATTTTTTACCCGTTTCAGTATTGATGATTAATGTCATATGGCCGAACGTTGGACGAGGCCAACCGAAAGCATCGTAGATCATCAATTGTTTTGGTGTATTGGCAATGTGATCGTCCCCACGCAGCACGTGTGTGATCTTCATCAAATGATCATCTACTGCTACAGCGAAGTTGTAAGTCGGCATTCCATCGCGTTTTTGGATAATGAAATCGCCGCCGACATTGTCAGATTCAAAGCTGATCTCACCTTTGACCATGTCGTCAAACGCAAAGCTTGTATTGCGCGGAACACGGAAACGAATAACAGGTTCCAGTCCTTGCGCTTCTTTTTCCGCTTGTTCTTCTGGTGTAAGATTTGCACACTTGCCAGCATAATGAGGCATCTCGCCGCGAGCACGTTGCGCTTCACGTTCTTCCTCCAGCTCTTCAGAGGTACAATAGCATTTATATGCTAAGTTGCTCATCAGTAGTTGATCGATCAATGGTTGATAAACTTCACGTCGTTCTGATTGGCGGTAAGGACCATATTTCCCAGGGTTTTCTGGAGACTCATCCCAATCGATTCCCAGCCATGCAAGGTTTTCCAGCTGACTTTTCTCGCCGCCTTCGATATTTCGTTTTAAATCAGTGTCCTCGATTCGAATGATGAATTCTCCATCATTGTGGCGAGCAAATAGATAATTGAACAACGCTGTTCGGGCATTTCCGATGTGTAGGTGTCCAGTTGGACTTGGTGCGTAGCGCACACGTATTTTCGACATATATTAGTTCCTCTTTCCCGCTTATTTAACAAATGAAAATCATTTGCTACTCAACACAAATTGTACAATCAATCCACTGTTTAGTAAAGCTGCTCTGTTATTTTCCAGCCTTTTCGTTCGTGTAATCTAACTTTTTCTCAGGTGAATCGTCTTTGATGTTGCGGCTCGAATGAGCAGGCTTGGCAAAAATCATTCGTCCAGCAGCTGTTTGCAAGGCACTCGTCACGACAACTTCGATGTGTTCATTCATATAATGCTGGCCATCTTCCACGACGACCATCGTACCGTCATCCAGATAAGCGACCCCTTGTTGGCGCTCTGTTCCGGCCTTCACTACCAAGACATTCATATTCTCTCCGGGGATCACGACTGGTTTCACCGCATTAGCCAAAGCATTGATGTTTAAGACGGCTACATTTTGGAATTCTGAAACCTTATTCAAGTTGTAGTCATTGGTTACGATAACGCCATCCAGCAATTTAGCCAATTTGATCAATTTGCTGTCAACTTCACTGATATCTTCAAAATCCCCGTCATACATTTCAACGACAATCCCTTCCTCTTTTTGCAAAGAGTTCAAGATATCCAATCCGCGGCGTCCCCGCACCCGTTTCAAGCTGTCGCCGGAATCGGCGATGTATTGCAATTCATATAAAACAAAGTTGGGAATCATTAAGACCCCTTCTAAAAAGCCGCTTTTCGCAATATCGTAGATTCTTCCATCGATGATAACACTCGTGTCCAAAATTTTATATTTATGGAAATGATCATCGGCTTTACGTTCTAAAACCTCACCATCATTTGTCTCCGCTTTTTTGTTCCGACTAGTGAAGAATTTTTTCAATTCATCGATCCGTGTCGTTCCCATCCGAAATCCTAAATAGCCCAACAGCAGCATAATCAAGATCGGCAAAGCACTATTGATAAATGGAAGCGGGATCTGATACAACGGGGTCGTCCCAATCAATCCTAGTGTCAATCCTAAGATCGCACCCACCACTCCAAATAAGATATAAGTCAAGCTAAGTTCGTTTAATTGTTTCTCAATTTTTTTCACACCAACTGTGATTGGTTCTACGATTGCCAAAGAAATAATATAAAAAATAATTGCACCGATTAGGCCGTTCGTAAGTGAATTATTCAACCACATGTTGTCTGCATAACCAATTGCTGTCCATGCTGCGGGTAGTAAAGTAACTCCTAAACTAATCCCAACAATAAGAACAATCACTGTCAACACACGTTTTTGCATGCCATCCCTCCTAAATTCTATTAATTATTAAGGTAAATACCTTTGATTAAAGGGCGTGCCAGAAAATTTTCCTGACACCGCCTTAATTAACGAAATACTTTTCTTAGTGTTTCTCCTAATGTCGCCACCGGGATCAAGTCGATTCCCTTTGGCGGTTTCCAATCGCCCATATTATTCTTAGGCAGATAGATTTTTTTGAACCCTAGCTTGCTAGCTTCTTTGACCCGCTGTTCGATACTGTTGACTCGACGAATCTCACCGGTCAAACCAATTTCACCGATAAAACACTCAGTCGCTTCCGTGCCATTTTCTTTATAGCTGGAAGCAATCGCGACAGCCACAGCCAAGTCGATAGCGGGTTCATTTAACTTCACACCGCCCGCCGCTTTCAAGTAGGCATCCTGATTCTGCAGCAACAAGCCTGCGCGTTTTTCCAAGACCGCCATGATCAAAGAGACTCGGTTAAAATCCAGTCCAGTCGTCGTTCGCTTCGCATTGCCGAAAACCGTTGGTGTTACCAGAGCCTGCACTTCGACCAAAATCGGCCGGCTGCCTTCCATGGCTACGACGATAGCTGAACCCGTAGCGCCTTCCAAGCGTTCCTCTAAGAAAACTTGGGAAGGGTTAGCCACTTCGACTAAACCGCGTTCCCGCATTTCAAAAATCCCGATTTCATTGGTGGACCCAAAGCGGTTTTTTACTGCTCGCAGGATACGGAAGCTGTGGTGCTGTTCTCCTTCAAAGTATAAAACAGTATCCACCATGTGCTCCAGCATACGAGGTCCAGCAATATTGCCTTCTTTAGTTACGTGACCCACGATGAAAATAGCTATTCCATTGGTTTTCGCCAGCTTCAATAGTTCCGCCGTTGTTTCGCGGACTTGACTGACCGAGCCTGCCACACTGGTAATATCTGGTTGGGTCATAGTTTGGATCGAGTCGATGATCACGTAATCCGGCTTCAGATTTTCGATCGTTCGGCTGATCTCCCCCATGTCTGTTTCTGCGTACAAATAAAAGTCAGTATCGCTTGAGCCTAAACGTTCCGCCCGCAATTTGATCTGCTGGGCACTTTCTTCTCCGGAAACATATAAAACAGTCCCGCCGGTCGCAGCCAGCTGGTGGGACACTTGCAGCAGCAAAGTAGATTTCCCGATACCAGGATCCCCGCCGATCAATACCAACGAACCCGGAACGACACCACCGCCTAAGACCCGATTCAATTCTGCTAAATCGGTTTGAACTCGCGTTTCCTTTTTAAAGACGACATCTTTTAGTTTGGTGGGTGTCGCACGCTCTCCTGTAATACTGACACGATTGCGACGATCCTCAGGATGATTTTGTTCAATCTCTTCCACCATCGTGTTCCAGCTTCCGCAGTTAGGACACCGCCCTAAATACTTAGGTGAAACATAACCACATTCTTGGCAGATAAATTGTGTCTTGGTTTTCTTTGCCAAAACCTTCGCCTCACTCGTTTAATTTTTATCCGATGAACCGAAACCGCCTGTTCGTTCAGCTTCCGCTTCATCATTATCGGCTTTAAGAAATGGCAAGAAAATCCCTTGTCCGATCCGTTCGCCTTTTTTGATTTGGACATCTGTCAAACCAAAATTTGAAAATTGAAACATAATGTGCCCTTCATTATCAGGGTTATTGTAATAATCGCTATCGATCACGCCCACGCCGTTGCTTAATGTTAAGAAACGCTTCAACGGGTTGCTGGAACGATTCGCTAATTGCAAGTATTCATCTTGTCCCATGTAAGCTTTGATCCCTGTTGGAACCAATACAGGTTTAACGATTTTTTCAGATACTTCAGAACCTTTGGTAAAATGCTGAATGATCTGTTTCCAAACCGCTGGGATCACGATATCTGCTGCAGCTTCAAAATCATAGCCCGCCGCATTTTTGGTTGCCCGCTTTGGCAAGTTGATCTCTTTATCTTGATAAGCTGCTGTTACTTCGAAACCTCGTTTTTTCATTATAATCTCCTTTAATCCTTTAGCCTCAATTGGCTTGGCTGCACAGTTGGCTATCTCGACCTGAAACTGCTGAGAATAGAACTGACATCCTTTGTGAAATATATAGCTATTCTACCATAGAGCAGGCAGGTGTTCGAAAATCTTTTGCGAAAACTCTATGGAAATTTAATGAATTTTCTTAGCTTTGCCCTAATTCTCGCTGATTCGTTCATCCAGTGCCGGCAGGCGATTGATATACAGCTCGATCCGCTTAGCATACGAAGGGGTTTCTTCATATGTTTTGATCTGTTCCTGCAATGTTTTCAGATCATCGGTAACAATGCCGTTAACATTTAAAGAGATCATTCGATCCATCGAATCGGCATCGTTGACTGTCCAAGCGTACACATCCTTCTTTTCTAAATGTGCGCGTCGAACGAAATCGCTTGTCAGCGTTGTTTCTTCCATTGTATAAGCATTCGCCGGTGTCTGCGGGAATACTAAATTATAAGGCAAGACGTAACTGACATACAACTTTGGTGCCTTCTCCTTCAACTCGGTAACTACATCATAGTCCAAGGAGTGAATTCGATGGTGATGGGTCAAAATATTTTGCTGATACTTTTCAATGAAGCGATCGACCATTTCTTTTGAATCCGTCGAATTTGTTTTGATCTCAATCAATAATTTTTGCTGATGGTCATTCGCAAAAGCCAAATAATCGTCGAAACTTGCGATAGGCGCTACGTGGCCATTTTCAACTGCCTGCAAATCTTGAGTTTCGCTTAACGTCAATTCATGAGCTGTTTTATCTCTTCCAGTTAATTTTCTGAAATTTTTATCATGGAATACAACGAATTGATGATCTTTGGTTTCTTGAATATCCATCTCAATATAGTCGGGCTTTTCTTTGATGGTAGCAGCCATCGCAGGAATCGTATTTTGCACCCCATTGCCATTATCGACGCCACGATGAGAGATCGTTAAAGGGATCGAATCTCCCAACCCGGTCAAATAAAGGACGTTGCTAAGCAAGGTCGTCCCGCCTAAAAAGACAACTAATACTACTGCGGCGATCCGTGTCCATAGACTGGGACGAATTAACCGCAGCGGGCGTTCGCCGCTGATCACCAATGGATAAAATTTTTGAACCAGAACACTGAAATATAAAACCGTCGCCCATGCCAGCATCAACTGGCTGAAAAGCTGGATACTCGTCAAGGTGACCATCGCACCGATTGCAGGAATTGGCTTCGGCAGCGAATCAAGAACTACCTGCAGACCAAAACTCAGACCATAGCCTACATAGGAAATGATCGTTAAGAACACCGTCAGGATAAAGATTCGCCACGCATAATGCCAATAGCGATGATGGGTCAGCTCTAAACTTTTCGCTACTGCTTGTTTGGGCGGCTCGTCAGAAAAAATCATCAGCGGCAGCACAAACAATAAACGTATCCCAATGTAGGATACAGCCACAGAAGCAACCATTAATAATAGAAGAAACACGGTATTTTCACTCAGATAGTCCAAAATAAAAACTGGGATCGTGACTTTACTTAATAATGGTGTACGGAAAATCGCATTGGCAAAAGGCAAAATCAACACAAAATAAAATAGGAAGAAAAAGAATGTCGCCGGACGCAAATGACGCATTTGATACAACGATTGCTTGAAAAGTTCCCACAACGAACGGTTATCCTTCGTTTGGATGCTTTTGATACTGAACAATTGAAAGGTGAACTGCAGAAAAACCAATGTCAGTACCAGTGCCAAAAGCAGCAGCAGGGCTGCTAGGACACCCGGATGTTTCGTTACGATCGTTAGAATATTCGTGTTGGAAACATACGGGATATTCCCTCGCTTTAAAATGAACGCCACTAAAAACTGGACAATGGGGATCACCAGCATTTCTAAAACGATATTGGTCCCGACGATCAACAGTATGTAACTTCCCCAGTGGCGAAGAAATTCTCGTGAATAAGTGAAAAAGAATCGCAATGAAGACATTCGATACCCTCCTTTTGATTAATTATTAGTGTGGATCTGGCGGTGAATATTTTCCAAAAACCGGAAAATATTTTTAACCTCACTTCGCATACGATCCAACTAGACGTCTTGTCACTGTAACTTAATTTATATGTAGCTACGTTATCAGAATTCAGTTAGCTGCGAAAAGTTGGACTCGCAGCTAGCTCCGGGTGTGGTAATCATTTTTCTAAAAAAACAGAAAAATGAAACTATTC
>NZ_BJED01000005.1:75653-198579 GCF_005405485.1 Enterococcus hulanensis | reverse complement strand
CGTCTTGTCACTGTAGCTTAATTTATTATGTAGCTACGTTATCAGAACTTAACTAACTGCGAAAAGTTGGACTCGCAGCTAGCTCCGGGTGTGGTAATCATTTTTCTAAAAAAACAGAAAAATGAAACTATTCTCGTACGCATACCATTCTACTATCCTGCTAAAGCAGGAAGTAGAACTGGCAGCTACTTCGATGAAAAGGTGAATATTTTCCAAAAACCGGAAAATATTTTTAACCTCACTTCGCATACGATCCAACTAAACGTCTTGTCACTGTAGCTTAATTTATTATGTAGCTACGTTATCAGAACTTAACTAACTGCGAAAAGTTGGACTCGCAAAAATCGGGCACAAGGGGGTTATGTGTCCGATTTTTTTTTGCGTTTTCGATCGTAGTCTGGATCGTATTCGTCGGTTTCGATATAAATGTAGGCTTTTTTATCTGGTAAGGCCTTGCGGATCACCCGCTCGATTTGATTGACCACATCATAACTGACGCCTTCATAAGAATCGGCGATGTCGATTTTTGCGGCAATCATGACTTCCGTTGGGCCTAAGTGGACTGTTTTGATGTCGATCACTTTTTTGACTTCCGCTCGTTTGAAGGCATTTTGGATTTTATCCAAATCATTTTTAGAAACACTTTCTCCAATGATTAGGCTGTAAAATTCTCGCGCTAAAAAGATCGAAGCAAACAGCAGCATCATTCCGATCAATAATCCGCTCAAGGCATCAAACATCGGATTGCCCGTAGCCATCGTCAACACTGTCCCAATGATTGCCAGCACTAGACCGATCACCGCACAGAAATCTTCCGTGAAAATGATCAAGATTTCACTGTGGCGGCTTTCGTGTAAAAATTTGAATAAAGGCAGCTTCTCTGTGTTCAGTTCGCGAATTTCTTTGACGGCTATTCGCAAAGAGCTTCCTTCGACTAAGATGCCGAAAGCTAAGATCCCTAATACGATCAAGGGGTTGGCTACTTCATGGCTGGGATGGAATAATTTTTCTACCGCTTCCCAAATACCTAATGCGCCCCCGCCGAAAAATAGCATCGTGGCTACGATCGTACTAAAAAAATATTTCGCACGTCCTTCACCGAACTGATGGAGCTCGCTTTGTCCGCGGGCCGCCCGGCGATCGCCAAATAATAGTAGAATTTGGTTACTGCAATCCACCACACTGTGGATACTTTCATTCATCATCGCCGCGCTGCCGCTGAGCATATAGCCGATAAATTTACTGACCGCTACCAGCACATTAGCAAACAGCGCTGCCAGAACCGCCATCGAGCCTTGTGTTTTTTTCTCTTCCATGTGATTCACTCGCTTCCTAATGAATCCTATTATAAATCAGAACGGAAAAATCATAAAAGCAAAGCCCTTCAAGCAAATCATTCGTCAGCGCTGGCGATTTATGGAAAAATTGATTGAAACAAGAACGGAGGAAAAAATATGCGGCTTTGGCATGAAAAACTGATCCCCTTGCTCCCTCGCCAGCAGCTGTTAGGACAGCATCGTGAAATAGCGGCGTTGCGCGGCAAAGGCTGGGGGAAGAAACACGCGACGGTCGATTACGTCTTTACCCATCCTTACTATAAGCTGTTCCAATTTCATTTACTGGTCATGAGGGAAATGGAGCGGCGGGGCTATACACCTGATCCCTTGTGGTACAACCCGTTATATCGTGGGAAGATGCTGCCTCCACTGAAGGTCAACGAGCCGTTGCCGGTTACCCATCCGTTATATCCCGAACACAACGATGCCTATCTGGAAGAATGTCTGACCAATCTCGCTCAAAAAGGTGTGTACTTGCCTAAGCCTTGAACTCGGTCATGTTCCCACGAAAACGCAGGGGCAGATGATTGCGTTGCGCTACGTAATTTGCTCGTTCATTGATTGTAACGGCTCGTAAAAAAGTTTTCCATTGCTGGCGAATCTCCTGTTCGTTACTCGCCTCGGCAAATTCTGGACAGCTGGTATTTTCCATTAAATGGATATCCCCATGATCGATGATTCCCAATAGCTCATGGGTCTCATCATAGATCATGATTTTTTCCTGCGGATAACGTTCCGCAAAATGGGGACAAAGATACGGCATCACATAATGCTTTGGATTGATTTTGCTGAATAGTACGTCTCCGACATATTCAAATCGGACAAAGCCTGTCAAGGCATGGTTCTCGCCTAATAGAGTTCGAATGCTTTTTCGTAATGCCAAGATCGAGGGATGTCCTAAATGATTTTCCAATAAATCTTTGGTCTGCAGGGCGATCTCGATAGCGTCTAACAAGTAGCGCTCTTTGCCTTCGAGGGTCGCGTAGAAACCATTTTGAATAAACAAAAAATTCTCCGGCCGCAGTCGCTGCCGCAGCCTGCGATAAATTTTTTCGCCCCGCACAGCATCGGTTGCGATCCACTCCGTCAAAAACAAACTTTCTACCGCGGTTTCCGGTGAAAGAATCAAAGACGGGAATTTTTGCGCGCGAAAGCTGCGGTCCACGATCGTCATAAATCCTAGAAAACTCCCATCATACTCCCAATGCTCCGCTGATTCTCGCATTTTACTCACCTACTCTTTGCATGTTCAAACCGTTCCACATCAAACAATGACAGCTGTTCGCTGGTTGATTGTGTGTTGTGTTTCTTCAATACTTGATATTGCTTTGAGGAGATCAAAGAAGTAATGATCCACTCTGGGTCTTTGATCAAGCCCGCAGGTGTCTCGTGATTGCAGGCGATGAAGTATTGCGCCCGTTTGATCACGATCCCTAATTTTTTTAAATCCGTCAGATGCAGCCGATAATATTTTCGTGCTTTTACGATGTTTTGCGCACTTTTTGGGCCGATCCCCGGGACTCGCAGCAGCTGATCGTAGCTTGCGGTCTGTACATCGACGGGGAAGCGCTGATAGTTTTGCACCGCCCAATTGGCTTTAGGATCAAGATAGAGATTAAAATTCGGCTTGTCCTCTGATAAAATCTCATCGGCCGTAAATTTATAGTAGCGCAGCAGCCAATCGGCCTGATACAAGCGATGCTCCCGCAGCAATGGCGGCTCGGTAGTTACCGCTGGCAATAAATTATCCTGATTGACTGGGATATACGCCGAATAGTACACCCGCTTCAATTGATATTTTTGATACAAATTCTCTGAAATCTTCACGATCGAACGATCACTCTCAGGACTGGCTCCGATAATCATCTGCGTTGACTGGCCGGCCGGCACGAAGCTCGGTCCGCGCCGAACCGCTGGTAAAAATTCCTGTTCTTTCTTTACCGTTGTAATCTGCTTCATGGGTTTGTATAAGTCAAACGGATCTTTATCCGGAGCCAGCAATTTTAGACTTTCGCGGGAAGGCAGTTCGACATTGACGCTCATACGGTCTGCCAGAAAGCCTAACTCCTCGATCAATTTTTCATCCGCACCGGGAATCGCCTTGACGTGGATGTACCCGCGAAAGCCTTTTTCTTCGCGCAAGATTTTCAAGGTCTTAATCAAAAGCTCGCAAGTGTAGTCCGCACTTTTAATGATTGCCGAACTCAAGAACAGCCCTTCGATATAGTTGCGCATATAGAAATCCATGGTTAAATCCGCCACTTCTTGCGGCGTGAAGGTCGCTCGGGGAATAGCGTTGGATTTCCGATTGATACAGTAATGGCAATCAAAAATACACGCATTGGTAAAGAGCAGCTTCAATAAGGACACACATCGGCCATCCGGTGTAAACGAATGACAGATCCCTGAAACCTGCGTGCTGCCGACTGTTCCCGGCCGTGTATTATTTTCAACGCCGCTGCTGGAACAGGAAACATCGTATTTCGCAGATTCGGCTAAAATTTCTATTTTTCTTTCCAGTTCCATCGAAAATCACTCCTTATTTTCTAAAATGCTAGAGGTAACGTTGTACTTACCAAACTGCGAAAAAGGAAGTTGCCATCCTTTTATACGAACGTATGTTCTTATTTAACCAAAAAAAGCGAGCCTTGTCAAAAAATATTTTAATAGATACTCCTAAAGACGGATGTCCGCGGCGCTGGATTTGCTATAATTTAAAGCAATAAGAAACTAATTTATATAAAGGAGTGGGAATAATGGAAAGGAAACAATACGTTTGTGATAAGTGCGGGTCGCAGCATTATACATCCGATCAGTTCCAAGCGACTGGCGGAAACTTTGCGAAGATTTTCGATGTTCAAAACAAAAAATTTACTACCATCAGTTGTAAACGATGCGGGTACACAGAGCTTTACCGCGGAGAAACTTCTGACGGCTGGAATATCCTTGACTTCCTAATGGGCGGAGGGTAAATAAAAAAAGCGGCTTGCGCCGCTTTTTTATTTTGCTCACTTTTAACGAACGACTACCGCGTATTTTCTAGCATTGTAGATATTCTCGAAGGTCGTCCGGTTCAACCAGTATGAACCGCTGATGGGGTCAGACACATGGACTTGATTGCCCGCTTTATTGAAGCCGTCTAAGGTAACTGCATGATTGTTGTTGGCCGCAACGCCAAAGCTCCAATTCCCCCAACGAATCGGTTGGAAATTGATCGTTACCCATGCCACGACGGGATTGCCGTTTTTCACTTCGTTGATCAGGGTATTCATCGAGCTGCCGGAAATATTTTGAACATTGCCGTATTTTTGCCCCCAAGTGGTCAATGGCGCCGGATAGATCGCTGAATAGGTGTACGAATTCTCCACAAAAGGCGAACCGACAAATCCACTGTTGGGATTGCCATTCGATGATTTCGGAATCGTGTTTAAGAAGGAACGCAGACTCCAATTCGTGATTTTCCCTTTATATTGCAATGCTTGAAGCAGGGATGCCCCTTCGCAGCCGCTTGGTGCTCCCAAAGCATATTGATTGTAGTTTTTCACGCCTAACAAGCGGTAATCCTCATAGCTCTGCTGTCCGCTGCCCACCGCATACCAGGCAATCCCCTCATAACGCCAACCAGCCTTTTTCAACTGGTCTCGTTCAGAGGTAATCGGTGTGTAATGATGCGCGCCGGCTTTTGCATTTGGATTATATAAGCGATATAAGGGAGTACCTGAACTTGGCGAATACCAAGAGATTCCTTCATAACGCCAGCCAACTTTTTTCAGATGATCCCGTTCGCCAGCATTCAACGTATAATGATGATCCCCCGCATTCGGATTATACAAGCGATAAACAGGATTTCCGCCAGTCGGTGCCTGCCAGCCGATTCCCTCATAACGCCAGCCGACCGAGCGCAGGTGATCCCGCTCGCTGGTGGTCTTCGTATAAAAATGCTCGCCGCTATTTGGATTGTATAGGCGGTACATCGGAACGGATGCCGCGGCAGCTCTAAAGCTGCGGGCATTTCCCTCGATTAATTCTTCTTTTGGTGCTTGAGTCGCATTTGCTTCAGCCTGACCCTCTTTATGAGGCGGTTCCAGCTCTACTACTTCTCCATTCACAACTGCTGTTTGCGGTTGCGTGGTGGCGGCTGTATTTTGATCCGCAGACGATTCTTGTGTCGCAGCTGCTGGTGTTTCGGTCGAAAGAACGCTTTCAGCGCTTTCGTTTTCTAGCGCCGTACTGCTTGTGGTTATTGTCGTACTTTCCGTGGTCTCTTCTGCCTGAGTAAAGGCTGGTGCCGCAAATGCCGCTAGTGTTATCGAACAAACCAACAATACACTTTTTTTCATTCGAACATCCCTTTCTTGACTTCAATATTTATTGTACGTTCTCTATTGGATTTCGTCCTTCACCCTGCTTGTACAGTTATGTACAAAAAAGCGTGAAGCATTCGCAACTCTTCACGAACGATTCACAAGCAAAAGTTTGGCCGATCAATTCCTAAAATTCCGATGCAGCCATTAACAAGAACTTTGTCTTCTATCACGTAACCAAAGCTAACCAATTTCGTCATATTTGGTTGGTTCTATTTTTTGATCAGTTAAGCTAAAGTGTAATTAAGGAGGTTGAAAAGTATGAATAATCAGAATAGTCCGATTGCCAGCAACTTGCGGTCGTTAAGAAATCGAAATAATTGGTCACTGGATTACGTGGCAGAAAGATTGGATGTCTCGCGCCAAGCGGTCGCTAAATGGGAGAATGGAGATTCTTTACCTGATGTACTGAAATGTGATGCTCTGGCAACTCTTTATGATGTGACTTTGACCGATTTGATCCGGCACAATCAAGAAGAAGCGGGGCTGCCTATTGGTCCTGCCGGCAAGCATATCTTCGGCATCGTTCCCGTAGGTACCCGCGGTCAGATCGTCCTGCCGAAAAAAGCTCGTGACCTGTTCAATATTGAAACGGGCGATACTCTAGTGGTGCTAGGCGACACAGATCCGGCAACCTCGGGTCTCGCGCTAGTTGATAGTAAGGTATTTATGGAACGAACAGGAAATATGTTCGAGTCATATTTTGACCATAAGGAGGAATCCTGATGAACCTGCTGGAAGTAACGGAGCTTACGAAAAATTACCCGACATTCACATTGGAAAATGTCAGCTTTCAAGTACCGGCGGGAAAGATTATTGGTTTGATCGGCGTCAATGGGGCTGGGAAAACCACCATCTTAAAAGCTTTATTGAACCTGATCCCTGTCGATCATGGAAAAGTCACGATGTTTGAAAAAAACTTTTTGGAAAACGAGCAGAGCTGCAAGCAAAAGACCGGTGTCGTTTTAGGCGGGATCGATTTTTATAAAGAGAAGAAGCTCAAAGATATCACGATGGTCACGAAACGATTTTATGACGATTGGGATGAAGCAGCATATCAAAAATTTCTAAAATTGTTTTCCTTAGATCCGAATAAAAAGGTCAAGGAGCTTTCGGCGGGGATGCGGGTGAAATATTTAATCGCCTTAGCCCTTTCTCACCAAGCAAAATTATTTATTTTCGATGAACCCACCAGCGGACTCGATCCGGTATCGCGAGATGAGCTGATCGAGATCTTCCTGCAAATCGTCAAAAATGGGGATAAGAGTATTCTTTTCTCCACCCACATTACCTCCGATCTGGAAAAATGTGCGGATGCGATCGTTTATATCAAAGAGGGGAAATTAGTCAAAGAGGCTCCTAAACAGGAATTTATCGCGTATTTCCAAAAACTGAAACGGCCAGATGAAACGGCGATGCTTAGCCTCGAAGACATCATGGTGCGAATGGAGGGGAAACATTATGAATTCTAATTTACTTTATAAGGAGCTTCGTTTAGCAGCCCATCCCAACTTATTTATCTTTGCCTTGATGGGGCCGCTTGTCCTGATTCCTGGCTACCCTTATATGATGGTCTTTCTCTTCAGCTTGATCGGGAATTTCGTTAATTTGATGTATACACGGGAAACCAATGATATCTATTACACCACTCTGCTGCCGCTGAAAAGGTCCGAAGTTGTTTTAGGCAAATGGCTGGTGCTGCTGGTATCGCAGCTTGTGACGATCGTGTTTTCTATCCCCTTTGCCTTTTTACGGCTGCGCTTATTCTCCCTGCCTAATCCGGTCGGGATCGAAGCGAATGTTGCCTTTTACGGCTTTGGCTTGATGATCTTTGCTTGCTTTAATTTCATCTTTTTAACTAGTTATTTTCAGACAGTCTATAAGGTTGGCACCTCTTTTTTAAAAGGACTATTCTTCGCAACCGTTCTTGCGATCATCGTCGAAGTTAGTGTCCACTTTCCGATGCTGGCTTGGCTGGATACCGTCACCTTCGCTGGTCAGCTCAAACAGCTGCCAATTTTAGCAGCGGGAGTTCTGATCTATGTCGTCGCGATGTGGGGAGCCTACAAAGTTTCAGCTAAACGCTTTCGTCAGGTGAATTTATAAAAATAGAACGAAAAAAAACGCTTTGATCGCTAAACGATCAAAACGTTTTTTACTTTTCGAAATAGCCCGTCCAAGAAAGACCGTCTTCATTGGCCCTTGCTCCGACGAATTCTTTTTGCGTAGATTTTCTTACTAATTTTTCTTCACCAGTCAGATCATCCATCAGCTCCTTATGGCGCGGATAGTTTACCTGATCCAGCTCATTCAAATCACGATTCGTGAAAAAATCTTCATTTGGCGCCACCTGCTCTGTCTGAGAAAAGTCAGGCGTCGACTTGTCTTCGACTGCAACGTCATTCTTTTGAACAAACCAAAAGATTAGAAACGCCGCCGCCAACACACCAACCAGTGCCACTACTTTTTTCATTGCGTCCTCCCTTGAAGCATCTTCTTACTTTTCAGTATGCCACAAGTGAAAACGTTTTTGAATGAAAAATTAATTATTATCAAATATTCTTTCTTTTAGCAAAGAAATATGTCCAGTTAGCTTATTTTTTTGTTAAAGTTGGCGGAAAATCATCTATGCTCTTAATCGAACTCTTCGTATTCATTAGGATCTTGACCTTCGATCCGCCCATCCGCTTTTTCCAGCAAATTGATTCGTTCAATCTCTGTTTGCGTCAATTCAAAATCATAAATGTCTAAATTTTCCCGTTGATGCAGCAGATTGCGTGATTTAGGAATCGGAATGATCCCGCGTTGAGTATGCCAGCGCAAAATAATTTGTGCCGGATTCTTTTCGTATTTTTCAGCTAATTCAGTAATTACAGCTTCCTTCAGCGCATCGCTGCCGCGGCCTAAGGGACTCCACGCTTCAGATATGATCCCGCGTTCTTCATTGGCCTTCACCATACGTTCCTGCACCCAATAAGGATGGAGCTCGATTTGGTTGATCGCAGGTGACACACCTGTTTCCTCAATGATTTTGTCTAAATGCTCCGGCTCAAAATTAGAAACTCCAATAGAACGAATCAAACCTAGTTTTTGCGCCGTCACTAAAGCTTGCCACGCTTCTACGTATAATCCGCGTTTTGGCAACGGCCAATGGATCAAGT
This sequence comes from Enterococcus hulanensis, assembly GCF_005405485.1. Taxonomy (GTDB): domain Bacteria; phylum Bacillota; class Bacilli; order Lactobacillales; family Enterococcaceae; genus Enterococcus_A; species Enterococcus_A hulanensis. Next base: position 189,717 of record NZ_BJED01000005.1, on the reverse strand, counting down.
ACAAATCAAAATAATCCAGTCCCATTCGGAATAAGGATTCTTGGATCATCATCAAGGCATCCTCATAGTGATGGTACTTGCCAGGTAATTTCGTTGTTACAAAAAATTCAGAACGGGGAATCCCGGAACGGCGGATCGCCTCGCCTACGATTCCTTCACTGTCATAATTGGTGGAGGTGTCTAACAGACGGTAGCCATCTTGGATCGCCGTCAAGACTTGATCAAGTCCCGCTCCTCCGCGAATCTGATACGTACCTAAGCCGATCGCCGGTATCTGATGCCCGTCATTCATCGTAATCAATGGTGCTTTCATCAGCAATTCCTCCTTGTTTTATAAGCCTAACGTATCATTCAGTCTTTATGATCCGAAGTTCGTTAGACCTGCTGTCATTTCTTTTTCTACCTTAACATCAAAATCTGATAACTGTTAAATCCTCTGCTCAGCTTTCAAGAATTTATTTCAAAAATAGGCAGAAAAATATTTCGGAAAGAGGTATACTACTGGGTGAACACATCAGAGGGAGAAGATTACAATGGATTCAATTATTTGTATCGTTTTGGGTATGCTGTTTGCGAACGGTGTTCCCCACTTTGTCAAAGGCATTACTGCTGAAAAATGGGACGTGCCTTGGAAAAAACCGGCTTCTGCCTCCACAAATGTTTTATGGGGGATAGCAAATTGGCTGATCGTCGTGATCCTCTTTGCGCTCTTCAAACCAGACGTGAACAGCTTCGATGCCGCCTGCTTTTTAATTGGTATGGGTATCACAGGATACTACCTTGCGCTGCATTGGTCAGAAAAAAAGAACGAAAATGACGCTGCATAATTTGCAGCGCCATTTTTTTATTCTTCGATTTCAGCTTTTTGCTTTTTCGTCAGCTTTTGATAGACCAACCGATAGGACGTTTCGATCAGTTGCTTGATGGCCTCATCCGGCAATTCATCGCTGGCCAGCTTGATCGAGTTCCAATGATTTTTGTTCGTATAATATCCCGGAATCACTATCCCCGCATAGATTTCCCGCAGCTCTTCATTTTTTTCCGGCAGATTTTTCAAGGTAATGATGGCATCCTGACTCGCTTGATTGCTCATCATCCCAAACATCTTGCCCTGCAAATCAAAGTAAAACACTTCCCAATCTTCGCGAAAATAAACCTTCGCACTCTTTAGCGTCTCGCCAAACGCCTTAAACGTTTCGATCCGCTGCTGCATCACAGAATCTTTCATAACTCCTCCTTCAGTTCGTAGAGCTAAACCTGCACAATCTTCCTTCCGTCGTTGCCATTATCTCTGTCTTAAACGGCAGTTTCTCTCTTCGTTTATCTATAAGTATGGCATCTTTCAGTCAATCTTGTACAGACTAAAATCAAAATCCTTACAAATCCTGCTTCTTAAACAGCCAATAAGCTGCCACAAAACCAATGATCCCCGTCAAAAAGATGCTTCCAAGGGTTATCAGATCATCTTTAAAGGGCAGCTCAGCTAAACTTTGAACCACCACTGCTGACCAAGGAATGATCCGGGCAAATTTGTAGGGCATATTAACCGCAAACATTTGGATTCCGGTAAAAGCCAAGGCGATCATGATCGTTGGATAGAACACTTTTCGCTGCATGACACTCACCGTTAATAACGGGATCGCAGCGACAAAAGCCAATAGACAATATTTTAGAAGTGTTGTTACTAAGCTTTTGGTTCCTGTTAAACCAAAAGTATCCGGATAAATCAGCCAGCCGCCGATCGTATAAATGATCACGACCCCGATCAAGGTTCCGACATACCAAATCAGCCAAATCGCTAATTTTCCTAAAAGAAAGCGCAGTCTGGAGGTTGGCGCGGTCAATACATTATTGATGGTGCGGTCTTCATATTCTCGCTGCAGCAAGAACGTGATGATGAACCCGCTCATGATCGACAGCAGTGCCCCAACAACTAGATAGACCGTTGGTAGCCAGAAACGATAGTCTTCGATGGGGCTCTCAACGATAACCAAGTCCTTAAACACCATAAACGCCGAGGCAAATAAGGTCAGCAGCGAACAAACAGCGAAGATCCGATTGCGCTTCAATTTCATCCATTCAGCAGAAATCACCTTACGCAATGCCAACACCTCCCGTAATCGTACGAAAATGCTCTTCTAAATTGACTGAGCCGATAAACAGGCTGGAGACCTCGATGCCGTTTTTTCCAAATATGCGATTGATTTCTTGCGGTTCAAAGGAAAAATCAAAAATCTTGATCGTATTATTGCCGTCCATCGTATAATTGGTCAGGTGCAAGTTTTCCTCCAATAACCGCGTTGCTTGATGGATATCCGAGACGGTAATACTGATATGACGCTGATTGTGCTGGGCAATTTTTTCCAGATCACATTCCTCCAGCAGCTCGCCGTTATGCAAGATACCGATGATATCTGCGATTTGCTCGATCTCCGACAGCTGATGACTAGAAATCAGAATCGTCTTCCCATGAACTTCGGTCAATTCCTTCAATAGTTTGCGGATTTCAGCGATGCCGATGGGGTCCAAGCCGTTAGTCGGTTCATCTAGGATCAATAATTCAGGATCATTCATCAACGCATTGGCGATCCCCAGCCGCTGCTTCATACCTAATGAATAATTGGCGAAGCGCTTATGCTCAGCCTGCGTCAGATCAACCAGCTTCAAAGCCTTCTCCACGCTGTTTTTTTGGACCTGCCCCTTCAGCTTAGAGAAGACCTTTAGATTTTCGCGACCTGATAAATAGGGATAAAAGCTTGGGGTTTCGATGATATTTCCAATCCGCGAATATACTTCGGGATGCTTATTCGGTGATTGACCAAATAACAATACTTCACCGGCGCTTGCTCCTGCTAGACCTAAAAGTATTTTCATGATCGTCGTTTTTCCCGCGCCGTTGCGACCCAAGAGTCCATAGACTTTTCCTTTGGGGATTGCCATCGACACATCCTTGACCACTAACTGATCGTTGTACTGCTTCGATAACGCTGCGGTTTTTACAATAAACTGTTCCATAGCGACCATCCTTTCTATACCTCTAGCATAGCAGCGAGACCTTGCCCTAACCTTGCCGAATCCTTGTTTTTTTCTGGTTTATTCAGGCAGTGTTACGAAAAATCGGGTGCCAGCGCCTAATTTGCTGCGAACACTGATTTCTCCTTGATGGGCCGCGACCAATTCTCGAACGATCGCCAGCCCCAAGCCGTTTCCCTTTGAGCCGCGAGCTTGATCCTCTTTATACAGCCGCTCAAAAATCTGCGGCAGATTCTGCTCCGCGATGCCCTTGCCATTATCTGCAATCTCAAGCTGTACCTGTTGATTTTGTTCTGTTAGTTGAATGCTGATCTTGTTTCCTTGGCTATGAGTTAAGCTGTTTTCCAATAAGTTGTCGACGATCCTGCGAAATGCCGCCGTATCCACTTTGCAATAAAGCTCCTTTTCAGGAATCTGAATTTCATAGTCAAATTGCACTTCCATTCGCGGAATCCAATCACTAACGATTTCCCGCAGCAGCTCGCAAACATCGACCGTTTCAAATTGATAACGGCGTTCCCCTGATTCAAGCTTGACCCACTCAAAAAGCGTGTCGATATACTTTTCTAACTCAAAGGCTTTTGCCTGACAAGAATGCAGATACTTTTGCTGCTCCTCTGCTGTCACCAAACCATCATTGATGGCCTCTAAATAACCAATCAAGGAAGCCAACGGTGTACGAACATCGTGGGACAAACTAGTGATCAGCTTGCGGTACTCATTTTCCGAAACCTGCAGCCCGCTCAGCTGCTGCTTGAGATCGGTCACAATCGTATTGAAGCGAAAGCAAAGCTCAGCCACATCCGAGCCTTCTTCAATAATCAGTTTCCGATCAAGATTTCCCTCACCGATATCCTCCAAAACAAGCATCGCTTGTGCGATCTGCTGTTTGTTCTTCCGTAGGCGGTCAGTTAAATACAGACAAGTTAAAGCCAATAAGATACAAATACTGCTCAGTACCATCATCTCTTATCCCTCCTGATTAAAACGATAGCCGACACCGCGAACAGTCTGAATAAAGAACGGCTCCGCGATATCCGGCTCAATCTTCTTTCGCAGCTTGCTGATAAAAGACATGATGTTGTTGTCGTCAAACGCATATGCCTCGCCCCAAACCTGCTGATAGATTTGCCGCTTAGTGAAAATCTGCCCTTTATGAGCAGCCAGAAAATACAAAAGATCAAACTCTTTTCCCGTCAGTTCCAACGCTTGCCCCTCTAATAAAACGATCCGCGTCTGCGTATCGAAGGATAAATGTTTTAACGTTAACGACTTAAAACCCGCTGTCGAACGATTAAACGTTGTGTACCGCCGCACCAACGAATCGATCCGTGCCATCAGCTCCGCCATACTAAAAGGCTTCGTCAAATAATCATCCGCCCCCAGCTGCAGCCCGCGAATCTTGTCCGCCTCTTCATTTTTTGCCGTCAGCATCAAGACCGGCACCACACTCTGTTTGCGAATCTCCGTTAAAATACTCAGCCCGTCGATTTGCGGCAGCATAATATCCAATACGATCAAGTGATACTCACCTGTCAGCGCCATGTTCAACCCGCCAGCCCCGGTATGAGCAAACTGCGCCTCATACTCCGCATTTTTTAAGTAGCGTTCAATAATGGAACAAAGCTCCTGATCATCATCTATGACCAATACCTTGATTTTCTCTTGCATCGGTTTTCTCCTTGTGAAAAATAATTGTTCTATGTTTAATTTTAGCAAAGTTCAGGAGGATTTCGGAGAGAAGTTGTGAGGAAAAGAAAACACCATCCAAGTTGGACGGTGTTTTGAGGTTGGGTTGGTGAAGGAGAGTATTCCAGTGGTTTTGGGTTTAGATGACTGGCGGCGACCACTAAGACCATATTCATTTGAAATTCTTATTCTATTATTTTAGATTTAGATGAAGGTTGCATCAAAGGTAGCATCTTCAATAACTTTATTTACATTCCACTCTTTTAGATTTAGACTGTTGTTTCCACTGCTCAGCGGATAACTGCAATCACATTTACATTCCACTCTTTTAGATTTAGATATTGAATTGCTTAGTGATCCAGTCAGCTCTTTCTTGATTTACATTCCACTCTTTTAGATTTAGATGAAAATGATGGAGTTTAAAACCTTTGAAGAAATGCAATTTACATTCCACTCTTTTAGATTTAGATGAAGCCGTCACAAAAGGTGGGAAGCCACTTAAGTCGATTTACATTCCACTCTTTTAGATTTAGATTTTTAATGGGATCACTTGTCCGCCTAGGCTAAACAATTTACATTCCACTCTTTTAGATTTAGATCCCGCCTTAAATTATACCAATAATTACTAGGTCCTAATGACACTTTTCTGTCGATCTCTAGTCTATTCCCCAATTACTAATCAAAAATAACACGATTCATCTGAGGAAGCCTTTCTATGTCAATGTTTTTTTAATGCTGTCGTAACTATGGGATTTTCTATGTTTTTAAGGTCGACAGATTAATTATTGCCAACAAACTCCCGTCCGTCTAAAACTAGTATATGTTTTATTATCATGCTTCTAACATATCTCGCAACCTTTAAAAGTATTTCTCACAAATTACTTCTATCTCAGAATAACCAAAATAATATTTATACTGGTCTAGTTGTATTTTAAACCAGAGATACATATTCTCTTTTTCCTGCGTTGTCGCATTTTTAAGAATGTCTTCCCAAATATATTGACACTCAGAAGACACTTCAAACAATTCTCCTTCTGAATCATCAATATCAACTTTTCTAACTTCTAATATAATGTAATTCACTAATTTAAAAGCCGCAAGATTTGCTTTTTTCTTTACTAAAGGACCGATTTCTTCAGTAATGAGCATCATTAAATCAGCTACAAATTTCTCTATTTGATCATATTCGAGATAATTTTCATACCCCGCATGCCGATGAATAACTTTGTCAATTCTGCGTTCTAGTTGCCGTACATCATTTTCTGTAATCTTTGACGAGATGCGTCTAGTAAAGCGTTGTGCCAACTCCCTGTCCCGCTTTAATAACTCAATTAGAAAATCACGAACCACTTTATCTTCCGCATCTAATACTAAACGTTCAATCTTATCTAGAGTCTTATTCATAGCTTTCCGTCATCCTTCGTTTTTGTTTTCATGTCTTCTCACCTAATACTGAAACAATCATTTACATTTTACTGTTTTTATACCTACTCTTTTAGATCGGTCGTCGTATCTGAAAAACAGCGACCTTACGACGCAAATCATTTAAAACTTCATCAGAAAAAATATTCGAAGGCACCATAATTCCTTTCGCAATTTTTTCCATATTCAACACATTTCTAAATTGCTCAGGAATCAAATAAATGGTATCGTCTTGAAAATTCTTTATATTATCTGAAAAATCCGACTTAACTAGATACTGCTCGCCAAAACAGACCTGCATTCTTTTGAGCGGCTCCCGATATTGAGACAAAACAAACATTCGGCTCATGGGCGCACTTACTGCCGTGGACGGTAATATGTAGACAACTTTTTGTTTTTCAGTCTCTTGTTCTCTATTCACTATTTACACTCCCTTTTAAACTACTGATAAATAATTTCTTATTCCATTGATTTTAGATTTAGACCTTCGACCTGCTTTCGCAACTAGCAAGCGTACAGAAATTTACATTCCACTGTATTTAGATTTAGACAACGCTGGAAGCTTCCTGATGCAATCACTAATTGAATTTACATTCCACTATATTTAGATTTAGACATGGCTAAAAAATACACTTCACCAACAGGGAAAATTATTTACATTCCACTATATTTAGATTTAGACCGGTAAAGAAGTAACAGGAACTTTAACTGTTGTTGCATTTACATTCCACTATATTTAGATTTAGACATGGAAAACGATCTACTGACAAAATCTCAAGCTAATTTACATTCCACTATATTTAGATTTAGACACCGGCAATGTCCATTAAGTCCCACTGAAAAGATTTATTTACATTCCACTATATTTAGATTTAGACATATCAGCAGCAGAATAAATCAATTCATCATCCACATTTACATTCCACTATTTTTAGATTTAGACACTTGCTTCGAGAAATTGGAAATCTTGCGTTATAGAATTTACATTCCACTATATTTAGATTTAGACGTAATCGTTATGATCATTGGCGGGATTTTTGCTTTATTTACATTCCACTATATTTAGATTTAGACTGAGGACAAGGTGTAGGTGCCTACCTTTATTATGCTATTTACATTCCACTATATTTAGATTTAGACCTACAGATTCTTTTAAATCGACCGTCGGAAATGTATTTACATTCCACTATATTTAGATTTAGACAGAAAACAATTCGTTGTACGAAAATATGCTGTGATATTTACATTCCACTATATTTAGATTTAGACCCTTCTGTCCGAATCACTAAAGCATTATCTTCGATATTTACATTCCACTATATTTAGATTTAGACAGCAAAGAAACGCTTTGTTGAAATCTACAACAGACAATTTACATTCCACTATATTTAGATTTAGACGAGATCATTGACAGACTCAGCATTATCAACAAACACATTTACATTCCACTATATTTAGATTTAGACATTATTTGAATTGGTTCAATTCGATCAAGGACATTTATTTACATTCCACTATATTTAGATTTAGACTTGAAGGCAGCAAGAGTTAATTCTGATTTAAAACAATTTACATTCCACTATATTTAGATTTAGACGAGTTAGCAATGAGAACCGTGGATCGCTTCAATCGTATTTACATTCCACTATATTTAGATTTAGACAGAGAAACCTTCCTGCTCGAGTTGATCGATAAATACATTTACATTCCACTATATTTAGATTTAGACGTCGTTGCTGGTGCTTCGACAGGCTCAATTACTTCATTTACATTCCACTATATTTAGATTTAGACGACTGCATATCCTTGCCGGTCCGGATGTGAATCTCTATTTACATTCCACTATATTTAGATTTAGACGTGTAACACCATATCCTTGAAGGTGCAACACCTAAATTTACATTCCACTATATTTAGATTTAGACGTTCGATAGCTGCCAAATATGCTTTAACATTGTTTGATTTACATTCCACTATATTTAGATTTAGACATAAGCTGGAATACGTTGACGAGCGAACGATCACCTATTTACATTCCACTATATTTAGATTTAGACTCATTCATTTAAGTCATTCTCCTTTTTTGGTAAGTTATTTACATTCCACTATATTTAGATTTAGACAAGTTCTGGAACCATGAAAGAAGCTAGAAAAGCTCATTTACATTCCACTATATTTAGATTTAGACAAGTGCCGTCTGATTCGTTTTTCAGTCGGTGCTTTTATTTACATTCCACTATATTTAGATTTAGACCGAACGAAGAACAATCGGCATAACCATTTCTGTCATTTACATTCCACTATATTTAGATTTAGACCCCGTATTTATTATACATTGAAATAGCAGGCTTTTTAGACTCGTTTCTGTCGATCTCAAAAATCCATTGAGTTTTTCCAACTTCAATAACACTTACCAAGAAAGAAGTCTTTTTATATCAATATTTTTGGACGTCTGTCGTAACAATAGGTGTTTAAGGGGATTGACCATCGACAGATATACACCTAAAAGAAATTCGATACCATTTCTGTTCCATCAATTCCAATATATTCTTTTTTTAGCCATTTTTTATTTGAGTTTTTGAAAATCAGGATTGAATCTAGGTCTTCACGAACATACTCTTTTAATTCCTGCTCTAATTTCATTAGTTTTGCTGGCGTGATTTCTCCTTCAAAAACTGATTTTTGTACATGACTCAAATATTTTTTACAGATTTTAAATACTCGATTTAATACACGAGCTCCTTTATCTTCTAAAGAAATATCATAGACTAGAATTACATACATCACTTTCACCACCAAATTTTAAAAGGTTCGTATTCTTTGTCACCCATTAGGTGTTTAATCAATTTGTAGCATTCTAAACGCATTAATTTTCGATAAGATACATTTCTTTTAAGTTCTCGATGACGAATCGTTTTATTTAAACGTTCATCAAACTGACGTAATATCTTTTGTTGTCCGCTTTGCTTCAAATAGTTTCCATTTGATCCCTGTTCAAAGTCTTTTTCAGTGATAATCTTTTTATTGATCACAGAAAAAATTAAGCGATCAACAATCAACGGTTTAAAAATTTCTGCAATATCCAGAGATAATGAGAATCTCCGTTCAGAATTACTATGAAGGTAGCTGATTGTAGGATTGAGCTGACTAACATAAATCTCTGATAAACACGCGCTATAAGTCAACATATTCAAATACGAGATTAGAGCATTGACCATATTATCTGGCGGACGGCGGACTCGCGACTTAAACTCTACCTCATCATTAAAAATTGTTTCCCAAGCACTATAATAGATTTGATGGATGTTTCCTTCTAACCCCATAAGTTCATCTACTTCATCTGCGCGCGGAATTCTCTTTCTAACAGCCTCCATATCGGCAATCTGTGTTTCGACTTCTTTTCCTCGACGACGGTAGTATTGCAAGTTACGTAAACAATTCGCTGTCGCAGCATCTACAAATTGTTTTGCCAAAACAATTCGTTTCTCTTCTTCAACGGAATAACAAACTTGTTGGACAAGTAACTTCCCAGATACATTTTTCTCACGTGGATAAAAGGTTCCTGTGTAATAACCATAATAATTAAAAAAATGAACAGGGATTTTCATTTCTGAAAGATAGTTTAAACACTTTGTATTCGTTGTAACCTCACCAAATAAATAGATATCTCGCGTCATCTCGATCTTTAGATCTTTCCTGCGGCCATCCGGTGTTTCCATTCGAACAACATTGTCTTTTCGGCTCAACGTTCCGTTAGAGTATAAATAGTAACTTTCTATTTTGCACACCTCCTAAATAAAACAATAATCGTAATACGCACACTTTGTGCAGAGTTTCTTTTTTTCAGCTTTTGGCGCGTCATTTTGAGTGACCACCGTTTCAATGGCTTCAATAATTTCTTCTAACTCATTCTTTTTTTCCTCGTCCAAAGTTACTTCTAGCCGCTCCCTGAGCTTCGGATAATCAATATAGCCTTTTTCTACAGGAACACCCTTTTCTTGCAAATAGTACAAATAGTATCTTAGTTGCCAAATGGCGGCAGGTTCAATAGCACGTGACTTTTTAACTTCATGCAGGACTTTCCACTCTTCTAGAAAATCAATATTGATTGTTCCATCCAACATGATTTGCTTCCGTTTATCTTTATAGCTGCTAGTATCCAATAGCTTTCCTAACTGGACATTTTCATTTTCCTCTTCATATTGAAGTCCCTGGGAAAATAGCCACAGCTTTCTTTGGCATACGAAGTAATAGTTGATCATATTTCCAGTAATCTTCATTATTATCACCTAGAAGAAGTTGCTTTCTTCCTCTCCTTTCAATACTTGGAAGCCTATTTCACTCTCGTATTTTCCTTCAACGAAAAAGATTTGATCGAAACGACCGATTTGCTCACAACGAACTTGATTTTGTTTAAGGCATTTTCTAAAGAGCCACTCTGGGATCGCCATCATATAATTTTCTAGCTCCGCTTTCTTTTTTCGCTTAAACATTCGCAGATTTTTTTCGTCTGTTGATTCCAACTCTCTTAAACTGGATGAAAGAATTCTTATACAATCATCAATCTCTCCTCTAAACGCTGTGTAGACACTTTCGGGAATAATGTTTCGACTTTGGATATTTCGGAAAAGTTTCCGCACTTCCGCAGGATTTTTATTATCATCTTCAATCGCTGACAGCCAATGCAGCATTGTCTCTATTCGTTCATAATATGCTGTTGACTTCATTTTTTCTGTTGTATAGGTCTGTTCGATCAAACTCATCTTGTCTAATTCGTGAAAAATCCCTGTTCCTTTTTTTCTTAACGCTTCCTTCGATAAACTAAATATCTCTTGATGAACTACCGCTTGTTCGCTGTTGCTGATTCCGCTGGTCACATTTTCGCCGCCATCAAACACATAAACATTTGGCTGCTTGCATTCAGCTAATGGTCGCTTCCGATAACATCGCCCCATTCGCTGGAACAATCCATTTAATTCAGAGAGCTCTGTTACTAACAAATCAAAGTCAATATCTAATGACGCTTCAACAACTTGAGTTGCTACCCAGATACCTACTTGTTTTTCATCAGCAAATTTCTGAATAGCGCTCTCTTTATCCTGCCGATCTTTACGAATAAACTGGCTATGGATCAAATGAATTGGTACATCATCAACCAACTTCTGCAATTCTTGATAGATTTCTTTTGCTTTGCGAACCGTGTTGCAGATCACCAATAAATTCCCTGAGTGATACAATTCTGCAACAGTCTCTGCAGAGATGCCTTCTTCTAAAATTTGCAGATGATGACGTTCCAATAATCCTTGATTCAAGAAAGGTTGATCGTTCATTTTCCAATTCAATCCTCTTTTTTCGAAAAGATCCAAAAGGTATGGCGGCAATGTCGCTGTCATCACTAAAAATTTCCCGCCAAAATCTTGAATCTCTTTCAGTCCCTTAATCAGATACGCCAACAAATCTGGAGAGTACATCTGAATCTCATCGATCACAACCTTTGAATAGGCAAAAGTCGCCAGCTTTTGTTCAAAACCGGCGTAATGATATACAAAATCAAACGTTTGATCCAATGTAGTAATGGTTAGCGGTAATGACCACCCGCGCGTTTCAGTAAGATAGCTTTCTAATTGATCTAGTTCCACTTCCTTATTTTCTTCTTGCTCTGCTAACAAAACGGCTAAACTATCTGAATGTAGGATTCCAACTTGTTCTTGATACTTATCTTCATCACTGATCCCTTTACGAATACGCTCATAAATGGCATTGATCGCCGTACGTAACGGTAGGGTAAAGAACCCTTTATTATCTCCGATCCACAATAAACCGGCTTCCGTTTTTCCTAGACCAGTCTGTCCAATAACAATGAGATTATCTTCTTGATGAACCTGCACATATTTTTGCATCTCATTCCAATCAATCGAAGGATCAGAGTGTTTTTCCCGCCAGCTTTCACGTACTTTCGGCATATTTTTATTTAGAAAGTCTGCCGGATATTCTATTTTATAACCACCACTAGCGGTATAATCGATACGATTCAGTAATCCCTTTAATTTTACGTAATCTCCAAAGCATTCATCACCACTACTTAGCTTATGTTTAAGTGAATAATATTTTACCGATGGCCGTTTTATATCGATGGGTTTACTTAATCCTATCTCCTCGAATAAAAAACTTTCGGCAGGTTCTTTTAACAAGGCTATCTCATGCTTGTATTGATCCATTTCAATCTGAGAAAAATTTCGTTCATGATGTAGTGCAATCGCATAGACCGCTGCTTTTAACTCGCCCTGTGAATAATGTTCCCTGAGCTGCTTAATTGGAAAAAAGGCAATACTCAATAAAGCATGAGGGATCTCTCCCTCTTTTCTCATTACACCTTCTCGAATTTTCTCCTGAAACAGATGATTCATTTTTCCAAGATCATGATACTGGCAAATAAGACGAAGGAGATCCCAATTCACTGGAATCTCCGGATAATAATCTCTTATTTGGTCATAGTTGGTTAATAGCTGCTGCGTGTGATGAACGATGGTTTCTCCAGATGATTTTGCCCAAAATTGATCGCTCATAGTTCCTCCTATAGTAAGAATACAATATCTCCATCTTCGTCCAAATCAATGCATTCTTCTTCAGCGATAGTAAAAATCCCTGAATAAAGAACTTCTTTTCGTTCAATCCAATTTCTTTTGAATTTCGGTTTATTTTTTGTCCCAAAGTTATAAAGCTCATAAACTTTCGGTAATATAAAACGGGTTCCGGATAGTCCTGTTCCTTCAGCTTCAATTGAAATAGCCCCTTCATCCACCTTATCTATTGGCATATAGGCACTCCAATGATCTCGAAATTCCATATCATCTTCCAACTCTTTTTCCTCAATCTCCACTATCGAGACTTTTTCAAAATTAGCTAAATCTTCCCGACGGCCTAACGAAGGAAACTCTGCTGGATACTTCAAATACTGATAGATTTCTTCGACCTTTCCTTGATCCTTTGGCACAATATGCAAAATAAGATTTACATCCACCAATAACTCCGTATAGCCGATTCCTCGACTCACACCATAATCATTTACCTTCAATTGATGTCTGGCCTTTTCAAATTTCATTCCATTTTTAAATTCATAGCGCGTGTATAAATCATTGGTTTTAGAGAAATAATTCCCTTGAATGCTAACATCCATTGGCTCATATTTTTGATACCCGCATAGATTATGCACCATTCCAATAACTGTCGATATCGGCGGCAAAGGATAGGTTTCACGTAATTGAAAGCTGGTTGGACGGCGATAGTTTACCATGTCTTGATGAATGGCTAGCTTAATCCCCTTCATAGTAGTCCGCTACTTTCTGTTTCAAGTTTTCAAAAACTTGCGGGATTTTTTGTCCTTGTAATACATCCTGAATTTCTGCAGTATTCTCAAAGGCATCTTTTACGACACCAACAAATGTATCTTGACGAAGGCTATCTGTTAGGACACCTTCAATTTTTTCAACATCTACTTTGTTTTGTTTTACATCTACTACATTTTCAAATAAAGGATTTTTGCGTTCGTAGACACCGCCTACGATAAATAGCGGCTGCAAGTTTTCCCGGCGACCACGAATGTCACGATACAGATATTGAATCGTATCCAGTAACTTTTGAACACGACGACTTTTTTCTTCATTAGGCAGCTGAATATCTACATTATGATCAATGCCAATTTCATCCAAATCAACTGTTACTGTATACCGATAGAAGGAGCGATGGATTTCTGATTGGGCGATTGAATTCATCGCTTTTTCATTTCCATTTTCTCTCAAACGTGTTGCTAATCCCATGTTTGTAAGAAAATCCGTATCTCCTTTATACGTTTCAAGAGACACAGCATTAGATAAGCGAACCTTTGCAGAACGCGTCAAAGCATTATCCCCTTTAGCTGTTTTCATATACCCAAACAGATCGACCTCTGGATATTTATCAATCGTCGCGTTTTGATCAAACTGAATCACTTGTTTTGCGCCACTGCCTTCCGCGCTTAAAGAAGCTAAAGGTTCGCCTAATTGCTCAACAATGTTATAGCGAATCGCTTGGCGGGAAATATAGGTGTATTGCTCTCCTTTTCCTCGAGTAATCTTTTTCAAAGTAGCAACATTGCCTAAAGACTCCCCGTAATTCGCACTTTCCGCTAGAAAAATCATTGTCATCGTTAACCCTTTACTCATTATCATTTCCCCCTTCAGATTTGTAAGCTTCTCCGATCATTCCTGTAACGAAACAATACCCAATCGTTTTAAATTGTTCATCATCCAAAAAAATGTCTGTAAAGTATTTAGGAACTTTTTTATTTAAATACATATAACTGTTTAGCAGCATATCCATGAATGCGTCTTTATTGTTCGCTTTTAATGCATTCAATAATCTAAGGCCAATGGAATCTGCTTTATTCTTATTTGCGTATTCCTTTTTCAAGAAATAACCATCACGTCGAATCTTGTCTAGCATTTCTGATGTTAACTCTTCCACATGAATCAGCTCCTCTAAAAATTTTTGATTGATTTCGATCATTTTCATTATGTGATAGGTATTTGCATAAACTTGTCCGCCAGTACCTTTTGCTCGCAATACCTGATAAATCAGTGAAAATAAATTCGTATTGTTCATTAATCGAGTAATTATTTCTTTATAGAGGTTTCGATACTCACCGTTTAAAGAAAAACCTGCATTGAATAATTCTGGCAGTTGCTCCTTTGATTTATTAATCGTTTTTAAAATATGTTTGGGCAAAAGATTAAAGTAATAACGTTCATTTTCAAAACGCACTACTTGGATATCCTGCAGCTCACGATGTGTCTGTCGATTCATCGAATCTTGTAAGGTACGAATCAATGCAGCATAGGTATCGATCGCTTTTACCTCAGTTTTGTTCAGACTTAGCACATTTAGACGAATACCCGTATTTACATTGAGCAAAGTCCTTACCGAGTGATTATCATTTACAAACATCCCTTGATTATAGACATACGTAAAACCAGCAGGAATGCAGGTGTACATTAAGCGGCAGACTGGACACATAAACAAATCATTCGTGAAATCCCAAGCATTGCTTTGCTTTCGATTTGCATCGTACCCCGCTTGATTGATGAAGCTGTACGAAATATCGCCTTTTTTTATTGGATGTCCGCAGTTTGTACAAGACAATTTATCCTTTTCATGATTCTCTTCTAAATAGGAAAACATTGATTCAACGAAATAATCATGATACTTCTCGAAAAAATCACCCTTACTTTCCTGTCGATTCAAAAAAGAAACATCGTTGTAGCCTTTGTTGATAACTGAATAAATTTGAATTTTAGCTGCTAAATAGCGCTGCACATCTTCACGATGATAGTAAGCAAAGATCTGAGTTAGTATCTGATAGATTCTTTTTACCCGCTCAATAACCTGTTCACGAGCTTGATCAAATTCGCCTTTTTTTAGTTTTTCAACTTTTGCTTGCTTAATTAACGAAACAATATCAATAGCAGAATCAATCAATGGATAAACAGCAAGATAACTATTACTTTCTCCATACCGTTTCAAATCAGCAAGATATTTTTGCAGCTGCTCATAATCTTTTTGATCAAAGTGAGAAAAGTCTTCTTGTTGGTGGCGATTCATCTCATCCTCATAAGCGAATACTTTATTTAATGAGGACAACTTCTTATACTGAGTCGCAAAATATGAAAAATAGCTCTCTTCAAAATTCCGTAATTCTTCTAACGGTACTTCTACACTCTGTTCTTTGATTGTGACCTTGTCCTCACCAAGAATATTCACCAACCCGCAAACCGCTGCATTCTCCATCCACGAATTTAAACGAAATTCTATTTTATCTTTTAGCATACGCTCAGTCACGTTGCTCACCACCTTGCGCTACTTGGTTTAAGTACCCAAAATAAAGTCCAGTTTTAGAACCTAAGCCGACATCACGAATCGCATTCAACAGGTAAGGTTCTCCGGTTAGTTCAATCGTGCCAATCGCTCCTTGGTAGAATTTTTCGTAGGCTTTCGTTACGGTCTTTTTCATGTTTAGTGGCTTGATTGTTAGATTCTCAATGTCAAACCGAACCCCTCTTCCCATTTCCGGAACTAAACGGTTAATCAAATTTTGTTTCAATACGCCTTCATATTTCTCATCAGAAAAATCTAAAAACCAATCTTTCCTTGTTTCACGATTATGATCTCTTGCTAAGATGGGGGACACCGCTTGAAAAACAACTTGCTTCTCGGTGATTGTCTCTTGATAAATGGTTGATACTGATTTAACTTTTATTTTTAGCCCGCCCACAAAAGGAATCGCTTTCATTTCTTTTAAATGAATAAAAGCATTGTATACAGCCATCGCTAAATCGGCTTTGGGCGTTGAAAATAAGTAAGTAATTGTTGGTGTTTGAAGTAAGATTCTATCTTTTTCAAATTTTGCACCTTTAAAAATGACTGCCTGGGAAAATAGTTTTTCTTTATTTTTTTCATATAATTCTTTATAGACTTCCGGTGCTGCATTTTCTAATCCGCGTTTTAATAATGATAGAAAGATAGATTGATACTTGATCGGTATCTCTGCTACTTCATTTGGTGAAACAATCTCTAAATTAATTTTGAAACGCATTAGTTTACCTCCATTATTTTAGATTTTCTCGTTAAAATTTACTTTTTCAAAAGTGATATCAAACTAACTGTATTTCCAGCAACATCTACCATAATTTTTGCTAATTCTATTCCGTATTTCTTTAAAAATGATTCTCTTACATCAACGTCCATTGGATGTAAAGCTACTGCCTTAATATCTTCTTCTGAAATACCCGCACCTATCATTAAGTCCTTATATCGTTGTACTTTAGTTAAAAAGGTACACTCTCCTATGTTCTGATAAGCAACGCCTTTTCCGGTAGTGACTTGTATTGATCCCATGTTTCTATCAATGTAAATGGTTCCTTTTCCTAATCTACAGTTTTGGTTTTCATTATAAAGTTTATACTTTTCATTTTCTTTATTAATAGTTTTTAGATTATTTAGTTTGTTATCTTTATATTTGACCCGCAACCACAGCTCTCCATTTTGCGATATAAACATTCTCTTATTCAACTTATCTTTAAAGTAGCTCTTATATACAAATCTGGTAATACTATATAAAATTTTAAGTATCACAAAAATCAGAAACAACCATAAAAACTGATTTATTTTGAAAAATCCATAACCATCCCTCCTAGCTTGATGTTGATTCTATGGTAACCATCGGAATTGTATACTATTAGAATAATAGTATCATCGTGCTTTGTCAATATTTTTTAACCTAAGTAATATTTAGATTTAATATAGGAGTTTAGAAGATGATTAATATCGGAGAGAATCATTTACTACTTTATGATAAAAATGATATCATCAAACTACGAGTTGAATCTAAAACTATTGGAATGTAAATAAGTAATACTTTGATTTTCAAAAATCTAAAAATTATTGGATAAAAGAAAGTAGATTATACTTAGCTATTAAGCTATATATAATCTGCTTTTTTATTTTATCTCGTTTTAGATTTGACTAAATACCTTAGGGCTACTACATGGTCTTTACTTCTATTTTTAGATTTTGATCTTATGCTGCTGCAAAAAAAGCTATCGAATCAATTCCATTTACATTCCATTCTTTTAGATTTTGATGTAGACGATCTCACCAACTTCGGACACCTTACCGATATTTACATTCCATTCTTTTAGATTTTGATCTTTGCGAGTTGTTGTAAATTCTCGTTTCATGGTTCATTTACATTCCACTCTTTTAGATTTTGATTCCATTAAGGATATTTTGAAATCGATTGATCCAGGATTTACATTCCACTCTTTTAGATTTCGATGAAAAAGTAATGTAGCCGAGTTCATAGGCAATGACATTTACATTCCACTCTTTTATATTTTGATACTTTAGCGGTGAACAGAAACTTCACTAATCAAGAATTTACATTCCATTCTTTTAGATTTTGATATTGAAAACAGCGGCTGCTGGTTTTGCTGGTGAAACATTTACATTCCACTCTTTTATATTTTGATCATTTGGGCGCTGTGTCGATCTCTGGCACCTCGAAAATTTACATTCCACTCTTTTATATTTTGATTGATTCAGTAACACATACTTGTGATCATTTACAGTATTTACATTCCACTCTTTTATATTTTGATCCCGTCTTAAATTATACCTGTAACCACGCGGTCTTAGTAGCACTTTTCTGTCGATCGCAACTTTACTCTCTTACCACTCATCAAACATAACAATCTCTTTCAGAGAAAATCTTTTTCTATCAACTATTATCTGTTGCTGTCGTAACTACAGGTTTTTCCACTTAATTATGGTCGACAGATCGACAAAACCGACCATAGTAATCTATCATCAGCTCGCCTTTCATTAAATGTGGTTATACATTCGAACGCCAAACAACCATACAATTATCCGCAAGATATTGTATGGTCGCTCAGTTATTTATGACCTCCTAAAGTGATTTTCTCCACAACAAATAAACCCTCGTAAGGTACCATTTTTTTTAATTTCTATTTCACCAAAAACATCCTCAATCAACGCAACCTATTTCCTTCGATTGCGTTTTCGATCTTTCTTTTTTCCAACCCCGCCCTTGCCTTTTTCTCTTTTCATCATCAGATCGTCCTTTTCCTCGCGCTTTTTCTGTTTCTCACTTTTCGGCTTTTGGTAGTTGGAATAGGAGTTTTTCTTGTGTACGGGAATTTCTGCGGGCTTCTTGCTTTCGGCTTTTGGTTTTTCTTTGACTGCCGAAGTTGATCCAGCGCTGTTTGGTTCAGCCTTTTGTTCGATGGTGACAGGACTTTCGGACTTGGTTTCATCTCCAAGCTCCGTCATCCGAGCGTCTGTCAGCACCATTCCTTCTGGTAAAAGCATTTTCACTAATGCGAGTTTTTCTGCATCACTCAGGTTGCTGAAGTCGAAAGCTGCTGGCTGCTGTGCTGGAGTTTGACTTGGAGACTCTTCCACCACCGAATTTTGATCAGACGTCTCCAAGACCACTCCATGTCTGACTTTCGGATAGCGAGTGCAGTTGAAGATATCGGAATTTTCCAACTTAACAAAACGGCGGATGCCGTCCTTTTCAAAGATCGTCAAAGACGACAGCAGCTCTAACGCCGCATCGATTTTCATTCCGGAAGATTTCGAGTCGGCATCTCGTAAGCTCCACGTATGGATCTTCCCCACTGCATCCTCAAAGGTCGAGACGACTTTATATTGGCCATCCATTTTTTCGGGTGGCGTTGTGCTGCTAAATAAATACTTCTTATTATCACTCACACGATTATTGTAGCGATGATATTCATTCTTATTTTTATAGAGACGGCGAGTAACCGTTTCCCATTCTTTGCCGGATGTAAAGGACGCCCGAAACAACGGAGCAAGCTTCCGCAGCACATCTGACGGCTCCGCAAATAAAAGGATCTCCCGAACCAAATCCCCGCAAAAATCCGAGAAATCACTGATGCACAAACATTGCCGAACCAGCACCGCCACCAAATATTGAAGCGTCGAATCCGCATCGGAAGAATCTTCGTAAAATTTCGCCAGGCGCTTCTCCAGATTCGCCCGCCCCATAGTGAAAAGTGTGATCTGTGACAATGGTTTTGTTTGCATAAGTGTTCTCTCCTTCTAACCCAAAATAAGGTTCCATAATGTTTATATTTTTTTAACTCCACTTATTTATTATAACTCTTAAATAACACTAAATTTACCCAACTTTTTAATTTTCGCGAAAGAAAATTGCATTTTCAAGCCCATTTCTTAAGATATTGCTTCTATATGTAAAGTAGTTTTTCCCGTCATAGTTATTACTGGATTTATTAGATAAAAAAATGTTTTAGTTTTTTTAAGCGACAAAATTTCGCTATAAACTATTTTTGTGTTTTTTATAAAAATAACCAGAGAAATATAGTATTATTTAATTATACAAATGTTCAAAAATATTATTTATAGAGAGTGGAAAGAATGAGGGCTTTAAATGAAAAAAAGGATTGGGGTAAAGCTTGGGGTAACATTCGCGGTTTTAGTTAGTTTTCTATTTGCCGCCCCTACACAGCATTATCAGGTAGAGGCAGCGAAATCGAAGACGGAAAAAACGGTCAAAATCAAACGAACTGCCAATAAAAAGGTCACCGTCAAAGTCAAAAAATATGTTGATGGGGATACCACGCGGTTCAAATTGAAAAATGGTAAAACCGTCACTGCAAAATATTTGCTGATCAAGGCACCTGAACTCAAAAAAGAAAATCCTTATGCTCAAGAAGCCAAGGATCGAACAAAAGAAATTTTGAAAAATGCCGAAAAAATTCAGATAGAATACGACAAAGGCGCGAAACGCGATAGTAAAAAACGTGAACTGGTGTATGTTTGGGCCGACGGAAAATTGGTTCAAGAAACATTAGCGAATGAAGGCCTGGCAGTAGCCCGCAGCACCAAGGGAAAGAACACGAAATACCTTGATAAAATCAAAAAAGCCGAGGAAAAAGCCAAAGAGCAAAGCCGCAATATTTGGGCTATCGAAAACTATGCGCAAGCAGGCAAAGGCTATAACCAAACAGCCGCTGATGAATATAAAAAAGCGCAGGCCGAAATCAAAGCGGCGAAAAAAGCCGAAGCAGAACGGCTGAAAAAAGAGCAAGAGGCCAAAGAAGCCGAAGAGAAGCGCGCGGCAGAACAAGCAGAAGCAGCTAGAAAAGCCGAAGAAAAACGGCTAGCAGAAGAAGCGGAAGCGGCCAAGAAGGCCGAAGAGGAACGAATCGCTCAAGAAGCCGCCGCTCAACAAGCCGCGGCGGCCCAAGTGCAAGCGGAAGCAGAGGCTCAAGCACAGCAGCAAGCCCAAGCCGCCGAAGCTGCACAAGGCCAGACCGTCTATGTCACGCCGACCGGCAGCAAGTATCACACCCATAAATGCGGAAACGGAACTTACACACCTGCCACACTAGAAGAAGCTCAAAATCGAGGCCTGACACCTTGCGCGAAATGCTATTAATATTTGTATCAAAAAGAGGCCTGAACTAGGCCTCTTAATTTTTTTCGTAAAAGGACGGCATTATTTTGTAGCCTTCGCCCCAAATAGTCATGATAGTTTTGTCATAGAAATCAGTTTGAGGCAGCTTCTTCTTAATTTTACTGATCAAATAAGACAATTGATTTTTATTTGACGTCGTCGGGCCTAATGTCCATAACTTCTGACACAATTCTTCCCGGCTGATAGCTTTTCCTTTGGCCTCCAACAATAAATTCAGCACTCTTTTTTCTGTTTTCGAAAGAGATGCTTGAGGAAGCAAATAGTTTTCCATCGCTTTTCTTACTGGGAAAATCGGCTCTGTTGAATCATTCGATGGCTGCGAATCCTTTCTATCGCCCTGAGCTTCTTGTGCCAGCACCATTCGTTCTCTAATTTCTTCGATACTCTCATTTTCATTGAGATAGCCATGAAAGCCCAGTTCAGTTAAAAATTCTTGTTTGTCATGATCTGGTTCGACCTCGACCTCTCTTAAAAAAGTAAAGGAATACCTCGCTAATCGATCAATTAAAATTCTTAATTCTTTGTTGTCTACCGTTTTTCCTATAATGACAAACTGGAAGTGACCTAAAATGCCAATGCCGGCTGTTCCATATTGCAATTGTTCTAACAAACTAGTGGAAAGAAAGACTTCATAATTTAACTTATTCAGTTTAAATTCCAAAGGATGATCGGTAAAAAGATTTTTGGATAATAACAGTACTTGATTCATTTTTTCCTCCATATTTTATGAAAAACCTTAAATGCAAATTTCTAAACGAAATAGTGTTGATGATCAGCTATTCTCAACGTTCAAAAGTAGTAAATTCAACTATTTTCCGTTCTAATCTCCTGTGTTTTTCAAATCGGCTTTTTTTCAGCTCTTTTATTACTTATTTTTTGACCTAGATTCGCCCAATCTAATGGACGCGGCGGGGCTAACCAGACAACATAATCCTTCTTATATTTTTCCCCTAAATCTCTAGAATCCGTTAGTATAATATCTGATGATTCAAGCTCGTCCGCCACTTCGGCACCAGCAATATGAAAGAAGTCTAGATTCTCCACGATAAATTTGTTGTACGAACTTCCAAAAGAAAAGTCGACATAGATATAGATCATCTCTAACAAGTTTATCTTAGGAAATGACTCTAAGATAAAAAACAAATAGTGGAAAAGAACCTGTTTCTTCTTTTTGAACAGACCTAAATCAGTATCCTTTAAATCATTGATGTATTTTTTACAAAAGACTAAGACTTTTGGATACGTTTGTTGGAAATAAAGGATATTCATTTCGGGCTGTAACTCTTCATAGGCTTAACTGGTTTCCATCAATTGAAAATGCAATAAGCAGCTTCGTCTTAAAAAAACATTTTTATGCTCCGAATATCCCGTTAAATTAGGAAAATGATGCAGCAGTCCCGCTAACAGCTTTTGACTCCAATCGATGATTTGTTCATTTTCAGTCAATTTTAACCCGATCGCGAGATCCTCCGAACGAGAATAGTAATATCGTAAAAAAGCGATCACCTCCGCTTCACGAAAACCCTCAGGTACACGACGAAAGAAAGAGTTCTCAGCTTCTTCTTGGATATTTTCTCTTAGTAAGCAGCTTTTTTCTTGATCTTCAACATATTTTTGCTGCTGAATTCTCAAATCAGTAATATAGAGATATTGCTGCAAATTGATTTTCTGATGGACAGTCATCCCCGTCATTAGCAGATATACTTGCCTGCCTTCAACAAAACTTTTATCGGTCTGGTTAAAAATACTAAAATCCGTTTTATAGATTCGCGAGAATAATTCGGTCAAAAATAAACGTAAATTTTTTTCACAGTCGCCGATCAAGCGGAATTTTTTATCTATCTTAAAATTAAAAGCGGCTAGATATTTATTCAATTGCTTATAGTTGCTTCGAGCCAGCGGATAACTGATCAAAGCTTTTTCCGAAAACTCATTCAGCGACCTGAAAGTGCCTAGCACAGCGCTTAATAAAAGCTGGAAGCTGATGGATTCTTCCACATATTTTTCCAAGAGTGTTTCCGAACTGGCTGTTCCGGTAATTTCCAATTGAATGAACGGATCTTCCAAAAACACATGGATCTCCTGCGCTAATCCATATTTCTCTAAATCCAACACCAACTGGTCGATCATGCTTTTAAGCACGAAGTTAGATATTTCCAATTGATCCATCATCTCTTTTTTCGTTAAAGAAAAATACGGACTGCGTTCCAACCGCTTTAACAGCTGATACTTTCTCCATTCTTCTTTTGCCAATAAACTATCTAGCAAAATAATCACTCATTTCTGTGTCAAATTGACCGTTTGCTTCCCCGTAAAGTACAATCCCCGATAATAAATAAGCACTTAAGGCAATGTCCCCATAATCATTTGAGGAACCCGCTCCGCTACCGCTTTCTGGCAGCGACGGTAACACAGTCGTTTGTGTAAAGAAGTCATCGTCTAACATTAAGACTTGATTTTTAGGCCGTACGATTAATTTCGTCAGATAAGGATTGTTCAATGGAAGGCTGCTTGTTTCTTTCCTTGGTTCCAGTCTCTCTTCAGGTAGCAAGAAGCCTACTCCATTGCTGCTTTGATCTGCTGTGACAGCTTTTGTGGTCTTAGGCTCATCATCTTCCAAAGAATCATACGTTTCCGATTCTTCCGCTGAACTGGCAACCGTTTCCTCTGAACTGGACAAACTATTGCTTGTCTCATTGTCATCGTTTGGAATCGGAGTGGCCGTTTGATACGGATTCATAGGATTATAAATGACTGTTTCTGCAAATCCTTGCTTTGAAAATAGGAAAAACGATGTTCCCATCGCCAGTACCAGAGAACTCTTTAATATTTTTTTCATTTCATCACGCCTTCCACCGTTTCACTCACTAATCTTGTAGATTACTCTTATCCCAATCAAAAGAGCGAGGAGTAAAAGAACGATCATAGCAATACAGTAATACCTATCTTTCTTTTGATTCTTTATTTGCACTGTTTCTTTCTGCAGCAATACTTTTTGCTTGGTCTTTTTATCCGGAGTTTTTGTCAGCTTGCCTTTGACGATAAAGCGCTGCTGGGTTTGAGTCGGTTTGTCGCAAGTGATCAAGGTTATCTCAGTGCTGTTTTTATCATCTGTGACCTGAATATTTGTTTGCTGGATGAGCTTGGTTTGGGTCACGGTATAATGATAAAAATCGTTTTGATACTCTAGATAAAGATCATCCCCAACCGTTACCTCCAGCAGCTTGCCAAATAACAAATTGTTTCGCCCCAAATGATGTCCGACCACCACCATATTATGTGCTTCAACTGTTCTTTCCGGAAACAACGTACCGGCCCCTACCAGCATCTGCTGGTTGTCTAATCCAGGGAAAATCGGCAAGCCGATCGCCACTTTAGGAATAATGATCTGACCGATCGCCTGAAAGATTTGCTTTTTTTCAAATGCCAGCGTATCCGCTAAATCTGGCGGCTGAACCGCTTCTAACGGAACCTCCTCCAGCGCACCGATCGTTTTCGTTCGTTCAATCGTGACGTCCTGTGTTTGAAAAATAAGGACCGCTTGTTTCAGATAAGGGGAAAACAAAAGAAAAATCGCTATACAGTAGATCAGTATGAGACTGAATCTACTCTTTTTTGTCATTTTTTTTCTTGCGCCATACCAATAACACGATGATCAGCAACAATAAGAGAATCCCGATTAAGATATACACCCACGTATAATCCTTCTTGATCGTTACATCCGAAGCATTCAGCTTCTTGGCTACGTCAGATTTGATTTCAAAGTCCTTTTCCAGCGACCATTGATAACGATAATTTTCGGCCTTTTCACTGTCTTTTTCTTTGAAGCTGTGAGTGCCTGCTTGATCTTTTTGACCATAGGCTTCAATTTTCATCGTATACTTTCCAGCCTTTAAGCGATCCCCATTCAAAGGAACAGACAAGTCAAAGTTCGTGTTTGGTGCCATTTGCATCCCAGTTTGTTCATTTGTATAGAGTGCCTTGCCATTGCCTTTTTTGGTAATCACTGTTTTTGCTGCTAATTGGTTCAAATAGGTGAAATTAGGATTTTGCAGCTTTCCTTGAATCACATTCCGCGCATTTCGCTGATCGGCCTTGACTCCCAGCAATTTCAAGTCAGGATCGCCATTTTGCGTTGTTTGCCGCATCAACAAGGCAACAACATACGAATACTCATTTTTGATTGCTAAGCCTTTTCCTTTTTGATCATCAGAGGAATCACTCGTTTTGTCCGTTGTTTTTTCCTTAAAGGTGATTCCACCAGCGATTACGCCATCAAATTTTTCATTAGGCATATGTATTTTCACTTTATATTCCGCCGCCGTATTAGGTGCCAGCTTGATTTCTTTAGGTGCTTCAACATAATCCTTCAAATCATATTTGAGTGATTTATCTTTTTTGAGTTTATTTTCGCTGTATTCAACGACACCATTTCCATTCGTCTTGGCACTGCTGATCTGCGCTTCCACCACGACTTCTTTGTCCGTATCATTTCGCAGGTCGACCGTTAAGGTATCTTCTTGGTTCGGTGCTAATGATAGATCAAAATACGTCTTGTTCTTATCAATTTGATTCTCCGAAGCTTTCGGTGTGACCGCAAAATTGAACTCAGAGGCAAAGCTTGGTGACGCGATCGTTAAACAGCTTAGTATCGAAAATAATAGCAGTGCAAATTTTCTGTGTTTCATCATAGAGTTATCCTTCCAGCGAAAGGAAGGGATGTTTTGCAACATCCCTTCTTCAGCATCTTTTTAATTAGTTCCCTGGAGTATCTGTTAAAGCCCAAGTAAACGTTGTTGAATATTTTTTAGCATATTTTGTTGTCGATCCTGGTACACTCAATTCAATACTATTTGCACCAGTTACTGCATCAGTACCCCAATCAAACAGGTAAGTACCAGCGCCTTCGCCATCTTTAGCTGACATTACGTCTTGTAACGCGCCTGAAGGATCAGCAGTGATCGTCGCTTGACCAGTCGGACTTGCAGAGTTTGACGCAGTGACCACATGACCATTGTTGAAGGTTACGGCTGCTCCAGTTAATTCTTCTGATTCAGCTGTTTCGAATTGACCATTTTGTTTCATTTGTAATGTCCAACCCTCTTCTAACCCGCGATTATCAGTAACTTGGACATAGTTCGGGCCAGTTGTTGCTACGCCGTCTTTATCCAAATATTTTTGCGCCTTAGCTTTGTATACTTGTGTTTGAGAAGTAATTTTTTGTGTACCAAAGTCTAAACTTGAAGCATAATCGATTGATAAATCCCCCGGAGTACCTGGAGAAGGCCCCGTTGGATCGGTAGGATCTTCAGGCTCTGCTGGACTTTCAGGATCTAACGGGTCCTTTGGATCAGTCGGGTCCGTGTTTGGTGTGAATGTGATGATCCCATTTGAAGGATACTCGCCGCCGCCTGCGGCTAACGTTGCTGCCGGTGCTAAAGTAATCCCAGCTAAAATCGCCGTTGCTAATACTAAAGAATTAATTTTTTTCATGGTTGATTCTCCTTTTTCATTTTAAAGAATTTATTTTTCCAAAAACCGGAAAAATAAGTCTGATTTTCAAGCCGTATATCATTCCACTAAACTTCCATAGCGAGAACAGGCTTTATTTTTCATTTTGCTTTTGTATGAAACACACTGCGAAAAGAGGAACTGACATCCTTTTTCATTTTAAAGAATTTATTTTTCCAAAAACCCGGAAAAATGAATCTGATTGTCATTGCGCATACCATTTTACTAACTTGCCAAAGCAAGAAGTAAAACTGGCAAACTGACATCCTTTTTTATGTTGGATTAGTTGCCTGGTACGTCTGATAAGCTCCATGTCAGCAACGTGCTGTATTTCACTGCATCTTTAGGTGTGCTGCCTGGTACAGACAATGTGATTGCTTTGTTTACTTCAGCGTCTACTTCAACACCATTTCTATCTGTTTCTTTCACTGTTTCTACGTCTCCCCAAACATCAACGAATGTTCCGTTACCTTCGCCGTCTTTGGCTGACATTACTAAGCTTTCTGCACCTGCTGGATCTAAATCAATCGTTGCAGCAGCAGTTGGGAAGACAGCGGTTGATTTGCTGTCTACAGCAGCGTCAATCAATGAAACCGCAGAACCTGTTAAGGTATCATTCAACGTGCTTGCAGCAGCAAATTGACCATTTTGTTTAACTTTCAACGTCCAGCCTTCATTGTTCCCGCGTTTATCAGTGACTTGGACATAGTTGCCTGTCGCTGCTCGGCCATCTGAAAACTGCTGCGCTCGAGCGTAGTAAACTTCATCCATATTAGAAATTTTGTTCAAACCAAAATCTAGTGATGAAGCATAGTCGATTGATAATGGTCCGGCTGTCCCAGGATTTGGTCCAGTTGGATCAGTTGGATCGATTGGTTCAACCGGGTTGTTGGGATCAGGATCAGTTGGATCGACTGGATCGGTTGGATCAGTGTTTGGAATAAATTCCACAGCTCCATTTGATTCATACTCAGCTCCAGCTGCGTGAGATACCACACCGCCAACTGTTGAAAGTGATAATGCCGCTAATGTTGCGACTGCTATTAATTTAGTTGCTTTCATATTATTTCTCCTTTTATGGTACATTTTTTAAACTCCAAGTTAATGAAGTCTGATATTGTTTTGCGTATTTTACCGCTTTGCCGGGAACCGTTAATTGGACTGAGTTTCCTCCACTTGTTTCGTCAGAGCCAAACCGATACAACCACGTGCCGATTCCTTTGTCTGTCTCAGCGTTAATAACATCGATCTCCGTTGACAACGGCAATGTGATCGTGTCAGTGGCAGTCGGTGCATAGGTGCTGGAAAGATTCGAAACCATCTCGCCATTTTTCAAAACCAATTCGGCGCCAGATAATTCCTGTGCGGCTGCGGTTTGAAATTGTCCATTTTGTTTCACACTTAACTGCCAGCCTTTACCAGTTCCGCGGACATCTGAGACCTGAACATAGTTCGGGCCAGTTTTCTTTATTCCGTCAAAATCGGTATATTCTTGCGCCAGTGCATAATACGTTCTATTACTCGTAGTAATTGCTTGATTTCCAAATTGGAAGCTCGAAGCAAAATCGAGTGACAGACTGCCGCCAGTACCTGCCGGCGGTCCTAGTGGATCAGTTGGGTCGATCGGCTCAACTGGTTTCGTCGGCTCTGGACCCAATGGATCAAGTGGTTTGATCGTGATTCCTCCACCTTCTTGATAACCCAAATGTGTTTCTGTATCGTCTGCTGCATGAACTGCTGTTCCACAGACCAATAATAAAAAGGCTAGGAGGAGAAAACTAAATGATTGAATTTTTTTCAGGATTCTCGCCCTCCTTTAATTTAAAAAATACTAGTGTTAGCAAGGCAAACCCAATCAAGGATGTCAGAAAAGTTGAAGTATCACCAGTTGCTGGGAGGATTTTTCCTTCTCCCTTATAAGACGGTAAACTTCTCGACTGATTAGCTGTCGTTGCTGGTGCAGTTCCCTGTGTTCTATTACTTGAAGAAGCTTTACCAGGTTCCTCAGTTTTTCCAGGTTCTTCCCCTTTAGGATCTTCTTTAGGCTCTTCCTTAGGATCGTCTTTAGGGTATTCATACTCTCCATAAAAAGTTGTGACGCCATTACTATCATAGTTCGCTTCTGCCGCAAAGGCAGGTTTAGCGATAAATAGAAGTATCCCTACTAGCAATCCTTTTATCAATAATCGTTTCATTTACTCACCTAATTTCCTGGGACATCTTCTAATTTCCATAACAATTTTCCTGAATAATCACCAACTCGTTGTTTTTCGACTGGGACTGTTAGTTTAAAGCCCTCATCGCCTAACCAAGTTGCTGAAATATCTTTCGACCCATCAGAAGCAAATGTATCTGATTCCACTATTTGAGAAACAGTTGTAATCTGCATTTCTCCTAATTGAGACTTGTAATACAACGCATCTTCAAGTGAAATCGATCCATTCTTCAGCACTTCCGATTGACTCAAGGTTAATCGCCACGGTTTTTTAGCTCCACCGCGAGTATCTGAAACAACTAGATCGCCATTAACGGCCGGACGATAATTTTCGGTCTTATTTGACACGAGATTATCACCAAACTCTAGTCCATCAGGAATCGTCACTAAAGACAAGACCCCGACTACAGTAATCTTCGTCCCTTCCTTAAAGGTTGCATCGCGATAGTTCATATCGGCTGCAGGATTGATATTTCCGGTTGCATCATTCGTGCTAGGTCGTTCAGCAGGTTCTAGTTCTGTAATCAGACCGCTTTGGTCTTGTAAAAAGAACTGAATAACGTCGCCCATAACTAAATTCAAGCTCGAAATATCGATCTCCCATTTACCGTCTGCGCCGACTACCACCGCAGGAATTGTTGTTGGTGTACCGTTCAAGGTTAGTGTTATAATACTATTTGGCTCCCCAGTTCCCGTTAGCTTAGTAGTAATGCTTTGGATGCCATCCGCATGATCTACTTTAGCGGGTTCTGGTGGTGTTACGTCAATGACAGTCGTCTCTATCGGCGTGGGGGTTATCCACGGACCGCGTTCAGCGATCCCGGAGACAATCTCTTCGGCTTTTTGAAACTGAACAGGATTACTGATATCCGTATAATGAATGTATCCGTTTTCATCGGTCATCAGATCCGTTCTGACATTGCCATATGTGTCAGTTAGTGTCACCTTTGCTTGATTTTTAGACGCGTAGACTGGGATGTAGGTAATTTCTCCACCTACTAACCCATTATTATCTGGGACTTGACCAATAACCACTCGACCTCTCAAGGTCTTATCCGCATCAGTAATCGGCAGCCACTCAATTTCTGGCTCCTGATTCATCCCCGAAATCCGCCGATACTTCGCTTGCTTAAATTGATCCAATCCTGTAACAGATGTAGCGACAACCTCTTTTGTTCCGCTTCCGTTGACTTGTAAACTAGGTACTTTTGCATAGACTTCACTAGATGGTCCTAAAACAGGGACACCAACATTCCACAAATCAATATCTGAATCCAGAATAGTAAATGTATTGTCCGCACGATTGTTGTACGCTAAATTCACTGCCGTTTTACTATCATTCAAGTTTCGTAAGTCATACTGAGCTGGACTATCTAAAACAAAGCTGTTCCCCGTTCTAGCAATATTACCCGTTCCCAATGCATCCGCTGATAAATTGATCAACGGCTGGTTACTGTTTCCAATGACATAAAAGAAGCTGCCTGTCTCAGCTTTTAGATACGTATTATCATCACTAAAAGCTACGATCGAACCAGCTGTCTGTTTACTCGTCAGGTTTACAATGGCGCCCTTTTTGATTGTCATCCCGGAACCATCTGTATCAAAACGAACCGCATTACCAGGCATATCAACATTAAAGACGCTGTTCTCGCCAACGGTTAGCGCTAGGTACTTATCAAAAACCGCCGGATAAGTTCGACCGGCTGTTTGTGTCTGTCCGACATCGACACGACAATTTTTTCCAATCGTAAATTCTTTGGATGCACCAGTTGAAGTTGCACTCGCTGGCACGTTATACCAAAAAACTGAATAATTATTATCATTGACATTCCCTTTATAGTTCGTGCCATCCTCCATAATCAAACTACCTAAGTAAAAGTTTTCTCCACGCGTATCAATGTTCATCTCGCCGTAAACAGTCACTTCTGAATGAGAGGCTCTGGCTAACCGCTTAACGCCCGGCTCTGTCGTGATATTACCGAAGCGATACGTCCATTTACCACCATTCGGATAGTTTAGTCTTGTACCGACAATATCTTCTGAAGGTCCTAATCCATATTTTTGGTTCAAGACAATATCATGCATATGGAATGCTCCAAGCGCATTACTCGGCTGTCCCAAATAAATCGAAGTGGACTTAAAATCCACACGAAAATCCTGACCATCAATTTCTAAATCATTTTTCCGTACATAACTGGAAAGCTGAGCATCAATATCACTCGGATTCTCAAAGCTTCCGGTCAAGATAATCTTAGTCACAGTCTCATCGCGAATAGCAGTAACAAAATCAGCCCACGAATCAACTAGCGCCTCCCCAAGTGCTTGTGGTTGAATCTGGGCTTCTTTTACTTCTGCATCCTTCTCTTCAGTTTCAGTACTTTCGGTTGTTTCTGTCTTCTCATTAGAACTTTCCGTCGTTTCAGTTGTTTCTGTTTCAGAGTCGAAACTTTCCGTATCTCTGCCGCCCGCAGCTTTGGTCGCACTATTGTCAGAAACCTCTAAATCACTTATTTTGCCTAATTCGGATTCTTTAGATGTAATGACCGAAGATTTAGTCACCTCGTTTGCGTTAGCTACAGAAACACTCATACTTGGTAATAATATGGTAAATAATAATAATGTAGAAATAATTCTGTGTTTCCTCATTTCTTCTCACCTCCTTCACGTTTTACAGCCTAACATACCAAATACTTGTTTTTTATATTTTTATTCTGAAAAATGATAATTAAATTATAACGGACATTTTTATATTGATTTTACACAGTCTATAAATCGTTTTTTGTTAATTTATAATTTTGCAAAACACAAATAACCCGACAGTAATGATGTCATTTTAAAAAAGATTATCTTTCTTAAAACTTTATTATTCATTGATGTTTTTCAATGGAGACAATAAAATTACTTTCTATTTTATAGTGTTTATAATCTGCATATATTGCACGCTTGTATCGACCCACTATCGCTTTTCAGTAAATAGCCATTATTATCATCTTAAGTTTTCTTTAAGGAATACTTCACTATGGAACAATCGCACCAATATCAATCTCAAAAAAAGTTTTTTTCTTCTTTATTTGAGCAAAAAACAACTAGTTACTTTCTTATAATTAGAATTTTATCCTTATCAGCCAATTGTTTTTTGAGCATATAAAAAAGGGATGCCGATCATGGCATCCCTTTTCCTATGCACCTCCGCTGACTCTCTCAAAGTTCTCTGCTCCTCCGAGGTTGTCGATCTGGAATTTTGCTTCGTCTTCGTCATAGCGCAGCGTGGCCTTCTTATAGCGGAAGACTTCACTCACGTCATCCGTATCATCAGTGTAGACGGTATCGTAATAAATCAAGTATTGAACAGTGTAGACATCTTTGCCGGTCATGCTGACCGATTCGACTTTGGCTTTGGCATCGACCCGTGATTTCTTGCCGCTGGTACGAATATCATTGATGAATTTCTCGAAGTCCTTTTCATCCGCATTACTCAGACCATTAACAAAATACTCCGCCAGTTCGCTCTTTTGCGCTGCACCGAAAGCACCGTACCTCGAAGTATAACCCGACAGATCGTTGT
Organism: Enterococcus hulanensis; assembly: GCF_005405485.1. Taxonomy (GTDB): domain Bacteria; phylum Bacillota; class Bacilli; order Lactobacillales; family Enterococcaceae; genus Enterococcus_A; species Enterococcus_A hulanensis. The sequence continues at coordinate 157,206 of NZ_BJED01000005.1, read as the reverse complement.
ACAGGCTGTCCAAGAAATTCTGAACATCTGCCGCTGATTGAACATGGTCAAAATCTAGATTGATCGCTGAAGCATAGCTGTCTTCATCATAATCATCCGCCGAAAATTCAGATGCTGCGATTTGATACGTATCGCTTTTCAGCTGATCGCTGGCTGCTTTGAAGGTCAGCTGGACCTCCATTCCCTGATGCCAAACGACATCTTTGATCTCTGCCTGCCCTTTTTCGATCGTTCCGACTTCCTTGTCATTCAGCAAAACCTTCGCTCCGTCGACATTCGACGTAACTTTAAAAGAAATCTTGTGCAGATTGATAGTCACATGACTGTTTGTCTCAAACTCAGGGTTATTGTAGCGCATCAACGCTTGCTTAGAGACTGATTTCTCGTTGTCTAATTTCCCCTCGACCTGATAGCTGCCCGGTGTTAGCGGTCCCCAAGTCGTCTGGTAGTTGCTTCCTTTAGAGGTCGCTAATTTCTTATCATCTAACGACAGCGCCATGCCAGCTTGATCGGTCGTAACTGTCAGATAGACCGGCTGGATCACCAACTGGTAGCGTGGAAATAGTCCTAGATATTTTCCCTTGGTTTGAAGTGAGAAGTCTGACAAATGGCTGGGATTTGTTTTCAGATCCGTCAAAAAATCAGCAAAATCGGCTTTATGGCTGCTTTCTTGATAGTAGCTGACAAATTTTTTCAGATTGGCCGCCGATACTTGGTAATTAGGGTCCTCCGAAGTCACGACCTCCGCGATTTTTTCCGGATCTTGTGTTTTGAAGGTTTGCTCCAAGCGGCTCAACTGCTGCGGATAGCTGTAATAATGACGGCTGAACAGAAAACCGCCGATTAGCAGCACTACGATCGCAGCTCCCGTACCGATTGCGATTTTTTGTTTCTTTGATAACGGCTTTCTCACCGTAGTTGCCGGACGCACCGCTGCTTTTAACGGATGTCCGCAATTCGGACAAAAATCAGCGTCTGCCGGAATGGACTCGCCGCAATTTGGACAGAAGCGTTTCTTTTCCAGCTCCTGCTGCTCCTCTTCCGCAATGACTGGCTCTTCGGAAACTTCTATGGCAAATGGCTGCCCGCACTCTTCACAAAAACGCGCATCAGCCAAATTTTCATGACCACAATTTGGACAATTTTTCATTTGTACCCTTCCTGTTCTCTCAGTATTTATCACCTATTGATTGTAGCAAACATAACAGCAAATGAGGACAGTAATTTATAAATCAAAAAAAGCACTCTCTCGCGTTGAGAAAGTGCCCCGAATTTTTTGCTTAAACGATCGACATCCCGCCATCAACTACGATGAATTGCCCATTCGTATAGCTGGACGCATCACTTGAGAAGTAGAGGATCGTACCATTTAATTCCCCATGTTTGCCTGGACGGCTCATTGGATTCAAGCCTTGGTATAGGTTTAAGAAGTCTTCTGATTTGAACAAGGTGTCTTCTGTCATTTCAGACTCAAACAGGCCTGGTCCGATCGCATTGGTAGTGATGTTGTATTTCCCATAGCTGGCTGCCATTCCTTTTGTCAGTCCTAAAACTGCTGCTTTGCTGGCATTGTATGAATGACGAATGAACACATCATCCTTGTCCGCCATGACCGCGTTGATCGAAGCGACATTGACGATTCGTCCGTAGTTATTGTCCATCATGTGTTTCACTACGTATTTGCTGACTAGGAAAATTCCCTTCACATTGACATCCATGGACTTGTCAAAGTCTTCCACGGTTAAGGAATCAACACCGCCGCGCACCGCGATTCCCGCATTGTTCAGCAGAATATCCAGATGTCCAAAGTGATCATAAGCCTGTTGAATTCCGGCTTTGACATTTTCTTCATCTGTGACATCCATTTTGATCGCCAACACATCGCGCCCGATCTTTTTGATCTCTTCTGCGACTTCTTCTAACCGTTCCAAACGTCTAGCCAGTAAAACTACATCCGCACCAGCCTGCGCATAAGCGATCGCCGCATCCCGACCTAACCCGCTGCTTGCACCTGTTACCACTGCTACTTTTCCATTTAAATCAAACATATACATTTCTCCTCCTTCTTTGATAGCGTATTCATTGGTACTATACTAACGGTACCTAAGATAGTAGGGGAATGTCAATAGCTTGTGAAAATTGCGTCTCCGACTAAGCGTTTCTTTCAGCAAAAACACTCTTGGCTACTGTAATTGCATTTAAAACCTTCGGAAAACCGACATAAGGAATACAGTGGGTAAACACCTCAATGATCTCCTCTTCCGTAAGCCCCACATTCAGCGAACCATTGATATGCACCATCAGCTGATTTTTAGTATCCCCCTGCGTCAAAAGACTCGTGATCGTAATGATCTCCCGTTCCCTAAAAGACAGCGTCTCATTATTATAGATATCGCCAAAGGCAAACTCCAAAATATAACGGCCAACCTCTGGGGCGATATCCTGAAGATTCTGAATCACCCGTTCGCCAGCCTCACCATCGATCATGTTCAAATTCTTGATGCCTTGTTCCATTCTTTTATCACTCATAGCAGTCTCTGCCTCCTTTATGGTAAAGTACTATAAACTATCAAGTGGACTTGACAGCAAGTGCTTCTGTTAAAAAATTTTCACAAGTAAGGAGAAAAGCAATGTATAAAATCAGCGAGGTGTCAAAAATGATCGGCTTTAGCATCCCCACGCTGCGTTACTATGAAGAACTGGGAATCAGCACTCCGGCTAAAAATAAAAGCGGCTATCGTGAATACAGCGACGCGGACATCGAGTGGCTGCGCTTCATATATCGCCTGAAGCAGACCGGTATGCCACTAGAAACAATCAAAAAATATTCGCAGCTGCGCAGCCAAGGCGATCAGACCATCGAAAAGCGCATGAAGCTTTTAGCTGCTCAAAGAAACCGCCTGTTAGCAGAAAGAAGAAAAATCGATGAGCATCTGACCTTTTTGGAAGCTAAACAAGCGACTTATCAAAAAATGCTGACTGATAGAGATAGCGAATCCGTCTGAAACTATAGTTTCTTTTTTTACATATAAACATAGTGATTTACAGCTGCACCGTCTATTTTAGAAACAATCCTTTCAATTCCCGTCTGCTGCCTTTTTTCCATTCTATAATGATAAAAAAGGAGGCGTTAGGTATGTGGACTTACAAAAGCGAAGTATTAGAAACATCCGTGAAATGGTTTAAGGATAGTGCCAGTGCGGGGGATTTAGATCACTTGGATGATTTGATCAACAGTCGGGCCAATGAAGGCTGGGAATTTGTCACCCATTCATATATGCCCAATGTTATCGCGACCAGAAGTGCGATTCTCGTAACCTTCAGAAAAGAAAAATAAATGAGTATTAGCTAAAGACTGGGAAGAAATTCCTAGTCTTTTTTGCTCTTTAATAAATTCAGTTCTACACAATTGAATAAAATAAGTTTTGCAGCAAATATCTTTGATACAAACCCTATGATAATAAGCGAATCCGCGAAACCCGCCCCTGATGTCGTCATTTTTATTGAAAATATCATTTAAAAATAACTTGCTTTTGTTTTGCTTTTCACCTAAACTTTATATTCAGAGAGAATGATAATCATTATCAATTAACTGAGGGGTGAGTGATTGAATAAGAAAGGAATCGTGCTTGTTTTATGTTTGTTAAGCGCTCTCTCTATTTTTATCGGAGTAAAAGATTTGATGCTGCAGGCTTTATTTCATGGTGATCCAGAACAGTGGCTGATCCTTGCTACTACCCGCGTGCCTCGGACCGTCAGCTTGATTTTGGCTGGTGCGACGATGAGTATCTGCGGTCTGATCATGCAGCATCTGACTCAAAATAAATTTGTTTCACCGACAACAGCCGGCACGATGGATAGTGCTCGCTTAGGTATTTTGCTGGTCATGCTCTTTTTGCCGAATGCCTCTACATTGATCCGAACCTTGGCCGCCTTTGCCTTCGCCTTTCTCGGCACCTTGATCTTTTTGGGGTTAAGTCGGCTGCTGCCAAACAAAGACCCGATTTTTCTGCCCTTGTTAGGCGTGATGTTCGGCAATATCGTCGGTTCCGTTGCGACTTTTTTTGCTTACCAGTTTCAATTGATCCAAAACATGTCTTCTTGGCTGCAGGGAAATTTTTCACTAGTAGCTAAAGGCAGCTATGAGCTGTTGTATCTGACGATCCCGCTATTTTTTATCATTTATTTTTTTGCCTATTTCTTCACAATCGTCGGGCTAGGTGAAGATGTGGCGGTCAATCTAGGGGTCAATTATCGTTTGACTCAGCTGCTTGGGATTGGTTTGGTTGCTGCGGCCAGCGGATTAGTTTTGATCATGGTAGGCACCGTCCCTTTTTTAGGCGTGATCGTGCCGAATATCGTTTCCTTGATTTACGGCGACCATGTAAAGCAGAATCTCTGGATCACCGCATTGAGCGGCAGTCTGTTTTTGATGGCCTGCGATATTCTTTCGCGGATCGTCATCGCGCCATACGAGGTTCCAGTCAGCTTGACAGTGGGAATCGTAGGCAGTGTGATCTTCATTTACTTATTGGTTAGGAGGAAGCGCGCATGAAAATTTCTTTTGCCAAAAAAGAACTGCTGCTGATCGTTCTTGCGTTCAGCGCTGTACTCTTATGCGGGCTTTACTTGACCTATAACACGTATGGCAACTTTCAGTTTGCTTGGATGCTGCGGGGGAAAAAGGTCGCGGCCTTCATACTGGTAGCGCTGGCGACTGGAATGGCCACCGTCAGTTTTCAGACTCTGACCCAAAACCAATTTTTAACACCCAATATCCTTGGCTTGGATTCCTTATATGTATTGATCCAAACCCTGCTGTTTTTTATCGTGGGCGGAGTCAAGATGCTCTCGCAGGAACAGACCTCTACCTTTTTGATCAGTATTTTTTTGATGGCGCTCTTGAGTTTGGTATTAGCTAAGCTTTTATTGCAGCGGCGGCAAAATGATTTATTTATTCTGCTGATGCTGGGAATGATCTTCGGAACCTTATTCAGCAGTACCAGCAACTTCCTGCAGGTGATGATGGACCCGAATGAATACGATTTGCTGCAAGGTCGGCTGTTTGCCAGCTTCGGCAATATCAATACTACGCATCTAGGCTTAGCGGCTGGGATCATTTTACTGGGCTCCGTCATTTTGTTCGCTGCCAATCGTTATCTGGATGTCCTGCATTTAGGCGGCGATCAAGCGACGAATCTTGGGATCTCACTAAATAAATTTCAGATCCTGATCTTGTTTTTAGTCAGCCTGTTAACCGGAACAGCGACCGCGTTAGTTGGCCCGATCACGTTTTTAGGCTTTATTGTCGCGAATATCAGTTATCAGCTGATGCCGACTTATCGCCACAGCTATTTGTTTCCCACCGCGATTTTACTGGGAATCATCTTTTTGGTCGGCAGCCAATTTTTAGTCGAACAAGTCTTTCATTTAAGGACAACCGTCAGTGTCGTAACGCAATTTGTCGGCGGTCTGTACTTTATCTGGAAAATTATTTATGAGAGAAGGCGGCAAAAATGATCGTTCTTAATGAAGTATCCAAGAATTACGGTACGAAAAAAGTGATTTCCGAGGTCAACCTGCCCATCACAGAAGAAAAGCTAACCGCCTTTATCGGACCAAACGGTGCTGGCAAAAGTACGCTGCTGTCGATGATCAGCCGCTTGATTTCAATCGATGCCGGTCAAATTTATCTCGATCACAATGAGGTAAAGGCTTGGCGCTCCAATGAACTGTCCAAGAAATTATCGATCCTAAAGCAAAGCAACGGCGTCAATCTGCGCATCACCGTACGTGAACTCGTCGGCTTTGGCCGCTTCCCTTATTCAAAAGGCCGGATGACCGCAGAGGATCAAGACATGATCGACTATGCTTTGGAAAAGCTCGGCTTAGTCGAAATGGCCGACGAGATGATCGACACCTTATCCGGCGGTCAGCTACAGCGGGCATACATCGCGATGATCTTAGCGCAAGATACGGAATACATTTTATTAGACGAACCCTTGAACAACTTAGACATGAATCACGCGGTCCAGCTAATGAAGACCCTGCGACGTTTGGTGGAGGAAGAGCATAAAACCATTTTGCTGGTAATTCACGACATCAACTTCGCGGCGACCTACGCCGATGAGATCGTGGCGATGAAAAATGGAGCGATTTTCGCCCATGGAACAATGGAAGAAATGATCCAGCCCCACATTTTGAATGCTCTGTACGACATGGAGATTAAAATCTGTGAGCTGGACGGCAAACGCTTCTGCATGTATTTCAATTAAGCAACAGCTAACTTTTGGTAATAGACTCATTCACCAATGAGATCTTTAATTATAAATTAGGAGGAAACAAACATGAAAAAATATATAGTTGGATTATCTGTGGTATTGCTGGGGATTGGATTGGCCGGCTGCGGCTCAACGAATAATGAAGGAACCAGCGATTCGACTGGAAAAGCCGCAACAAGCAGCACAGTCAAAGAGGAAACGATCGAGGTCAATGACTCGAACGGTAAAATCACCGTCCCTAAGAATCCTGAAAAAGTCGTCGTTTTCGATAACGGCTCACTAGATACCTTGGACGCTTTAGGTGTCGGCGACAAAATCGTGGGTGCAGCAACGGATAACCTGCCAGCCTATTTGGAAGATTACAAAAAAGTCGACTCAGCCGGCGGAATCAAGGAGCCTGATTTAGAAAAAATCAACCAAATGAAGCCTGACTTGATCATTATCTCTGGTCGTCAAAGCGACTTCTTAGATCAGCTGAAGGAAATCGCGCCAACGATGTACCTAGCAGTGGATACGTCCGATACCTGGAACTCTATCAAACAAAATGTTGAAACATTAGGCCAAATCTTCGGCAAAGAAAAAGCAGCGAAAAAACAATTAACAGCCCTTGAAACCAGCATCAAAGAAACCAAAGCAAAAGCAGAAGAAAGCAAGGACAAAGCCTTGACTGTCCTAGTCAACGAAGGACAATTATCTACCTATGGAAAAGATTCACGCTTCGGGATCATTTATGATACCTTCGGCTTTGCTGAAGCTGACGATGCGATCAAAGTTTCAACTCATGGACAAAGTGTTTCTTACGAATATGTCTTAGACAAAAACCCTGATGTGCTCTTTGTCGTCGATCGGACAAAAGCAATCGGCGGCGATGACAGCAATAATAATGTCGCTGACAATGAACTAGTCGCTCAAACAACTGCCGGCAAAGATAAAAAAGTGATTTCCCTACAGCCAGACGTTTGGTACCTAAGCGGCGGTGGTTTGGAATCGACTAAAATGATGCTGGAGGATGTCAATAAAGCCTTTGAATAGCAGTAAAAAGCCGCATTTTTTCAAATGCGGCTTTCTTATATCTTAATCATTCTGCTCTACCTGCGACAGCTGCTCAATAAATTGCCACGTCTCGCCATTATCGGAAGACCGATACAAACAAGCAAACATCTTGCCCTGATCGATCCCGCGCATTTTCAACAAATAGAATTTAGCCTCCAGCTGATTGGCGCTGACCTGCGTAACTTCATTCGGCGATTGAAAAAGATCCAGACCACCTGTCTGATAATCCGCCGGGATCGTCACCACCGCTTCTTTGAAGGAGCTGCCGCTATTATTGGTGTAATAGAGCTGCTCTCTGGTTGAAACAAACCCTAACGTTGGATTAACGAAGCTGACATTTTGAACAGGCTGTCCGATCGTCGTGCCGTTGCTCCGCTGCCATGTCTTTCCTTGATCATTCGTCTGAAAAATCTCCAACCCTTCCGAGGAAACCTCCGGCGATACATTGGAATGCACCAACACCCCGCTGCCATCCGCGAAAAACTGAGCCTTCCGATACCGAATTCTCTGGGCCATATCCGATACGAGTGATTTTTGCCACGTCTTGCCATTGTCATTAGAGAATAAGAAAAACAGGTCCTTTTCGTTTTCCGAATAAATAAACCAAGAAAACTCCTTTGAGATATCATACGTCTTATCCATCCAATACCCCATCGGAATCTCGCCACTCGTCAGTAAATAGCTGCCTGAACGCAGCCATTCCGGTTTCAATGGCACAAAGGACCAAGTCGTCCCGCCATCCGTTGTCAGATAAAGCTCACGGGTTTGTTCATTCAAGTCTAAATGATTTGTTTGGTTCACTTTCTTCGTTGGAGCGGTCCCTTGCTGCGTCAATAAATCCTCACTAGTCAGCGGCGCTGCTTCACTTGAAGCCGTTGGCTGTATCGGTTCAGAAGTATCACCGTAAAGTCTTTGATGACGCGTCAGCCCATCATAAGCAAACACTCCGACAGCTCCGAGAAAAATCAGACCGATCGCTAACAAAGACCACGTCCGATTCATTCCCTGTGCCTTTGGAAAGGTCACTGGCAATACTGGCGGTTCCCCATTCAAAACAAACAATTGAATAGAAGCAAAGCCCCAAAATTCTTGGCGATTGCCTAAATAAATCGTTCCGCCATCAAAGGTCGTAGTCAATTCAAGACAATCCGATTTCAATAAACGAAGCGACGGCTTGCGCGCCTCCTCCGCCAAATAATAAGCCTCGCGATCCTGATAGATCACAGGATACTGCACCGCCCTTTTTACATAGCGCTCCAGAAAACGTTGAAACGATCGCCGCAGACGAATACCTTGAAGCCCATTCACGATGAAAAAAACAGCAACAGCTGCCACACTGAGGACTCCCAACACTAGCGATAAATGATAAAAGCCCCGCAGCCAATAACCGCTATCGATCGAATGGACTCGCAGCTCTAAACGTTGATAAACAAAACTGCCGATACCAAAAAATAGTAGACAAGCGCCAACCAAAAACAGAAAAGCCGAAATCAGATTCTTTTGTCGGTTTTTCCGAACGCGTTTATAAAGCTGCTCCCCGGCAGACAGCAAGTCGATGATTAATAATTCCTGATCCATATTTTCTCCCTGTCAGTAAAGTCTTTCACTTATTATCTGCCATCTCGCGGCTATTGAACAGATACGCTTAATGATTTTAAAAAAAAGCCTAGAGATTTCTCTCTAGGACTTCTTCAAATTACCTGCAACAACGTGCATTCCTTTACGGATATAAGTGAAACCTGAATAAAGGACAACACAGATCACGACCCATGTTAAAACAGTCATATTCAAACCAGTAACAAAGCGTGTCGCGATGATCACACCGATGATCCCGCCGATCGTAATCGCCAAGCTGACCTTGCGAGAATAATCACCCGATTTAATAAAGTTGGTTCCGGCAACAGGCATCAGACCCGCACAAGAAGCCATCATAATAGGAAAAGCCACCAACGGACTCAAGCCCAGCATGTAAACCATCGCCATACACGGCGCGTACAAGCCAACGCCGATCGTCATCAAAGCGCCTAGAATAAAGTTGCCGACAATCCCGATGATCAATTTTATCCCAGTCAAACCAGTTAAATGATTGCCTGTTCCTAATAAATCAAGCAATCCTAATTGTTTTAACGCCATCAATGCAGCAGTGACGATCAACGCGATTCCCATATAAAACTGCACTTTTTTCTCAGGCAGCTTACTGACGGTTTTCGAGCCGACATAAGAACCGACGATCGCTGCAAGAACTAATGAAAACAAGGTCAACGGTGCTACTTTAACTACCGTGATAAAAATAAATGCTTCAATAATTACTGGAACCGTGTGTGAGACATTTAATGTCCCCGGCAATTGACGGTCATTGTCTAATTGCTTAGTCGTTTCCAGCAGCATCGTCGTCGGTGCAAAGCTGCCGATCCCTAACGTATCCATCGCGTCCGTAATAAAACCGATCACACCAGAAACCAAAAAGTTTCCGCCGCCCCAGTTTCCACGTTCAGCGATCAAATCGCGAACAAAATAAAAAAGATAGTAAACCAATAGGACACCTAGCAGCCCCAACAAAATTTGTACCATAATACTCTCCTCTAAATAAATTAATCAATGAAAGCTCTTTTTCCTTTTAAGATAATACAACAATTCACAAGGAATTTGACTTAAATCCAGTAATAGTTTGATGATATTCGCCCTATAAACTTTAAAGGATTCCATGAGTTCCAATAAAGAACTGCTAGCTCAGAGGTAAAGAAGTATTCTTCTGAAACTGATTGCGCAAAAAAGAGGCGGCATACTAATGACTATATTCTTCACTTTCATACTGCGAAAATGTGACTGACAGCTAACTCATGGGTAAAGATACATTTTTCTAAAACCGAAAAAATGTCCCTATTTTCGTACGCATATCATCACGCTAAACTGATTGCACAGAAAAAGGTGATAGCTTTGTGACTAACTTTTTCACGTTTTATACTGCGAAAATGTGACTGACAGCTAACTCATAAACAAAGAAACATTTTTCTAAAATCGGAAAAATGTCTTATTTTCGTACGCATATCATCACGCTAAACTGATTGCACAGAAAAAGGTGATAGCTTTGTGACTAACTTTTTCACGTTTCATACTGCGAAAAGCGTGACTGACAAAAAAATAACCTTCAATTGCTTGAAGGTTATTCACTCAAAACAAAATAATTATTTTCTGGATCGGCGAAGTTGAACAGCCGTCTTCCGCCCTGATCCGTGATTGGGTTCACGGTTGGACTAAGCTTTTGCAGACGTTCATGATAATTGTCCAAGTCTGTCACCTTCAATAGTAACGAAGGAAAGTTATCGACGACCTCAGGCGAATATTTCTCAATGAAATCACGATCGAAGAGGACCAGATATACCGCTTCGAATAATTCGACTGTGACTTGCAGAGAGTCGTCCGGCATCGTTTGCTGGGAAATGATCTTTCCGCCTAGGCCTTCCTGCCAAAAGGTGGCCGAGCCTGCGACATCCTTGACATACAGCATGATCTCAAGTTCTTTAAGCATTTTTCTCCACCACTTCTTTCAGTCGAAAGCGGACCATGTCCGTGATCAAGTCCGTCGGCAAGTCTTGCTTATAGGGAATCTGCAATGCGCCTTTTGAGGTTTTATAGTCTTTCAGCTGGTCTTCAAAAGCCGCCATCGCACTAGGTGTCGGATAGAAGCCTAAATGTTTTTTCATGGCGCCAAAATGAACCAAGTTCTCCGTTAAATAAAAGGTCGGCATCCCATAGGAAATTTTCTCTGTTGTTTCTGCCGGAACCATTTCTTTGATAAGCTGGTAGATTTCTTTCAGCATCGGCTGCTGCTCTTGCTCGGCATCATTGATATATTTTTCGATCGGTGACATAGCTTCAGCTCCTTTTCATCTAGTTTAGCGAAAAAGCTTGAAAAGGTATACAAACTTGCTCTACTTATCCTTCAATAAATCACCCAAAGAAAAGCCGTCAAAGGTCTCGCCATCATAATACTTCAACAATTGATCCGCCGTTAATAAGGAAGAAGTCATTTCCTCCTCTTTGTCCTCGACTTGGTTCAACGCGGCATATTCCTGATATTGCTCCGCTAGTTGGCGGTACATGGCTTTTTTCGAGGAACCCTCTCCCGTGATAAAAGGCAATTCTTTAAGATGACCGCGATACAGCGGCAGCTCCTCCACCCATTCGATTGGCTGTTCGACAACCGTTAACTGAACTTCGGCAAAAATATCTTCATACATTAGTTTTCTTCCTCTCGCATTTTTCGATACTGACGCGGCGTGACTCCTTCGATCTGCTTAAAGCGCTTATAGAAAAAGGCTTTGTCCTTATAGCCCAGACGCTCCACGATCGTTTGAACGGTCAGATCGGTTTGTTCTAAATAGCTTTTACAACGCTCAATTCTTCTTAACAAGACGATCTCCGTAAACGAATGGCCCGTCTTCTCCTTCAATAAACTCGATAAATAATTCGGATGAAAATGAAATTTTTGCGCGACCTCCTCTAAGGTCACCTGATCCAACCGAGCATCGATATAAGCCAGTATCTCTTCGGTCAGCTGTCCATTGGAGACAAATCGGTCTTTGGCGATCAACCGCTCCGGTTCGGCTTGACTGATCTCCACAATCAAAAGTATGAAGGCCGATTTGGTGACTTTATTATTGAAGTAAGCCATTTTGACCACTTGCTTTAACAACAGCAGCGCGTAAAAATGAACATCCGTGACCTTGGCAAAATCATAAACCAGAAAACGCGCGATCCCGCTAAACTCATCACTTAACGCCTCCACAAAAAAACGATAAAGCTGCGGCTCTTCAAAAAACTGCCCCAGCAATGACTCTGAAAAATAACTCGGCTTGAAATAAAAGACGATCACTTCAGCATCAAAGGCACCACGATAAGAAAGCGGCGTTGCTCGATTAGCTATGATCAGCCCGCCCGTATTCAACGTCTTTTCCAAGCCATCAAGCTGGACACTCACATTCCCCTTCATTACATACAGCAGCCGAATAAAATCAGCTGGCACCGCAATTTGCGCACTCGTCTCTCTGGTCACGAAGGCGGCGATTTCCCGCCGCGGATTCTCAGCGAAACGCTGAACTTCGCCGACCATTTGGCCATCATCACCTAAGTAGCAATCCAAGGTGTTTAAGAATTGATAAAAATCAGCATACTGTGCAGTCGTCACATCCATTTACTCACCACCTTAGAATCAAACACTTTATTCTTTATCTACACTATTTTAAATAAGTAACGATCAGCATATAATTTATTTATTGATTGTACCACCTTTTTAAAGAATAAACATTTGATTGCAACACTTTATCAAAGAAAGAAAATCACACACAGCAGGAGGAATTAGCATGAAAATCGGTTTTATCGGTGCCGGCAATATGGCATCCGCAATTGTTGAAGGAATTGTCCAAAAGGGCTTCAGCCAACCAGGAGACATTTATTTATACGATATCTCAGCAGAAAAGGTCCAAGCATTTGCAGAAAAGGTCGGCGCTCACGCGTTGAATGATCCGCAGGAAGTCATCAAAACTGTCGATACCTTGATTTTGGCGGTGAAGCCCAATGTCATTAAAGGCGTCTTACTGGAAGCAAAAGATGCGATCCTGCAAAATGATCCATTGATCGTCTCCATCGCTGCCGGAACAAGTACCGAAGCTATTTATGAAGTATTTGAAACAGATAAGCCGATCCGAATCGTCAGAGTGATGCCGAATATGAATGCGATGGTGGGTGAAGGTGCCGCAGCCGTTTGCGGAAATACCAGCGCCACAAAAGAAGATGTCGCAACGATCATCGACCTGTTTAACGCCGTCGGCAAAGCATGGCCATTAGAAGAAAAATATTTCTCGATCTTCACAGCCATCGCCGGCAGCTCGCCTGCGTATACCTTCTTATTCATTGATTCGATTGCTCGCGCCGCAGTAAAAAATGGGTTGCCAAAAGACATCGCCTTAGAAATGGCGACACAAGCGGTTCTAGGCAGTGCCGATACGTTGGCTCACAGCAAGGAAAATCCATGGACACTAATCGATCGTGTAAGTTCGCCGGGAGGAACGACCGTCGCAGGGATCGTTGAATTAGAGAACAACGCCTTTATCTCGACCGTGATCAAGGGCATCGATGCCACGATCCGTAAAGATGAGGAATTAGGGAAGAAATAATTGATTGCTGTTTATCCCAAAAAGGACTTGACGACATCCGCCAAGTCCTTTTTATTTAGCTTGAAATAATTCTAACAATGTATCATAGATGTAGTTTTCAGTATTTGTATAATTGTTTTTCTTCAGCCGACAGATCATGACTTTCCAAACAATCGGTTCACTCATTTGACGAGCAACAAAATCAGAAGAAGCATATTGATCTGCCATAGGCAATGGAAGAATCGTCAGCAGCTCTTCGTTGATTTTTATTGAGTTTAGTAAAAAATCCCAAGAACTGGATTTTAAAATAGTATTCGTATAGACATTTTTTCGCTCACACGCGTCTTTGAATAAATGATGGATCATGAAACTCTCATCAAAAATTGCGATTTTTTCATTGTGAAGATCTTTCCAATCAATTATTTCTCGTTTTGCCAAGTGATGTTTTGGTGAGAGAAATACTGATAATTCGGAGCTCTGAATCTCAAAAGAATCGATAATATTTTGAGAAATCCCTTCTGGCGAAAGCAAGACGGCAATATCAACTGTTTCTAAAAGCAGCTCCCCTTTTAAGCGATGGGCTCCTTGTTCTTTAATCGTAAAGTTAATCGTAGGGTTGTCTAAAATTAATTTCGGCATAATCGTTGAAAAAATAAGAGACAGTATCAATGGTGGGATGCCAATCGTGATACTGCCAGCCATTGTATCAGCAGCCTCATGAAGATTCATCTGCATTTCATTATATTTTTTTATAACTTCTTGCGCATCATCATAATATTTCTCACCAATGTAAGTCAATCCAACGATCTTTCCATTATTTCGTTTGAATAAGCTTGTTCCTTCACGACTTTCGAAATCATTGATCATAATGCTTAGAGTTGGTTGCGAAATATAGAGATTTTGGGCAGTTCGACTCAAATTGAAATCGTTATTCACAATCGATATAAAATAACGAAGATGCTTTATATCCATTTTTTTCCTCCTATTTCTCTTCCATCATGCTTTTAGAATAGGCAGTCTTTCCCTAAATGTCAAAACAATAATCTATAAAAATAATTTATACCTTGCTAAAAATTTGCTATTTTGATTATGCTTAGTTTCTTGTTATGCTTTCCATGGAATTGATTGAAAGCGCTTTTAGTCAGATAAAATTATTTTAAGGAGTATTTATCATGAGAGAAATTGTCATCACCTCTGCCCTACGAACACCTATCGGCTCGTTTGGCGGAACATTAAAAAATATTTCAGCCATTGATTTAGGAAATCATGTTGTCAAAGAGCTTTTGTCCCAATCCAAGATTGATCCTGCTGAAATAGATGAAGTCATTTTCGGAAACGTTCTTCATGGCGGTCTTGGACAAAATGTAGCGAGACAAATCGCTGTCAATGCTGGTATCCCTGTTGATAAAACAGCTTTTACACTAGATATGGTCTGCGGATCTGGTTTGAAGTCAGTCGAATTAGCTATCCAAGCAATTGCTTGCGGCGATGCTGACGTAATTATCGCCGGCGGCACTGAAAATATGAGTCAAGCACCTTATGTACTAAAGGACCATCGCTGGGGCGGACGTTTAGGCGATGGAACTATTATTGATACATTGACCAACGACGGATTGACAGATGCCTTTAATCATTATCATATGGGAATCACTGCGGAAAATATCGCAGAAAACTATAATATCTCTCGTGAAGAACAAGATCACTTTGCTGCCGACAGTCAAAAGAAAGCTGCGGAAGCCTTGGAACAAGAACGTTTCGCCGAAGAAATCGTGCCGGTTACGATTCCTCAACGCCGTGGTGAAGATATTATTTTTGCTAAAGATGAATACCCTAAAGCAGGCACCTCTTTCGAAAAACTGCAAAAATTGCGGCCAGCTTTTAAGAAAGACGGAAGTGTCACTGCCGGTAATGCCTCAGGAATTAACGATGGCGCAGCTGCAGTCTTAATTATGAGTCGAGAAAAGGCAGAGAAATTGGATCTCCCAATTTTGGCGGAGATCGTTAGCTATGCAAGTGCAGGTGTTGCTCCTGAACTAATGGGAACTGGTCCTATTCCGGCAACTAAAAAGGCTTTAAACAAAGCGGCATTAACGATAAATGAGATTGATTTGATCGAAGCTAATGAAGCATTCGCTTCTCAAGCGATTAGTGTCATGCGAGAGCTTGGAATGAATCCGGACAAAGTGAATGTCAACGGCGGTGCTATCGCACTAGGTCATCCGATTGGTGCAAGCGGAGCTCGGATATTGGTTTCCCTATTACACGAAATGAAACGCAGAGAAGTCACTTATGGCCTAGCTACGCTTTGTATCGGCGGTGGGCAAGGTACTTCTTTAATCGTAAAGAACAGATAGAAACGAGGGATAAGGGAGAATGAAAACAATTGATTTAAATAAGGCAATCGAGATGATTCATGACGGAGATATCGTGATGGTCGGCGGATTCATGGCCAATGGTACTCCAGAAACGCTAATCGATGCGCTCGTGGAAAAAGGGGTAAAAAATCTTACGTTGATTTGTAATGATGCCGGGTTGATCGACAAAGGTGTCGGAAAAATGGTTATAAATAAGCAATTTGATAAAATTATTGCTTCTCATATCGGTTTGAATCGCGAAGCTGGTCGTCAGATGAACGAAGGTGAAACAGAGATTGAGCTGGTACCGCAGGGGACTTTAATCGAACAGATTCGTTCGGGAGCTTACGGATTAGGCGGCTTTTTGACACCGACTGGGGTCGGGACATTAGTTGCAGAGGGGAAGACCGTCTTGAATGTCGATGACCGCGAATTTCTGCTTGAAAAACCTTTGAAAGCTGATGTTGCATTGATTCTCGCAGATGTTGCCGACGAATCCGGCAATCTTCAATACACCGGTTCAGAAAATAATTTTAACCATCTTATGGCAGCAAATGCAAGAACTACCATTGTTGAAGCTCGCAAAGTCGTTCCAATTGGCACGATTGATCCAATTTTTGTCCATACACCAAATATTTTTGTTGATTATATTGTTAAAGGAGGAGCAGTATGCTGACGAAAGAACAAATGCAAGAGCGCATCGCTAAAAGGGTCGCTCAAGAATTAACCGATCACTCACTAGTCAACTTAGGGATCGGACTGCCTACTAAAGTCGCCAATTACATTCCCGAAGACATACATGTGACCTTACAATCTGAAAATGGTTTTATTGGTCTTGGACCAGTTCCAGAAGAAATCAATCCAACGATCGTGAACGCAGGAGGTCAACCTGTTTCGATCCAACCCGGAGGAGCATTTTTCGATAGTAGTACGTCTTTTGGAATCATTCGCGGTGGTCACGTTGATGTAACAGTTTTAGGAGCACTGCAAGTGGATCAAAATGGCAATATCGCCAATTATTTGATACCTGGAAAAATGGTCCCTGGCATGGGGGGGGCTATGGATTTATTAATTGGTGCAAAAAAGGTTATCGTGGCAATGGAGCATACAAGCAAAGGAACACCAAAAATTTTGAAAAATTGTACCCTACCTTTGACAGCTAAAGGAATCGTGGATCTAATCATCACAGAAATGGGTGTCTTCCGAGTTACTTCGGAAGGTGTTGAAGTAACAGAAATTTATCCAGATTTTACATTTGAAGAAATTCAAGCAGTTACAGAAGTCCCACTAATCAAAAACATTCATAAGGAGAAGATGCAAAATGTCTAAAGAAGTCACATTCGTAACAGGAGCTGCTAGCGGTATTGGAAAGCAAATTGGAGAAACATTCTTACACGAAGGAAAGATCGTTGTATTCTCCGACATCAACAAAGAGAAATTAGATGAACAAGTGGCTAACTATAATAAACAAGGGCACGAATCATTAGGAATCGTTTGTGATGTAACAAAAGAAGAAGAAATCAATGCAGCAATCGACCAAACAGTTGAAAA
This sequence comes from Enterococcus hulanensis, assembly GCF_005405485.1. Classification (GTDB taxonomy): domain Bacteria; phylum Bacillota; class Bacilli; order Lactobacillales; family Enterococcaceae; genus Enterococcus_A; species Enterococcus_A hulanensis. The sequence goes on along the minus strand of NZ_BJED01000005.1, from coordinate 139,812 downwards.
ATATGGACGTTTAGATATTTTAGTGAACAATGCTGGTTTACAACATGTGGCAATGATCGAAGATTTTCCAACTGAAAAATTTGAATTCATGCTAAAAGTCATGTTAGTCGCACCATTTATCGCAATTAAGCGAGCATTTCCAACGATGAAAAAACAAAATCACGGGCGGGTCATCAATATGGCATCCATCAATGGCGTAATCGGTTTTGCTGGAAAATCTGCCTATAACTCTGCAAAACATGGGATTGTCGGTCTAACTAAAGTCGCGGCTTTAGAAGCTGCTGATTCCGGTATCACTGTAAATGCTATCTGTCCCGGTTATGTTGACACGCCATTAGTTCGTGGACAATTTGAAGACCTTTCTAAAACACGCGGCATTCCATTGGAAAATGTTTTAGAGGAGGTTCTTTACCCGCTCGTACCGCAAAAACGTTTGATCGATGTTCAAGAAATTGCTGATTATGTTTCCTTCTTAGCTAGCGATAAAGCAAAGGGTGTAACTGGACAAGCTGTTTTACTTGATGGTGGTTATACTGCGCAATAAGCATCAGACGAGGGAAAACATTAATTTGAAATGTTTTCCCTCGTTAGTTTTATGAAGGAGGAAAATCATGAGTATGCTTGGTTCAATCGGCGTCTTGCTAGGCGTCGCTGCGATCATCTATTTTTCACTAAAAGAAATTAATATTATCATTGCCGCTCCCTTAGCTACGCTGATTGTCGTTTTGTTGAATCGAATGGACGTGGTAACTTCTCTGTTGGGAAATCAACCTAACAATTATATGGGAGCATTATCCACTTATATTTTGAATTACTTCGCGATTTTTTTACTTGGCTCTATATTAGCTAAATTAATGGAGGCCAGCAACGCAACCGTTGCGATCGCCGATTTTATTTTACAAAAAGTCGGATATGATAATCCTTACCGTGTACTCGTTGCTATTTTTATCATCAGCGGCATCCTAACGTATGGCGGCATCAGCTTGTTCGTCGTGATGTTCGCAGTTTTACCATTAGCAAAATCACTATTCAAAAAAATGGACCTTGCTTGGAATTTAATTCAGATTCCTTTGTGGCTAGGAATAGCGACCGTTACGATGACTGTCTTACCAGGAACCCCAGCCATTCAAAATGTTATCCCGATCCAATACTTAGACACTTCTCTTACCGCTGCTGCTGTGCCTAGTATCTTGGGGAGTATTGGTTGTGTGATTTTCGGCTTGTTTTATATGAAACATACACTGAAGAAAAGTTTAGCCAAAGGTGAAAACTTCTCTACTTATACTACAGGTGCACAAACAGAGACTTCTAATCGCAAGCAACCTGCCTTTATTGCCAGTATCATGCCTTTAACCGTTCTGGTTATCATCGCGATTTCTGGTAGTGTATTGGGAAATGATTTCATCAAAAAAAATATTATCTATGTTGCCTTGATCATCGGCATTTTGTTAGCATTGATTCTTTTTTATCGTTATATTCCAGATAAAATCGGCTCGATGAGTGTTGGTGCTACTGGTTCTGTTGGTCCAATATTCGCAACATCTTCAGCTGTAGCTTTCGGAGCAGTCGTAATGATCGCACCTGGATTCAAAGTTTTTTCTGACTTAATCCTGAATATTCCAGGCAGTCCACTAATTAGTTTAACCGTTTTAACTTCATCAATGGCTGCAATTACTGGGTCTTCTTCAGGGGCACTGGGAATTGTAATGCCAAATTTCTCGGAATACTATTTGTCGACTGGACTAAATCCAGAAATGATCCATCGGGTTGCAGCTGTGGCTTCAAATATTTTAACAATCGTTCCCCAAAGCGGTGTATTATTAACCTTCTTGAGTTTGACCGGACTGAATCATAAGACTGGTTTCAAGCAAACATTTACTACCGTATTTATGGGAACCTTGATTGCTGAGATTATTATCATCATTGTTGGTTCATTCATCTATTAAAAAATAGTCCTCATAAAGATTGATAAGATCATTCATCTTTATGAGGACTATTTAGTTTTACTTACATATGAATCGGCATCCCCAGCCCAACTTCGCACGCATCCATCACCATTTCAGACAGTGTTGGATGTCCATGGATCGTCAGAGAAATATCCTCCAATGTCAGATAGGATTCGATTGCTAAAGTAATCTCAGCCACTAGATCACTTGCATTGACTCCAACGATTTGAGCACCTAAGACTAATTCGGTCTCTGCTTCAAAGACCAAACGGACGAATCCTTCCGTCGCGTTCAGCGACAAGGCGCGGCCATTTGCCTGCATCGGGAAATTCGCGGTCTTGGCTTTGATACCTTCTGCCTTTGCTTCTGCTAAAGTATAGCCGACTGTCGCCACTTCCGGATCAGTGAAGCAGATCGCTGGGATCGCGCGATAATCCTTCGCGACATTTTTCCCGCCGATCACTTCTGCTGCTACCTTTGCTTCGTAGCTTGCCTTATGAGCAAGTGCCAAGCCTTCTACGATATCGCCGATCGCAAAAATTGTTTTTTGTGAGGTGCGGTATTGCTCATCGACCTTGATCAAGTTTCTTTCCATGAGTTTGACGCCAGCTTTTTCCAAGCCTAAGTTTTCTGTATTGGGTCTGCGACCGACTGTCACCATCACATAATCTGCTTCGATGGTTTGAGTTTTGCCCTTAACCTCAAATTCTACCGCGACACCATTTGCAGATTCCACCGCTTTTTTAGCTTTTGCATCGGTAAAAATCTCCACGCCATTTTGTTTAAAGCGTTGTGCCACGATCTTTTGAATATCCGCTTCAAAATTCGGAACGATATTCGGACTACCTTCAATAATCGTGACCTCTGAACCAAGATTGCGATACGCACCGCCCAACTCTGAGCCGACGATTCCACCGCCGATAATGATCAGCTTTTTCGGAATCTCTTTTAAGTTCAGTCCGCCGGTAGAATCTAGTACGCGGCCGCCGAAAGCAAAACCAGGAATCTCGATTGGTCGGCTGCCTGTTGCCACGATTGCATGTTTGAATTCCAGTTTTTCTTCACCATTTTTTGTTGTGATGGTTAGACTCTGGGGTCCAGTAAATTTGGCCCGTCCCATAATAACGTCCGCACCATTTTTTTTCAACAGCATGCCAACGCCAGAGGTCAGTGTTTTAACAACTTGCTGGTCCTTCCACTGTTGTGTTTTAGCAAAATCCAGCTTCGCCTCTTTTACACTCAACCCTAGAAAATCAGAATGCTGTGCTTCTTGATAGCGATGACCCGCTGTGATCAAGGCCTTGGATGGAATACATCCGACATTTAGACATACACCGCCGATATGCTCCGCTTCTACCACAGTCACTTTTTGCCCTAATTGCGCCGCACGAATGGCCGCCACATAACCGCCAGGTCCCGCGCCAATTACGACTGTATCTGTTTTTTTCGTCATATTCAGTCTCCTTCTACAGCAACAAGCTCATTGGATTTTCCAGCAGTTCAACGATCATACTCAAGAAGGCTGCCGCCGGTGCGCCATCAGCGACCCGATGATCAAAGGATAGACATAAATTCAATGCGGTGATCGTTGCTACTTGCGGTCCTTCCGGTGTCTCTTCGACAACTAATTTTTCATAGCTTCCGCCGACTCCTAAAATCGCCACTTCCGGTAAATTGATGATTGGATTAAAGGTTTGAACTTTACTGCGGCCTAACGAACTGATGGTAAAGGTGCCGCCGCTCATTTCTGTCGGCAGCAATTGACCGTTCCGGGCTTTCTTCGTCACCGCTTTTACTGCTGCGGTCAAATCACTCAGACCCTTTTGATCCGCCTGCTCTACGACTGGTACGACTAAGCCGTCAGCAACGGCCACCGCTACACCAAGATTGACTTGATTAAATCGCTTGATCCCATCCTCATACGCATGAGCATTAAATTCAGGATACGCTTTCAATGCGACCATCGCCGCTTTTGCGATAATCTCCAAGAAAGACAATCGTTCATCTGTACGCTCTTCCACCATCGGCAATAATTGTTTTCGCAACTCGATGACCTTCGTCAGATCAACTTCTGCGTTCATCGTGACATGCGGGATCGTATGCTTGCTTTCTGACATCTTGTCCGCGATCGCTTTACGCATGCCGCTCCACGGAATCAGTTCGCCTTCAGCCGCTTTTTGTGCGGGTGCCGCTGCGGGCGCTTGATATTCTTTTACATCCAACGCTTGGATTCGGCCTTTCGGTCCAGTTCCTTGGACCGTTTGTAAATCGATGCCTTTTTCGCGGGCGATTCGCCGAGCTGCTGGTGTTGCTCGAACTTTTGTGGTCGCGACCGTAGTTTCTTTAGTCGCATCAGTTGGTTCAACTGTTTCTGCTGCTTCCTCTGTTTTTGTTTCTTCGGCAGCTTCTGCTTCAGCTTTCGGCATATCCGCAGGAACGTCTTCCCCAGCCTCACCAATGTAGGCGATCACTGAATTCACGGGTGCACTATCACCGTCGCCAATATATTTTTTGAGTAAAATACCTTCATCATAGGCTTCCACTTCGATCGCAATTTTATCCGTCATTACCTCAAAAATCGCTTCGCCGATCTCAACGGAATCACCTTCATTTTTCAGCCAAGTCGTGATCGTTCCGACATCCATCGTAGAACTCAACTTCGGCATCAATACTTCATTTGCCATCTTTTCACTCCTATCTCGTTTTTCAGTATTTATTTTTTCAAAGACCGAAAAAATAAGTCTGATTCTCGCCACGTATATCATCCAACTAAACATCAATGATTTTTAATTCGTTGTTAGAACTTTTTTATCTTTCCTCACATAATGTCCTGCAAAAAGTTGGACTGACATCCTATGCCATCAATCCACGACAAGCGTCAACAATGTCCTCCACTTGAGGAACGGCTTTCTTCTCAAGCTCTGGATGGTAAGGCATCGGAATCTCTTGGCCGGCTAAACGAATGATCGGTGCGTCTAAGAAATCAAAGCATTCTTCTTCCGCGATAACACTTGCTAACTCAGCACTGAACCCGCTGCGTTTTACTGCCTCAGTCACCACGACCGCTTTACCTGTCTTCACAACAGAATCAATAATCGTTTGTTTATCTAACGGTACCAAGGTGCGCGGATCGACCACTTCGATTTGGATACCTTCTTCTGCTAAAATATCCGCCGCCTCTAGCGCTTTATGCACCATAATCCCTGTTGCCACAACAGAAATATCGGTTCCTTCGCGTTTTACATCGGCCACACCGATTGGGATCGTGTATTTTCCTTCCGGCACATCCGAGCTCGTTCGATAGCAAAGCTTGTGTTCATAAAACATCACGGGGTTATTGTCTTCGATCGCCGCATGCAGCAAACCTTTCGCATCATATGCCGTCGCTGGCTGGATAACCTTCAACCCGGGAACATGAGCGGTCCAGTTTTCCAAGCTTTGCGAGTGCTGCGCCGCCGCACCAGTTCCTGATCCGCCGGGTGTTCGCATCACCAAGGGAATCTTCGCCTTGCCGCCATACATATAACGAATCTTCGCCGCTTGGTTGACGATTTGATCCAATGCAATCGTAATGAAATCCGAAAATTGAATTTCAAAAATCGGACGCATCCCAGTCATTGCTGATCCAACAGCAGCACCGGCGATCACTGATTCAGAGATCGGTGTTGAACGAATCCGCTCCTCACCAAATTCCTCCACCATGCCGCGGCTGACACCGAAAGCGCCACCATATACCCCGATGTCTTCACCTAACATGAAAATATCTTCATCTTCTCGCATTGCTTCAGACATCGCTTCTCTGACCGCTTCCGCGTAAGTGATTTCTCTCATTATCTGCTTCCTCCTACTTCGTATTAAGGTATTTATTTTTCATAAAGGTCAATTTTAATCTGAATAAACGTCTTCGTACATGCTTTCGATCTCCGGCATTGGGCTTTCTTCCGCAAAGGTCACTGCATCTTCAATCGCTTGTTTAGCTGCTAAACGAATTTCTTCCGCCTCTTCTTCTGTGAAGAGTCCTGCGGCGACAAATTTTTCCCGTGCCAGTTTGATTGGGTCGTGATTCTTGCGCCAATCCTCTTCCTCTTCCTTCGTGCGGTATTTTTTCGCGTCCGATTTAGAATGTCCCTTCCAACGATAAGTCATCGCTTCGATCAAGGTAGGACCTTCGCCGCGACGCGCTTTTTCCACTGCGTCATAGGTTGTATTGATGACTTCGATAACATCGTTTCCTTCTATTGTAATGCCTTCGATACCGTAAGCTTTTGCTCGTTCCGATAAACGTTCGACATTCATCATCGTTTTAAACGGTCCGCTCATTCCGTATTGGTTATTTTCAATGAAGAAGACAACCGGCAGAGCCCAAATGGATGCCAGATTCAATGATTCATGGAAGCTGCCTTCATTGGTTGAGCCGTCACCGGCATATGCTAACGCGACCGTATCATTCTTTTTCAATTTTGAGGTTAGTGCGGCACCAGTTGCGATCGGGAAGCCGCCGCCTACGATACCATTAGCGCCAAGATTTCCCGTATCAAGATCGGCAATGTGCATCGAACCGCCTTTCCCGTTGTTGGTACCAGTTGTGCGGCCAAATAATTCCGCCATCATTTCATTGATATTCGTACCCTTTGCGATCGTTTGTCCATGTCCTCGGTGAGTCGCGGTGATCCAATCTGTTTTACGTAAAACAGCTCCGCTGCCTGCCGCGGTCGCTTCCTGCCCCACTGCTAAGTGGGTCGTTCCATGGATCAAGCCCTTCGCAAATAACTGATCCACCTTCTCATCGAAGAAACGAATTTCCCACATTCTGCGATAAAGTTCTACCAAGTTTTCGTCCGTCAAACCTGCTCGATTAGGAATCGAGATGTTTTTCGTTGCTGTCATCATTTATGCGCCTCCATTTTTATTTATCTTCATCTAGTAACGTCTTAGCTGTCTCTTCATCGGTAATCAAAACATTGACTAATTTTCCTTTTAACGCTGCTCGAATCCCGCTGACCTTTTCTTTGCCGCCAGATATCCCAATACGCTTTGGAATCTGTTTTAACTCCGCCAGACTGATCGCTAAAACGCGGTCATTCCAAGTGCACTCTGTTAATTCGCCCTCCTCGTCAATAAAGTTGTAACAAATATCTCCCGACACATTGCCAGCAGATAATTCCTTCCTCAGTGGTACCTCTTCATTTGGCAAATACGCTTTGGTCATCGTGGAATACGCCGGTAAACCGCCGATCCCGACTAATGCGATATCTGCTTTTTTTCCTTTATCAAAAACATTCTTGATAAACGACTGCGCCATGAACACTTTTTTGGCCTCAGCGGAATCTACCGTGATCGGTGCATGCAGCTCCAATACTGATCCGCCGCTCTTGCGGGCGAAAATCTCACAGACCACGTTGGCTTGCAGCGCCGTATGCTCTTGTCCCAAACCGCCAACCAGCGGAATAAAACGAACATTCTCCATTTGATTCTTTGGCAAAAAATTCTGCGCCGCCTCATGAACCACCATCCCGGCGGAGACACCAACTGTTTCATCCCCTTTTAAAATGCGGGACAAATATTTTCCCGCCGCGATACCAATGCGTTTATTCAGCATCTCAGCGGCTGCCGGTGCAATACAGATCACCTCAGTCAGTCCATATTTTTCAACTAATTTTTCCTCTAATAAACGGTAAGGATGAACCAGATCATCATGAATAATAATTTCTACTAAGCCTAAGGAACGTGCTTTTGCTAAATACTTGGAAACCAGCGAACGGCTGATATTGAATTTCTTTGCTACCTCGGATTGCTTGGCGCCTTCTTCGTAATACATTGAAGCGATCTCTGTCAGTAATCGTGCGTCGTCGGAATAACTCATTTTACTTCCTCCTCGTTCGAGCGAAACTTTCTTAAGTAAGTCTGTCTATTATCATATGTTCTTATATTTAACATATGTTACACTGTCATCATAAGAGCCCGCGCTGCAAGTGTCAACGCTTTCGCTAAATGATTTTTTTCACAAGCTCATCTTTATCGGATGTTCCAACGACGCGATTCTCGGAACAAATGTCACGCGAATTCACATACGTCTATTTACCGCTGATCCAAGCAAAAAAAACGTCATAGTAAAAATCATTTATTATTGGGATCTCACGAATAGACCAATAAGGAGGATTTTCACTATGACTTTTTCCAAATTCTTTCTGATGCACGATAAAAGTCGGAGTATATCTAAATTTCCGTTCGTTGAACCCTTGATCTATCACACAGTGAAGCAGCCGCATTTCAAATAGTTTGTCAGACTGGAGATGTTCGGTAAGAATATTCAAGCGCTAAACCCTTACCTCTCATCCCCATCATAGTAAATTCCGATATTCGTTTAAAGACAACCTTTTTTCATCATTAATCATGAAAGTACAACTTCCTTGCAGCCAGCGCCTTCCATTCTTCGTTTTACATTTTTTCGATTAATTGCTGGCAGCAGCTGTCCATATTGAACTTCGTAATAAAAGGTGTCCCATCTACAATCGGAATCGCCGTATCAAATTGGGGCTGTCCAATCGCTACAATCGCTGAAATGTCTTCTGCAACTTCTGTTACGTCATAGATACTTTCTCCTGTTACCTCAACTTCCATTCCTTTATCCCGCATAAACTCGCTAATGTAGTTCACTGCGAAATTCCGCTTGTTATCTGAAGTTCCGGCAACGACTAAAATTTTTTTCATAGGCTCTCCTTTAATAGGTTCTTCCACCATCTGCTAATATGATTTGTCCATGAATATAAGAACTTTCCGGACTTGCTAAAAACAATGCCAGATTCGCGATATCCTCTGGCTGACCGATGCGCCGCAGCGGAATCTTTTTCAGCAGCTCCTCCCGACTCGCATCATCAGGGTAAAGCGTATCTAATATGTCTGTCTGAATGACCCGGGGTGCAATCGCATTGACATTGATTCCCCTAGGCCCGAACTCTTTTGAAGCAGCTCGCATCAACCCGTGCTGTCCCGCCTTTGAAGAGGCATAATGCATGCCGCCGCCAGTTCCCGTGATCGCCGAGCCGGAAGTAATAAAAATTACTTTTCCAACATCGTCTACAAAATGATCGCAAAAGGCCTTTAAGGTATAGAAGGACCCGTCCAAATTGATATGCAGGACACGCTGCCATTCTTCGATCGAAATTTCATTGATGGAATGCAAGTAACTGATTCCCGCGTTGATTACTAAAATATCGACTCGTTGAAAATGTGCCAAAACCTGATCGCTGGCCCGCTTTAATGATTCCGGATCAGAAACATCCGTCTTAATGAACAATGATTCTGCATAGTCGTTAGAAAACTCAGCGGCTGTTTGTTCGCCGCTTTTTTGGTCAAAATCCAAAATTACCGTATACGCGCCAGCTTCTGCAAATTTTTTCGCGATCGCTCGACCGATTCCTTTAGCCGCACCAGTAATTACGGCAACTTTTCCTTCCATGAGCTCGCTCCCATTCCTAATTAAGTGTTTTGCTGAGACAAAAATCGCCTGCGTCTCCTTTAACTCAAAATATCAATAATTTTCTGTACATCTTCCTCGATCCCGACTCCTGTCAAAAACGACAATGCCCGAATTACCGGAATATCATCACTTTCATAAGCAGTGGTAGTCACAACTAGATCGGCTCCATGGATTTTTGAAGGCAGCTCGGCAACTTTGCATTGTTCAACTGTCGCTGGAATATTATTTTTTTCCAACTCTTCCTTCACGCGCATGCAAACGACCGTCGATGTCGCCACACCTGTTCCGCAAGCAATTAAAATATGTTTTTTATTCATTCATCTCAGCTCCCTTGATTGTATTATCTGGATCATCTTTTCCAGTTGGCAGACCATATTGTTTTTTGATGTCATTGCGTGTCCAGAACCACAAAGCTCCGTACATAACTAAGGCGATCATCCCTGCCATAAAGGCCGGTAAATTCGAAGGATCGATCAATTTCAGCATGATCCACAAGGTGATATGACAGCTCATATCGATCCCGGAAATCATGGTTGCGCCCTCTGGAAAAGCAAAGCCTACCGCATGTGCCATGGTTGTCGTCAGAGCCCCTAGATTCGTCGCGATGAATAATACGATACAAATGGATGCAACTGAATTCAGCAAGCCTCTAAAAATATTGCCCTTTGAAGCTGCCACTGACCAAATCACTGTAAACGGCAGTACAGCTAAATCAGCAAACGGCAAGAGCCGATTGAATGGTAAGACAGCCGCCAGTAAAATCGTAATTGGTACCATCAACAAAGCCACAGTGATAATCGCTGGATGAGCGGTCACAACTGCCGCATCTAAACCGATATAAACTTCTTTTCCTGGGAAACGTTTTTGAATAAATGTTTTTGCTCCTTCGGCGATTGGTGACAGACCTTCCATCAATAAGGCCACCATTCTTGGCATCAAGATCATAACTGCTGATGTTTGAACACCTAACTGAATAATAGCTTGAGAGTCATAGCCTGCCAGCAGCCCCATTCCGACACCTAGAACCAAACCGATCATCATTGGTTCACCAAAGATTCCTAAACGATCCTTTAGATTTTTAGCATTGATATCGATTTTGTTGATCCCAGGAATCTTATCCCATAATCGATTCAACGCATAAGTCAGCGGAGCAAAGTTGACCGTCTCTCCATGGGGCAGCGAAATTCCCGGCAAGCCGAAGAAATGCTCCACTGCTGGTGCGGTCCAATCCGCTAGCTTGAAGATAACGAACGTATTGATCAACGAACAAACAATCGCGATCCAAATCGAGTTTGTCGCATAATAAATCATCGCTCCCGGAAAAATCAAATGCCAATAATTCCACAAATCCACGTCCATCGTTTTAGTCTGATTAAAACGCAGCAGGATGATATTAAAAATAAAGATGACTGGAATCAAAATAACTGCGATCGGTGTCGCAAACGTTATTGCCGCACCGATGGGCCAACCAACATCTAAAATATCCAATTGCAATCCCAAACGCTCGATCATCGCCTGCGAGGACTTGCCGATCGAATCAGAAAGCAAACCAATCACCAGATTCAAACCAGTAAAACCAATCCCAACAGTCAAACCAGCACGAAATGACTTACTTAGCTTCTGGCCTAAAACCAGACCGAAAATGGTCAAAATGATCGGCAGCATCGCCGCTGCGCCAAGATCTAAGATATAATTAACTCCCGCTTTAAGCATATCTAACATAGTTTTTTCTCCTTTTTTATAAATGATTTTTTGAAAACGACTAAGCCCTGAGATTCAAACAAAGCACCCAGTCCTCACTGGATCGTCTTCAATAATTCCTCCACCTCAACAACCTTCTCTTTTGATTTTAGTAACTGTAGATTTTTTTCATCCTGACACAACAACATCAATTTCTGTAGCATCACCAATTGGTCTTCCGGCTGTTTGATCGCCAGCATAAAAATAAGCTCTACCTCTAAAAAAACATCCTTGCTTGCCATCATTTCAAACGTGACCGGCTGCTCTAACACACCTACTAAAAAACCTTCCTTTTTTACATGGATCGAATCCGTATGAGGGATCGCCACGTTGATGCCTTGTGTCGGCAATCCCGTTGGAAAGACACGTTCACGCTCAATCACCGCATCTTTGTAGCTCTCGTGGACAAAGCCTGCATCAATTAAAACCTTGCTCATTTTCGTCAATAACGCTGTTTGCTCCTTTTCGTCAAAGGCGTAATACAGAAATTTTTGATTTTCATTACTCAGTAGTTTATTCATAAGGAAACCCCATCACTTTATCTTCTAATTTTCTTAACTGAACCATTACCTCTTGTTCGGAACGACACTGATCCATTATTTCTAAAAAATTTTCCGTTGCTAAGATTTCAGTAAAATAATATAGACAGGTTCCGATCGAAACACCCTCCGGCAAAGAGAAAGCGATTACATATTTTACTGGATCATTTTTCTGATGATTAAAGTTTATCGGCTCTTTTAAACGGACAAAGCTCGCGCCGATCTTTTTCGCCCCGTGAGAAAATTCCGCATGGGGAATAGCGACTCCCGGAGAAATAACGATATACGAATCATTTTCGACGACCATCTGGATCATCCCTTGAATGTACTCTTCCGTAATCAACTCGTCTGCCAGTAATAATCGGCCGGCTTCTTTAATCGCTGCCTGCCAATCTTTACATCGCCGATCCAGTTCGATACGCTCCACACTCAAGATCGACGTCAAGCGACTAACCTCTTGCGGCTCTGCTGTTAAGCGTTCATTCAAGCGATTGAAGGATTCGATATCACTTAAAAAGTTTTGATATTCTCCCGCATCAATGTATTTTTGAATGATTGGCAAGAAATTTTCAATCATCGCTTCTTCTTTAGTGATCAAGTAATCTTGATCGATGAAATGACGCGGCTTGATCTTATACAATGCTTTTTGGATTCGAACGATATCCTGCTCAGTCAAAATCGGATTCACCAGCACAACCGGCGATTGATCAAACTTCAAAGGAACCGTGCTGACGATCAAATCCTGATCATCCGGCTGAACCTTTTGCAACGCATGAGAGGAATCGACAGAAATCACCGAAATCTGCGGAAATGCCGATAATAATTTCACTTTGATCAATTGGGCCGTTCCGCTGCCGGAATTACAAACGATCCGCAGTCGTATCTGGCCCTTGGAATGCGTGTTACTGCTGTTTTCTAAGATTGCCATCGCATACATGACAATAAACGATAACTCATTCTGCTGAATATCGACCTCCAAGTAACTTTCAATCTCACGCAAATTTCGTTTTACGATCTCAAACATCTCTGGATAAGACTGATAGATTTCATCAAACAACACATTTACCACGCTGTCATTTAAGGAAAGTCGGTAGATCAACAGCTTTAAATGATTTTCCAGTAGGTCGAATAAATCGCTGTTCAAGTAATACTTGATATCCATCTCCTTCGCCAGATTGAAGATAAACTCATTGATCAAAATCTGAATCTCAATCGAATCGATTTTACGGCCATTATTTTTAATGTAGCTTTTTCTGCGTAAAATCGAGATCAGATACCCTAGTTCCCCCTTAGTCGCTTCGATGGCATACGCTTCCTCGATTTTTTTGATGATTGCTTTGGCAAAACTGGATTTTGAACTCTCCAGCATTCCCTCCAACGTTTCAGAAGTCTCAATATAATGACTAAATTTGATCCGCTCGATCATAATGATCAAATAGCAGATCATCTCCTGATAAGAAAAATCGGATAATTGCAGTTGTTCTTCCTTTTCAGCCTCCATCAACAGCTGGCTGACCGTTTGGTACCGATTATCTGAATCAATGATATCCAGCAATAGGTTTTGAAAAATATTATTTTCCCAGCCTAAGGCGTAATCATAGCCATAATCAAACAATCCATTGAAGATAATCAGCTTCGTCATTGCCTTGCGAATCTTTATTTCATCACCGGCTACCTTGTAGCCTTTGCCAATATGAGAAAGTAAAATCAGATCATTCTTAGCAAACCACTTTTTTAATGCCTCGATATCACTCACTAGCGTATTGCGGCTCACTAAGAGGTATTCAGAGAGATAGTAAGTTGTCACATAGTCGTGACTAGTAATCAGAAGTAAAGCTAGGATGGTGCGGCGTTCGTCGAGGGTTAAATGATAGTGTTGAAACGATGCATAGGTTTTGAACAGCTCCTTTAGATCGACCTCCTTCGGTATTTGCAGGTAGCCATCTTCTAAATAGATACCTTTATTTCCACCACTGCTTTCCAATTGAAAGTTAATTTCTTTGACGTCATTGCGAATCGTTTGTTCGGAGACCTTAAATAATTTTGCATAATTGGCCAATGAATCTTCTTTTTCATGCAAAATATCCAATAAAATTTTATTGATTCTTCTGTTCATCACTATCACCTCTACACATTTAATTGTATCTTCCCCCTATTATTTCACAAGACCAATCCTTTTTGTTCACTTCTCAAAAGAATTGTGATAGATAGCCAATCAGCTTCTGTGCTACGCTTGGCATACTAAAGAAGATTTATTTTTAATAACATATATTAAATAAAAGAATTAATTAAGGGGGCATTGCATTGAAAGCATTAAGAAAAGTAGCCGGCGGGTTGGGTAATATGAAATTATGTGATTTAGACAAGCCCTTGCCAAAAGATGACGAGGTCTTGATTAAAGTAATGTTCAGCGGTATTTGCGGTTCGGATATTCATGCCTTCAAAGGAGAATATAACAAACAAATACCACTTACATTGGGTCACGAGTTCATTGGTATAGTTCAAAAAAAAGGGGATAAAGTAACAGATCTAGCCATCGGAGACCGGGTCGTTAGTGAGACAACCTATCAAGTTTGTGAAAAATGCATCCACTGTTTGGCTCAAGAATACAATCTGTGCAGCCAGCGAACAGGACTCGGTACGCAAGTAGACGGCAGCTTCGCCACGTTTGTTTTGGCAAAAACTGAACGCTGTCATAAACTGCCAGATACCATTTCAAATGAAGTCGCTGCTTTGATCGAACCGCTTGCTTGCTGTATTCACGCCGCCATGGAAAAAACACACATCCATCCTAATGAGAAAATCGCCGTATTCGGTCCAGGTCCGATTGGTGTCTTAATGGCATTAGTCGTGAAGTCCTTGGGAGCAGAGGTGACGCTTATCGGCATCTCAAAAGACGCTTATCGTTTAGCCAAAGCCAAGGAGCTTGGTGTCGCTCAAGCCATCGACAGCCAAACAATCGAATGGACAGCTTTGCTTGAGGAAAAAACAAATCAGCTAGACTTCGATCAAGTTTTTGAATGCTCCGGCAGCCCCCAAGCACTTCAGCAAGCATTAGAAATCGTTAAAAAGAAAGGGATCGTTATTCAAGAGGGGTTGTTCGCAAAAAATCCCGTACCTGTCGATATGAGCCTGCTCCTAAACAAAGAAATCCAGCTCATCGGCTCCCGCACCCAAAAGACCAGCTCTTGGCATAAAACGATTGAATGGCTGCAAACCTCCGAAATTGATTTGTCACCAGTAATCACGAAAATCCTGCCATTGGATCAGTGGGAAGAAGCCTTCAGGTTAGCGATGAATGGGGAAGAATTGAAGGTGCTGTTAAAACCTGAATAAGGAAAACAAAAACTGTCTGCCAAAATCGGCAGACAGTTCTAATTACCTATCTATCTAGTAAAAAAATCAACTCTTACTCTGTCCATAATCCTTAAATACTTCAACCGCCGTTTGAATCTGCGCCTCATCAAGTTTGGCAATAGCGCCGCCATAAGAATGAGCCACATACAATGTTTTGGCTGCTTCTTCTAAGTAGACAGCTGCATACAGCGCCTCCTTCAAACTTTTCCCTATGGTTACGACACCATGGTTTTTTAGTACGACCGCTAATTGATCGCCGATATGGTCAACGACCGCGTAACCCATATCGATGCTGGCGGCTGAACTATACGGAGCTACATTGACAGGACCTTTTGCGGTATTGGCAAGTGTCGTCACATCGCAATCGATTCGATCAACTACTAAACCAATCCCTGTGGCATACGGCTGATGCGTATGGATGACCGCATTGACAGTCGGCATCTGCTGAAAGATATAACAAATAGCGATCGTATCGACACTTGGTCGCCGCGCACCTTCAATGACTTCCCCCTCAAGGTTCATTACTAGAACATCAGCGGGAATCATCTCTTCATACATCATTCCGCTGGGGGTAACCAATAACGTTTCCTGATCCACCCGCATACTCACATTCCCGCCAGACAAGGAAATCAATCCATAGCGGTCCAATTTTATTCCTGCTGCGATAATTTCTGCTTTTTCTTTTTCTAACATCAGCTGGCCTCTTTTTTCTTCTTAATCCGCGCGTTATATTCAGTATTGACTCTTCTTGCACGAGCCTTCAATGATTCTGGATGTTTTTCATATTCCAAATCCAGTAATAAGCGAAACAGCTCTTGACCATCATTATAATTTTTTGTATTCAACCAATAGCGCCCTCTTAAAATCCCGCCGCCGTCCATCCGCAAATACATTTTTCCCGCTGACGGAAACTCTCGGATCTTAAAGCTTTTCAGCTGGGTCAGACTGTAATCGTCAATTCGTTTAAAGGAACGTAAGATCAGAGTATCACCTGCTACATCCACTTCTTTTGGTGTGACTTTGGCAACGAGGGCATTCCAAAAACTATAGAAAGCAACGATTCCGACTAACCCCATCAATGCAGGCATCCAATTGATTATGATCGAGCTGACCGCAATGAGGAAAACGATCAATGAGACTACGCCTGTAACTAGGACATCCATGAAATACAATGTTTTATCGTATTCGAACCGTTTCATTCGTCTCTCCCCCTTTATTAAAGAATTAAGCTGCTTCTCCGCCATCGTGCAGTTGTGCCGCTTCTTTTTTGATTCGATTGCGATTCCAAATCGCCATGACCACCGCAACAGCAGCCCCAATTCCTGTACCGATATAGCCCAGTCCATTTAAGCGAACGATCGCCCAAGTGAGTGGATTCGCACCATCACAAATCGATGAAATCTGCGATGCCCCTTCCGGCATTTGGAAGTTTACATTGTTGGCAGCAGTCGTGATCATCGGTGCTAAATCCGTGGCGATCCATAGACCAAAAACCAAGACGATTAATCCGACGATCAACCCTCTGAAGCCATTTTCTTTTACGATCGGCGTGATCAATACGAACATCCACGGGATAACTGCCAAATCGGCAAATGGCATCACCGTATTTCCCGGCAATACAACTGCCAAGAAAATCAATAATGGAACTAAGATAAATGAGATCGCTAAAGTAACTGGGTGACCCACACCTACCGCAGAATCAAGTCCAATATAGATTTTTCCGCGATTTTGGAATCTCTTTTGAATAAACTCGCTGGCCGCATCGCTGATTGGGATCAGACCCTCCATCAATAAAGCCGCCATTTTCGGAATCAAGACCAAAACAGCTCCCAGCGAAACACCTAGTGTCAATACGTCGGTCACGTTGTATCCTGCAATAATCCCAATAATAATTCCTAAGAAGGTTCCAACTAAAATTGGTTCGCCGAAAACACCAAAGCGCTTTTGAACAGTATCCATATTAATGTTGATGTTTCTTACCCCAGGAATCAGATCGATCAATTTATTGATCACCATTGCGATCGGTGCATACGCGGTCGTGAACCCATGGGGAAGCGAAACACCCGGCAGATCCAGTGATTTTTCCACCTCCGGAGCGGTAACATCGCCCAAAACCATAATAATGATCATATTTACGACTGCCGCAACGATTCCTAACCACAAAGTATCGGTAATGATCGCTACTAATGCTCCGGTAAAGGCAAAGTGCCAATAATCCCAAATATCTACGTCAACTGTTTGAGTCGTGTTGGTCAGCAGCATCAAAATATTGACCAATAATCCTAACGGGATGATGATCAGTCCAACTGTCGAACCCATCGCGATCGCCGCAGAAGCCGGCCATCCTACATCGATCGTCGACAAACTGAGACCGTAGCGATCAACCATCGCCTGCACGGCTGGCGAAAGACTGGTTCCTAACAACGAGTTGATGACCAAGTTCAAACCAATAAAGCCGACCCCAACTGTCAGACCTGCCCGAAGGCTTTTCCCAACGCCAGTTTGGAAGGCACAACCAATGATAAAAATGACAATTGGCATTACAACGGATACACCCAACCCCTGAATAAATTGAAACACTTTAATAATAGTATCCATGATTATTCCCTCTCTTTACTCGTATTATTTTGTGCAGATTACTGTTCCATCAACTCTAAAATGCGATCGATCGTCGGTTTGGTGTTCACACCAGTCAAAAAGCATACACCCGAAACAGATTCACAGTCCAAATCTTTAGGGATCACCGTTGTGGAGATCAAAAAATCATAATTAGATGCTTTGTTAGGGGCTTCGGAAATCTTGCATTGCGTAATTTTGTATTTGCCTTTATAACCATTTTCATCCAATAATTTAGAAATTTTTCCATTGACCGCTGTTGAAGTCGCGATCCCTGAACCACATGCTAGTAAAATATTTTTCATTTTTTCCACGTCCTTAATTTAAATTCTGTTTCATTTTTTTCACGGCTTCCGCTGCCGATTTTGCTTGAATAATTGCTAAGACCTTTTCGTCTGTTTGAAACATATCGATCAATGCCTGTAAAAATTCCAATTGCTTTTTCGGTTCCTTGATCGCCAGCATAAACATGATTTTTACCGGAACTAGGACCTCCGGGGAACCCATCATTTCAAACATCACCGGCTGCTTTAAAATGCCGATCGCCATCGATTGCTTGAAGACATATTCTGAATCGGTGTGAGGAATCGCAACCCCTATATGTTCCAAGGGCAAGCCGGTCGCGAATTCTTTTTCCCGCTCTTGAATCGCCAAGCTGAATGCTCCATTAACACACTGATTTTCCTCAAGACGATCGGCTAATGCTGCCAATGCGGAAAAATTATCCGGCTCGTCCATTTCCAAATCTACCAAATGCTCGTCTAAGTACATTTCATCCCAAAAGTCAGCCACCTAAATTGCACTCCCTTCCCCCATCACTAAATCCAAAAGTGTCTGTTTGTCTGTTACTTGTATCAGCTTTTCAACATTCTCCTCCTTCTCGATAAACTCAAGTAAGCCGGTAATTTTGCTCTTGGCCGCATCGATATCCGTATCCGAAATGGCGAAAAATAGAATCACATTGACATTATTGATGCCCCAATTTATTTTCTTATCCAATGTCATGATCCCGATCGAGGTTTGATTGACTTCACTCGGGTCCGCATGGGGAATCGCAACACTGACAGAAAAACTAGTATCGCCCAACTTCTCCCGGACCCAAACAGATTCACCGAAATTCTTTTTCGCGATCCCCAGCTCCTGGTATTGTTGGATCATAAAATTCAGGCACTCTTCCTTATTCTCCACATGCTGCTGCAGAAAAATAAGTTCGGGATTGATCCATTGATTTTGAACCTGTGCTTTTTCTTTTGCAGTCGCGTTGTAGCGTTTGTAATAGGTATGGACAATGCGGCTGATCTCTTCGTCTTTGATCATCGGAGAAATGTATACGACATTTTTGGCCTTTAAGCTGGTATCAGTAGTCACAACGACATCCCGCGAATTCAATGTCACCTGCGCGAAATCTTTTGTTGTCATTTGAATCACCTTGTCCGTATGAGGAATGATTCGCCGAATTTTCGTATAAATCAAATCACCAGTAATCAGCCCGCGCGAAAGAACCACATAAATATTGCGGAAGCTCACACCATACTTTCGTTCCAAAGAAACTTGAAAATAAATCACCAGAAAAGAAATCTCATCACCAGTAATTTCGATTGAAAAACGTTGTGCGATACTGCTGGTGGCGTAACACATCATGGAATACAACAATAAATAGCGGTTTTTGATTTCCTCCATAAAAGGATTCTTGATCAAAATATTGCGACGCAGACGATAGATCATCGGTACGATATGAGTCATCAGCGAATCATGTAATTCCTGATCACCGGAAAAATCAATATTCAGCAAATTGCCTAAATCGGCCATCAATTCTTCTACCGCTTCTTGATAACAATCGCTATACTGCTTCGCTGATTTGTAATAGGGTTTTACATTCATGGCATAGAGTGTTTCGGATAAATGATAAATATCGGGGTACCAAAGCTCGATCGAACTGTTAGCAGAAATGAAGGCGCAGATTTCATAGGTTTGAGTGTAAAGCGCCAAATCTTCTAATTCGTTTTTCTTCTTTTCTTCGATCGTCATATGACAGCCCTTATCTGCTCGAGTAAGCAAACATAAAATTGTAAGAAAAATTGCTGAAAAATACTTATCTGAAATATCGCTATAAAACATATCCGAAAACTTCTCCAGCGTGTCTTTGACTAGCTGAATCCGTGTCTCCGGAAAATAATTACTCAGTTGGATCAGCAGCTCATCATTATTGACCAGCAAAGTATCAGGAAACTTCGTCATCAGAAAATTTTGATAGGATTGTTGAATATCCGCCTCTGCTCCCTTGAGTGCAACTTTGCGTTTACTTTGACAAATCTTGACTTCAAAACGACGCAGATAACGCTGCAAATAATCCAAATCCTTTTTAAGTGTTGAATCAGAGATAAAAAAATCGATTTCCAAGCCTTCTAACAATCGTCCTTCCGGGTTCAGAAATAATTGACGGAAGATCGCTTCTCTTCTGCCCAATACGTCATAAACATCCACGCCATTTTCCACTGAAATATCGGCAATCTGACTGATTTTCCCGTCAATACCAACTAATTTAATCCCGTGCCGCGGAACCTTGACGATCTCTATTTCTTTTTTTACCAGTTCCTTGTTCAAAAAATTCACATCATTCAAAATCGTTCTTGTCGAAACCTCTAGCTTCTCACCAAAATAATCCGTCGCTTTGTAATCGCTTTCAGAAAGGAGTAATGATAATAACTGATTCCGACGCCGCATGCTTTTTTCCATTTTCACACCTCCTCGTTTTGAAATAATCATTTTTCCAAGAGAAAAATGGGTTGCCATAAATCATTTAACTAGACACCCTCACTATCTCTTATATTCATCATAGTCAATTTCCTTCTTTGTTAAAAGGCATCCTTTTTTCATCATTAATCATGAAAACGGTAATTAATGGGAATCACTCTTTTTTGAAAAGATTTATGAAAGTTGAGCATTCAAGAATTTTAGACAAAAAAATTGCTGATCCCCCTGGACCAGCAATTTTCTGCTTCTACTATTTCTTCCACTCATCGACTTCTTTTTGATGGTCTTTGATCCAGTCTTTGGCTGCTTGAGATGGATCTGTTCCTTCATTGATGGCGAGCATGACATTTTCCATATCCTTTTGGTTCCAATGGAAATTATCCAATACTTTATAGGCTTCAGGTTGGTCTTCCTTCAGACCTTTACGTGCCATCGTATGGATCGCTTCTTCTGATCCCATCGCCCCTTTTGGATCTTCCAAATATTTCAATCCATATTTAGCAAACATCCAATGCGGCGACCAGCCGGTAATGACGATCGGTTGTTTCTTTTTAATTGCTTGACCAAGGGCGACGGTCATAGCGCCTGATGATGAGGTTGAGACCTTCCAATCTGCTAAGTTTGGATAAGCCTTCAAGGTATTTTCAGCTGCGTTCACAACTCCTGCCCCCGGCTCGATTCCCGTAATCGTTTTATTGGCTTGATCACTTAAATCTGCGATCGAGTTTACGTCCATATAATCTGGAACGACGATGCCGACCTTAGCACCTTTCAGATTGACACCCAAATCATCAACTTGATCTTTGTATTGAGCAAATTGGGATTTGTGGGTGTTCGGCAGCCAAGCAGCTACCATTGCATCCGATTCGCCTTTTGCGACAGATTCCCACATGATCGCATTGTCTAATGGTGTCATGTTGACGTTGTAGCCCATTTCTTTTAAGACTTCGCCGACTACATGGGTGGATGCAACTTCTGTATCCCATTCCACGTAAGTTAGGTTGATCGTTCCTTTGTTTTCGTTAGATGATCCGCCGAAGCCAAAAGAAGCAAGTAACACAATTGCCGCTACGACACCTGCTGCAATCCCGATTTTTTTCTTTTTCGTTTTCGGCATTTTTTCAGCCGCCTGTTGTTTTGGTTTATTGATGTTTTGCGTGAAGCGGTCAATAATGATGGCTAAAATGACTAATGCCAAACCATTGACAAAGCCATTCCCAACCTGTGCACGCTGCAACGCTGACAGTACACCGCGACCTAAACCGGGAGCTCCGATCATTGACGCGATCACGACCATCGATAGAGCAAGCATCGTTGTTTGGTTGATCCCTGCTAAGATCGTGCTTTTTGCTAACGGCAATTCTAATTTAAATAATTTTTGACGCCCTGTTCCACCAAATGAATCAGAAGCCTCCACCAATTCTTTCGGAATTTGGCGAATCCCTAGGTTAGTAAAACGTACAGTTGGCGGCAAAGCAAAAATCACTGATGCGAAAACCCCGGGAACCATTCCGATCCCGAAGAAGGCAACGGCTGGGATCAAGTACACGAACCCCGGCATTGTCTGCATGAAGTCTAAGATCGGCGTGATGATCTTTTTCGCTGTCTCATTTTTCGCCATCAAGATACCTAATGGTACCCCGATGATGATTGACAGTAGACTAGATAAAAGCACCAAAGTAACTGTGCTCATCAAGTCGATCCATATACCTTGATTGTATATAAATAATAAGCCGATCAGAGTAAAACTCGTCAGTCCCCATTTTTTATTGGAGATAAAAAAGGCGGCGACCGTTAAGATAAGTATCAATAATAAGGGCGGAATCATCGTTAACAGATTCGTCATCCCATCCATCAAAAATTGTCCTGCATGCTGCAACGCTGAGAACAGTCCTGCAAATGTTCCTGTTAACCATTCTGTAAAACTTTCAACCCAATCTGCGACGGGCAAAGCTTGCTGTAAAAAATTAAACATTCAATTTCACCTCTTCTGTTTCTGTATCTGCCAACGCTTCTAAGACACTGCCGCGAATAACGACGCCGACTAAGCGGTCGCCTTCGACTACGGCCAGCGGTGCCGGCGAATCAAAAATCAGATTGAAAATGTCAGTAACCAGCATATCCTTAGGGATGCGGCGGACATTTTTGTCGATGACTTCTTTCAGTGTTAAATTGTTTTTGCGAGCCTCTAATGCCTTATCGGCTGTAAGACTTCCCTTCAGCTTGCGCTTGCGGTCCACAGCTAAAAGCATGCTGACTTCTTCTTTGCGCATCCGATTCAACGCAACATTTGGTCCATCAACTTCGATATTCGTCGTCAAAGCAGGTACCATGATGTTTTGGGCAGTCAAGACCTTCGAACGATCCACGTCTTCAACAAAGTCTCTGACATATTGGTTTGCTGGATGGGTTAGGATTTCTTCTCCTGTACCGATCTGCATGATCTGTCCGTCCTTCATCAAAGCGATTCGATCACCGATACGCAATGCTTCGTTCAAATCATGGGTAATAAAGATGATCGTTTTTTGCACGTTTGATTGCAGATCCAATAATTCATCCTGCATCTCACGACGAATCAATGGGTCCAAGGCCGAGAAAGCTTCATCCATTAATAAAATCTCTGGATCATTGGCTAAAGCCCGCGCTAAACCGACCCGTTGCTGCATCCCACCGGATAATTGACTAGGATATTGATCCTTAAATGTTAATAAGCCCGAGTTTTCTAAGGCCTTCTCTGCCTTAGCTTGACGTTCCGCCTTAGGCACGCCTCGGACTTCAAGACCGTATTCTGTATTTTCTAAAATCGTTCGATGAGGAAACAAACCAAAATTTTGAAAAACCATATTGATCTTATGTCGACGCACTTCTCGCAGTGCTTCTTTGTCCATTTTGGCAATGTCTTCTCCATCTATGTAAATCTCACCAGAAGTTGGATCGATCAAGCGATTTAATAAACGAATCATTGTGGATTTTCCGCTGCCGGAAAGCCCCATAATGACAAAAATTTCTCCTTCATTGACTTCAAAACTTGCATCATATACACCGACAGTTGCACCTGTTTGTGCTAAAATTTCGTTCTTGTCGCGATTCTCTTGAATCATCGCAAGGGCTTGCTGGTGCTTCTTGCCGAAAATTTTAGTCAGATGTTCTACCTTAACTTTACTCAAAAAAATATCCTCCTCTAAAAAAGTGACCATACCACATTAACACCATGTGGTCACTTTTGTCAAAGAAGATGCTGAAAATTTTCAGTAAATCACGAAGCTCACTCACCAATTTAAACATATCGATCATTCGATATATTTTAACAGGCTACATACGCTAGTCCCCCAGCTTTTCCCTTCGCTAGTTTAACAACTGTTAACTATTTCGTGCGACATATTTATACCTTTTTGTTTACCCTCTAATAAGGAAGGCAAAAGAATATTTCTGATCCATCTTTTCACACATTGAATTGCAATCGGCAATCTGATAATAGGTCCTTTAAGTCCGGTTTTGCTGCTTGCTGGCAAAAGCATTAAATCCTATTATGACAAGCCGTGAAAAATGACGAAAACTTTTTACGCTTATCTCATTAAAAAGGTGAAATAGGCAGTGCGTATTTCGTATACTGTTAAAAAGGGGGGTGAAGGGCGTGACCATTCGACGACGACTGATTTTTTCCAACATCTTAATGATCATCATACCGATATTGTTATGTTTGTTGTTATCAGCAATCTTTATCAATATCGTTCTTAACTATGCAGGCATAGAGGGCAATCTTCATTCAAGGAGCAATGATGTGTTTTACCAAACAGTCGCGGAAATGAAAAGCCGATCAACAGAATGGAAATATGCTGACGAGGAAAAAATCAAAAGTGATCTTGCTTCCTTCGATCTTCCTCAAAAAAGCAAGGCTGTTTCGATCGCTCTGTATGAAGGAAATAAGGAGCTTTATCAAGACGGCAATTTCACCACATCGCCTCTCACTACTTTGGCTCAGGAGAAAGATAAGAGCCGCGGCCATTATACTATCGATAATACTGCTCTTTTTACTGTTCAAGCCGGACAGTATCGCGTTTATCTTTATAACAAAGATCATGATTATGATAAAGACAATCGTTTTGATCTGATCAACCAAACAATCAATCCTGGCGTATTATTTGCTATATTCATTCTTTTTGCGATCGTATTAACAAATGGAATCTTGACAAGGTTCGTTTTTCGCAGCATCATCAATCCTTTGAACATCCTCGTCAATGGTGTCCATAAGATCAGGGACGGAAACTTAGGTTATCGGATCACCTACGAAGGAAAGGATGAATTTGCCGAAGTCTGTAATGATTTTAATGAGATGGCAAGGCAGCTGCAGGAGTTAATCGAAGCCAGAAAAAAAGACGACGAGAACCGGCGAGAACTTGTGGCTGGAATTTCTCATGATCTTCGCACCCCCCTGACATCGATAAAAACATATGCAGAAGGAC
This sequence comes from Enterococcus hulanensis, assembly GCF_005405485.1. Taxonomy (GTDB): domain Bacteria; phylum Bacillota; class Bacilli; order Lactobacillales; family Enterococcaceae; genus Enterococcus_A; species Enterococcus_A hulanensis. The sequence goes on along the minus strand of NZ_BJED01000005.1, from coordinate 114,917 downwards.
TGGTTGAAGGTGTGGCCGCTACGCCACGGCTGCAAAAAGAATACCTGGAAACAATCATTTCCAAAACAGATGACCTAGAACACATCGTTCAACAGCTCTTTCTCTTTTCAAAGCTGGATATTGGCGAGTTTCCCTTTTCTGAAGAGATCTTCGATATCGGCTTAGCTCTTGATAGTTTTGCAAAAGGAGCCGCAGAAGACTATGAAGAGAACATGACCGTCACATTGGAGAATACGACCCACCAGAAATATGTCGAAGCCGATCCTGTTCAATTGCGGACTGTTTTTACAAATCTATCAGAAAATGCATTAAAGTATGGAGCAGAAAAGGATAACCAATTACTGATAAAATCCTATCAAGAGAATGATCATATCACGATCATCTTTCAGGACAACGGACCCGGAGTATCCGAGGATTCATTAAACAAGTTGTTTCAAATATTCTATCGCGGGAATAAGGCGCGCACTAGTACTGGAAAACGGAATGGAAATGGTCTGGGGTTAGCCATTTCAGCTAAGATTATCCACCGCTTTTCAGGAACGATTCAGGCGGATAACGGACCAGAAAATGGACTAAAAATCATCATCACATTACCAGTATTGGAGGGGATCGAGAATGGATAAAGTATTGATCATTGAAGATGACAAGGCAATAGCAAAAATAGAACAGGATTTTCTCACAATTAATGGGTATGAAACAAAAGTGGTCATGAACGGTCATTTAGGCTTGGAAGAGGCCCTTTCCAATTCTTACGATCTGATTTTACTGGATCTAATGCTGCCTGATATGGATGGGGTGGAGATATGCAAGCAGCTGCGGGAAAAACTCTCCATTCCTATTTTAATGGTAACTGCCAAGGTAGAAGATGCGGATAAGATCATGGGACTCGGTGTCGGTGCTGACGATTACATTACAAAGCCCTTCTCAGCAATGGAGCTTGTGGCTCGGGTGAAGGCAAACTTAGCTCAGTATGCACGTGCCTCTCAGCAAAATACCTCAGTCGTTTCTGAAGTTTTAGATTATGGGAAGTTTAAACTAAATACCAAAACAAGACGCGTTTTTGTCGATAACATCGAAGTGGAGTTTAAAAACAGAGAATATGAGCTGCTCCTTTTTCTAATGTCTAATCCTGAGATTGTTTTTACTCGAGAAGCTCTTTACGAAAAAATTTGGGGACTGGATGCAATCGGCGATAGCCGAACCGTGGCGGTCCATCTCAGCAGACTGCGAGAAAAAATCGAAAAAGATCCCGCCAACCCGCAGCATATCCAAACTGTCTGGGGAGCCGGTTATCGCTTTCGACCATAATTACTTTATAGATCCAAGCTGCAGCGAAATGCTCTTCAGCTTGGATCTTTGCTTTTTTCCAGACTTATTCCTTTGCAAAAACATAAAAACTGCTTAATTTCGGTCACGAGTTTTTTATTATTTTTGACATCTAATTTTTATCGGTCGCTTGAACAATGATTATTGTTTGTTCAAGCAAAAAAGTACTGCCCAGACGAAGTCTAGCAGTACTTTTTGATTTTTAGCTGTTCGCGACGAATGATACGCTATCTAATTTCATGATAGCTGCTGAAAGCTGCAAAGCATATTCAATCACTTCATCCATATTAAAATATCTATATTGCGCTAATCGGCCGCAGAGATAAAGATTTTCCCACGTGATCAGCTTGTTCCGATAGGCTTCGTATTGTTTTCGATTCGCCGCCGTTTCGATCGGATAGTATGGCTCAAGTTTATCCTTGCCAGTATAGGCACTAGGATATTCTTTTAAAATAGCAGTAACCCCTTCCTTGACTTGACCGGTCAATTGTTTAAATTCTGTGATTCGTGTGAATTTCTCCTCATTCGGATAATTAACAACTGCTGCCTTTTGAAATTGCGTTTTTTTGATGGTTTCAAAAGACATATCCAGTGAACGATACTCTAACCGGCCAAAGTGATAATTCAACAGCTGGTCTGGTGCCCCCGTATAGATCACCGGACCTTCAAATACTTCTCCTTCAAATAGAATACGCCCTTCAGCTTCTAGTCGAAGAACCGCATCAGCGGAAACTCCTAATCGACGGACAATATTCTCGTGATTCAATATCTGCTTAAACAACTCCGTATAACCATTCTTAGGCATAAACTGCAGCTCGTCTTGAAAATAGCGATCATCATAACTTAATAAAACAGGGACTCGATTGATTACTGCGGAGTCCACTTGCTCGACAGGAATTCCCCACTGCTTTGCTGTATAGTGGACAAAAACATTTTCAAAAATAAAGTCGCCTAATTCTGCCAGCTCTTCATCTTGATGACCCGTCAGTTCTGAAACAGTGATCCGTTCCTTGTTTGGGAAGGCCTGAATAAGCCTTTTCTTCAACCGTTGGGCCGTCTTACTGGGAAACAGCGTATCTATCGAGGTAAAGTTGAAGGGGATCGGTACTTCTTCCCCTTTGATTCTTCCTAAAACACGATGTTCATAAGGCCGCCAATCAGTAAAACGGTCCAACCAGTTAAAAACAGTCTGATTATTCGTATGAAAAATATGCGGTCCATACCAGTGAATCATCAAGTCATTCTTGTCGGGTCCATCGAACATATTTCCGCCAATATGCGATCGCTCCTCTAAAACTAATACCTTGAATCCCTTTTCGGCGAATTCTCTGGCACAAACAGAGCCCGCAAAACCCGCCCCTACTACTAGTACATCTGGTCTATTTCTTTTTGTCATCTAAAATCAGCTCCTCTAGTCATTTCTTTAAATTAAAAAATCACGATATTCCTTTTTTGCGGTTTTACCTTTTGAAAAGTGAACCCCAGCGAAAATAGCCGCACTCACGATCATGAGCAGATAAAAACTGAGTCCTCTTGAAATGCACAATGCAGCAGGCAGCAGCTTATCGCTAAAAACAGCCGCAAAAACCGTTGTAAAAACAAATTCAGCTACCCCCATAGAGCCTGGCAGCGGCAGCAGATCGATTGCCAAAGTGACGGCCGCCTGCAAAGCCATCAAGGACAGTATTCCCACACTTGAAAGACCCATTCCCCGATAAATAATCCAAATCAATAGAAAAGGCAGACACCGTTGGATAAAGGTCATTAGTGCAACCGAAAGCAATGTGGTTTTATGTTTACGAAAAAAACCGATAACCTGTTGATATTCTGCAATTGCTGAAAGCCATCTCGTTTGCCGCTCCGGCGATTCTTTCAAAATACGCATAGCGGTCAAAAGTCTCTCGATTTTTAAGATCAGCTTTTCCGCATAAAGCGGACGGAGCATAATGAATATCAGTAAGACAACCACAAAACTATTTAGTCCCAACCCAAGGTAAAACAACCATAAAAAATCACCGAAGTAAGCCGCGAGTCCTGTTGCCCAGAAAAGACTGAGCCCCGCTCCAATGCTTACCATCACCAGCTTATACAAAACAGCGAGTATCATCAGCACAGGCATACTTGCTGAGACCTTGATACCTGCACGCTTCATGTAATAAATCTGCATCGGTTGTCCGCCTGTCGCTGATGGAGTAATTCCTGATACAAAAAAACCAATGAACGACCAACAGATACATTGATACAGTCCGATCCCCTTTTGAAAAGAGCGCAATAAATGCCAAATCATCACACCCTCTAAAATGACAAACAAGAGAACCGACAAAATACCAAGCGTCAGCCACAAAAGACTCATCTCTGATAAAGCCGAAACCACTGCAGGAAGATCATTCGATTGAAGAAAAGTACTCACTGTCAGTATGATTAGTAGCAACAGCAGAACGATGCTGAGCTTATACTTACCAAGCATGCCCCTTCGCCTCCTTCTGCTGAGCTTGATAACTGAGATATTGGGAAAATGATCCCTCATAAATCTGCTCAAACTGAGTCAATTCATAGAAATCTCTCGGTGTTACAAGCGAAAAATGTTTATCAAATAAAGAAATTGCTTGTTCATCAAGCAGCTTTGCTAAAAATGAAGAACACGTATAATGATTCTTTTGCTGAAAAGGTCGGTTCAACATTAAAAAAGGCAGCCCAACAAGACAGTAGTGAATCCTCCAGCGTATTTCATAGCATGCTTCCAGCTCTTTTTGAATCCTTTCCTTTTGTTCAATTGAGCAGGGCAAACGAATGATTCTGTAAGACGCTGTAGGAAATTTGCGTAGAATCTTTTCTGAATCTTCTCTAACAAATCCGGCAAAATAGGGAATTGCCGGATTTCTTCGGTTGACACTATACGCTTGTTCAAATGCTTCATCCAATGCGAGGACAACGTGGCAATAGTCAATACCAATGACTTTCTTAATAATGCTTGCGAAAAGTCCCGGTGTATCCACTAACGCAATATAAACTTCCGCCATTTACAGCCCTCCTTTTCAACTATTGAAATTTAATGACCGTTTTGGCTGCTCGGTAGCCCGTAACCGTCGCAAGACCCCCGATTTTCCCAGGAAGATAAGTCAGTCCGCCGACAGTTTGCAGTCGTAATTTCCAATACAGCTTCCGGTTGATATTCTTGATGTGGTTCCATAATTCCTTTCGTTTAGCCAAAGCTTCATCTGTCCCGATCAGCAACAAATGGATCGAAGAGATAGCCAACATAATCGAGATATTCCTCATCATGTACGTGGATAGCTTCGAAACCTCCACAGCGGCAAGATCGGTACATTCGGAGACGATTTTCGTCACTTTGATTTGCTGATCGATCCGCTCCATCATGACGCTTTCGTTGATAGACTGATCATCACGACCAATGAAATAATGGTACAAATCAACGTCTAAATAGCAGATTTTTTTCACATAAGGCAGCGGTTGATAAGCGAATAGATTATCCACATAAAAAGTATTCAACGGCAGCTCTACGCCGCTCTTTCGCAGAATTTCAGTATTGAAAATCAGCGCATGCATAATCAGGTATTGAGAAGGCGTAAAGCGTCCGATATTTTCCCATCCGCAAATCTCGTTTGCCTCAAAAACATTGCGATAATCCACCGTATGCTGCTTCTCATCATATAAATGGTCATAGACATAGTTGCAGACGATCATATCGACTGTGAGTTGATTTTCTTCCCAGTTCTTCATCTGGGAAAGGACGGAAGCAAGGCCTGTAATGTCTAGCCAATCATCGGAATCCACCACCTTAAGATACCGACCTGTGGCATGAGCCAAGCCGGCATTGACGGCTCCTCCGTGTCCTTTATTTTCTTGATGCACTACTTTTACGATCGTCGGATGAGCCGCAGCATAGCCATCAGCAATCGCTGCAGTATCATCGGTGGACCCGTCATTTACGATAATAATCTCTACATCCTCTTCCCCTGCCAATAATGTGTCCACACAGCGGGCCAAATAATCCTGAGAGTTATAGCTTGGTACTACAAATGTTAAATGTTTCATCTTTTTTTCCTCCACTCCATTGATTTAGATCAAAAATTTTAATCTAGACACTGTGAATGCCACAGCGTAAACAGTCAGTATAAAAAGAGCGGCAATAAAAATGCAGAGGGCGACAAAGACAACTTTTTCTCCTTTGCTAAAGGTCTCCTTTTTTCGTTTAGCATCTTCATTTTTTTCAGAAAAAAGAAGTTTTCCACGAATTCTCATTTTTACACCTCATCTTTTACTTCTTAAACACAGTCTAGCCATCAAAAAACAATAGACAGCTACGAATTGTTAAACTGTTGTTAAACTGGATCAAAACAATTCTTTAACAGGTTTTGATGAAAATTGCCGCAACCGCTCAAAAAAATAAAGTCATAAACCTATTTCAGTAAAAAAAAGAATGGTATCTTCTTTTTCACACCTGAACTCGGTTTATGACTTTAATGTAAAAAAAAAGGAAAGCCGCGGCTTTCCTTTTTCGGGATTATTTATCTGGGTAAAACAAATGCTGCATCCGCTGTAAGACCAGCTCATTGCCGACAAAAAACAAGGTATCGCCGGCACAGATCTTGGCGTAGGGTCCGGGCGACAGCAGTAGCTCATTGTTTTGCTGAATGGCAATGATGGTCGCACCAGTCTCATGCCAAATGTTCAAGTCATTGACTGTGCTTTCTAAGTGCTCCGCCTCTTCGGTCAGCGTCAATTCGTAAGGAACAAAAGGCGCAACATTATGGACCCGCTTGGTTTGAGATAAAAGCTGGTTCAACAGCTCGCTGACATTATCCAATTCCTGCTTCTGTTTTTCCACACTGGCTTGGATCTCATTTTTAATTTCTTGAATGGATTGCACATCTTGATATTTTTCAAAGTAAACCTGCGCCTTTTCTCGCGATAGGACATATGCTCCGCTGCCATGACGGACTTCCATGATGCCGAGATCGACCAACACATTGATCGCTTTGCGGGCCGTTTCGGGAGAAACATTGAAGTTGCTGGCTAAAGTCGAACGTGCATGAATTTTTTCTCCTACTTGATAACGTTTGTCGGCGATCCGCTCAGCGATCTCTACCGCTACTTGCTGGTAGCGCGGCAGCAAGACCCGCTTTTTGTTTTCCCCTTCCATTCCGATCCCTCTTTTTCTGCTGAATTCTTTTCAAGCATAGCATATTTTTTTTGGAAAAGCTTTAATCATTGCAAGAGACTAAAAATGAAGTTGTTAGTGTTTTCGTGTTTAGAATTTATTCATAGAGGCATGGTTTTCATAGCTATCCTTCGCAATTTTTGGCAAAAAAAGCTACGCTAGTTCAGATTATTTTTCTAACTAGGAGTGATTCTTTGCATTTTGTGATAGGTATTATTGGGTTAGGGATTGTTCTGGCCTTAAGTTTTTTGATCAGTAGTGATCGTAAAAAGATTCGGTATTCGCCGATTTTGATCATGCTGGTGCTGCAATTTTTATTAGGTTTTATTTTACTGCGAACTACGGTGGGAACAACGATCGTTGGCGGCTTGGCCGGTGTTTTTGATGCTTTGCTGAGTTTCGCCGGCTCTGGTGTAGATTTTGTATTTGGCGGAATTGCGAATAAAGGCAGCTTTCCCTTTTTCCTAAACGTCTTGATGCCGATCGTCTTCATTTCTGCGATCATCGGGATCTTGCGTTACATTAAAATTTTGCCGCTCTTCATGAAGAGTGTCGGTCTTGCCCTCAGCAAAATCAACGGCATGGGCAAATTGGAATCTTATAACGGGATTGCGTCAGCGATCTTAGGTCAATCAGAAGTCTTCATCTCTATTAAAAAGGAATTACCGACATTATCTGAACAGCGCTTGACCTCCATGAGTATCTCAGCGATGTCGACTGTTTCCATGTCGATCGTGGGTTCTTACATGGCACTGATCCAACCGCGGTATGTGATTACTGCATTGGTATTGAATTTGTTCGGCGGCTTCATCATCGCATCGATCGTCAATCCTTACCAATTGGAAAACGACGAATTAGTGATCGAAGAGGACAAAGAGCAAACCTTCTTCCAAATGCTGGGGGAATATATCTTAGACGGCTTCCATGTCGCCGTCACTGTCGCAGCGATGCTGATCGGTTTTGTAGCATTGATCGCGATGATCAATTTCATTTTTGCTAAAATCACCGGACTGACCTTCCAAGAAATATTAGGTTATGTATTTGCACCGCTGGCATTCATCACGGGGATTCCTTGGAAGGAAGCCGTGGACGCCGGAAGCTTGATGGCAACCAAGCTAGTGACGAATGAATTTGTGGCGATGACTGAATTAGCCAAAGGCAGCTGGGACTTCTCAGCGCGGACAACCGCCATCATCTCTGTCTTTTTAGTTTCCTTTGCAAATTTCTCTTCTATTGGCATCATCTCTGGTGCCATGAAAGGTCTTAATGAAGAAAAGGGTAATCTAGTTGCTAAGCATGGCTTGAAAATCTTATTAAGTGCCAGCCTCGTCAGCTTCTTGAGCGCGATTATCACAGGCCTGATCTTTTAACCACACAAAAAAACCGTCAAAATCCATAAATGCTGGATTTTGACGGTTGTTTGATTAATCAGCAGCCTGACAGATCTGCATGAAATCTTGAAAATTTGTTTGCTTTGCGAGTTTTTTTACTCGAGCAGCGTCGTTTAGCATCACTACCAGTTCTTCAAAGAGCTGCTCAAAGGAATTATCTCGTTCTTCCTTTAACGCCAACAACAAAACCAATTTGACTTTCTTTTCTTTCCATTGCAGCGGCTTTGACAATGAACAAATCGCCACCGCGTTCTTCTTCGCTTCACGTTTGATCGCATGAGGCAGCGCATAGAAATCTCCGAAGGCGGTACTGGATAACGTCTCCCGCTGCAATACTTTTTCTACATAATCCTTTTCGCAATAGTCTTTTTCCCATAGTTCCTGACAAAGGAAGCGAATCGCTTCTTCTCTAGTCGTAAATTCTTGCTGAGGGAAAAATAGTTCTTCTTTTAAAAATGTTGGTAACACAGAAGGCTGCTGATTTTCTTCGATCAAGATTTTTTGAATCTTGGCTAAATCAGAGTCTGTCAAAAAAGAGTCGTAGTGATAGATCGGAACAGTAGTTTTCACATCTAAGGCTTCCGTCGTTACGATCAATGACTGATCTTTTGTAATTTCGTCGGTCATCGCAAAGATAGATTCTGCCACTGACAATTCGACTTCAAATTCCTGAATCTTATTCAATTGATTCCTAACGACCCGCTGATTGCCAACACCGTAAGGAGATACCAGCAAGATACGTTTTTTCTTATGCATTCGAATATTTTCTAAGGCAGAAAGAAAATGCAGTGAAAGGTATGCGACTTCATCTTCAGGAAATTGGATGCTCAGCTGCTCTTGGAGAAAACCTGAAGCATAGACGCTCACATTATAGACAAAAGGAAATTTACTTTTGATTTCGTCTAATAATGGATTGACCAGATATTGCTTGTGAGCGGAGCGTTTATACAAAGCAGAAACATGGGTCATCAGATAATCAGTAATTTTTTCATCCTGAGTAAAATCAATGAAAAAAATCGAATCGATATTCTTCAATACCCCTTCAATGATTCGTTTCAGCTTTTTATCCGCCAAATCCTCATCAGAGACGACCGAACCAGAATAAAGTCGATAGATATACGCATACTCCTCTTCTGGTATCTCAACGCCAAAAACCTGTTCCAGTCGATCAACCATCGCTAAAGTCAGCTGCTTACTTTTACCTTTCTTTAGCACAGCCTGCGATGGATTCAAATAGCTTTTCTTACTCACTCTTTCTAATAAAACCGCGATATGCAAAATAAACGAGATCGTTGTGAAATCATTGATAATAAATCCTTCCTCTTGATGGACGTTTACTATCACTTTCGATAATTTTGCTAAATCAAGCTGATCAAAATAATCGGAATAATTATCTAAACTCAGCTTGTTCGTTTCAATCTCTTGATTTAAAAATAACGTAAAGACACGACGTTTAGCTGCTTCGTCACCTTCAATAAAAAGCCGGTTATGCTTTCTTTTGATCATGAGCCGCTGATCATTTTGGCTAATCAGCGCATTTAGCTCCTTGACCATCCGATCCAAAGTAGATTCACTGATAAAGAAATCATCGGCCAATTCGTAAAAGTCACAATCTTTCTGGTCTAACAGTCTTGCCAGTAATTCAAATGAAAGATTAGGAGACTGCTTTTCGATCTTGGTCTGTTGAAATCGGCTTATTTCAGGGTTTAGAGAGAACCCTGTCCCCGCTTTTGAAAGGATCATCGGCTGTTCAGAAAGCTGATTCAGCTGCTGAATATCATTTCGAATCGTCTTCGAAGAAACCCCCAGCTCTCTTGATAGCTGACTGGCAGTGGAAGGCTGTTGATTTAGGGACAATTTCTCTAGGATCTTTTCTTGTCTTTGAGAAATATTCACTATGATCCCTCCTCTAAATAAATGACTTTTAACTGATCGTTATCCCAATAAAAGCATAGAAGCCGCGAAACTTCTACGCTCTTATTATAACATTAGGCTGATTCTGTATCGCTCTCTTTTTCCAGTTGAACAAGGTTCTTCTCATACACCTTCAAGAAAGGATAATACAAAAGCCCATCTAAAACGATCAAGATCACGACTAACACGACCGCTCGCCAATCCATCGTAGAAAGAAACGCTCCGATCGGTGCCGGCATCTGCCATGAAAAGACTGCGAAAGTCTTCCCAACGATCCCCCATGACATGCACAGGTAAGTGACAATACCATTCAATACCGAAGTAAAAATGAATGGGAAGAAGAAAATCGGATTCAGCATTAACGGCGTTCCAAAGATCAACGGCTCAGAAATCCCGAATAAAGAAGGAATCAACCCGATTTTACCAACCGTATTTAACTGTTTTGATTTCGAACGCATCATTAAAAAGGCCAATGCTAATACTGAACCTGATCCGCCGATAATAACGAAGTACGTCCAAAACGGTGTTGTAAAAATATTGCTGAGATCATTGCCCGCCATTTTCTCTGCCGCATTGATCGATAGGTTTCCATCACGAATCGGACCAAGAATCCCTGCCAAAGCCGCATCATGAATTCCAAAGAACCAGAATAAATGGATCAAAAAGACACTGATAATCGTAAACGGCAGACTATCGGCCGCCTTGAAGCTTGGAGCCATAATATTGTATAAGAACTGAACCGCCGTCGTATCAAATGCGTGGAAAATAATAAAGATCACTGAAAAGAAGGCCATCAAAATCAAACCTGGAACCAAAGAAGCAAACGTCTCTGATAGCGAAGCCGGAACACTGTCCGGCATCTTGATCCGGCCGATATTTCTTTTGCGCATCCAATGGTAACCCTCCACCGTAACGATCGCGACAAAAAGTGACAGCAGAATCCCTCGCCCATCTAAAAAGCTGATCTCGACTTCTTTACCGTCCCAACCCATTTTCAATGGCGTCAATACAAGCATCAGGAAGCCGACAAGAGCAAACATGATCGGGCGCAAAACGTCTTCTTTATAATGACGGCATAAGAAGTAGGTCACACCTACACAGATAAATAAGGCCATCGCACTCAAGGTCACGCCGCTGATCCAATTTAAAACCAAGCTGTTTTTTTCTGCAAAGCTGGCCCAAGCTAACAAAAAACCATTTTTCGTATCTTCCGTCACAGGCGGTGCATTCAAAATGATCGGAATCGAACCAAACAAAGTAATTGGCAGCATGGACATAAAGGCATCGCGCGTCGCTTTCAAATGACGTTGCTGACTTAATTTATTTGCTAAAGGTGAGATGTATTTATCCATCGTATCGCTAAATGTACTAAATCCCATGACTACTTATCCTCCAATCAATTTTTTGATATCCTCATAAACGCCTTTGCCATCCATAATGCCATATTTCATTGGCGAGATTGCCTCGACCGGAACCTCTACTGCCGCTTCGATCTGAGGTTTTAAGAAGCGAATTTGCGGACCGATCAATACTAGATCCACACCCTCAAGATAATCTTGATATTCTGATTCACTATAAGCACTTACTTCCAATGTATGATCAGAGGCTGCTTCGATTTTTTTGGCTAACATCCCCGTCGACATTCCCGCGTTGCATACCAACATGATTTTTTTCATTTTTTTCCTCTCCTTCTTCAAAATGTATTTCAGCAATTATTCAAACGATCTTCTCTGGATTTTTTCGCCGTTGCTTTCGATGATATCCTTGAACCAATAATATGAAGCTTTAGGTTTTCTGATCTGAGCATTTTCAAAGTCCACAGCGACTAAGCCGTAGCGTTTCTCTACACCATTTTTCCATGAGTACAAGTCAAACGAAGCCCAAGCATAATAACCGCGAATATCTGCTCCTTGATCCATTGCATTCATAAGGGCATTGATGTGGTCATTCATAAATGAAATCCGATAGTCGTCGTTCACTTGATCTACTGTCACGTCTTCACGTACACCGACACCATTTTCAGTCACATAAATCGGCAGGTGATAACGATCCCAAGCCTCGATCAAGCCATCCTGCAAACCTTTTGGATAAATTTCTGTATCCCAAGCAGTGAACTCGCTGTTTGGATCTTTGACTTGTTCAAACCAACCCTTGATAACTACCTTGCTTTCGCCTTTTTTCCCAGAATGATTGAACACCAGCTGCGTTTCGCCTTCGGTATAAGGCTTCACTAACGCCCGCGCATAGTAGTTTAGTCCGATAAAATCGACCGTATTCTCTTTGATAATCTTCAACTCTTCGGTTTTCATAAAGCTGATATCATAATCTTGCGCTAGCTTAGCTACAAGATCGATCGGAAACTCACCTAAAGCAGCGGTATCTAAAATCCAGTTGTTACAATAATTATCCGCATAGCGCATCGCGATCCGCGTTTCGATCGAATCATCAACACCATTGACTGGTGTGTAGCTGTGAACGATTCCTACTTGTCCTTGATAGTTCCCTGTCCGAAATGCTCGAACACCTAAAGCACTAGCCAGCATTACATTATAGGCGCCGATCATCGTCTTTTGTACATCTTGCAGGCCTGGCGGATAATTTCCAATAAAGTAGCCGTTGGCAATAAACCATTTCGGTTCATTAAATGTCGTCCAGTTTCGGACCTTATCTCCAAAATGTTCGTAGCAGACCTTTGCTAAATGTTCAAAGGCGTAAGCCACTTTGTTATTTAGCCAGCCGCCTTCGTCCTCCCAATATTGGGGAAGATCCCAGTGATAAATCGTGACAAAGGGCTCAATATCGTACCGCTGACAAGCATCTAACAAGCGCTGATAAAAGGCGATTCCCTTTTCATTGATGTCTCCTTCTTTATTCTTGATGATACGCGGCCAAGAAAGAGAAAAGCGATACGAATTCTGTCCGCCTTCTTTCATCATCCGAATGTCTTCCTCAAAATGATGGTAATGATCACTGGCAATATCGCCGTTTTCCAAATCATTCTCATGCAAATAACGATCCCACATTGATTCTGCCTTGTCGTCTACGTCCCAAGCACCTTCACATTGATAAGAAGCTGTCGCTCCGCCCCATAAAAAATTCTTATCCATTCATAGTCTCCTTCCATTTATACAACTCACCAAACTCACCGATCATATCAACCGCTATATCTGTTGATGTTAAATGTCCTTCAGCGTGAACCAGCAGTAAATCAACTTCGTCCATGCGTTCTTCAGCAGAAAGCCGACGAAGCATTTCAGCATGCGCTTTATGGGCTAATTTGATTTCAGCCTTTGCTGATTGATATTTTTCTTCAAATAGTTGAAATTCGCCTTGCTTTACAGCCTGCAACGCTTCGTATGCATCACTTTTTGCATTTCCGGCATGTAAAATAATCGCCATTGAATCCATTTCTGTTCCAATTTTTGCTTCTCCCAAGTAAACTCCCTCCTCTTTTTCTATAGCTCAACTATAAAGCGTTTTCTAAAAGAGATAAATTTTTTATTTTCCACATTAAAGTGGAAATTCCTTTTTTCGAGAGTGGCGACGAAAAAAGAGCCGCACGCTCGTGCAGCTCTCTAAATGGTTTTTATTAATTTTAACTTGATAAAATGCCCTTCGGCAGATTCGACAACTTGATCTATTTTATAGTGAGGAACAAACGTGGGTTCATCCACTTCTAATAGCGTTACCTCTTTTCCAAAGCCAGGAATGCCTACAACTAGATTCTTTGTGCCTAAATGCAGCTGCATGACATTTTGCAGCTGCCCGGAAATCTCTAGTAAGGCTTTTTTGTCCTTGCTTTGACGCCAATTTTGTTGATGCAGCAGTCGTAAGCCGCTCCGTAAAATAGTATTTTGAACGGTCTTCTGTCGAATGACTTCTTTCCACATAAGCCGCTCCTTAAGCAGCCTTTTCTTCCACTGTAACGGTTACTCTGACACCTAATTTACGACCGGCTTCAACCAGCTGATCGCCTACTTCTGAAGGACAATCTAAATAAAAGACAAAAGCCGAGTAATCCTTTGCGAATTTATTTAAGAATCGTTCGCCTTCCTCCACTAACGATTGCCCAGTAAGACTTTCGTAAAAAATAACTTGCTTATTACGTAAGAAGGTTTGTGGCATTTGCTTTTTCACGCCAACAACTGCTACTTTTTCCCCCTGATAATTTCGTTTGATATGATCCCATATTTGTTGTTCTGGTTCCGCTTTCTTTTCAAGAATAAACAATTCATTAACTCCCTTTCAGTTTTTAATTCATCGCCTGCAGGAAACAGCCCTGCTGCTGGTAAATCATGCAAGACCATCACCTCCCATTCTTGCTAAAAAAATAACAAACCATATTGTATCCATCATACCAGCTTCTTTTTTTAAAGCAAGCTCAAAAAAAGACCTTCAAGCTCTTAAACTTGAAAGTCTTTCCTATTACAGCTGCTCATCTTCAGCAACTTCATATTCATACGGCGACCCTTCATAGAAGAATTGGGTAGAAACAGTCGCTTCATTATCCAGCGCGATCAATTCTTTGCGAAACGGAAATCTGACCGCCAGTCCATTAGCGGTATCCTCACCAGGCAGGATATAATACAAATTATCGTCTGGTGTTGGTTTATTTAATTGCTCCATTACTTTATCGATCACCTGCTCCGAATCGATCGATCCTGTCTTTGCAACTTTTTGATAATCCTCTAAAAAAGCAGTTTGTCCTTCAAAATAAGTCATGTCCATTTCTTTCATCCTTTCAACTTAATACTTCATATTACTCTGTAAAATCTAAATGCCCCGCTTCTGTTTGGAAGACAGGCCAACTGCCCGCAAGCTCTATGCGAATCAAATTCAATTCTGGATATTTTTGGATCGCTGCTTTTACAGATTCGATCAACTGACTTTGTTGGGCTAGGTGTTCTTCCAGCGGCAAAAGCTGGTCTTGATCAAGAATTTCGCTATACGCTTGATTTTTTTGAATAATCTCGTGAAACGCGGCCTTAAATAAGCGTTCAATTTTTCGTATGAACTTGGGCTTATTATCTATCATATATGCCACTTGGGATTTTTCTATCAGAAAAGTCGCATAGATCAAAGGCACAGTGGACACAGGCTTCATTGGTGACACATAATAAAAAGCCTCCTCCAGAATGTCTAATGAAATGGTTAGCTTCATAACCTCTCCTTCTTCCTACTCTTTCTAAAACAAAAGCTCTTATGCTATTTTAGCTCAAAATGTCCTATAAAGCGCTTTTTTTGAATTCCCCATAGCTTTCATAAAAATCATCCGCTTCGATTTCTTTAAAAACATTTCTGCGATAAAAGAAAACTATTTCGATTAAGAAAAGCTTCGCGAACTCGCTCAGCTTTTGAGCAATAAGTCCAAAATATTTCTAAATTGCTTCTCAAATTTCGAAATATTTTTGCTTATTGCCGATAAAGCTAGTTCGTGAAGCTGGACATCGCTAAAGTTACTGATTCAATGTTTTACTTGTGAAATTTTCATACTATCTCTACAAGGGCGAAAAAAAAGCTGTCGAAAATCGACAGCTTTAGATCATTACCGTCATCGCAGCGGCTGCTAAAATCAGCACCAAACCGATGATCGTAATCGTCATTTCTTTTTTTGTTTTCTTTTGTCCTAAAAACCAGATCCCGGTTAAGGTTGCGAGAACCACGGAAGTTTGGGATAGGATGAAGCCGGTTGCTAATCCATTCATGTTCGGTTGTGCAGAGATCAAATAGGTCAAGGCTGCAAAGGCGAAAAAGAAGCCGGAAAAAATATGTTTATAAGAAACTGCTTCAGTCAACGCAGATTTTTCTTTGTCCTTCACACTTAAAATCACAGAGTAGACCAGCGCCACTAAAAGCATGCCGATCGCTTGCGGCAAGAAGGCGTGCATCCCATCGATACTGGTTGCTTGCGGTGCAGCTGAGTAGGCCCAATAACCGATTTCACCGACTGCTAATAATAGTACGGCTTTTTTCAAAATGCTGGCTTTTTCTTGTGTCTTTTCTTCTGTCCACACCGTCATCCAAGCACCTAGGATAATCAAAACTAAGGCAAAGCCGCCTAATAATTTCGCGCTGGCACCTGGCCAATCGCCTAGAGCAAAGACTCCCCACAAGGAAGCCCCCAGTAATTGGAAAGCTGTCGTGATCGGCATCGCCCGAGATGAGCCGATCAAGGTAAAGGATTGGAAGGTAATGATTTGAGCAATTGCCCAGCCCACACCTGAAAGGATCGAGAAGATCAGATCCATTCCAGTCGGAAGTCCCATCCCGTTGACGATCGCAAAGATCAAGGCAAATATCAATGTGCCTAAAGTCGAGCCTAATATTTGATTGACGGGACGTCCGCCGATTTTTGATGCAATGGTTGGATAAAGCCCCCAACCTAGTAACGGACCTAAGCCGATCAAGATCGCTGTTGTGTTCATGCTATTTCCTCCTCATTGCGGTGTTTAAAATACGACGCCGCTTTCCAATAAAATGTTCGCGTATGGGGTCATTTCACCCGTCCGGATAAACGCTTTGCTGTCATGCAAGGCTGCCTTCATCTCGCTATGAGGAATAAATGTCACAGGGGTTTCAGGTAAGCGTGCTTGAATTTTTTTCAACATTTCAGGATTTTCAGTTTTAATTTCTTCTGCTAAATAAATTCGTTGAACCGCTAGTTCCTCCAACACATTGTTTAACACATCCATAAAACTAGGAATGCCGTTATCTACTGCTAAATCGATTTTTTCCGTTGTCATTGGGACCGGCATGCCGGCATCGCCAATACTTAATTGATCAAAATGACCCATCTGTGCGATCACGCGTGAAATATCTGAGTTGATGACTTTGCTTTTTTTCATGATAAAGATCCTTTCGTTAGTTCAATTCGTTTTTGTATGGAATAGATGGTTGTGCGCCGAAGCGTTGAACCGTTACCGAAGAGGCTTTGTTGCCATATTTGATCGCTTCTTCTAAATTACTGAAGTCTTTTTCCAAGACGCTGCTCATGGCACCAATGAAGGTATCGCCGGCGGCAGTAGTATCTACTGCATTGACCTTGAAAGCTGGAATGATTCCATTGCGTCCTTGAACGTCGTAAAAAGCACCCTTGCTGCCGATCGTAATGATCACCGCTTCGATCCCTAACTGATGTAAATGATCCGCGGCTGCTTTTAGGCTTGCTTCATCCATCACCTTGATCCCTGTTAAAATTTCTGTTTCGGTTTCATTGGGGATGATCATATCTGTGACCTTCAATAATTCTTCAGGAACCTGTTCCAAAGCCGGTGCTGGATTTAAAATCGTTTTTACACCTGCTTCACGGGCGATTGAAAAAGCTTCGATCGTACTTTCTAAAGTGCTTTCAAATTGAGCGACGACGAAATCACTGGCTTTGATCACATCCGCATGTGCTTGTACTTGCTCCGGTGTAAATGCGTTATTAGCACCGGAATGGATCATGATGCTGTTTTCCCCTTGATCATCCACGATGATATAGGCTTGGCCGGTTGCTTGTTTTTCTAAGGTTTGCACGCCAGACAATTCAATGCCTTCTTCTGATAAAAGCTCACGCATCATTTCTCCTGCTTCATCATTGCCGATAGCGCCGATGAAGTTGGTAGCGGCTTCAGAACGTTTCGCTGCGACGGCTTGATTGGCGCCCTTGCCTCCGCCGGCAGAAAAAATTTCTTTTGTATGCATCGTTTCTCCAGGTTTCGGCATTTGCTTCACGCGAATCGTGCGGTCAAGATTGATACTTCCAATAACTGTAATCGTATTCATTTTATCCACTCCATTTCAAATTGATTCATTTGCTCCTGATTAAAACGTTTTATTAAAACGTTTTAATTCGACACCAAAAATATAGCACAGCTTGAAAGCTATTTCAAGTGTGCTGTTGAAAATCGTTGAATTAATTGAACCGGCAGTGTCTTTTCTTCCCAATCTTTCTCCGGCTGCTCGATTCTTTCCAGTAATAATCGTGCGGTCGTTTGGCCTAATTCATAGATAGGCTGCGCGATCGTGGTCAGCTGCGGCGTAACGTATTCGCACATATCGACATTATCGTAACCGATCACACTATAGTCCTGCGGAATTTTTTTCTTCGCCTCAGCAAGACCTAGATATAACCCAAAAGCTATTTCATCATTGATCGCAAAAATCGCCGTCGCATCCGTTTCAACGATTTTCTGTACTGCTTGGCGTCCGCCATCTTTAGACAGTTCCCCATTAATCAGGAACGCATCGGGATAAATTTCTTGAAAACCTGTTAAGCGTGTTTTGATATTTTCCGTCGCATCTTCCGGTAAAACAACCGCGACCTTTTGATGGCCCAATTGTCTCAAATGTTCGCCGGCAATTTTTCCGCCAGAAAAATCATCGGTCAAGACTGCATCGCTGAAGCCTTCTGCCTTCTTCTGATCCAACACAATGTAGGGCAGATTCTTTTTTCGCAGTGTTTCATTGATGGCCTGATTAGAGATCGCCGAACTAGCGATGATATAGCCGTCAACTCCGCGCCGACTCAATTCTTCTAAATAATCGGTCTCTTTTTTCGTATCAAGATCCGCATTACATAGCATCGTCACGAAATTCTCGCGATACAAGACCCCTTCGATCCCGCGAACCAGCGTACTAAAAAACGGGTTGGTGATATCCGGAATCAACACTCCGATCGTCTTACTTTTTTTCATGATCATTCGCCGCGCAAAATAATCGGGTTCATAATTCAGATCCGCTTTGGCCGCCAAGACCTTTTCGACCGTTTTAGGACTAAATTTCCCCTCATTGCCGTTTAAAATTTGGGAGACTGTTGCGATCGAGACCCCAGACTGTTTCGCGACATCCTTGATGGTAATTTTTTTATTTTTCATCTGCTCTCTCCTACTTCATAGTAAGGTAATGATTGTTCGCGCCGGATATCATCCTGCTTCAAATTCTGCTACATTTTCTCATGGATAGCTGGTCCTGTAAATACACCAGTTGGAAACTTGCTATAGACTTGATTTTTTTCTATACTGCTAATGATATGTTTTAGGAGGAAAAAATGAATAGACCAACAAAAATTATTCTAGGGATCATCCTAGTCTTAGTGATCGTATTAATCGCGGCGGGAAATTATTTCTATTCCTATGCCGTTGTTCCAGCTAAAAAGGATTTTCTGGCGGACGGCTCCAAAAAGAAATCGACGGAATTGATTTCCGCCGAAAATTGGTTCAATGATACAAACAACCGCAGCGACTGGCAGCTTACCTCAACCGACGGGCTGAAATTATCAGCGTATTATTTGCCTGCGGAAAAGGATCAGCATAAAACGGTGATCATCGCTCATGGCTATATGGGGCAGGCTTCTGATATGCCGCAATACGCGAAAATCTATCATGACCTCGGTTATAATGTTTTGATGCCGGATGCTCGCGGACATGGAAAAAGCGAAGGCGACTATATCGGCTTCGGCTGGCATGAGCGGAAAGACTATCTGCAATGGATCGACCGTGTCGTCAAAAAAGATCCTCAATCTGAAATCGTTCTTCACGGTGTCAGTATGGGAGGCGCGACTGTTATGATGACCAGCGGCGAAAAACTGCCAGACAATGTCAAAGCCTTTGTCGAAGATTGCGGCTACAGCTCAGTGAAGGGCGAGCTGAACTATCAGCTGAAGCAGATGTTCAATCTGCCGTCATTTCCTTTGATTCCTGTTACCAGCTTGGTGACAAAAATTCGTGCAGGCTACTTTTTTGGCGAAGCAGATGCCATCAAGCAGTTGAACAAAAACAAGCGTCCAATGCTTTTTATCCACGGTGATCAGGATGATTTCGTTCCTTATTCGATGCTGGCTGAAGTTTACGCCGCCACAAAAGGACCCAAAGAACAATATGTCGTTCACGGTGCCAAACACGCCGAAGCATTGAGCAGTGATCCCAGTATGTATCAGAAAAAAGTGACCGAATTTATCCAAAAATATGTACCTTAACTTAAATAAAAACCGAGACACTCAGTGTGCCTCGGTTTTTGCTTGTTCCAATAAATATTCAGCTAAACTGTCGGTTACGGTAATATGAGTGAAAATCTTCGTCTTCGTTCCCACATACAGTACATCCTTTTTACTTTCTTCGTAGCAGGCGACTGCTACATTTGAGATTTTGCGAACCTCTTCAACGCCTAATCCGATTACATTTTCATTGATCTCACAGGAAACCTCTTGTCCTGCCTGATCGATGAATTTCGAATTGACATCGCCGATCACGCCTAATTTTTCCAATCCATCAATGTCCTGCTGATCGACGTAACCGATCTCAGTCATCGTATTGTTTTTAGAAAAAGGGCTGGCGATCCCAACTAATGCAAAATCAACATTTTTTCCCGCTTCCAAGACATCCCGAATCCCGTCATTTTCAATCAAGCTCTTTTTGATAAAGGCATTATCCACCAATGCCGGCGCATATAGATACTTGCATTTCGCCCGCAGTTTTTTCGACAGATCATAGGCCAACTGATTGGAATGGACATCCACCATCTCAGAACCCAGCCCGCCGATCAAAGGGATGATCGTGGCATCCGCATGATTCTCATAGGGATATTCATCGACGATCCCGCGCAGCATCTTGCCCCACGAAAGCCCGATCGTTTCAGCCTTCGCGATTTCTTTTTGAAAAGCTGTGATCGCCGTTTGAACCAGCAAGCGTTCGACCTCATCCTTGCGCAAACTGCTGGTATCAAGCACCGCGGCCTTTTTTAACCCGAAAGTTTCTTCTAAAGCCAGTTCCAATTCAATCGAATAGGCGCTTTCGCTCTTTATAAAAATATCAACAATGCCTTCATTTTTTGCGTCATTCAAATACTTTGAAACCAATGAACGAGAGATGCCCAGACGTTTGGCGATCTCCGACTGCTTCAAATTCTTTTTGTAATACATCGTAGCTACTTTTACGATGTCGCGATTATGTTTTATAGCCATTTCGATCCCATCCTCTGAACAACTTTTGGTCACATTCACTATACGGTTGATTCTGCGAGGGCGCAAGGAGAAAAGGATGCACCCGTGTTCGGCACATCCTCGACTTTTGCTCTAAATAATCTCGATCACGCCGCCGACTTCAAAGCTTGGAAAAACTCCCGGGCTGACAATAATGGCTCCCGGTAAAATTTCTCCGATCGCGTTACGAAAATAAATCGAAATATGTCCCAATTCTTCAAAATTCGCATTTGCCTGTGAGCCGACCTCTTCGATCGTGAATTCTTGATCGCCGAATTTAACTTTTCCGCCGACTTTCAGGGCATCTTTCGGACGATCCTCAAATTCATGGATCACACAAATATCTCTCAGCTCCGCAGTTGCAGAAGGACCAAACAAAATAATCAAGCGTTCCTCTTCAAAAGCAGGCACCATGCTGCCGATTTCAATAATTTTAGATTTTACCATCCATCCATTCGCTCCATTCAAACTTTTTTTAATACATACCGAAACTAGCTAACCAAGCCAAAATTACCGCCGTGAAGCCTGTCAGCATCCGACCGTATAAAATCGCCGGTACTCCGATGGCCACAGTTTCCGGTTTTGCTTCTCCCAGTGATAAACCAACCGGAATAAAGTCACAACCTACGTGAGCATTGATCGCAAACAACGCTGGCAATGCATACTGGACAGGAATCGAACCGTTCGCAATCTGCGTACCGATCAAAACACCGATAACCTGCGAAATTACGGCACCAGGTCCCAAGATTGGCGACAAGATCGGAATACTACAAATCAAGGCCAATACGATCATCCCCGGCAAAGAACCTGCTAACGGCGAAAGAACTTTCGCTAACCAGTCACCAATACCAGTATAATTGATAATTCCCACGATCATACTGATAAATGCCATAAATGGAATAATATTTTTCAACAGCATATCTAACGCGTCACGGCCTGATTGATAGAAGGTACTCATTACGCCGCCGATTCCCCGAGAGAAACGAACTAGGAAGCTGTCTTTTTTGGCTTGTTCTTCCTTATGCTCCTCTTTGATCTTCGAATATCTTTCTCTAAATTCTTCTTCCGATTCGCGACCTTCCGTCACTATTTTTTCCGTTGTCGCCGCAGATTCGGCATCTTCAGCATGTCCATGATTGATGGCCGCCATTTGACGATCCTCAAGATTCGCATCTTCCAGCACAGCCACATCTTCCGGCCGAACACCTGAAACGAAAATATCTTCGGTAATATGTTTTGATAATGGACCAGAAGGAGAAGACGGCAATACATCGACTGTCGGGATACGCTTCATTGGGTAAACACCGATTCGCGCTGTTCCGCCGCAGTCAATGACCGCACATAATGTTTCTTCTTCAGGGATTTGATTCTTAAAACCATCACAGGCAATCCCGCCAGTCAGATCAGCGATTTGCTGCGCCACTGGATGGATACCGCCGCCGGTAACAGAAACAACTTTATTTTTTTGCTCATTCGGTGTTAAGGTCAAACCAACACCCCAGCCCTTATTTCCAGGTTTTACAAATACTGTTTTGTACATTACGATTCCTCCTTTACGCAGTCGCTTTCTTCGCTTCTCTAGCCATCATAAATTTCGTCAGTTTTTCCGTGACGATCCCACGCATCAAAATCACGACAATCCCTACTAAGAAATAGCGAACTGCCAAGCTTGACTGACTAAAGCCGGCCTTTGTCACACCATTTGCAATACCAAGATAAACAAACAGCTCACCTGCATTAGCATAAGGGAACAGCCCCGTTACTGGATGGACAAAAGATACCGCTGCATCATAAAAAGCCGGCTTCTCTTCTTCCCGAACAAATTTACCAAACGTATAAGCCATCGGGTTCGTCAACATCAAAACAGCCAAGATCGGCATCAACGAGTAACGTAAAATCATATATTTTGAACAATAGCGGATGGCTCTGTCAACACGTTCTTCACCGATAAATGCAATGACTGAATAAGTAAAAGTTAATAGTACGATCAATAATGGTACGATCCCGGTCATGTAGCCCATGAATTGTTCGCCGCCGGCTTCAAACATACCAATAAAGTTTTTTCCTGCCCATTCGATATATTTCATTATAAAATCCTCCTTTTAGGTAACCGCTTCCAATTTGCGTGTGTAAATTTGTGCCAGTGCCTTTTCTATTTGCGGCGCCTTTTTTGCCTCTGCCGCTGTCCGATAGTTAACTAATTGCGCTCCTTGGTAGGACTGCTCCTCTTTAAAGCGTGCAAAAATCGTCAACCCTTTGCAGATATAGCACTGAATGACTTTTCCCTCAGCATCGACAACAACTGCAACAATTGTCCGCAGTACTTTTCCCTTAACAACTTCGGTATAAAATTCATACTCTGTTCCTGCTTGTTCAGTGGTGATCTTCTTGATGAAGCTTTGATAATATTTCACCTGAACAAGACTTAAAAGACTTTGACTAAGCATTAAAACGATCAACACAATAACTAAGCCGCTCATAAGCTACATCCTCTCCAAAAGCAGATGAGGAGACTCCCCATCTGCCTAAAATTTACCTACTCACCAAATGTCGAATCTTGAAGCTTCCGTAAACGATAAACCGTTGTTGATTCATCGATTTCAATATCATCATACGTTAAGAAAGTGCCGTCTTTAATATCACGTTTCGCAACAGATGAACCGCCGACTAAACCAATCGGCACATTGTTGTTCTTAACGAGATCCGCATGCGTTTCTAACACACCGCGAACACAATATCCGCCGATACCGTCGATTTTTTCTCCGGCCTTTATGTCTTTCTTCGCTACCGCAACTGTTTCAGAAATCGGTGCGCCCAATGGAACGATCGCATGATCATGATTTAAGACTGCTTTAGCGATTGTGATCGGTGTTTCTAGGCTTGCTAAGTGATAAGGACGATATAAGATATGGTGATCGCGGTCGCCTTTTTTCATCAAGTAGCTTAATTCATGACGTGCACCATCATTTTGCCCTTTAACGATGACGAACACTCCTGGTGCTAACCCATCCACATATTCAACGACACCATATTTATCTAAGACGCCGCCGTTTTCTTTCAGGTCTAAATCCTTAACTACTGAATCGACGTCACCGCTGATGCCATGCATACCCACTTTATCAGGAACAAAACCGATCGCATTTGATAATAAGTTCATTTCTGCCATGGTCTTCGTACCATCTTGGAAAGCTGCTAACATGTGGCTGGACATTTTCTTAGAATCTGCTTCTGCTTGTGCGGTATCTGGGTTCGCGCCAACTTTTAACTTGTTGTTCTTGCCTTTACCAGCGACCAGCACTTCCATGCCCATACTTTTCGCGAATTCAAACAACTCTGTCGTTGCAGCAGGTTCATCGCCATCAGAACCGGTATAAACTAAGTTTGCTGAATCATACATTTTCTTCATCAATGGTCCGATCGTGATATCCACTTCCACGTTCAACAATACGATGTGTTTTTTCGCCAACAGTGTTTCTAACGAAATTTGTGCGCCGACTTCTGGCACTCCAGTCGCATCCACAATAACTTCTACCTTATCCGAATGAATGATTTCTTTAAAATCTGAGCTGACTAGAATGTCCACTTTTTTCTCTGCACTTGCATTGTACGCATCCGCTGCACGCTGCGCAGCCTCTTTATTGATATCGCTGATACCTGTTACTGCCATTCCTGGAATCGTCGAAATCTGAGCAATCATCCCAAATCCCATTTGACCTGCACCAATTACCCCGACCTTGATCGGCGCACCATTTTTTTCTCGTTCCAAAAGCTTCCCGTAAAGTGTCATTATTACCCCTCCATACTTTTTTGACATATGACAAAGACTTTGACATATGCCTTAAGACAACTTTAGTATAACACCGTAAACAACCATGTCAACGCTTTCTTTTCACAAACTATCATTTTCCAGCAATTGGAACATATGTTACAAAAGTGTTTTGTACCGTAAAAAACGTTATATATCAGCAAACAGGAGATAGCATCTATTATATTAAAATCATTACAAGAACATTAGAATCACAATTACACATTCTTTAAATAACTAATCTACAAAGAGCAGTTATTTATTCTAATTTTAGATAAATAAGAAATTTGTTTTTGATTGAAGAATGTTTCACAATGATATAAGTAGTACTTTTTATCATTATTGAGTTCCCAGCGTGTTTAAAAATCCTAGACCAATTCCAATATGGAAATATGCTTATTCAATTGTGAACAGTCGCACTATGAATTCATTGGATTTTTCATCCCCGTTCACAAAGTGAAAAAACAAAAGGCCGCGACTTTGCTTTCACAAAAGTCGCGACCTTTTTATTGTTGTCCATAGGTCTCGAATTTCTCCAAAACCTCTTTCATTTGTTCTTGATTCAGCAACTTCGGTGTTCCGATGCAGCGTGCTCGATAATCCAGTTTTGCTAAAAATTCGATGTCCTTTGCAACACCAAAGGCACTAGCTAAGTCCGGCCCGATAGTTAAGACACCATGATTGCCTAACAAAATTCCATTGTCATCATGGATAAAATTGAAGGCCTCCTCCGCTAATTCCCGTGTACCGAAAGTTTTGTACTCGCAGCAACGAACCTTCTCACCGACAGATCCGATAATATAATGCAGCGGTTCAATCTCCTGCTGCAAACAGGCAAAGGTGGTCGCATATTCCGAATGTGTATGGACGACCGAGCGGACATCCGGACGATTCGCGTAAAAAATACTGTGGAGATCATACTCGCTTGATGGCTTACGATTGCCTTCCAGCACATTTCCCTGAAGGTCCAGCAAAACAATATCTTCCAGCTTTGTCTCAAAATAAGGAATCCCGCTTGGACTGATCAGCATCGCTTCTTCTTCTGGAAAATAAATGCTGATATTGCCTCCCGTTCCTGTCGTTAGTTTTTCGGTAATGAGCTTCTTGCCATATTCAACGATCAGCTCGCGTTCTTTTAGATGTTTCATCTTCTGCTCCAATCAATAAAAATTATTTTCCGGCTGCTCTTTTAAGTAGCGGTGCAAATCATAGGGTGAAAAAAACCCGCGATCCGTCACTACCGCCCCGATCAATTCCGGCGGTGTGATATCAAAGGACGGATAGATCGCTTTGACGCCCTCTAGGGTATGCTTAATCCCATTAAACTCCATCACCTGTTCAGGATCACGCATCTCGATCTTGATGCTTTCATGACTCGTTTTATCCGTATCGGGAATTCCCGTCACAAAATAAGGAACACCGAAACGCTGGGCTAAAATAGCGATTTGATAGGTTCCGACCTTGTTGGCGATATAGCCGTCTTGGGCAATCGTATCGGCGGCTGAAGTAAATAGATCGATTGTTTCATGTTCCATCAAATAGGCGATCATATTATCAGAAACAACCGTCGTATCAAACCCCATCTCCGCACAGCAACTAGCCGTTAAGCGTGCCCCTTGCAAATACGGACGTGTTTCCGCACAGAAGAAACGCAGTGTTTTTTTCTGCTCGATAGCTTCACGCAGCAGCATCCCAATGATCGTCTCACCAAAGCACTGGGTCAAAACCGTCCCATTATCTGGGATTTTTCCGATCAAATATTTTGCTACTTGATCCATCGTATAATAGCGGCGGTTCAAGGAATCAATCGTATTTTGTTTGATTGCCTCTGTTGGATCTTCACCTTTTTCTAACGCTGCTTCTGCGACTGCGACACATTTTTCAGTGATCAGTGTCATGCGATTCGCCGTCGTTGGACGTGCGTTAGCAATCGTATGAGACGCTTTTTTTAGATACGCGAGCTGATCAACCGGCTCCAACGCCTTACTCTCTTCCGCTGCTAAGGCCATTCCCATGCCTGCTGCGGTGTATGGCCCCGCGCTTTGAGTTACCATGTCCGTGATGGCTTGCGCGACCGCTTGATGCGTCTCACATTCTACAAACTCCACCCGAGTCGGATAGATTCGCCGATCTAAAATGCGGACTTTGCCATCTTCATACCACGCCACATTTTCATATTGTAACAACGTCGGCATCGTATAATCCTGTCTTTCCAATTGACTCACCTTCTACTTCATTTTTTTCAAAAAGCAAAGCTTTCGTCTAGTGCATTGATGCCATCGACTAGCTGACCGCCGCTCGTAATGTGACGGCGATTGATAATTAATTGAATTCCTTGTGTTATCAGCATTTGTTCTGCTGCGATTTTTTTCTCTAGGGCGATCAAAGATAATTCCTTCACCTTTGAATCCCCTACGACTCTGCGGATGATCTCCGTGCCGGCATACCCTGCCGCATCTGCCATGATCCCCTGCAGCATCGTATCCTTAAACGCATGATTGCGATACAACGAAAAAGTCACAGCCTCATCGTAACACATAGATAATTTCGCTTGAACTTGATCATAAACTGCCGCAATCGTTTCTTTAATCCATTGATGAAAAGCAGGATCACAGCTTGGATCAAATAGATTTTTGACCATTGGAAAATAAAGATGCGCCAGGACATTCCCTATGTCATACCCCGCCGGTCCATAAAAGGCAAACTCAGGATCGATCACCTTCAAGCCGGATGGATTGATAAAAACCGAACCCGTATGAAGGTCCCCATGCAGCAACGATTGAGCGTTGTTCATGAAATTATTACGCAGCAGCGCGACTTCTGCTTGCAGCGGCTCATTTTCGTATAAGTTTTCCCTGACGAAACGTTCATTTCCCGGAGTCAAAATATTCCGCTGCTTATAATCGTCATAGGGCTCTGTAAATACTAAATCCTCGCTGATATCGCACATTTCCGGGTTGATAAACTCTTTGACCCGCTGCTTTTTCACCCCGCGATCCAAAACCAGATCACTCGTTAAAAGCAGTGTACGCGATAGGTATTCGGCAATCTCCTCGCTGAAATTAGGAAATACTTTCTTATCGATCAACTCATAGCGCATGTTTTGATAATCGGAAACATCTTCCATCGTCAACGCGTGCATCTTTTGATCATAATAATAAACCTCTGGTACAAACTGCGGAGCCAAATCATTTTGCAAACGTAAAATCTCGGCCTCGATTCGATTTCGATCGATCGCCAATGGCCGTCCAGATGAACGCAGCAACACGTCCGCCTGCTTAATGATCAAGCTTTCTTGCGTAGCTTCATTCACCACACGAAAAACATAATTAATATTGCCGTCACCAATTTCCGTGACGGTCAAGGGTGCATCAGTTGGAAAAACGCCCAATTTTTCCATAACATATTGTTTGATCCTTTGCGTATCCATTAGAAAATGCTCTTGATACGCCGCCGATTCCCTCGGTGTCATTTTCATATTATCGCCTCATTCGTTTAAATTCCCAGCCCACAAATAAAAAAATCTTTCACATCCGATTACGCTAAAAGCACAAAGTAAAAGTCACAGCTAACTCACTTTAATGGTGTCATTTTTCTAAAAACACGAAAAATGCTTCTGATTCTCGTCACGCCTATCATCAAATTAAACAACTCGAACAGTTTTATACTTAAACTCTCCGACCGAACCTCCCCAGCATTAAACTGCGAAAAGTTTGACTGATAAGAAAGGCTTCGCGAACTCGCTCAGCTTTTGAGCAATAAGACCAAAATATTTCTAAATTGCTTCTCAAATTTCGAAATGTTTTTGCTTATTGCCGATAAAGCTAGTTCGTGAAGCCAGACATGGAGATACCCGCTACAAAGCGATTTATTCATCTGAAAATTTTATACTTACTTTATAGTCAAAAAAACACTCACCTAAAAGTGTACATTTAAACTAGTTAAATGCAACTCTTAGATGAATGTTCTTAACTAATCGCAATCTTTGTTCCAACTGTGATCGTCGGCATTTCCTTGTCTTCCACATAAAGCGTACCTGGAAGCTCTGCCGTTTCTGAACCATCGAAGCGCAGGGTGATATGTCCTAAATCGTCGAGGTTCTTCTTCACCACATCGCCTACTGCCGTGATTTTATACGCTTGATCATCGAAGGAAAAAATCATTCCTGTTGTGATCTCGTCGGTGGACGGTGTCAATTGGATGTTATAGCAATAATCCGCTAAGGTCTCTGGTGCATCATCGCCGAAAAAAATCAACATCTTTTCTTGCTGAAACATCTCGGCTTCTGGGCCAATGTTGGTAACTTGCGTCTCAAAAATCATCTTTCATCTCTCCAAACCTTTTT
Source organism: Enterococcus hulanensis (assembly GCF_005405485.1). Classification (GTDB taxonomy): domain Bacteria; phylum Bacillota; class Bacilli; order Lactobacillales; family Enterococcaceae; genus Enterococcus_A; species Enterococcus_A hulanensis. The sequence goes on along the minus strand of NZ_BJED01000005.1, from coordinate 85,994 downwards.
AACTGTATAATCCGAAGCTCGCTAACCAAGCAACGACTACCCGTGGAACACCATTTAAGAAACGTGAATATAAGACTGACGGCACTCCAACTTCCACTGTTTCCGCTTCTGCTTCTTCCAATCCCAGTCCAACCGGAATAAAGTCGCAGGCATTTTGGGTATTGATAGCAAATAACGCTGGTAAAGCTAGTTGCGGCGGGATATTCCCTTTACCGATTTCTACCCCGATCAAGGTTCCCAAAATCTGACTGATAACTGCACCAGGTCCTAATAATGGAGACAAGAATGGCAGCGAGCAGATAAAGCCGATGATGATTAGACCAAAAACATTTCCAGCCAACGGCTTCATCAGGTTTGCAAACACAGTCCCGATCCCTGATCCTTGAATGATTCCGATTAATAAGGATACAAAGGCCATAAAAGGAATGACCGTATTGATCATTGTTTGTACACCTTCGCGGGCTGATTGATTAAATGTCGCTACGACTTTACCAGCACCCATTCCGATTTTTGCGATAAAACTTTTTTGCTCCGCTTTTTGTTCAGTGATTTTCTTATCGGTCGAATATTTAAACTCACGCTCTGGTTTTTCTTCAGTAATGAAGGCTGGTTTGCCTGCCGCTTCAGATTCATCTGCCAGCATGATTTGATTTTCACCAACCGCGGACACGTAGATTTCTTCATTAATGTATTGTGCTAAGGGACCGCTTTTTCCAGTCGGTACAATGTTTACTGTCGGGATATTCTTTTTAGGATAGATTCCGCAGCGTAATGTCCCGCCGCAATCAATGATCGCAAGAGCGATTTCATTGTCTGGAATCGACGTCTTAAAGCCGTTGACCGATTCCATCCCTGTCAGCTCTTCAATTTTATTAACGATACTGGGTTTGTCTCCGCCGCCAGTCACATAGACAAATTTATGTTTCTCTTCTGTTGGTGTAATTACTAAAGGTCCGCCATAGCCGCCAGAACCTTTTACAATCTTAATACTATTATAAGCCATTTTTCTTCCTCCTGTTTCCCTTATTCTGTCACTGCGACATCATCGACTGTTTTGCTTAACTGGATTCCTTGTTGTTTACAAACAAACGCTGTCGTGAAATCCGTCGTCCAGCCGCCAATAAAGTTCATGACTAAACCAACAAACATATAACGAATCGCCAGCTCCATCGAATTCAAGCCCAGCTGCGTGATCCCTTGGGCAATCCCCATCCAAACAAACAACTCCCCGGGATTGATGTGAGGGAAAACGCCATTACTCGTATGACAGAATTGCGCATTCGCTGCATAATAGCTTGGCTTATAAAACTCAGGTAAAAAGCGGGCCATCGTAAATGACATTGGATTTCCCAGCATAAAAGCAGAAACGAACGGCAATACCAGATAGCGGGTAAAAGGATTTTTAGACGATACTTTCGCGACTTTCGTTACGCGTTCTTCTCCTAAAAATGCAATCAATGTATTCATGGCTACCATCAGCATCAAAACAACTGGAACAATCCCCGTCATCCAACTAATAAATGTTTCAGCACCCGTTTGGAATAGGCTCATAAAGCCTTCCGCAAATTTTGTAATATAATCCATTTTTAAACACTCCTTTTAGTTAATTTAGCTTGAATCGTACCTTTCATTAAGGACAATTGATTTCCTATATTGAAGATTGGCGAGACAGGCGCTTCTTCTCGATGATTTCCCTGCTCGACCTCTAAATAAATTTTTTGTGCATTCGCTGCGGCTTGTCGTGTCAGTTTATTTTCCTTCATCAGCATCGGTGCTTCCGTCAGGTGATGGATATCAATACCGACAAATTGCGGACGTGGTTTGAAGCGGGCAAAAATCGAAGTCCCTTGCATCATTTCAGCATCTTTGATAAGTCCTGTATGATCAACACCTAATAGCAAGATCGTCCCTGAAGCGATTTTTCCCGGGCGACGGCCGATCGCTACTTTTCCTTTACGCTTCATTCGAATATAGACAGAATTAAAATTTTTGATCTGCTTCATCCCTAAGAAAATTTGGAGAATGTAAGCAATAATTGCAATAGCGCCTAAAACAAAGATATTCATATCCTACCCATTCCTTTCTGATACAAAGAGCTTTCTCTTCGTACACCTGCCTCGTTAGAACCCTTTTACTAATAACTGACGGTATTCTTCTTTAGTGTTTATCCGCTTGACCTGTTCCCGCAAGGTCTCACTAGAAGAGATAACAAAAATCGTATCGTAAAAGCTCAATAATTCATCTTCCATCGCTAACGTCAGATTCTCTGGAATAGCCACCAGAAAAATCAGTTCAATCTCTTCTACGGATCGTCCCTCTGGATAAATGCCAATCGTTACAAGAATTTCCTCGCTTTGATGATTGATCCCATGGGGGAAAGCGATGCCATTATCGATCACTGCTGATTCTTCTTGCGCCTTTTTCAAAATGTACTTCTTAAAAGAATCATCGATCAAATTTTTGTCCCGTAATTTATCTAACAGCTCAACCAAGTTTTCCTCATAACCTAACTGCTTATCCAAATGCTCGAAAGAAAACCGAATATGTTCAAACGCTGCCGCCTTTGAAGCGACGATTCGCTTCCATTCACTTAACAGCCAATTTTCATTGAATAGATCCGTCAGCTTAATCACCGCAGTCGTTGCTTTTGTATGCTTCAAAGGTATCGTCGTAAATACCGCAAAGTAGCGATCCAGATCCTTCGTTTCATACTCTTCCTCTGAATAATGCGCAATTCGAATATTTGGTCCTAAGACTGTTGCCAGCTGACGCTTGATCATGAGAGCAGTTCCCTTGCCGGTATTGCAGACCACTGCGATCTCTTTCATCTTTGGCTGCGCGTCGGATTTCAAAGCCAATTCAAAATAAATGGCTAGGTACGAAAGCTCCGACGGCTGATTGGGTTTTTGTAAATAATCAGCTAATGCCGCGACCCCTATTTCCGCCAGCTCATGAGCAAAGGCATGCTTTTGTTTGAATTCCTCCCGAAAAATATCATAGGTCTCAATTTGAAAAATGATTCGATTGATCAGAAACATAAAATGTGCTCGGATATTTTGGAACAATTCTGCTTGATCTACATTGATGATCACCGCAGCATTGATTTGATCCATCATCAATTGAAACAAGGTTTTAACCTCTTTGTTGTCCGCCCGCTCCTCGGGAACTAAATTATTATTGAAAATATTTAACGGAAAACAGAGAAAATCAAAATCAAAGTTGCTGATCGTCAAGCTGTAATCGGTCGCCAAGCTAACAAATAATTCTTCTAATAATCGATCGCCGGCAAAATAATTCACATAATACGGAACTGCCTGTGCCAACGGCTTCCCGGCTTGGATTCGCTGAATCGTTAAAATAATCGTTTTTTGTAATAAACCCAAGGTGCGAAAATCCAATTTTTTACTCAAAGCAATCTCATCAATTCGCTCCAACAATTCCTCACTTAAAGTTGGCTGTTCCAGATAGTCATACGCATGCTGCAAATAAAGCAGGCGTAATTGAGACTCCGTTCCAGCTATTCGCAGGCCTTTATTAGGTGTACCAATCAAAGAAATTTGATATTTTGACATTAATTGCTTCAAATTTCGCAAATCCTTATTGACCGTTGAACGACTGACCCCTAATGCCTCCGACAGATCATCGATCACGATATAATCCTCTTGATTAATGAAGCAATCAATCAAAACGGCAATTCGCTTTGTACTTGAATTGAAATCCGTTTGTTGTTTTAAACTCCCGTTCATAATCTCTGAGAACTGATAAGAATCCATTACTTTCAGCGAGTAAATATTATCTTTCTCCTCGATCAATGCGACCCGTTCCATTTGATCATTCAATAATTGAATCGCTTTTTTGGTGGTTTGTGCGCTTGTACCAGTTATTTTTTGCAGCTCACTCAGACTCAGGCGATCATGAGTAATAAAATGCTGCAATAATTGATACCAGCGATTGATCAGTGCCATTTTATTACCCCCACCTTTCTTTTATCCTCGTGTTTTTCCTCCAGCAACGTTGGTCGTAACACCAGTAATGTAACTAGACCGGTCAGATAAATAATAGCACACTAGGTCAGCGACTTCACTGAGCTTGCCGCTCCGCCCCAATGGGATCGTCGTAGTTTTGTTATAGTTTTTTCGCAGGTCTTCAACGGTAATTCCTCGTGTATAGGCAAGTGCTGTCTCATAAGCTTCCGTTCGCAACCCTGTTTCTTCCATAATTCCCGGCGCTATTCCTACCACTCGAATGCCTTGTTTTCCCAGCTCTTTAGACCATGACCGGGTAAAGCTGTTGACGGCGGCTTTGGTCGCAGCATAGGGGCTTTGACCTTCTGATCCTTCCAAACCGCTTTCCGAAGACATGTTGATGATTACTCCTTCGTGTCTTTGCGTCATCGCCCGCGCCACTGCTTGTGTCATTAAAAATAGACCTTTTTGATTGATCGCCATCATTTTGTCAAAGACATCTTCTGATAATTCAAACTGTCCATGGGGATTGTCCTTATCCACTAGTAAGCGCGGGATATTGATCCCGGCGTTGTTGACTAATCCATCGATCTGCCCTAATTCTTCAACCACTTTTGCGACGTTTTCTTCTACCTGCTGCCGATTCGAAATATCTGTCTGAAAATAGTAAAGATTCTCATGCGTTACCTTTCCAGGTTGAAGATCAAAGTTCGCCACGATCACTCCCTGATCCAGCAATTCATCGATAATACTTGCTCCGATTCCTGATGATCCACCTGTTACGATTACTTTTTTGCCTGCCACGTCTAACCAATCTGACATTGTTGTATTCCCTCCTCTTAATTACAGGCTCAGTATAAAGCGCTTTCGACAAATGATTAATACGCTCTTTTTTTAAAAGTCAGAAAAAAAAGTACACTAATTTGTGAAAAGTGAGCAAAAAAGCTTAGGTAGACGATTCTACCTAAGCTTTTTGCAGCACTTTATTCATTTCTTTTTGCAGTAATTGCGGGGAGCGCTCGATCGCGTCGATCGTATCTCCGGCAATATGCGAAGTGATTACCACATTGTCTAATCTCAGCAATGGTTCATCTGGTGCAATCGGTTCTTCCCATAATACATCGATACCGGCACCTGCAATTTTCTTTTTCGTTAAACACTCAATCAAGTCTTCCTGCTTAATAATGTCTGGTCGAGCAGTATTGATCAAGTAGGCACTCGGCTTCATTAATTGCAATAGTGACTGATCAATCAAATTTATTGTCTCTGGGACCACCCGCAGATGCAAGGATACCACATCCGAGTCGCTAAAAATCTCCTGCAAGCTTTTTAGTTTTATCTGATAGCCTTCTTGCTCCAGCGCTGCTTGCTGGGCAAAAGCGTCATATGCGCTGACTTCTAAGCCTAAAGCAGTCAGACGTTTTGCCACGATTTTTCCAATGTGGCCTAATCCTACCAAGCCGACCTTTAGATTGGAAAAGGATGTTTTATAGGCATCATTGGGAAAGTTTTGCGGCCAATCACCATTCTTCACTTGAATGGCAGAAGCCGCAATATTGCGCACCGTAGCATACATCAAACCCATCGTAAAATCCGCGACTGGTTCTGCATTTCGAATGACATTAATCACCGAAAGCTCCTTTGATTTCTTCACTTCCGCTAAATCAATATGCTCTAACCCGCCTCGACAGGTCCCGATCATCTTTAATTTTTTCGCATGGGCTAGTAAGTTTTGTGAAACTGGCGCTAAATGAACCAGCAAATACTCAGCCGTCGACACCGCTGCCAATATATCGGAAGACAGCTCAAAACCATTCGGTCCATCATGCTCCAAGATTTTGATAACCTCACGAAATTCTGACCGTGATTTTTCCGCTTGCCAGTCAAACCTCTGAATATTAAGGGGAGATTCAAGCATCAAGCCTTTGGCGGCAGCCGCCAAATTATCCGCTGGAACAAATGGATCACCGATCACGACCACATTAGTCATTTCTCAAGCCTTCTTCCATTAATATCCCCGGTTTCGGTTTCACGTGAAACTTTGCAGCTAGATCTAAAAGCTGAGTATCCGTAATCTGTTGCTTGATTTCTTGTCTTGTTGAGCAGATTTGCAAGTAAATCTGCGCCGCCTTTTCGGCTGTTTCAACTAGACCAAAAGCATCATCCATCGTTTGTCCGGCTCCCATAATTCCATGGTGCGGCCAAATAACGATTCGAGAATCACGCATTTTTTCTGCCGAAGCGGCACCTAGCTCACTCGTTCCTGCAACCATCCAAGGAAGGACTGATACACCATCTGGAAAAACGACTAAACACTCGGTGATCATCTGCCATAGCGTTTTGGTGAATTTCTTCTCATCCAGCTCATGAATAAACGTCATTGCAGATATTGCTGTTGCATGGGTATGCAAGATTACTCGATGCTCTGGATCTTGTGCGATACGAACTTGGTGGCATTGAAGATGCGATGCTAACTCACTAGTTGGCAGATCACCATTCTCTAATCCCCACAATAATTCGTATTTATCCCCTTCTGTGTTTATGCGAATGATCGCTAAACTATCAGCCGGATTTTTTTGAATGTTTTTAAAATACTTGCCTGATCCCGACACGAGAAATATTTCCCCCGCTAAATTTTTTACTGTGAACTCTAAGGCAACTGTCCGTTTAATCTGGTCGACATTGAGATAATATTGAACTTCCTCTTGGGGCAGCCGATAGCTGATATTCCCGCCGTTTCGCTCCGCCCAGCCATAGGCCCATAGCTGACTCGTTGCTTCACACATTTCTCGGATAAAAGGAGCCTGACTAATCTCATGAATCTTCATTCCATCATCCTCCGTCATTTAATTAGAGGAGGACTGTAATTAGTCGAGCCACGATCATAAAAGCCACACCCAACACACCGTGAATCCAATAAGTCTTACTTTTTACGACATCCCCATTGGCTCCAATCACTAGTTTTTTTGCGCCGTCAAAAAAGATTTTGATAAAAAAGGCTAGCCCAATCAAGATAAACAAATCGCTAATCATCGTCATCCTCCTCCCTAATTAATAACTATTTCTGTCCGTAATAAGCATTCGCTCCATGTTTGCGCAGATAATGTTTATCCAGCACACGTTGCGGCAGCTCTTCTGCAAATGAATTCAATTGACGTGTCAGCAAGTTCATCTTGCAGACTTCTTCCAATACCACCGCATTCATCACTGCGCTATGAGCATCCTTGCCCCAAGTAAATGGTCCATGTCCATGAAGCAGCACACCAGGTACTTCCAACGGTTTGATTTCACGTTGTTTGAAGGTTTCGACAATGACATTGCCTGTTTCGTGTTCGTATCCTTCGTCGATCTCATTTTGCGTTAGGAAACGTGCGCATGGAACGGAACCATAAAATGTGTCGGCGTGGGTCGTTCCCATTGCCGGAACATCTAAACCCGATTGAGCCCAAGCCGCCGCCCAAGTCGAATGAGTATGGACGATTCCGCCGATTTCCGGAAATGCTTTGTACAGCACTGCGTGAGTCGGTGTATCGGATGAAGGGTTCAATTCTCCTTCGATCACATTATTTTCTAGATCAACGACCACCATATCTGAAGCTTTCATTTCTTCGTAGCTGACACCACTGGGCTTGATAACGAAATACTTCGTCTCAGGGTCATAAGCACTGACATTTCCCCACGTATATTTGATTAATCCTTGCTTTGGTAACGCTAAGTTTGCTTGAAATACCTCTTCTTTTAATTGTTCTAACATCGATTCGGTCCCCTTTTACTCTGGATTGACTGCAACAACGATTTTGTTATAAGCAAGTTCCCGTTTAAACATCTTAGGCAGCACCTCTGGCAAATCCGTTAACGTGATCTCATTACTCACCATTTCTTTGAATTTGATCCGACGTTTAGACATTTCTTCCAGTGTTGCTTCCCATGCACGTCCAGGATAAGGTGCTGTATAGGAATTCCATGAGCCTGTAATCGTCAGCTCGGCACGCATGATGCGTTCTGCCTCATGTTCAGACAATGGCAAATCTTGATGGGAGATTCCTACCAATACCACTGTTCCGTGTTTGCGCGTAATCAGCAATGCTTGCTTCTGAGTAAACTTACTGCCGGCAGTTTCAATCACTACATGGACGCCTAGACCTGTTTCTGCCTTGATGGCTTCTTCTAAATCTTGCTCCTTGCTGTTGATGGTCACATCTGCGCCGAGTTGTTTTGCCAATGCCAATTTATCGTCAAAAATATCGACCGCAATCACTTTTTTAGCTCCGAATATTTTCGCGATCTGGATCGCAAATTGCCCGATCGGTCCACAGCCAAGAACCGCTACCGTATCGCCGACCTTCATATTGGCACGCTGCATTGCATGCCAGCTGATCGTCGCCGGCTCTACCCCAGCCGCGGACAATAAATCCAAGTCTTCCGGCATTACCACACAATGCTCTTCAGGGACTTTCACGTATTCTGCAAAGGCACCATTACTGCCTGTACCGATTATGTTATAATTGTCACTGAGACCATAGGACCCTTCTTTTGTATATTCAGAATTGGGGTCCGGGATCAGTGGTGCAACAGCGATCTTGTCTCCGACTTGAACTTTAGTGACCTGTGATCCTACCCGATCAACCGTTCCACTAAATTCATGTCCTAAAATGAGCGGATACATTCTTGCACCATCTTCTAAGTTTGCGCGGGGCACATCTGAGCCGCAGATCCCCGCGTAAGCGACTTTTACTAATACCTCATCTTCACCAATATCTGGCACATCCACCTCTTGAACTTCCAATACACCAGGTTTTATCAATACACTTGCTTTCATCTTTTTTGTCATGAGTTCTTTCATCCTTCTCTATTAAGCTACCTTGGTTTTTCCATCTGGAATCTCAACGCTGTTTTTTGCCGCAGCCCGTTCAACATATCCATAGAACGCTTCTTTGTTTTTGCGGAATAAGAAATAAACGACAAAGTATGCAACGATCGTCAAACCGATCAGCAATGGATTTTGACTTAAAAAGGCCAAGAAGATCAAACCAAAAATCGGTTTTCCTAAAATATTGAAGCTTGTCACCATCAATGCACCGGCTGGTAAAGTAACCCCAACTGTTTGCGCGATTTCTGTAAACATTGGTGCAGTGTATGAACACATATACAGACCTAAGCTGAACCAGATCACACCATTTAATAATGTCTTGGCAATATTCCCATTCGACAAACATACCAACGCTTGAACCATGTACGGAATCGCCAACAAGTCAACAACCGGTAACGTTTGGTTGCCAGGTAAGATCATTGCGATAAAGACCATGATCGGAATCAAAAGAATTCCTGAGATCAATGTTGCTGGTTCACCATAACCAGTCGCATCGTTTACTCCTAGATACCACTCACGACCTTCATTGTTGCCGCGGACATTTTTACTAGCTGCTTGTGAGATTGGGTTGAAGGCTTGTGAGAAAATCCCCGCTACTTTCGGGAAGATCGCCATTACCGCACTCGTTGCAATCGCTACTTCTGTAATTTGACCCCAAGCAGATAATTCAGCTAAATTACTGATATTTCCTAGAATTCCTAAAAACAGACCCAAGAACAAACCTAGTGAGATCGGTTCGCCTAAGAAACCTAATTTCTTCTGTAAGCCTTGCGGATTCAAGCGAACTTTGTGTAAGCCGAACATATTCCAAATCGGGTCCATCAATAAGGCAAAGATTCCAGGTTCGATATTGTGCATCGCAATGATCGTACAATTTGGATAATGATAATAGCTGGACCATCTTCTAGCCAACATTTCTGACAATAACAAACTATACATATTCAACAAGCACATCAAGACAACTGCTAAGATCATATTTTTCGTAGCTAGATAAACCATCGAACCCCAAACCATGTAGGAATAGTTATTCCATAAATCTGAAGGCTGGAAGACGTTGGTCCATTTCACTAAGAAAAGTACCGTTTGTAAAACTAAGGCAATCACCAAGTAGATCATACCCGCTTCTGTCGAATAGGCCACTAACGCAGTCGCTTGCCAACCCACATCAAATGCAGGAAGATTGATTCCAGTTTGATCGACCATCTGTTGAACGACTTTAGAAATAATCGGGGTGTATGAGTTCAAAATCAACGTGAAGCCCATCAACCCTACACCTGCATATAATCCAGATAAAAATGCCTTTTGAGTCTTCACTTTTAATACTTTGGCAACCACAAAAATCATTACCGGAACAAAAACAGCCGACCCAAACGTATCAAAAACGCTCTTTAATGTTTCTAACATTTCATTACTCCTTTTTCATTTTAATGTATTTATTTTTCGTACCGAAAAATAAGTCTGATTTTCAAGCCGTATATCATTCCGCTAAACATCCGCAGCGATAAC
>NZ_BJED01000005.1:0-75364 GCF_005405485.1 Enterococcus hulanensis | reverse complement strand
AACTGCGAAAAGAGGAACTGACATCCTTTTTCATTTTAATGTATTTATTTTTCGTACCGAAAAATGAATCTGATTGTCATTGCGCATACCATTTTACTAACTTGCTAAAGCAAGAAGTGAAACTGGCAAACTGACATCCTTTTTCTTCTTAATGTATTTACCTTGCTGATAATAAGTCAGCAAAAACAACTTCTCTATTTCATTCGCAAGAAACCAAAACAACCTTTTCCAACTGACTATTTTTCCAATGCTAATAAAACGCCATCTACTTCTTCTAAAAATTCTTCTTCACCAAAACCGGTTAAAAAACCAATCGCATTTACTACTGGAATCCCATAGTCTCCATCAGGTAACGGACTTGTATACGTAATAAAATCAAACTTGCCGGTCTTCGCTAGTGATAATGCTTCGTTAGGATTTGCCTCTGTCGTATCGACGATATAGCCTTTTTCTTCCAACGTCTCTCTTAATTTTTCCGCCACCATTGACGATGTTACTGTTCCTGATCCGCAAACGGACAATACATTGTATCTTTTCATTACTGCTCCTCCTATTTCGTTTTATATTTATTTTTCGTACTGAAAAATAAGTTTGAGTTCCAAGCCGTCTATCATCCAACTCGTTCTTTCTTTAAACTTTGCATTCACTTTACGCGATTTCCAATTCCATTTTTGCTACGATGTTATACATCTCTTCGGTAGATGAAGCGCGTTCTAAACTTTTTAAGGTTTCAACGTCTTGAAAGAGCCCCATCAATTTGCTCAGCATTTTCACTTGACCATCTGGGTCTTCCACTGCCATTAAGATGACCAGCGACACACGGACTTTTTCTTCCGGATTGATCATCGAGTTAACCTCGATGGGTTCCGCCAAGGTAGCAATGGCTAAAGCTGATTCATACACATGCTCACGATCCGTGTGGGGAATCGCGATACCATAATCTCCCATCTGCAATCCTGTGGGAAAGCCCTTCTCTCTTTCTAATACCGCGGGAACATAGGTTGATTTGACATAGCCTAGTTCCTCCATTTTTTGCCCCAAGAACGTAATCATCTCTTCATAATCTTGCGGCTTCATTTTGCTAAAAAGCAATTTTCGTTTGATCACTCGATCCCTCCTGTTCTATTTTTTTGCTTCTTGCTTAATCAAAAGATAGCACGGAACCGCTTTCTTTCAAATTTCTTTTGAACTCATTTTTTACTGAACCTATTCCTGAATATTTGTATGACTTGCTGAAAACGTTGATTTCACAAGCCTTTGTTCTGGTACCTCATTGGTTAAATAGACTGACAATACAAAAAATCCCGCTCAGCAAATGAGCGGGAAAAAGCTTTACTACTTTTTGAAATCTCGAATGACCGTTAAAAGCGACTCCTTATCCTGCGCTTGATCTAGCTGCTGGATCACCTTAGGAGCACTAGCGATTTTTAGCAGCTGCATCATGGGTTGGATATGCATTTTTTTATCAATCGCAGAAATGACGACGACATAGCGATAGGTCTGCCCCTGACTAGTAAAGCCCTGCGGTATCTTAGCCAAGCACATTCCCAGTTCACGAGCGCCATTTTCAGGAACGGTATGCGGAATAACGATCTGGTTTCCTAGTACGATACTCGGAGTGACCTCAGGAAACTGTTCCTCGAGATGATTTAAATAGCTCGGCTCAACAATTTTACGGTCGATCAGATTCTGTGTTGCTGCTCGAAGGATCTCTAACCAGTTCAACTCATCCGGCAAAATGATAATACTCTCTTTTGTGATCAGGTCACTTAAATTTAATTTCGTCTCATTCGTCAAAATCTCCTGATCTTGGATTTGGAAAATCGAATTATACGAGATCATCAGCTCTTTACGAATCTTTCCTTCTACTTCGTCATTCATAGGCAGGTGTTTTTTTACGATCGACAAGATATGGTCTGGCTGTAATTTATAACTATCGATCTTATAGATCAACTGGATCACTTCATTGACGATCAAAGTTTTATTCATGGCTGACAGGTCATTTCCCACAACGATCACAGGCATCTCCGTCGTTAATGGATTCGTTGAAAAAATCAATTGGACATCTAAGCTGTCTTCCTTTTCATAAAATTCTCGGATCGAAAAGGAGCTGACGAAATGGATCATCGGAAACCAATTATCCAATGTATTTTCCAAGAGTTTTGAACTGATAATGCCATTAGGACAAACCACCGCAGCTTTGACGATCGTGTTCTCAAGATTAATAGGTTTTTCCTTTTGCATGTATGCGCCGATGAACATGGTGATCAAATATATTTCATCATTCGGAATCCGTTCTTCAAAAAAATCTTCCAAAGGAGCGATCGATGATTTCACAATAAAAAATAAAGGGTCCAATTGATTTTTTACAATATCGTTAAGTGTATAGTCAGAAGTCAGTCCGTAGCGAATCCGATAATACGCTGGTGTCAGATGCAACGCTAGATTCTCGATTAATTGCGCTTTATCATTCAGCTGAATGATCGTATTTTTCTCTAACATAGCGATAAACAGCTCGATATGCGTGCGCAAGGATTCTTTGTTGAGGGAAAAAATATTGCTTAGATCAGTAATTTTCAGTGAAAGAATATACAGGCAAAGATAAAGATGCTCGGTATAGGATTTCGGCAGCAGACCTTGTCCGGCCAATACTTTCACAATTGCGGCATACTCATTGGTATCCATGATCTCCTTGGCCAGCAAACCAAAACGTGGTTCGATGATGTGTTCATTTTTCACTCGTCGATCCAGCAAGACTAAAAAGTAAGGCGCCGTTTGGATTCGATTATCGGTGTATTGAACCTGCAGTTCTTCCTCCACCAAACGCAGCATTTCTCGTTGAGCTTCGATTTCAGTTGTCTGAATAGCTAAATACTTTTCAAAAATCAAGCGATTATAAATGGAATCCATCACTTGATCGGTCACCACCAGGATCAATCCGCGAATCGCTTCTTCATCTCCTCGGAAATAATACCCGTCTTTTCTAGAATAATCGATCGTCAGCTTGTGTCGCTTCAGTTGCTTCTTAAGCTTCTTGATATCCGAGACAATCGTATTTTTACTTACCTCTAAACTTTCTGAAAAATGGTATAGCGAAAGATAATCTGAAGAGAAAATCAATAATAAAATAACCAACAAACGATGATCCTCATCTAAAAAGCTATTTTCGTCTGCCTGCAGCTGACTTTCGCTATTCATGATTCCAGAAAAAGTATCGACCACTTTCGTATCGACTACAAAACTTCCATTGCGTGATCGGATGATCTTGCGGTAGTTATTTTCCTGCAGATAGTCATTTATTTTTTTCAAAGCATAGTCTAACTGATTGCGGGTAAGATCATATTTTTCCATGATTTCTTTGGAAGATATTTTCACTGTGGAAGCGACTGTCTGCAAAACCTGAACGCTTCGATTATCAAGATCCATTTACTTCCCTCCTGTCTGTATTTTTTCCTTTAGTCTAGCCTGAACAGAAAAAATAGTAAACGGTTTCTTTGTGAAATCATTTTAAAATAACGTTGATTTGATTTTTATTACCTCGTATGGCAGAGCTTCTTTTCTCCTATCGTCGAATGATGATAAGTTCATATCTTTCAACGTCTTCTGTCAGAATAGAAACATAATAAAAGCGCTAATAATTGGAGCGATTTTCTTTGTGAAAAATAATTCTCTAATACAAAGGCTTTTTCATTAGAAAGGCTTCGCGAACTCGCTCAGCTTTTGAGCAATAAGACCAAAATATTTCTAAATTGCTTCTCAAATTTCGAAATATTTTTGCTTATTGTCGATAAAGCTAGTTCGTGAAGCTGGACATCGTTAAAGTTACTGATTCAATGTTTTACTTGTGAAATTTTCATACTTTCTCTACAAGTCAAAAAAACTGCACCAGAAATTCTGGTACAGTTTTTCTTTGCGTGATTAAAATTCACCCGGATTGGACTCGATCATGACTTTGATCTCATTTCCTTCCATCACTTTATCGAAGGCTTCGCGCCATTCGGTCAATGGGTATTTTTTGGTGATCATTTCATCGATATTGATTGCCCCTTTGGCTAATAGATGGATTGCGATCGGCCAGTCATAAGGATTTTGTGAACGGCTGCCGATGTATTCGATCTCCCGTTGAATGATTGATTCGGTATCCAGATCCACCATCTTGTTAGCAAACAAGCCGACTTGAATGAATTGACCTTTTTTACGAATCAATGGCAGGCTAGCGTTGACCGCTGGCACAGCTCCCGATGCGTCATAGACTTTATCAACACCATAGCCGTCAGTAACTTCGTTAACGATTTTAGCCAAGTCTTCTTTCATCGTGTCCACGATGATATCCGCACCAAGCTTTTTCGCTAATTCCAAGCGATGTGCATCTTTTGTGATTCCGGTCATAATAACAAACGCCCCAATTTCTTTGGCGATTTGTAATAGGAATAAACCAATTGGCCCAGGGCCCATGATAATGATCGTATCTTTCAGTTCCAAGCGGCTCTTTTGATACATCGCATGCACACAGCAGGCTAATGGTTCACTCATCGCCGCGCCTTCATAACTCAAATGATCTGGCAGCAAATGAATGCTTTCTTCTCTCGCCAAAACGAAATTCGCCATTGAACCATTTTGCTGCGTCCCGATTCCCTTGCGATGCGGACACAAATTGTATTGTTTTTCTTTACAGTAATCACATTCGCCGCAGACATAAAAGGTCGTTTCACTGGTTACGCGGTCGCCAACCTTGACCTTTGTTACCTTATCACCAACTTCGACCACCTGTCCGGAAAATTCATGCCCCAGTACAACTGGTGTCGTTGGGTTTTTATATTCTCCTTTGAAGGTATGGATATCTGATCCGCAGATACCGGTATATGCGACCTTGATCAGTACCTTGTCATCTACTGCTTCAGGTACAGGTAAATCAATAAATTCCATTTGGTCATAGCCAGGTGCCTGTTTAGAAACACCCTTCATCATTTTACTCATTACTTTCGCTCTCCTTTTAGGAAAATAACACTTAATTTATTCGCTTTTTTTCTGCTATTATCAAAAATCAAAGACTACATTACTTGTGCGACTAATTCTGATAATTTGAAGAAGATCCATTTTAAGAAGTTCCCACCAGTATCTAAGTTCGTGATTTGAGCTGCTCCGTCAGGGAATTTTACGATTCCTTCGGCCATTTCAGTAATCACTGGTGCAAAGTTTGTCGCCATTAATAACGCTAATGCCATAACAACGGTCAAAGAAATAACCGAGTGTAAAATATTTCCTTTACGACTAGGTACAACCAACGCCGCGAAGAATGGGATCGTCGCTAAGTCACCGAAAGGCAATACGCGGTTCCCTGGTAAAATAACTGCCAAGAACAACGTGATCGGAACCATCAAAAGACCTGTTGATAGTGCGGCTGGCGAACCTGTCGCTAATGCCGCATCCATCCCTAGATAGATCTCGCGATCGCCATAACGGCTTTGCAGTAATTTTTGAGCCCCTTCTTGAATTGGGATCAATCCTTCCATCAGGATTTTTACCATCCGCGGCATTAAGAACATCACTCCGCCCATGTTCATCCCGATTTGCAGGATACCGATGAAATCATAACCACCTAGCAAACCAAGGAACATCCCGATGATGATCCCCATGATCATTGGTTCGCCGAAAATACCGAAACGTTTTTGGATCGTTTCTGGTTTTACATCTAATTTATTGATGCCTGGAATCTTATCTACTAACCAACCGATCGGCAATGCCAAAACAGCATACCCTTGCGCTGAACCGGTGGTGATACTGATTCCTTCAAGTCCGTAATATTCTTGAACCTTAGGGGCAGTTTTGTCTGCAATAATTTGGATAATAATCGTAAACAAAATCCCGCACAGGATGCCAAAGAAAAAACTTTTTGTTACAATATAACCAGTTGCTGCCACAGAACTAACATGCCAGTAGTTCCAGATATCGATATTCAGTGTTTTCGTTCGATTTAATGCCAGCATAATTAAATTCACGATTAAAATCACTGGAATCATCACAGCCGCGATTGGTTGCGCCCATGTCCCGGCTGAGACTGCTGGCCAGCCAGCATCAATGATCGTCAGATTCAACCCGAATCGTTCAACCATCGCTTGCGCCGCTGGACCAACGTTTGTAGTCAATACATTGATCACCAGATTGATACCGATCATCCCGATACCTACAGTTATCCCCGATATAATAGCTTTTTTTACTGGAACC
Organism: Enterococcus hulanensis; assembly: GCF_005405485.1. Taxonomy (GTDB): domain Bacteria; phylum Bacillota; class Bacilli; order Lactobacillales; family Enterococcaceae; genus Enterococcus_A; species Enterococcus_A hulanensis. The sequence goes on along the minus strand of NZ_BJED01000005.1, from coordinate 69,139 downwards.
CTAAAAATAATTCCAACAATGAAAATAATGATCGGCAGCATGACGCTTGCGCCAGCACCTAAAATACTCTGTACCACATTCATTAACCCATCCATTGATACAATCCTCCTAATTCGTTTAATATATTTATCTTTTTCCCTTGGAAAAAATAAACCTGATTCGCCTCATATGCGTCTCTCCGCTAAACTGCTGAATCCCAAAATGTTGAAGTAAAGCGGAAATGACACACATGAACTTAAAATTACTGAATCCCTTTAGCTGCCTCGATGATTTGATTTTCGACTTTTTCAGTTCCGATCCCTGTTAAGAAAGCCATAGCCGTGATTGCTGGAATTTTGTATTGCGTCGGCAGCATTGTAGTTGAGATCAACATATCGGCTTCATCTTGTTTTCCGGCTGCTTCAGCGATTTTGATTTGTGTGATTTCCACCGGCATCTCATTTCTAGCGAATAGATCCTCGACCTTTTTCATTACCACCGTTGATGTTGCGATTCCTGCTCCACATGCTACTAATACGCGAATTGTTTTCATAATTGTTTCTCTCCTTTTTCTTGCTGTTTTTTTATAGTTGATTTCTTTTGATCGTACTGATTAACTCATTTTCTGTTGTTGCTAGTAATAGTTCTGATAATACGGTTTCGTTTTGCAATAGCCCCATCAATGATTGCAGCATTTCTAACTGCGCATGGGGTTGGTTTAATCCCAAAACAAAAACAATTTGTGCTTTAACTTGCATACTATTGTCTTCCATACTGTAAAAAACGACGGGATCTTGCAGTGTGATCACAGCCACGAACTCTTCTAACACACATTCCGCATCTGTATGAGGAATCGCTGCTCCGAAGTTCATTAATTGAATGCCCGTTGGAAACGTTTCTTCTCGGCTCTTGATTCTTTCCAAGAAGTCCTCCCGCACCCAACCCAAATCTAAGGCTTTTTGTGCCACCTGCTCAAATACTTCTGTTTGGGAAGAACAATTATCTTGTGCAAAGACTAATGGTTCTTTCACATAGGAACTTAGTGTCGTTTTTGTCATTATTTCGCCCTCCAATACTCATCGTTGAACTGAATCAACGCCTCCCGAATTTCTTCTTTCGTTGCTGCTTTTTCTAATTGCGCCAGCTCATCTGCGCCTGCTAAACTCATCATTTCAAAAATCAAATCCAAGTGTTCTTCTTTATCGTTGGAGCCTAACAGAATGACGGTATGGATTTTTCTGCCATCCTCTGTAATAATGCCTTTTTTTACCAAGCCCAAGCTGATACCAACTCCGATCGCGCCTGCTTCCGCTACGGTATGGGGCAGCGCGATTTTATGACGTAAGACGGTATAGGCGGGCAAGATCGGCATCTCTTTTTTCAAGGCTTTGATATAGTCTGTCGTAATAACCTGCTGACGCTCTAGCGGACGGGCCAACGCGTCTAAAACCTCTGACCAGCTGACTTTGTCTTCAAAAATCTGGATCGTTTCATCTTTTAGCAGATCGATCAGATGAGGTCGCTTCTTCTCTAAAATGATGGATTCCTTAGGTGTAAACAAGCTGAGTAACTCTTCATAAAGACTGGTCTCATCTACAACCTGCGCATGTTTTTTCACTACCGCCAAGATTTTCTCCGGTGTGACGATCTCTGTCTGGATGATCGCCGTAGAGCGCAGCACGCGTTCTCTTAACTGCCGCTTTTCCTGATCCGATAAAAAGTTATTCACGACGAATACCTTCTTCTCGGTTTTTAACGGGACCGCTGAAAAAATAAAATCCACATCATAATCAGTTCGGTAAAATTCTCGAGCCGACATCGAAAGGACAAAATCAATTTCCGGTAGCAGATTTTTTAACGTATTTTCGAGCAAAGCCGCGATTGAAATCCCATTCGGACAAACGATGATTGCTCGTTTACGATTTTCCGGATGAACAATCTCCGTACTCTCTACGATATGACTGCCGATAAACAGCGAAATGAAAAACAATTCCGCATCCGGCACTGACTGACCGAAATATGTTTCTAATGGGCCGCTCGCTTCTTTGACCAAGTAAAACAGTGAAAACAGATTGGCATCCTTATTCTCTTGATAAAAGCGCGTTTGCAAATTCAAGTGATATTTGATCCGATAATACGCTGGACGCATATGCACCAGCAGCCGCTCCAATAATTTTTCCTTCTCCTCTAAATTGACTCCTGCGATGCGTTCAAAATTCGCAATCACCTTTTCCAAGGCTTCCTTCATCTTGTTGATCTCTTTTACCGATAAAATATCGCCGCGGGAAAGATTCGTCGTCAGCAGCAGCATTGTCACGTAAACACGTTCATTTTCGCTTAAGCCGTCAACATCCCAAATGACCCGATCCGCTGCCAAGTATTCCTTCGTATCCGCCAGTTCCCGATAATTCACCTTGAAGCTGTAAGAAATCAGCTTTCCTTTTTGCGCCCGCCTGATCATCAGAATGATCAATAATGGTAAGGTTCTTAGTCGTTCATCCGTGAATTGGACCTCCAATTCTTCTTCCACCAGCTCGACGCGTTTGCGAAAGGTTTCGATCTGCTGCGGATCAATATTGGCAAATTGGATGATGACATTGATTCCGTTATACATCACCGCTAGATTATTCAATAAATCAGACAGCACATTTCGCTTATTCCATTCATCGCCTTGGATGAAATACCCTTTTTGGCGAGTATACTTCAACGTTAGTTCATGCTGCTGAAGCTCTTGATCGACTTCCTTTAGATCTCGCAGCACCGTATTGCGGCTGACCTTCAACTCATCAATGAAATGATTCAATGATAGATACTCTTCTTTACTCAGTAACATCAATTCAATTATGGCTGCTCGTTCTTTACCGGAAAACACATAGCTTTCTGTCGGCTCCCCGAGCTGCTCATCACCACCCTTAAAATTTGAAAGAATCTCATTTGCAATTAGAAAGTGACCATTTTTTGTCCGTTTGATCTCACTCAACTTTTCGTCTACTAAAGAATCATTGATCTTTTTTAACGCGTAGTTCAATTGTCCTCGCGTCAAATCAAATTTCTCACACAATGCTTTACTAGCGATTTGCGGGTTGTTGACTAACTCAACAAAAATCTGATTCGTTCGTTCTTCTAAATTCATTGTCATCCCTCTTTACATCTTCAATTTAGATGAAAAACGCTTACATTTCCATCTTCTTTGTTACCCAATAATTCAGTGTTCTTTATGCAACTTGGTGCTAACAAATGCTTTTTTTCACAAAAAAAAATAAAGCAAAACAAGAAATCCCCAAACAATGGGGAAATCTCATCCTAGCGTTCCTGTTTTTAGCCACACATTATGCAACTTGGTACTCTTATTCTTCCTTCATTTTAGCAAGAGTCTCATTATTTGTCTGTTTTTTATGTAAGCTAGACTTTGCGGTTTTTGCCGCAAAAAAAGTCTGACAACCGATTCATCAGACTTTTCTTTACTATTTTCGCTTAAAAAATGCTACATGAGCTTATTCAACCGCAATTTTTATTTCATAAGGTTCAAGCTTAAAAAGCTCGACTAAAATATTGTTGACCTGTTCAAACAATTCCTCGTTGCTATCAAACCGCTGCTTTGTTTGAAGCCGCTGGTCGCCTGCTTGATAGATGATTTGATCGCCGAGATATTTCGGTTTGATTACCTGATTCCCTTTTTTCAAAACGATCTCTTCTTCACTGATACCGATCGGAATAGCCGTCTCGCGCCAGCCATTTTTTTGCGCGATCGTTTGAACAAGTGAAGGAACATCGAAGTTGTCCAACACTTCTGAACGCCGATCTTCAAAGTGAATCGTGAAGGTCTCCGTGTTTTGCAGGCCGCAGGCATTACAGCCGCCCTCAATTAAAAAAGCTTTGCTGGAAATGGCCGCTCTAGGCATGCTGCTCCCTCACTTCTTGATAAATTTTAGTTAAAGACTCGCCGTCTAAATCCGCAAACGTCGAAACCACAATATCCGCATAGGCCAAATCCTGCTTCGGAAACGCCGGATTGGCAAAGCCAACGCAGACCATCCCCGCGTTATGAACAGCACCCGCGCCATTTTTCGTATCCTCAATGCCTAAGCAATTTTCAGGCTTTACACCTATTCGCTCCGCCGCTGCTAAGTAAACATCCGGTGCAGGCTTTGAGTGCTTCACTTCTTCGGTACTAACAACTTCTGAAAAATACTCAGACAAGCCGATTTCTGCCAGATTTACTTTGATTTCTGCCAAGGAAGAAGAGGATGCCACAGCTAGTTTCAGACCAGCATCAGACAGTCTTTTCACAAATTCTTGAACATGAGGAATCACTCTGATCCCATCTTGTTTGATCATCGCTTGACGCAATGCGGTCATTTGCTGAACATAATCCGAGACAGATAAAGGCAGTGAAAATTCTTGCTTCATTTGCTCCCACATATACTCACTGGTCGTCCCCATAAATTGAAAATGATAGCTCTCTTCTACCTCATGACCAGCTTCTTTTAAAATCTGTGATTTGCTTTGGAAGTATGTATATTCCGAATCCACTAATACGCCGTCCATATCGAAAATAATCGCCTCTAACATAGAACTCCTCCTTAATTTCACCATAAACATTCATCAAATAGTTTAACATACGAGATTCATTAAGTGGATTGATTATTTGGGACATGATCTATTCAGCGATTCAATAGCGGAGCAAATTTGAAGTCAATTCGATGATTTAATAAAACTCTTAATTGTATTACAAGCCGAAGCTTTTCGCAAATCGCAATTTGGCTCTTACCCCCCTCAATTTGGCAGCTTTTTTGCCAAAATCGGCCATTTTCGCCCCAAAAGCTGCCAAATTGGGGGGTGCTGCTGCCAAATTCGAATTCGCATTCTTTTTTGAAATCATTTATCTTTTAGTCACCGGCCGGAACAAAAGGAAATATGGAGGAAAAAGTATGATTCAAAAACTTAGCAGCAAATTAAAAGTACAGATCGACACGCCCAATGAGGAAAAGTTACAGAATATCAATTTTCAACATGTCGTTGATGAACCAGATGAACATGCGGTATTGACGCTCGGCGAGATCATGACCACCTTGTCACCAGAAGGAAGTGCTCTGGATGGTGTCGTGTTGACCAGTCAAAAGCGTTATACGAAGTAAATGATTGAGGAGTTATCCGACGAAAAAAAAGTTCTCACTCTCTCTCATCGTTGGATAATTCCTGAAAAAAGGAGGAAAACAGATGTTAAAACTAGTCGCAAATTTTAAAACCAGTGGAGGAAACAGTCAAACTTGGAGCCTTTCAAATCCAGATACGACCAATACGCCTGCGGAACTTAAAGGGCTATTGGATCAAATTGGTCCACTAGAGTTATTCAATAAAGATGGCAATAATCTCTACGACACCGCAGAAAGTGCGAGTTTCGTGGAAATCAATGAAACGATTCTTTTTTAATCGTTGAAGCTTTAGAGGGCGGTGAACATCTGCCGCCCTTATTTATACATAAATCCTAGGATTGATTTATCCCAGAAGACTTGCGCAAGCTTCTGAAACCATTTAAAAAGGAGAACATACTATGAACGAACAACCATTCACATCCAAACAACTATTTAGCTTAAAGAAAAACACCCTTGAAAAACGCATTGACTCGTACTACAGAATCTCTGGCGATGCCGACAGCACCGTGCAATACCTGATGGCACTCAATATCCGCGAACGCCTAGGAGATGGCGAGTTTCATTTAATCTTAAAAGAACTGGTGCAGCACCTATTCTCTCAACGAAAAGTCACCAAGATCATCAAAAAATTCTTTTTCTATTTCAAACATTATTTCACTTCAAAGGAATGGAAATACTTGAATCTGCGGGTCTTCCCTGTCCGCCAATACGCCGAAAAAGCAATCAACGCTGTGCGAAACCGCTTCTCTATCAGTAATATATTTGGCGCTCAAGAAGCGCAAGTTGAATAATCATAAGAAAGGAATGAAAAAAATGTACGCTGTAAAAACGATCCAAACCAAAAAATTAGTCTCCACTTTTTATAAAAGCAACGGCAAGAAACAGAATCTAACCGTCAAAAATCCGACAGTCGAAAAATCGGCCGAAGAAATTCGCGAAGCTTTGGAGTCATTGACAACCTTGGATATTTTTGAAGAAGAAGATGGTGTGAAAACTTTTGCCGAAGTCGATACTTGCAAATACGTTGAAACCACTAAATATATTCAGTTTGATCCAGAGCATCCAGTCGAAGCCATTGAGCTACCAGTTGCACCGAAGTCCATTGAAGTCCCTACTGCCAATTATTCAAAACCGAAATACGAGAAATTCGTCGATTTAGCTTGTCCGCCTGCCTTAGAGAAATTGTCGCAGAAGGACTTAGAACCAAAAGTTTCAGCAGTAGAATTACCAGAAGTAACACCAAGTATGAGTGAACCTGCCCCGTTAGAATCACCGATATATTCGGATACGGAGGAAGCCCCACCTTCACAATCATCGAATAAACACGAGGGAATTCTTAAACGAAAGCTCTCGCGACTCTGGGGTAGAAAAGGCAAAAACAAAGATGATTCTTCATGAAGGTCTTCAAAAAATAAATAACCAGTAGCTCACTCAAGTCATCGGCGACCTCTCATTCCGGAAAAGGAGGTCGGTGACTACTGCAAGAAAAAACACCTGCGATTATGTAAATCGCCGATGCTGATTTCTATACTATAGAGTCTTTTCAATTGCTTTTTCTGGAATAAACCACATCAATAAAATTAGAACATTAACGATCAATACCGCGATCGGCGCAATCAATTTTCCTAGAAGCAACGCCACAATCGCTAAACCAATCGATAAATACAATTTGGGATAGTGCCTGAATAATTGCCCGATCGTAGAGTCTTTTCCGTTTGCTCGTACCAATGCTCTAACTAACAAATAATAGGCAAAGTCTGTTCCTAACGCCACCAGACCATACAACGCTTGCGGCGCCCAAGAAAAAGGATAATCCCCCACCCAAGCTGTGACATAGGGAAATAGGGTCATCATTAAAATCAGAAAATTATTGGCCCACAAGACCCAGCCGTCTACCTTTCGCACTAACTGAAAGAGATGATGATGGTTGTTCCAATAAATCGCTAAGTTTACAAAACTAATCAAATAGACGATAAACTTATGCTCCATATGTAAAAATGCTGACCAGGTTGGGCCGTTTGGTTCATGTAATTCTAAAACTAATAAGGTCATAATAATCGCGATAACCGCATCTGTGAAAGCTTCAATTCGAGACTTTGGCATTTTTCTACTCCTAACCGATAAAAATACTAATAATAAATAAGCTTATTTGCTGTGTCTATTAAACAAAACAATATCTAAAATATCAAGAATAATGTCAGGCTCTTTCATAAAAGTTTTTCCATTGTTATTTTAATTTCTATCGCACGGCTAGTCCTCTGTTTGTTTCCGCAGCAAAATACCAGCTAAGCCTAATTTCCTCAATAAATACGTCTTAAGTTGGACGTAAGTAAGAAAATATTTTGCTAAACTAGGTTTAAGTTAAAACAAACGGAAAGAAGGAATTTAAAATGATGAAAGAATATCCTATGGTTGTACGAATTTTAGCTGTTGTCGGCTTTTTCTTAGTTGCTAGTTTGATTTTGAGTATTGTTGGCCCGATCCTATCAGGCTTGATTGGCTTATTCTTTAGAATCGCGATTCCATTGGCAATTGCTTACTTCTTAGTCAACTGGTTGACGAAACGTCGCGGACGGACATATTAAAAAAAGCGAAAAAACGTCGAAAGCTGAGCTTTCGACGTTTTTTTATCTAATTTGGAATGTGGATCGCACGTTTATCAGCAGCTAAGACAGCTTCGCGAAAAATTTCACTAACTGTTGGGTGCGGATGGATCGTTTCAATGACATCTTCCATCGTTGCTTTTTTCTGGAGCAAAGCAGTGGCTTCTGCGATCATATCTGTCGCTCGATCACACAATAGGTGAACACCGATTAATTCTTGCGTATCAGAACGGATCAAGACTTTAGCAAAGCCATAGGTCTGTCCCATCACTAGGGCTTTCCCGCTGGCTTTCAAAGGAAATTTTCCAACGACAAAGGGAATTTCTGCAGCTTTTGCTTGTTCTTCTGTTAAGCCAACGCTCGCAAATTCTGGATCGGAGTACACACACCCAGGTACCACACTGCCATCAAAATCCTTCAATGCGCCTAAAGCATTTTCTGCCGCGACCTCACCTTGTGCGGACGCATAATGTGCCAATAAAATTTCTCCCACACAATCACCGATCGCATAAACGTTTGACTGGCTCGTTTGAAGTTTTGCATCAATCATGATGCTTCCACGCTCTGTTTGAATCTTCGTATTCTCTAAGCCTAGACCTTCCACGAAGCTGCGGCGACCAACAGCTACCAACAGTTTTTCACCTGTAATGGTTTCTTCTCCTAAAAAAACTGTCAATGTATCGTCTTTTTGCTTAACAGCTTCTACTCGTTTACCTAGAAGAAAACGTACGCCTTCTTTCATCATTTTTTTTCGCAGCAATGCAGCCAGCTCTTGATCCATCGCTAGTAAAATTTCTTTCTGCTCTTCAATAATCGTGACTTGGCTGCCAAAACGCTGATAGATCGAAGCAAATTCAATCCCGATCACGCCGCCGCCAATGATGATCAACTCATTAGGCAGTTCTTCTAAAGACAGCACATCACTGGAATCCAGCCACGGAACTTGCTCCAAGCCCTTAATTGGCGGAATCGCTGGTTTTGATCCTGTCGCTAAGATGATTTTATCCGGCTTTAATTGTAATCTATCCGATTCAGACGTTACCGTTAATGTCTCCTGATCCAGAAAACGAGCAGTTCCTCTGATTACTTCGATTTGATTGCTTTTCATCAATCCTTCGACACCTTTGACCAGCTGCTTAACAACTTGATCTTTGCGCTTTAAAACCGCTGACCAATCGACTGACTCCACCGATAGGTCGATACCGAATTTTTTGCCATTTTTTGCCTGAGCTAAGATATCTGCTGAATGCAATAATGACTTCGTAGGAATGCAGCCTACATTCAGACAGGTCCCGCCGATTTTTTCTTTTTCTACTACTATGACTTTTGCACCGAGCTGGGCGGCACGAATCGCAGCCACATAGCCGCCTGGTCCCCCGCCAACAACAACGATCTGTTTTTCCAAAGTCATTCCTCCCTTACTCTTTGGGCATTTTTTCCATTGGGTGTTCTAATAAATCGCAGAGATAAGTCATAAATCGTGCTCCGAGTGCCCCGTCCGCCACTCGATGATCCAGCGTCAGCACTGGTTTCATCACCGAAGCAGCAACGATTTGGTCCTCATCGTTGACGATCGCCGTCTTGGTGATTTTTCCGATTGCTAAAATTCCGATCTGGGGCGCATTCACGATCGAGGAAAACTGCTCTACGTTAAACATACCGAGATTGCTGATTGTAAAGGTTCCTCCAGCAAGTTCTTCCATTGAAAATTTTCCTGTTTTGCTTTGCTCTTTGATTTTTTCCAAATCAGACTGTATTGTTGCCAACTTTTTTTCTGGCACCTTGGAAATTACCGGTACTAAAAGACCCCGCTTGGTATCGCTGGCAATCCCGATCGATACCTCAGCCGGCTCTTTAACAAGTTCTCCATCATACTGTTGATTGACTGCGGGATATGCCTGCAACGTCATCGCGACCGCTTTTGCGATGATGGCGGTATAAGACACCTTGGTCGCCAGCTCTTTTCGATACTGAATCAACTCGTCACAGCAAATCGTTGTACTTAATTGAAATTGGGGGACATCTGTCCAGCTGCGGATCATTTGTTTCGCCATCGCTTTTTTGATCCCGCTGAGTTTTTTCCCTTCGCTACTCATCGACTTCGACCCACGCGATCACTTCACCGATATCGACCGTCGCATCCTCTTCCTCAACAATTTCTGTCAACGTTCCATCAAGTGCAGATTCCACGTCTGTCGTGGCTTTATCCGTTTCGATCTCTAATAAAATCTCACCCTTTTTAACAGGATCGCCTACTTTTTTGTACCACGTAAGGATCGTTCCTTCATCCATATCCAACCCGATTTTTGGCATAATTACTTCTTTTTTCACTAGCCTTCTCCTCCTTTTAACGTTACCTTCACTGCTTCGATCACCTGTGTCTCATCCGGTACATAGGCCATTTCGAGATTTCTGGCAAAAGGAACCGGAACATCTGGTGCCGTCACTCGTAAAATTGGTCTCTTCAAGCTTGCAAACGCAAACTCTTGGATCTGTGTGGCGATCTCTCCGCCAAAGCCTGATTTTTTGACTGCTTCATGAACGATCACCGCATGCCCCGTCTTTTTAACGGATTGCAGGATCGGCGCCATATCTAAAGGCTCGATACTTTTGACATCAATAACTTCAGCACTAATACCTTCTTCTTGTAATTTCTTGGCTGCTTTTAACGCAACATTGACCATCGCAGAATAAGCAATAATCGTGATGTCTTCTCCCGCCTGTTTCACTTCACTTTCGTAACCCACTTCATAAGGTTCTTCCGGCACTTCTGTTTTTAATTTGTATAACGCTTTATGCTCTACAAAAACGACCGGATTATTATCCCGAATTGCTCGTAACAGCAGCCCTTTCGCATCATAAGCATTCGACGGCATGACCACTCGAATTCCCGGCACATGTGCTAAAATATTTTCCAGCGATTGGGAGTGCTGCGCACCATTACCTAAGCCCGCACCGCATTGCGTTCGAATAACTAATGGGATACTGACTCCGCCGCCATACATATACCGCATCTTAGCAGCCTGATTCAAAATTTGGTCAAAACAAACACCGATAAAATCCATGTACGAGAGTTCTACCACAGGTCTTCTGCCGATCATCGCAGCTCCGATCCCAGCACCTACAATGGCTACTTCAGAAATGGGGGTATCTCTGACTCGTTCTGGTCCAAAATTATCTAGCAAATCATAGCTGCAGCGTAATTGTCCCCCGTAAACGGCAATATCCTCACCAATCGTAAATATATTTTCATCACTGTTAAAGGCAATGTGCAACGCTTCGTTTACTGCCTGCCGCATTGAAAGTTTTCGCATATTCATCCTCCTTCTACTTTATCCTGTTGAACATTCTATGCTTTTGAAAAAGCTTGCCATTCAATCTCTTCAAAGGTCGGATCGTACAAATCATTCAGCATATCTTCAATCATTGGCTCTGGGTCTTGCTTCGCTTGCTCCGAAGCCGCTAAGACGCGCTGTGCCTCTTCTTTTTTGATCGCATCTAATTGTTCTTGCTCAATAGCATAGTCTTCTCTCAAAAGAGTTTCGCAATACAGAATCGGATCTTTCGCTTTCCATTTTTCCACTTCTTCTCGCGAACGATAATTTTCATTGTCGCCAAAATAATGTCCGGCCATCCGGAAGGTATCCATCTCTAACAGTACTGGACCATTTCCTGCCAACGCATATTCTTTCGCTTCCGCAAAGGTGTGGTAAACGTCCACGATGTTATTCCCATTAACCGTCAGACCTTTAATCCCATACGCAACAGCGCGATCTGCAATGTGTTCGATATTCATTGATTTAGCAGTAGATGTCGAGATACCGTACTTATTATTCTCGCAGATGAAAATGACTGGCAACTTCCAGATTGAAGCCATATTCAAGGCCTCATGGAATGATCCCTCATTTGAAGCACCATCACCAAAAAAAGAAACCGCTACGTGCTTTTCTTTTGCTACCTGCAGACCTAGGCCCGCACCCATCGCCATCGGAATACCGCCGCCAACGATTCCATTGGCACCAAGATTTCCCGTTTTCATATCAGCGATATGCATTGAACCGCCCTTGCCTTTACAATAGCCTGTTTCTCGTCCCATCAATTCAGCAAACATCCGGCGCAAATCAGCACCTTTGGCAATACAATGTCCGTGTCCGCGATGAGTAGAAGTAATATAATCGTCATTGCTTAAATGAACACAAACACCTGTAGCAATCGCTTCTTCTCCGTTATAGGTATGGACCGCCGCCCGTGTGATATTTGCTTTGGCTAATTCGATCGCTTCTGCTTCAAACTCGCGAATGCGAATCATTATCCGATACATATCTAGCATTGTTGCTTTTGAAATCGTCGTTTCCAAAAATATCCCCCCTCATTTTATGACCAGAAATCCAATGCCTGCTGCAGCTCTTCATAAGAATTGGCTGCCTCAGTCACTGGAACATCTTGCATCACCGCTTCAATCGCTTGAAGCAAGGCCTTCGCTCCTGAAACAGCGCCTGCTGGATGTCCATAGATTCCGCCGCCTGCCATCAATATCGTTTCATTACCTAGTAAATCCATCAAATATTCGATCGTTCCTGGATGAACGCCGCCAGCAACAGTTGTGAAAGCTGTCTCGATGCCTTTCATTGGTGTTGACAATGCACTATGTGTTTCCACAAATTCATTTGTTGCAAGCCCGAAACGACCGCTGTCTGGATAAACCAACGGCATATCCATACCGATCAACCGCGGCAGCTTCCCGCAAGCTAATGCTGCTGACATTCCATTGTTTTCCGCTTTATAATAAGCACCGGCACCAGCACAGTGTCCAAAGATCGGGATCTCGATTTTCTGAGCTTTCAGATAACGCACCAAGTCTTCTGTTGCCCCCCAGCCTAATGCGTTGTAATTAACCATCAATGAATTGGCACCTGCTTCGATAGCCATTTGTGCACGCTCAATAATATTTTGTCCGGTGATATTGACTGCATATAGAGTCGATTTGTCTTTGCCGACATCTTTTAAATAGTTCATGACCGTCTTCACTCGATCGACCATCGGTGAGTATTCTGGATCACTTAATAATTCATCGTCCTTAATGACATCTGCTCCGCCTAAAGCTGCGTTTGCTGCGCCTTGTGCACTAGCTTCTGGCGGTACACCGATACAAGGCTTTAAGATCGCGCCAACCAATGGACGATCTGTGACGCCTAATTTCTTACGGATTCCGCTGACACCCAATAAAGGTCCAGTAAATTCTTTTAACAGCGTTTCTGGAAATTCCACATCGACTAACCGAATCCCGGCTTGTCCCAAAACGTTACCAGCTACGGTACTGATCACCATTGCCATGTAAGGCTGAAAATTCGTGATTGGAAAAGCGATCCGAGCAACACAGGAGATCCCATCAGACATAGGATAGATACCTAACACCTTCGCGCCGTATTTTTCAATCACTTCTGGTGTTTCGCCCTCTACATGAGTCCACGTCCCTGCACTTTGATCGCCAGCAACTAATTTCACCCAATCATAAAGATCCGGTTCGTTTTCCGAACGCATATAATACGTCGCAATCAAAAAATCCTGCCCTAACCCTTCCGCCATCTTCAAAGTTTCAAATTTCATTCTTCTCCTCATCTCTTTTCAAAAATTTATAGATCAAAGACGGTTCCGAATCGAAACCGTCTTCTACTAATTGTCTAAGTATTCAATGACTTGGTTTCTTTCTGTGCATGCTGCCAAATTTTCAACCATTTGTGGATTCGCGACAACATTGTAGATGTTGCCGAATAAATGACTCGTTTCTTCTGTAAAGGCCAGCATCAAAACCACTTTAGCTTCAAGGCCATTTCCCCAAGGTATCGGAGACTTAGGAATCAATACAGCTATTTGCGGTCGCTTCACCTCGGAAAAATACCCATGTGGAATAGCTACTCCCATCTCTAAAACAGTTGGCACCATTGCTTCACGTTCCATCACGGTCTGCTGAAAGCTCTCCTTCACAAAATCAGCCGTCTGTAATTTTTCACATAGAAATTGAATTGCTTCTTCTTTTGTCGTTAGCGCTTCTTGTAAAAAAACCAGCGACGGCTGAAATAATTGAGGAGAATCACTGCTCAATTGTTTTTGACGATTCTTCACTTGTTTTAAAAATTGATTGATCGCCGATTTTGATTGAATATCATTCATTAGGATAATGGGGATATCCTGTATCTGTACTTTAAATGAACCCGCGATACCGATAATGTCGTACTGTTGTGCCGTCGCTTTAATCTGTTCTTCCATGCTTTGTTCACTCAGCAAGCTTAAAAAGACAAATTTTACATTCGCCGATATTTCCAGTATGGCTTCCTCCAAATGCTCAAAGAGATATTGGGCACAGCCTTGCCCAGTTAAACAAAAGCAGATAAACGCCTCAGGTTTAGGTGAATGACTTCGCTTCCTAAGAACCACACTTTTCTTTTGTTCTACTAAGGAATCTGCTACTTCATCTAGGTTCATATCGATCAATTGGGTTTTGCGGATCGCATCAAGCACCATCAGCGTATCGACTCTAGTCACGGTTCGAACATTGATTCCCAGCTCTTCCGCGATCTGATCACCAAATGTTTCCGGCGACCCCATGTCTACTAAGATCAATACCCCGCGGCCCTGATTATTCTGCTTCACCAGCTCCAATAGCCGGCTATAGATAAAACGCGGGCTTTCATCCAAACTAATGCATAGCGCTGCTAAGTGTGAATTCCCCATCAGTTCATTGGCAACAGCGACCATCTCTGCAGCTACCTTTCCATGTGTGACAACGATCGTCCCAATATTCTTTCCCATTTTGACCTTTGCATCTGTTGTTGCGGATAAATACATCGCGATAAAGCCAATTTCTTCATCAGGCAGCGGCATCCCGATATACTGCGGCGCCAGCTCGGCCATTTGATTGGCGATCTTAAATTGTTTCGGATAATGCTTTTTAACATTCGCCAAATTGGGATTCATGATTCCTTCACCGCTGCGAATACGTTGGATCGAAGCATTAAAGTGGGTCGCCAAGCAAAACAGCAGAGTCGGGTCCATTTCTCCTAATTCCTTTTCTGCAATCTTTAGCATCTCTTCAGCCATTTGAACCAAATCTTGCTCTACAATCGTTTGAATGTTTTCTTTCAACTGTTGAACCTGTTTTCCATTTTGAATCGTCGTGATATACCGTGAAATTTTCTTTTCAATCAATTTCCAAATCGTTGAATCGATTTCTTTTTCAGTTAAATAATTTCCCTGCAATTTTACATATTCTGTATCAATAATCCGATACAAGCCTTCGGAAAACTCATACGGATCATTAACCGGCTGGGTTGGTACATTGATCTTATCGGTTGGATAAACGATCAGGTCCTTTGCTGAAAAATGTTTTAGCTCCCGCGATATTTCTTGATCCTCGGGTAATGCATTCAATACGAGTGTTTCATTGTCAATGATAATTCGTGAGCCGCTGTCAGTTTGGTGCATACAGGCTAAATATCCCTTCGCACAAGCTACTTGAATCTTGCTGCGAAGTTCTCCGATATTCCCTGGATAACGTAAGAGCAATAAGCTTCTGACGGCCTCTGCTTTAATTATGATCTCCCGTTTGACTCGAATCGATTCTTGACGGAAAAAGGTTGTGATAATATCATATTTTTCATCGATTCCCCGCGCAGATAAGGGGGGGACTGTGATTACCATCGGAATTCTGCGGCGAAAAGTATCTAATAAACTGGTCTCGATATCTTCTGTTGTAGCAGCAATGATCATGACTTGAGCTTTTCGCAAATCCCGATCTCCCAGACGCCGATAGACCCCCTTATCGATTAATTGAAACAGCATTTCTTGTCCATCCGGCGGCATGCGATGAACCTCATCTAGAAAGAGAATTCCTTGGTTCGCTTGATCAATCAATCCTTCTCGGTTAGCTTCCGCACCTGTAAACGCACCTTTTTTGTAGCCGAATAGCTGTGCCGTCAACAACTGAGGATTTTCTGCATAATCCGCACAGTTCAACTCCACGAATGGAATCTTCTCACTTTCTTTATTGTTCACCATAAATTTGTACATAGCTTCCGCTAAGATACTTTTCCCAACACCTGTTTCTCCCACAATCAAAGTATGTAGTCCAATTGGCGGATACATCGCAGCTGCTTTTGCTTGTTCCACTTGCATACTCAAACTTCGTTGCGAACCGATGATTCCCGTAAACGCATCTTCTTTTTCTTCTTGAACAGCCGTTTTCTTAGTATTTGCTAATAGGTCATTTTGTTCCATGAAATTGATCGTGCTGTTTAACGTGATTCGATAGCCTTTTTGCACTAACTCTTTTGTTAGCTGTGTCATATTTAATTCAGAATCCGCTTTCAAAATAGTCTGAATATCTTTTAATAGAACACTTTCGCGGCGTTCTCTAGAATTCTCTATTCCTTCATTCTTACGTAACGAAGTCACTTTGCTTCGAGAAGTCTCTAATAATTCAGCAAGTTCCTGATCTGTCAATGGATTTTTAGGGTCTTCTGCTTCCAAGAGACGAAGCATGTGTGTCAATTCCGCTGATTTCATCCGTTTTCCCTCCTTAAACAGATTTCAACAACGATAAAATAAACGTTGTAGTTTATTTCATCGTACTATGAAGTACCCTGCTGAATAAAGTTCTATTTCAGTATAAACATTGTGATTTTAGAACTTCACGAAGCCCAAGAGGTCTAGGATCTTATACAATATGAAGGTGATAGGATTCCCTCCTTCAGACAAACTACTGATTAACGATGTCCCCTCTGGCAATTCAGACCCAACGATTTTAGCAATCTCTGTATGCGCGCCGGCCATCGCTGTTGCACACCAGAAATAAATCGCAAAAACAACCATTGCGGCTAAACAAATATGCAGAATATTTTCCTTAGCATAAGCCGTAATCCCAATAATGAACCACGGTACTGCCACCAAAGAAGCTGTCGCAAGCATCCGATTTCCTGGAATGATGGACATGAACGTTACGATTGGCGTCATAATTAAAATCGCCGACATAGTTGCAGGATTTCCCATGATCGTTGATGCATCAATCCCAATCCAAACTTCTCGACCCTTCATGTATTTCGCGGTAAATTCTTTCGCCTGATCAGAAATTGTAATTAAGCCTTCCATCATGATCTGAATCATTCGCGGCAATAGAATCATTACAGCTGCCATATTAAAACCAAGTAGTAATACCTTCCGTACATCGTATCCAGCGATCACTCCAATTAACATCCCTAAAACCGCACCAATCACAATTGGTTCACCAAATATTCCCATCCGGCGCTGCATGGTTTCTGGGTCTGCCTTAATATCTTTAATGACTGGAATTTTTTGTAATAATTTCACCACTGGAATACCAATCATTGCTGGCGCGATAATAGCTCCTGTCGGCCAAGAACAACCAGGGATTCCATAAAATTCTTGATACTTCGGAGCCACAGTATCCGCCCACTTCAACGAAACGGCCATATAAATGCAGGCTGCTAAAACAGTAAATACGACATTACCAGTCGCTCCGTAAATCAACGCCGCACAAGCCGCAAATGACCAATAATTCCAAAAATCTACCATGAGTGTCTTGGTGAAGCGTAAGAATATCAAAGCAATATTCGTCGCAATCAAGGCAATAATGACCATTCCGGAAGCTGGCTGCCCCCACGCCATTCCCATGAGTCCCCAGCCAACGTCCACAACATCGAGGTTCCAGTGCATCCGCTCGACCATCGCCATCGTTGCCGGTGACATCTGTGCGATCAGCATATCTACAATTAAATTCAATCCAATAAAACCAACCGTCGCTGTTAACGCTGAACGAACCGCATCACCGATTTTCAATCCTAAAACTAATCCGATAATTAAAAGTGCCACACAGAGAATCCCGTTACTGCCGAGTCCTGTAAACCATTGAAATCCCTTATTAATTGCATCAAACATCGATTTCCCTCCATTCTAAATAATTTCCCTCATTTTTTACTCCTCTTACTCAGCCGTAAGAATCTGCCGCATTTCTTCTAAGGCTTCGTCTTTTCCAATTCCCGAAATAAAAGGTACCCCGTTTACTTTTGGCGCATTCAATTCAACCGTTACAGGTGTCATCAACAAATACATATCAGGCTTCATCGTACTCAAAACCGTTTTTAATTCCGTTGCTCTCCGTTTATTCAATTTGACATTAATCCCCAACTCTCGAGCTAATTTCTTCACCTCATTTTCTCCTGCAGTTGACGTCGCAAAACCTGCCCCGCACACCACTACAACAATTTTTTCATCAGCCATTTCTAAAAACTCCTTCCTCATCTTTAGTTTTATCTTTTTTGTTCGCGCTTTGAGAATTCCTTGTGCAGAATTCCCTCAATTTTCTCGGTTGTTTCCGCAACTAATAATGTATTTACTAATTCTGAATCTTGGATAATTTCCATTACATCTTTGATCATATGCAAATGTTCATCATTAAGACTAGCAGCAAGCATAAAAACAACTTTGACATCTAATAGACACTCGGGATCTTCCATACTTGAAAATTTGACACTGTTTCGCAAAACTGCCACACCAATTCCCGGCTTATAGACATGCGAGCGTTCGCTATGAGGAATGGCTATCGGCACCGGCATAGTAGGAACGCCCGTCGGAAAGTCTTTTTCTCTTTCTAACACAGAAGCACCATAACAAGGTTCGACCATCCCATATTTTGCCATCTCAGCGGCTAGTAAATGAATGAGTTGATCTCGATCGGTTTCATCGGAGATCATTGCGTGAATTTCATTTTTACTAAAAACCTGATTTTCAGTAGTTGCTTTATCCAAAGCCTACACCTCCTTTTTATCGATAACTACTTAGTTATTTATGGGATGATGACACCTTTAATCATTTTTCCAGCTCGCATATCCGCAAAACCTTGAGCCAAATCTTTTAACTCATATTTATGAGTAATAAATTTTTTTGAATCCAGCTGCCGATTCAGGACCAGATTCAATGCTTTTCGATTGATCTCCGGCGAATAAGCAGAAGCCCCGTATACCATGATCTCCTTATAATGGATCGCATTCGTATCTAGCAGCTTGGCACTAGATGGATGAATACCGCCGAATAAGATAACTTTTCCGCGTTTACGAGCCAAATCAACTGCGTCTGCTTGTGCTTGGCCTGCTGGACAAGCACTGATCACTACATCAGCTCCTTTACCATCTGTTTTTTCCAAAACCAACTCCTTTAATTTAGGATCAGAACTGCTCATAGTGACCACGTTATCAAAACCTTGGCTTCTGGCTAATTCCGCTTTATCCTGATTCATTTCAACAATGATGACTTCTTTCACACCGCGTATCTTCGCAATCTCGCTATGCAAACAACCGATCGTTCCGGCCCCAATCACTACTACTAAATCATCCATGACGATATTGGTATTGATCTGCGCACATAAAACCGAGGAAGCCGTTTCAGCGATCACTGTGTCGATTGGATCAATGTCATTAGGGATCGCATTAAAGCATCCGTTATCGATGATTTCTTTCGGAAAAGCAATATATTCAGCAAATCCGCCGGCTATTCCTTCTGCCGTCCCAATCATTCGAATATTGTCACAGAGGTTTTGAATCCCATTTTTACAGTACCAACATTCCCCACAGACGATCACAGGAGCGATTGATAACCTCGTACCTGCTGGAAACTTAGGGTAATGACTCTCTATTACTTCGGCAACAATCTCATGTCCTGAAATTGCCGGTAAAATTGAATTCTTTGATCCCCCACCATACGTCCTTAAATCTGAACCGCAGATTCCGCAGCCAATCACTTTTACTTTAATTCCATCTGTTGGACATGACGGTTCCTCAACCTCTTCATATCGGACATCATCTGGTCCATATAAAACTTCTGCTTTCATTTGATCACTCCTTTTTATTCTTCACTTAACTATTACGCAAGAACTGTGCCAACAAATTTCAATAAAGGTAATACGCCAGCTAAAGAAAGCGCTATCAACATATTTTACTTTCCCATTTGATCTTTTTTTGTCAAACTTGAAGAATAGGCTAGTTTCAAGTTTGTCGTCAGCGTTTTATTCATTCTTGTTTTGCTAAACAAAAAGAGCCATGGAGAAAGTTCTCCATAGCTCACAAAAAAATACATTCTGTTCTATCCCAACGCTACATCCAAAATCATCATGATAATAAAGCCTGTCATCGCGCCAAATACACCAAAGTGATGCTTACTATCCGTTGTTGCCTGTGCTTCCGGGATCAATTCTTCCACCACCACATAAATCATGGCTCCAGCTGCAAAGGAAAGGGCGTATGGCAGCAAGGGATTAACACTTGTTACCAGAATCGCTCCTACGACAGCTGCGATCGGTTCTACCAGACCTGACGCTTGTCCGTAAAGGAATGACTTCGTCCGGCTCAGACCCTCCTGACGCAAAGGAATCGATACTGCAGCGCCTTCTGGGAAGTTTTGGATACCGATCCCTAATGATACGGAGATCGCCGCTAGAACTGCGGCGGTTGGATTCGCTGCTTCGTTTGCGGCACCGAAAGCGACACCGACGGCCAATCCTTCCGGAATATTGTGCAAGGTAATCGAAAATACCAGCAAAATCGTCCGCTTCAAATGACTGGGCAGTCCTTCTTTTTCTTTGTTCGGTCCAAAGTGCATATGGGGGATTGTTTTATCTGCGATATAAAGAAACAATCCGCCTAAACCAAACCCGAGACTAACCACCAGCCAAGGAATCGATCCGTTCTCCTCTGCCGCTTCGATCGCCGGATCTAACAGCGACCAAAAACTCGCTGCGATCATCACACCAGAGGCAAAGCCCAACATTAGGTTCAGTACATTACGATTGATATTTTTAAAGAAGAAAACTAATGCAGCACCTAACGCGGTCATTCCCCAGGTAAACAGTGTTCCTACCAATGCTTGCTGCCAAGCCGCTAAATCAAGTAGCCATCCAACCATAAGAACCTCCTACTTCCTATTAATCTATTTTTTTCTCAGAAGAATTACCGTTTCGCCATAAGTAATTTGAAGTTACTTAGCAGAACCGATAAATTTGAACTGGTATACTGAAAACGTTTATTTGCTTTAACTTTATCACGTTTTAGGTATACCTGTAAACTTCTTTTGAAGACACTTTCTTTGCTGGTTTTTTTAAGACGCGTTATACTTTTTGAGTAGGAACTTACAAAAAGAAAGTGAGTGAAGAAGATGTCAAAAATTAATGCAGGTGTTGCAATGGTCAACGTTTTGGAAGCTTGGGGAATCGATCATATCTATGGAATTCCCGGCGGATCATTCAACTCCACGATGGATGCCTTGTATCACGAACGTGAAGCCGTTAAATATATCCAAGTGCGTCATGAAGAAGCGGGTGCTTTAGCAGCTGCGGCTGACGCAAAACTTACTGGTAAAGTCGGTGCGGTCTTTGGTTCCGCGGGTCCTGGTGCCAGCCATTTGATCAACGGTCTTTACGATGCGCAAATGGACCACGTCCCTGTTTTAGCTTTACTAGGTCAAGTTGCTTCTACTGCCATGAACTATGACGCGTTCCAAGAATTAAATGAAAATCCGATGTTTGCCGATGTCAGTGTTTATAATCGAACAGTGATGACACCTGAAAGCTTGCCTCACGTGATTGACGAAGCCATTAAAGCGGCTTACCAGCAAAAAGGTGTTGCCGTTGTTACGATCCCAGTTGATCTTGGTTTTGCCGAAATCGAAGAAGAAGAGATCGCAACGGCGAAAAATCATAAAACCGGTGTCCTGCTTCCTGATGAAGCGGATCTGAAGGCGGCACTGCCTTTGATTGAAGCGGCGAAACAGCCCGTGCTTTATATCGGTCAAGGTGTGCGGGGCGGCTTTGATGCGATCAAAGCATTTGCTGAGCATTTCTCAATGCCAGTCGCAGCAGCTGTCTTAGCCAAAGGAATCATCCCTGATCTATATGAGAATTTCTTGGGCTTTGCCGCTCGTGTCGCTACCAAACCAGCTAATGAAGCTTTAGCCGATGCTGATTTGATCGTATTCGTCGGCAGCGACTTCCCATTTGGCCGCTATTTCTTCAATCCGGATGCAAAATTTATCCAAGTCGATATCGACGCTGCTAAATTCGGTCGTCGGCACAATGTCGATCATTCTGTATTAGGTGATGGTGCGACTGCACTGCGCCGCTGGGTCGAACTTGGACAAGCACGTCCTGCGGATGCTTGGTTGAAAGCTAATCAAGAAAATATTCGGAACTGGCATGCTTGGCGCAAGAGCTTCTATAATGATGATTCAACACCGCTACGAGCAGAGCCGGTCTTTAAGGAAATCAATCGGATCGCAGAAAACGATGCGGTGTATGTTGCCGATGTTGGTAATGTTACCTTGAATGCCATTCGTCATCTGGAAATGAACGGCGAGCAGCAATTCACGACCTCTGGCTGGTTCGCAACCATGGGAAATGGTGTGCCAGGCGGAATTGCCGCCCAATTGACCTATCCAGAGAAACAAGTCTTTACCTTCAGCGGAGATGGTGGCTTTGCCATGCAGATGCAAGACATCATCACTCAAGTAAAATACAACTTGCCGATCATCAACGTGGTCTTCTCAAATGAGGCCTTTGGGTTCATCGAAGCCGAACAAGAAGATACTGAACAACAAAAATTCGGTGTTTTCCTTGAAGGTGCCGACTTCGGCAAAGTTGGCGAAGCGCTAGGAGCTGATGGCTTCACGATCACTGAGTACAATCAATTAGAACCCGCTTTCACAGCGGCCAAAGCCAGCAAACGACCTGTCGTGATCGATGTTAAGATCAAGGACGAACGACCTTTACCTGTTGAAGCGCTAGAATTAGAACCAGAAAAATTCTCAGCAGAACAAATCAAGGCCTTCAAAGAAAAATATCAAGTCCACGACATGCCTACTTTGCGTGAACTACTAAAATAGATCGAAAAAAGGTTGTGCCAAATAATTTTGGCGCAACCTTTTTACATTCTCCGAATCGTCTGTTTCGCTTCTAGTTCCAATTGTTTCGTTAAATCCTCCGCCGGCAGCTCGCGATTGACTAAAGCCTGCAAGAGCATCGGCAAATTCACGCCTGTTACTAAAGACTGACGCGAATCATTCACTACACAAAAGCTGGCGTAGCGAAATGGTGTACCGCCAAACATATCTACCAGCCAAACAAGCTCATCAACTTTTGTTAACAACTCTTTGGCGAAATCCTCAATTTTTTCCTGCAGACCTGTAGCTCCCGGCTCGATGTTTAATGTTTCCACACAGCTTTGCTCACCTAAGATGGACTCAGCCGTGTCTAACAGACTGTCCGCTAAATGGTCATGGGTCGCGATAATTATCCCGATCATACTGGCACATCCCTTCAATGCCAAGTCTATCCTATTTTAATTCCCAAGTAAATTCTTAACGGTTGACTTGAAACTTCAGATGTTCCCCGATATAATGCAGAGAGGCTCTGAGCCAATATTGATAAAGTGAGGAAAATCATTGATTACAGTAAGTGACGTTAGTTTACAGTTTCCTGACCGTAAATTATTTGATGACGTAAATATTAAATTCACTCCCGGCAATTGTTACGGGTTGATCGGTGCAAATGGCGCCGGTAAATCAACCTTTATTAAGATTTTAGCAGGCGATATCCAACCTTCTACCGGTTCGGTTACTTTAGGACCAAACGAACGGATGGCCGTGTTAAAACAAAACCATTTTGACTTTGAAGAATATACCGTTCTTGAAACAGTCATCATGGGCCACGAACGCTTATACCAAGTCATGCAGGAAAAAGACGCCATTTATATGAAGGAAGATTTTTCTGACGAAGACGGTATTCGCGCAGCAGAACTAGAAGGCGAATTCGCCGAACTTGATGGTTGGGAAGCCGAACCTGAAGCAGCGGTATTGTTGCAGGGGTTGAATATTCCTGAAGACCTGCACCAAGTAAAAATGAGCGAACTGACAGCTGGTCAAAAAGTGAAAGTCTTGCTAGCACAATCACTTTTCGGCAAACCAGACGTACTCTTATTAGACGAACCAACAAACGGACTAGATATCCAATCAATCAACTGGTTGGAAGAATTCTTGATCAACTTTGAAAATACCGTCATCGTCGTATCCCATGACCGCCACTTCTTAAACAAAGTGTGTACCCACATGGCTGACCTCGATTTCGGGAAAATCAAATTATACGTCGGAAACTACGACTTCTGGTTGGAATCAAGCCAGTTAGCAACAAAATTGCAATCACAGCAAAATGCTAAAAAAGAAGAACAAATCAAAGAGCTGCAAGAATTTATCGCTCGTTTCAGTGCCAACGCGTCGAAATCAAAACAAGCGACTTCTCGTAAGAAAATGTTGGATAAGATTACATTAGATGATATCCAGCCATCTTCACGCCGCTACCCATTTGTTCAGTTTAAACCAGAACGGGAAATCGGGAACGATTTACTGCAAGTCGATAATGTCAGTGTGACGATCGACGGCAAGAAGATTTTAGACAATATCTCTTTCACCTTGAATCGTGACGACAAAGTGGCCTTCATTGCCGAAAGCGACTTAGTAACAACAACCTTATTCAAAGTCATCATGGGTGATCTTAAGCCTGATACAGGAACGATTCGTTGGGGAGTAACGACGAGTCAGGCTTACTTGCCAAAAGATACAACCAAAGAATTCGATAGCAAAATGCCGATCCTTGACTGGCTGCGTCAATATGCCAGCAAGGAAGAAGATGACAACACCTTCTTACGCAGCTTCTTAGGTCGGATGCTGTTTTCTGGCGACGAAGTAATGAAGCCCGTCAATGTCTTATCCGGTGGCGAAAAAGTTCGTTGCATGCTGTCAAAACTGATGCTGTCAAAATCAAACGTCTTAGTGTTGGATGATCCAACCAATCACTTAGACTTAGAATCGATCTCCGCGTTGAATGATGGTCTGATCGCCTATAAAGGTTCGCTTTTATTCGCCTCTCATGACCACCAATTCATCCAAACGATCGCTAACCGCATCATCGCTATTTCTGAAAATGGCGTGGTTGACCGTGCAGAAACAACCTACGATGAATTCTTAGAAAATCCAGAAGTGCAAAAGCAATTAAGTAAATTGTATTAAAAAAAAGCATTCGCGAGAGAAAAAATCGCGGATGCTTTTTCTATTGGGGAAGCAAATTAAATGAATTGAACAAGTTCCATCAAGATCGGTACAACGATCACGAACAAAACGGTACTCGTTGTCACCAAGTTCGTCGCGTATTTAACGTCACCATGCGCCTCATTAGCTAAAATTGGCAATACTGCCAGCATTGGTGTCGCCGATTGTACGATCAAGGTTTGTTTCAACAGCGGTGCGAGGCTTGCTCCAAAGGCATTTGAACCAAGCGCGATTAATGCGATCAAAACAGCTGGTGCCAAGACGAAACGTCCCAGCAAAGCGACGACCGCATCACGGTCAAAGCGAATGCTCTTCAACCCAGCATCGTATAAAACGATCCCGATATAAAGCAGCGATAATGGTGTAACGATGCTGCCTACATAACCAAGCGTAGCATTGATAAAGCTTGGCACAGGAATCCCTACCAATAAGAAGATGATCGCTACGATAAATCCTAATAATGGTGGTGGCAGTAATTTCTTCCAGTTCAATTTGGCTTTGCTTTCACCTTTGACTTTGGTCGGATCATCATTCGAGATTAAGAATACCCCAAAAGCCCAAGTAGAAACGGTGTTCGTCACATAATAAACCAAGAAGTATGGCAAGGATTTCTCACCGAACAAGGCGATGTTTAAAGGCAAACCGATGAAGATCGTATTGGCATTAACTACCGCGTTCATGAATATTCCGCGGCGTCCTGGACGAATCTTCAAAATTTTGACTAGTGCGTAGGCCAAAATATAAGAGATAATAACCGCCCCAACCGGGTAGATCAGGCTGCCCGATAGCTGGAACAAGCTTTCTTTCGTTAAGTTCTTTAGGACTGATACAAAGATGGAGGCTGGCAGCGCCACACGTGTCATCAATGACGAAATACTTTTGCCAAAGCTTTCATCAAACCAACCTTGTCTTTTCAAGATATAACCTAAAGCAATCATAATAATGATGCTTAAAACACTTTGGATCGATTGAAAGAAAATCATCTTTTATTCCTCCCCTTTTAATCAGCATCAAGCGGTTGATATTCTGGATACCATTTCATATGTTCTACAGCCTGTTTGATGTCCTTGATTTCTTCTTTGTTTAATTTTTGATCAACAACGCTCTTCACAACAACTTCCGCGATCGTTTGAGAGAATTCTGTCAATTTCGATACTGGCGGCAAGACTGCGGCACCTGGTTTGCTTGTATCAACGATGCCGCCTAGCGCATGACTAGCCTGCGACAGCATTTCACCATTGACGCGGGTTGCGGTTGAAGCGATGATGCCAAGTCCTAAACCGGGATACATTAACGCATTGTTGGCTTGGCCGATTTGGTAAGTGACACCGTTGTATTTTACGTCATCAGCAGGAATTCCTGTTCCAATCAATGCTTTTCCGTCTGTCCATTTAATTAGGTCTTCTGCGGTTGCTTCTGCTAATTTCGTTGGATTCGACAATGGGAAAATAATTGGACGTTCTGTATTAGCAGCTAATTCGCGTATGATCTCTTCGGTAAAGGCCCCTGGCTGAGTCGAAGTACCAATAATAATCGTAGGGTGGATCGCTTTGACTGCGGCAGTTAAGTTCGTCAATTCATCCGCATTTGAAAACTCGCTGCGTTGACGGACGAAAGCTTTTTGACCAGAAGTTAAGTCCTCTGTATCTTCAAACAAAACTCCTTGCTTATCTACCATGTAGAAATGTTTGCGAGCTTCCTCTTCAGATAGCCCTTGGCGTTTCATTTCATCTAACAATTGGTTGGCGATCCCAACGCCTGCAGTTCCGGCACCAAAGGTCATCACTGTTTGTTTCGTCAAGTCTTCTTGTGAGATGTTCAAGGCACCTAAGACCCCTGCTAAAACAACGATCCCAGTTCCTTGGATGTCATCATTAAAAGTTGTGATCTTGTCTTGATATTTTTCTAAGATATTCGCTGCGTTGGAACGGCCGAAGTCTTCCCAGTGCAGCAATACTTCAGGGAATAATTCTTCTACAGCTTCCACAAATTGATCGATCACTTCGTAATACTTATCGCCGTAGATACGTTCATGTTTGTTTCCTAAATATAATGGATCACTCAATAATTCTTGATTGTTTGTACCGGCATCGATCGACACTGGCAAAACTTGAGCTGGGTTGATACCTGCAGCTGCAGTGTAGACCATCAATTTACCGATCGCGATATCGACTCCGTTGACACCCCAGTCGCCGATCCCTAAGATACCTTCTGCATCCGTCACAACGATCAATCGGATGTCACGCCCAGCAGCAGCATTCTGCAAGCTTTCCTTGATACTTTCCGGATCATCGATTGAAATAAATGCGGCATCCTGCGGTTCAACGAATAATTCATTATATTGTTCAATTGAATCTGCTACCGTTGGATCATAAACGATCGGCATAAATTCTACGACGTGCTGACCCATTAATTTATAAAACAAGGTGCGATTCGTGTTAAAGATTTCCATTAAGAATAAACGCTTTTCCAAATTGCTGGTTTTACTTTGATATTGTCCATACGTTTGTTCAGCCTGCTCTTCCAAGGTTTGAACTTTAGCTGGCAGCATACCGGTCAAACCATAGTGCTTCCGTTCTTCTTTTGTAAATGCGGTTCCTTTATTTAAAAATGGATTATTTAAAATTTCGATTCCTTTCATAATGTTCTCCTCCTTATTGAGTACAACTAGGAGAATACGCGCTTTCGCAAACTATAGTCAAAACAAAAGCTTAGGATAAATTTTATTTATATGATAATCTGTTTTCACATGAGGAGACGATTATGAACTTTAAAGACTTAGAATACTTCCAACGTTTGGTGCGCGAAAAGAGTTTTACCAAGGTAGCAAATGCCTTTCACGTCAGCCAGCCCACGATCACCTACGCAGTAAAACGACTAGAGGACGAACTGGGAGCAGAACTCGTTTATCGCGATCAATCACACAAACAATTGATTATTACACAAGCCGGGATCGTTCTTTCCCGCCACATCTCGAATATTTTGAAAGAGGTAACGATTGCGGTCACTGAGATCGATCGCTTAAAAGAAGACACGTTAGACTTCGGATTGCCGCCTATTATTGGAAACTTTTACTTTCCCAAACTTTCTTCCTATCTTTTTAAAAATGATTTGATGAGCCATATTCACTTAGTAGATGGCGGATCAAGGGACCTTTACGGACTTTTGCGCCGTGGGAAAATAGATCTTGCCTTGCTTGGTTCGACGCAGCCTATTCGCGATGATGATTTGACTAGTGAAATTTTGATCGAAAAAAGATTTATGATCGTCGTTAGTCCCAATCATCCGTTGGCCAAACGCAAAGAGATCTCCTTTTCCGAATTAAAAGACGAACCCTTCGTCTTATTGAATGAACACTACGTTCACCCGACCGCCTTTAAAAAAATGGCGCAGCAAGCCCATTTCGAACCGCAAATTATTTATCAAAATAGTAATTTGAATATTTTAAAAGGGATGATTCGCGAGCAGATCGGCATCGGTTTTTTAACAGAGCTTGCGATCTCGCCAGAAGATAATTTGGTCATGATCCCGATTACGGATCAGCCGCAGCCTACTTTTATGATTTCACTGGTTCAACGTGAACAAGTTCTAGATTCAACGCTTCGCGGTCAATTGATCGAGTTGATTCGCGGCTTTAGTCAGCAAAAAGAGCAATAAAAAACGAGGAAATCAAATTGATTTCCTCGTTTTTTATTAATCTCGTTTTTCACCGCGAGTAAAGACTGCGATACACCCTAAACCAGTATGGCTCGAGATCGTTGTTCCCAATGGAAAAATCCGAATCTCTTTTGGTTGGATGCTCTCTTCTAAATGGCGCTTCACTTCTTCAGCACCTTCTTGATCGGCACTCGTTGTGATAAAAATCGTTTGATTTGTCGGATCGGTTGTCGCTTCACTGATTTTGTCAGCGACGAGCTGCAACGCTTTTTTGCGTCCGCGGACTTTTTCAACATTTTGCAGCTTCCCTTCAACATCGACAGTAATGATTGGTTTGATGTTCATCAAGCCGCCAATCGCTGCACTCGTTTTAGAGATACGTCCGCCTCGTTGCAGATGGTTCAGATCATCAACGGTTACCCAGTGATGATACGTTAGTTTGTTTTCTTCTAGCCATTGATAAAGATCGGTCAAGGACATGCCTGCTTGCTGCTTCTGAGCTGCTTCATAGACCATCAGCCCTTCACCGCCGCTGGCAGCCAAAGAGTCCACCACATAGACTTCCGCCTCAGGTAAGTCCTCTTTCAAAAGCTCAACTGCTTGCAGGGCACTTTGATAAGAACCGCTCATTCCAGAAGAGAAGCAAATATACAAAATCGGAATATTCTTTTCGGTATAGCTGCGGAAAAATTCCACATATCGGCCAACATTGACCTGTGATGTTGTTGGCATCGCGCCCTCTTTAATTTGTTTATAAAAATCATCGATCTTAAAGCTGCGCCCCAAGTCATCGGCGAATTCCGTTCCATCTACTGTTACGTACATCGAAATAAAATCAACGTTGTTTTCAGCTAATAATTCATAAGGCACATCGCAACATGAATCTGTCAGAATCTGATACATTTTAAAATCCTCCAAATACCCGCTTAATAGTAAATCTATTTTACTAGATAATTGGTTGCTTGTCCCATAATATGTTAGATTTGCGCCCAAACACTTTCCAAAATGTTAGTTTGCGTTCGATCTGGTCCAACGGAGAAGGTTGAGATGCGCACCCCTACAAGCTCAGAAACACGACGGACATAATTCCGCGCATTTTCCGGTAGATCTGCTAAATCACGACATCCCGTAATATCTTCGCTCCAGCCAGGCAATTCTTCATAAACAGGCTTGCAGCGATTCAATTCTTTCAAGCTTGCTGGGTAATGATAGATCAATTCTCCATCTAATTCATAAGCAGTACAGATTTTGACCGTTTCTAACCCGCTCAAAACATCAATCGAATTTAGAGAAAGATTGGTAATCCCCGATACTCGTTTTGAATGACGCATTACCACAGAGTCAAACCAACCCACACGACGCGGACGTCCCGTTGTGGTTCCATATTCACGACCCACTTCACGGATTTGACCGCCTACTTCATCAAATAGTTCGGTTGGGAAAGGTCCATCGCCGACACGTGATGTATAAGCTTTACATACACCCACGACTTTATCGATTTTCGCTGGTCCTACACCACTACCGATAGTAACACCGCCGGCAACTGGGTTAGACGAGGTAACAAATGGATACGTTCCTTGGTCGATATCCAGCATAACCCCTTGAGCACCTTCAAACAGCACACGTTTGCCTTGATCTAACGCATCGTTCAAGATAACAGAAGTATCCGTCACGTATTGTTTGATTTGTTGTCCGTACTCATAATACTCTTCAAAAATATCATCAAAGTCCATCGCTTCATCATCAAACATTTTGACGAATTGACGATTTTTATCTTCTAGATTGACCTTCAGGCGTTCTTCAAAAATTTCTTTGTCTAATAAATCAGCTACCCGGATACCGACACGAGCTGCTTTATCCATATAAGCTGGTCCAATCCCTTTAATGGTTGTCCCGATTTTGTTTTCGCCCTTTGCATCTTCTTGCAATTGATCCAATTTGATATGGTAAGGCAAGATGACATGCGCACGATCAGAAATACGTAAGTTCTCTGTTGTGATCCCGCGTTCATGTAAATAGGCTAATTCCGTTACTAATGATTTCGGATTGACCACGACACCGTTTCCAATGACACTGGTTTTTTCTTTGTAGAAAATCCCAGAAGGAATCAAGTGCAATTTATATGTTTCATTGTCAAATTTGATTGTATGACCTGCATTGTCTCCACCTTGGTAACGAGCAATGACTTCTGCATTCTCACTCAAAAAATCCGTGATTTTTCCTTTACCTTCATCGCCCCACTGCGTCCCTACAACTACTACAGATGACATCTGAACACCTCATTTATTTTTATTTAATCCTGAACCATTGTATCAAGAATAACGCTATACTTCAATGAAAATTCGAATATTAAAATATAAAGATTATAAAAACGGGGTAAATCACGAACATTATTTTTTATAATGATAAAAAATTGCAAAAAAAGACGCAAGTTCAAGACTTGCGCTAAAAATCCTCTCTGGGTGATAAAGAAGAGAATTTATTGTATTCCTTAATAAAGAGCAGCTCCACCGTGCCTCGTGCCCCGCTCCGGTTCTTCTCAATAATGACTTCAATGATGTTTCGGTTTGCGATCGATTCTTCCTCTTCTTCGCCTTCACGGTCATAATAATCATCACGATATAAAAAGGCTACGATGTCGGCATCTTGCTCGATGGAACCCGATTCACGAATATCACTTAAAACTGGACGCTTGTCCTGGCGTTGTTCAACCCCACGAGAAAGCTGTGACAATGCAATAATTGGTACTTTTAATTCCTTCGCTAATTTCTTCAATTGACGTGAAATTTCAGATACTTCTTGTTGGCGGTTTTCTCGACCGGTTCCTTCAATCAATTGCAAATAGTCGATCAGGATCAGCCCAAGATTGCCTTTTTCTTTTGCCAGCTTGTGACATTTTGCCCGAATCTCAGACACCTTGATCCCTGGCGTGTCGTCAATATAAATATTTGCTCGCGATAAGCTCCCCATTGCTACGATCAAGTTTTGCCATTCTTCTTCAGACAGCTGACCTGTTCGCAGATGACTCGCTTCAATTGATCCTTCTGCACACAGCATCCGATTAACCAATGATTCGGCACCCATTTCCAAACTGAAAATAGCGACAGCTTTATCTGTCTTCGTTCCAACGTTTTGGGCAATATTCAAAGCAAAGGCTGTTTTCCCTACCGCCGGACGAGCCGCTAAAATGATTAATTCCTCCGATTGTAACCCAGCAGTCATTTTATCTAATGCCGCATAGCCTGTCGGCAAGCCCGTGATCTCTTCATCATTTCTTGCTAGTTGGTCAATATTTTCTATTGCGGTATTTAATACCTCACTAATGGTCAAAAAACCGCTCTTATTGCGACGTTCTGATACTTCCATGATATTCCGCTCGGCAGCATCTAAAATCGTCTGTACGTCGTCTCCTTGCTCAAAACCTTGGGTTACGATATTCGTAGCCGTTTGGATCAAATTTCGCAATAACGATTTCTCTTCTACGATTTTGGCATAATAACCTACATTAGCTGCTGTCGGAACGCTCAAAGCAAGCTCAGATAAATAGCTTAAACCACCAGCATCTTCCAGCTGATTTTGCTGTTCCAGCAACTCTTTAACCGTCACTACGTCGATCGCTTCATTACGATCATTTAATTGGATCATTCCACGGAAAATCAGTTGATGACCACGACGATAAAAGTCTTCTGGAACTATGTACTCCATGGCCGTAATCAAAGCATCAGTCTCCAAAAAAATAGAGCCTAAGGTCGCTTGTTCGGCTTCAATACTTTGGGGTGGCACACGATCTTGTAACATTTCGCTCATGTCTTTTTACGCTCCTCTTCGTCCATCTATTTTACAAAATCTGCCTGTTAAATACAACAAAGAGTATGAGGAATTCTCTTAATTTCAAGAACTCTCATACTCTCTTGTAATTATTCGCTTAAATAAATTATTCTTCCACCACGTGCACTTTAATGATTCCTTCAACTTCTGTATGAAGTTTTACGGGAACCTTGGTATAACCAAGTGTGCGAATTGGATTTTCTAATTCAATTTTGCGTTTATCGATTTTTAGATCATACTGTTTTTTCAAACCTTCAGCAATTTGCTTAGATGGGATTGAACCAAACAACCGTCCATCTTCGCCGCCTTTGGCTTTGATTTCTACAACTGTTTCTTCTTTTGCTAAGAAATCTGCTAATTTTTTGGCTTCCGCTAAAACTTCAGCAGCCTTTTTATCTTGAGCTTTCTTTTGTCCGCTCAATTCCGAGATACTGCTTTTCGTCGCTTCCTTCGCCAAATGGTTCTTTAATAAATAATTTTGTGCATAACCTGTTGGGACTTCTTTGATATCGCCCTTTTTTCCTTTACCTTTAACATCTTGTAAAAAAATTACTTTCATTCTTCTGTCCCCTCCGTTAACTGTTTATTAATGGCCTCTAATAACCGTTGCTTTGCTTCAGCAATCGTACTATTCTCCAATTGGGTCGCAGCATTCGTAAAGTGACCGCCACCGCCTAATACTTCCATCACCCGTTGGACATTAATAGTCCCAGAACTGCGTGCACTAATAGCTATTACTCCATCAGTTCGCTTTATGATTACAAAAGCAGCATTGATATCCACCATTGATAACAATGTATCGGCCGTCTTAGCCGCTGTTACACTGTCATACTTTTGATCCTCAGTCCCAGTAGCCATAACGATATCGTCTCTGACATAATCACTCTCGCCTACTAATTTACTGATTTCCAAATAAGACTGAATATCGGTACTCAATAAGTATTGTACTAAAGATGCATCTGCTCCACAAGTCTTTAAATAACTAGCTACATCGAATGTTCGAGCAGTCGTCCGAACTGCAAAATTCTTGGTGTCGACAGTAATTCCTGCTAACAGCAGCGTTGCTTCCATCTTACTCATTTTTTGTTGCTCGTTGCTTTCAAATTGAATCAGTTCAGTTACTAATTCCGAAGCTGAAGATGCGGAAGACTCGATATAGGTCAATAATGAATTATCCGGAAATTCATCCCCTCTTCGATGATGATCAATAATTACAATATTTTCAAATTGCTCATATAATTCCTGGTCAATCGATAACGATGGTCGATGGTAATCAACCATAACTAACAAATCTCCCGCTTTACGTTGTTTCTTAGCCGCTTCAGGAGAAATCAAAAGATTTTCCAGCTCACCATTTTGATGAATCTCTTCCAAACAACGTTCCACATCGGGAATAGTCTCTTCTTCATTGATGACAATTCGAACTTTTTTATCATGGTATCGGGCTAAACAGGCAACACCAAAGGCCGAACCAATCGCATCCATATCAGGAAAACGATGCCCCATCACAAACACATTACCAGTTTGATTAAAGACATTTTTCAAAGCTGTTGACATCGCTCGCGAGCGTACTCTCGTCCGCTTTGCAGCGCTCGCAGAATTACCACCATAGAAGACCGGCTTCTTTCCCTCTGCTGCATTCTTTACAACGACTTGATCTCCACCGCGAACCAGCGCAATATCTAAGTTATTTTGCGCCTCATCTCCGATCACTTCTAAGGATTCACTACCATAACTAATTCCCATACTTATAGTGATTAGCATATCTTGCTTCTCAGCTGATACTCGAATATGTTCTAGTAAATCAAAATTATTTTCAATCATTTTTTCCAAATCATCATAGCGGCCAAATAGAAAGAATCGCTCTGCATTCACACGTTTATAAAATATCCGATACGAATCCATCCAGTCAGAGATGATCGTAGTAATAAAAGAATTTAGATTGGATACTTCTTTATCGTCTCGACGATCAATTACGTCATCGTAATTATCAACGGAGAGTATCCCGACAACTGCTTGTTGCTGCTTTTCCTTATTTTCCAGTGTGTATTCTTTAGTAACGTCAATCAGATAAACAACCCGTTTTTCAAGATTTAAATCAAAGTGATAAAGAATGTTGTTTATTTTATAAATGTTTTTACCTTTTTCGGCTCGCTGCAGCAATTCATTGATCATGTCTTGTTGATCATCTTTCGTCAATTGTTGAACGCTCTCTGTTATTGCTGGATTAGTCCAAGTAAATGTATTTTTATCATCCCAAGTGATAATACCCACCGGCATTTCAACGGATACATAATCTAAGGCTTCTTGAGCACGATGAGAAGCATATTGAATTTTTTGCTGATTACTAATCTCAATACGATTACGCAAAACAATCATATACATCCATAATGAAAGGTCGATTAAGATAACAATTCCTGCTGTTACGGCGGTGAAAGGCAACAAGAATATTGCGGCTAATTGAATCAGTAGTAAACAGAAAAAGAAAAAAGACCCTTTAATCCGAAGATTCTTTTTCATTTATAACCTCCTAATTCTTTTTTACTTATCCTTTCTATAGTAAATATACTTTAATTTCAGCATACAGATCAGATAGACTAACAGTGTAATTTTATCACACACTGTCTTTACAAGCGACTTTCTTGAATGTTTCACGTGAAACAAAAAAAGAGACTTCAAAAATGAAGTCTCTTTTAAAATTACATTCTATTCTTCAGAAACGAATGCTAATAAGCCCATAATACGTGCGCGTTTGATAGCGATCGTTAATTTACGTTGGTTTTTAGCGCTTGTTCCAGTTACACGACGAGGTAAAATTTTACCACGTTCGCTGATGAAACGTTTCAATAATTCGATATCTTTATAATCGATGTATTCGATATGATTAGCAGCAATATAGTCTACTTTACGACGTTTGCGACCTCTTCTTTGTTGTGCCATTCCGTTTCCCTCCTATTCAATTGTTAGAATGGTAAATCATCATCTGAAATGTCGATTGAGGACCCACTAAATGGATCTGAATCTCGATCGAAGTCAGGCATAGTGTTCTTTGCTGACTGAGAGGACTGATTATTACTGTTGTTAAAATTATTTGCCCCGCTACCTTGGAAGCTATCAGTAGAACCTGGGTTCTGTTGACGTTGCTCACTTGCAGTGCGAGATTCCAATAATTGGAAGTTTTCAGCAACAACTTCTGTCACATAGACACGTTGTCCTTGCTGATTTTCATAATTTCTTGTTTGGATACGGCCAGTCACACCTAAAAGAGTTCCCTTACGTGCATAATTAGCTAAAGACTCAGCTGATTTCCGCCAAATCACACAGTTGATAAAGTCTGCTTCGCGATTTCCGCTTTGATTCGTAAAATTACGATTCACAGCCAAGGTAAACGTTGCAACCCCAGTACCATTTGCGGTGTAACGTAAATCAGGATCTTTTGTTAAACGACCAACTAGTACAACATTATTAATCAAAGTAAAGCCAGCTCCCTTCTCGTCAATTGTTTCACGTGAAACAATTATTCTTCAATCTTAACAATCATGTGACGAATAATATCGTCGTTGATTTTTGCAAGACGATCGAATTCGTTAACTGCGCTAGCTGTTGTTGGCGCAGTTGCATTGACGATATGGTAGATGCCTTCACGGAATCCGTTCATTTCGTAAGCGAAACGGCGTTTTTCCCAATCTTTTGTATCGATAATTTCTGCTCCATTATCTTTCAAGATTGTATCGAAACGTTCTACTAAAGCAGTTTTTGCTTCTTCATCAATGTTCGGACGAATGATGTATGTGATTTCATACTTCGTGTTTTGACTCATTGATTTTCACCTCCCTATGGACTATAAGGCTCTTAATTTTTTAAGAGCAAGGAGAGCGATCTAAAAAAATATAGACTACTCACAAATATTCATTATACATAATCGTCCTACAAAAATCAAATGTTTCTTTACTCTAAGTTACGAAAAAAGACTGGGATTGCTCCCAGCCTTCAAAACTTTTTATTCTTCAGTATCATTTGGTTTTTCTTCAGCGACTTCATCAGTCTCAATTGTTTCAGCAACTTCGACTTCTTTATCAACAATCGCCATTGTCACGACTTTTGTGTTTTCTTCCATTTTCATTAGTCGAACACCTAAGGTAGCGCGTCCTGTTTGTGAAACTCCACCAACATTGAAACGGATAATAACACCTTTGTTTGTAATCAATAGAATGTCTTCGTCGCCGTCAACAGTAGTCAAACCAGCTAACGGTCCGTTCTTATCTTTGATATTAGCCGTCTTGATACCTTTACCACCCCGACCTTTGATTGGGTACTCAGTGGCTCTTGTACGTTTACCGTAACCTTTTTCGGTAATGACTAAAACTTCTTGATCTTCTTTTAATACGGCTGATCCGATAACGTAATCTTCTTCGCGCAAGCGAATTCCGCGAACACCGCTTGCTGTACGACCCATATCACGAACAGCTTCTTCTTTAAACGTTACCGAATAGCCATTGTGAGTACCGATAATAATCGTTTCGTCGCCTTCCGTTGACATGACGTTAACTAATTCATCGCCTTCGCGAAGTCCGATTGCAATCAAACCATTAGCACGAATATTTGAAAAGGCTGTAACAGTCGTTCGTTTGACCGTCCCTTTTTTCGTAACGAAGAATAGGAAATGTCCATCTTCTGCCTGTCCATTAACTGAAATTACAGCTTGGATTGTTTCATTTGAGTCAATCCCCAGCAAGTTAATAATTGGAATCCCTTTGGCTGTCCGACCATATTCCGGTACTTCGTAACCTTTTGCTCGATAAACTCGGCCGCTGTTAGTAAAGAACAGCAGTGTATCATGAGTCGAACAAGAGATTAAGTTTTTCACGAAATCATCATCGTGAATACCCATACCTTGAACACCGCGGCCGCCACGACGTTGTGCGCGGAATTCGGTTGAGGCAACTCGTTTAATATAACCATTATTTGTTAGAGTAATAACGATATCTTCTTCTTCAATCAAGTCCTCATCTTCAAGACTTAATACTTCACCGATTAACAATTCTGTTCGGCGATCATCACCGAATTTTCCGGCAACTTCTGCTAACTCAGTCCGAATGATTTCTTCTACACGCTCAGGACGCGCTAGAATATCTTCTAAGTCACTGATCGTCTTCAACAGCTCTTGGTATTCATTCTCGATTTTCTCACGCTCTAAGCCTGTTAAACGGCGCAGACGCATATCTAAGATTGCTTGCGCTTGACGATCAGATAATTCAAATCGTTCGATCAATGTAGCTTTTGCGATATCATCAGAAGCCGAATTTCGGATCGTTGCAATAATCTCATCAATATGATCCAAAGCAATACGTAAACCTTCTAAGATATGCGCACGTGCTTCAGCTTTTTTCTTATCAAAGACTGTTCGACGAGTAATAACTATTTTCTGGTGCTCAATATAGTTTTCCAGTATTTGCTTCAAGTTTAAAATTTTAGGAACACCATTTTCAATCGCCAGCATATTGAAACTAAACGAAGTTTGCAAGGATGTCATTTTGTATAAATTGTTCAATATGACTGAGGCACTGACATCGCGGCGAACTTCTATAACAATTCGCATACCTTCACGAGAAGATTCATCTCGCAGATCCGTGATACCCTCGATTCTTTTATCTCTATGCAATTCAGAAATACGTTCGATCAATTTTGCTTTGTTGACCATGTATGGCAATTCACTGACGAGGATACGTTCTTTACCGTTCTTTTGCTCTTCAATTTCGATTTTCGCACGAACAGTGATTGAACCTTTACCTGTCTCATATGCCCGACGGATACCTGATTTCCCCATGACTAAACCGCCCGTTGGGAAATCTGGACCTGGGATGCACTCCATTAAATCTTGAGTTGTCGCCTCAGGATTTTCCATTAACAGTTCAATCCCAGCTGTCACTTCTCTTAAGTTATGAGGCGGGATATTAGTGGCCATCCCAACTGCGATACCCGTTGCCCCATTAACTAATAAATTCGGAAAGCGTGCTGGCAATACTACTGGTTCTGATTCACTGTCATCATAGTTTCCTTGAAAATCAACGGTATCTTTATTGATATCCCGTAACATTTCCATAGCGATCTTACTTAAGCGAGCCTCGGTATAACGCATCGCCGCAGCTCCATCGCCATCGACAGAACCAAAGTTCCCGTGACCATCTACTAACATGTTGCGATAGCTAAATGATTGAGCCATCCGCACCATTGATTCATAAATTGCGCTGTCACCGTGGGGGTGATACTTACCCATTACATCCCCAACGATACGTGCTGATTTTTTATGTGGTTTATCTGGAGTAACTCCTAATTCATTCATTCCATATAAAATTCGACGGTGAACAGGCTTCAATCCGTCTCGTACATCTGGTAAAGCACGTGCCACAATAACGCTCATTGCATAATCAATGAAGGATTCTCGCATTTCACTGGTTAGATTGACGTCATGTATATTCTCTCTTCGATCTTCCAAATTGATCCTCCTATCTCGTATTAATGTATTCATTTTTCAAAAACCGAAAAATGAGTCTGTTTCTCGCCACGTATATCATTTCTCTAAAAACGTAAACGAGTAAGAGAAACTGACATCCTCACTAAATATCCAAGTTTTTAACATAGTGCGCATTTTCTTCAATAAATGCGCGGCGTGGTTCTACTCGATCACCCATCAGCATTTCAAAAACTTGATCGGCTTCGATCGCGTCATCGACACTGACTCTTAACATCAAACGATTGTCTGGATCCATCGTAGTTTCCCACAATTGATGATCATCCATTTCACCTAAACCTTTGTAACGTTGAACATTTGGTTTTGGTGTCGCAGGTAATTCAGACATTTTTTGTGCCAATTCTTCTTCAGCGTTCTTACCTGGTTGGATATAAGTAATGTTCTTTCCTTGTTTTATCCCGTACAATGGCGGTTGCGCGATATAAACATATCCAGCTTCCACAATTGGACGCATATAACGATAGAATAAAGTTAGTAGCAATGTTCGAATATGAGCGCCATCGACATCGGCATCCGTCATAATAACTAATTTATGATAACGAGCTTTTGACACATCAAAATCTGCACCAAAACCAGTTCCCATTGCTGTAAACAATGAACGGATTTCTTCGTTAGCTAAAATTTTATCCATAGATGCTTTTTCGACGTTCAAAATTTTCCCGCGGATCGGCAAAATTGCTTGGAACTCTCGACTGCGCCCTTGTTTTGCTGAACCGCCGGCAGAATCTCCTTCGACGATAAACAGTTCGCATTTTTCTGGATCATTACTTGAGCAATCGGCTAATTTACCAGGTAAATTACTGATCTCTAATGCACCTTTACGACGCGTTACTTCACGAGCACGTTTAGCAGCTAATCGTGCTTTAGCAGCCAGCAATCCTTTTTCAACGATCCGACGCCCAACTGATGGGTTTTCCATCAAGAACTTCAAGAAATTCTCTGAAAACAACCGGTCTGTAACAGTTCGAACTTCAGAATTTCCAAGTTTTGTTTTTGTTTGTCCTTCAAACTGTGGTTCCGGATGTTTGATCGAAATAACTGCGGTTAAACCTTCACGTACATCCTCACCAGAAAGATTTTCATCATTATCTTTCATGATTTTTTGCTTACGAGCATAATCATTAATTACCCGCGTCAAAGCAGTTTTGAACCCAAATTCATGGGTACCACCTTCATAA
Organism: Enterococcus hulanensis; assembly: GCF_005405485.1. GTDB lineage: Bacteria > Bacillota > Bacilli > Lactobacillales > Enterococcaceae > Enterococcus_A > Enterococcus_A hulanensis. Next base: position 29,049 of record NZ_BJED01000005.1, on the reverse strand, counting down.
GTATGGATATTATTCGCAAAACTTAAAATATTGGTATGATAACCATCTGTATACTGCATAGCAACTTCAACCGTAATATCTTGCTGCTCGCCTTCTACATAAACAGGTTCGTCAAAGATGACCGCTTTACTATGATTTAAGTGTTCAACATAACTTTTGATCCCGCCTTCGTAATGATACTCACGTAAAACAGGATTTTCTTCACGTTTATCTTCAATCGAAATTTTTAAGCCTCGGTTTAAGAAGGCTAATTCTCGTACACGAGTCGCTAACTTATCAAAATTGAAAACCGTTGATTCCGTAAAAATCTCCGTGTCTGGTACAAAATGGACAGTTGTCCCATGTTTTTCTGTTTCACCAATCACTTTTAAGTCGTCTACGACCGCGCCGCGACGGTATTCTTGGAAATAGATTTTACCATTTTTGAAAACACGAACATCTAAGGTCTTTGACAAGGCATTAACAACGGAAGCCCCCACACCGTGAAGACCACCAGATACTTTGTATCCGCCGCCGCCAAATTTTCCGCCCGCGTGTAGAATAGTATAAACTGTTTCAACCGCTGGACGTCCAGTTTTAGCTTGAATATCTACTGGAATACCACGACCGTCATCACTGACAGTAATGCTGTTATCTTCTTCAATCACCACGTGAATATGTGATGCAAATCCTGCTAACGCTTCGTCAATAGAATTATCCACAATTTCCCATACAAGGTGATGTAATCCTTCCGTGCTTGTTGAACCGATGTACATTCCTGGGCGTTTCCGAACGGCTTCTAACCCCTCTAACACCTGGATCTGACTGGCATCGTACTCTTGAGCACGTTCTAGTAAACTCTTTTCCTCTTCTGTCATTTACGTTTCTTTCCTTTCTATCTGTCCTTGATGGACATAAAAAATATCCGGATGAACCGTCATTTTCCCTTTAACATGATTCAATGTCGTCGTTGTCAAAAACGTCTGTACTTTGTTTTCGATAGTCTCCAATAAATGAATCTGGCGATTGTCATCAAGCTCGCTCATGACGTCATCTAATAGTAAAATCGGATATTCTCCTGTTTCTTCTTTCATCAAATCGATTTCAGCTAATTTGACACTTAATGCTGTAGTGCGCTGTTGTCCTTGTGATCCATAAGTCTGCACATTTTGTTGATTAACCTTAAATATCAAGTCATCTCGATGAGGTCCTAAAAAAGTATTTCCTTTGAAAATCTCCCGTTTGCGGTTTTTCTGCAGCTCATTTAGAAAACCCGTACGTATTTCTTCGACATTTTCACTTTTTAACGAAATACTAGCTTCATATTCGATCGCCAATTCTTCTTTTTGGTTCGTAATCTTGCCATGAAGGTCATTCGACCAATATTCTAATTTTTTAACAAATTGCAGACGGTTCGCTAAAACTTTGCTGCCAAAATCTACTAGCTGTTCTGTCAGAATATCCAGATATATTTCATCTGTCTGCTTCTTTTCAGATAATTGCTTCAAATAAAGATTCCGCTGCTTTAGAGTTTGCTGATACTGAGCTAAATCATAAAGATAGACTGGATTAATCTGACCTAATTCCATATCAATGAATCGTCGTCTGATCTGCGGACTACCTTTCACTAACGAAAGATCTTCTGGTGCAAATAAAATGACATTTAATTGACCTATATAACTGCTCAATTTTTTCTGCTCGATATGATTAACTTTAGATTTACGACCTTTTTTGGTTAGCAAAAGCTCTAATTCCAACTCACTAGTCCCCCGGTCAATCCGCCCTTTAATTTGAGCAAAATCATCCTGCCAGCCAATTAACTCTTGTTCGCTGCTGGTCCGGTGACTGCGAGTTAAAGCTAAAACGTAAATACTTTCTAAAAGATTGGTTTTTCCTTGAGCATTCTCTCCTAGAAAAATATTCAGACGGTTAGGAAATTCCAAGACAAGTTCTTGATAGTTTCTGTAATTTCTTAACTCAAGCTTATTCAGCCGCATCTTGTTCTTCCTTATTTTTGACCATAAAAAAAGTTCCTACCTCAGGAATCTCGATCATCATTCCCGGATAGAGCTTTCGGCCGCGGCGATTTTCCAACTCGCCATCTACAAATACTGTTTCTTCTGCTAGAAACCACTTAGCTTGTCCTCCGCTAGAGATCAAATTGATCTCTTTCAATAACTGACCAAGTGTCATGAACTCTGTTTCTAAAAAAATTTTTTGTTTCACATTCATCCCTCATTTTCATGCTAGAAACACCATTTTATTATACCCTTTTTTAATCGATAAAACAAATTGATTCGTTGTATTTTTCGTTTTAAGCAGTTTTAAGCTGTTTTAATTATTTCACTCAAAAAAAAGTAAAAGGTCTTAAAATCGATTTTAAGACCTTTTACCGGAATTGCGGTTTTTACACATTTTTTTCATATTTTTCAAAAAACTTGTGAAACTCGACTGATTTCTTTAGTTTGTCCGCACTGGTGTAATCAATTGAATAAAGGATACTTCCCCTTCACTTGGTTCTAGAGTAAACGGACGAATCGCTGAAATAAATTGGATCTTGATACTCATGTCACCAAAAGCGCGCAAAGCATCTTTCATATAATCAGGATTAAATGAAATTTCCAGCGGATCACCGCTGACTTTTTCATAAGCTAATTCTTCTTCAACTTTACCTATTTCAGGTGAGTTTCCGTAAAGAATAACTGAATTATCTGCAATAGCTAAACGAACAATATTATTACGGCCTTCATGAGAAAGTAAGGAAGCACGTTCGATCGCTGCTAAGAATGTTGGTACAGAAAAAGTGATCTCTGTATTGAAGCTTGTTGGAATTAAACGGTTAGTATCAGGATAATTTCCTTCAAGTAAACGAGAATAGAAATACATAGATGGTGTTTTGAATAGAACTTGGTTTTCCATAATGCTTATTTCAACTTCTGCTTCTTCATCTGTTAATGAACGAGAAAGTTCAACTAAACTTTTACCTGGAATAACGATATCAAAATCTTTATTTGCATTTTCCACAGGTACAATTCGTTGACTCAATCGATGAGAGTCAGTAGCAACAGCTAATAACTGGCTGCCCGACATTGTTAAGTGAACCCCTGTTAAAATTGGACGACTTTCGTGTTGTGAGACAGAAAAAACAGTTTCTCCAATTAATTTTGTCAACATGTGGACAGGTAATTTTAATTGATTTTGTTCTTCTACGACAGGTAGATGTGGATAATTGTCTGCATCTAATCCATTGACCGTAAAATGAGCTGCACCAGATGTAATCAACACTTGGTAATTTTCTTGCACTTCCAATGTAAAGGTTGTTTCTGGTAAGCGGCGAATGATTTCACTAAAAAAACGCGCCTGCAAAACAATTGTACCTAAATCTGTGATTTGTAATTCCGCTTTTTCATCGTCAGCGGCTAAAAAAGTTTCAATTGAGATATCTGCATTGCTTCCTGTCAAGTTCAGCCCTTCATTGCTTAACTCGATTTTTACCCCAGTTAAGATTGGAATAGTTGTTTTAGTTGAAATAGCACGTTGAACAGTTTGTAATTCTTGAATGAAGCGAGAACGATTAATTGTAAATTTCATGATGGAACTCCTTTTCAATTAATTTAATTATTTTCAAGTCACGTATTAATTTAAATAGATACTTATCACAGTGATTATGAGCTTTGTTTTTTGGTTGCATTGAAAGCCGCAGGTATTTCTTTTATTTATTTAAGATAATTAAGTAATAAAAGTAGTAGGTCTTGTTAATCATGTGGAAAACTGAAACAAAAGACTGATGCCATCATCTTATTGCTTGTGGAAAAGGTGTGGATAAATAAACCTTTTCTTTTCATTATTTCCACAGGCTATCCAAGTAACAAGTTTTTGATTTCTGCAATTTCTTGTTGAATACTGCTATCATTTTTCATTAATTGGCTAATTTTTTCGTGTGCGTGAATAACAGTTGTATGATCTTTCCCACCAAACTCAGCCCCAATTTTTGGTAAGGAGCTTTCCGTCATCTCACGGGATAGGTACATAGCAATTTGGCGTGGAACGACTATTGCTTTAACACGTTTCTTCCCTTTTAAATCTTTTACTTGAATATGATAGAATTTTGCGACTTCATCTTGAATCTTACTGATAGAAAGTTGCGCATTGCTAGTTCCTTTTAAACTCTTTAAAGCATCTGCGGCGATACTGGTAGTAATATCGGCACTATTCATTGTAGCGAATGCTTGAACACGTACCAAAGCACCTTCAAGTTCACGGATATTTGAATCAATTTGTCCCGCAATATAACTTAACGTATCATCCGGAATCTCAAGATTTTCCGCTTGCGCCTTTTTCCGTAAAATAGCTGTTCGAGTTTCTAAATCTGGTGGAGTGATATCAACTGACAGCCCCCAAGCAAAACGGGAAACTAAGCGTTCTTGTAGTTTAGGAATTTCATTAGGAAGACGGTCACTAGTTAATACGATCTGTTTATTATCGTTATACAAGTTTTCAAAAGTATGGAAAAATTCCTCTTGAGTTGCTTCTTTGTCTGCAAAAAATTGAATATCGTCAACTAATAGCAAATCCACTTTCCGATATTCTTGTCTGAATTCTTCCGATGTTTTGTTTTTAATCGAATTGATGAAATCATTAGCAAAAGTCTCGCTCGAAACATATTTTACTTTTGCTTTAGGATTGATCGCTAACATTTGGTGGCCAATAGCATGCATCAAGTGCGTTTTCCCTAGACCAACACCACCGTAGAAAAAAAGTGGGTTGTAAATTGATCCGGGTTCTTCAGCAACAACTAATGCAGCAGCGTGCGCCATCTGGTTCCCTTTACCAATTACAAAGGTATCAAATGTGTATTTAGGATTGAGCATCGCACGTTTCGTTGTATCTAATTTTGGTGTTTCCTCTTTTTCCACGATGCTGACAGGTGGTGCTTCATCTGGAGTCACAAATAATGGCATTATCTCGTCTCCGGTTACTTTAAAACCGATTTCTACGATTTTTGCGGCTAAATGTTTCTCCCAATAACGTTTATGTAAATCACTTGTAACTTCTATAGTTAATTGATTATTTGATAAAGTTAAGGGTTTTGCTGTCCCTACCCAAGCATCATAACTGGCAGGATTGAGGTCATTTTTATAGCTGTCCTTCAATTCCTGCCAGAAATTGTCCAATGAGGTCAAATAAGTCGCCTCCTAATTAATAAAATTCAGATAGACTTACTTTATCATTTTTTATAAAAGTTTTCCACAACCAGAAATAAATATAGTTAAATTCTTGGTTTTCCACAAAATGTATAAAAATACAAAAAGATATTCAGATAGACGTAAAAATATATTCACAGCTTGTAGAAAAATTGTGGAAAGCTTGCTTTTTCCACTAACAAATTCACAAAACTAAGTAAAAAAGCACCTTGACAGATAAATACGGAAGATAGTTATGCACAAAACTTATCCACCATGTGGACAAGTTTTCCAAGTGCTAAATTTTTGTGGGAAAAACTTTTGGAAAATCTATCCAACTTTTTTTCGCTAAAATGTTTTGCACAGAAAAAAGAGATTTATCCCCAATTTTTGTGGATAAAAAATTTCTTCCATATTTTGAGAAAATCGTCCTATTTTGGTGCTCTTCTTTTTGAAAAAGTTGTGGATTCGATAATAAGACGTTTAACATTTGATCAATTTGTATTCGAAAAACTGATGATCTTGCATGGTCTTTTTCATTTCATGATTGACAAAGTAGGGGGAGAGTCGTTATAATATTCGGGTATGTCTATGTAATGTTAGCTATGGAGGTGTATTTTAATGAAAAGAACTTATCAACCAAATAAACGTAAACGTCAAAAAGTTCATGGATTCCGTAAACGCATGAGCACTAAAAACGGCCGTCGCGTATTAGCAAGCCGTCGTCGTAAAGGAAGAAAAGTACTTGCTGCTTAAGCCACTGCCGGTCAGTGGTTTTTTTTGTATCTAAAATGATATTCTTAAGGAATTTTTCTGACAAATAAGGATGAATCCTTATTTTGAAGTATGGTATTATTGTCAGGTATAGATTTAAAAGAAACGAAGGAAACTAGATGAAGAAAAAATATCGGGTCAAAAAAGAACGAGAATTTCAAAAAGTGTTTCAAGAAGGTGTTTCTTTTGCGAATCGAAAATTCGTAGTATATCGTCTAGAACCTTCTGGTCAAAAACATTTTCGAGTAGGTTTGTCAGTCGGTAAAAAAGTTGGAAATGCTGTAACGCGAAATCGAGTGAAACGGCAGATCCGTGCTATCTTGCAAGAGTTAAAATTGGAGTTGCCGGCAATAGATTTTATTGTGATTGCACGTCCGACCACAAAAGACTTAGCTCATGATGAAATGCGTTCGAATCTTATACATGTTTTAAAATTAGCCAAAATATTAAGTTAGGAAGGAAACAGATTTAGGTGAAGAAATATAAAAAAATATTATTGATGACGGGATTGCTGAGCCTCGTCTTCTTATTATCAGCCTGTGGAACAGGAGAAGTCAGTGCACACAGTACTGGTGTATGGGATCGCTATGTGGTTTATTACTTCGGTCAAGCTATTAAGGGCTTAGCTTTTGGCAATGTTGGGATAGGTATCATCTTATTTACGATTATTATCCGAATCATTTTGATGCCATTAATGCATTTCCAGACCAAAAGCATGCGTAAAACACAAGAATTGCAACCGAAAATCAAGGCGTTGCAAGAAAAATATAGTTCTCGTGATCAAGAAACACAACAAAAGCTGCAAGAGGAAACCAAAAAGTTATATGCAGAAAATAATGTGAGCCCTTACGCAGGCTGCTTGCCGCTTCTAGTGCAAATGCCTGTAATGATGGCTTTGTATCAAGCTATTTTACGAATTCCAGAGTTACGATCCGGTCATTTTCTATGGTTAAACTTGAGTCAATCTGATCCTTACTTTATTTTACCGATTCTTGCGGCAGTCTTTACTTTTGCAAGTAGCTATTTATCAAGTATGAGTCAACTTGAGTCCAATGCTTCACTAAAAATTATGAACTTTGCAATGCCAGTTATGATTTTTGTTATGGCTTTGAACTTAGCAAGTGGATTATCCTTGTACTGGGTTATCTCCAATGCATTCCAAGTAGTTCAAACATTATTAATCAATAACCCATTTAAAATCCGTCGAGAACGAGAAGAAGCCGCTCGTCAGCTTCGAGCAAGAGAACGAGCTCTGGAGAAGGCTAAGCATCCGAAGAAGAAACGTAAAAAATAAAGCTATTTAGATGTTAGCTACTTTTTAAGTGGATTTAATTAGTTTCATTGCTATAAGTTAAATAATTTACATTAATTACAAATAAGGAGGTTTAGAAAATGCCTGTTTATGAAGGACCAACAATCGATGAAGCAATTTCAAAAGGATTGCAAGCTTTAGGGGTGAAGAAAGAAGCCGTTGATATTGAAATTTTAGCAGATGCAAAAAAGGGTTTCTTAGGAATGGGGAAAAAGGATGCTCGTGTTTCAATTGAAGCGATCAAGGTTGAAGAACCCGTGGTTACTCCTGATGTAACAACAAAAGAGCAAAATTCCTCAAGTGAAGCAGAAACAGAAGAAATGGTACTAAAAGAAGCTTCTTCAACTAATCAATTGAACGAATTGGATGAAGAAGAAGCAACTAAAGAATTGGCAATCTACCTGACAAATGTTACTAATGATATGGGCGTGCCAGCGTTAGTTAAGATTCAACATGAAGCTAGCGGCCTAATTATCATGAATTTAGAAACTAGCAAACAAGGGATGCTGATTGGTAAACATGGTAAGATATTGAATGCTCTACAATATTTAGCACAAGTTTTTCTGCATCGTGTAGCAAAAGAAAAACTGTCAGTAGTGGTGAATGTTGGTAATTATCGTCAAAAACGCGAAGAAGTCTTAACGCGTTTAGCTCAGCGAACTGCAGAGAAAGTAAAAGAAACAGGGCGACCAGTCTTTTTGGAACCAATGCCAGCTTTCGAACGAAAAATGATTCATTCAGCGTTAAGCAAAGATGAGTATATTAAAACTCATTCTGAAGGTGAAGACCCTTATCGCTATCTGGTTGTGGAACCAGCGAAAAAATATTTTTAAACTAGAGAGTTGTGCCGAATAATTCGGTGCAGCTTTTTCTTTATCAAAATTTGAGAAAGTGACGCTATTTCAGCACGTATGCTTGAATTGTCAAAAAAAATGTGCTAATCTTACACCAGAATTTTGTAGAAAAAGCAGTCAAAGTGCTCAATCTACTCCTTTAACAAGGGGTGGAGTAGGCACTTTTTTTATGTTCTTAATTAATAGGAGGAAAAAAAGTGGCAGAGATCACCTTAGAATTTGATACGATTGCGGCAATTTCGACCCCACCAGGTGAAGGAGCAATCAGTATTGTGCGCTTAAGTGGCGACCAGGCTGTAACAATAGCAGATAGTGTGTTTAGCAGCGGGAAAAAGTGTTTGTTAGATGTACCGACACACACGATTCATTATGGCCATATTATTGACCCGGCTGATCAGCAAGTGGTCGATGAAGTGATGGTCAGTGTGATGCGGGCACCGAAGACATTTACACGCGAAGATATCGTTGAAATAAACTGTCATGGCGGGATTGTAGTTGTTAATCAATTATTACAGCTTATTTTACGTTCAGGAGCACGTTTAGCTGAGCCGGGAGAATTTACTAAAAGAGCTTTTTTAAACGGCCGAGTAGATTTATCTCAAGCAGAAGCTGTCATGGATTTGATTCGAGCGAAAACGGATCGCGCAATGAATATTGCCATTAACCAACTAGATGGGAACTTATCTCATTTGATTCGGCAGTTGCGTCAAGAAATTTTAGAAACATTAGCGCAAGTGGAAGTAAATATCGATTATCCGGAATACGATGATGTGGAAGAGTTAACCACACAATTACTATTAGAAAAAGCGCAACAAGTGGGGCAGCAAATTGATGCATTGCTATTGAATGCCAAACAAGGAAAAATCTTACGTGAAGGTTTAAGTACGGCTATTATTGGTCGTCCTAATGTTGGAAAATCAAGCTTATTGAATTACTTGCTGCATGAAGAAAAAGCGATCGTGACAGAAATTGCTGGAACAACACGTGATGTAATTGAAGAATATGTGAATGTCCGTGGGGTACCATTAAAATTAATCGACACTGCAGGAATTCGAGAAACAGATGATGTAGTGGAGCGAATTGGTGTGGAGCGCAGTCGCAAAGCTTTAGGTGAAGCTGATTTGATTTTATTGGTATTGAACCAAAGTGAGCCTCTTACTTCAGAAGACAAAGAGTTGTTGGAAGCAACGCAAGGATTAAAGCGGATTATTTTATTAAATAAAACAGATTTGCCAAGTCAATTGTCGCGTGAAAATCTCGCAACGTATCTAAATGAAGATGAAGTTTTTGCAATTTCCGTTTTAGAAAAAGCCGGCATGGATCAGTTAGAAGAAGCAATTGCTAAACTTTTCTTTGGAGGTCAAACAGGCGAAAAAGATGCAACGTATGTATCAAACACTCGACATATTGCATTGCTCGAAAAAGCAGGACAATCATTGAATGAAGTTCGCAATGGAATTATGGCAGGCATGCCAGTGGATCTAGTTCAGATAGATATGACTCGTTGCTGGGACTATTTAGGTGAAATTGTTGGCGATAGTGTACAAGATGAACTGATTACACAATTATTCAGCCAATTTTGTTTAGGAAAATAAAGAAGGAGTTGCTACATGGAATATCAAGCAGGAAATTATGATGTAATCGTTGTTGGTGCAGGACATGCTGGTTCTGAAGCAGCCCTAGCAACAGCTCGTATGGGTCAAAAGACATTATTAATCACAATCAATTTAGATATGGTGGCGTTCATGCCATGTAACCCGTCTATTGGCGGTCCAGCTAAAGGTGTTGTCGTACGAGAGATCGATGCACTGGGCGGTGAGATGGGACGCAATATTGATAAAACATATATACAAATGCGGATGCTAAATACAGGTAAAGGTCCTGCCGTAAGAGCGTTAAGAGCGCAAGCAGATAAACATGCTTATGCAGAAGAAATGAAGCATACAATCGAAAAAGAGGAAAAACTTACGTTAAAACAAGGAGTCGTTGACCGTTTAGTTGTTGAAGACGGTGTCTGCAAGGGAGTTGTCACTTCGACTGGAGCCGTTTATTCAGCAAAAGCAGTAATTATTACTGCGGGCACAGCATTGCGCGGCGAAATCATAATCGGGGAATTAAAATATTCATCAGGACCTAATAATTCACAACCATCGATTAAATTAGCGGATCATTTACAAGAGTTAGGTTTGGAAATCCACCGTTTTAAAACTGGAACGCCGCCGCGAGTGAAGTCAGGCTCAATTGACTATAGCAAAACTGAAATTCAGCCTGGTGATGAAAAACCAAATCATTTTAGTTATCAAACACCAGATAGTCAATACTTGCAAGAACAAATTCCTTGTTGGCTGACCTACACGAATCCAAAAAGTCATGAGATTATTCAAAATAATCTACATCGTGCGCCGATGTTTACTGGTATTGTTGATGGAGTAGGGGCCCGTTATTGTCCTTCTATCGAAGACAAGATTGTCCGATTCGCTGACAAAGAACGGCATCAACTCTTCTTAGAACCAGAGGGACGACACACAGAAGAAGTCTATGTTCAAGGTTTATCAACGTCATTACCAGAAGATGTACAAAATGAGGTTTTACATTCAATTGAAGGTTTGGAAAATGCGGAAATGATGCGAACAGGTTATGCAATCGAATACGATATGGTAGCTCCTCATCAATTACGCCTAACACTTGAAACAAAAGTAATTGAAAATCTTTATACAGCTGGCCAAACGAACGGAACTAGTGGCTACGAAGAGGCTGCAGGTCAAGGTTTGATGGCGGGAATCAATGCAGCGTTAAAGATTCAAGACAAAGAACCTTTTATTATGAAACGCAGCGATGGATATATCGGGGTTATGATTGATGACTTGGTTACAAAAGGAACCAATGAACCTTATCGACTATTGACATCAAGAGCAGAATATCGCTTGATATTACGTCACGATAATGCAGATTTACGTTTGACAGAAATAGGACATGAGATTGGCTTAGTGGGAGAAGAGAACTATCAAGCATATTTGATCAAGAAGGCGCATATTGAAGCGGAGATGGCTCGTTTGCAGTCTATTCGCATAAAACCTAATGCGGAAGTTCAAAGCTTCCTGCGAACTAAAAATAGCGCAGAATTGAAGGACGGTGTTTTAGCGAGCGACTTTTTGAAACGCCCAGAGATTTCTTATCAAGAATTGCTGCAATTTATTCCTACGAATGATGAACTGTCAGAAAAAGAAGTAGAACAAGTAGAGATCCAAGTTAAATATGAAGGCTATATCAAAAAAGCGATGGAAAAAGTAGAAAAATTAAAACGAATGGAAACAAAACGTATCCCTGAACGAATTGACTACGAAGCTATTAACGGTCTAGCCACAGAAGCAAAACAAAAATTACAAAAAATCCAACCAGAAACGATTGCTCAAGCCAGCCGTATCAGTGGTGTGAATCCCGCAGATATCAGTATACTAATGGTTTATGTAGAGCAAGGAAAAATAGCGAAGGTAAGTAGCGAAACAGCATAAGATCAGATTGATCTATTTCAATGCCATATAAAAATTTTTTATTTGATAAAACCGTAATACTAAAAAACAGACAGCTTGTACGCCCCCAGAAGCTAGATACAAAATCTAACTTCTGAAGGTTCCTACATTCGTGTCTGTTTTTTTGTATAGAAAAATCATTTAGCTTAACTTCAGCGTCGTTAACATTTTACGTAATTCAACAACCGGAACCTGTCCTGGTGCAGAAGCTGTTCCGGCAGAACCGAAAGTAGCGGCAGAACCGAAAACTTGACCAGAAATGCGACTTACCATACCTAGTGCCCCCATTGACATCGTAATTAATGGGACATTGGCATACTCTTCATACATTTCGCGTGTAGCGTCTAACAAGGTTAATACATCAGCAGAAGATTGCGGCATTACTGCAATCTTACAGATATCTGCTCCTTTTTCTTGCATAGAACGTAAGCGAGTGATTATCTCATTTTTTTCTGGAGTTTTATCAAAATCGTGGTTGCACATGATAATTTTAATTCCATTTTGATGTGCTAAATCGATTGTTTCAGCAACTTTTTTTTCTGGCATGAACAACTCCACATCTAATAAATCTAAATCACCTTCCAAAATAATTACTTTGTAAAGGTTAAAATAATCATCATCTGAAAGCTCACAAACGCCGCCCTCTTTTTTCGTACGGAAAGTAATCAGCAGCGGTTTTTCTAAAATTGCTTTTAGATTATGTGAAAGTTTAGCGACGGCTTGCGGCTCGTGAACGAGTTCAAAAAAGTCTATCCGCCACTCTACTAAGTCACAATCTAATGCATGGACTGTTTCTGCTTCTGATAACAGGTCCTCTGTAGTTTTACCTACTATTGGTACGATGATTTTTGGGAGACCTTCCCCGATTTTAACGTGGTCAACAGTTACTGTTTTCATTCTATTCCTCCTAGTCTTTAAATAGAAGATCCTTAATATAGTTGACGGGCATATCTTCTCCAGTAAATAGTTTAAACGCAGCAGCACCTTGATAAAGCATCATACCTAGTCCATTGATCGCTTTTTTTGCACCATGCTCTTTAGCGAATTTCAATAATTTTGTTTCACGAGGAGAGTAAACAACATCAAAAACAACTAAGTCTGACCGAATCATAGATGGATCAGTAATTAGGCTCATATCTTCCAATGGTTTCATGCCGACACCAGTCGCGTCAATATAAATACTACTCTCTGCGATAGATTTTTTGAAACTTTCTTGGTCGGCTAGATCAGTTACAGTTGCCCGACAGTCTGTATTTTCGTTGATTTTACGTGCCGTGTCTTTAGCGTTTTCAAAAACAGCGTCATTAATATTGAAAATTCGTAATTCTTTAGCGCCATCAAAAGCAGCTTGGATAGCGATAGCTGTACCAGCTCCGCCGGCACCTGTTAAGGTAATGATTTGGTCTTTCACTTCGACGCCCTCATCCTTTAGCGCCTCCATTGCACCTATTCCATCTGTATTGTACCCTACCAATTGTCCTTTGCCATCAATATTTGTAACAGTATTAACTGCACCAATTAAAGAGGCTTCGGGAGAAACTTCGTCTAGATAAGGAATAATAGCCTGTTTATTAGGCATTGAAACATTTGAACCACGGATACCCAAGGCACGAATCCCTTGAACCGTATCTTTCAACTCGTTATTACCAACTTCAAATGCTAAATAGGCATAATCAAGTCCTAACTTAGCAAAAGCTTCGTTATGCATTGTAGGAGACATGCTGTGGCGGATGGGTGTTGCAATCAAGCTGATTAATAAAGTGTGTCCAGTAAGTCTTTCAGTCATTTGTAAATTCCTCTTTTCAATTTATTTGTTCAACAATTCTCAATCAAAGCGTTTTCTATTTTTTCTTCTTATGAATTAAATCACAATTGATTATACCCATTTTAGAATTTAATTCGATGAAAAACTAATGCTTTATATTGATAAAATCAATAAAGCGAATAAATAAAACGATTAGCTTAAGACTAATCGTTTTACTAATTTATTGTAACGATGAACGATAACGAGTGAAGCAATCAACCCAATCACGTTTAAAAGAATAACGAACCAAAAAACATAAGCGATACCTTGTTCACTAAGTATGCCTGTAATGTAGGGTGTAACCATAATAGAGACAGAAGTCGCTAGTGAATAATAACTAGTGCATTTGCCTTTCTTTTTAGGAAACAGTTCCAGCATCAAGGCTAACCCCAACTGCCAAATACCGCCAGCAGCAAAAATTCCAATACAGATAGCTGCTGCAATGACTGTAGCGAAACTTGGATAAATTAGCATCAAGAGCAGCGATATCCCTGAGATCAAAAGACAGAAACTGATAAACTTAGGAATATTGATCCCTTTTTTTACTATGCCCGAAGTAAAGAATACCGAGATAAATGATCCCGTGCTGTAAAGGCTGACGAAAATTAGACTATTTTCATGAGAAACTATCTGCATACTTTCAGCATATTGAGGAATCCATAAAATAAAAATATTAAATAATGAGACGGAAACAAAAGAAAAAATCAATAATGCAATTCCGTCTATTTTAAATTTTCCGCGATTTTTAGGCGTAGGAGCTGTTGTAATATCCGCATCCTTTTTTATGAGCGTTGCTGACTTCGGGAAGCGAGCAAAAAGCAAGTAAAACATATTAGCGAATAAACACAATGCACATAGGATAAACGGCCACCCAAAAAATAGATCATGTTGCAGTAAATAACGTGTAATAAAGGGTAATAGAAATTGGCCAAGAGAGATAAAAGCTTTGTTTAAAACACTTAAAGAACTATTTACCCGTTCATCAGGATAAGCTTCAACTAATGTCGGATAGGTACTAGTATCAAGAAAGGCATTGCTGACACCACCAAACATAGCTAAAAAAAACGCTAATTTATAGTTAGGACCAAGAAGCATGCCGCAAAAGAAAATCATATAAGAAGCGATAGCAATTAAGACTGTTTTTTTTCGTCCGAATTTATCTGAAATGTAACCAGAAAAATATAAACTTAAAATCCTTCCCAGTCCGATAGCACTCATGACTAACGTGACTTGAGCGGTGGAGGCTTGCCAGTGTATTTTTAAATTTGCCATATTTTGAGATAAAATAATAGCAGCCATTCCTTGAAAAATATAATTAAAATATAAACTAGAAATTAAAAGGCGATAGTTTTCTTTCTTCATAAGAGACTCCTTTCATGTGATCTATTTCACTTGAAGTCACCCACATAATAACGCAAATTTATTATGAAAACTAATGATTTATATCAATAAAATTGATAAACTCTATTTATCAAATAAATGGATACTTTTTAGTGATGGGGTGAAAAAGTGAATTTGCGACAATTAGAATTTTTTGTGACATTAGCTCAAACAGAACATATGACACAAGCAGCGAAAGAATCCAATACATCTCAGCCTAATATCAGTCATGCAATGACGATGTTGGAACAAGAAATTGGAGTAACGCTGTTTGAAAAAAAAGGACGAAATATTCAATTGACTCGCCACGGACGGATTTTTTATGAATATGTTTCTCCGGCTTTGGCTGAAATCGAAAAAGGCCAACGTAAATTACAGGAGATGGTTGATCCTGATTCTGGTGAAATTCAATTTGGTTTTATTTTTACGATGGGAGCTAATCTAGCGCCAAAATTGACACAATCTTTCCATCAGAAAGGTCATCAAAAAATTAATTTTGAATTTCAACAAGGCAACTCCAACCAAATAATTCAAATGTTGCTTGATGATCGAATAGATATTGGGATTTGCTCAAAAGTGAGTAACGATTCTGAATTGATTTATCAAATTTTAACACAGGAAGAGATGGTGGTGGTAGTCCCATTGGCGCATCCCTTGGCAAAATATGACAGTATTTCTTTGCAAGAAACGACTAACTATCCATACGTTTGCTATAGTAAACAAAGTGGACTGCGTCCTTATTTAGATCAACAAATAAAAAGTCTGAAACTAGAGTTAGAGATTGTCTGTGAACTAGAAGAAGATCATAGTGTTTTAGGTTTTGTCGGACAAAATTATGGGATAGCGATCATGCCCAATATCCCATCAATCAGTTCTTTTCCTGTAAAGAAATTGACTATTACCGATGACTTGGATGATCGAAATATTTATTTAGCTGTGAAAAAAAATAATTTAGAAATTCCAGTTTTGAAAAAGTTCTATGATTTTTGTCTGGAAAACACGAATAAAAAATGGGATTAAACCTTTCTTAATCTCTGTGTGAAACATACGTAAACCATTGCATGTAAGGCAATAATACGTTAAAGTATAGGATAGTCTGTGAAACATTTTGCTGTTTCACGAAAATGAAAGGATTTTTTATGACACCAGAAGAATTTCAAGTGGAATTAGGTAAGCAAGGGATTGAACTGTCAACCAGACAGATGGATCAATTTGCGACGTACTTTCATTTATTGGTTGAATGGAACCAAAAGATGAATCTCACTGCAATTACAGAACATAAGGAAGTTTATTTGAAACATTTTTATGATTCGATTACATTAGCTTTCTCGGATACCTTCAAACCAGAAGGAAATCTGTGTGATGTAGGATCAGGTGCCGGTTTTCCTAGTTTGCCGTTAAAAATCGTTTTTCCAGAATTAGAGGTTACAATCGTCGATTCTTTGAATAAACGAATTACTTTTTTAACAACACTGGTAAATGAATTGCAACTAGATGGTGTGCATCTTTATCATGATAGAGCAGAAACATTTGGACAAAACCCTGAATTTCGGCAAGCATTTAATTTTGTGACTGCTCGGGCAGTAGCTCGATTGAATGTTTTGACGGAACTTTGTTTGCCTTTAGTTGAAAAGGAAGGGTATTTCTTTGCCCTAAAAGCAGCAAAAAGTGAAGAAGAATTAGCTGAAGCAAAACAAGCGATCGCACTATTAGGCGGCAAGCTGATTAATGCCGAAGATGTTTCATTGCCAAATGGAGATACACGTCATATCATTACAGTGCAAAAGAAGAAAGAAACACCAAAAAAATATCCACGTAAAGCTGGTCTGCCGAATAAGCAACCTTTAAAATAATTAAATGGATATTATAAATTATTTTCCTTTAGGGAAATAAATTTTTTAGTAGGAACTAGGAGGAAATTAGATGGCACGGATCATATCTGTTGCAAACCAAAAAGGCGGTGTTGGTAAAACGACGACGACTGTCAATTTGGGTGCGTGCTTAGCGTATGATGGTAAGAAAGTCTTGTTGATCGATAGCGATGCCCAGGGAAATGCTACAAGCGGCTTAGGTGTACGCAAGCCTGATGTGAAACAAGATATTTACGACGTTTTAGTCAATGAAGTTCCAATTAAAGAGACAATTATTAAAACCTCACGGGAAAACTTATCAATTGTCCCAGCTACTTTGCAATTAGCTGGTGCAGAAATCGAATTAACTTCTATGATGGCACGAGAATCACGTTTAAAGAGTGCCTTAGCAGAAGTCAGTGATGAGTATGACTTTATTTTGGTGGATTGTCCGCCATCATTAGGCCACTTAACGATTAATGCTTTTACTGCCAGCGATGCGATCTTGATTCCAGTTCAATGTGAGTATTATGCATTGGAAGGATTGAGTCAGCTTTTGAATACTGTTCGTTTGGTACAAAAACATTTCAATCCAGGCTTAGAAATCGAAGGTGTACTGTTAACTATGTACGACGCTCGCACAAATTTGGGTGCGGAAGTTGTAGAAGAAGTCCGCCGCTATTTCCAAGAAAAAGTTTACGATACGATTATTCCGAGAAATGTCCGTTTATCTGAAGCACCTAGTCACGGGAAGCCAATCATTGATTATGATCCACGCTCAAAAGGTGCTGAAGTCTATCAAGCTCTAGCAAAGGAAGTGTTAGTTCGTGAGCAAAAATAAAGGATTAGGTCGCGGTATCGATGCTCTATTTCAAGATCTTTCTGAGATAGAAGAAGTGGATATGAAGAAGGATCAAGTGGTCGAGATTCCTTTAAGTGATCTACGTCCCAATCCCTATCAACCACGGAAATCATTTGATGAAACCACTTTGCAAGAATTGGCTAATTCAATTGAACAATCCGGAGTTTTTCAACCAATCATTGTAAGAAAGTCAGCGGTTAAAGGGTATGAGTTAATAGCTGGTGAACGCCGTTTCCGGGCTTCTAAACTGGCAGGGAAAGAAACAATTCCTGCCATCATTCGTGAGTTTGATGAGGAAGCGATGATGCAGATTGCAGTATTGGAAAAC
Organism: Enterococcus hulanensis; assembly: GCF_005405485.1. GTDB lineage: Bacteria > Bacillota > Bacilli > Lactobacillales > Enterococcaceae > Enterococcus_A > Enterococcus_A hulanensis. Next base: position 11,193 of record NZ_BJED01000005.1, on the reverse strand, counting down.
TTACAACGGGAAGATCTGAATCCGTTGGAAGAAGCTGAAGCCTATGAGATGTTAATGAAAAATCTAAAACTAACCCAAGCTGATGTGGCCAATCGTTTAGGAAAAAGCCGCCCATACATCGCTAATTATTTACGCCTATTGACCTTGCCTAAATTAGTTAAAGAAATGGTGCAAGATGAGCGTTTGTCAATGGGACAAGCTCGTACGTTGTTAGGATTGAAGAAAAAAGATCAAATCTTGAAATTAGCAAATCGTGCGGTAAAAGAAAGCTTGACGGTTCGTCAATTAGAACAGATTGTTAACGAATATAATGAAGGTAAAGCAAAGGACAAGAAAAACGGTCCTCGTTTAACCAAGGAAAAACCTTATTATTTACGGGAAAGTGAAGATCGTCTGATGGATAAATTCGGAACAGGTGTTGAGATTGTTGAAAAAGACGGAAAAGGAAAAATTTCGATTGAATACCTCTCTCCATCTGACCTTACTCGTATCTTAGATATTTTGAATATACATTTTGATGAATCATAGATGAATAGTATCTAAAAAGAATGAATGTGGGGGTTTGCCAGATGTATGATTTAGGTGATATCGTTGAGATGAAGAAACCGCATGCCTGCCAGACAAATCGCTGGGAGATCATTCGTATGGGTGCGGATATCAAAATCAAATGTGTAAATTGCGGACATATCGTTATGATGACACGCCGCGATTTTGAAAAGAAAATGAAAAAAATCCTTGAGAAGAAAAAAGATTCGACTCAAGAATAATTCCTTAGTAGAGAAAGAGTGAAGTAAACCATGGCCTTAACAGCCGGAATCGTAGGATTGCCCAATGTTGGTAAATCTACATTATTTAATGCAATTACTAAAGCAGGTGCAGAGGCTGCTAACTATCCTTTCGCGACAATTGATCCCAATGTTGGAATGGTAGAAGTACCTGATTGGCGTTTAGAACGTCTAACTGAGTTGGTCCACCCTAAAAAGACAGTTCCAACAACCTTTGAATTTACCGATATTGCGGGCATTGTGAAAGGTGCTAGCAAAGGAGAAGGATTAGGAAACCAATTCTTGAGCCATATCCGTCAAGTTGATGCAATTTGTCATGTGGTGCGGTGTTTTGATAATGAAAATATTACGCATGTTGAGGGCCGAGTTGATCCATTAGAAGACATAGAAACGATTAACTTAGAGTTAGTTTTAGCTGACTTAGATTCGATTAATAAACGCTATGCTCGTGTAGCAAAGGTAGCGAAAACGAAAGAAAAGAATGCAGTTGCAGAATTAGCCGTATTGGATAAACTAAAACCTGTTTTAGAGGAAGGGCAATCCGCTAGAACAATTGAATTTACAGAAGAAGAACAAAAAATCGTAAGAGGATTGTTCTTACTAACAAGTAAACCTGTTCTTTACGTGGCAAATGTCGATGAGGATACAGTTGCTAGTCCAGATGACAATGAATACGTGCAAACTGTGCGTAATTTTGCAGCTAGTGAACATTCTGAAGTAATCGTTGTTTGTGCTGAAGCGGAAGAAGAAATTGCTGAACTGGAAGATGAAGACAAAGCAGAATTTCTAGAAGCTATGGGAATAGAAGAATCTGGGCTAGATCAGTTAATTCGCACAGCATATGACTTGTTAGGTTTAGCGACTTACTTTACTGCAGGCGAACAAGAAGTTCGTGCTTGGACGTTCCGAAAGGGGACGAAAGCACCTCAAGCGGCTGGAATCATCCATACAGACTTTGAACGTGGATTTATTCGAGCTGAGACAGTATCTTTTGAAGATTTAAATAAATATGGCAGTATGCACGCAGCAAAAGAGGCTGGCCGTGTCAGATTAGAAGGAAAAGATTATGTCGTACAAGACGGCGATGTAATGTTGTTCCGTTTCAACGTTTAGGGAGGAAAGAAACAATGGAACCAGAAAAGTTACAAACGTTGCAAGCAGAAAATGTTCAACTTGAAGAGAAGCTGACTAAGCGTAACGAGCAATACATTTTTGACTTGAAAAAATCTTTAAAAGCAGCGAACTTGACGGATGAACAAACCATCGTAGCCTTAAATGAGATGCTGCCAATTTTAGTTGAAGAACAGAAATCCGGAAAAACAGCAAGACAATTATTTGGTACTGTTTCAGAGCGGTTGGATGCAATTGTTAATAAGCCGGCTGAACAGAAAAAATCAACTACTGCTTCATTGATGTGGTTAGACAACTGCTTATTGTTATTTGGTCTATTAGGAATTGTTGCTGGGATTATGGGATTGTTTGTTTCACGTGGAACACCAACTGTTACTTATGGTCTAACAACATTACTCGTAGCCTCTGCTGTGGGTGGACTAGTGTTTTACATGATGTACCTATTTGTCTACCAGTTTGAACAACCTGGGGCAGATAGATCGAAAAAACCAAAAACTTGGAAGACGATTCTTATGTTAGTCTCAGTTACAATTGTGTGGTTTTTAGTATTCAATGGAGCAGCATTATTACCGCCGGCATTGAATCCTGTTCTTGACCCGATGCTTATGGTTGTTTTATCAGCTCTTGCATTAGCGTTACGATATTACTTGAAAAAACGTTTTGGAATTATCAGCAGCTTAGCAACTGCACCGCGTAGATAGAAAAAAGGGAGACAAGGTTCATTTGAACTTTGTCTCCCTTTTTTTAGCTATTTTGTTGCTTTAGCAATCAATTTTGTCATTGCTTGTTGTTGATATTCTTTTGTAGCCTGTTGAATTATTTTTTGCTGTGTTGTTTGATCCATTGATGGATTTTGTATTATAGCAGCTTTAACTTTTTCTTGAACAAAGTTTTTAGCTTCGCTTTCCATAGTAGCTTTGTTTTCAGTTGCTAATTTAGCTAATTTTTTTGCTTGATCCGTACTTAAAACGAGCCAATCTTTTTGAATATTGAAAGTATTTTTTTCATTGATTAGTTGATGATTTTTACTAGAAAGTCCAAACCAGAATTTGGCAGTATCATTTTTATAGACCCAATATGTTTTATCCGTACGTAACTGTGTTTTTGTTTGATCTTTTTTTACAGTGTTGGTGACATGATCTGTTCCGGTTGTTTTTGGTTTTTTCTGTGATTCATTCGTTTTGTATAGGTAAATCTTTTCTGTGCCATCACCAAGAGGTTGATAGAGCAACATATTCATGTTTTTATTATCAGTCGTAGAAGTCAGTGTCTGAGTTGTGGTCTCGGTAACTTTTTTCATACCGTAGTGATAGTGATCATTAGCGGTAATGAAACCTAAGCTGATTAAGAAGATAGCTGCAAAAATTACTGAAAGAAATGTTTGCCAAGTTTTTTTTGCAAAAATATTAGTTAGTGCAAAAGCTAATACACTGATAATTGTGATAGCGAAAATCATTTTGCTATACCTCCTTCAGCTTTTTGATTGGCTTTTAAGAAAAATGTAATGATAAAGCCAACGACACCAAATATTACTGCAACATAGAAGGCTGCATGATAACCAGACAATGTAGCACTGATTGCTTGATTCTTATATGATAGTGGTAAAGTTTTTAGCAAATGTGCTGCCGGTAAATTATCTTTCGTAACATTAGTAAGCACGCTAATCAATATGGCTGTTCCGATGGAGCTTGCAACTTGACGGAAGGTGTTGTTTACAGCCGTACCATGACTGATCAAATTCATTGGTAAGGCGTTCATACCTGAAGTAGTGACAGGCATCATGACCATTGAAATGCCGAACATCCGCATTGCGTATAAGATTACGATCATAGCAATTGGTGTTTCAGAAGTTAAAAATGCGAAAGGTAAAGTAGCCGCTGTTAAGATTAACATCCCACTAATTGCTAAACGTTTTGCCCCATGCTTATCAAAGATTGCTCCCGTAATAGGCATCATTAACCCCATAATTAAGGCACCTGGTAATAACATTAAACCAGAGTGGAAAGCTGATTCCCCACGAATATTTTGAATGTATAAAGGAAGAACCATTTCGGCACCAACCATCGCCATATTAACCACACCACTTAAAATTGCCGCAATTGTAAAAATTGGTGACTTAAATACCCGTAGTTCTAAAAATGGATGCTCTAGATGTAACTGCCGCCATACGAATAAGCCGATAACGGCAACACCAACGACTAAAAATCCAATAACTTTAGCACTGCCCCAACCGTCATTACCAACAGAAGAGAAACCATATAACAAGCTGCCAAAACCAATTGTTGATAATAAAGCAGATAAGATATCAATACTAGGGTTAGACAATTGAATAACACTTTTCATTAAAAAGGTAGCTAGTACTAAAACTAAAATGACAATAGGGATCACCATGCCGAAAAGATCGCGCCAAGTATAATGATCAATAATCCAACCAGAAAGGGTAGGTCCTAATGCTGGGGCAAGTCCGATAACGATTCCAGCCATTCCCATTGCAGAGCCGCGTTTTTCTGGCGGGAAGATTGAAAGCATAATATTTTGTAGTAATGGCATTGAAATCCCAACACCAGCAGCTTGTATTAATCGTCCAATTAATAAAGTCGAAAAATTTGGTGCGATGAAACAAGTAATCGTACCAATCAAAAAGATTGTCATTGCAGTTAAATACAATTTTTTTGAACTAAATTTATTAATCAGCCATGCGCTGATAGGGATCATAATCCCGTTAACTAACAAGAAGCCAGTTGTTAGCCATTGAACACTAGAAGCAGATATGTCGAAAGCTTTCATTAGTGCTGGAAAAGCTGTTGTTAACAAAGTTTGGTTTAACACCGTACAAAATGTCCCTATTAGTAGTACAACGACTAATAAAGAACGATTGTAGGGTTTCCCGTAAATATCGACCGTTTGATTATTACTCACGATCTAACGCCTTCTCTCTTTTTTGTAAATTTTCAGAAACAATAAATGTCCGTTTGTTACTTTACTGCTATTCAAATTCTTTGTCAACTTACTTGACACGCTTGTTAGCGAAAGTATAATCATAAGGTGAAGAGAGGGATGCGTTGTGAAGAATAATACGGTCAAACAGCTCCTAGAAAGTGATGACTTATTAGTAGGTATCAGTGAATTAAGTAAAGTAACTGACGTCTCACCACGTCAAATTCGATATTGGGAACAAAAAGGATATATTAAATCTACCGGGGAAAAAAACGGTAATCGGAAATTTAAGTTGCCGATGGTGATTAAAGTAGAGATTATTAAGCATTTTTTAGATGAAGGGTATACGTTAACTGCAGCTGTAGATAAGGCACAAGAACATCAAGAAAATATTCATCAAGCAAAAACACTGTTACGTGAAATATTTAAAGGAGTTCAACAAGTCGATGAACGTTTTACAGTAATTCACTTGGATAATTTTTCGAATAAAGAGGGTTTCTATTTGATTCGTGACAGCGATACAAATCAAGCAACCTATCAAATACTTGAGGAAAACAGTGAAATAACTGCTGAGTTACTTGAGAAATGGTTTGAGCCTATAGAAAAATAAAGGTTAGATGAGGATTTCGACACAAGTTATTGACTTCACTCGCTCATTCTGTTAGTTTTTTTATTAAAAATAATTCTGGGGAGTGGTAACGAACAATGTCTAATTGGGAAACGAAGTTTGCAAAAAAAGGTCTGACGTTTGATGATGTTTTGTTGATTCCAGCGGAGAGTCATGTATTGCCAAATGATGTGGATATGAGTGTACAGTTGGCGAAAAACATCAAATTGAACATTCCATTAATGAGCGCAAGTATGGATACTGTGACAGATAGTAAAATGGCAATTGCTATGGCCCGCCAAGGTGGTCTGGGAGTCATCCATAAAAATATGAGTGTTGCTGCCCAAGCAGATGAGGTTCGTAAAGTAAAACGTTCAGAAAGCGGTGTAATTATTGATCCGTTTTTCTTAACACCAGAGCACAAAGTACAAGATGCTGAAGATTTAATGAGTCGTTATCGTATTAGTGGTGTGCCAATCGTAGAAACATTGGAAAATCGCAAGTTAGTCGGAATTATTACGAATAGAGATATGCGTTTTGTAACAAATTATGATATCCCTATTCACGAAGTTATGACTAAGGATGGTTTAGTAACAGCGCCTGTTGGTACTAAATTACAAGATGCCGAAAAAACACTACAAAAGCACAAAATCGAAAAATTACCGATAGTTGATGAAGAAGGTCGCTTAAGCGGCTTGATTACAATTAAAGATATCGAAAAAGTTATTGAATTCCCGAATGCTGCTAAAGATGAGCATGGTCGTTTATTAGTTGCTGCGGCTGTCGGTGTAACTAGTGATACTTTTGAACGAGCTGAGGCTTTGTTAAAAGCGGGCGCTGATGGTATTGTGATCGATACTGCTCATGGTCATAGCGCTGGTGTTTTACGCAAAATTCGCGAAATCCGTGAAACGTTCCCAGAAGCTACTTTAATTGCAGGCAATATCGCAACAGCTGAAGGTGCAAAAGCTTTATATGACGCTGGCGTAGACGTTGTAAAAGTGGGTATTGGACCTGGTTCAATCTGTACAACACGAGTGGTTGCTGGTGTGGGAGTACCTCAATTAACAGCAATTTATGATGCAGCATCAGTGGCACGTCAGTACGGAAAGGCAATTATTGCTGATGGCGGAATCAAATATTCTGGTGATATTGTAAAGGCATTAGCAGCAGGCGGACACGCAGTTATGCTTGGTTCAATGCTAGCCGGAACAGACGAGTCTCCTGGTGAATTTGAAATTTATCAAGGTCGTCGATTCAAAACATATCGCGGAATGGGTTCTTTAGGTGCGATGGAAAAAGGTTCAAGCGATCGTTATTTCCAAAGCGGCGTTAATGAAGCCAATAAATTAGTTCCTGAAGGTATCGAAGGTCGTGTAGCTTATAAAGGATCAGCCGCAGATATTATTTTCCAAATGATTGGCGGTTTGAAGGCAGGAATGGGTTACGTTGGTGCAGGTGATCTAGCACATTTACGTGAAAATGCACAATTTGTTCAAATGAGCGGCAATGGATTAAAAGAATCGCACCCTCATGATGTTCAAATTACTAAAGAAGCACCGAACTATTCAGTTGAACAATAAAAATTAATTACTTAAAAATGGCGTCTTCGCATATGCGAAGACGCCATTTTTATGAATTATTTTTCTTTCTTTATGACTTTCACATTTCCCATATATGGTACTAGGACTTCTGGGACGGTAACTGATCCATCTTCGTTTTGATAGTTTTCTAAGATGGCGGTCACAGTCCGGCCAACGGCCAAGCCAGAACCGTTCAGTGTATGAGCATATTGAACCTTGCTATCTTCATCGCGATAACGTATCATTGCGCGACGTGCTTGGAAGTCTTCGCAATTTGAACATGAACTAATTTCACGATAAGTATCTTGAGCAGGAACCCATACTTCCAAATCATAAGTTTTAGCAGCTGAGAAGCCCATGTCGCCTGTACATAATGTGATGACGCGATAAGGCAAGTTTAATTTTTGCAAGAGAATTTCTGCATTTTGAGTCATCTTTTCTAGTTCATCGTAAGAAGTTTCTTTGTCGCTGAATTTTACCATTTCTACTTTGTGGAATTGGTGTAAACGAATCAAACCGCGAGTGTCGCGTCCAGCACTCCCTGCTTCAGAACGGAAAGAAGGAGACAAGGCTGTGAAGTAGATCGGCAACTCTTTACCATCTAAAATTTCATCAGCATAATAGTTCGTTAGAGGGACCTCTGCTGTTGGAATCAACGTCAAGTCACGATCTTCAACTTGAAAAACATCTTCTTTGAATTTGGGGAATTGCCCCGTACCAAACATTGACTTGCTATTTACCAGGTAAGGCGTAATCATTTCCGTATAACCTTGTTCATAAACATGTTCATCTAACATAAAATTGTAAACCGCACGTTCTAATCTTGCCCCTAAACCTTTGTAATAAACAAAACGGCTACCTGACACTTTTGCGCCGCGTTCAAAATCTAAGATATCCAGATTTTCTGCGACCTCCCAATGAGGTTTTGGTTCAAAAGAGAATTGACGAGGGGCACTCCAACGACGAACTTCTATGTTGTCATCTTCATCTTCACCGATTGGTACAGAGTCATGCGGTAGATTAGGTAAAGTTGTTGTTATTTCTGTTAATTGTGTATCAATCTTGTCTACTTGAGTATCGAAATCTTTGATTTTTACACCAACTTCTTTCATTTCTGCAATTTTATCAGCCGCATCATTTTTTTCGCGTTTCAATTTTGCGATTTCATTTGAAACGTCATTTCGATATTTTTTTAATTCTTCTGTTTTTACTAGTAGTTGTCTACGTTGTTCATCCAAATCTAAGAAACGTTTCAATACTTCCTCTTTTACGCCTCGAGTTGCTAATTTTTCATTTACTTCTGCAAAGTTGTTTCGAATCATTTTTACGTCTAGCATTATTTTTCCTCCTTTAAAATAAAAAAACACCTTTTCCTCCCTTTAATAGGGACGAAAAGGTGTTGAATTTCGCGGTACCACCCAAATTCAGCATACGCTGCACTTGAAAGACGGATATCGACGTCACACGGTTTTTCTTTCAAAAAACACAGATCGTGAAACTGGATTTCCATAAGTTGTTTTGTTGATTTTCACCAGCCATCAACTCTCTAAAAAAACAAACCCATGTACTTGGTTTCCTGCATATCTTATTGAGATTAGTATAAGCAATCAAAATTTTAAAGTCAATGATTATCTGAAATAGGCTTCACTTGGTTCTTATAAAGCGGCAAGTGAATGATAAAAGAAGTCCAATCATCATTTGATTGCGCATAGATATAACCACCATGAAGATTAACAATATTTTGGGCAATAGCCAAACCTAATCCAGTTCCGCTGATTTCCTGAGAACGAGAGCCATCAACACGATAGAAACGATCAAATAATTGATCCAGAGCTTCTCTAGGAATCGGTATCCCATTATTTTTGACAGTAACGACTGCTTCATTTTTCGCCTTTTCAATCTCGATAACAATCTTGTTGGCCTCAGTCCCGTATTTTAACGCATTTGTAATTAAATTGTTAAAGACGCGAACGAGCTTTTCTGTATCGCCATCCATTATCAGTTGGTTTTCTTTTGTTTCAACTTGAATTTGAATGTTTTTCTTTTTTGCTTCTAATTCAAAGTCAGCAGCCAATTGTTCCAATAATTGTACCATATCAAAAGAGACGGTATTAACAGGAACAGAAGGTTGTCGAACCTTTGAATATTCAAACAAGTCCTCAACTAAAGATTTCATTTGTTTGGCTTTTTTGTATGCGATACTTGTGTATTTAAGAATCTCATCATTATTTTGATATTGACCGTCTTCGATCAAACCGAGATAACCAATAATAGAAGTTAACGGTGTGCGAATGTCATGGCTGACATTTGTAATTAGTTCATCTTTCGACTTTTCAATTTCTCGTTCATCTTCTATAGCTGCAACCGTACTATCTACTAAACCATTTATACTGTCGACAACTTTGCTAAGATCCCCACGTAATTCAAAGGGGATTCGGTAATCATAATTCCCATTAGCGATGTAATGTAGCTCATTAATGATGTGTCGTAACTGCATTTGACGATAACGTCTAATCAATCGCCAAAAGACAATCAGCACATCAATGATGATGAAAAGAGGAATAACAAAATTGCGTCCACTCCAAAAGATGTCACTACCAAGATTATTAGCGAAAATATCTTTTGAACGATAGATTGCATCAGTTAGATCCGGTGAATTATTTAACATCTGAGTAAAAAGCACCATAATTGCAACATTTAATAGAAGCAATAAGATTACGGTAACGATTCCTTCAGCGATTAACTCACTGACTTCTTTTGAAGTAAGGGTGACACGTTTTTTCTTTTCTAGTTTATTTTGCATCTATTTTATAACCCACACCCCATACGGTTTGGATCACTTTTTCACCATCAGTCGCTTCTTCGATCTTATCACGCAAGTGACTGACATGAACCATGACCGTTTTCGCTGAGACGATACTTTCTTGTTTCCACACTCGTTCGAAAATTTCATCGGCGCTGAAAACACGATTCGGATGACTAGCTAATAAGTATAGAATGCCAAACTCTAAAGCAGTTAATTGAATTTCTTTTCCATCTACTGTTTTGACTTCATGAGAATCTTTGTTAATGATCAGTGATTGAATCTCAAGAATATCTGGTTGATCTTCAGCAACATGCATCTTCGTCCGGCGTAATAAAGACTTTACTCTAGCCATGACTTCTAAAGGATTGAATGGTTTTGTTACATAATCATCCGCACCAGCAACTAATCCCTTGATTTTATCCATATCTGTTGTCTTAGCCGTCAACATAATAATTGGAATTTGCGATTCTTTTCTTAACTCTTTTACGACTTGCATACCATCCATAACAGGCATCATAATATCTAATAGGAGTAAATCAATATCATTTGTGGTTCGAAGTTTACTCAAGGCTTCTTTGCCATCGTATGCTTTTACGACTTCATAGCCTTCATTATGCAAATAAATACTTAATAGTTCTACAATTTCTTTATCATCATCTGCAACTAATACTTTCATTTAAATGTTCCTCCGTTCATATATATAAATAAACACACCCTTATTTTACCAAAGAAATCAACGGAAGGCGAAAGACAGCATTATGAGTTAAGAAAAAATCAAAAATAGAATGACGAAAATTATTTTTTTAATAACCGAAAAAAATGCTTTCAAAAGAAAAAAAACGAACAAAACCTCTCTGTTTCCAATTATTCATCGGAATTGAAAAAAGTGGATAAAATAGCATTTTTTTCGTTGACCAAACCTTATAAAACTGCTATATTATTTTATGTTCTGAAACGATAAAAAATCTTTCGAAACACTAAAAATATTGTTGACAGATAACTGACTTTCAGTTATTCTATCAAAGTCGCATAAAGCGATGACGGCAACTTCTTTGAAAAAAACTTCAAGAAAGTTGTTGACAATTGCTCGGCAACCTGTTAAGATATAAAAGTTGCTGAAACAAAGCGGCAAACCATGTAGACCTTTGAAAACTGAACGAATAAAACAAACCAAATGTGTAGGGCGTTTCTATATTAATAGAAACAAACAACATAGCAAGCAATATGCTAGCAAGTCAATTAACAAATTGAGCTTAACAGTTTAACGACTGTTTCAAACACTTTATATGAGAGTTTGATCCTGGCTCAGGACGAACGCTGGCGGCGTGCCTAATACATGCAAGT
>NZ_BJED01000004.1:173229-256160 GCF_005405485.1 Enterococcus hulanensis | reverse complement strand
ACTACACTCTCATAATAAGAGATAATCGGAAGCGTTTCGTCCAACCAAAGCCCTATTTTCTTCTCGGATAAAAGGCTGGAACGGTCGCGAAAAATGACAAAGACATGAAAAAAGAGCCCATCATAGGCTCTTTTGAGGATTTAAAAATCTCACGAGACAATATATCCGCCTTCACGCAAAGCCGCAGCAGCAGCCTCATACTTTTCAGCTTTGATCAAAATATAATCGGTATTGTAAGTGGAGACAGCAAAAATACTAATTTCGCGATCCGCTAACAGCGACGCAATTTTGGCGAGAATTCCCACAAGGCTGAAATCCAACACGCCTTCGATCTTAAACCCTGTCCAACCGTCTTCTTGTTCAAGCGTATCAGCAGGAACGTTATCAGTGGCAGAAACAATCGATGTTTCCTCATCAGTTACGCCGATAAACAATGGTTGCTGGTTCAGGTCGATCATTTTTAAATCGGACACTTTGTAAACAGATAGAGCTTGCGGTAAAGTTACTAGTTTCATTAATGGTGCTCCTCTCATTAAACTAAGGTCATTTAAATCTATCAGAGCGGAGGAAGGAATGCAATCCGATATTTTGCTGAAAAATTTTCGTCATAGTATAGTTGAGGAAATAACTAAAGGAGCCTCTGTCATGAAAGCATTGTATTTTGAAAAATTTGGCGGCAGTGAAGTGTTGCAATATGGAGAAATCCCTCAGCCTGTCATCACCGAAAACGAAGTATTAGTAAAAGTGGATTACAGCGGTTTGAATTTTGCGGATATCTATCGTCGCAGAGGAACCTATCATATTGAAAAACATGAGCCGTATATCAATGGATACGAAGGCGTTGGAGTCATTGTTGAAATCGGTGCAAAGGTAACGAGACAGCAAGTTGGCGAAACGGTTCTATTTGTAGATGTACCGTTTGCCAACGCAGAATATGTTGCGGTCCAAAGCGAGCAGGCGATTCAGTTGCCGACCGAAATCGACAGTCAATTAGCCGCAAGTATCGGATTGCAGGGGATGACCGCCGATTTTCTTGCCCACGATCTTGGAAAAAATAGTCCGGGAGAAAAAGTCTTTATCACAGGAATCAGCGGCGGCGTTGGTCAAATACTTTCCCAAATGCTGGTGGCTGATGGGATCGAAGTTTATGGCTCGGCATCATCAGCAGAAAAACAAGCATTAGCATTATCCCATGGAGTAAAGCAGGTCTATCCTAGTCGGGAAACCTCTTGGGTCAAAACGCTTGAGGGGAAATTTGTGACGGCATACGATGGTGTCGGCTCCACGCTCCAGCAAAGCTTAGCGTTGATCCAGCATCGTGGGAAAGTCGTATTTTTCGGTATGGCAGGCGGCGATCCAGTAAAAATCGATCCGGTTGCTTTGATGTCAGAATCAAAAAGTATATTAACAGGCGATCTATGGGATTACCTGACCAGCTATGAGGAACGAAAAACACGCAGTGAGCGCTTGTTCAGCTACTTCGCCAAAGGACAAATCGACATCAGTGAGCCCACTGTGTTTTCACTAGCAGATGGCAGGCAGGCTCACGAATTTTTAGAGACGGGCAAAAGTATCGGTAAAGTTCTGCTCAAACCTTAAAGACATATTGTTACACCGTTTGGATAACTAAACGGTGTATTTTGCTGTTCAAGTAGGGAGAATAATTTCAGTGAATATGGTTGAAGATTATACGAACATTAATGATAAAATAGGTAATAACTGTAAAATCTATTTTCCGGAGGTGGGTCAAATGAAGGATAAAAAACAACTAGCTGTTAAGAGCCTTTTTGTATTTTCTGTGATTGTTCCGATTTTATTGGGTTCGATGAGTATCATCGATCTGTTTACCGAATATGTGATACTAGGTACTGCTGGAGCTGTCGCGGCTTATCTAATCATTTTTCGGAAATACTATTTTCTTTCTAACTTAATCAGCTCAGGCGAAAAAGAGTACACCGCCTTTGAACTTAAACTGGGGAAATTTACCGGTTACGCTTGTCTGGCTATCTCAGCGATCTTTTTCATCGTAGCATTTTTAAACAAATAAAAAATTTTCCCTGCTTTTCTCAAAATGGACTTGAGAAGCAGGGCTTTTTTATAACCTGACACAAGGTTGCAGGTTCTAGCTGGTATACTAAACATGGAGGTGAGGGCATGGCCGAATACCGATTATTTCAGATGGTTTATTACTTAATGGATAAAGGAAATACCACTGCACCTGAGTTGGCAGAAAAATTCGAGGTATCGATCCGAACGATTTATCGAGATATTGATATTTTAAGCGCTGCGGGAATCCCTGTTTATACAACGCAGGGAAAGGGCGGCGGAATTTTCCTGCCTGAGAATTTTGTCCTGAATCGTTCATTGATCTCAGAAGAAGAACAAAATCAAATACTGACTGCCTTACAAGGATTAAGCGGCGTGGACGAGCAAAGCAATCAGGCATTATTAAAAAAGTTAGGCAGTGTCTTTCAAAAGCAGACCACTAATTGGATCGAGATCGATTTTTCCGATTGGAATCTACAAAATGAATCGCTGTTTCAAACCTTGCAAAACGCCATTTTCCATAAAATGTGCATCAAAATCCACTATTTTAGTCGCGAAAAAACGGGATCTCAGCGCAAAGCAGAACCGCTAAAGCTTATTTTTAAAGCCAGAGAATGGTATCTCTACGCCTATTGCTGTGAAAAACAAGACTATCGCCTCTTTAAACTTAAACGAATCAGAGAACTTCAATTAACGACTGAAACCTTTGATCGTGAGGCACCAGAAAAAGTCCTTCAGCCAGGAAAAATCTATACGGCAGAAAAAACTCCGATTCGCTTAGCTTTTGCTCCAGAGATGGCATATCGTGTGTACGAAAATTTTGAAACGGTTGAAGAAAAAGCCGGCCGTCTGCTGGTTACGGCAGAATATCCTGTGAATGACAGTTTATATAGTTTCCTGCTTTCATTTGGCGGACAAGTGGAAGTCCTAGAACCAGCTTTTGTCCGAAATGAGTTAATCAAAAAAATCGATCAATTGAAAAATCTTTACTAAACCTGACACGAGCTTGCAGGTTACACTCATTATAATGAGCTTAAAGTTGAAAGCGAGGGAAAAGACATGAAGTATGAATGGAAAAAACAGGAAAAGCACTTATATGGTGCGAAGAAGAAAGCAGAAATTGTGAAGGTACCACCTCAGAAATTTCTCACGATCAAAGGCGAGGGAAATCCTAACAACCAAGAATTTTCTGAACGAGTAGGCGTTCTCTATCCAGTAGCTTGGAATATCAAGATGGGCTTCAAAAAATTTTATAAGGAACATCCCGAACTGCAGGCTGAGTTTGAGTATTCCGAATTTGCGATCTTTCCATTAGAAGGTATTTGGTCAACGAAGAATGTCGATGATATTACGGACAAAGAAAGCTTTGAATACAAGATCATGCTGCGTCAGCCTGACTGGATCACTCAGGAAATGTTCGAAACTTCTGTTGCTGCAGTGGCTAAAAAAGAGCCTAATGAGCTGCTGAACGAACTTTGTTTTGAAACGATCGAAGATGGAGCCTGTGTCCAAATTCTGCACCTTGGTTCTTTCGATGATGAACCAGCGTCATTTCAGAAGATGGATCAATTGGTCAAAGAGAATGGCTGCACACGCAAAAGTTACCAGCACAGAGAGATTTATCTAAATGATGCCAGAAAAACAGCGCCGGAAAAACGTCGGACAATTTTGCGGTATCAAGTGGAGTAATTCTTCCAAGCACAATCTTCGTCTTCCTTCAGGCTTTCTAGTATAGTGGGTCTGTAGGAGGTGGAAACATGGAAAATCTTATCTTGATTGGACACATTATTTTTGGGATTGCTTCATTTGTAGGCTCTTTATTATTGACGATCGGTTTTAGAAATTCTTTCGCCAAATTGACAGGGATCCAAAAATCAGGAATCGTTTTAACGGTTGCGAGTCTTTTCGGTACGATCGCCTTTGCGATGTTGACGAAGGGCAATGTAATGGGGGCAGTCCTATTTATCGTGTTAGGTCTAGCAATGTGTGTATTGCTTGTAGCTCCAAAAGCTGTAAAAGAATAAAACCATGCACTCAGAGATTTTTTTCTGAGTGCTTTTTTGTGTCTATTAAAGCAAAAACTATTAGGAGTTAACATTCCTAACGATTTAAATACATCATAGCAGGGATTTTATTCTACCGACCGTCCGATTAGAACGTGACCATTATATATTAATTAGAAAATAGTAAGATTCTATGTTGTAAACAGTTACCTCTTCAATTAGACTTTAATTATCATTTGTTTTTATGATAATTAAAAATGGAAAAGGGGACACTTGTTTTGTTAGAATTTTTTAAACAACTTTCGCTAATCAAGCGGATTGTCATTGGGATTGTCGTTGGGGGAATTTTAGGCGTTTTTCTACCCCAATGGAGCTTCATTGCAATATTAGGTAGTTTATTCGTTGGCGCGTTAAAGGGAATTGCTCCATTATTAGTATTTGTATTAATAATGTCTTCCGTTTCGAAACATCAATCGGAAACGCAAACGTTCATTAAGCCAATCATTTCATTATATTTACTTACCACCTTATTAGCAGCAATAGTTGCCGTACTGGCTAGTTATATCTTCCCTCTAACTATTTCTTTACAGGAGGTTTCTGGTTCTCAAGAAGCACCAAAAGCACTGATCGATGTATTGACGACTATTTTAAATAATATCGTTCAAAATCCGTTACAGGCAATGATTGAAGGAAATTATTTAGGTGTTCTATTTTGGTCAGCTCTAATAGGCTTTGCCATGCGTACCCGGAAAAATTCGGTAAAAGAAGTCATTGACGAATTTTCTCAAGCAATCACAGGAGTAGTCCAATTAGTCATTGCGATGGCGCCATTTGGTATCGCCGGTCTAGTTTTTGATTCGGTCGCTTCAACTGGTTTAGCAGGATTAGCGCAATATGGCCGCCTCCTACTTTTATTAGTAGGAACAATGCTGGTTGTAGACTTGATTGTATATCCTTTAGTCGCTTTTGTATTGATTAGACAAAATCCGTACCCGCTTGTCTGGTTCTGTCTGAAGGAAAGTGCTATTCCAGCATTTTTCACGCGAAGCTCTGCAGCAAATATTCCAATCAATATGATGCTGGCAAAACGCTTAGGGTTAACAAAAGAATCTTATTCAATTTCATTACCATTAGGAGCAACCATTAATATGGGTGGGGCTGCCATTACCATTTCGATAATGACCTTAGCCACTGTTCACACTTTAGGAATTGCTGTTCCCTTTAGTCTGACCTTAATGCTGTGTGTGCTGTCGGCCTTGGCTGCTTGTGGTGCTTCAGGAATTGCCGGCGGATCTTTATTACTGATCCCATTGGCCTGCAGTCTCTTTGGAATTTCTAACGACATTGCGATGCAAGTTGTCGGTGTGGGTTTCATTATTGGTGTGGTTCAAGATTCTGTTGAAACAGCTGTTAACTCATCAAACGATCTATTTTTCACGGCAATTGGTGAATTTTCAGATCTGCGTAAACGAGGAGAAAAAATAAATCTAAAAGAACGTTTGTTAGATAAATAAACTGTTTGTTGATTACTAAAAAATAGAGAGGCTGTTGCGAAATAGAAATCTATTCTCGCAGCAGCCTTATTTGTATATAGTCAAAATTAAATAAATGTGGAAGTAGAGACGAACACATAAAACAACAACAACTATTGGAAATTCTCAAGTCAATACCGATGGAATTGAAGGAACAATTGTTATCGTATGATAAAAGTGTTAGCAAGTAGTATGTGGAAAAACATTGATTTAACAGCGCTGGTTCTTGGAGGGTAAAAAAAAGTGTTAGCAAAAGTGTTAGCAAAAAAGAAATATCCCCTGATTTTTGGAGAAAATAAAAAATCTGTTAGCAGAATTCAGGCTCGGCTAACAGATGATTCAGATTGATATAGCAAGGTTTTCACCCTGTTATACTTCAAAATATCACAGGAGGGATTCGAACCCCCGACCGTCCGCTTAGAAGGCGGATGCTCTATCCGGCTGAGCTACTGTGACAGTAGTTTTGCAACAATTGCTATTATAGAAAAACTACCCTTACTTGTCAATGCTAATTCGTTATTTTACTGATTCAAAGAGATATTCTTTGATTAACTTCAAGGTTTTTGGATTTTCAATCAAGGAACCATGGTCTGCTTGTTCATTCACAATGATCTCCTTATATTTCTCGCTATCGCTGTAAATCAATCGTCCGGCAAGAACACTTGTCAATGGAACGGTGGTGTCAGAGTTTTGATTATCGACATTGCCGGCGATGTTATAGACAGTGATATTCTTGGGAATGTTCTTTTTGTTTTTCAAATAGTACTTCAAAAGGTTGCTCTCAGCTTTTGGTTTTGTAAAGGTTGAACGGTTGTCATTATACTCCCACGAAGTATCGTTATAGGGGGTACCTAGTGTAATCAAATGATAGAGTGAGGGATCATTGCTTTTTTGTTCATTCTCTAAATAGCCGGTGATGATCAGGCCGCCGTTCGAATAGCCTAAGTAATCATAGGTATTGAAGGTATAAAACTTTTCAGCATACTCTAAGGCCTTTTGAAACCAGCGAGATTGTTTTGGAAGTGATGGGTCCGTTCCATCTTCGAAAGCAACAGCGATGATAGGTCGCTTTGTATTTTTTGTAAAGTGACCAGAAGAGGTAATTGAATCATCCTTATTGACTGTGATTTTTATTTCATCAACATTCTTTTCTGTTTGTTTTAAGGAGTCCACTAAACTATCAAAGCGATCAACGTCGCCATTTGTACCTGGAACCATAATTACTGGTGCGGGGATTGGCAAAGGATCGTTGATATTTTTTGATGCATGGACATGATTTTTTGTTTCGAATAAGATGATTCCGAGGATACACACCAATAAAATTGATATGATGCCTCCTATTTTTTTGTTCTTCACAGGAAACTCCTCCATTTCAGTTCCCTAGTGTACGCCGATTTTTTTCAGGTACAAGCAAAAAGGCGGAAATTCAAAAAAGTTTCAAATTTCCGCCATTAATTATTTGTTTTTTGAGATTAATGCTACGCCGTCACCTAGAGGTAATAAAGTAGAAGTTAGTTCGGGCGATTTTGTGACTACCTCTAAAAATTCGTTCAGCTTCCGGTGGATTGCTCGGTTCTTGCGAGGAATTTCTTCGATTGGCTGCAAAACTGTACCTGCTTGAAAAATATCATCTACCATCAATACACCATCATCAGATAATAGACGCAGACATTCAGGCAAAAAGGTAATGTATTTTGATTTTGCGCTGTCCATAAAAATAAAATCATAAGGACCTTCCAAGTTGCTCAGCAGGTCAGCCGCTTCGCCTTCTAATAGAGTCACTTGATCTTCCAAACCTAGTTTAGCAAAATTCTTTTTTGCTTTTTCGATCATGACAGGGAAGCGGTCGATCGTAGTAATCTTGGCATCCTTACCAAGTGATTCTGCCATCAAGCTGGCTGAAAAACCGATTGCGGTTCCAATCTCTAAAACATTTTTCGGCTGCTTTTGTTTCAATAGAAACTGTAAGAAGACGACGGTTTCGTGGGGAATCACCGGTACACCATTCTCATGGGCTAGGTCCTCTAAGTCACCTAAAGAGCCGGTTAATTGTTTTTGCTCGGTCCGTAAGTAATGCAAAATATCTTCATTGATAATCGGACGGTACATCATTTCATTGCGCATTATTTTTCCTCTTTCTTTAGTAAATTTCCTAATGTTAACCAATCTGCCAAGATCTTTTCGCTTAGGGAACGATTATAAAAAATCGCTGCCGGATGGAAAAGAGGGACGATAGTGTATTCTTTTTCTGATATTCGATAATTGTTTTGCTCTGCCGATAGTTCCAGTACGGGACCGCGATAAACTTCGCCATGACGTTCACTGATCTGCCATTTTGGTCCAAGCAAACGCTGCAGACCGATATTACCTAAAGTAGCGATGATTTTTGGCTGAACAGCTGCCAGCTCATAATCTAAAATCGGTGCGTGAGCTAAGACTTCTTTTTTATTTGGGGTTCGATTCGGATAAACAATCTCAATTTCCTGCGTTCGCTTGGTTACACGTTCAACAATTTTATAAGGCCGACTTCTAACTGCGCTGGTAATATAGGTATTATCCCGCGTCAGTCCGATGGATGCCATGGCTTGGATCAATTCTTTTCCAGCCGCCCCTGAAAAGGGAATGTGATTAACGATTTCATTACGACCAGGTGCCTCGCCGACTAGCATTAATTTTGGCTGAAGCGGACCTTGCCCTGCGACAAATCCTTCCAGCTGAAAATCTTTTGAACGTTCCGCTACTAAATTAACCAATTTATCAGGATAGTCCATTTATGCCACCTCGCACTAATTATCACCCTGCTAATCAATTAAAGAAGAGCAGAAATGACGAATTCATTTTATCATCCTTCTAATAGTAGAAAAAAGCAGGACGCGCGTCAATAATTAATCATTGACTTGACCTATCTTTTTTAGTAAACTATGAATGTTGTAATTGTGGAACCCACAGCTACAACCGCACAGAACAAGTTATTAAGTACTTCGGTCACTTGGGATGGCGAGTCTAAGTATATAATCATAAGGAGGTGCCACAAGCATGTACGCAATCATCAAAACTGGCGGTAAACAAATCAAAGTTGAAGAAGGTCAAGCAGTCTACATTGAAAAATTAGACGTTGAAGCTGGCGAAAAAGTTGTCTTCGACCAAGTTGTTTTAGTAGGCGGCGAATCTACAAAAGTAGGAGCTCCTATCGTTGAAGGTGCAACTGTTGAAGGAACTGTTGAAAAACACGGCAAACAAAAGAAAGTCGTTACTTTCAAATACAAACCTAAAAAACATTCACACCGTAAACAAGGTCATCGTCAACCCTACACTAAAGTTGTCATTGACTCAATCAAAGCATAAAAAAGAAGGTGCCTAAGTTGATCAAAGGTACATTCACTCGAAATCATGCAGGTCAAATCAGCGAATTTACGTTGACTGGTCATGCTGAAGCTGGTCCTTACGGTAGCGATATCGTATGTTCGGCTGTTTCCGCATTAGCCATCAGCACCGTAAATAGTCTGGATGCACTAGCAGGTGTCATTCCGAACATCGAGACCAACGATGACGAAGGTGGTTATCTTCATGTTGCGTTGAACTTGGATGATTCCATGACTCAAGAGCAGATGAATATCTCGCAAATTTTGTTAGAGCATTTATTATTAGGCTTGCAATCAATCGAAACAGAGTATTTGGATTTCATCGAAGTCCATACAGAATCTAAATCATAGGAGGTGCAGCTCATGTTATTGAATATGAACTTACAATTATTCGCCCACAAAAAAGGTGGCGGTTCAACTTCTAACGGACGTGACTCAGAATCAAAACGTTTAGGTGCTAAACGTGCTGACGGTCAAACTGTTACTGGTGGATCAATTCTTTATCGCCAACGTGGTACTAAAATTTTCCCTGGTGTAAACGTAGGTATCGGTGGTGATGACACATTGTTTGCTAAAGTTGACGGCGTGGTACGTTTCGAACGTAAAGGTCGCGACAAAAAACAAGTGTCTGTATACCCAGTCGCTCAAGAAGCTTAAGAATTTCGAAGCCCTCATCCTGTTTAAGCGGGATGAGGGCTTTTTTTCGCTTCTTAACTCAATTTACGGTACTATTTTATTAACGAGAGAGGTTTGGGGTGTGTATTTGTGGATAAGAAGGAACGAATGGTTTTAGTTTTTGGAAGGATAGCTTCAGTTTTATCAGTGCTGATGTATGTTTCGTACATCCCGCAGATTATGAATAACTTAGCGGGAAATAAAGGGAATCCAATCCAACCAATGGTGGCAATGGTCAACTGCATCTTTTGGGTGATTTATGCGACTATGCAAAAGAAAAAAGATTATCCAATTATTATTGCCAATGTGCCGGGTGTCTTTTTAGGTGCGATTACATTTATCACAGCGATAATGTAACTTTTGGAAAATTTAATAAGGAAGTATCTAGAGTAGCGTTTTTACTTTAGGTACTTTTTTATTTTGCTTTCGACTTTCATTCTCAAATAAAATAGGATTGACCCAAACTTTTTTACATTTCATTCGTAATAGGTGATGAAAAAAATTTAGTCGTTCAATTTTCCTCAAAACAATTTAAAAAGTCGTTTAAATTCGCATAATTCTGGAGAAAGAGTTTCGTGAAAGTCCGTTGTTTTCCTTGTTAGAAAGGGCTAGAATGGAGGATAAGAATATTAATTTTTAAACAGGAGAAAAGAATGAAAATTATTGTTTTAGGTGCTGGTAAAGTTGGTAAAGCTTTGACTCAGTATTTGTCCGATGAGGATTATGATTATGATGTGGTCGTTATTGATTTGCATGCTGAAAAGGTAGAAACGATCGTTAATCAGTTCGATGTTTTAGGTGTGGTGGGTGATGGTGCGACCTACGATATATTGAATGAAGCGGGTGTCGATGATACAGATATTTTCATCGCTGTAACGCAGTCTGATGAGCTGAATATTTTGGCTTGTTTAATGGCGAAAAAAATGGGTGCCCAAAATTCAATTGCGCGCGTGCGAAATCCAGAATATTTAAAGCAGCGTTCCTTTATGCGGGATCAGTTAGGATTGTCCATGATCATTAATCCGGAATTGGAGGCCGCCAATGAAATTCGTCGAATATTATTATTCCCTTCCGCTTTTAAAGTGGATACGTTTGTTGGAGGGAAAATCGAATTAGCTGAATTTCGTTTGAAAGAAAATGCGCGATTGATTGGCGTTTCCTTGAATCGACTTGATAAGGTATCTAAAACAAATGTGTTGATCTGTTCTGTCCGGCGAAAAGATGAACTGGTCATCCCAGACGGCAATTTTGTTCTTGAACAAGGAGATCGTATCCATGTCATGGGGCAGCATCGTGATCTGGTGCGCTTTTGTCAGGATATCAATTTATTTGAACAAAAAACCAAACGGGTCATTATGGTCGGCGGTGGACGGATCGCCTATTATTTGGCGCGGCAATTAAGTGAACATGGAATCCAAGTGAAGATTATTGAAAATGATCCGAAGCGTTGTCTTGATCTTTCTATCATGCTTCCTCATGCCACGATCATTGAATCCGATGGCAGCGATGAAGAAGTTTTGAATGAAGAGGGGATTGAATCGGTGGATGCATTCCTTGCATTAACAGGATTTGACGAAGAGAACATCGTGATTTCGTTGTATGCTAAACAAATGAAAGCGAAAAAGACAGTGGCTAAGGTGACACGGACTAACTTTATGAATGTCTTGGATCAATTGGACATTGATAGTATCATCTCGCCTAAGAACATCATCGCGACGCATATTCTAAGATATGTTCGAGCGAAAAACAATAAAGATGATGATAGCAGTGTGAAGACATTGCATCATCTGTTTAATGACGACGTGGATGCTATGGAATTCGTAGTGACTCCGCAGACTAGTTTCTTGAATAAAAAAGTTTCAGAAGTAAAACTAAAAAATAATGTCTTAATAGCGGCGATTTCTAGAGAACGCGGCTTCGTTATTCCAAAAGGTGACACAGAGATTCGATTAAAGGATCATATCGTGATTATTACTACAGATCGAAAAATCTGCAGCTTAAATGATCTGGTGAGGAGATAGCGGTGAAGCATTATGAATAAAAAAATGGTTGTCTTTACTTTAGGCAAATTATTGAAGGTCGAAGCTGTTTTGCTGCTTCTGCCATGCATTGTTGGTTTGATTTACCGTGAAAAAGCAGCTCTTTCGTATGCTGTCGTTGCCGCGTTCGTATTTATAATTGGGACTTTAATAAGTTGGAAAAAGCCTAAAAATCGCAATATCTATGCTAAGGAAGGGTTCTTCATCGTTGGCGTGAGTTGGACGCTGTTGTCCTTATTTGGCGGATTGCCATTTATGATAGCGGGTGAAATCCCTTCGCTTACGGATGCTTTTTTCGAAACCGTATCTGGTTTTACGACGACCGGTTCGTCGATTTTAACTACATTGAGCAACATCAGCCATGCGAGTTTATTTTGGCGAAGCTTTACGCACTGGGTCGGAGGTATGGGGATTCTGGTTTTTACTGTTGCTTTTATTCCGATAGCTTCAGGCAGAACGATGCATATCTTGAAGGCTGAGATGCCAGGACCGATCATTGGTAAGCTGGTCTCTAAAGTTAGTGTGACTGCGCGGATTTTATATGTGATATATACTGTTTTAACGTTGATTCAGATTGTTTTGCTAATATTAGGCGGTATGCCGGTTTTTGACAGCTTTTTGAATTCGTTCGCAACAGCCGGAACTGGCGGGTTCTCCATGAGTGATGCGGGGATTGCCGGCTACAACAGTGCTTATATTGATGGGGTAATTACAACCTTCATGATTTTATTCGGGATCAATTTTAATCTGATCTATTTCTTTTTGATCGGCAAAATTGCACCTGTATTGAAGAGTGAGGAATTACGCGGTTATTTAGGGATTATCGCCGCTTCGGCGATATTGATCACGATCAATATTTCATCTCAGTTCCCATCTTATCTGAAGGCATTTCGTTATGCGGTATTCCAAGTCGCATCTATTATTACGACAACTGGATTTACCACAACGAATTATGATAAGTGGCCGATGTTTTCTCAGGTCATTTTACTTCTATTAATGTTTGTGGGAGCTTGTGCCGGTTCGACAGGCGGCGGGATTAAAGTCTCACGAATTCAAATGTTAGTAAAACATGCCCTTCAAGAACTAAAAAAAGTTGTTCACTCACGCAGTGTCACATCGATGGAGTATGAAGGAGAGACGATCGCGCCTAAAACGATCGGAAATATTCATGCCTATTTAGTTCTTTATTTATTAGTTTTTGTCGTTTCGTTACTAATACTGTCGCTGGAAAACATCAATTTTCAAACGACATTCTCAGCAGTTGCTACCTGTATCAATAATGTAGGACCAGGTTTCAAAGCAGTGGGTCCAACGGGCAACTTTGGATTCTTATCTAATCTTTCTAAATGGACTCTATCTTTTGCCATGCTAGCTGGCAGATTAGAGATGTTCCCGATCCTGCTGCTTTTTTCTAAGTCTTTTTGGAAAAGCTAAATATAAAGATTCACTCAATAGAAATCTTATCTCGTTTTGGGATAAGATTTTTTATTATGTTTTGCTTTCGCTAAAAAAGTTATGGTTTCTTTTATGGAAAATAAATACTATACTTTGATTGACGTATTAACAGGAAAATAAATAATTTTTTTCGTTTGGAAAAAGGGCCAGGATTATCTTATATATAATAGAAGAAACTCGACTTGGAAAATTTGATGAGGAACGGAAATACTAAGAAATTATTAAAAAAGGTTAAAAACATTTAAGGCACAGAAGGAGAAAATCCCAAAAACTTTCAATTTTGAAAAATATAGTGTATTATTTTACAGCGAAATATTTGACATTTTAATAAAAACTATAGATGATTGATAATATAGAATACACTAATGAAGAAGGTGACTGAATGGAACGACGAATTGACCGTATTTATCGCTTTGTTTCGGAAAATGCAAATGTAACGACGAAAGATGTAGCGGATTCATTGGATATTCAACGGACAAATGCCAGTAAAGATTTGAATCTCCTTGTTAAAGAAGGTCAGCTAAGTAAAAGTGAAGGAAGACCTGTTCGTTATTTTGTTTCGACCCAGTCAGTAGAGGCGTCGTTTGATGGAGAAGTCCCTCAAGCCCCAAAAGTTGCTATGGAGCCGCCGGAGAAAAAGATCTTAAATCAGAATACCGGCAATGTATTCACTCAGATTATTGGTTCTACAGGAAGCATGCGCAATGCTGTGGAACAGGCGAAAGCTGCCATTTTGTATCCGCCGCGCGGATTGAACTGTTTAATTACCGGACCAACAGGTTCTGGTAAAACTTTTTTCGCCCATGCGATGTTTCAATTTGCTCAAACAGAAGGTGTCGTAGAAGCTGATCGAGAGTTGGTCGTTTTCAACTGTGCCGATTATGCGAACAACCCAGAATTATTGATGAGTCATTTATTTGGTTATGAGAAAGGTGCCTTTACCGGTGCTGATACGGAAAAAGATGGTTTGATCCAACAAGCCGATGGCGGCATGCTGTTTTTAGATGAAATCCATCGCTTACCGCCTGAAGGACAAGAAATGATCTTTTATTTCATGGATCATGGAACCTACAGTCGTCTCGGAGAATCTGGAAAAAATCGTTTTGCCAATGTACGGATTGTAGGGGCGACCACCGAAGACCCTCATTCAGCACTACTCGATACCTTTGTGCGCCGTATTCCGATCAATATTCAAATGCCTGCCTTTAGTAGCAGACCTGCAGCTGAGCAGATTGATTTAGTTCGTGTAATGGTAGCGATGGAGGCCAACCGGATTCAGCGCAAAATTACTTTGACTGAAGATGTTGTAAGATCCTTGTTAGGCAGTGTCTCTTACGGAAACGTAGGACAGCTAAAGTCTAATGTTCAGTTGATTTGTGCACGTGGATTCATGAATCATATGATGCAAGAAGAAATCCCTATTACATTGAACGATCTGACAGAGGGAATCAAAGCCGGTTTAGTTCAGCTTTCAGCCGATCGGATCAAGTCGACAGATATTTCGCC
Source organism: Enterococcus hulanensis (assembly GCF_005405485.1). Classification (GTDB taxonomy): domain Bacteria; phylum Bacillota; class Bacilli; order Lactobacillales; family Enterococcaceae; genus Enterococcus_A; species Enterococcus_A hulanensis. The sequence goes on along the minus strand of NZ_BJED01000004.1, from coordinate 241,542 downwards.
GTATCTTGAGCCCGAAATGGTCGTTACGCCTAATGAAATTGATGAATTGATTAAAACGGATACTTATGAACTGCCGTATAACTTATATGATATTATCGGCGACAAAGCTGCTTTGTTAAAAACAGAAGGACTGGATCAAGAAACCATCAACCATTTTATTTCTACTGATATTAATGTTCATTTGAAATCATTTTATAAGGATCATGGTTTTACCTTTGATACAGAGACCCGCCTGACCGAATTTGTTGATAAGCATGTCATTGAGATAAGTAACAAAATTGCCGCTTTAGTTAGTGAACGTTTAGAAACGCATTTCCAACAAAATTTCATTTATGCCATGAGTCTTCATATTTCTTCCTTCTTGAAAAAAATTCATGTGGGAGAAACGCGTGAGACCAATGCGAATATTCGCGAAATGGCAAAAGATTACCCAACGGAGTTTGCGGTGGCACGTGAAATTCGGCGTTTGGTGGAAAAAGAGTTTCAAGTAGTGATTCCTGATAGTGAAGACTATTATTTAACAGTTTTGCTGGTTTCCCTGCGAGAAGATCAGTCAGCCGGTAAAATCGGTGTGGTGGTAGCTGCTCATGGAAACAGTACCGCGACTTCGATGGCGCAAGTCGTTCGTGAGTTATTAGATGTAACAAATATTATCGCTGTCGATATGCCTTTAGATATGCATCCACGGGTCGCCTATGAGAAAATGCGCGAAGCCGTAACTCAGATTGATGAGGGCAGCGGTGTCTTGATCATGGTAGACATGGGATCATTAGCTACCTTTAATGAAGAGATTGAAAAAGATACGGGAATCGAAGTCTGCACTCTAGATATGGTAACGACGCCTCTGTTGATCGAAGCAGCTCGTAAATCGAGTGTTTTGGGATCAGGTGTTGATGAACTATACGAATCACTGCAAGGTTTCCGCGGCTATGGTCGTGTGATGCAGGAAAAGAATGAACCTCAAGAGAAACAAGCAATTCTAGCAATCTGTGCTTCTGGTGAAGGGACAGCTCAACGATTGAAGGAAATCATTGAGCGGCCATTGCAGCAGCGTAACCTGAAACACATTGAAGTTTTAACCTTAGCTATTGCAGATATCAAAACCAAAGTTCCAGCATTTAAAGAAGAATTCAAGATTTTGGCAACGACTGGAATCATGGATCCTAAGATAGGTGCTCCATATATTCCAATGGAGAAATTTATCAATCAAAAAGCGGATCAGATCTTAGATGAGCTTTTGTTGGAAAACGATTTGTCTGAGCAGAAAGAAGTTGTTTTGGATGCGAATAAGGCGCGCGAATTGTGTATCAATTTTATGAAAGAAAGCTTTACCTTCATTAATCCTAATAAATTGATTGATCCATTATGGCGCTTAGCTCAAACAATGATCAACAGCGATGGCGACTCATCTGATTATGCGTTGATGGTAAACTTTGTAATGCACATGGCAGGAACGATCGAACGAGGAATATTACAACAGCCGCTAAAAATCGATGAAGAATCAAAACGTATTTATCAGGGAGTAACTGATAATGTTGTCATGAATCGCGGATTGAATGAACTAGAAAGCCAGCTGCGAATTACGATCCCGACCTCCGAGCGCTATTATATTTATCAATTGCTTAAGAATAACGAAGAAATTAGAGTATAAATAATACACAAAAAAGGATACAGTCTACTGTATCCTTTTTTGTGTATTGCTGCGAATGCTATAAATAAAGAATTTCTTGCTAGTGTATCTTGGCACGGTACTTGCTTTATTATAAGTGAGTACCTGTGTGTTACTGTACTCAAATAATGTAGCACAAGTCTTTTGGCATCTGAGCCTTGTCGTAACAGGAGGTGGTGGGATGGTAATGGATATTCGACTCACTCGTATCGATGATCGTTTGATTCATGGTCAGGTAGCGACTGTTTGGTCTAAAGCAACAGGGATCGAGCGGATCTTAGTGGTTAGTGATGAGGTTGCGAATGATGAGTTGCGTAAGTTCCTCCTAAAACAAGCCGCGCCACCAGGAATCAAGTCCAATGTCGTCACAAAAAAGAAATTGGTTGAAGTGTATCGAGATCAATTGTTTGATGGAATGAAGGTCATGCTGCTGTTTGCTTCACCGCAAGATGTAGTGGAGGTCGTTAAGTCAGGTGTTGATCTAAAAGCGGTCAATATAGGCGGTATGCGATTTAGTGAAGGCAAGAAAATGATTACTAATTTTATTTCCATAGACAGTGAGGATGTAGAATGTTTTCTTGAACTTTCAGAAGCAGGAATCGAACTGGAGATTCGTCAAGTACCGACAGACCGGAAAACAGATCTGATGCAATTGATCAAAAAGGAAAAGATGCTGCAGTAAATTAATTTTGGTTACAGGTTTTTAGAACTTATTTATATTTTTGAGCTGTAACAATAATAGTAGGAGGTATAAAGATGGTAGGAATTATCATTGCCAGTCATGGCGAATTCGCTAATGGTATCTTGCAATCCGGAGCGATGATCTTTGGAGAACAAGAAAATGTCAAAGCTGTTACTTTGATGCCGAGTGAAGGACCTGATGACGTTAAGGCAAAAATGAAAGAAGCAATCGCATCTTTCGAAAACCAAGACGAAGTATTGTTCTTAGTCGATCTTTGGGGTGGAACTCCTTTCAACCAAGCAAACAGCTTGTTTGAAGAACACAAAGACAAGTGGGCAATCGTTGCTGGTATGAACTTACCAATGTTGATCGAAGCTTATGCTTCACGTTTCTCAATGGAAACTGCGCATGAAATCGCTGCTCATATTTCTGGAACAGCAAAAGAAGGCGTTAGAATTCGTCCTGAGGAGTTAGAACCAGCTGAAGCTGCTCCTGTTGCAGCAGAAGGTAATCAACCTACAGGTGCGATTCCAGAAGGAACTGTACTAGGTGATGGACACATCAAGTTCGTATTGACACGTGTTGATTCTCGTTTACTTCATGGACAAGTCGCAACTGCTTGGACTAAAACAACTGGTCCTAACCGGATTATCGTTGTTTCAGATGCAGTAGCTAAAGATGATCTACGTAAGAGATTGATCGAGCAAGCTGCTCCCCCAGGTGTTAAGGCAAATGTTATTCCAATTGACAAAATGATCGAAATTTCAAAAGACCCTCGTTTCGGAAATACAAAAGCGTTGTTACTATTTGAAAATCCTGAAGATGTATTACGTGCAGTTGAAGGCGGCGTTGACATTAAGGAAGTTAACGTTGGATCAATGGCTCACTCAGTTGGGAAAGTCGTAGTAAGTAAAGTATTGTCAATGGGACAAGAAGATGTTGATACTTTCGAGAAATTGAAAGCAAAAGGAATCAATTTTGACGTGCGTAAAGTACCAAATGATTCTAAAGACAACATGGATGAAATCCTTAACAAAGCAAAAAATGAATTGAAAAACGCTTAAGCAACATAATTAACTTAAATAGGAGGGCTTATAATGTCTGGTATTTCAATGGTATTAGTAGTAATCGTTGCCTTTCTAGCAGGTATGGAAGGGATCTTGGATGAATTCCAATTCCACCAACCGCTAGTAGCATGTACATTAATTGGTTTAGTAACCGGTAATTTAGAAGCTGGGATCGTCCTTGGCGGCTCACTTCAAATGATCGCCTTAGGTTGGGCAAACATCGGGGCTGCCGTAGCACCGGATGCTGCATTGGCATCTGTTGCATCTGCAATTATTTTAGTTTTAGGTGGTCAAGGAGTTAAAGGTGTTTCTTCAGCTATCGCAATCGCTGTTCCTTTAGCAGTAGCTGGATTGTTCTTAACAATGATCGTTCGTACTTTGGCTGTGCCAATCGTTCACTTTATGGATGCTGCTGCTGAAAAAGGTGAAATGCGCAAAGTTGAAATGTGGCACATCATTGCTGTATGTATGCAAGGTGTTCGTATCGCAATTCCAGCTGGTGCACTATTAGTTATCCCTGCTGACACTGTACGCGGATTCTTAGAATCAATGCCTGCATGGTTAACAGATGGTATGGCTATCGGTGGTGGTATGGTTGTTGCCGTTGGTTATGCAATGGTTATCAACATGATGGCTACAAAAGAAGTATGGCCTTTCTTCGCAATTGGTTTTGCTGTTGCGGCTATCTCTCAATTAACATTGATCGCACTTGGTGTTATCGCAGTTGCATTCGCATTGATTTACTTGAACTTACAAGATAGTTCAGGTGGCTCATCAAATGGTGGCGGAAGCAATACTGGCGACCCACTAGGCGACATTTTGAATGACTATTAATCTTGAAGGAGGAGAAATAAAATGGCAGAAAAAATCGAATTAAGTAAAAAAGATCGTTTAGCCGTTGCATGGCGTTCTACCTTCATTCAAGGTTCTTGGAACTATGAACGTATGCAGAATGGCGGTTGGTGTTATGCAATGATGCCAGCAATCAAAAAATTATACAAAACTAAAGAAGACCGTATATTGGCAATGCAACGTCACTTGGAATTCTTTAATACTCACCCATATATCGCTTCACCAATCATTGGGGTAACATTAGCGCTTGAAGAAGAACGTGCCAATGGTGCACCTGTTGATGATGTAGCAATCCAAGGGGTTAAGGTTGGTATGATGGGACCTTTAGCCGGTGTTGGTGACCCAGTCTTCTGGTTTACTGTACGTCCAATGTTAGGTGCCTTAGGGGCTTCTCTAGCAATGGCTGGAAACATCTTGGGACCAATCATTTTCTTCCTAGCTTGGAATATTATCCGTTGGGCATTTATGTGGTATACACAAGAATTTGGCTACCGTGCTGGGTCTAAAATCACTGATGACCTTTCAGGTGGTTTATTGCAAAAAGTTACTAAAGGTGCATCTATCCTAGGTATGTTCGTACTGGGAGCCTTGGTACAGCGTTGGGTAAACGTGAAGTTCACTCCAGTTGTTTCTACTGTTAAGTTGGATAAAGGTGCTTATATCGAATGGGATAAATTACCTGCTGGAGCACAAGGAATCAAAGATGCCTTGTCACAACAAGCATCTGGACTTGCTTTAGATAGTTCAAAAGTTACTACTTTACAAGACAACTTGGATCAATTGATTCCTGGTCTTGCTGCATTACTATTGACATTACTTTGCATGTGGTTATTGAAGAAAAAAGTTTCTCCAATTGTCATCATTCTTGGTTTGTTCGTAGTCGGTGTTGGCTTACACGTATTAGGTATTATGTAAGAAAGTCAATCATTGAAATGCTCGGGCTTGCCCGAGCATTTTTTGCTTAATAAGAGTAAAATAAGTATAATAGTTTAACAGATACATATATGGAAATGGAGTAGGTCTAATGGTTCAATCAATCAATACAAAGGTCGATTTGACGATCGATGCTACCTCGTACTTAGGTGTGGCTGATTACGGCAAGATCATGATCGGTGACAAAGGGTTTGAATTTTTCAATAATCGTGATGCTCGAAAATTTGTTCAAGTTCCTTGGGAAGAAGTGGATTATGTTATCGCTTCTGTTGTTTTTAAGGGAAAATGGATTCCGCGTTATGCAATACAAACAAAAAAGAATGGAACGTATTCTTTTGCATCAAAAGAGCCGAAAAAAGTATTGCGAGCAATTCGTGAGTATGTAGACCCAGATCATATGGTTAGATCGCTAGGATTTTTTGATGTCATTAAACGTGGTGTTCGCAACAAACTCAATAAGTAAAGAAGAGTCGTTTATCTTTGAGATGAACGGCTTTTTATTTTTGGCACAAACTTCTGTGCCAAAGCTCTATCTACATTTCATTGAAAGCGGATACCTCAGGATATATGATAAATATGTAAACGAAATCATTTTAGATTATTTCTGAAGGAGGAAAAAGAAAATGGAAGCTACTGGACAAAAGGGTGGACTTAAGGCAAAAGTCCAGCGTCTCGGAAGTCATCTGTCAGGGATGGTTATGCCAAATATTGGAGGCTTTATCGCTTGGGGTGTTATCACTGCTCTGTTTATCCCGGATGGATATGTTCCAAATGAAGCACTTGCCACATTAGTCGGACCGATGCTTTCTTACTTATTGCCATTATTAATCGCTTATACAGGTGGTAGCATGGTGCATGGACAACGTGGTGCAGTAGTCGGGGCGATCGCTGCGATGGGTGTTATTGTAGGATCGGATGTGCCAATGTTTATCGGGGCCATGATGATGGGTCCTTTGGGTGGATGGTGTATCAAGAAATTTGATGACGCTTTCCAAACGAAGATCAAAGCCGGATTTGAAATGTTAGTCAATAACTTCTCATCTGGGTTGATTGGTTTTGCTCTTGCAGTGTTAGGATTTTATGCGATTGGACCAGTTGTTGAGTCATTAACGAATTTGATGGCCGCAGGTGTTGAATCAATTATCAACATGCATTTATTGCCATTAGCAAATATCTTTATTGAACCGGCAAAAATTTTGTTCTTAAACAATGCAATCAATCACGGGATTTTGACGCCGCTTGGAATTGAGCAAGCAGCAGAGGCTGGAAAATCAGTTCTATTCTTGCTAGAGTCTAACCCTGGACCAGGATTAGGAATCTTATTAGCCTTCACCTTGTTTGGTAAAGGTGCGGCGAAATCTTCTGCACCAGGTGCGATCATTATCCAGTTCTTAGGTGGGATCCATGAAATTTACTTCCCATATGTAATGATGAAACCTCTTTTATTCCTAGCTGTTATGGCCGGTGGGGTTGCCGGAACATTTACATTCCAATTGTTAGGTGCAGGTTTACGAGCAGCCGCTTCTCCAGGTTCGATTATCGCGATCATGGCTATGACTCCGCCAGACGCTATCTTAGCTAACCTAGCAGGGATCATCGTTGGTTGTGTTGTGTCATTCTTAGTTGCAATGATTATTATTAAATCAGACAACAGTGAAGAAGATGATTTAGCAGCAAATCAAGCAGCAATGGCAGATGCGAAAGCACAAAGTAAAGGTCAAAACGCAATGACAGCTGAAAACCAAGAAATGTTCGGCAACATCAACAAGATAATTTTTGCTTGTGATGCTGGTATGGGATCAAGCGCGATGGGAGCTTCTGTATTACGTGATAAAGTGAAAAAAGCTGGCTTATCATTACCAGTTTCAAACTCGGCGATCAATAACTTGAGTGACGATCCAAATGCGTTGATCGTAACCCAAGAAGAATTGCATGATCGCGCTTCACAAAAAGCGCCAAGTGCAACCTTCGTTCAGGTAGAAAACTTCATGAATTCACCACGCTATGATGAAATCGTCGATCGTCTATCTGCTGAACCTGCTTCTGGTGACAGCGAAAAAAAGCCGCTGACTGATGATGTGGTAGAAGGCGTAGCCGATTATTCGAAAATCGATCACATTATCTTTGGATTCGACCAAGTGAAGGGCTCAGCTAATATGGGCGCAACGATCTTGAAAAAACTATTGAAAGATAATAATTTGACTTATCCGGTAACGGTTGAACCAATCAGTTCGTTGAAAGATGAAACAAGCGCTTTGGTCATTACCAACAATGACGAAACGGTCAAAGCAGAACAACAGGCGCCAAGTGCCACACATGTGCCATTGTCCGACTTGGTTGCTTCGGAAAAATATGACAAAGTCATTCAAAACTTAAGGAAATAAGTAGTCTTTTATACAGAATCGTATTACTCTTAAAGCAGTGGGGATTCTCACTGCTTTTACCCTTTTGAAATTATTGGAGGAGATATTGTGTATTTTTCGATTCGCGAAAAAAAGATACTTTCCCTTTTATTAGATTATCCTAACGGCATCACGCCGGAGGAATTGCAAGATATTTTACAGGTCAGCAAACGGACAGTCTATCGCGAAATTTCAAGTATTGAAAAAACGATCAAGTCGCAGGATATCCAGATTATTAAACCTCGCGGCGAAGGTTATCGGATCGTGGGGGAAACTTTAAATCTGGAACGTCTGCAGCAGCAATTAGGTGAAAAACAGGCGGAGCTGTTTACGGATAACGTTCAGCGTCAAAGCGCGATTGTTTGTTCCTTGCTGTTGATGGATGAGGAAGAGACAATCGAAGGCTTGGCGATTGATTTTAAAGTTAGTCCGGCGACAATTACTTCGGACTTGGCGACGATCGAAAAAAGCTTGATCGATTACCGATTAGAGCTGCAGCGATTGAAAGGCCGAGGCATTCGTATTGCTGGGCGGGAAAAACAGCGTCGGCAATTATTAAGTAATTTGATTTATAACGGTGTGAGTGAATTTGACTTCTTCCAGTTTATTGATTCATTGGATGATGAGACGACAACTACGGATAACTTCTTTTTGAATTTATTAAGTCGTTCAAGTTTGCGACTGGCACGGACGATCTTTGAACAGGTTTCTCAACAAGCCTTCGAGCAAGTTACCGACAATCAATTGCAGCGAGTCTTGATTTTGCTGGCTTTGTCGATTGATCGAATGGCGCAGGATCGTTTTGTAGAGGTCGAGCAGGAAAATAAAGCCAAACCTGAAAGCATGCAGATCGCCAGTCAAATTATGATCAAGGTAGCAACAACCATCAAAAAATCGATTCCGCCGCAGGAAGTTCGCTTCTTTGCTTTTCAGCTGGAAGGTGTGAATTACAAGAAGCCGCAAAATATCTTTATTGATAGTTTTGATGTGGAGCTTTCCTATAAGATCAAAGAATTGATTCGCTTAGTTTCAGAAAGAATGGGGATCGATTTTCGTAAGGATGAACAGCTCTTTAATGACTTGTCCGCTCATATGTCTGCAGCTTTGAAGCGGAATCTAACGGTTATTCAAGGAGCAAATAATCCGCTGCTGCAAAAAATTCGTGATAAATATCAGGATTTAACGGCAGCGATTATCGAAGAATTGGCGGTTGTTTTTCCAGATCATCAATTCACGGCCGATGAATTAGGCTATGTGGTGATTCATTTCGCGACATCATTGGAACGCCACCCAAGCAGTCGGGCGTTATCGGCTTTAGTGTTGTGTTCCAGCGGAATCGGTACGGCGCGGATTTTAGAAAGTCGGATTCATAAGTATTTGAATGAGATTGAAAAAGTGCAGGTCGCGAAGATTTCTGAGATGAATCAATTGGATTATAAAAGTTATGATTTGATTTTAGCGACGGTCTTTTTACCGGGGTTCAACTTACCTTACAAGGTGATTTCGCCGCTTTTATTAGATGATGAGATCAAAGAAATCAAAGAATACATTCAAACGCTGCATCCTGAGAAGGTCAACGAAATAATCGATGAGCCGGAACAAGAGCCCAGCGAAGCCTTTGATGAGATCTATGAGACGATGCGGATAGCCAATAATTTATTGCAGAACTTTGATGTGAAGCAGGTCCAAGCGCAAGAAACGATTGAGCTGACACTAGAAGAGATTATTGATCAGTTGCAGGGCACGATCGTTTCTGATGCAAAGATCGTGACAAATAAAGTAATCAAACGTTACTTAGTCGCACCAATCGGTGTTCCGAACACGAACTTTGCCTTGTTCCATTGCGCGGATGTACATGTCAAAGAACCATTATTTACCATTTATGACTTAGACCAAAAATTTTTGATTCAAGGAATGGACAAGAAAAGCATTGAATTAACACGAGTACTGTTGCTTTTAGCTCCTGATCCAATGCCGGAAAGTCAGCAAAGTCTGTTAGGAAAAATCAGCAGCTCAGTAATCGAAAGTGATCTGAATACTGAAATCTACAAATTTGGCAACAAAGAGATCATTTATCAATTGTTGAGTTCGTTATTTGTCAAAGAGATTCGAGAAAATTAGCGATAGCATAAAAAAATCGGGGGGAATTAAAATGGAATTACAGCCAGAAATGATTTTGTTAGACCAGGAATATGCAAACAAGGAAGAGGCAATTCGCGCGAGCGGACAGCTGCTAGTAGATGCCGGTTGTGTGGAAGAAGGCTATATCGATGCCATGATCGAAAGAAATGAGTTGGTTTCCGTTTACATGGGAAACTTTATCGCGATCCCTCATGGAACCGATGAAGCGAAACGCTATGTGAAAAAAAGTGGTATTTCAGTGATTCAAGTCCCAACGGGCGTTCACTTTGGTAAAGATGATACGGAAGATGTGGCGATGGTACTATTTGGAATCGCTGGGATCGAGAACGAGCATTTAGATATCCTACAAAAAATCGCGATCTTTTGTTCGGATGTTGAAAATGTCGTTAAACTAGCAGATGCAAAAACAAAAGAAGAAGTCATTGGCTATCTTCAGGAGGTAGAATAGGATGCAAGCAACACACTTTGGTGCAGGAAACATAGGCCGCGGATTTATCGGAGAAATTTTAGAAAAAAATGGTTTTTCAATCGATTTTGTCGATATCAATGAAACGATCATCAATGCTTTGAATGAACGAAACGAATATACGATTCAGTTAGCGGATGAAAGTCAACAAGAAATCCATGTTTCAAACGTGGATGGACTTAACAATCAAACCAATCCGGAAGCGGTAATTGATTCAGTCAGCAAGGCGGATATCGTGACGACAGCGATTGGTCCAAATATCTTACCATTTATTGCGGAATTGATTGCCAAAGGAATTCAAAAACGCCGCGGTGAAGGCAACACAGCTCCATTGGATGTGGTGGCATGCGAAAATATGATCGGCGGCAGCCAATTCTTATTTGAAAAAGTTCAAGGCTTCTTATCTGATGAAGATAAGGCCTATGTGGAACAATACATCGGATTCCCCAATGCAGCAGTCGATCGTATTGTACCGATCCAGCATCATGAAGATCCGCTGTTCGTTTCCGTTGAACCTTTCAGTGAATGGGTGATCGATGCAACACAAAGCAAAAATAAAGAGCTGCGTCTCGAAGGCGTGGAATACGTAGAAGATTTAGAACCATATATCGAACGAAAACTGTTTTCTGTTAATACTGGCCATGCGACAGTTGCATACACAGGGGCTTATGAAGGTTACAAAACCATCGATGAAGCAATCGCTGATGAACGCGTGTTAGAAAAACTTCGTGCCGTTCTTGGTGAAACCGGCAGCCTTTTGATCAATAAATGGAATTTTGATCAAGCGAAGCATCTGGCTTATATCGACAAGATCGTCAGCCGTTTCGAAAATAAATATATTTCAGATAGCATCAGTCGTGTTGCGCGGACGCCAATTCGTAAGTTAGGTTTTGATGAACGCTTTATCCGTCCAATTCGTGAACTGAAGGATCGTGGATTAGATTATACGAATTTAGTAGATGTAGTCGCGATGGTTTTGAAATACGATGATCCAAACGATGAACAAAGTGTCGAACTGCAAGGATACTTAAAAGAAAAATCAGCGGCAGAAGTGATACAACAAATCACCGATTTACAAGATGATGAGTTGATTGCGGAAATCTCTGCAAGATATCAAAAATAGATTTCACTAATCTCTAGTACAGCAAAACTGTACTGGAGATTTTTTTGACTTGCGTGTAAAAAAAGAGCTAAATCAATTGTGGTATTCAGACTTTGTTGTTGCAAAACTGATTGAAGGGTGTTAAAATTGGTGTATACCAAATTGATAAAGGAGCGTTTACCCATGAAAGTAATTCGCGTGAAAGATGCCAACGAAGGCGGAAAAAAAGCATTTGAAATCATCAAAGATGGAATGGAAAACGGCGTAAAAGTATTAGGACTAGCAACTGGCAGCACACCTGAAACTTTATATAAAGAAATGACTTCTAGTGATTTAGATTTTTCAGATATGACTTCTGTAAACTTAGATGAATATGTTGGATTAGCTGGTGACGATGTACAAAGCTACCGTTACTTTATGAACGATCAATTATTCAACAAAAAACCATTTAAAGAAACATTCGTACCAAATGGTAAAGCAGAAGATTTAGATGCTGAATGCAAACGTTACGACGGCGTGATCGCTGATCATCCGATTGATTTGCAAGTATTAGGAATCGGCCGCAATGCCCACATCGGCTTCAACGAACCAGGCACACCATTTGATGTAACAACTCACGTAGTTGAATTAACTGAATCAACCATCGAAGCAAACAAACGCAACTTCGATAAAGTAGAAGATGTTCCAACTCGTGCATTGTCAATGGGTATTGGTTCAATCATGGAAAGCAAGAAAATCTTGCTGATGGCTTTCGGCACAGATAAAGCTGATGCAATCAAAGACATGATCAATGGCTCAGTAACGACAGATGTACCTGCAAGTATCCTACAAAACCATGATGATGTAACAGTCATCATCGACGAAGATGCAGCAAGCAAATTATAAGAATTACTATTCTAACTCCAAGGAGAAATCCTTGGAGTTTTTTTGCGCGTATCAGTTCAGCTTTTCGCAGTTTTTAATGGTAAGAAAAATAGAAGCTTAATTCTGCTAAATGTTATAATTAATTTAGGAGTGTGATCATATGAAGAGGTGTATTGTTTTGGCTGGAATGGTTGACTGAAAAATTTCTTTTACTAATAAGGAGTGAAAAACTATTCCAGCAAAAAAGCTTTATCCCAGAAGAAATGATTATGAAACGGTTTATTTAAAAGAGACCATTACGCGATCGAATATTTCGATAGGAGAGTATACGATTTACAACGATTTTCGCAGCGATCCGCGAGAGTTTGAGCAGAATAATGTGCTGTATCAGTATCCGATTAATCAAGATAAACTGATCATTGGCAAGTTTTGTTCGATCGCCTGCGGTGCAACCTTTATTTTCAATAGTGCCAATCATCGGCAGTCTGCACTTTCCACCTACACCTTTCCTTTGTTTTATGAAGAATGGCAGTTGGACAAGGAGCATGTGACTTCGGCTTGGGACAATAAAGGCGATATCGTGATCGGAAATGATGTGTGGATCGGTTATGAAGCGACTATTTTGTCCGGTGTTACGATTGGTGATGGTGCAATCATCGGTGCTAAGGCAGTCGTAACGAAGGATGTTCCAGCATACAGTGTGGTTGGCGGAGTGCCGGCAAAAGAGATCAAGCGCCGTTTTGATGCGGACACGATTCAGAAATTACAACAAATCAAATGGTGGGATTGGCCCTATGAAAAGATTCAACGTGCAATCCCTTATTTGAAAAATGGTGATGTGGACCATTTAATGGATTAAGTATCTCAGAGCTCAGTCGTGAATGCGGCTGAGCTTGCTTCTTTTTCCACCTTTGGCTATAGTGAAAATTAGAAAAGTTAGGCGGAGGATACTATGCGTTTAGATAAATTTTTAGCAGAAGCCGGCTTAGGCAGCCGCAAGGAAGTCAAACAGCTGATAAAAAAAGGTCAGATCACTGTAAATCAGCAAATTGAAAAATCAGATAAAAAACAAGTCGATCCAGAGAAAGATCGTATTGAATATCGTGGTGAGCTTTTACATTACCAAGAATTTTATTACTATGTCCTGCACAAACCAGCAGGGGTAGTGAGTGCGACGGAGGATCAACGGGATCAGACAGTGATGGATCTATTTTCACCGAAGGATTATCGCAGTGATCTTTTTCCGGTGGGGCGTTTAGACAAGGATACCGAAGGGTTGCTGCTGATTACTAATGATGGCAAACTGGCTCATGAGTTGTTGTCGCCGAAGAAGCATGTGGAGAAGGAATACTACGCTGAGGTCAGCGGCGTGATGACCGATGAAGATCAACAAAAATTTACTGACGGGATTCTTTTAGATGGAGAATTGACTTTGCCGGCGGAATTATCCATCGATGAAGTTACGGAAGCTGCGTCAAAAGTTCGGATCATTCTGCATGAAGGAAAATTCCATCAGGTCAAACGAATGGTCAAATCCTGCGGAAAAGAAGTGACCTACTTAAAAAGAATCCGAATGGGCGGACTTACTTTGCCTCAGGATTTAGCTAAGGGTAAGTATCGTTTACTAACAGAAGAGGAACTGCGCGGACTAAAAGGTTGAGAGCCTCGCTTTTTTCTAGAGCGTGCTATACTGGAAGTGAAGAGATATTTATGGAACAGGAGCTGGTGCACAAATGGATTTGAAATTATCCGTTTATGAAATTATGCTGCGATTGTTTTTAGCTATGGTCATGGGCGGTGCCATCGGGATCGAACGAGAGTATAAAAATCGGCCTGCTGGAATTCGCACGCATATCTTGGTCTGTATGGGAGCGACGATCATCGCCTTGATCCAAGTGGAGATCGCGGATCAAGCCCTGCGTTACGCAGCGGCAAAGCCAGAATTTGTCGGCGTGGTTCGAGCAGATGAAGCGCGTTTGATTGCGCAAGTTGTAAGTGGAATCGGCTTTCTTGGCGCTGGAACAATTATGGTCAGCAATCGTTCGGTCAAAGGTTTGACTACGGCCGCTTCGATCTGGGCTGGTGCCGGCTTGGGGATCGCTATCGGGATGGGCTATTATACGATCGCTATCTGCAGCTTTGTTGGGATTATCCTAGCTTTGACAGTGGTCAAGCGAATCATCAAAATCAATTCTATTAAGAAGCTGGAGATTCGTTACATTCATCGCGAAGCAACTAAGGAATTCATCATGAACTATTTTGAAAGTAAAAAAATCGAAGTAGAGGACGTCGATTTCGATGTCGATTTTATGGATGACTATCGTATTTATACGAATGTCTATACGATCGATTTGCCGCGCGGGATGAATTATACGGATGTGATCGAGGATCTTTCCATGTATAAGAATATTACTAAGCTTCGCATGATCAATGTGTAAACGAGAGGATAAAATCATTTTCCGATGATTTTATCCTCTTTTTTTAAAGTAATGTTGTCACACTGAACTTTCATTGATAGAGTTAGAGTAGAAGGTTGTGAGTGGTATCACGCTTATTTTTTAGTTGAATTGGGAGGAAATAATGGGAAAAATTCTTTTGTTAGAAGATGATTCAAACTTAAATAATGGGATTCAGCTATGTTTGACCAGAGAAGGGTATGAGGTTGTGCCCTGTTTAGATATTGCTTCAGCAGAAAAGAGCTTTCAGAGCAATGATATTGATTTGATTATCAGTGATCTTTCCTTGCCGGATGGCAGCGGTTTGGATTTTTGTCAGAAGGTACGGGAGCAGTCGAATGTGCTGATTTTGATGCTGACTTCCTATAATCAAGAGCATGATATTGTGACGGGCTATGTTCATGGGGCGGATGATTATATGACGAAGCCTTTTAGTTTAATGGTCTTGGTTTCTAAAGTACAGGCGATGATGAAACGAGTGGTCCGAAATCAAGGACATGAATTGGTTTCAGGAGAGCTGGCAGTATCGCTGACTGAAATGAAAGTTAAACTTCAGGGAGAAATGCTGCCTTTAAGTAAAACAGAGATTCAGTTGTTGATCCTGTTTATGGAAAATCCTAAACAAATTTTATCATCGGATCAATTATTGGATCAGATTTGGGATACAAAGGGAGACTATGTTGACACGAATACCGTTTCGGTCAATATCAGCCGCCTGCGGCAAAAGGTTGGCAAAGAGCGAATCAAAACAGTTCGGGGCGTGGGCTACCTATGGATCAACGACGTTCAAAAAAAATAATTCTGCTTTACGTTTTATTTTCTGTGCTTTGCTTTGGGCTGTTTATTGTTCAGAATCTAAAGATGCGTTCGGATCTGCAACGAGATCAGCAAGCAACTTTAGCGATGCTCAACAAAGAAGGGACATTTTCTGAAGCGAAGTTAATTGAAGACTTTGATGAGTTCAAAACGGCGGAACTAATAATAGAAGGAAAAAACCTAGAAGAAAAATATGGGTTGGTATCTAAAATGAGTCTGTCTCATATTTTAAATAGCTACTTTTGGCGTAATTTGGTATTGTTCAGCGTTTGCTGGCTGATTCTTACAGGGTTCCTTTTTCTATTTGTACGGGAAAAGCGAAAAGTACAGATATATTTAGCGAAGAAAACGAACGAGTATCAAGAAAGTATTGCTTATAATGAATTGATGCTGCAACGAAGTCAACTTGAAGAAGGAAATTTAAAGTCCAGTATTACGGATATTACTCACCAGCTAAAAACCCCAGTAGCTTCATTAAAATTAAGTTTAGATATTGCTCTTTCTGATCAATACGAAGAACAAGAACGAAAGAATTTTGCGGAGCAAGCAGAAGTCCAGATAAATAAACTAGATTTAATGCTGGATGGGCTGGCTAAAATCTCACAATTAGAAACAGATCTGATCCAGCTACAGCCGCAGAGAATTTCCCTACAGCAGCTGATCAATCAGGCTATCAATAGTGTAATCATGAAGGCTGTTGAAAAGGAGATAGAATTAGAGGTTGAATTAACCGAAGATATTTTTGTTTTGGTCGATAAAAAATGGACCTTGGAAGCATTGGGAAATGTTCTGGAAAATGCAGTCAAGTATTCACCTGAGCAGACGACGGTCAAAGTCCGTGCATCATCATTAATTACTTATAGTTTAGTAGAAATCGAAGACGAGGGTGCGGGTATTACAAAAGAGGAGCAAAATAAAATTTATCAACGTTTTTATCGTGGCAGTAATAGTGAGTCTGTCGAAGGTTCTGGTGTTGGTTTGTATCTAACAAGAAAGATCATTGAAGGTCAAGGTGGAACGGTCATGGTTAAACAGCATTATCCGCAAGGGTCGATCTTTCAATTGACCTTGCCGTTAGCCTAAATATTTTTCCCGCCTTTCTTACAAAATTGTTATGTTCGTTGAAAGAATCCTGCAAGGGTTCTTTTTTATACTAAGAGTATAGAAATGAGAAAAGGAAAGAAGGAAAATAAAATGATCTTAACAGTTAGGGATTTAGTGAAACATTATAACGACGGAACTTCAACCGTAAAGGCTGTCGACCACATTGATTTAGAAGTAGAAAAAGGCGATTTTGTCGCAATAGTTGGTAAATCGGGTTCGGGAAAAAGTACGCTGTTGAACTTAATCGGAGGATTGGATCGGCCAGATTCTGGTCAGGTGATTGTTGATGGAAAAAGTGTTTTTCGCATGAAGGATGAGCAATTGGCAGTCTTTCGTCGTCAAAAGATCAGCTTCATTTTCCAAAATTATAATTTGATCCCCTCTTTGAATGTTTGGGAAAATGTAGTTTTACCGATCGGTTTAGATAATCGGAAGGTCAATACAGCGTTCATTGAAGAATTACTTACGACGATCGGTTTGAGTGATCGGAAAAAAGCTTTACCAAGTATGCTTTCGGGCGGTCAACAGCAGCGTGTGGCAATTGCTCGCGCGATTGCTTCAGAACCGGCGATTATTTTAGCGGATGAGCCAACAGGAAACTTGGATACAAAGACCGAATTAGAAGTGATGTCATTACTAAAAAGATCAGTTGAAAAATTTGGCCAGACATTGATCATGATTACCCATGATGAAGGGATCGCGCAAACGGCTGATCATATCGTTCACCTTGAAGATGGGCGGGTGATTTAAATGAAGATGACGAGTACAGTGGCTTTAGCCAATACAAAGTACCATAAAGGGAAAAATCTTCTTTCAGGAATCGCAATTATTTTAACCACAGTCTTAGTTTTTTTAATCACGTCGATTGGTTTAGGTGTGGTAAATGTTCAGAATGCGGCTGTTAATAAGGTTTATCCGACTTGGCACGCGATGTATCGCGGTGTGTCTGAAGAAAATATGGAAAAAATCGCGCAACATGATGCGGTTGACGAATATGGATTACGTCAAGATATTGGTGAGTCAGTTTTAGAGAAAGACGATTTTGTTTTGATCAGCTATTTAGATAGTACCGCTCAGAAATTGGCGAAACAAACATTTAAACAAGGACACGCACCTAAAAAAGCGAATGATGCCGTTCTTTCCCGCAACGCGTTAAAAAAACTTGGCTATCCTAATGCTAAAATTGGCGATACGATCAAAATTCCTGTCCAAATTTATGAAGAAGACGGCATGGGACTGCAACAGGAGATGGATTTCCAATTGTCTGGTATATCCCCGAATACTGAAGCGAAGAAGGGGAAAAAAATCTTTTCGATGCTGATCTCAAAAGATTTTATGAATGAGTTCGTTCCCCAAAATCAACGCAGCTACCGCATGATGCTGCGCGTGAAGAAAGAAGTAGCAACTTCAACAGACAGTATTAGTGATCAAGTGAAGACCATTGGGAAAAATTTCGATGTTAACGAGACTGATATTGTCGAAAATAGCGAGTATCTTTTTTCCAATTACGTCGATCCGAACTTCTATACTGGTCTGGCAATCATTATCGGAATCATTTTAATCGCAGGAGCTTTGACGATCTACAGTATTTACTATGTCTCCTTGATCAATAAGGTTCAAGATTTTGGGAAACTAGCAGCACTAGGAGCAACTAAACGGCAAACACGTCAAATCATTTTAAGAGAAAATTTAATCGTAGCAGGAATCTCAATACCACTTGGGCTGTTGATCGGGTTTGTCAGCGTGAAATTCGTTTTCTTTCACTTGATGTCTTCGATCAATAACGATGTAGTTACTACAAAAGTGATGCGCCAGGTTCTTGATAACGGCGAGGTCTCATTGATCCTTCCATGGATCGTTGGAATGACGATCGGAATCACTTTGTTGACAGTTATCATAGCTTCCTTGAAACCAATGCGCCAAGCCAGTAAAATCATGCCGGTGGAAGCGATGCGTTATACCGGACAAAATCAAGGTAAGAAAAAGAAAAAACAGCGAAAAGGATTTATCGATCTTGATCTGCGCCGCCTAGCTAATGCGAATCTTTCAAGAAATAAGAAGCGAACACTGATTACGATTTTTTCACTAGGTATAATCGGAATTTTATTCGTAGTTATCTCAACTGTTTTTAGTTGTATGAATCCGCAACAGATCGCCCGTGACGCGATCGCAGAAGATTATCGGATGAACATTGCATCAAAAAGCGGTGATAAGATGCGTCCAGAACTTGAATGGACCGCTATCCAACAAAATAATCCGTTGAATACAGAGATGATCAATGAAATCAAAGCAATCAAAGGCGTTGAAAAGGTAGAATCGTTCCAATCAATTACCGGAGAAATACCAGAGGTCAATGAAATTGGTTCAGATAAGCCGCTTGGATTATCAATCGGCGGAATTTCAAAAGATCAAATGGACTTGATTAAAAATAATTTTAAAGAAGGCAGCGCCACGTATGACGAATTGAATTCGGGAGATAAGGTGATTGCGACTGGATATTTAATGACCAATTATCCAGAGATAAAGATTGGCGATACACTGACCTTTAGATTTTTTGACGGCAATCGTTCGTTTGAAAAGGAAATGACGATTATCGGCGGTGGAAGTTTCCCCGAATCAGTCAGCAACTATGATAATTTCTTGATGAGCAATGAAGCATTGAAAAAAATGTCTAATAACAATCTAACTTATTTCATCAACATCAAAGCGGCTAAAGGACAGGCAGAAGCAATCAAGCCAGCAATTGAAAGTATCGTCGAAGAAAATGAGCTCTTCAATTTGACAAGTTATAAAGAAGTTTTGAAGGATTGGCAAGGGGTAATGCAAATGACGACTGGAGCGGGTTATGCGATCATGATAATCTTAGCAATCGTCGGTATTATGAACTTGATCAATACAACAATCGATAGTATTTTGAGTCGTAAAAAAGAACTAGGTGTTATGCAAGCGATTGGCATGTCGAATGGACAAATGAAACGGATGCTTCAAACAGAAGGCCTCGTGTATGCTGGCGGAATACTTTTACTGGGAGTCGGAGTGGGAAGTTTCTTGGGGTATTTAGTTTATCTATATGCTGAAAGCCACTCATTGATGGAGATCAAAACGTATCAGTACCCATTTATCCAAGTTTTGCTGATGATCGTATTAGTAGTCGTTGTTCAAGGGATTCTGACCTATATGACAACTACGATTGTTAATAAAGAAACAGTCATCAAACGAATTCAAGCATCAGAATAAAAAAAGGCTGCCAGCAGAAAAATTGCTGGCAGCTTTTTGAGTAATGTTTCTTTTAGTCTAATCCAATCAAATAGTCATCATCATTCATGGCTTCTACCTGACCAAGCAAGTAGCCATTGCCGACTTGTGAGAAGAAGTCGTGGTTGCTGGTTCCGGTAGAGATTCCATTCATCACGATCGGATTTACATCATCGGCAGTATCAGGAAAGAGCGGGTCCATTCCCAGATTCATCAACGCTTTGTTAGCATTGTAGCGTAAGAAGGTTTTTACTTCTTCGCTCCAGCCGACTTCATCGTATAATTCTTCTGTATAACGTTCTTCGTTTTCATACAATTCATACAATAAATCGTACATCCATTCCTTCAAACGTTCTTGTTCTTCTTCTGTTTGTTCATTGAAACCGCGTTGGAACTTATAACCGATGTAGGTTCCGTGAACGGATTCGTCGCGAATGATCAATTTAATGATTTCCGCTACGTTGGCTAATTTATTATTGCCTAAATAATATAACGGAGTATAAAAACCAGAGTAAAACAAGAAGGTCTCTAGGAAAACACTGGCGATTTTCTTTTCTAGCGGCGTACCGGTTTTATAGATTTCGTTGATTCGTGCCGCTTTCTTTTGCAAATATTGATTGGTATTTGTCCATTCAAAGATTTCTTCGATTTCCGCTTTGGTGTTCAAAGTACTGAAAATGGAAGAATAGCTTTTGGCGTGGACGGATTCCATGAATTGGATATTGTTCAATACAGCTTCTTCATGAGGCGTACGAACATCCTCTCGCAATTGATCCATTCCGCTTTCTGATTGGACAGTATCAAGCAATGTTAATCCGCCGAATACATGCCCCACGACCGTTTTTTCTAAAGGTGATAGCTTGCGCCAATCATCTAAGTCGTTTGACAGCGGAATCCGCGTGTCCAGCCAAAATTGTTCTGTTAATTTTTCCCAAGTCGATTTGTCGATGACGTCTTCGATCTCATTCCAGTTAATGGCTTCATAATAAGTTTCTGCCATGGATATTCCTCCTAAAGTGTTTATATCTAGTGCATAGCATTACCTCTCAAGCAAAGGCAGGAGAGGTAACAGTCATAGTTAGATTACGCAGCTTTCACATTGGTTTGATCCGATTTCTTCGGCATCATCCGTAAAGGTCCGCACATAATAAATCGATTTGCAGCCTTTATAAAAGGCATAGTTACGTAAGATATTCAAATCACGTGTTGTTTGTTTGCTTTCTGTTTTCCATTCGTACAAACCGTCTGGAATTTCAGAACGCATAAATAAGGTCAAACTCATTCCTTGATCGATATGCTGTTGAGCTGTTGCGTATACATCGATCACTTTACGCATATCCATATCATAAGCAGAAGTGTAATAAGGTAAGGTGTCATTATTCAAGTAAGGCGCTGGATAATAAATCTTACCAATTTTCTTTTCTTGACGTTCTTCGATCAAACGAGTGATCGGATGCAAGCTGGCACTAGTATCATTGATATAAGAGATCGAACCATTCGGCGCAACGGCCAAGCGGTTTTGGTGATACAAACCATCTTTTTGAATGGCTGCTTTTAAGTTTTTCCAATCTTCAGCAGTCGGCACGAAGATATCTTTAAAGATTTCTTTGACCTTGTCTGTTTTTGGAACGAATTCGCCGGTTGTGTATTTATCAAAATAAGAACCATTCGCATAGTCTGATTTTTCAAAGTTATGGAAGACAGTCTTGCGTTCTTTCGCTAATTCATTACTTTCCACCAATGTCCAATAGTTTAATAAAGTGAAATAAATATTGGTAAAGTCGATGGATTCTTCTGAACCATATTCCATCAAATGCTTGGCGAAGAAGCTATGCAAGCCCATCGCACCTAAACCAATCGTATGATTCAATTTATTACCGTTTTGAATAGAAGGAACCACTTCGATATCTGATTCATCGGTGACAAAGGTCAAAGCCCGAGTCATAGTACGAACCGATTGACCAAAGTCTGGACTTTCCATCAGGTTGACGATATTGGTTGAACCAAGGTTGCATGAAATATCAGTACCTAGTACATCATATTCTTGACGTCCATTGATGGTAGAAGGGGTTTGGACCTGTAAAATCTCAGAACATAAATTACTCATAACGATTTTTCCGTCGATCGGGTTGGTCCGGTTGGCCGTATCGATGTTGATGATATATGGATAACCAGATTCCTGCTGCAATTTAGAGAGTTCATTTTCTAAATCACGGGCACGAATTTTTTTCTTGCGGATATTTGGATTTGCAACTAAGTTGTCGTATTCCTTTGTAATATCAACATAAGAATAAGGGACACCATATTCACGTTCGACACCATAAGGGCTGAACAAATACATATCCTCATTTTTACGAGCCAATTCGTAAAATTTATCCGGTACCGTTACACCAAGTGAAAGAGTCTTCACGCGGATCTTTTCATCTGCGTTTTCTTTTTTAGCAGATAAGAACATTTCAATATCCGGATGGAAAACATCTAAGTAAACCACACCGGCACCTTGACGCTGGCCTAATTGATTAGAATAAGAAAAGCTGTCTTCGAATAATTTCATGACTGGAACCACACCGCTAGCGGCACCATCGTAGCCTTTAATTGGTGAACCTGCTTCACGCAAGTTTGATAGGTTGATCCCTACGCCGCCGCCGATGCGTGATAATTGCAGCGCTGAGTTGATTGAACGGCCGATGCTGTTCATATCATCTGTTACTTGGATCAAGAAACAAGACACCAATTCGCCGCGGCGTTTACGTCCAGCATTTAAAAATGAAGGGGTAGCCGGTTGGTAACGTTGATGGATCATTTCATCAGCTAATGATAATGCCAATTTTTCGTCGCCATTCGCAAAATACAAAGCGTTAAAGGCAACACGATCTTCATAGCTTTCTAAATACTCTGTGCCCGCATTATTCTTCAAGGCATATTGTGAGTAAAATTTATAGGCCGCCATAAATGATTTAAATGTAAATTTTTGGTCCGCTAAGTAATTGAAGAGTTTCTCAATAAAAGCAGGGGTATACTTCGCAAGAAATTCTGCTTCTAAAAATTCTTCTTCTATTAAATAGTCGATTTTTTCTTGAACGGAAGAAAATGTGTGGGTATTTGGTTCAACATTTTCTTTGAAAAAAGCTGCTAAGGCTTCTTTATCTTTATTTAGTGGGATCTGTCCATTTACTGGACGGTTAATTTCGTTGTTTAACTTGAAGTAAGATACTTCACCTAGATCCTTCAAACTCATCTCGTCACATCTTTCTGTTTGTTTTTTTCCTGCTATTGATGTCTGGCTACACGAACTAGCTTTTTCGGCGATAAGCAAAAATTTTTCCAAAATGTGAGAAGCCATTTTGAAAAATTTTAGTCTTATCGCTCTAAAGCTGGACGAGTTCGTACCGCCTTTCAATTTATAAAATAAGAAAACTTTGCAATCGTGGATCGCAAAGTTTCGAATTACGCTAATGCTTTCAATTGATCTGGTCGGAAACCGATGATGGCTTGTTGTCCGCCGAAAATAACTGGGACACTTTGGAAACCTTGATCTTTTAGAAAACCTAGAGCTTCGGGCTCATTGTCGATATTGACCTCTTCGAATGAAATATGATTCTCAGTTAAATAACGTTTTGCCATTTTACACTGCATACAATTGTTTTTTGAATAGACTTTTACCATAAGACTACCTCCCTTGATTTCTACAATTACTAGTATAAAAGATGTAGGGAAAAAGTCAATCGTTTAATACCATATATTGTGGTGGTTAAATATTGGTATACTACTCTTTGTGTTTTTTGCAAAAAAGCTGAAAACGGACAGTTTCAAAGGAAAATCCCTTTACACAAATAAAAAAAGCGTTATGAGATGTTTTTTTACTCGAAAAAAGTTTTTTTAATAACGCTAAAATAGATTTAGAAACAAATAAATCAGTGATTGTCAAACAAATTGCTCACAAAAAGCAGAAAATCTCCGACCATTCATTGACTTTACTATCAAATGAAGCTATTCTTAGTGAGAAAGATTCTCATTATTAATTAGAGTTAGGTGGAGAAGTGTATGACAACTTTGGCAGATGTTTCATTGAATCAAGTCGTTCAGGTTGATGAAATGAAGTTGGAAAATGATTTAAAGCATCGGCTGCAGGATTTGGGGATGATCGTCGGCTCTAAAGTTGCCGTCGTGAATCAATCTGGCGATAACGGAATTATTCTATTACATAATACGCGGCTGGCTTTATCTCAGTCTTTATTAAAACAAATACTTGTGAAGGACCTAACGGAGGATCAAGAAACATGGGTCTCGTTGGATCAGTTGAGTGCTGGTGAACAGGGTGTTGTAGTAAATGTTCACGGTACCGGTGCAGTAAAACGCCGCTTGATGGACATGGGACTGACAAAAGGGACACAAGTGAAGGTCGTGAAGCTGGCACCTTTAGGAGATCCTATCGAGCTGCGGGTCCGAGGATATGAATTAAGTTTACGAAAAAACGAATCAGAGATGGTGGTCGTATCGAAGGAGGCGGAATAGATGGCGAAGACACATATTGCTTTAGCAGGAAATCCCAATAGTGGTAAAACAAGTACCTTCAACGTCTTGACCGGAACCAATCAGTTTGTTGGAAACTGGCCCGGTGTAACGGTTGAGCGAAAAGAAGGTATTTATAAGAAGGATTCTGAAGTGATCATTGATGATCTTCCCGGAATTTACTCGCTTTCGCCATATTCTCCTGAAGAAGTCGTGGCGCGGGATTATCTGCTTTCAGGGACACCTGATGCTATCGTCAATATTATCGATGGAACAAATCTTGAGCGAAATCTTTATTTGACGACACAATTGATCGAGACTGGGATTCCCGTCATCGTAGCCGTGAATATGATGGACATCATCAAAAAAAGCGGTAAGCAAATCAATTTGGAAAAATTATCCTATGCTTTAGGCGTGCCGGTAGTTGGTATCAGCGCGTTGAAAAACTGGGGACTGGATAAGACAATCAATGAGGCGTTGCATCTGATCAAAAAAGGTGTAGAGGAAGTCAGTTTTCCTCATTATGATAATCGTTTAGAAGCCGCGCTGAAGGAGATCGAAGAAGTTTTAGGCAGTACAGCGCAGGAGAAATATAGCCGCTGGTATAGTTTAAAATTATTTGAGCGAGATGAACGGGCTAAAAAAGATTTGGATCTTAGCTCGATCCAACAAAAAGAAATAGGAGAAATCATTAAGATCACAGAAAAGATTTTCGGCGAAGATGCGGAGAGTCTGGTCATTAATGAACGCTATAATTTTATTACTCATTTAAAGACCTTATGTGTGGTTGATGAAGATCAATTTAAGCTGTCTATCTCCGATAAGATCGACCACGTCGTAACGAACCGTTTCTTGGCGCTGCCAATCTTTGCTTTAATCATGTGGCTGATCTACTATATTGCTATTCAAACGATCGGGACAATGGGGACTGATTGGGTGAATGAAAATCTATTCGGTGATATTGTACCGAATTTCGTCAGCTCAACCTTGCAGTCATGGAATGTTGCCGAGTGGATGCAAAACTTGATTTTGGATGGGATTATTGCTGGAGTCGGAGCCGTTTTAGGATTCCTTCCGCAATTAATGGTGCTTTTCTTATGTTTAGCGCTTTTGGAAGACTGCGGCTATATGTCCCGAATTGCTTTTGTCATGGATCGAATTTTCCGTAAATTTGGTTTATCCGGAAAATCGTTTATTCCAATGCTGATTGCTACAGGCTGCGGAGTGCCGGGAGTTATGGCAAGCCGGACGATCGAGAATGAAAAGGATCGTCGGATGACCGCGATGCTGACTACCTTTATGCCATGTTCGGCGAAATTACCGATCATCGCATTGATTGCTGGTGCATTCTTCCCTAATAGCAGTTGGGTAGCACCGTCTGCTTACTTTGTTGGTATGGGCGCGATTGTTTTATCAGGGATTGCATTGAAGAAAACAAAACTCTTTTCTGGCGACCCAGCCCCATTCATCATGGAGCTTCCTGTATATCATATGCCTAGAATCGGTAATACGATACGTTATACTTATGATCACAGTAAAGCCTTTGTTAAGCGTGCAGGAACAATCATCTTTGTTTCAAGCATCGTGATCTGGTTTATTTCCAGCTACAATTTCTCATTACAATCAGTGAATGAGAATGATAGTATCCTAGCTGCTTTGGGTGGCTTGATTGCACCGTTGTTTGCACCATTAGGCTGGGGAGATTGGCGCGGAGCTGTTGCGGCGATCACTGGTCTGGTCGCAAAAGAAAATGTGATCGGAACATTCGGAATTCTATATCGTCATGCTGAAGTAGCAGAAGACGGGGTGGAAATCTGGAAAGCATTGCAGGCGGCCTACACACCGATTGCGGGTTATTCATTCTTGGTATTTAACTTACTATGTGCACCATGTTTCGCCGCAATTGGCGCGATTCATCGTGAAATGGGCGATATCAAATGGACTTGGCGTGCAATTGGCTATCAATGTGGATTGGCTTATGCTGTAAGCTTCATCGTGTATCAATTTGGTCATGTGATTTTTGAAAATGGTGAGATCGGTATTGGCCTGATCTTGGCCGGCATCGTATTAGCAGCGATGATTTACTTCGTTGTAAGAAAACCTATTAAGAAAACACCGACGATTACGATTGAAGAGATCAAAGAGGTGAAAGAATGGCAACTATAATCTTGAGCATATTAATCTTCGGCGGTGCTGGAGTGATCGTCTATCGGCGAATCAAAAATGGCAGCTCCTGTGAAGATTGCGATAGCGGCTGTCCCGTTAAAGAAGAACAACATAAGCATTAATTCAAAAAGGATTTGGCGAATTTCGTCGAATCCTTTTTTTATGGATTGGATTGATCAGTAAACAGTCCAGATGAAATTGGCTAAATTAAAAATGATGGATTCAGAAGAAAATACAGCTTAGTTGTTGACAACTGTTCGGTACCGAACTATAATGAAAATCGAAATAAAGTTAGGTACCGAACTTTAACAAATGAAGAAGGAGATTTTAATAATGAGTGAATTTACAAAAGACTTGATGCGTCAATTACGATTTATCAGTTCTGCTAGTAATGCATTTATGAGCAAGCGGCAAAAACTAAATGGTCAGCAGCGAGTGTTGGCGATCTTAGCCAAAGAAGACGGCTTGATTCAAAGCCAGTTAGCTGAAATTTTAGATATTCGTCCAAGTTCATTGGCTGAATTAATGAAGAAGATGGAAAAAAGCGGCGATGTCGTAAGAAAAGAAGAAGAGCATGACAAACGGATCAAACGTGTTTTTCTAACTGAAAAGGGCAAACAGAAAGCTCAAAAATTTAGTTATGTCAGCGAGGATATGAGTGAGAGCTTTTTCGCAGGCTTGACGGAGGAAGAACAGGAGAAATTTAGTGAGTACCTGCAAAAGATTTCTGCCGGTTGGCAAGAAGATTTTCAAAAACAGGCGGGCCGCTTTGTAGATCCAATGGACCGGTTACGACAAATGCAAGCGATGCGTGAACAGTTCGCTGAAAACTGGTCGGAGGATTGGCAAAATCTTTCGCGGGAAGAACAGCATCGAATGCGGAACCAAATGCAGCGTGAGATGCGGAATGCCTCACGAGACTTTTCTCGCAATTTCCAACATGATTTCCGTCGCAACTTCTGGGGCAATCGTGATTGCTTTGATGGATCTGATAAAACCAAAGATTCAGAAGACACCGAATGGGAAGATTTTTAAATGATAGATGCAGTGAAATTTCGCAATCAGAAATTTTAATGCTGTGAACTAGGAGGAACCAATTATGGATCGGGATATGAGTATGGCGCCTGAAAGAATTTCTGAAGGCGAGAATAAAAAGAGCAGTTACAAATTGAAAGATTTTTTACGATTACTTTTAAGTGTCAATCCTAAGAAATCATTGTTTGCGCTCGGTTTGTTTTTAAGTTTGCTGACAAGCGGGGCAAGTTTGATCGTACCGCAGTTAACAAAAGGCTTGATCGATACAAGCAATTTAGCACAAATTGATCGAACAATGCTGATTGTTTTAGTTTTAGCCTTCGTGGCTCAATTAGCCTTCGGCGCAATCGGCAGTTTCTTACTGCGGTATGCCGGAGAAAGTGCTGTCAAAACCTTACGGGAAAAATTATGGAGTCATTTATTGCAGATGCCGGTTGATTATTACGACGATCATAAATCGGGTGAAAGCAGCTCGCGTTTAGTAAATGACACGACGGTAATTAAAGATTTAGTAGCGACACAATTTCCAAACTTTATTACTGGGGCGATTCAACTTGTTGGATCGATGATTATCTTGTTTGTCATGGATTGGAAAATGGCGGCTATGATGTTTTTAGCAGTTCCGATCATGGCGTTGATCATGATGCCGATCGGCCGGATTATGTCTCGGTTAGGCCGCCAATTGCAATCAGCGACGGCTGACTTCAATGCAGAAGCGAGTGAAAAACTGTCTGAGATTCGTTTAATCAAAGCCAGCAATGGGGAAAAATTTGAGAAAACCAGCGGCGGCTCATTTATTAATAAAATCTTTCATTTAGGGATTAAAGATGCAAAGGTTGAGGCAATGCTGCAGCCCATTATCACTACAGTTATGTTAGGTTTATTTGTAGGTATCTTAGGTTATGGTGCCGTTCGCGTTCAAGCAGGAACATTAACTAGCGGAGACTTAGTTGCTTTCCTATTGTATCTATTTAATATCATGATGCCGGCAGCCAGCTTCGCGATGTTTTTCTCGCAAGTTCAAAAGGCGATGGGAGCTACAGAACGAATTGAACAAATTTTGACAACAGACTTGGAACCAATCGAAACAGGAAAAACTGTGGATGTCGCAGGAAAGACGATCAAGGCAGAAAATCTAACTTTTCAATATGTAGCAGATCGTCCAATCTTAAAAAACGTTTCCTTTGAAGCAAAACCGAATACTGTAATCGCATTTGCCGGACCAAGCGGCGGCGGAAAATCCACGATCTTTGCATTATTGGAACGTTTCTATCAACCAGTAAAAGGTGCTGTTAAAATCGGTGATGACACGATCGATGATCTTAGCTTGACGAGCTGGCGTTCTCAGATCGGGTATGTTTCTCAAGATAGTGCTGTATTTGCTGGAAGTATTCGTGAGAATCTGCAATACGGATTGGAGCGGACACTAACAGAGGAAGAATTGTGGCATGGTTTAGAATTAGCCTACGCAGATCAATTTGTCCGGGAATTCCCCGAGCAATTAGAAACCGAATTAGGTGAACGCGGAGTGAAATTATCCGGCGGACAAAAACAACGGATCGCCATCGCTCGAGCTTTCTTACGTGATCCCAAAATCTTGATGCTGGATGAAGCGACTGCCAGCTTGGATTCGCAATCAGAAGAAAAAGTTCAACGTGCCTTGGATCAATTAATGGAAGGGCGGACAACTTTAGTGATCGCTCACCGGTTATCAACGATCGTAGATGCCGATCATATTTACTTCATTGAAAAAGGGGAAGTAACTGGTCACGGCACTCACAATGAGCTGATCGCGACTCATCCGCTTTACGCGCAGTATGTACAAGAACAGGTCGTAAATTAATAAAACAAAAAAACCAGGTAAGACTTTCTAAAGCGAAAGTTTTAACCTGGTTTTCTTTGTTTATTCATAAGTTGGCATTTTTTTCTCGAAGGCTTCGATTTCATCTTCATATTGCAAGGTGATACTGATATCATCTAAACCTTCAACCAATTTTTCTTTCCATGTTGGATCAATTTGGAAAGCATAGTTGGCTTCTTGAGTTTGAACTTCCTGCTTAGGCAAATCGATAGTGATGGTTTGATCAGCCGGTAGTTGACTTAAAATATCCCGTACAGCTTGATCCAAACGAATCGGCAGGAGACCATTTTTCAAAGCGTTCATATAAAAAATATCACTGTAGCTGCCGGCAATCACTGCCTTGAAACCATAGTCCTGAATGGCCCAAGCCGCATGTTCCCGTGAAGAACCCGAGCCGAAGTTTTCGCCGGAAATTAAGATCGTTGCGTCTTTTCGTTCTGGTGTGTTCAAAATGAAATCGGGATTAGGTGAACCATCTTCTAAAAAGCGCCATTCGTCAAAAAGATGTTTGCCAAAGCCAGCTTTATCGACTTGCTTCAAAAAGCCTTTAGGAATGATTTGATCGGTATCAATATTATCATTCATCAAAGGGACAGATTTTCCTGTATAGATCGTAAATTTCTCCATTAGATGACCTCCTTACGGCTATCGACAAAATTTCCGTGAATGGCAGCTAATGCTGCCATGACTGGACTGCAAAGATGTGTGCGCGCGTCTTTTCCTTGGCGTCCTTGGAAATTTCGGTTAGATGTTGACGCACAGTGAACACCTGCAGGCACGCGATCGGGATTCATCCCAAGACACATCGAGCAGCCCGGTTCGCGCCATTCAAAACCAGCCTCTTTAAAAATTTTATCTAAGCCGATTTCTTCGGCTGCTTGACGAACGGGTCGCGATCCGGGAACGACGATGGCGGTAACATTATCGTGAACTTTTTTTCCTTCAACGATTTTCGCGGCTTCCTTGAGATCCGACAAACGTCCGTTTGTACAAGAACCAATAAAGACATATCCGACAGGAATATCTGATGGCGTTTGACCCGGTTTCAAGTCCATGTAATCATAGGCTTTCTGCAAATCAGGAGAAGTAACCGCAGGGAAGGTGCCGTCAAAAGGAACCCCCATTTCAGGATTGGTCCCCCAAGTCACGAAAGGCACTAGGTTGCTAACATCTAGCGTCAAATCTTTGTCGTAGACGGCATCATCGTCCGTATATAATTCTTTCCAATCTTTGATCGCCGCTTCCATGTTCTTCGGAGCGTATTGCCGGCCTGCAACATAGTCAAAGGTTTTTCCATCTGGTGCGATCAATCCGATTTTCGCCCCGCCCTCGATTGCCATGTTACAGATCGTCATGCGTTCTTCCATGGATAGATTCTCAATTGCTTCTCCATAAAATTCAGTTCCATATCCGACACCAAAGTCCGTACCGTATTTGGCAATCAACGCCAAGATAATATCCTTGGCATAAACACCTTTCGGCAATTTGCCAGTAATTTTGATTCCCATATTTTTAGGTTTATTTTGCCATAGCGTTTGAGTAGCAAAAACGTGCTCTACTTCACTGGTTCCAATTCCAAAAGCCAGTGCGCCAAAAGCGCCATGGGTCGCTGTATGAGAATCACCGCAAACAATCGTCTTGCCTGGCTGCGTCAATCCAGTTTCCGGTCCCACCATATGGACGATTCCTTGTCGGTCGCTGCCGTTATCGCAAAGCTGAACACCAAATTCTTGGCAGTTATCTCTAAGCGTATCAATCTGTTTTTTTGCTACTAGATCAGTAAAATTAAAAATATCAACAGTCGGTGTATTATGATCCATCGTGGCGAAAGTCCGCTCTGGATGACGCAACGTCCGACCAGCCTCGCGAATTCCTGCAAAGGCTTGAGGAGAGGTAACTTCGTGAATCAAGTGCAGATCAATGTAAAGCAATTGCGGAGCACCTTCTTCGCCGTGGACGACGTGGCGGTCCCATAGTTTATCAAATAGTGTTTTTCCCATATTTTTCGCTCCTTATTTAACTAGATTTTCCCTTAACATGAAATGGGATCAGTTAATTCTTGAATCACCGCATTTGTAAATTCGGTTGTTGTTGCTTTTCCACCTAGATCGTGAGTAAATAATCCCTTTGATAAAACTGCATCGCAGGCTTTTTCAATTGCTTGAGCAGCTTGTTCTTCTTGGAATGATTGACGCAACATCATTGCTACGGATAAAATCATCGAGATTGGATTGGCGATCCCTTTTCCGGCAATATCCGGCGCCGAACCATGGATCGGTTCATAAAGAGAAGGGCCGCCGTCACTATGACTTGCACTAGGCAATACACCTAATGAACCAGGCAGTACGGAAGCTTCGTCACTCAAAATATCGCCGAAAAGATTTTCGGTAACAATCACATCAAAAGCTTTTGGATTTTGGATCAATTTCATTGCTGCTGAGTCAACATACTGATGTTCCAGTTGACAATCGGGATAATCCTTTGCAACTTCTTCCGCCGTTGCCCGCCATAATTTGCTGGAAGCCAGCACGTTTGCCTTATCTACGGAGGTCACTTTTTTTCCGCGCCCTTGTGCAATTTTGAAGGCTGAATGAACAATACGTTCGATTTCGCTTTTTTGGTACCGGGCAGTGTCATAGGCCATCGTTTCTTGTAACTCTCGAGGCTCTCCGAAATAAATGCCGCTGCTGAGTTCCCGTACGATAATTAAATCAGTTCCTTCGATAATTTCTGGCTTTAAAGGTGAAAGATGCAGCAGGGCGGAAGAGACTGAGACTGGCCGGATATTTGCGAATAAGTTTAAGGACTTCCGAAGCGCCAGTAATCCTTTTTCCGGAGTATCATCCATTTTCTCCCACTTAGGTCCGCCAATCGCACCTAACAAGATCGCATCTGCTTTCTGACAAGCAGCTAATGTCTTTTCTGGTAGTGAAGCACCAGCATCATCAATGCCTGCGCCTCCGAAAGGCATTTCTTCCAGTTCGAAGGTATTGCTGCAATTTTTTTCTACCGCGGCTAAAACCTTTAGTCCGCTCTCCATAATTTCTGGTCCGATACCATCACCAGCTAAAACAACAATTTTACTATTCATGTGCATGCTCCTATCTCGTATTAAAGTATTTATTTTTTCAAAAAGCGAAAAAATAAGTCTGTTTCTCGCCACGTATACTATTCAACTAAACTTGGTAATGCTAATTTTTAATTTGACCGAATAACTTCTTTTCATGAGTAATCAAACTGCGAAAAGTTGAACTAGCATCCTATTTCGTATTAAAGTATTTTTTCTACTATATTATATAGAAGGTTTTGGTTAATTATTTTGTATTAAATGGTTACTAGCTTGGACATACGCTTTAGCCGATGCTTGTAAAACATCGAAGTCTACGCCGATTCCGCGATATTCCTCTTGCGTTTTTCTATCACAAAGAGTGACGCGCACCTCTGCTTGAGCATCTTCACCGCCCGTTAATGCTTGAATCTCATATTCTGTTAATTCAGGATTTTGCTGGAACAATTCATCGATTGTGTTATAGATTGCTTGGATGCTGCCTGAACCGATTCGAGAAGCCACTTTCGTTTCGTCTTTCTCATCAACGATTGAGACGATCGCTCCTTGATAGCCATTAGAGCTATATTGGACTTGAACATCCGCTAACTTGTACTTTTCGATTTCCTCTCTGTATTGATCCGCCAGCAGGGCAACTAAGTCTTTATCGGTAATTTGTTTTTTCTTATCTGCCAAAGCTTTAAAACGTTTGAAGGCTTCTTTGCTATCCTCATCATTTAATTGATAGCCAAGTTCTTCTAATTTAGCATTGAATGCATGACGTCCCGATAATTTTCCAAGTGGAAGAGAATTTTGATTGACGCCAACAAGAGTCGGAGTGATGATCTCATAGGTCTCAGGATTTTTTAATACTCCATCTTGATGGATACCGGATTCATGCGCATAAGCATTGTCGCCGACGATCGCTTTGTTTTTGGGTACCGGAATACCAGAAAGGCGGGAGACTAGCTCACTTGTTCGTTTTGTTTCATTCAATACGATATTAGATTCGCACTGATAAAAATCTTTTCGGATAGCTAGAGCCAAAGCCACTTCTTCTAGAGCAGTGTTCCCTGCTCGCTCACCGATCCCATTGATTGCACCTTCCACACGATTCGCACCATTTTCGATCGCGGCTAATGCGTTTGCCGTAGCCATTCCCAAGTCATCATGACAATGAGAAGAAAAAGTTATCTCGTGATCACTGCGAATATTTTCGATCAATGATTTAAAAATCCCTCCATATTCGGTTGGATTTGAATAACCGACAGTATCAGGTACATTGATGATCGTCGCTCCGGCATCGATCGCAGTTTGAACGGCTTCTAATAGGAAGCCTTTTTCTGTGCGTGAAGCGTCTTCCGGTGAAAACTGTACTTTTTCAAATAAACTTCGAGCATAGCTAACATGCTCTTTAATAGAAGAAAGAACTTCTTCTCTGGACATTTTCAGCTTGTATTGCATGTGAACATCGCTTGTAGCCAAGAAAACGTGGATCTGAGGATCAACCGCATCTTTTAATGCTTCATAGGCGCGGTCGATGTCTTTTTTCTGACAGCGGGCTAGACCAGTTACGGTCATTGTCTTCACTTGACGGGCAATATTTTGGACAGCTTCGAAGTCGCCGGGGGAGGCGATAGGAAATCCCGCCTCGATGACATCAACACCCCATTTTTCTAATTGAAGGGCAATTTGAATCTTTTCCTTTGTATTAAAATTTACTCCCGGGGTTTGTTCACCATCTCTTAATGTGGTGTCAAAAAATTGAATCTTTCTCATTTTTACTCCTCCTTCATTTAAAAACGGGTATAAAAAAAGCACTCCACCGGAAAAGAACCATTTTCTTCTCCGATGCAATGCGAATAGGGACTTTATGAAATGATTTTCAGAAAGTCCCAGCTATAATAATAAAGTTGCGTTGAAAGACATATTTGATTTCATCATGGCAACCACCCGTTTATTGTCAGAATTTTTTAAAAATTGTTGTAATCATCGTATAAAAAAAGAGCAGAATTGTCAATACGATTATGAAAAAAAGATGAGAAATATTTCTAATAAATTTCTCTAGTTATAAAAAGACGTGAAATGAAAGAATAAATCGAACTCTTTAAAAAAATTTTTCTACTTTTTAAAAATACATAGATATCTATCGCAGGCATGTCAGAAAAAGAGCGAAAAACAAAAATATTTTTCGGAATTTGTTAGAATAAAAAATTTTTCTAGGAGAATTGTTGAATCTACAAGTTTTCTTAGGATTCTTTCAAGAAAGTAAAAAAATTATTAGAGCATATGTGTTGATTTATTAAAAACAAATGATTAAACTACTCGACATATTCAGAACTTCATAATTATTCTGAAAATTGAATCAAAAGGGGAAAAAGATATGAGGAACAAATTAGCATATGGGATCATCGCAATTTGCGGACTCGCTCTGGCGGGATGTTACGGCGGTGGGAGCGCTTCGACTGATGAGAGCAGTTCAAGTGCGAAGGCAAAAGACAATGGCACATTTAATTTAGTGGTCCAACAAGAAATGCCCACAGCCGACTTGTCGGTAGCGACAGATACAATTAGTTTTACTGCACTAAATAATGTTTATGAAGGAATTTACCGTTTAGACAAAGACAATAAACCACAGCCTGCAGGTGCAAGCGAAAAAGTCAAAGTCAGTGATGACGGCAAAACCTATACTGTGAAATTAAGAAAAGATGCTAAATGGTCTAATGGTGATCCAGTAACGGCTAAAGATTATGTCTTCGGTTGGCAGCGTACAGTTAAACCAGAGACAGCCTCAGAATATGCTTACTTGTTCGAACCTGTGGAAAATGCGGCTGACATTACAGCTGGTAAAAAAGCCCCAGATGAATTAGGGATCAAAGCAGTCAATGATTATGAATTAGAAATCAAATTATCAAAACCTACACCATATTTCGATTATCTATTGGCATTCCCTTCATTCTTCCCACAAAATCAAAAAGTGGTAGAAGCAAACGGAAAAGAATACGCCACTAAAAGTGACAAAGCAGTCTATAATGGCCCATTCACATTAGAAGGCTTTGATGGACCGGGTACTGATACGGAGTGGGAATATAAGAAAAATGATACCTACTGGGATAAAGATGAAGTCAAATTATCTAAAGTTAAAGTCAATGTCGTCAAGGAATCTTCTACTTCTTTGAACTTGTTTAAAGATGGCGAAGCTGATGATGTGATTCTATCTGGTGAATTGGCACAACAAAATGCAAATGACCCAGCATACAAATCTTTCAAGGAAGCTCGTACCAGCTATCTTGAATACAACCAGCGAAAAGAAGATTCACCATTCAGAAATGAAAACTTACGTAAAGCAATCTCTTATGCCATCAACCGTAAATCTTTAGTCAACCAAGTGCTAGGTGATGGATCTGTAGTATCTACCGGATTAGTGCCGTCAGGTATGTCAAAAAATCCTAAGACCGATGAGGATTTTGCGAAAGAAGCTGGCAACTTAGCGCCTTATGATAAAGAAAAAGCAAAAGAGTATTGGGATAAAGCGAAAAAAGAATTGAAGATCGATTCACTTTCATTCGAATTGATGGCCTCTGATACGGACTCATCGAAAAAAGTTATTGAGTATATGCAAAGTGCTTTAGAAGAAACGCTGCCAGGTATCAAAGTGAAACCAACACCAGTACCATTCTCTGTTCGTCTAGATCGTTCTAACGCCGGAGATTTTGATGTACTGCTTGGCGGTTGGGGAGCTGACTATGCTGATCCATCTAGCTGTACTGATTTGTTCGTAACAGGAAACTCATATAACCGTGGTCGTTGGAGCAATGAGGAATACGACAAAGCAGTTGAAAATTCTGGCAACAAAGATGCAAGCGATGAAGAAGCTCGTTGGGATGACTTGCAAAAAGCCAATGAGATCATTTCTAAAGAGTCAGGCGTAGCACCACTTTACCAATTATCTGAAGCTCATTTAGTTAACAAGAAAATCAAAGGGGTTGTTCATCATCCTGCCGGTGCTTCTTGGGACTATAAATGGACTTATGTTGAAGAATAGTTAGACAAATGAAAAGAAGTTGGAGCGAAACTCGCTCCAACTTCCTTTTAAAACATTACTAACAACGCACAGATGATCGAAGCAGCGATTAACACAGCTGCAACAATCAACCAAAAAGCGTAGCGTCCTTGTCCGACTTGTGAGAGGGACTGAAATTCTGATTTTTTCTTTTGCTTCCTGCTAAATGCTTGATGCATTGAATGCTGAAAGTAATCGAAGAAGCCCGAAGAAAAAATCCAAAGCAGGATACCAATGATTAAAAAGGGTAATCCGGTTAAGAAAAATCGGTTTGATAAAGCGAACAGTGAGAATGAATCTTGAATGATCGAGTAGATCACAATGATCACTGCCAAGCCGCTGCCGATTCCAATGGGAAATAATTTATTTTTCATACATACACTCCAATAATTAATGGCTAACGCTATTTAGATAAAAATTCATCCGCAAGGTATTTCTACTCTAAACCATAACAAAAGTAGAAGTCAAAACTTAAGAGCGGAGCAAAAAAACATTTTAAAGAAACGAAATAAGAGTTCAGCTTTTCTTCCCGCGTTAGCGTGATTAGAAAAATGATGACTTTATGCTGAAATAGGAGGCACCACATGGGCAGTTATCTGAAATATTTTTTTAAACGTGTCTTTTTCATGTTGATCACCTTATGGCTGATTGCGACCATCACATTCTTCTTAATGCAATTATTGCCAGGGACACCTTATACCAACCAAGAACGGTTAAGTCCAGAAACGATTGCTATGCTTAATAAGCAAGTTGGTTTAGATAAACCGGTAATCGTGCAATACGGGATTTACTTATCAAACCTCGTACAAGGAAACTTCGGAATTTCTTTCCAATTCAAAAATCAAGCAGTTGCTGCATTGTTAGCAGGACGAATCGGACCGTCATTGCAATTAGGCTTGCAAGCTATTCTTTTCGGAACATTCGTTGGAATCATTTTGGGGACGATCTCCGCTATGAAACAAAACTCATGGGCGGATACGGCTTCAACGCTAGTTGCGATTTTAGGTCGTTCGATTCCTAACTTTGTTTTCGCTGTATTATTACAATATATTTTCGCCATGAAATTACGCATCCTGCCTATTGCTAAATGGGAAGGTTTTGCTTATACAATTTTACCAACACTGGCACTAGCCATGTCGCCGCTGGCTGACTCGGCTCGTTTTATTCGAACTGAAATGGTGGAGGTCCTCCACAGTGATTATGTTGAACTAGCTCGGGCAAAAGGATTAAGTCGTTGGGAGATCGCCTTTAAGCATGGTCTGCGCAATAGTCTGATTCCATTAATGACTTTGTTGGGACCTCTGGCAGTAGCTCTGATGACTGGCTCGCTTGTAGTAGAAAATATTTTTGCGATTCCCGGTATTGGAGAACAATTTGTAAAATCGATCATGACAAATGATTATCCAACAATTATGGCCGTAACGATTCTTTACTCATTCATGCTGGTCTTTGTTATTTTAGTTGTCGATCTGCTTTATGGATTGGTTGATCCTCGTATTCGTCTATCGGAAGGGAGTAAAAGCTAATGGAAATGAAATATCCTTCAATCGTTGATATTCCCGCTGATGAATTTCAACCCTTACAAAAAAATACCGAAGAGGAACGTGAGGAGATTGCGACACCTTCGCTGAATTTTCTGCAGGACTCTTGGCGTCGTTTAAAGAAAAATAAAGCGGCCGTTATTTCAATGATCCTGTTAGCAGTGATTATCTTCATTTCGATCGTCACGATCTTTGTTTCACCGCAAGATCCAAGCAAGCAAAATGTTGATTACATTAATTTACCTCCACGTGTTCCAGGTCTGAATATTAATGGCCTAAACGGAAAAACAATGGTTGCTGGTGAATTAGTTGATAAATACGCACAAGCGGATGTTCCAAATAATGTGAATTATCTATTAGGAACGGATGGACTAGGACGCGATGTTCTGAGTCGTTTGTTTATGGGGACGCGAATCTCGCTATTGATCGCATTTATCGCAGCGCTGTTTGATATCACGATTGGTGTTGCCTATGGATTGATTTCCGGTATGTTAGGCGGACGGGTGGATAACGCAATGCAGCGTTTCTTGGAAATCCTTTCTGGTATTCCTAACCTAGTAGTCATGATTTTAATGCTAGTCGTTTTTGAACCGGGAATATTTTCGATCGTTGCTGCTATGGCGATCACCAACTGGATTCCAATGGCGCGGATCGTTCGAGCCCAGACCCTCAAACTGAAAGACCAAGAATATGTCCTTGCTGGGATGACTTTAGGAGAATCAAAATGGAAGATCGCCTTCAAACATATTGTTCCGAATATTTCCAGTGTGATCATCATTCAAATGATGTTTAGTATTCCAACTGCGATTTTCTTTGAAGCTTTCTTGAGCTTCATCGGACTAGGCTTAACACCGCCGGCCGCTTCATTAGGTACTTTGTTGAACGACGGGTACAAAACATTCTTATATTTACCATACTTATTGTGGATTCCAGCGGTGACTATTTCGCTGATCATGATTTGTTTCAATCTGTTAGCCGATGGTCTGCGTGACGCCTTCGATCCGAAAATGAAAGAGTGACGATTTATGGAAAAAATTTTAGAAGTAAATAATTTGAATATTTCATTCGACACCTATGCCGGAAAGGTTCGAGCAATTCGCGGTGTGGACTTTGATTTGAATAAAGGAGAAACCTTAGCAATCGTAGGAGAATCAGGCAGCGGTAAATCCGTTACCACCCGCACGATCATGCGTCTGCTTTCTAGTAACGCCAATATTGATGAAGGACAGATTTTATTCAAAGGACAGGATCTTGTCGATAAATCAGAAAAAGAAATGCAAAAGATTCGCGGTCGAGAAATTGCGATGATCTTCCAAGATCCCATGACGTCTCTTGATCCAACCATGACGATTGGTAAACAAGTGGCAGAGTCTTTACGTAAACATAAAAATGTTTCAAAAAAAGAAAGCTTGAGGGCAGCTCTTGATTTATTGAATCTAGTTGGTATTCCAGATGCAGAAAAACGTTTGAAAAATTATCCGCACCAATTTTCTGGTGGTCAACGCCAGCGGATCGTTATCGCTATCGCTTTGATCTGCAACCCTGAGATATTGATCGCTGATGAGCCGACAACAGCTCTCGATGTGACGATCCAAGCACAAATTTTAGAATTACTAAAAGAAATCCAAGAAAAAATCGAAACGTCGATCATCTTTATTACTCATGACCTTGGGGTTGTAGCAAATGTTGCTGATAGAGTAGCAGTAATGTACGCAGGCAGAATCGTGGAAGTTGGTACAGCCGAAGAAATCTTTTATAACCCGCAACATCCATATACATGGGGATTACTTGGTTCAATGCCAACATTGGAAAGCGAGAATGATCGCTTATATGCGATTCCTGGTTCTCCGCCGGATCTATTGGATCCACCAAAGGGCGATGCTTTTTATCCCCGTAATGAGTTTGCATTAAAGATCGATGCAGAAATGGAACCGCCATTTTTTGAACTTTCTGATACTCATAAGGCAGCGACTTGGCTGCTTGCACCGCAAGCACCCGTAGTCACTCCTCCAGCTGAGATTCAACGACGTTGGGATATTTTTCGCAAGAAGCAAGACCAATATTCCGCTTAATTTTAGCGAGAGAAACGGAGGACTACGATGGAAAAACGATTATTAGAAGTAAACAATTTGAAGCAGTACTTTAATACCGGCAGTAAAAATGAAGTACGCGCCGTAAACGATGTGAGCTTTCATATTAATGAAGGGGAGACTTTCGGGTTAGTAGGAGAATCTGGCAGCGGAAAATCAACCACGGGTCGGACGATTATTCGCCTGAACCAGCAAACGGATGGTGAAATACTTTTCGATGGAAAAGATGTAACAGAAATTCATGGAAAAGCGGAACTAACCAAATTTCGACGTGATGTTCAAATGATCTTTCAAGATCCGTATGCTTCATTAAATCCACGGATGAAAGTCAAAGATATTATTGCAGAAGGTATCGATGTAAATGGGTTGGCTAAAACACCAAAAGAGCGGGACAAAATCGTGAATGATCTGTTAGAGACAGTTGGGTTGAATCCAAGTCATGGGACACGATATCCCCACGAATTTTCCGGAGGACAGCGACAACGGATCGGAATTGCTCGTGCTTTAGCTGTACGTCCGCGTTTCATTATCTGTGACGAACCGATCTCGGCCTTGGACGTATCGATCCAAGCTCAAGTCGTAAATCTATTGCAGGACTTGCAAAAAGAGCATAACTTGACCTATCTATTCATTGCACACGACCTGTCAATGGTGAAACATATTAGCGATCGCATTGGTGTTATGAATAATGGTCATTTATTAGAAGTCGGAAGTAGTGATGAGATTTATCATTATGGTGTGCATCCATATACCGAAAGTTTATTGTCTGCGATTCCGATGCCTGATCCCGATCATGAGCGTCAACGACGACGTATAAAATATCAAACAGAACCTCATGATGGAAAGGTTCGTTCTTTGCGAGAAATTGCGCCAGGACACTTTATTTATTCCTCTGAGGATGAAGTTGCTTATTATAAGAAGAAATTGCAGCATTTGAAAAATGAAAAGGCTGTTGCAGTTTAAAACAAAAGGAGATCAAACAGATGCTGAATCTGTTTGATCTCCTTTTTAAGCTATTACGAATGAGCACGCTGTTTAAAGATTATGATACCAGCGATTAAGAACGATGCGATCCCTAAAAGCGTAAGCGCTGGATTGCTATTTTCTCCAGTCGCAGGATATTTCTTTTGACTATTCTGTTGTCCGACTGCTTGCTGTGCTTGTGGTGTTGAAGCTAAGTTGTTTCTTTTAGCTGTGTTGGGAATAGCCGAAGCCACAGCAAGAGACTCGATCTTTGATTTAGCTGTTTCGTTTAGCTTCGTTCTTTCAAGAGTGAACAGTTCATTCGGGCCAGATCCAATTACCACGATTAGGCTATCTCCTTTAGTAGGATCGGCTTCATTCTGAGTGTAATACAGCCAATGGATAAAGCCTGAGAAAAAGTGGTTCCGTTTACCTAATTCTTCTTCAAATGCGCTGAAGTAATCTAAATAGCGCAGCATTTCTTCATTTGTGAAGGTACGCATTGGGAAAAAGCCGTCTTCGTAAGAATAAAGTGTTCGTAAATAGAACTGTAATTTGTCAAGATCCTTTGCTAATTCAGCGCTTGTTGTGTATTCAAGCGAATTCAAGTTAAATGATAGAGCTTTTTCGAAATCCGCCACTGAAATGACTTTGTCGCGATAAATCATACGCAGTACTTTTACGTATTTGTCAAGGCTCATAGATTTAATGTCTCCACTGTAGGCGGCGAACAGAGAGAAAGCAGTCTCTAAATCTTTGTCAGTGTAACTCTTTAGTTCTTTTTCGCTTACACCGTACTCTTTATTATTGCTTATGAATTCGCGAAGATATTCAGGAAACAGCCCTTGAGTAACACCATTTTCGTC
Source organism: Enterococcus hulanensis (assembly GCF_005405485.1). Lineage (GTDB taxonomy): Bacteria > Bacillota > Bacilli > Lactobacillales > Enterococcaceae > Enterococcus_A > Enterococcus_A hulanensis. Next base: position 199,589 of record NZ_BJED01000004.1, on the reverse strand, counting down.
GGGTGGAGTCTCTAACGGCACAGTTATTGTTGCAACTCGTTTAGCTGTCAAGGGGATGGTTTTCTTTTCGACTAATTCAGGAATTATTGCAGCTTCCGTCTCTAAAGTCGTTGTGTCTTCAACCTTTGTCGATTCAGTAGTAGATGTTTCAACTACTTGATCGACTTTTGCAGATTCTTCGGTACTTGAAAGTTTTTCAGCGTCTGATTCTTGAATTGAGCTGGTTGTTTCTGTACCATTCTGACCTTCAGTGGAGATATCAGAGGTATTTTCTTGTGAGTCAGTCGTTGAACCATCAATAATGGGACTGCTTTCAATTACTTGTTCTTGACTAGGAACTAGAGCATTATCAGGGACATCATTAGAGGTATCAGCAAATGAAATGAGCGGAGAACACAAGGACAACAAACCAACAACAACCATTTTTTTCATAAAATCACTCCTTCAATTTCCGTAACATAATTGTAGCATAATGAGAAAAATATAGGGTTACTATCAAAAGAATAATTTTATTGATAGAAAAAACTGCATTAGTATTACATATCTATTATAAAAGCCCCCAAAACAGAATCATTTTCTGTTTTGGGGGCTTTTGAAATAAGTAAGAAATTGATGGTTAAGAATGTACACGTCTTTTCAAAATCACAATACCTGTAATGATAAATAATGCAATTCCAGTGAAAGTAAAAACTAGGTTGCGACTTTCACCTGTCTTAGGATATTCTTTTTGACCAGCAGATTGTGCTTGAACTTCATTTTTTGTTGTGTTTGCAGCAGGGACCACGGCTGTATTTTCAACGGTAGTAGTTGTTCCCATATTTTGAATGGGCGAAACTGGCTTAGGACTATTCTCAATGGGTCCGTTACCTTTTTGAGAGTTATATAACCAATGAACAAGACCAGAGAATAAACCATTGGCTGCGCTCAGTTCGTTTTCTGCGCCACTAAGATGATCTAAAATGTGCAGCATTTCTTCATTTGTAAAATGACGAAGTGGTAAAAATCCTTCTTTACTTGAATACAGAATTCGTAAGTAGGCCTGCAATTGATCAATGTTATTGGCTAGTTCGGTAGTTGTTGTGTAAATATTCGGGTTAAAAGCTAAAGCCTTTTCAGCATCTGCCCATGAAATCGATTGATCATGATAGACCATTCGCAGAACGCGTACGTAGCTGCCCAAGTCCATTCCAGTAACATCAAAATTATAACGCGTGAATAACCTGAAGGCATTTGTCAGCTCTTGATCTGTATACCCATTTAATTCAGTTTGATTAATTCCGTAATCAGCACTTGTCAGATTTTTGCGAATATCGTTGGCTGTCCATTCATTAATAATTTTTTCTTCAGCAACTACTGGCGCTTGAAGTACTTCTACTTGTTTTGTGGAACTATTTTTGGTCGCGCTCTTTTCTTCAAGTGCTTCTGAAGTAACTGTGTCTGCTACCTTTTTTGGCTTACTAGTAGTGGTTTCGGTTTCTGCCTCAGTTTTTTTACTTTGATTTGTTATTTCCGCTTCTGTATTGGTAGTATCTTGCTTTTCTACTGATTCTTCAACAGAAGATGGAGTGTCTGACACTGGATCTTCAATGAATGGCTCTTCAGAAAGAGAAGCGCTATCAATTACTTGTTCTTGACTGGAACTTACGGTTTTATCAGGGATACTTTCAGAAGTATCAGCAAATGCGACTAGGGGGAAATTCAATACCAACAAACTTAACACAACCATTTTTTTCACGAGAATCACTCCTTAATATTTCTGTAACACAATTGTAACATAAGAAATGTTTTTGTAAACTAAAAAATGAAAAATAGTTGGATTTTTTTTGAAGTAAGCAAAATAGTCGGATAGTACAAGCTTTTTTTTGCCTCTGAAACGCAAAAAAAGTCACCACGCACATTCTTTTCTAAACTACCGAAGTAGCCAAGAATGCACTGGTGACGTGGGTTTGGCACCCAATGGGCCGTGAGGGGCTCGAACCCGCGACCCGCTGATTAAGAGTCAGCTGCTCTACCAACTGAGCTAACGGCCCAAACAAAGTACTTTCATATGTTAGCACTGAGAAAATAAAAATGCAAGAATAAACTAAAAAAATTTCATTAAAAAGCGCTTCAATTATCTAGTTTTTAAAACTATATTGTATAATTACCATAATTTTGATAGACTATCGATGAAAGGGGTGTCGACTATGGAAGAGACCAAGCTCCGAACATGGGCAGAAGGATTGAAAGAATTGCGCTTGCCGCGTTGGGAAGAGCTGCCTGAATTAGAATTGTACATGGATCAAGTAATTACTCTTGTTGATCGTTATTTAACGCCGCTGATTGAAGATGAAAAGCATCAACTTTTATCCAGTGCGATGGTCAACAATTACGTTAAGCATAAATTAGTTCCGCCGCCAGTAAAAAAAAGATACAACCGCAATCATCTGGCATATTTGATTGCAATCACTTTATTGAAGCAGGTTTTTTCGATTCCTGATATCAATGAATTAATTCGTATGCAGTTAGCAATTAATGAACCGAAAGATGCCTATAATAGTTTTTGCGCTGTTCAGGAGGAATCCTTGATGCAAATTGCTAAAATTGTTTTAGGTGAAGAGGTTAGTTTGACTCGTAGTAATAAGGATTTCTATTATTTAGCGATGGAAGGCGCTGTCGCTTCATTTACACAAAAAATGTTAGCTGAAAAAATTATTCAATTAGATAAAGAGAAAGAAGGCGAAAATGATGAATGAAAAAATTGCAATCCTAGTTGACTCTGGGACGGATGTTCCTAAAGAAGTAATAGATAATGGTCCTTTTTTTATGGTACCATTGCGGATCATTTTTAGTGACCGAGAATATAGAGATGGGATTGATATCAGTTCCGATAATATTTTTCCTTTGATAAAAAAAGAACTACCTTCGACTTCTTTACCGGATGGTGAGTTGATTCATCAAGTCTTTGATGAAATAAAAGCACAAGGGTATACGCATGTGATTATGGTGACGATTTCGAGTGGCTTAAGTGGTACTTACAATGCATTACGAGTACTCGGTGAGCATTATGAAGGCTTGACTTTTCAATCGATCGATACAAAAAATGTAGGAATCGGCGCAGGCATCTTAGCGATTTATGCTGGTGACCTAGTTAAAGAAGGAAAATCATTTACGGAAGTTATTGCTGATGTCGAGAGTAAGATTCCAAAAACCAAAATCTTTTTCAATGTGAACACTTTGGAATATTTGCAAAAGGGTGGACGTATTGGTCTGGTTTCTTCTTTATTGGGAAGCGCCTTGAAATTGAAACCGATCATTTCCTGTAATGCAGATGGTATTTATTATACTGTGGCAAAAGTGCGGGGATTAAATAAGAGTATCGACAAGACACTCCAACTTGTGAAAGACCATGTGGACAATCACAAAAGGTTCAATCTAGCAGTAACTCACGCAGATGCTTTAGAAACTGCAGAAAAAGTTCGTCAGCGATTACAAGAGTTATTTCCAACTGCACAAAATATTTATTTTGGAAAAGTTTCTCCAGCGTTATCTGTGCACACAGGACCAGGTTCATTAGGAGTAGTTTGCCAAGTTCTCGATTAATCTAACAACTTATTTGAATCTGAAAAGTAAAAATATGAATATTAACGATGAGATGAGCAAAAGCTCGTCTCTTTTTTCATTTTTTCTTAAGTAATAGTTGTAAAAAAAACGTCGTTTGTTTGAAAAGGTGAAACAGTATTGAAATTATTGTATAATGGTAAGGCGTACATACAATCCTATGAAGGTATGAGGTGACTCTTAGTGAAAAAAATTCTAGTAGTTGACGATGAAAAACCGATTTCGGACATCGTGAAATTCAATTTAACCAAAGAAGGCTATGAAGTCTTTACTGCTTATGACGGTGAAGAAGCTTTAGAAAAAGTCGAAGAGGTCAATCCAGATTTAATTTTATTAGATTTAATGTTGCCTAAAAAAGACGGTTTAGAAGTGGCTCGTGAAGTACGCAAGACCCATGAAATGCCGATTATTATGGTTACCGCTAAAGATTCTGAGATCGATAAAGTTCTAGGCTTGGAATTAGGTGCCGATGATTATGTAACTAAACCATTCTCCAATCGTGAACTAGTCGCCCGTGTAAAAGCTAATTTACGCCGAGGTGGACAAGCGCCTAAGGAAGAAGAACAAACGACACAAAGTGATTTGACGATCGGTGATTTAACCATTCATCCAGATGCTTATATGGTAACTAAGCACGGAGACACGATTGAACTGACACATCGAGAATTCGAATTACTTCATTATTTAGCAAAACATATTGGACAAGTAATGACTCGTGAGCATCTATTGCAAACGGTTTGGGGTTACGATTATTTCGGTGATGTACGAACAGTTGATGTGACTGTAAGACGTTTGCGTGAAAAAATCGAAGATAATCCAAGTCATCCGACCTATTTAGTAACAAGACGTGGCGTAGGTTATTATCTACGCAACCCTGAACAGGAGTAAGTATGGAAAAGAAAGTCCGTTTTTACCGATCGGTCAATTTCAAGATTGCTTTTTCATTTATCTTGATTTTGCTGATTTCGATCGAGATCATCGGTGCTTACTTTATTAGAGGACTTGAAAAATCAACTATCGATAGCTTTACTAAGGATATGAATCAGCGTGTTTCCCTCTTAAGTACGACTCTCGGCGCTACCATGGCAGAGGATGGCGAAAATGAGGCGGATCAGCTGCAACGTATTCTTGAAAACAACACTGCTGCTGATATCGGAGAGATGTGGGTAGTAGATGATAAAGGAATCGTTGTAGCCACCAATGATGTGGGAAAAAAAGACACTATCATTGGAAAGAAGAATGAGTATAGCGATATTGATGATTTTTCGATGAAGCAATATGTAACACTTGATGACAATAATAAACGGGTATATATCAATGTCCAACCAATTCAGTCCCCGACCGGCGATTCGGCTGTGATCGGGGCTCTTTATGTTAAGAGCGACATTGAGCAAAAATATACCGAAATTAGTAACACTGCCTTGATCTTCTTTACTGCTTCTTTAATAGCGGGGATGATTTCGATCGTTGTCGCCCTACTTGTAGCGCGTTCGATCACAAAACCCATCAAAGAAATGCAGAAACAAGCGATTCGAATCGCTCAAGGAGATTATTCTGAAAAAGTAGATGTCCAAGGACACGATGAATTGAGTCAATTAGCTGAAACCTTTAATAAGCTGTCCGATCGAATTGAAGATGCTCAAGATACGATGGAAGCAGAGCGAAATCGTTTAGACAGCGTCTTGACCCATATGACAGATGGGGTCATTGCAACCGATCGACGCGGAAAAGTTATTACTATTAATGAGATGGCTTTGTCCTTATTGGAAACCACTAATGAAGAAGCCATTGGTCAATCAATTTTAACTTTACTTGATTTAGAAGAAGAATATACATTACGAAAATTATTAGAAACACCAGAAGAAATTTTGATTAATCGTGCAAAACCTGATTCTGATGAAGGCAATATGACACTGCGTTCAGACTTTGCCATGATTCGTCGCGAGTCTGGCTTTATCAGTGGATTGGTTGTCGTGTTACACGATGTTACTGAGCAGGAAAAAACAGCGGAAGAACGCCGTCAATTCGTTTCGAATGTCTCCCATGAATTACGTACGCCATTAACCAGCGTTCGCAGCTATTTGGAAGCATTGGAAGAAGGAGCGTGGCAAGATAAAGCCGTGGCGCCAGAGTTTATCCATGTGACATTAGGTGAGACAGATCGTATGATTCGTATGATCAATGATTTGCTGAACCTCTCTCGAATGGATTCGGGTGCGCAGCAAATGGATCTTGAACTAGTCAACTTCAATGAACTAGTTGATTACATTTTGGATCGCTTCGATATGATGGTGAATAGCCAAGAGAAAAACTATCGAATCGTCCGTGAGTTTACCGAACGAGATTTGTGGGTCGAGATTGATACCGATAAAATTATGCAAGTAATTGATAATGTAATGAACAATGCGATTAAATACTCTCCTGATGGCGGGAAAATCGAGGTTCATTTAATCGAAACACATAACAATGTGGTTTTAAGTATTGCTGATGAAGGTCTGGGAATTCCGAAAAAAGATTTAGAAAAAGTATTTGAACGCTTTTACCGTGTAGACAAAGCACGTGCGCGTCAACAAGGCGGAACTGGACTCGGATTAGCCATCTCCAAGGAAGTTATGAAGGCCCATAAAGGTCAAATTTGGGTTGAGAGCGTTGAAGGTAAAGGATCAACTTTCTATATTTCTTTACCTTATGAACCTTATGAGGAGGACATTTGGGAATGAAAATATCAGAAAAAATCATTCGTGTTGCACTTTTTGCTCTGATTTTACTCAGCCTCATTTTAACGTATGCTATTTGGCTCAGTCCTACCTCAAAAATGGCTGATGTTAATACAAGTAACCAAGCAGTCAAAAATAATCAAAATTATGCAAAGGCGACCGATGCCTTTTTACCGATTCGCGGTATTTGGGATTTGGCAGAGGGAAAATTTCAAACCAGTAGTGAAAATCTTTTGGCGACGACCCAAGCACGCTTAACAGAAAGTACTTTTGGCCAGCTTCAGGAAGTAGCCAATGGGGAAGAAGAGATCAAAAACTATTACAGCTTGGATAGTGGTATTGAGTTGAATTATGAAGGCGGCTTTTCTTTGACCGAATATATCAAGGTCTTTGATATGCCAATTAATCTAAATTCGTTGAAAGAGTCAGATAATATCTTTTTTTCAAAAATTCAAGTTGATTTTGCCAATAAAAAAATTCGCTTTTTGAATTATAGTAAGGGTACGGTTTACGAAGCAACAATGTCCGGAGATTTTTCCGGGATTGAAAATATTTATCAAAAAAATCAAAGCAAATATTTGCCGATGTCTGATGAAAATCCTTTGGTACCTCGTTTGTTGCGAACGAAGGAACGTGTTCGGCTAAAAAAATACAGCTATATTTTGACCACCCAATCTTACTCTCTTTTCCGTAATGCCTTTTTCCAAAATCCTGATCAAGCAAAGGGTGAGGAAGAGGATGATGGCGCGCGCTCTTTTGCTAGCGGGCACGAAGAACTAATAATGGATGAACAAAAACGTTTTGTTACATTTACTGGTGAATTGCCGGAAGACTTGGCAAAGGAAAGTTTCTACAGTCAAAGTTTTAACTATGTTAGTCGTTTGGGTACGGCTGTTGGAAATCTACGCTATTTCGATCACCACGATGGGCAAATTAATTATCGGATTTTTGTTGAAGGTTATCCGATTTTCAGCCAATCATCAAAGGGAAAAATGAGTGTTAAAATTGATCAGTCACCGAATGCCGCTACTCCGCAAATCAAAATTGAGACTAGTATGGATACGGTACAGGTACCAATTCCTTCCGATGAAGAAGTTGAACTGCCGAGTACTTTGGAAATCGAAAATAGTTTAGCTGTGGTAGGATTGGATCTTGAAAAAGTCCAAAGCTTTATTATTGGCTATACTTGGCAAGATATCGATGGCGTAAATAAATTAGTGGCCTTAACTCCGGAATGGTTTGTCAAATACGACAGCACCTGGTATCCTGCTAATCAGCTGATGCAAGGAAACCTAGAAATGGAGGCGAGCTAATTGGATTTTAGAAAAATCGAATGGATCTTCTTTCTCGTCTTTATAGGGCTGAATATCTTCCTTTTCAGCATTTATTGGAATAACCAGCATGAACAAAGCCTTGTCACTAATTCAAACCAACGGGAAGATATATTGCATCGTTTGGAAAATGACGACATTAAAGTCTCTGAGAAAGTTACAGATGAGCATAAAGAAGGCTACTATTTAAGTGCTGAGCAGGATTCTTTTGATTCATTAGTGAATGATGATTCGAATTCAATCGTTGGGATTTGGGGTGTTTCTGACAAAGTTCTGAACAGTACTCCTACTGGCGAGGCAGAGTTTGACTTGAAAAAAGCGAACAACAGCTTTAAGCATCTTATGAATGATAAAGAGTTTATTGTGAACGGTGAAGAGTACACGTATCTGCCAGATATTTCTAAGAAGGATGATGATCTGGGGAAAATTGTCGGTGCACAAACATTTGAAGGTATTCCCTTTATTGATGAAACCTCGCGTGTAACTTTAGATATTATTAAAGATGAGGATCAGGAGCGTGTTTCGAAATACACTCAAACTCATTTGAAAGAGATTGAGCCTTTACGAGAAAAAATGACGCTTTATTCTGAAAAGGAAATTTTGAATACGTTGTATATCAATAATAATATTCCTAGTAAATCAACCATTACCAATATCTATCTAGGGTATTTTCGAACACTTGAGGTACGTGAAAAAAATGTGTATGTTCCTGTTTGGTTCGTAAAAATAAAGACCTCGGATAAAACAACGCAGATTGAAAAAGTTAACGCGTTGAACAATCAAGTGATTACCAATAATTTAGTTCCAAAGGTGGAAAATCCATAAAAAGGGTTGTATACTGAGGACAGTTTTAAAAGAGAGGACCAATTGCTCATGTTAGAAATGAATAATGCCTTCAATATCAGCATTTTAGCTAGCGGAAGTACAGGGAACTCTTTGTACTTAGAAAGTCCGCAAAAAAGAATCTTAATCGATGCTGGGTTGAGCGGGAAAAAAATCACTTCGTTATTAGCAGAGGTCGATCGAAAACCTGAAGATCTCGATGCGATATTAGTTACCCACGAGCACCGCGACCATATTCATGGCGTTGGCGTTCTTGCACGAAAATATAAGCTGCCTGTTTATGCCAACGAGAAAACTTGGGAAGCTATGGCTCCTTTGATTGGAAAAGTTGATGTGGAGCAAAAACATATTTTTGAAATGGGGAAAGTCTTAACCTTTGGTGATTTAGACATTGAAAGTTTTGGCGTTTCTCACGATGCGGCGGCTCCGCAATTTTATCGCTTTTATAAAGATGGTCATTCTTTCGTAATGTTGACAGATACCGGTTATGCAAGTGAACATGTTCGAGGAACGATTCGAGATGCTGATGCCTACTTAGTCGAAAGCAATCATGATTTAGAAATGCTGCGGATGGGGGCTTACCCTTGGAGCTTGAAACAGCGGATATTAGGTGACCGCGGACATTTATCAAATGATGACGGTGCGCTTGTTATGACCGATATTCTTGGCGATCGAACCAAACGGATCTATCTGGGACACTTGAGTAAAGAGAATAATATGAAAGAATTAGCCCATATGACGATGGAAGAGACGTTGACTCGTTATGATCTTGGGGTGAATCATCAGTTTCAAATTTTTGATACCGATCCAGATAGTGCGACTGAATTATTCGCAATCTAAAAATGGCAAACCTGTTTATGCAGGTTTGCCATTTTTTTGATTATTTCTATTTAAAATTTTTAATGAATAACAAGTCGGCGGCTGAGACATTTAACTATAAACGCTAAAATGTTGATTCAAATGTCTAGGCTCGATCACTTCATCAATGATTGCAATAGCATAGTCTGCCATACTGATCTCGCTTTTTCCTTCTGCATTTTTTTGTAAGTGGTCGTCGCTGACTTGATAATTTCCGGTTCGTGGTCCATCAGGAACAAAGTTTGCAGCAGGGCTTAGATAAGTCCAATTCAACTGTTGGGCAGCTTTCAAATCCATAAAGGCTTGATACATGTTATAGGCCGTGGGATAGTAAACAGCTTCTGGATCGGAAACATCAATCATCCGATGCTCATCGTCGATAAACAAAGAAGAAGCTCCGCCGACAACGATTAAGCGTGTCTCTGTTCCTCGTAAAATATGGCTGAGATGATTCAAAGAGGTTTGATGCATCTCCTCTTGACCTGCAGGCGGACGAAAAGCGTCGATCACCACATCAAAGAACTCTACATCTTTTTTTGTTAGTTCAAATAGGTCTTTGACTAAAATGGGGACCTTCTCCTTAAGCTTTTCAGGATGTCGGACAATCGCAGTGACTGATAAATTACGCTTTAAAGCTTCTTTCAAAATCAATGAACCAGCATTTCCTGTAGCTCCAATAATTGCAACTTTCATTAAAAAACCTCCTTAGACTAATAAGTATCTTTAGTCTAAGGAGGTTTTTACAAAATAGCAAAAGATTAGTGCTAACAGCTTTTAAGATTGAAGTGCTAATTGAGTGAGAATCACTAATAAGTTCATGCCGACATGGGTGATCATAGACGTCCAAATGCGACCGCTGTAGCGATACATTCCGCAGAACAAGAACCCTAATCCAGCATATAAAAGATAGTGCCCATCATTGTGAGCAAAGGCAAAAAGAACAGAACTTAAAAGTGCCGGCAAAAAGAAGCCAAATCTTTTTTCTAGAGAACCGAAAATTGCACGGCGGAAAACAAATTCTTCCATGATTGGTCCGGCGATCGTTGTAGCTAAAATAAAAATCATATTGTTCATAATTAACTGAACAATATTTTGTGTATTTTGGGAAGCTACGGACTGACCAAGAAAGCGCTGTTCGATTTGTAAAATAACCATTTGCAGTATCAAGGACGCGGGAATTCCGACGATTCCAATTAAAGCAGCAATCAGGAAATTTTTATGTCGGTTTTCCAACCCAAAGGTCCGTGATTTCAAACGGTAAAAAATCATTAAGACCGCACCAAGAAAATATGCCAGCGTTGTGAGTTGAATGATTTGTGATGAATCAGCCTGAAAAACACGCAAGAAAACAATCGGGGAAAATAAGACTAATCCATAAGTAAAGATCGTTATAAAGCTATATTTTTTTTCGCTCATTATTTTTCCTTTCTGAACATTTATTGTTTTCAAGTATAACATATTTTGATCAAAAACTTGGTGAAAGAAAAATCAAAAAAGCGAACGAAGGACTTGCAAAAAGAAACAAAAATGGTATGATAAGAGTTGTGAGTTAGCACTCTTAGTTATAGAGTGCTAACGACTTGAAAAATCATTACTAGTTGGAGGGATTTATTGTGTTAAAACCATTAGGTGATCGTGTCATTCTTGAAGTTACTCAAGAAGAAGAAAAAACAGTTGGAGGCCTAGTCTTAGCTTCTGCAGCCAAAGAAAAACCACAAACAGCGAAAGTTGTGGCTGTCGGTGAAGGCAATGTGCTGGAAAACGGTCAAAAAAGTCCAATGCCAGTAGCTGTTGGTGATATGGTAATGTTTGAAAAATACGCTGGTACAGAAGTGAAATATGAAGGCAGTGAATACTTGATCATCGCTGCAAAAGATATTATGGCAATCGTTGAATAAAAAATAATGAGGTGAAAGAATTATGGCAAAAGATATTAAATTTTCTGAAGACGCTCGTGCAGCAATGCTTCGCGGAGTAGACAAATTAGCAGATACAGTAAAAGTAACGTTAGGACCAAAAGGGCGTAATGTTGTTTTAGAGAAATCTTATGGATCACCATTGATCACAAATGATGGTGTGACTATCGCAAAAGATATCGAATTAGATGATCATTTTGAAAACATGGGAGCAAAACTTGTTTCTGAAGTTGCTTCTAAAACAAATGATATCGCTGGTGACGGTACAACAACAGCGACAGTTTTAACTCAAGCAATTGTACGTGAAGGATTAAAAAACGTAACTGCTGGCGCAAACCCAATGGGAATTCGTCGCGGAATTGAAATGGCTACAAAAGCTGCAGTTGAAGAATTGCACAGCATTTCTAAAGAAGTAGATTCAAAAGATGCGATTGCACAAGTTGCTGCTGTTTCTTCAGGCAGTGAAGAAGTCGGCAAATTGATTGCTGAAGCAATGGAAAAAGTTGGTAACGATGGTGTTATCACGATTGAAGAATCAAAAGGGATCGACACTGAATTAGACGTAGTTGAAGGAATGCAATTTGACCGCGGCTACTTATCTCAATACATGGTAACTGACAATGACAAAATGGAAGCTGCGTTAGAAAATCCTTATATCTTGATCACAGACAAGAAAATTTCTAACATTCAAGATATCTTGCCATTGTTAGAACAAGTTCTACAACAATCTCGTTCATTATTGATCATCGCTGATGATGTAGATGGTGAAGCATTACCAACATTAGTCTTGAACAAGATTCGCGGAACCTTCAATGTTGTAGCAGTTAAGGCTCCTGGATTTGGTGATCGTCGTAAAGCTATGCTGGAAGACATCGCAATCTTAACAGGTGCTACAGTGATTACTGAAGACCTTGGCTTGGATCTTAAAGAAGCAACCATCGAAAACTTAGGTACTGCTGGTAAAGTAGTCGTAGATAAAGACAATACTACAATTGTTGAAGGAGCTGGCGACAAAGCAGCTTTGACTGATCGTGTTGAAATGATCAAACGCCAAATCGGTGAAACAACTTCTGACTTTGACCGTGAAAAACTGCAAGAACGTTTAGCAAAACTTGCTGGCGGTGTGGCTGTAGTCAAAGTTGGTGCAGCTACTGAAACAGAATTGAAAGAATTAAAATTGCGTATTGAAGATGCGTTAAACTCAACACGCGCTGCTGTTGAAGAAGGAATCGTATCTGGTGGTGGTACTGCATTAGTTAATGTTATCAAGAAGGTTTCTGAATTAGAAGCTGAAGGCGACATAGCTACTGGTATCAAGATTGTCGTACGTGCATTGGAAGAACCTGTTCGTCAAATCGCAGAGAATGCCGGTTTTGAAGGTTCAGTCGTAATCGACAAATTGAAAAATGCTGACCACGGTACTGGTTTCAATGCTGCATCAGGCGAATATGTAAATATGATCGACACTGGTATCGTTGACCCAACGAAAGTAACTCGTTCAGCTTTACAAAATGCCGCATCTGTCTCTGCATTATTATTAACAACTGAAGCAGTCGTAGCTGACAAGCCTGTTGAAGGTGGAGCAGCTGCTGCACCAGCAATGGACCCATCAATGATGGGCGGTATGATGTAGTATAGAAATTTCTTCTATATAATTACTACTCATTTTGAATCTGAGGATCGTGACTTTATGTCACGATCCTTTTTTGTATTCATAAAATCGCACGTACTGAAAATACATAAATTTAATCTATTGATTTGATGTAAATAAACTATTGGAATTTATCGATTAAATTTCTTACAATGAGCGTAAGAAGGAAGTAGCCTTCCTTGTTCAGAAATTATCAAAGAAATGATTAGACACAAATAGAACGGCAAGCATGAATATGTAGCTTAGAAAAAAACAAGAAGGCTTTCTGTTTAGCCACTTATGTGAAGTTTGTTACATGTCAAAAGTTTTTGATGAGTAAGACGTTCATTTTGAAAGGAGAACCATATGTTAAGAAATTTATTTGATGAGATTCCATTAGCATCCGGCGCAAGTTTTAAGAATCGTTTATTTATGTCACCAATGACGACTCAATCGGCCTTTTATGATGGAGAGATTACCCAGCAAATTATTGATTATTATGCATTTCGCTCTGGCGATGCGGCAGCCGTTATCGTTGAAAGCTGCTTTGTCGAGGATAAAGGACGCGGATTTCCAGGAGCTTTAGGTGTCGATACAGATAAAAAAGTAGCTGGTCTGACGGAATTAGCAACGGCGATCAAATCAAAAGGCTCAAAAGCGATCATGCAGATCTATCATGCGGGTCGGATGGCTTGGCCGGAAATAAATGGCGGGGCGACACCGATTTCCGCGAGTCCAGTAGCTGCCTTGCGGCCAAATGCACCAGTCCCTCGTGAAATGACAGAAGAACAAATTTTAGAAATGATTACGATGTTTGGCGATGCAACTCGTCGTGCGATCGAAGCAGGATTTGATGGAGTCGAAATCCATGGAGCCAACACTTTTATTCTGCAACAATTCTTTTCTCCGCACTCAAATCGCAGAGAAGACCAATGGGGCGGCAGTCGAGAAAAACGTGCGAAGTTCCCATTAGAAGTGATGAAGGAAGTTCAACGAGTAGTCGAAGAGCAGCAGGCAGAGAATTTTATCATCGGTTATCGTTTCTCACCGGAAGAGCTAGAAGAACCAGGAATCCATTTTGAAGATACGATGTATTTATTGAATACGCTTGCAGAGTTGCAACCAGATTACTTCCATTTTTCAATGGGTGCTTATACACGTCCTTCAATTGTTGATTCTGATGATCCAGAACCGTTGATCACTAAGTATTTAGCGCAGCGTTCACCGGCACTGGCACAAATTCCGATTATGGGTGTAGGATCGATCTTACAACGGACAGATGCTGATGATGCCTTGAAATTAGGATATGACCTATTAGCAGTTGGTAAAGGCTTCTTGATTGAACCGAACTGGGTAAATATGATCAAAGACGGCAAAGAAGTCATTGATTATGCGCATGTTAACGCACAGCGCAAACTATTGATACCGACACCGCTTTGGGATTTCATGGCTTACATGGTAATTGATCCGGAAGAAGAAAAACGTAAACATGAACGATTAAAGGAATTACAAAAAGTTAAATTAACCTTCAAGCCGGGAACATATACGGTTGAAGCCAAAGGTCATAATAGTGAACTAGCAATGAATGTGACGTTCTCAGAAGAGCGAATCGAAAAGATCGAAGCAGATCAAAGTAATGAATCAGAAGGATTATCAGATCAAGTGTTTATCCGTTTGCCGCAACAGATCATTGATGGTCAAACGTTGAACGTGGATGTGATCTCTGGAGCATCTGCTTCTAGTCAGGGATTAATCGATGGCGTGGCGGAAGCAGTTGAAATGGCTGGTGCCAGCTCAGAAGTCTTGAAGGCTCGACCTAAACCGACTGTTCAGTGGTCGAAGGAAGTTGTAGAAGAAGAGGCAGACGTTGTTATCGTAGGTTCTGGTGCAGCAGGTATTTCTGCGGCATTACGAGCAGATCAAATGGGATTAAAAACAATTTTACTAGAAAAATTAAGCTTTGTTGGCGGCGCGATCTCTATCAGCGGTGGGAATCAAGTTGTCATGGGATCAAAACTACAGGCAGCTGCAGGTGTTTCTGATGACAGTGCTGAGTGTATGATAGAAGATTTCTTAGCTAACGGAAGCGGCTTGAATGTGCCTGAACTTTTGGCGACTCTAGCTGAAAATGTTGGTGAGACTACTGACTGGGTCCATGAGTATATGGGCGTCGAGTACGATATGAAAAATGGTCTGCATACTTTAGCAGAATATCGTAAAAATCGTGAGTTGGCTTATGAAGATGGCGGGCATGGTTTTGCAGCGAGCGCCAGAAAAGCATTGGAAAGAAGCGGCGTAACGATCTACTTGCAAACGAAAGCGGAAAGTTTATTAACTGACGGCAATGGAAAAGTGACTGGTTTAACGGCTGTCGAAGATACTGGAAAACGACATAATATTCATGCGCAAGCTGTGATTTTAACAACGGGCGGATATGGTAATAATCCAAATCTGTTGAGTCCTGAATTGAACAATATCTTATTCTACGGAACGAAGTCCTCAACGGGTGACGGCATCTTGATGACGACAACACCGGAGTTGAATGCAGCGACCCGTCTGATGGAATATGGAAAAATTTATCCAAATGGTGTAGAAGTTTCACAAGGCTATGCGAAATCTACTATTGGCGGAAATATCGAAGTATTGAAACGCAACGGTTTATTAGTGAACACTTCTGGAAAACGAGTGATCAATGAACGAGCAAGCAACAAAGAAATTTTAGAAGTACTCTTACAACAAGATCCGCAAATGTTGTTCTTATTGATGGATGCCGAACATTTTGAAATTTTTACTGAAGCGGTAGAAGAAGGCGGCATCACAAGAGAAGATCTGGCACGCTGGATCGAAAATGAAGAGGAAACACCGCAAATTTTCCGAGCAGATACATTGGCTGAGTTAGCAGAAAAAGCTGGCATGGAACGTGAAAGTTTAGTGGATACAGTCGCTCGTTATAACGGCTGGGTAGAAAAGCAAACCGACGAAGATTTTGGTCGTCAATTGGAGTTTTTACAAGAAAAAGTTGGCGAAGGCCCATATTATATGATTGAACAAAAACCACGTT
Organism: Enterococcus hulanensis; assembly: GCF_005405485.1. Lineage (GTDB taxonomy): Bacteria > Bacillota > Bacilli > Lactobacillales > Enterococcaceae > Enterococcus_A > Enterococcus_A hulanensis. The sequence continues at coordinate 183,633 of NZ_BJED01000004.1, read as the reverse complement.
TTGCGACTACGATGGGTGGTCTAGTTGCAAATGGCGACTTGCAAGTTTTGAATCGCAATGATCAAGCAATCGAAGGACTTTATGCGGCTGGTGAATTAGTCGGCGGAGTAATGGGAAGTGATTCGCCATCAGGCGCGAATAATGCTTGGGCATTAACCTCTGGCAAATTAGCAGCAGAAAGTGTTCAAAAAACAGTTCAAGTCGAATATGTTATGCAGTAAAAAATGATCCTGAGACGATTGTCTCAGGATTTTTTTCTTTTTTATAAAATTTTTTTCTTCCATAAAAAAACAATTGTTTGATGTGTTAAAATAATCAATGAAAAGAAAATAAATAAGTCGTATCGACTAAAATACGTAGAATAGGAGATTGTTGAATGAAATTAATTGAAACCCCATTAAATAGCAATGTTAACTTAGAAACGCTATATCCTAATCTTACTAAATACTTTTTTGATAAACGACAGGCTGTGAAGCTGCTTAAGCTGTATGCTTATGATCGGACTAAAATCATCTATGCCGATCGTTTTGATACGATCGATCTGTTATTACTAAATCGCAAACGCAAAATCAGCCATCAAGAGGTGGACACGATTATTCATCGTCTATTGAAAGTAGATCGTGAAGCTGTGAATGTAAATATCGGCTACAAAAAACAAATTATGGAAGCTGGTTTGCGGCCAAAAGAAGCTTACAAGGATATTATCGCGATCGAATATAAAGTACCAAAAGAATAAATCATTTAGAAAGACCTCGTGTCTTTCTTTTTTTTGCTTATTTCATACGGACTGCCAAATGATACATGAGTTCGCTGATGGAAATTTCAAGTTCAGCAAGGAGCAAAAGCTACTCCCACAGGACTCTTGTGATATAATGAGTGAAATAGTTCAAATTACTAAAAAACAAATGAGGAGCATGACTATGAAAAAGTTGTACGAAGATGACAGTTTGACACTTCATACGGACCTTTATCAAATCAACATGATGAAAACTTATTGGGAGACTGGTCGGGCGGATCTTCATGCCGTATTTGAGTGTTATTTTCGTAATATGCCATTCGATAATGGCTATGTCATCTTTGCCGGATTAGAGCGGTTAGTTAATTATTTGGAAGACTTAACATTTAGTGAAAGTGATCTGGCTTATCTAGCTGAGGTGGAGAAATATCCAGCAGAGTTCATTGCTTATTTGCGAGACTTCAAATTTGTCTGTACGGTTCGTTCAGCAGAAGAAGGCGAGCTGGTTTTCAGTAATGAACCGATTATTCAAGTGGAAGGTCCTTTATTGCAATGTCAGCTAGTTGAAACAGCACTTTTAAACATTGTAAATTTCCAAACTCTGATCGCGACTAAAGCAGCTCGAATCAAATCAGTGATCGGCGATGATCCATTATTAGAATTTGGAACACGGCGGGCACAAGAATTAGATGCGGCACTTTGGGGAACACGGGCAGCCTACATTGGCGGAGCCGATGCCACAAGTAATGTACGGGCAGGTAAAATCTTTGGCATTCCAGACAGCGGAACGCATGCTCATTCATTAATTCAATCTTATGGTAACGATTATGACGGATTTAAAGCTTATGCCGAAACACATCGTGACTGTGTCTTTTTAGTCGATACTTATGACACGATCAAATCAGGCGTCCCAAGTGCGATTAGAGTCGCACGGGAAATGGGCGATAAAATCAATTTCCTAGGTGTCCGGATCGATAGCGGCGACATGGCTTATATTTCAAAACGAGTACGTCAGCAATTAGACGAAGCAGGCTTCCCAGATGCGAAGATCTATGCATCAAATGATTTAGACGAAAGTACGATTTTAAACTTGAAGATGCAACATGCCAAGATCGATGTTTGGGGTGTTGGTACGAAGTTAATTACAGCATATGACCAACCTGCTCTTGGTGCTGTCTTCAAACTAGTTTCGATCGAAAATGAACAGGGCGAGATGGTGGATACGATCAAGCTTTCTAGTAATGCTGAAAAAGTTACGACACCAGGGAAAAAACAAGTTTGGCGGATTACTCGCAAGTCTGACGGCAAGTCCGAAGGGGATTATGTGACGCTGTGGGATGAAGATCCGCGAGAAGAAAAAGAAATCTATATGTTCCATCCAGTCTATCCTTATATCAATAAGACTGTGAAGAATTTTGAAGCACGGGCAGTTCTTAAAGATATTTTTGTAGATGGAGAACGTATTTATGAGCTGCCAGATTTAGAAACCGTCAAACAAACTGCCAAAGACAGTCTTGATTCATTATGGGAAGAATACAAACGTGACCTGAATCCACAAAAATACCCAGTTGATCTGTCTACCGAATGTTGGAACCACAAAAACAAAATTATGGACCAAGTACGTCAATCTGTGGTAAAAACAGGACAAGAAGATTAAAGGAGTGGATTTTTCATGACGTTGCAAGCAGAAATAATCAAAGAATTAGGGACGAGGCCAACAATTGATCCGCAAGAGGAAATTCGAAAGAGTGTTGAATTCTTAAAAGCTTATCTTAAGAAACATCCTTTTTTAAAGACATTTGTCTTAGGGATCAGCGGCGGGCAAGATTCTTCATTGGCAGGTCGACTGGCTCAGCTTACAATGGAAGAAATGCGTCAGGAAACTGGCGATGCAAGCTATAAGTTTATCGCTGTACGTTTGCCTTATGGGGCACAGGCTGATGAAGCGGATGCTAAAAAAGCATTGGCGTTTATTCAACCCGATGTTAATTTAAGTGTAAATATCAAGGGAGCTGTTGATGCGGAGGTTGCTGCTTTAGAAGAAGCAGGTGTGACCATCAGCGACTTTAATAAAGGAAATATCAAAGCACGTCAACGGATGATCACTCAGTATGGAATCGCAGGCGACAATCAAGGGGCTGTTATCGGAACAGATCATGCAGCAGAAAACATCACTGGTTTCTTCACGAAATTTGGTGACGGCGGTGCAGATATTTTGCCTTTGTTCCGTCTGAACAAGCGACAGGGGAAGATGTTGTTGAAAGAACTAGGTGCCGACGAAGCGCTATATTTGAAAGTACCGACTGCTGATTTAGAAGATGGTAAACCATTGATCGCTGATGAAGTAGCGCTAGGTGTGACTTATGATGACATTGATGATTATTTAGAAGGTAAGCAGATTGACTCAAAGGCACAAGCAACGCTCGAAAATTGGTGGCATAAGACACAGCATAAACGTCATTTGCCGATTACGATTTTTGATGACTTTTGGAAATAGATCGAAAATGAGGCCTAGTGGAGATTTTTCTTCACTAGGCTTCTTTTCGTTAAAATTAGTTGCAGAAATTCTGGTGTTCTTTACATTCCATAGTTTTCTCGCTAAAATGTTTAGGATATAAGTCCAGCTTTTCTTCGCAATAAGGCGTTCTAGCTGACTGAGATATGGGAGGAACATCAAACTTGTTTTTCGCATTTGAAAAATGAGTTTATGAATGGGAGAGATATATGCAAAGACTTCGAAAATTTCCTTGGCGCCAATTTTTAAAAATTATCGGCGTGGTAGGTTTAATTATTGTTTCAAATCTTTTTTTCCAATTAACGCAAAATGAGTTTTCTTTTGATTTAGCATTTAAATTTGCGTTTTCTTGGCATACAGAAAAATTCTTTTTAGGTTGTTTCGTGTTACTTATTTTCTACGGATGGATCAGCAGTTTTCTAGGGTCGTTAAAAACCGGCAGTATCTTTTATACTCTAACGGTGATTGGTGTAGGGATCGCTAATTATTTGAAAATGAAATATCGTATGGAGCCGATTTATCCGGATGATTTGAAAATGATCACGGAATTTGGAATGATTCGCGACATGGTTGGAATTCCTTTGTTCATTCTGTTTATCCTGCTTTTAGCAGTTGGTATCTTTTTGATTGTTTTTAGTATCAGAAAAAGCTTGAAGCTGGAGAAGAAACGGCAGTGGCTGCGCGTAGGTCTTTTTGTCTTAACCAGCGGCTTACTGATATATATCGGCGGGTTTAACCAGCAGGGAAATTTGTTGCGCAAGGCGTATAATAAAACGGCTTTGTGGATTCCTTATAGTCAAAAAATGAACTACTATAATACCGGGTTTATGGGCGGCTTCTTATACAACCTGCCGGTAGAGGCGATGGAAAAACCGGAAAATTATTCAGCGTCTGCTGTTAAAAAAGTAACGAAGGAGTATCAGAACAAAACAAAAGACGCAACTGATGAAAAACCAAATATTGTTTATGTGATGAGTGAAAGTTTCTCTGATCCCGGACGTTTAGACGGAGTAGAAATCTTTGGCGGAGATCCGCTGCAGGATTATCGTGCGGTGGCGAATAAGACGTATAGTGGACAAATGCTGTCGCAAAACTATGGCGGCGGAACAGCGAATATTGAGTTTGAAGCGCTGACTGGTTTTTCTATGGAGCTTTTTAATGCGCAAATGACGACACCTTATACAATGTTAGTGCCGGAGTTTTCTTCGTTTCCATCATTGGTAGGAACTTTAAAAGGGCGGGGGTATGAAACGACCGCGATTCATCCTTATAATACGTCGATGTACAAAAGAAAAGATGTTTATAAAACGTTTGGTTTTGATCAATTTTTAGATGAAAGTACCATGAAGCATACGGATAAGATCGAAAATAATCCCTATATTTCTGATGAAGCTGCGTATCAAGAAATCTTTGATCAATTAGAAAAAAATAAAAAGCCGCAATTTTTGCACCTTGTGACGATGCAGACACATATGCCTTACGAAAATAAATATAATGATCTGCCATATGGTGTACAAGGGGATAATAGTTCTGCGGTAAGAAGCTATTTGCAGGATATCGCTTATAGCAGTGAAGCTTTGAAGGCCTTTTTAGAAAAATTAGATGATTTGCCAGAACGAACGCTCGTTGTTTTTTGGGGAGATCATTTGCCGGGTATTTATTCAGATGCGATCCAAGAAGAAAATCAAGGTCATCAATTACACGAGACGGAATTTTTAATGTATGACAATCGTCATCAATTGAATAACCAGCAAGTTACGACTAGTCCGTTTTATTTTGCGGCTGACCTTTTCCAACAAGGGAGACTTCAACTAACGGGTTTTCAGAGTTTATTAGTCGCTTTACAAAAAGAATTGCCTGCGTTTGAAAAGGGCATGTACTATCAAAGTGGACAATGGTTCAAAGAAGCACGTTTAAATAAGCAGCAAGAAAAGATTTATCAGGATTATCAAATGATCCAATATGACATAACAGCTGGGAAGCAGTACAGCTTAAAAGAAAAATTCTTTGAATAGACAGGTGGACTAAAGGAGCAGGTATGGGATTTAAAAAGAAAGACAATCAGAATTACTATAATCCGTTGCGCCGTGCTATCTTGAATCACCAGATGATCGAACCTGGTGATAAGGTAGCAATCGGCATGAGCGGCGGCAAAGACAGTACGACATTGCTTTATTTGCTGGATCGAATTCGCCGGCAAAGACGTTTGGGTTTTGATTTTGAGATTGTGCCGATTTCTCTCGACATGGGCTTTGAAGGCTGTGACATCACACCCATGAAAGAGTTTGTGGAAAGCCTGGGCTATCAATTAGAGGTCGTCCCGACAAACATCGCTAAGGTCGTTTTTGATATTCGAGAAGAAAAATCGCCCTGTTCCTTGTGCGCGAAGCTGCGTCGAGGAATCTTATACAATCGGGCTAGTGAATTAGGCTGTCAAAAAGTGGCGTTAGGGCATCACGTGGATGATGCATTGGAAACGTACTTTATGAACTTTTTGTTTCACGGCCGGATGAATAGTTTTGAACCGAAAAGCTATTTGACCAAGACAAACGTGACATTAATCCGCCCGATGATCTATTTGGAAGAAAAACAAATCATTCGACTTGTGAAACGCGAAGAATTGCCGGTCATTTTTAATCCTTGTCCTGTGGATAAGAAGACCAAGCGGGAAGAAATTAAAAACTTAGTGACGCGCGTTGCTAAAAACTACCCAGATATTCGAGAAAAGTTTATAATGGGCATGGAACAAGGAACAGCTGAAGATTTTTGGACAAAAAGTCTCTAGTGGAAGCTCTTACAATCGCTTATTTTGAAAGTTAGGATTGTATTCCCGCCTTTTCTCATGCTATAATTCGTTTTGTATTCATGAGGGAGTAACTAGCAGCGCAAGCTGTGGCAACGCCACCAACAAGAAAAGATGTTTTTCTGGTGTTGTCTTAAATAGTGAGACTTATGTATGTGCTTTTCGCATACACAAGTCTATTTTTTTTACTCCCGAAAGGAACACTATTTTAAGGAGGATAATAATGTCAGAAGAGAAAAAACAACAACTGATAAAACCTTTTTACTCAGAAGAAAAAGAGCAGGTTTTAGCAGAAGTTCAAACGACAGAAGATGGGCTGACATCTGCTGAAGCAGAAAAACGCCTAAACGAATACGGTTTGAACGAACTAGAAGAGGGCGAAAAGAAAAGCATGGCCGCTCGCTTCTTAGAACAGTTTAAGGATTTAATGATCATTGTCCTGCTGTTTGCGGCAGTCATTTCCGCCGTTGTTTCTCATGAAGTGGTTGATTCGATCATTATCTTAGCCGTGGTAATCATCAATGCGGTAATGGGTGTGGTGCAAGAATCTAAAGCAGAAGAAGCAATCGAAGCTTTACGTGAAATGTCAACGCCAAATGCCAATGTCTTGCGAGACGGTCATACAAGCTCGGTGAAATCAACGGATCTTGTTCCTGGGGATATCGTTATGCTGGAAGCAGGCGATGTGGTACCGGCCGATTTACGTTTGATCGAAATTGCTTCATTAAAGATTGAAGAAGCAGCACTGACTGGTGAATCAGTTCCAGTTGAAAAAGAATTGATTGTCATTGATGAAGGCGAAGTCGGGATTGGCGATCGCGTTAATATGGCTTATTCAAATAGTAATGTGACTTACGGTCGTGGTAAAGGTGTTGTTGTCAACACTGGGATGAACACCGAAGTCGGAAAAATTGCCGGCATGCTGGCGCAAGCGGATGAAACTGAAACCCCGCTTAAAACCAACTTGAATCAGTTAAGTAAATTCTTGACCTTTGCAATTATTATTATCGCTGTAGTGATGTTTTTCGTTGGGATTTTCTTCAACAATACTTCTTGGGTTGATATGTTATTGACCTCAATTTCATTGGCTGTTGCTGCGATTCCAGAAGGATTGCCTGCGATCGTTACGATCATCCTAGCTCTAGGTACACAGGTAATGGCGAAACGAAACTCAGTGATCCGTAAATTACCAGCCGTTGAAACATTGGGTTCAACAGATATCATTGCTTCAGATAAAACAGGTACACTGACGCTGAACCAAATGACGGTTGAAAAATTATACGTAGATAACCATCAATATGACGCAAACGGTGAAGTTCCTAGCGACAGCATGGCGATGAAAGTCATGAACTATGCTAACGATACTAAAATTGCGCAAGACGGCAGTTTGATCGGTGATCCGACAGAAACGGCGTTAGTTCAATTTGGATTGAATAATAATTTTGATGTACGTGAAAAAGTAGCCGCAGAACCTCGTGTCGGCGAGCTGCCATTCGATTCGGATCGTAAATTGATGAGTACGCTGCATGAAGAAAAAGATGGCAAAATCTTGGTGGCTGTAAAAGGTGCGCCAGATGTCTTGCTTGATCGGACGTCACAAATTCTGTTAAATGGTCAAGTCGTACCAATGACAGACAAAGAAAAACAAGATATTCTAGCTAATAATAAAGACATGGCTCAACAAGCATTGCGTGTGTTGGGGATGGCTTATAAGTATGTCGATCAAGTTCCAGTTGAATTGGAAACCGAAGTCGTCGAAAATGATTTGATCTTTGCTGGCCTAGTCGGCATGATCGACCCAGAACGTGCGGAAGCAGCGGAAGCAGTACGTGTAGCTAAAGAAGCTGGTGTCCGTCCTATCATGATCACAGGGGATCACAAAGACACTGCTGAAGCAATTGCTGCTCGTTTAGGAATCATCGAAAAAGGTGATGACGATTCTGTTTTAACTGGTGCACAATTAAATGAAATGTCTGATGAAGAATTTGCTCAAAAAGTAGAACACTATTCAGTTTATGCACGGGTTTCTCCAGAGCATAAAGTTCGGATCGTAAAAGCATGGCAAAAAGAAGGTAAAGTTGTAGCCATGACCGGTGACGGTGTAAATGATGCACCTGCATTGAAACAAGCGGATATCGGTATCGGTATGGGGATCACAGGGACAGAGGTTTCTAAGGGCGCTTCTGATATGGTCCTTGCAGATGATAACTTTGCGACAATCGTTGTGGCTGTTGAAGAAGGACGTAAAGTCTTCTCAAATATTCAAAAAGCTGTTCAGTATCTATTAGCGGCTAACTTAGGTGAAGTGCTAACCTTGTTTATTGCTACATTGCTAGGTTGGGATACCTTGCTGCCGATCCATCTATTGTGGATTAACTTGGTAACTGATACATTCCCAGCGATTGCTTTGGGAATGGAACCAGCTGAAAAAGATCTGATGCATCATAAGCCGCGTGGACGCAGCTCAAATCTATTCTCCGGTGGTGTCTTCTCAAGTATTATCTATCAAGGTATCTTAGAAGCTGCGACAGTCTTGTTTGTATACTGGTCTGCGATTCAATGGCCTGTTCATACAAGCTATGTTGAAATCCACTCTGATGCGTTGACAATGGCATTTGCTACTTTAGGTTTAATGCAGCTGTTCCATGCCTTTAACGTAAAATCAGTTCATCAATCATTGTTTAAAGTTGGACCGTTCCGCAATAAGAGCTTCAACTGGGCGATCTTGCTATCCTTTGTGTTGATGATGGTCATTATCGTGGTACCAGGATTGAATGATATCTTCCGTGTAGCACATCTTGATTTGTATCAATGGGGAATCGTAATTGGTGCATCCTTTGCGATCATTCCAATTGTTGAAATCGTTAAATTCTTCCAACGAAGCGCACAAAAAGATAAATAAAATAAAACTTCGCATGCGATCAGAAATCGATCGACATGCGAAGTTTTTTTATTTGATCAAAGCATACATCTGCATATCTTTTACTTCACCATTTTTCACTGCGTTTTTCCGTAAAGTCCCTTCGAGTTGGAAGCCGCATTTTTCCAGCACACGACAAGAACCTTGATTCGTTGAGAAAGGCTCAGCGAAAATTCGAATGATGTCAGTTTCGGCAAAAAGATAGTCCGTCAGCTGCTTTACGGCCTTAGTAACGAAACCTTGACCCCAATAGTCCTCGGCTAAATAGTAGCCCATCTCGGCAGTTTGCTGGTGGATGTTTTCACAGCGAAAAGCTCCGACGCTGCCGATCGCTTGATCCTCAGTATTTACGATCGCAAACGCAAATGTTTTTGTTGGGTCCGCAGCAAGCATGTCTTGAATAAATGCTGAACCATCTTTTTCGGTATAAGGCAAAGGCAAGCCGTCTCGTAAGTTGTCTTGAATTTTTTTGTTGTTTAACATTTCCGCTAAATCCTTCGCATCCTCTAACCGCCATTTTCGAATGATGGTATCCATAAACATGCCTCCTAAAAAATTTATTATTTCAAAGGTACCATCAATCCAGACAGAAATGAAGTCATTTCTTAATATTTCTTGAGCCGCTTTGCATATTGAACGAAAATCGGTAAAATGAAGGTATCAAAAGATAGAAAGTAGGAATAAATGAATGCGACCTAATACAGGGTTTTATGCGAGAGAAATTAATGAAATCGTCCAAAATACAGAAAAAATGGGTGAACGTTTACATCCAAGCTATGAAGAAATCCGTACTGCTTTAGATGAAAAGAAAATGGCTGAGTTTGATCAGGAACGTTTATCTGAAATTCACGAATTGTTTAAAGAGGGAACACAGTTCTATCAATTAAATTTAAAAAAAATCGGTATGTTAAAGGCACCAGCAAAAGTAATGGGAAATCATAAGAGCTTTGAGAAAGCTTACGTTCAATACGTGGCCGGTTGTCAAGAAATGACTGACAGTTTATTGCCGGAAGTGAATGAAGAAGCTTTTAATGCGGCTGAAAAAAGACAAGACGCTGCGACTGACACGATTTATAAAACTATTCAAAAAATCACGAACTTGTTATTGAAATAAGCAACAAACTAAAATTCAAAGAGAACAAAGGTTTTCTAATTTTATTATAACGTTATTTTAAATACAAATGGAGAAGGATCGGGTATTATTATCTCATAACCAATAACAACCTTTTCTTTTTCATTGCATTTAGGTAATACTCCTTTAGCACCGATTTGCCGATCGGTGCTTTTTTGCGAGTTCTACTACCAGCTTCAGCTGGTTAAGTAGAATCGTATGCGAAATGACAATAAACATTTTCCTGGTTTTTAGGAAAATGCATACCATGATGTGGAGATAGCTGTCAGTTCTGCTTTTCGCAGTTTTATTAAGTTTG
>NZ_BJED01000004.1:0-172958 GCF_005405485.1 Enterococcus hulanensis | reverse complement strand
GACAATAAACATTTTCCTGGTTTTTAGGAAAATGCATACCATGATGTGGAGATAGCTGTCAGTTCTGCTTTTCGCAGTTTTATTAAGTTTGAGACGCAATTACTATAATTGATATGGATAGAAAGTTCGAACAGTTTAGCAGAATGATATGCGAAATGACAATCAAACTCATTTTTCCTCAAGAAAAATGAATACCTTAATAGGAAATAGCAGCGAGTTCTAGCACCAGCTTTAGCTGGTTAAGTAGAATCGTATGCGAAACGACAATCAAACTCATTTTTCTTCAAGAAAAATGAATACCTTAATAGGAAATAGCAGTCAGTTCTACTTGCAATCTATTCAATAATAAAAAACTGACCTCCAAGAAAAATCATTTGGAGGTCAGTTTTCTAATTCTCAATATTTCTTACATAGTTCTCAAAATAATCATTCAAATCGTTTTTGATTTTTTGATATTCTTCTTCGGTGTATTCTTTTTCTTCTAACCGACCTTTAAAGTTTGGCAAATCCAAATCTTTTTTTAGCCGTTCAATTACTTCTTCTTTGTTCATATCGTGAATTCCTCTCTATTCGAAGTACACACAAACAGCTTCAGGAGCGAAGACATCCTTTTGGATCATCGTCAATAAGCCGCTTTCGTTGTCGCGACGATAAAGAGTCAGGTTGTCGCTGTTTTGATTGGCAGCAACAACATACGCATTATCTGGACTCAATGCGAAATCTCTTGGGAAATCACCCTCGGTCGAAATTGTTTGGATCATCTCAACACTTGAACCTTCATCAGCAATGGCAAAGACTGCAATTGAGTTATGTCCGCGATTTGAAGCATATAAGAAGCGGCCGTCATCTGATACGCGGATCGCTGCGCCGCCATTTTCACCATCAAACTCTTTTGGCAAGGTAGAAACCTTTTGTTTTTGTGTGAAGCTGCCATCTGTTTGATCATAAGCTAAAACAGTTACACTGCTGTCTAATTCCCCAAAAAGATAAGCCATACTTTCATTTGGATGGAATACTAAATGACGAGGGCCAGTACCAGGCTCCGCGACATACACTGCAGTTTCTTCAACTTCACCAGCCTCGCTAACATCGTAAGTATACACGCGATCTGTTCCAAGATCACAAGCAACTAAGCGTTGATCCGGTGTAAGATCGGTATAGTGGGTGTGCGCGTGGTCTTGATTTTTATGAGGGCCAGTTGGTTCTTTATGGAAAAGAGACGCAACGGCTTCCAAGGAACCATCTGCTTGGATTTTATAAGTGTTCAACTCACCCTTGTGGTAATTCGCGCCGTAAACTAATTGACGAGCTTCATCAACAGCAACGTAGCAAGGTGATGCGCCTTCTTCTGTAGCCGCATTCAAAAATTTATTTTGGGGATCATAACTAGAAAGTCCGCCCTGACCATCGCGACTTGTCACCGAGTAAAGAAAATCATTTTTACTTTTTGCAAGATAAGTGGGGCTTGTTTCTGCTGTTACTAACTCCAAATTAGTTAACGTCTCAGCCGCAGTATCTAATTGAATTTGATAAATGCCTTGGCTAACGCGTCGTGTGTAGGTACCTAAAAGTATTTTGTGGATCATCAAAAAACCTCCTTCATTGTATGTCTATTCTAGCAAGTTTATTCCCGCTTGGATAGCGTTAACTTTATGATATAATTGAAAAATAAACGAGAAAAGAGCGTGACGTATGACAGTGACAGAAATTACTCAAATTGGAAAAAATGCGATTAATGATGAAAATATCTTAGTTCTTTTTGGTGAAACCATCACACCAGATTTATTGGATGTTTCGATCGTTCAGAAAAAGCTGGGGGATGAAATGATTCAGCTGGAAAAAGGCGGAGAGCTGATTTTTGGTGATCAAAGCTATCAAGTGAATGGTGTAGGGCCGTTGGCTAATGAAAATCTAAATGAGATTGGACATGCGACTATTTTCTTTCAAGAAGAAGTCGGCGTGATTCCAAATGGCATCTATGTCACCCCGGAAAAACTTCCAGATTTGGAAGTTGGGATGAAAATTAGTTATCAGTAGGGACGTGAGTGAGTGGATAAAAAGAAATTAACGCAAAGAACTTCTTGGTTTTGGAAATGGTTCTTAAACAGCCAAGTCGTCGTGGCGTTGATCATTGTATTATTGCTGCTGTTGATCGCGTTGGTATTTACGAAAGTCTCCTATCTATTTGAACCGGTAGGACAATTTTTTGCCATCGTCGGATTGCCAATAGTTATTGCCGGAATTCTTTATTATTTGATGAATCCGGTGGTAAATTTCTTGGAGAGTAAAGGTTTGAAGCGCACCTTTGCGATTGTATTGCTTTTTATTGTGGTCGTAGCACTGTTGATTTGGGGAATCGTCGTTATCATCCCGCAGATTAGGGAGCAAATAGGCTCTATGATGAAAAGCTTGCCGGGGTATTTTGATACGATCAGTGACAAAATAAGTGAGGTCTTTAAAGATCCATCCTTCAAGCCGTTTCAAGAGCACATTGATAATAGTCTGCAGAAGATACTAGAGTCCTTGACGGATACGGCACAAAAACTGTCGCGTGTGACTTTACAGGGCTTGGGAAGTGTCGTTTCGACGCTGGCGACGGTAGTGATCGCGTTGATCACAGCACCGATCATTTTGTTCTTCTTATTGAAGGACGGTGATCAGTTAGCGCCATATATTCTTAAACTGTTACCGACGAAAGCTCGGAAACCGACGTTGCGGGTAATGACTGAAATGAACTCACAATTGGCTTCGTATATTCGTGGTCAGCTAACGGTAGCATTTGCGGTCGCGGTGATGTTCATTGTCGGCTTCTCGTTAGTGGGAATGAACTATGCGATCACTTTAGGAATCTTAGCAGGATTTCTAAACCTGATTCCGTACCTAGGATCATTTTTAGCGATGGTACCAGTAGTGTTTATCGCGCTTGTTACAGGACCGATCATGTTAGTAAAGGTGATCATTGTCTTTGCGATTGAACAAACGATCGAAGGACGAATCGTTTCACCGCTGGTATTGGGAAATCAATTAGAAATTCACCCAGTGACAATTATGTTTGTCTTGCTGACAGCTGGTAAGATATTTGGTATTACTGGTGTGATTTTGGGGATTCCTTTTTATGCGGTAGCAAAAGTTATCGCGATCCATGTATTTGAATGGTATAAAGGTGTTTCAAAACTTTACGAAGACGAAGAAGAGACTCCTGTCGAATAATCGACAGGAGCCTTTTTTTCTTTAGTAGGGTTGGTTAAAATTGCGCTGCTAATGTTTTTGCTTTTTCTTTTGCAGCTGCCACGATCTCAGGTGCTCTAGCTGGATCATAATCGGCACCTTCGATATAGATGGAATCAAATTCAGTAATACCGATAAAATTCAAAATTCCTTTAACATATTGTGCTGAGAAATCTTGACCATTATATGTACCGCCGCTTGATTGGATGTGGAGGGCCTTTTTATCGCTTACTAAGCCGACAGGGCCTTCTGCTGTATATTTGAAGGTTTTACCAGCAACGTTGATTGTATCGAACCAAGCCTTCAATTTTGTTGGAATATTCAAATTCCACAAAGCATTCGCAATAACGATTTTTTCACTAGCTAAAAATTGATCAGTAAATTCGTTGAAAACACGAACTTTTTCTTGTTGAACATTACTTAATTCAGTAAAAACAGTTCCCTTTTTCAAAGAATTCCAGGCTGATAAAAGGTCGCCGTCGATCTCAGGGATATCTGTATAATACAAATCTAACATGGTGAAAACATCTTCAGGATGACTAGCTTGATGTGCTTCAATAAAGGTATCTAAAACAGTCACCGTTTGCGAGTCTTCTGCGGACAGCGGGTGTGCATTCACTACTAGAACATTTGCCAAAACTAACACTCCTTAAATTTAATTACTATCGAATAGTACACAAAATATTTAAAACAAACAATTTTTCTGCTTGAATATTTAAATTAAAATATTTTTTGTTAACTTGCAAGATATTGCTGATACGCTGAAGTGCCGCCGATCACATTTGTTACTTGGAAGCCTTCGTTGCGTAAAAATTGTGCCATTGTTTTTGAACGAACACCGAATTGAGTAAATAGGTAATACGTTTTACCTTTGTCAAGTTGGCTTAAACAGTTTGGCAGCTGGGTCAATGGAATCTGAAGGACATTCGAGCCTTCTAATAACTCAAAAGATTCATCTAGGTCATGGTCTCTTAAATCTAAAACATTCACGGGTTCTTTTGCAGCAAGCATCATAAATTCTTGGGTAGTTACCGAATAATTCATTCTTCTTTATATCCTTTTCTTTCTTAATATCGATTCTAACTTTAATCTATATATAGACTGATTACAAGTGTTATCATAGATATTTTACTGAATTTTGATGGAAAGTAAAGAAAACATTCAAAAAAATTCCATATTAGGAAATTATTGATAAACATAATTGTTGCATTTAGCAAAAACGACTGTCTTTTTTGTTCTGAAGGGAAACTTAAAAAGGATATTGCTTGCGTGAATCCGATAGCATAGTTAAAATAGGAATGATGGAGGGAAGAAAACAATGGGAAATTTTCATTTAGGGAAACTTAATTTAAAAACAATCGCCATTCGTGTGCGAGATCGTGACGGAATGATTCATTTCTATCGTGATATCATCGGACTGCATTTATTGCGGGAAGAAAACGAATTAGCGATTCTGGGATACAAAGATCCGGCCAGTGAACTACTTTGGTTGGAAGAAAGCCCACGAGCAGATGAACATCGTGGTGAAATCAAAAAAATGCAACGGGTTTCACTAGTTGTACCGAATGTCGAAGAACTAGCGAACGTTTATTATCGAGCAGAAAAAGAAGATTATCCGGTCAAATCCGCTTTACAAGCTGATGATGAAAAGGGCTTGCTATTTGAAGACCCTGAAGGAAATGAAATTGAAATTTTCTATGCCCCTAGTAAGGAACGTTCAACTTCGGAACCAATCAAAATTGATTTTGCCGAGTTATCAAAGAAAGCAACAAAACGTGAAAAAATTCATGGCGCGTATTTTGACAAGATTCATTTGAATGTCAGTGACATGAGCAAGCAGCAAGCATTTTTAGCAGAAATATTAGGTTTAGAAGTCCATGACGAGAGTGATGAGGAGATACTTTTGAACCGCGGCGAATTTAATGTAGGATTAAGCACAGCCACTGGCGGCACGATTGATCTGCCAACGGATAAAGTATTAGGACTGGATTTTCTGCAGTTTATCGTTTCGAAGGATAAATTATTAGAGCTTTCGGAACATCTAAGCGGCAAACAGTTAAACTTTTTCTGTGATAAAAAGAAATCCTTGATTACCCTCTATGATGCAGCTGGCATCGAATGGTGGTTCGTATTGAAATAGAAAAAAACCGCGAGAAATCGCGGTTTTCTTTTTGTCATTATTTATAACTACAATGAAAAAGGATAAGGATTCCTATGACATCAAAAGCGGGTGTTACTGATTGAGCGTATCGGATCGCTGAATAAACCAAGAAATCCATCATCAGATTTGAGATGAGATTATAAGAAGGGACAGTAAAAATGCCCGTCTCGATATAATAATCAGTGAATCGGTAAAGCAGAATATTATCAATCACCAATACTAAAAAGAATCCGAATATTTTAACCTGCCAATCATCCACAAGTAGCTGCAGCAAAACAATCAAAAAAAGTGAAAAGGCAAATATAAGGATTTTTCGCGGCTGGCAAATTTGTTTGAGTCTACTGTTCATAAGAATCACCTCTTATTGAAGCATTTGCTTTATTACTTTGATTCTACACGTTAACTTTGTAAAACTAAATTCATTTTTTATTTTATGCTATACTTTTTTAGAAAATAAGTTTAAGGAGGTCGTCATGTATCCTGGAACACTTCGTTTAATAGAAGAAAAGATGCAGGGTGGTGTTTTCCCCGGAACCGTCCTTCGTTTTATTGAAGGAGAGAAAGAGGAAACAAAGGTCTTAGGATCTGCTCAAATCGAACCAACAATGATTGCGATGCAAGAAGATATGCTTTTCGATGTAGCTTCTTTAACAAAAGTTGTTTGTACGACGACTGTTATGCTGAAGTTGAAAGAAGCGGGAAAGCTTTCTTGGGATCAAACGCTGCACGAGCTGTTGCCAGAATTTCAAAATGAGACGATCACATTACGTCATCTACTAACTCATACATCGGATATCCAGACCTACATTCCGAATCGTGATCAATTAAATGCCGAAGAGTTACGGAAGGCCTATTTAACTTTACAGCCGGGCGATCAACTTGGGAAAACGGTTAAATATACGGATGCGGGAACTATCCTATTGGGCTTCTTGATCGAGGCAATCTATCAAAAGGATGTAATCGACGTTTTTAAGGAAGAAGTTTTGCAGCCACTGGACATGACTGATAGCAGATTTTTACCTCAGCCGCCGTATGACAACATCGTACCGACACAAAGGCTAGCGGATGGAACAATTCTAAAGGGCTTGACCCACGATCCAAAAGCACGAATCTTAGCTTCCCATGCAGGCAATGCCGGACTCTTTACAAATATGAAAGATTTAAGTAAATTTGCAAAAATGTATTTGAATCTTGGCCGTGTTAGCGATATTATTTATTTGCATGACAAGACAGTTCAAGAGCTGCTTTATGATCAAACACCAACAGGAAAAGGGAAGCGCTCGATCGGTTGGGATTTGAAATTTAGTCCGTTAGATCAAGCACCGTTACTTTTCCATACCGGTTATACAGGTACTTTTTTGCTACTGGATGTCGTGAAGAAATCAGCTTTCATTTTTCTGTCAAATCGTGTGCACACAGAAGATCATCGGGTCAGCTATGTTTCTCACCGTGATGAAATTTTAACCTGCTATTTAAATGAGCGTGCAAAAAACTATCAAAAGTAAAGAATATCAGCACAGCTTTTTGTCGTTTCGTTAGGTCGAGGCAAGTTGAGCTGGTATACGACTTGAAAATAAATACAATAAAAAAGGAGCAATAAGCATGGAACCATTATTTTTAAAACCAGTTTTTCAAGAAAAAATTTGGGGCGGCGATCAATTACAGACTGTTTTTGGTTTTGATATCCCCAACGACAAAATCGGAGAAGATTGGGCGATCAGCGGGCACCCTCATGGCGTCAGTATTGTAGAAAATGGTCCTTATAAAGGCTGGAAAGTCAGTGATCTTTGGAGCGAGCATCGCGAATTATTTGGAAATGCCAAAGGAGATGTTTTCCCATTATTGACGAAAATCTTGGATGCAGAAGATGATTTATCTGTGCAGGTTCATCCGGACGACAGTTATGGCTTGAAACACGAAGGTGAATTAGGCAAAACTGAATGCTGGTATATTATCAATGCAAAACCAGGCTCAGAGATCGTTTATGGTCACAATGCGAAAACTCGTGAGGAATTAGCAGAGATGATCGAAGATGAACGCTGGGATGATTTATTGCGCCGCGTACCTGTGAAAAAGGGAGACTTTTTCTATGTACCAAGCGGAACGATCCATGCCATCGGTAAAGGTATCATGATCTTAGAAACGCAACAGAGCTCAGATACGACTTATCGAGTATATGACTATGATCGTAAAGACGATCAAGGAAATACGCGTGAATTGCATATCCAACAATCAATCGATGTGACAACTGTTCCGGCTATCAGTCCTGAATTAGAAGTATCTGAAAGTAAAAAAGGAACATCATCTGTAATTACCTATTTAAAAACTGATTTCTTCAATGTCTATGAATGGGATGTTATTGGAGAACTTGCTCTTAAAAAAGCCGGCGACTATACATTGGTAACAGTTGTTGAAGGATACGGTAATTTGATCGTTGACGGTCAAAGCTATGAAATGAAACCAGGCACAAGCTGCATACTACCAGCACAAATTACTGAATGGAAAGTTGAAGGCGAAATGAAGATCATCGCTTCAACACTAGGAACTAAATAAATAGTACCATTAAAATTTGAATCACGTATTTTTAAGGAGCACGCTCTTAATGAGGAGCAGTGCTCCTTTTTCGTCCCTATGTAAGATAGAATTACTTCCTAATCATTTAAGGTTCTCTTAAGTCGGCAAACCTAAACTGATCGATATAGTACTTAACAGGAGGAAAAAAATGCAAAATAAAAAAAAGATCGTTTATGGTGTTTTGTCTCTAGCGTTAACTGTCGGTTTATCGGCTTGTGGAACATCTTCTTCAAAAGAGGCTTCAACGGATGAGCCTGCTGCTAGTACCGCGCAGACATCAAACAGTACTGCTGTTTCAGATTCTTCAGAAACATTTCAGCAGACAGACACAACTGATCCGGTAGAGGATCCGTCATTGTCAGATGTATTAACGGAAGTTCAAAGTAAGTTTCAACAATTAGAATACGTTGATAGTGAAACAGGAGTTACCCTGCGATATAACCTGTACATTCCTGATAACTATGACGAAATAAAAAAATATCCGTTACTTTCATTTATTCCAGATGATTCTATCGTCGGTCAAGATACAACTGCTGGCTTAACACAAGGATATGGCGGAAGCATCTGGGCGACAGAAACAGAACAAGAAAAACATGCCAGCTTTGTTCTAGTTCCTGTATTCGATACTTCAACAGTCGAAGGAGGTATGGGGCAATCCGGCTCAGCGGTGGTCGAAGATCAAGTGAACACCTATTTAGACTTGCTAACTTCCTTACAAAAGGAATACAGCATAGACGCGGATAGATTGTATGCGACTGGTCAGTCAATGGGCGGCATGACATTGTTTTATATCAATGCGAATCATCCAGATCTGTTTGCAGCGACACTCTATGTAGCCTCACAATGGGAAGTTGCTCAATTAACGGCACTAAAAGATCAGAAATTTTTCTATATCGTTGGAGGCGGGGACTCAAAGGCAAGTACTGGACAATCAGATTTGACTGCTATGCTTGAAGAAGAAAACGTAACATACAGCAACGCTGAATGGGATGCTCAAGCGAGTGCGGAAGATAAAAACACAATGGCTAATGAATTGATTGATCAAAAGCAGAATGCGAATTTTGTTCATTGGACGACTGGTTCTGTTCTTGAAGGTTCTAATCAAGGTTCAGAGCATATGGCTTCGTTTGATTATGGCTATACAATTCCAGCAGTTCGAGATTGGCTGTTTAATCAATCAAAATAATGAGTTTGATTGGTGGTAATTTAAAAATTGCATAAGAGAATAAATGCCAATCTAATTAATGTCCCCAAATAAATCTTTCACGCATAACGTGGATGGATTTATTAGGGAGCATTTTGTTGAATAAGGATAAATGAAAGAGCTGGATCAATGCCTCAAACTTAACGGGCATCGATCCAGCTCGATCGTATTTTTATGGTAATTCAGGCAATTCTACATCCTCACCATATTTATTTTTTAATGCGGTGTTGAGTAAACGGATAGCTAATGATTTATTACGGGCTAGGATTGGACCGTGGAAGTATGAGCCATACACGTTTTTGTATATAACACCTTCACCCTGATCCTCACCGTTATTTCCATTTCCCTTGATGATCGTGCCAAGAGGGCGTTCGCCTTCGCCTAAGAAAGTGCGGCCGTTATGGTTCTCAAAGCCATAGTAGGTTTCGCCGAATTCTTCATTGCGGATCTCAATGTCGCCAATAAAGCGATGATTATCTTGACTCAAGGTATAATGATCTAAAGCGCCGATACCATCGATTTTCTCGCCATTAGCACCGATGTAGTAGTGGCCTAATAACTGATAACCGCCGCAAATCGATAATATTACTCCATCGTTTTCGATGTATTTGATCAAATCTTCTTTTTTATCTTGGATATCTTTTGAGACGATGACCTGTTCATAATCTTGTCCGCCGCCGATAAAGACAAAATCAAATTTATCAGGATCAAAATCTTGATAAATGCTGACGATCTCTGAGTGAATCTCGATGTCCATTTGTTTAGCATAATAGTTCAAGGTTAAGAGATTCCCGTTATCACCGTAAGTGTTCAATAAATTTCCGTATAAATGTGCTAAGTTCAATTCGTATTTAGCCACGATCCATACCTCCATCAATATAGCCCTTTTGAGCTAATTCTTTGCGTAGTTGCAGAACAGCTGTGTAGGTCGCTAGAATATACACGTGTTCTGTCGGCAATAGTTTGATCTTTTCGATGACATCCGTCAAGCTTTCTGTCTCGGTCAGTTTTTCGTCAGGAATCCCAGCAACGCGCAACCGCAGTGCCATATCCTCATGTCGATCACCGCCCGCGATTACTGCGGGAATGTCCATTTCAGCGAATGCTTCATGATTGCCGTCCCAAATCCAGCTAATATCAATTCCGTCAGCGTAGTTGGCGTTCAATAAGGATACTAATGAGAAAGGATAAGGTGCTAAGCCAATCATATCGATAACTTGATTCAACCCGACTGGATTCTTTACTAAGACCAAGGTACATTTCTTGCCGTCAATTTCAAATTCTTCTTGGCGTCCAAAGACCTTTTCATCATAGCCTAAGCCGCGTTTGATTTTCTCTTTGGAAACACCATAGTATTCTGCTACCGCAGTTGCGGCAAGAGCATTATAGACATTGTACATACCGCCAACTTCGATCTTGTAATCTTGACCATCGATCACAAATTCAGAAGATTTATTGTCCATAGCTTTCATCTCAGTTAATTTGTAATCTAACTCAGGTCGATGGAAGCCGCAATTTGGGCAATAATATTTTCCCAAATTGGCATAGGTAATCATTTTATACTTTAAGATGTGCTGACATTTTGGACAAAGCAAACCGTCTGTATTGTAATGTGCGTCTTGATCTTTATCAGGCAAATGATCAAATCCATAGTATCTTCGCGGATTGACTGTTTCTAAAGAATTAAAGATCGGTGAGTCGCCGTTACATAAGATCGGTGCGCTAGGTGATTTCGCTGCACCGTCAACGATTAATTTGTAAGTCGTGTAGATTTCACCGTAGCGATCCATTTGGTCGCGGAAGATATTGGTAAACAAGAAAAGTTCCGGCTTGATATATTCTGTAACTTTGCTCAAACTGGCTTCATCGATTTCCAAAACCGCGATTTTCTTGCCGCCTTTTTTTCCTTTAGCATTTAAGAATGTTGAAACAATTCCTTGCACCATGTTGGCACCCGTTGGATTCGTCAACACGTAATCAAATTCTTGTTTTAAAATATTTACGGTCAAAGCGGTCGTTAAGGTTTTCCCATTGGTTCCTGTTACGACAACCACTTTGTAGTCTTTTACTAATGTATCTAAAATCTTCGGATCCATCTTTAAAGCAAGCTGACCAGGATAGCTTGATCCACCTTTAAAGAACGTTTTTAATACCCATTGGGCGGTCTTGCCGGCTGAGATTGCCAGTTGACTTCGTAACCCCATTACACAACCTCCATGTCTGTAACAAATTTAATTCATCTTATCATATTTGAAAAAAAAGTTTAAATAGCTTTCCTTTTTCTTAATTTTTCCAGCAGTTCAAACTGCATATTATGCCATTAAAAACAGAGATGAAAAAAGGCCGGAGCAGTTATTTTCTCCTAGCCAATAATAATCTTTTCTTCTGGAAATTCATAGCCTAAGTCTTGAGTTTCTTTTGGCACGAATAGCATTAAGGTATAGAGCATACCGACACGACCAATGAACATCAAGATAGCAATCATTGTTTTGCCAGTATTAGAAAGATCATCAGTAATCCCTAAAGAAAGTCCGGTAGTTCCAAATGCCGAGGTGACCTCTACGATGATCGAAATCAAAGAATGATCCTCTGTTGCCGTTAAAAAGAGAATACTAAACAGACACATACCTGCAGAAAGCATAAAGACTACCACCGATTTCCGCACATCTTCTTGAGCGATTTTACGACCAAATATATTAATGTCGTTCTCGTTTTTTAAGAAAGAGTATAAATATAATCCGATGATTGCAATGGTCGTGGTTCGAATCCCGCCACCGACCGAACTAGGCGAGCAGCCGATAAACATCAGTAAAGAGAAAATAATCAATGTCGTATTTTGGAACAAATTCAGATCGTGAATCTGCAAGCCGGCATTTCGTGTCGTCATGGAGTAGAAGGACGAGTTGAGCCATTGGTCAAACAAATTCATATTTGAAAAGTTGTGATCTTTTTCCAGCAACCAAATCGCCACCGTACCGCCAATAAAAAGGACAAAGAATGCCAACAAGGCGATTTTTGAAAAGAGACTGAAGCGGAAGGGCAGTCGTGATTTGGATTTTTTATGGTAAATCCATCCGTGAAAATCCATCAAGACCGGAAAGCCGATCCCGCCAATAAAAATCAACACCATAATCGTAACGATGAAAAAGACGTCGTGAGAAAAAGGAATGATCGATTCCCCTGTTACGTCAAAGCCAGAGTTAGTGACCGCTGAAATTGCTTGGTAAAAACCAAAAAAGATGGCTTGAGAGATTTTATGATAATAGCCTGATAAATAGAAATAAATTGAAAAGATCGTACCAAAAAGTACTTCGATCGCTAACAGCATCGTAAACGTGATTCTAATCAAATTAACGATTCCGCTCAGTCGTGGCTGGTTCATATCCGTCATAATCAATTGTCGCTGTTTTAGAGTAATTCGACGTTTTGACACAATAAAAAAGAAGGTAGTAATCATCATGATCCCCAAACCGCCAATATGGAATAAAACTTCCAGCATCAATACACCGGCATCATTGAAGACCGAATTAATATCAAAGGTCGTCAAACCGGTCACTGAAATCGTTGAAATAGCCATAAACAGCATATCAAGGAATGGGACATGTGATCCTGGTTCACGAAAAATCGGCAAACTAAATAAAATTAATGAGAGGACCGTCATGGCTAGATAGTAAAAGACGATAATCTGAATCGAAGAAAAACGATTATTAATTTTTTGCCAGCTTTTTTTAAGAAAGCTTACTCGTCGATCAAACTTCATGGAAGACTCCTTAAATCATCTATTCGAAAATTTTTAATAATAGAGACAGTATATCACGCTTCTATAAAAAAAACTCCCACCGTTTTGGCAGGAGCGAGTAAGAAAATTAGTTAATTAATTAAGCGTCTTGCGCTGTTGCAGCAATGTCGATTTCGCGGATGTTCACTTCTTGCGGCATGTCATAAATGAATTTTACACTTTCTGCAACATGGAGAGGGTTAAGCGTAATCCCACCCATGCTTTCTTTCCATGCTTGATAGTCTGTTAAAGCACCTTGATCTGTTACGTGGGTCAATAACTCTGTTTCCGCAGCACCAGGAGCGACCATAGAAACGCGGACATTTGAACCGGAAAGTTCTTCACGAATTGTTTCACTTAACCCATGAACTCCGAATTTTGATGCAACGTATGCAGCATGGTTAGTGAAAGTCTTCTTACCAGCAAGTGAAGACATGTTGATGACAGTTCCATGATTGCGTTCTTTCATGCTTGGTAGCACGATTTGCATACCGTTCAATACCCCCATTACATTTGTATTCATCATTGTTTGCCATTCTGCAGGGTCTTGATCCAAGACATTACCAAGCAGCATCACACCAGCATTGTTAACTAACAGGTCAACCGGACTATAAACTGCTTCAGCTTTTTTGATGCTGGCTTCAAAAGCTTTGTAATCAGTCACGTCGACTTTTTCGATCATGACATTATCAAAGTTTAATGGTAATGCTTCGATTTTCTCAACACGACGTCCTAATAAAAGTAAGGGGAATCCTGCTTGATTGAAAAGTTTGGCGATCTCTGCACCAAATCCTGAACTTGCACCTGTGATTACAACTAACGATTTTTCCATATAAATTGCCTTCTTCCATAAATGTGATAAACTTACCTTACTACCTGGAGTTAACTCCAAGTCAAGAAGGAAGTCTAAAAAAATGAAAAAATTTTTGATTGGCGATATTTCCGCAATGTATAATATCTCGCAAGATACTTTGAGATATTATGATAAAGCAGGGTTGCTGCCGTTTGTAAGGAAAAATAAAGCGGGTCGCAGAGAGTTTACGGAAGATGATCTCGGCTATATTGAAGTGATCGATTGCTTGAAACGGTCTGGGATTCCCGTTAAGGAAATCGCAAAATTTATGGACTGGTGTGTAAAAGGTGATCAGACGTTACCGCAGCGCTATCAATTTATGATAGAACAAGAAGCTGCTTTGGAGAAGAAAATCCATGAGCTTCAAGCCCAACTGGATTTTTTACGTTGGAAGAAATGGTACTATCAAACAGCTAATGAAGCTGGGACAGAAAAGGTCTTCTTTAAAGAGGGGACGCGGCAAGTCGATAATAAATGGCATCAAAAATATTTAGAGACAAAAAGACGTGAATCTTAATTGGATTCACGTCTTTTTGTCGTCCATAGATAAAAGCAGTCAATAATTTTAAAAATAAAAAAGCAAAGTGGAAATAATCGGCTGCCACTATTTTGAGCTGATTTTTTTCGGATATTAAGAAATCAATACACCAACGGCTAAGAAGGCGAGAATCAAGACAATGATAGTGACCAGTAATTTAGTAACAAACTTGATCCATTTATCAAAACCGATATTTACTACTGAGAGAGAAACTAAAATCAATCCAGTTGGTGCAACCAACCCAATCAATCCTTGTCCCCAATTATACGCATCGACGATCAATGCGCGATCGATTCCTACAACATCAGCTAATGGTGCCATAATCGGCATAGATAGTACTGCTAGGCCAGAAGATGATTGAATGAAGAAGCCTAAAATGACGTACACAAGGAACATGAACCAAATGAAGATGACGTTATTCATACCGCTGATTGCATTACTAAAGAAATTCATGATCGTATCACTGATGAAACTATTCTCCATGACAATACCAACTGAACGCGCTAGACCAACGATCAACGCCACTCCTAGCAGATCGGCTGCTCCAGTGACAAAACTGTCGATGAATTTCTTTTCACCTAGACCAGAAACGAACGCTAAAACATAAGTGACTGCTAAAAAGACGACTGCGATTTCAGTGAAATACCAGCCCAATTGCTGTACACCATAGATCATTACAACAAAGCCTAAGGCAAAGACGAGTAATGAGAATTTTTGCCGATTAGTGAAATTCGTGCTTTTTTCTCTTTCTTGTCCACCTAAAAAGCGTTTGCGATCACTCTCGGCTTGATCAGCAACTAGCGAAGTCGCTGGATTTAATCGAACTCTTTCGGCGTAACGAATCGTGTAAAGAATTGAAATCCCAACAGCAGCAATCCACATCAAGACACGTAATGGCATACCATCAGTAAAACTAATCCCCGCGGCATTCGAAGCAATAACGGTTGAGAAGGGATTGATTGTGGAGCTCATCGTTCCAATCGCCGTTCCAAGATAGATTGTGGCGACTGCCGTGAGCGTATCATAGCCTGCTAGTAAGAAAATCGGTATCAGGATCGGATAAAAAGCAATAGTTTCTTCGGCTAAACCAAAGGTCGTTCCGCCGATAGCGATTAAGGTTGTTACGATCACAATCAGCCATTTTTGTTTGCCTTTTAATTTTTCTGACAAACGCATCATCCCAGCATCCATTGCCCCCGTCGCGTTGACAATCCCAATTACACCGCCCAAGATCAAAATGAAGATCATAATATCAACACTTTCGGTAATCCCTTGAACTTGAGCTCTTAAGAATTGTGTGATAGTACCGGTTACTCCACGTTCGGGCTTTTTGATTTGCTCATAAGAATTTGGAATCGCGGCTGGGCGATAGATGGTACCGTCGCGAAACTTGCCGACTTTGATATGGATATCGTACTTATCCAATGTTTTTTGTGTCGCAGGTTCCATGATCGTTTTGTCCTGCGCATCAGTGATCGCGAATTGATCTTTTCCGCTATCATAAGTCAGCGTACTGTACTTGCCTGAAGGAATAAAGAATGTCAGTGCCTGAACCAAAATCAGTACAATAATGATGACCGTGTAAGCGGAAGGAAAACTGCGTCGTTTCTTTTTTGTCGATTGTTCCATGAAAAAACCTCCTACTATTTATAAATAATTACCACGAAATTATAGCATTGAAGGCTTATATTCTTAAAAAGAAAGCCTGTGACTTTGTTGAAAATAGTCGTTGAATCTTCTAAGACGACCCTGTATTGAAAATTATTACTGTAAATAATCCGGCTTTTCCGCTATAATACGATAGGAACAAAAGGGAAAGGTGACAAGAAATGGCCCAGCTTTTTTTTAAATACGGTGCAATGAACAGTGGCAAGACGATCGAGATCTTGAAAGTTGCCCATAATTATGAAGAACAAAATAAACCGGTGGTATTGATGACTAGTGGATTAGATACACGTGAAGGTGTAGGAACGATTTCCAGTCGGATCGGGTTGAGCCGGCCAGCCGTACCGATTTTTTCTGAGACTAATGTCTATGATTTTATCAAAAGTCTTGATTACAAACCTTATTGTGTCTTGATTGATGAATCGCAATTTTTATCGAAAGATCATGTTGTGCAATTGGCACAAGTTGTGGATGAATTAGACATCCCGGTAATGGCATTTGGCTTAAAAAATGATTTTCGTAATGAAATGTTTGAAGGCTCGAAATATTTACTGCTTTATGCAGATAAATTAGAAGAACTGAAGACGATTTGTTGGTTTTGTCATAAGAAGGCGACAATGAATCTGCATTATATTGACGGTCGACCTGTCTATGAAGGGGATCAAGTTCAAATCGGAGGTAATGAAGCGTATTACCCCGTTTGTCGCAAACATTATATACACCCAGAAATTACCAGTCCTGCTAGCGAAAACTAGCGGAATATTGATGTGATGAAAATCAGTATCATTTTTCTCAAAGAAGAATGATGTAAAGAATAATCAATTTAGGAGGAATTTAATCCATGTACGATCAACTACAGGCTATCGAAGATCGTTATGAAGAGCTTGGCGAATTACTGAGTGACCCGCAGGTTATCAGTGATACCCAACGCTTCATGCAGCTTTCAAAAGAAGAAGCCAATACGCGAGATACGGTAGAAACCTATCGCCGCTATAAAAAAGTGGTAGAGGGAATCAGTGACGCGGAAGAAATGCTAGGTGAAAACTTAGATGCTGAGATGGCGGAAATGGCTAAAGAAGAGCTGTCCGATTTGAAAAAAGAAAAAGAAGTTTTAGAGGATGAGATCAAGATTCTTCTATTACCAAAAGACCCGAACGATGATAAAAATATTATCATGGAAATTCGCGGAGCCGCTGGTGGCGATGAAGCTGCCTTATTTGCTGGCGATCTATTTAACATGTATCAAAAATATGCCGAAAATCAAGGCTGGAAAACAGAAGTTATGGAAGCCAATGTTACGGGTATCGGCGGATATAAAGAAGTTATCATGATGATTACTGGTGACAATGTATTTTCAAAACTGAAATATGAAAGTGGTGCGCATCGTGTTCAGCGTGTGCCATCAACTGAATCACAAGGCCGTATCCATACTTCGACTGCGACTGTGGTAGTTATGCCGGAAGCAGAAGAAGTAGAGATTGATCTCGCTGATAAAGACATTCGCACAGATATTTATCACGCATCTGGTGCCGGTGGACAGCACGTCAACAAAACAGCATCTGCTGTTCGTTTGACCCACATTCCAACGGGGATTGCTGTTGCGATGCAGGATGAACGTTCGCAAATTAAGAACCGTGAAAAAGCGATGAAAATCTTACGTGCGCGAGTTTATGATAAAATCCAACAGGAAGCACAAAGCGAATATGATGCAAGTCGTAAATCAGCTGTTGGTACAGGGGATCGTTCAGAACGTATCCGTACCTATAACTTCCCGCAAAATCGTGTAACTGATCATCGTATTGGTTTAACGATTCAAAAATTAGATCAGATCCTAGCAGGTAAGCTGGATGAGATTATTGATGCCTTGATTATGTATGATCAAACCAAGAAATTGGAAGATATGCAGAATGGCTAAAACTTATGTAGAAGTCCTGTCAAGGGCTTCTTCTTTTTTAGAAGCCGCAGGAAAAGAAGGTTATGACATCGAGTATCTTTTCCTGGCTCGTAAAAACTGGGATAAAACGCATTGGCTAATGCACATGCGAGAGGAAATTTCACTTGCGGACGAAGCGCTAATTGAAAAAGATTTAGCAAGTCTTATGAAGAATATTCCGCCGCAATATTTGCTGGGCTATGAGTATTTCTTTGAGCGCCGCTTCAAAGTAACCGAGGATACTTTGATTCCGCGACCAGAGACGGAAGAATTGGTTGCGCTGTGCTTATCTATGAATGATAATACACCGAAAAAAGTTGTTGATATCGGCACAGGTACAGGTGCGATCGCTGTTAGTTTGAAATTGGAGCGGCCAGATTGGGAAATGACCGCTGTCGATATTTCTGAAGGTGCTTTAAACGTCGCAACCGAAAATGCTCGGAACTTACAGGCGAGAATCAGCTTTAAGCAAAGTGATGTTTTAGCAGAAATTACTGAAAAACAAGACATCATTATCAGTAATCCACCCTATATCAGTCAAAGCGAATGGGATTTAATGGATGAGAGTGTGCGAACCTATGAGCCTAAGACAGCTCTCTTTGCTGAAAATGAAGGATTAGCGATTTATCAAAAAATTGCAGCAGAAAGTCGAGAATGTCTCCAACCAAATGGAATGATTTTCTTGGAGATTGGTTTTCGGCAGGGACAATCTGTGAAGGAAATCTTTCAAACGGTCTATCCTGAAAAAGAAGTAACGATCCACCAAGATATGTCAGGGAACGATCGGATGATTGTCATTCGCTAGAAATTATTTTTTGCGCAAAAAATAATAAAAGAACACTGTAGCGGTGGGACTAAAAGGACAAAAAAGTTATCAACATGGTTATACACACTTGACATTTTGTTTATCCACAACGCGGGGATAAGTCATGGAAGAAAGTTTTTATAATAGGAAAGTTAGGAAAAGGAGCTGTGGAGAAGCTGTGGAAACAAAAATTTTTCAATCAGATCAAATAAATCAAGCGGCAGCGTTATTGCGCCAAGGAGAATTGGTGGCTTTTCCGACGGAGACAGTCTACGGATTGGGCGCTAATGCGCTTTTACCAGAGTCAGTGAAGCAGGTTTTTGCGGTCAAAGGACGTCCTAGCGACAACCCTCTGATTGTCCATGTCGCCGACTTTTCAATGACAGCAGAGTTTGTTGAAAGTTATCATCCATTAACTGAGATGATCGTCAAACATTTTTGGCCAGGACCGCTGACCTTGATCTTTAAGATCAAAGAAGGCAGTTTAAACCCTGTTGTGACAGGTGGGTTATCCACAGCTGCCTTCAGAATGCCAGATAATAAAAAAACATTATCTTTAATTGAAAAAACTGATGCACCGCTAGTTGGACCAAGTGCAAATACATCCGGCAGGCCAAGTCCAACGACAGCACTGCATGTATATCATGACCTAAAAGGGAAAATCGCAGGGATATTAGACGATGGTGCGACACAAATTGGTGTAGAATCGACTGTCTTAGATCTAAGTGGTGAGGTGCCGACGATTTTGCGGCCGGGTGCAGTTACGCAAGAGGCACTGAAGGAAATTTTAGGGGTAGAGGTTCCTTTAGATAAACATTTGGTAAAAGAGAGTGAGACACCAAAAGCTCCAGGTATGAAATACAAGCATTATTCACCAGACACGCCAGTTTTGATGATCAACTCTGACGACTGGGAAAAAGCATTAATTTGGGCGGAAGCAAATGATAAAAAAGTCGGTTTGCTTGTGACACCAAAAATTGCTGATAAATATTCTTCTGCGGATCGTTTCGTATTTGCTGATGAAACGGTTGAGGCTGCTACGCGAGGATTGTTCAGCGGGTTGCGGGCATTGGATGAAGCGAAGAAGGTAGATATTATTTTCGCGGAAGTCTTTCCAGAAGATCATTTGGGCTTGGCTTATATGAATCGTTTGAAGAAAGCGGCAGCACAAAATTATTTTAGTGAAATGTAAACAAAAGATTCGATTATCTGCTGAAACTTTCGTATACTTAAATCAGAAAATTGAAAGGTGGCGTTGGGATGGATTACAAAGCACTAGATCCCGAACTATGGGGAGCAATAGAAAATGAGGCGGAGCGTCAAGAACAGAATATTGAGTTGATCGCCTCAGAAAACATCGTGTCAGAAGCAGTACAAATGGCACAAGGAAGCGTCTTAACGAATAAATACGCGGAAGGATACCCTGGCCGACGTTATTATGGCGGTTGTGAATTTGTCGATGTGGTTGAGAATTTGGCAATTGATCGGGCAAAAGAATTATTTGACGCAAAATTTGCAAACGTGCAAGCGCACTCTGGTTCACAAGCCAATCAAGCAGCATATTTCTCATTAATCCAGCCTGGCGATACTGTTTTAGGAATGGATTTATCAGCGGGAGGTCACTTGACACACGGTTCGCCGGTAAATGTCAGCGGCAAATTATACAACTTTGTCAGCTATGGAGTTGATCCTCATACAGAAACGATCGACTATGAAGTTGTTCGTATTTTGGCGCGGAAACATCAGCCTAAACTAATTGTTGCAGGTGCGAGTGCATACAGTCGGACAATCGATTTTGCCCGCTTCCGGGAAATTGCTGATGAAGTTGGCGCTAAATTAATGGTGGACATGGCTCATATTGCGGGACTAGTAGCAACCGGCTTACATCCTAACCCAGTACCTTATGCAGATGTCGTAACATCAACGACACATAAAACGTTACGCGGCCCTCGCGGCGGATTGATCTTGACTAACGATGCGGACTTAGCTAAGAAAATCAACAGTGCTGTTTTTCCTGGACTGCAAGGCGGACCACTCGAGCATGTCATTGCTGGTAAGGCTGTTGCTTTTAAAGAAGCATTGGCACCAGATTTTAAAGTATATAGCGAACAGGTTCTTAAAAATGCTCAAGCAATGGTCAAAGTCTTCAATCAAGCACCAGAAACACGTGTGATCTCTGGATCCAGCGACAATCATTTATTATTGATCGAAGTTACCGGTTTTGACATTACTGGACGTGAAGCGGAAGAATTATTAGACAGCGTGCATATTACTGTCAATAAAAACTCGATTCCATTTGAATCAAAAAGCTTCAAAGAAACTAGCGGTATTCGAATCGGAACACCTGCCATCACGAGTCGCGGGTTTGAAGAAGAGGATGCGAAGCAAGTTGCTGAACTTATCGTTGAAACATTGCGTTCTAGCGGTAACGAAGAAAAATTAGCTGAGATCCGCAAAGCGGTTTTAGAATTAACAGATTCTCATCCAATTCATGCACATTAGACTAGTTTTCTTATAGCGGTTGTCATATAATTAGGAGAAATGCAGAATAAAGGAGCAATTTATTATGGGAAAATTTCAAGTAATCGATCATCCATTGATCCAACACAAATTAACGATCATTCGTGATAAAAATTGTGGAACGAAAGTTTTTCGTGAAGTAGTGAATGAAATCGCGATGTTGATGGCGTATGAAGTTTCACGCGATATGCCGTTAGAAGATATCGAGATCGAAACGCCGATCACTTTATCTACTCAAAAAACTTTATCAGGAAAGAAAGTTGCAATTGTACCAATTTTACGTGCTGGTATCGGCATGGTAGATGGCATCTTAGAATTGATTCCCGCTGCAAAAGTAGGGCACATCGGAATGTTCCGTGATGAAGAAACTTTGGAGCCACATGAATATTTCTTCAAAATGCCAGAGGATATCGACAGCCGTCAATTATTCATCGTCGATCCAATGTTAGCAACAGGCGGTTCAGCGATCATGGCCATTGATTCATTGAAAAAACGTGGTGCTTCAAACATGAAATTTGTTTGCTTAGTTGCTGCACCTGAAGGCGTAAAAGTTTTACAAGAAGCACATCCAGATGTTGATATTTATACTGCTGCATTAGACGAGCAATTGAACGATCAAGGTTACATCGTTCCTGGTCTTGGCGATGCTGGCGACCGTTTATTCGGTACAAAATAAAAAAAGAAGCGAACCTGTCAAAAGGTTCGCTTTTTGCTTGGAAAACTAAATCTTTTTCATTTGTTTATAATTGATGACGACGACGCCATTGGAATGAGTAATCAAGTCTTCATTGTCTTTTTTCTCATCAATTTCAATGACTGCTGCGTTTTTCAATTGTTTAGCGACGACCCCGGTTTGGGATTCACCGCGAATAGTGAACATGACGTGTGTCTTGACGGGAAAACTTTTCCCAGCTTCGGAAGGATCAACGTGTGTTTCTATTTTGCCAAATGTAGCCATCTGTTTCGAACGCCTCCTTTTTTCACATACTTTATTTTAGCATATTTTCAAGTTTTTTTCATGTAATCGCTTTTTAAGAAGAATCTTACTTTACTTTTTCGGAGAAGTTTTCTATAATTTCACTTGTACGAAATGCCAGCTTAGCTCAGTTGGTAGAGCAACGCACTCGTAACGCGTAGGTCACAGGTTCGAATCCTGCAGCTGGCATTACTCATAAAAGTCGTCATATCAAAGTTCTATCTTTGATGTTGGCGACTTTTTGTTATTATCGGAAATAAATTCGGAAAAAAGTCCAAATATTTTGTTGAATTCTATGTTACCGTAAATTTACAAGATCTTTTCTGCGTGATTCATTTTTTACAAGCAAGGTTGAGGAGAATTATGAAAAAAATTTATACGTTTCATTTAGCGATATGGTTATATATTTTATTTATGCATTTCGGTCAAACGACCTTTTCTTTTATGGGACTGAATGTTTTTTTAGCATGGCTGCCGATTGTTTTTGTTCAGCTGTTTATGCAGCTGAGAAGTTCGTGGCGATGGATTTTTGTACCATTGTGGCTTTTATTTTTCCCAAATGTTCCTTATCTAATGACTGACTTATTTCATTTAGCTAGTTTAAGAATTTATCAGCCAGGCGGGCACTTTTTAATGGATATTAACGGTTGGTGGTCGTATCTTTTATTAGTGTTGCCAATAGTCTTAATGGTTTTTATCGGGATGGCACAAGTCTTCAAATTATTTTCAGCTATTAAACTGCGACTAGTGCAAAAATTTGGCAGTTTGCTGATATTATCGATTCTTTCCAGCATTGCTGTCTATATTGGACGTTTTGATCGGATTCATTCTATCGAGTTGCTGGTTCATCCATTGTCTGTATTTAAATTATTGGTAGGTAATTGGGATGTTGGAAAGCTTCAGTTTGTTTTAATGTTCAGTATTTTACAGCTGGGGATTTGGGGATTGATCTACTTTTTGAAGCAGGATCAGCAAGAAGAATAAAGATTTTACAAAGTCAGCCATGCTTGCTTTTCTTTAGGTAAAGAAGCGTCTATAATAAAGCGAGTATACTGGTGGAAAAGAGATGAACGATGGATAGATTAAAAAAGAATAATGATGACAGCCGGATTGATTACGGCGTCATTTTACCTGTTTTTATATTATGTTTGATTGGATTACTTTCCTTGTATGTTGCATTGACTCAAGATCCCAGAAATCCCAATGTTTTTCGCGGGCTTGCCATGCAGTCAGTTTGGTATTTGGTTGGGGCATTAGCAGTTGTTATTATCATTCACTTTGATGCAAAGCTTTTATGGCGCTTGACACCATTTTTATATGTGATCGGATTGGCCGTCATGTTGGCCTTATTGAAATACTATGATCCGACGCTTGCAGCTTCGACGGGTTCGAAAAACTGGTTTAAATTTGGTACTCTGACCTTTCAACCTTCTGAGTTAATGAAGATTGCATATATTTTGATGATGGCGTTGATTATTACGAAGCATAATGTAACGAATAAACTTCACAGCTTGAAAACTGATGCAATGTTGATAGGTAAGATGGTATTAGTTACGATTCCTGTATTAGGATTAGTCTTAGCGCAAAAGGATTTCGGGACGATGCTGGTCTTTTTAGCGATTTTTTCAGGGATGTTTTTGATGTCGGGGATTTCATGGTTGATTTTGGTTCCAACGCTTATTTTAGCAATTATTTTAGGTGTTAGTTTGATTTTTTTAGTTACGACAGATCCAGGGCGAGAGCTTCTAACACACATCGGATTTAAAAATTATCAATTTGCTCGGATTGATTCCTGGTTGGAACCTTTCCACGATCCTCAGGGAAAAAGTTTTCAACTCGCTCATGCATTGATGGCGATCGGTTCAGGCGGGATGCTAGGTACTGGTTACAACGTCAGTAATGTTTATGTGCCGGTTCGTGAGTCGGATATGATTTTTACGGTAATCGGCGAGAATTTTGGTTTCGTTGGTGGAGCTTTTGTGATTTTGCTCTATTTTATTTTGATTTATCGCATGATTCGGTTATGCTTTGACATGAATAATGAATTCTATGCCTATATCGCATCAGGAATTGTCATGATGATGCTGTTCCATGTCTTTGAAAATATCGGCGCGAATATCGGGCTGTTGCCGTTAACAGGGATTCCATTGCCGTTTATCAGTCAAGGTGGTTCATCGATTTTAGGAAACATGATCGGGATCGGCTTGATCTTATCAATGCGCTATCAAAGCGCGAATAAGAAACCTATTAGGAGGACACGCAGTGCTTAAATTTTATTGGTATCCAAAATGTTCGACTTGCCGCAAAGCAAAAGCTTGGTTAGACCAAGCGGGTATTGATTATGAAACGATTGACTTGGTTCAAGCAACACCTTCAGCAGATACTTTTGAAAAATGGCTGACCGCAAGTGAACTGCCTGTAAGAAGATTTTTCAATACAAGCGGCATGAAATATCGTGAGCTGGGTTTGAAGGATAAGATGGCTGATTTGTCAGTGAAAGAGGCCAGTGAATTATTAGCGAGTGACGGGATGCTGGTGAAGCGCCCATTGCTGATCAAAAATGATCAATTTTTATTAAATGGTTTTAAAGAGACAACTTACGAAGGAGCGTTTTAAATAAAATGAGTTACTTGAAGAAAAATGAAGGTCTATGGATTTTGCACAATGATAAAGATTATTGCATGGGATTAACGTCTGAAATGGCAGAAACACTTGGCGAAGTCACATTTATCTCTTTACCAAAAATCGGCCAGGCGGTTAAAGCTGGTGAGCCTTTATTAGAAATCGAGGCTGAAAAAGCGGTACAAGAATTTAAAAGTCCGCTAACGGGTGTGGTTTCCTCTGTTAGTGAAAAAGTGTCAGCTGATCCTGCAGCATTGAATGTAAAAGAAGAATTAGACGCATGGATTTTGTCATTGCGGGAAGTCGACGTAGACGAGTTTGAAAACTTATAAAGAAATTTTCATTTGATGTTTGACAGGATAAAATCTCCTTGATATAATCCTTTCATACACATGAGAAAGCGATGAAAAGAAAAGTACATCTGATTAAAGTACAAAGAGAGCTCCGGTATGCTGAAAAGGAGTTGCGGCAATGAGATGGAAAATGGTCTTTGAGCAGGATGGACGAAGCAGGTGCCAAGTCTATCACGGGAGTGCCCGTTACAGCACCTCAGTATGCGCATAAAGCAAGTACTGGCAGAGGTTGTGATCGTAAGGTCAGAACGAATTTTAGGTGGTAACACGGAAGTTAAAGCTTTCGTCCTAAGTGTACAAGCGTACACTTTTTAGGGCGGAAGCTTTTTTGTTTGTTCTGCTTTTCGCAATTTGTTCAGTCAATTAGTTTAGCAGAAAGCTGTCATGACGAAAAATTTTATTTTCGTGCATGGATAAAACGACAATGAGCCATCTAAAAGTTGTTCATTTAGGAGTAATAGAAAGGGAGTAAGAAGCATGGCATTGATTGAATTGAATCAAGTGGGAAAGAGCTTTGCCGGCAAAACTGGGCCGATCCACGCAGTCAATGGGATTGATTTGGCAATTGAAGAAAAGGATGTCTATGGCATCGTTGGTTATTCAGGAGCAGGGAAGAGTACGTTGGTTCGTCTGTTGAATGGACTTGAAACACCAACGGCTGGACAAGTCCTAGTGAATGGTGAAGATGTCGCGAAGTTGCAAGGCGCGACGTTAAGAACTTTTCGTAAAAAAGTTGGAATGATCTTCCAGCATTTTAATCTATTGTGGTCACGTACAGTGATCGAAAATATTCAATTACCGTTAGAATTAGCAGGTGTGGCAAAAGATCAACGACGTAAGAAGGCGGAAGAATTATTAAGTCTTGTCGGACTTGATGGTAGAGGGGATGCTTATCCTTCTCAATTATCCGGTGGACAAAAGCAAAGAGTCGGTATCGCAAGAGCATTGGCTAATGATCCAGACATTTTGCTTTGCGATGAAGCGACCAGTGCGTTGGACCCGCAAACAACGGAAGAAGTTTTAGAATTATTAGCGAATATCAATAAAAAACTAGGTTTGACGATCGTGTTGATCACACATGAAATGAATGTGATCCGCAAAATCTGCAACAAGGTCGCTGTGATGGAATTAGGAAAAATCGTAGAGGAAGGTTCTGTGCGCGAAGTTTTCCGCCATCCAAAACAGGAAGTGACCAAGCTTTTCGTCCAACAGGATCTTGAACCAAAAGCTGATCCATCCGATTTGCTGAAAGAGTTTGTCAAAGAAAATCCAGCGGGCACGTTAGCGACGCTGCATTTCGTAGAAGACAATGCGAATGAGCCAGTGGTCTCTCAGGCAATTCGTAATTTTCCAATCAATATCAGCATCGTTTACGGCAATATCGAACGGGCAACTGGAAATTCTTTCGGTACATTAACGGTTCAATTCACCGGGGATGCCGATAAGGTGGAAGAAGCCATCAACTTTATTGAAAGTCAACAAGTTGAAGTGGAGGTGCTGCATCGTGGATAAGAGTTTTTCTGAGACATATTTAAACTTCCAGCAGGTTTCGTTTGACACTTTGAAGGAAGCCATTAATGATACGTTGTTTATGACAATTATTTCAATGCTGATCGTATTTGTTCTAGGATTATTATTAGGTTTGCTGCTTTACTCATTGGGAAGAAAGCATTCTGCCGCTCGCAGTATTCTTTATGGGGCAGTTTCCATTCTCAGCAATATTTTCCGATCAACGCCCTTCATGATCTTGATGGTTTTGATTATTCCATTTACTAAAGCATTGGTTGGCACGATGTTGGGGGCCAAAGCGGCGATTCCGGCATTGGTTTTATCAGCGGCACCCTTTTACGCACGATTAGTTGAGATCGCCTTTCGCGAAGTCGACTCTGGTGTACTGGAGGCGGCAGATGCTATGGGAGCAAGCTACTTCCAAACGATCTACAAGGTTTTGATTCCAGAGAGTTTGCCAGCGTTGATCTCAGGATTGACGGTTACATCAGTGTCCATGATTGGCTTTACTGCAATGGCTGGTGCGATCGGAGCAGGCGGGCTGGGAGCTTTGGCTTGGCAAGAAGGGTATCAACGAGGAAATTACACCGTTACATTAGTAGCAACCGTGATTATTCTTATCATCGTATTCATCGTTCAAGGCGTCGGCGATTTTCTGACGAAGCGAACGGATAAACGCTAGCAATACAGGGAAAACAAGGATTATTATCGTTTAAATATAAATCAATTAAAACTATTAGGGGGAACTATCATGAAAAAGAAAATTTTAGGTTTTGCAGCAGCAGCATTATTAACAGTCGGCTTGGCGGCTTGCGGAAATGGCGACTCAGCTTCTTCTGACAGCAGCAGTAAAGAAAAAAATGACACATTAGTTGTCGGAGCATCACCAACACCACATGCTGAAATCTTAGAACACGTAAAACCATTGCTTGAAAAAGAAGGCGTAAAGCTGGAAATCAAAAAATTCGACGACTACGTTTTACCAAACAAAGCGTTAGCAGATGGAGATATCGATGCGAACTACTTCCAACACAAACCGTTCTTTGAAAAAGCAGTGAAGGAGAATGATTACAAATTTACCGATGCTGGTGCGATCCATATCGAACCAATGGGCTTATATTCTAAAAAAATCAAAGATATCAAAGATTTAAAAGAAGGCGCGACGATTATTACTTCAAGCTCTGAATCAGACTGGGGCCGAATCATTACGATCTTGCAAGATGCTGACTTAGTGAAGGTAAAAGATGGTGTAGATTTAGAAACAGCAACATTTGATGATATTGCTGAAAATCCTAAGAAACTGAAATTTGACCACTCGATCGACCCAGCATTGCTAGCAACAACTTACAGCAATGACGAAGGCGACCTAGTAGCGATCAATGCCAACTTCGCTTACGGTGCAGGCTTGAATCCGGTCAAAGATGCAGTGTTGCTTGAAAAAGATACGTCACCATACGCAAACATTCTTGCTGTTCGTACAGAAGACAAAAACGATGATCGTATCAAAAAATTAGTTAAAGTCTTGCATGAAAAAGACGTTCAAGATTGGATCTTGGAAAAATGGGATGGTTCTGTAAAACCCGTTGATAAGTAAAATGACTTCTTAACCTCAATACAATTTGTGTTGAGGTTTTTTTATTTAATACAAAAAGTTCAGTGATTATGATCTAAATCGATCATGATTGCTGAACTTTTTTAACGTTAAAAGACTTTTAAACCGAAAAACAGTCAAAATATTGAACGCTTTGGATAGCGATGCTATAGTTATCACCATAAACAGGAAAGCGCTATCCTAGTTGTGAAGGTAGGTTTTTATAGTGAAGTTGGTTGATTTAATGATGAGCGATTTGATTATTTTTGATGATTCAATTCGGTCAAAAGATGAGCTGTTTGAAAAACTGGGTCACATACTTGAAGAAAAGAATCGTGTGACAAAGGCTAAAAAGATAATCAAAGATTTGTATCGAAGAGAAGCAGAGACGTCTACAGGAATAGAAGCTGGTTTTGGAATTCCCCATGCAAAGAGCAAAGCGGTTTTGCAACCTACGATTTGTTTTGTGCATACAGGTAAGATGTCTGATTATGTCGGATTGGATGGGGAAAAAATTGAATGGGTTTTTGCAATTTTAGTTCCTCAAAAAACATCAGATATCCATTTGGAAATATTAAGTAATTTGTCACGAAAATTAATGAATGAGTCGTTTAGAGATCAGTTGAAGCATGCTGATAATGGGATTGAAGTATTAGAGATTATGAGTAAGGAGGAATCATCATGAAAATTATAGGAATTACGGCTTGTCCCACAGGGATTGCACATACGTATATGTCTGCCGAAAAATTGGAAGTAACAGCAAAAAGTTTAGGTCATGAAGCGAAGTTTGAAACTCAAGGTACAAAGATCGAAAATAAACTAACAACTGCTGAAATCGAGGAAGCGGATGCAATTATTTTAGCGGTGGATAAAGATATTGATACAAGCCGTTTTGCGGGTCGAAAAATTAAGCGCGTTTCAACTAGTCGAGCGATCAAAGAGCCTGAAAAGGTAATTGAGGAAGCATTGGAAAACATTGGAACTACAGAAATTTCTTTAGATAAGAAAAAGAATGGGCAAGAGCAAAAAAGCGGAATCTACAATCACTTTATGAATGGCGTCAATTACATGCTGCCTTTCGTAATCGCAGGCGGGATCATTATTGCATTGAGTTTTGCTTTTGGAATCACAGCTTCTGATCCAAAATCGGATGACTATAATGCTCTCGCAGGGGCATTGTCAACGATTGGGGGAGGAACAGCCTTTGCGATGATGGTACCAGCACTAGGAGCTGGGATTGCTAGTTCAATTGCTGGAAAAGCAGGTTTTGCACCAGGGATCGTTGCAGGATTGTTGGCTGCTAATGGTGGTTCAGGATTCTTAGGCGGGATGATCGGCGGTTTATTAGCCGGCTACATGACCGATCTTTTAGCGAATAAAATCAACGTTAAGCAGCAATTAGCAGCTATTTATCAACTGATCGTTGTTCCATTAGTGTCTATTCTAGTCATTGGTTTAGCGATGGTGTTCTTGATTGATAAGCCGATTGCTTGGGTATTGGATGCTCTGACTAGCTGGTTGAACGGTTTAGGAAATACTTCGGGACTTATGTTTGGATTGTTGATCGGTGTCATGATGGCAGCAGATATGGGTGGACCGATTAATAAGTCAATTTCAACTTTTTCGATCGGCTTAATGTCGGCTGGTGTTAATGCGCCAATTGCCGCTTGTATGGCAGCTGGGATGACGCCACCTCTAGGGTTAGCTTTAGCGACAATTTTATTCAAAAATAAGTTCACGAAAGAAGAACGAACTTCAGGACAGTCTTGTTGGATCTTGGGAGCGTCTTACATTACTGAAGGAGCCATCCCATTTGCGGTAGCCGATCCGATTCGAGTGATTCCTAGTTTGATGCTAGGTTCAGCAACGGCTGCGGGAATATCCATGGCAGCAGGTGTTACTTCAATGGCACCTCATGGAGGAATCTGGGTCATGTTGATTCCAAATGTAATGAATAACCTGCCGATGTACTTATTGGCAATTGTGGCAGGGACTTTGGTAACAGCAATAGCGGTTGGCTTATTGAAAAAGCCAGTAACTGTTGATGATAATAAAATGATTAATGAGGTGGAAATGTAATGTTGTATACAATGAAGGATTTATTGAAAGTTGCTAAAGAGAATCAATTTGCTGTACCTGCATTCAATATTTGCAGTTATGATATGATGAAGGCCATCATGGAGGAAGTCGAGGCACAAAACGCGCCTGTGATTCTAGAGATACATCCTGATGAAATTGCTTATTTAAATGATGAATTTGTGGCAGCAGCTAAAGACTATGCCCACAATAGTAAAGTACCTGTTGTTATTCACATGGATCATGGCGGTTCAGTTAAGGATGTCATGCGGGCAATTCGAAATGGGTATACATCTGTGATGATCGATGCTTCAACACAAACTTTTGAGGACAATATGAGTTTAACGAAGGAAGTTGTAAAATTAGCTCATGATGTGAATGTCTCAGTCGAGGCTGAATTAGGAACGATTGGTAACAACGGTTCAGCAGAAGGGGGATCGGCTAATATTATTTACACTGATCCTAATCAAGCAGAAGAATTTGTGAAAGAAACAGGTATTGACACACTTGCTGTCGCAATCGGAACCGCTCATGGACTCTATCCAAAAGATATGACACCGAAATTGAATATTGAACTATTAAAAGAGCTGAATGAACGCATTGATATTCCTTTTGTTTTGCATGGAGGCTCAGGCAATCCTGATTCTGAAGTTAGCGAAGCAGTAAAATACGGCGTGGCAAAAGTTAACTTGAGTTCAGATCTAAAGAGTGTCTTCTTTGATGCTTTGAGAGAGGTTCTAACTAAAAATCCGAAGATGTATGAACCTGGAGACGTCTTCCCAGAAGCGAACGACAAAGTTAAAGAAGTTGTCAAACATAAGTTGCACGTTTTGAATACTATCGGAAAAGCTGAATTATATTAATAATAAAGACAGAACTTTCAATTTTTTTGAGAGGGCTGTCTTCTTTTCCTTTAAAGAAGTTATAATTGGATCAAGCGAAAGGTAAGCAGAGGGGGAGAAGAATGTTAAGTGCGATTGAAGATCGGCAGCAGCAGATCGTTAACTATTTAAAAGTTCATCAGTTTGCAACTGTCGCAGATTTGATTGAGTTGGTCAACTATAGTGAGGCTACTGTGAAAAGAGATTTAGTTTTGCTGGAAGAAAGCGGATTGATTAGACGAACTCGCGGCGGTGCAATGATTATTGATAACAAGAAGATCGATGTTCCCTATTTAATGAAAGTTACGCGTTTAAACGAAGAAGATAATAAACAATATATTGCGGATGTGGCGGAGACTTTGATTAAGGATGACATGGTCATTTTTATGGACTCCAGTACGACAAGTTTGCATTTGGTAAAAAATCTTAGTAGGTTCGATGGCTTACAGGTCATAACTAACGGTGTCCTGACCGCTGCGATGTTGAGTGAGTTTACGACAGCACATGTATCGGTGTTGGGTGGTTCAATAGTGCCTAAACGTGCGACGATCAATGGATCAAAAGCATACAATGACATTTTGACCTATAATGCGGACATCGCTTTTATTGGTTGTCGCGGACTAGATTTTGATCATGGAGTGACTGAGACACATGAAGGAGAAGCGCTAATCAAAAAGGCCTTCCGCAGACAAGCGAATCATGTCGTTGTATTAGCAACAGAAGACAAGCTGGATCATAAGTATATGTATCAAGCAATCGCTTGTCATGAAATCGACTATCTGATTACGGAGAAGCCTTTGCCAGAGGAAAAAATAGCTAAGTTAAACCATCATCATATCAAGTGTTTATATTAATAAGCGAAAAAATGCTGGAAGAATTTTTCTTTCAGCTTTTTTTATATCGTTAACATACTTGTTAGTATGAAAAAAGAAGTTTTAATAAGAAGCCTATTCTTGATACACTAGAAGAAAATAAGTCGTATGAAGAAGGAACAGTTTTGAGATGGAAGTGTATATCAAAATTTGAGGAGGACAACATATGAAACTAGAAGGTCAATGTCTTTGTGGAAAGGTACATGTTACTATTCCAAAAATTGCTGAAGAAATCACCGTCTGTCATTGTCACATGTGTCAACAATTTTTCGGCGGGCCGTTTATGTCGTTGGCCGGAGTTTTACCGGAGGACTTCACTATTATTGGAGAAGATCAGATTCAACGGTTTATGTCTTCGGAGTGGGCGGAGCGAGGGTCCTGTAAAAAATGCGGCAGCAGTTTGTTTTATCACAGCTTAGCTGATAATGAGTATTATTTTCCAGCGGGCTTATTTGATGAGCTGGATCAGGCTAAATTAACTGAAGAGATTTTTTATGATCAGAAGCCGGCTTTCTTCCATTATAAAGAAGCAACTGAAAAGTTAACGGAAGAAGACTTCCTGCAAAAACTTTTTACTGATTCGCAATAGTTGGAGCCCTAGGAAACAAATTTATAATTATTCTAAATAAAGGGCTGTTTTTTAGAAGAAAATGGGTGAATCGGTTTGTATTCCATTCTCATTTAGTCTAAAATATGTGAGAACGAGAAAAAAATTTTGGAGGTACTTTCATGTCAGTTTTAGAAATCAAAGACTTGCACGTTGCCATTGACGATAAAGAAATTTTAAAGGGTGTAGACCTTGTGATGAAAACGGGAGAAATCCATGCCATCATGGGACCAAATGGTACGGGTAAATCGACTTTATCAGCGGCGATCATGGGAAACCCAAACTATGAAGTCACAAAAGGCGAGATCCTTTTCGATGGTAAGAATATTTTAGATTTAGAAGTTGATGAACGCGCACGTCTAGGCTTGTTCTTAGCGATGCAATATCCAAGTGAAATCCCAGGGATCAGTAATGCTGAATTCATGCGAGCAGCCATCAACGCTCGTCGCGAAGAGGACGATAAAATCTCTGTAATGCAATTCTTGAAAAAATTAGATAAAAAAATGGAATTGTTGAACATGCCGGAAGAAATGGCGGAACGCTATTTAAATGAAGGTTTCTCTGGCGGGGAAAAGAAACGGAACGAAATTCTACAATTATTAATGATCGAACCAACATTTGCGATCTTAGATGAAATCGACTCAGGTCTGGATATCGATGCGTTGAAAGTTGTTTCTAAGGGAATCAATGAAATGCGCGGCAAAGATTTCGGTGCTTTGATCATTACTCATTACCAACGTCTATTGAACTACATCGTACCGGATGTGGTGCATATCATGATGGATGGTCGAGTAGTCTTGACTGGCGATGCAGAATTAGCAAAACGTTTAGAAGCTGAAGGCTACGCAGGCATCTCTGCTGAATTAGGTATCGATTACAAAGAAGAAGTTTAGGAGGGCAAGATAGATGAAAAAATGGACAGAATATCTTGAGGCCGTCAAAGCTTACTCAGCGGAATGGGCCGAACCTCAATGGATGACCGACTTACGTGTCAACGCGTTGAATAAAATCGACGAGCTGCCTTTGCCGGTAATTGAAAAGGTAAAATTCGCTCGTTGGAATCTTTATAATGTAAAACCGGAACATCAAGAAGCGTCAGGAACGATTCCCAGCTTCGACCAAATGAACGACAATCCTATGATCGTGCAAGCTGGTGAAACAACTGTGTTCGAACAAATTTCACCAAAACTTGCTGACCAAGGGGTGATCTTCACCGATTTGATCACAGCGATGCAGGAACATCCTGAACTAGTCAAAGAATACTATATGCAAAAAGCAGTGCCCGTCGAAGAAAATTCATTGACTGCATTGCATGCGGCATTCATGAATAATGGTGTTTTCTTATATGTACCAAAAAATGTTGTGATCGAAGAACCAATTGAAAGTTTATTCATTCATAACGGGGATGCTGAGGCGCATTTCTTCAAGCATGTTTTGATCGTGGCAGAAGACAACAGTGAATTTTCTTACTTGGAACGCTTCGAATCACAAGGCGATACGGCAAAGAAATTATCT
This sequence comes from Enterococcus hulanensis, assembly GCF_005405485.1. Classification (GTDB taxonomy): domain Bacteria; phylum Bacillota; class Bacilli; order Lactobacillales; family Enterococcaceae; genus Enterococcus_A; species Enterococcus_A hulanensis. Next base: position 138,697 of record NZ_BJED01000004.1, on the reverse strand, counting down.
GGTAATGTTGTCGTCGAAGTGATCACGAAACCAGGTGCACGGGTGAAATTCTCAGCGGTTGATTCATTAGGTGCGAATATCGCAACGTACATGAACCGTCGCGGCTACTTGATGCGGGACTCAATGATCGATTGGGCAATCGGGATCATGAATGACGGCAATGTGATTGCAGACTTTGATTCTGATTTAGTCGGCGAAGGCTCTCATTCAGAAGTGAAGATCGTTGCAATTAGTGACGGCAAACAAATCCAAGGAATCGACACTCGCGTAACGAATAAAGCTCCTCATACGATTGGGCATATTTTACAGCACGGGGTTATTTTAGATAAATCGACCTTGACCTTCAATGGAATCGGGCATATCTTAAAAGGGGCAAAGGGTGCCGATGCACAACAAGAAAGTCGTGTATTGATGCTGTCTGAGAAATCTCGCGGTGATGCCAATCCGATTCTTTTGATTGATGAAAATGAAGTAACTGCTGGGCACGCGGCCAGTGTTGGTCGGGTCGATCCGGATGAACTCTTCTATTTAATGAGTCGCGGGTTAGAACGCGCGGCGGCGGAACGTTTAGTTATTCGCGGATTTTTAGGACCTGTTATTACTGCTATTCCAGTCAAAGCCACTCAAGAGCAACTGATCGCGACGATCGAAGGGAAGTTGAGTAAATAATGAGGGATTTTTCTACTATTAGAAAAGATTTTCCGATTCTTTTCCAAGAAGTAAATGATGAACCACTTGTTTATTTAGACAATGCGGCAACGACACAAAAGCCGACACAAGTCTTGGATGTGTTGCGCCATTATTATGAGAATGACAATGCCAACGTTCACCGCGGCGTGCATACTTTAGCCGAACGGGCGACAGAAGATTATGAGAATAGTCGGGAAAAAGTCCGCGCCTTCATCAATGCGAAGGAAACAGCTGAAGTTTTGTTCACTCGGGGAACGACTACTGGATTGAATTGGTTGGCACGCAGCTATGGCGATGCTTTTATTAAAGAGGGCGATGAGATCGTCATTTCGTATATGGAACATCATTCCAATATTATTCCGTGGCAGCAATTAGTCGAACGCAAAGGCGCGACATTGCGTTATCTGCCATTGACGGACGAAGGCTTTATCGACATGATAGCCGCTAAAGAAATTATCAATGAAAAAACAGCGATCGTCTCATTGGCATACGTATCAAATGTCCTTGGTGTCATCAACCCAATCAAAGAATTGGCTGAGATGGCTCATGCGTATGATGCCGTGATGATCGTGGACGGTGCCCAAGCAGCACCGCATATGACAGTTGATGTCCAAGCGTTGGATGCGGACTTCTTTGCCTTTAGCGGGCATAAGATGTGCGGACCAACGGGAATCGGTGTATTATATGGCAAACGCAATTGGTTGGAACAAATGGAGCCAGTAGAATTCGGCGGTGAAATGATCGACTTCGTAAATCTTTACGATAGTACGTGGAAAGAACTGCCATGGAAATTCGAGGCCGGCACTCCGAACATTGCGGGGGCGATTGCTCTAGGCGGTGCGATTGATTACTTGAACGAAATCGGTATGGAGAATATCCACCATTACGAACAAGAATTAGTCGCGTATGTCTTACCTAAATTACAGGAAATCGGCGGTGTCACTATTTATGGACCGCAAGATCCTGAACAGCATACCGGCGTGATCGCCTTTAATCTGGATGGTATCCATCCCCATGATGTGGCGACCGCTTTAGATATGGAAGGTGTCGCTGTGCGAGCAGGACATCATTGTGCTCAACCATTAATGAATTATTTGAATCTGCCAGCGACGGCGCGGGCCAGCTTCTATTTCTACAATACGAAAGAAGATGCGGACCGTTTGATCGAAGCAATCCAGGCGACGAAGGAGTTTTTCAAAGATGGCGCTATCTAAATTAGACAATTTATATCGGCAGGTGATCTTGGATCATTCCTCTCACCCACATCATCGTGGCAAGCTGAGTGATTCTACGCAAACGATCGAGATGAACAATCCGACCTGCGGCGATGTGATTGAACTTGAATTGATCGTCAAAGATGACGTGATCACGGATATTGCATTTTCCGGCAGCGGCTGTTCGATTTCAACCGCCAGTGCTTCCATGATGACCGATGCGGTGATTGGAAAGCCTGTCTCAGAAGCAGAACATTTAGCGGTGATTTTTGCTCAAATGGTTCAAGGCAATGAGATCCCTGAAAAAGATGAGGAAGCATTGGGAGATGCGGCGATGCTTAGCGGTGTCGCAAAATTCCCAGCCCGCATCAAATGCTCAACACTTGCTTGGAAAGCTCTAGGCAAGGCTTTGACCAGCGAACAGGGAAAAGCTCGCGAAGGGCAATATCATAAAGAATAGGATGCCAGTTGCGAGTTCCACTTCGTATTTTTAATACGTTAGTGGAATCGTATGCCAACGACAATAAGAAAATTTGTTTAAAATTTTCACCTTTCTATTAGAGTTGGCGCCTCTTTTCGCCTCGAGAACTGTTTAGAGGAATGACATACGGCATAAATACATTAATAAGAATAAGGAGCGGGAATACATGAGTGTACCTGAAATGCAAGAGGAATATCAATTTGGCTTCCACGATGATATCGAACCGGTCTTTACGACTGGTGAAGGTTTATCAGAAGAAGTCATTCGTGAAATCTCCAACGCAAAAGGAGAACCCGAATGGATGTTGGATTTCCGTTTAAAATCCTTAGAAACATTCAGAAAATTAGACATGCCCGGTTACGGACCTGATTTGTCCGAACTGGATTACGATAAAATCAATTACTTCATTCGTTCAAGTGACAAACCAGCTCGCGATTGGGATGATGTACCAGAAGAAATCAAGACAACCTTTGAACGTTTAGGGATTCCCGAAGCAGAACGGGCATACTTGGCTGGTGCTTCTGCCCAATACGAATCAGAAGTGGTGTACCACAACATGAAAGACGAGTTCACTAAATTAGGGATCGTCTTTACCGATACAGATTCAGCGTTGAAGGAATATCCTGAATTATTCAAAGAATACTTCGGGACATTAGTTCCTCCGTCAGACAACAAATTGGCAGCGTTGAACTCAGCTGCTTGGTCAGGCGGAACCTTCATCTATGTACCAAAAGGTGTGCAAACGGAGATTCCGATCCAGTCTTATTTCCGAATCAATTCGGCAAATACCGGACAATTCGAACGTACATTGATCATCGTGGACGAAGGCGCAAGTATCAACTATGTAGAAGGCTGTACCGCACCAACGTACTCTTCAGATAGCTTGCATGCCGCAGTCGTAGAAGTTTTTGTTAAAAAAGATGGCTACTGCCGCTACACTACGATCCAAAACTGGTCAAACAACGTATACAGCTTGGAAACTAAACGTGGACAAGCCCAAGAAAACGCGACAATGGAATGGGTCGATGGCAACTTAGGTTCAAAAGTAACCATGAAATACCCAAGTGTCTATATGGAAGGCAAAGGCGCGCGCGGTACAATGCTATCGATCGCTGTAGCCGGTAAAAACATTGTGCTAGATAACGGTGCTCGTATGATCCATAATGCACCAAACACATCCAGCTCGATCGTTTCAAAATCCATCGCCAAAGATGGAGGTGCGGTAGATTACCGCGGAACCGTCCGCTTCGGCCGGAACAGTGCTGGTTCATTCAGCCATATCGAATGTGACACGATCATCATGGATGATCAATCAAGTTCGGATACGATCCCTTATAATGAAATTTTGAATGGAAATGTTTCTTTAGAGCATGAAGCGAAAGTTTCAAAAATCTCCGAAGAACAATTGTACTATTTAATGAGTCGCGGCATTTCTGAGCAAGAGGCGACTGAGATGATCGTTATGGGATTCGTTGAACCATTTACGAAGGAATTACCAATGGAATACGCTGTGGAGCTAAACCGTCTGATTCAGTATGAGATGGAAGGCAGTGTGGGGTAATCCGATTTTTATCGCTAGAAACGTTGATATATAAGCGTTTCTGGCGTTTTTGTTTTTTCGAAAAGTCTACTAACTACAAAACTAACTACAAAAAAGATTAAAAGAGATATTTTTCCTTTTCGATGAATTGAGCGAATTGATCTGCACTGCGTTCTTCCCGTTCGGGGTAGAAGTAGTTATAAACTTGACGGGTCATTTTAGAATCTTTATGACCAACACGATACATAATGTCTTCTAAATTCATATTCGCCATTGCGCAAAGGGAAACGTGTGTCTTTCTAAACTCATGAAGAGTAATCCGCTTTAGACCATATTTCGTAGCAATGACATCATACCAATCATTTGGCTGACTAGGACGACAGAAGCCATTATCTTTACTTGGAAATATTAATTGATGCTTTGCAGATGTTCTGATTCCAAGAATATTAAATTCCAGTTGTTGTCGTGTTCGCCATGCTTTTAATAGATTCATTGTTTCTAAATCAATAGAAATAGTTCGTTTACCAGCGTTTGTTTTTGCACTTTGGCTGGCTACTTGTGTTTTTTTAGATTTCGGATCAAATTCAACCTCTGCGAGTGTTTTTGTAATGGTTAACTTATTATTTTCAAAGTCAATGTCATTCCATTCGAGTGCGAGTATTTCCGATTTTCTGGCACCAGTATAAGATAAAACACGAAAATACGTTTCGATTTTCATATTTCCATGTTTTTTGCAGCAATCTAAAAATAGAGCTAACTCTTTTGGTGTATAAACTGACATGATTTCCGTAGCTACTAAATTTTCATCAATCTCTTGTCGTTTGATAGGTTCAGTTTTTCGCATAGGATTTTCATTGATAAGCTCTTGTTGAACACCGTATTGCAAGATTTGAGCAACTGCTCGACGAAAGTAGTAAGCTTGTTTGTAGCCATCTCGTATCCAGCGTCTATTCACCTGAGTACAATAGCGTACAGTGATATCATTCAGCTTTTTGTTGCCAAAATACTCAAGTGCATGGTCTTCAATTGCTCGTCTAGTAATCATGATAGTAGAAGGTTTGACTTTTAATCGGTACTGTTCGATAAACTCTTTATACAGCTCTTCAAAGGTGATGTTCCCACTCATTTTTAGTGTGTTCTTATCAAAATCGAGTTGTAGTTGTCGGTATACTTGCTGGGCTTCTTTCTTTGTTTGGAAGCCACTTCTAGTTGTACGAATTTCTTCTCCAAATTCGTTGGTTCCAAGATAACATTGGAATTTCCAAAATTTTTGATTTTGCTTGGTGTATTTCTTAAAAGAAACAGACATAAAAGACTTCCTTCCTAATTTATTAATTAGATTAGGATATGTTTGTCTTTAGTAAGATTTTGATAACTATTTAGAATTTCTATTGCTTGGAATCATCTTTTATTTGATTTAAAACAGTTGTTAACTCCTCAAGATCATAAAGATGTTGTCTACCAATTACAATAGCCTCCAATCCGTTGAGATGGAGTTTCTTTAATGTATCAAATCCTATGTGCAGCTCTTTCATCAATGTCTTTTGATTAACATATCTGCCTAGGATCGGTGAAGAATCTTTTGGAATGGTCATACTCGGCATTCCACCTTTATATAATTTAATGGATCAATTTACATATTATTGATTTTTTGACCTCCAATCTAAAAATAGTTATAAAAGAGTACGAGCTAGAATCAAATACTATAACCAAATTATAGCGTTTTCACTTTCCTTTTTCTAGAGGAGGTCAGCTTGTTAAAATCTCACTTAAGAAAACAATTAATAAAGTTTGACTGATTTCTTGCTATCAAGTCTAATCGATTTTTGAATCGCTTTAGGTAAAGCACATAGGAGTTTCACCTCTCCCCAGTTTACGGCGAGCCTTACGGAAGTATCATTATTTTCTGTCATTGTCATGGCGACTTGAGTACCTAGATCAAGTGTAGTGTTAAATATCTATCGCTAAATCAGATCATGGCGTATTTACACTTAGCTCGAATGACAGGGAACGTGATTCAAAAATAGCTATTTAGTTTTCAAGGAACACTTGGCTTTTATGCCTTCACTAAATAAATAGCAACCAATAATCATTCTGAAACCAAAATTTCAAGAATAATTGCTGGTTGCTTTTTTTTAATCGCCGGTATATTTACTTAAATCAAATGATTGGACAGCAATAATAAACTGAACTGCTAACTCCTGATAACAGTCTTCATTTACTTGATTAGTGTAGCGACGTGAGTATTTAATAATAGATGGTTCAAATTCTAGTAATAACTCAAGCATTGCATTCTGATCACCACTTTGAGCTTTCCGAATTAAAGGAACAAGATTTTTAAGCCCCATATTATCCCACCTTAAATTTTACTTTTTGAAAGATAAATTTGAGATGGAGGTGCTCGTATTTGTTGATAACTTATTAAGAAGAAAGTACATTTTTTAATTTGGAATAAATAGCTCGCTTTTTTTTAGAGATTGCTTGACTACTGCAATGAAGTTTTTGTCCAATTTCAGCATCTGATTGCTTCTTTAAGTGCTTTTCTTTCAAAATAAACAGCTCTTTATCTGTTAATTGAAATAAACTTAAATATAAATGTTTATTTAAAAGTTTTTTCTCTAAAAGAATATCTGGCATGGAAAGATTAGTTTGTTGTAATAGCAACTGTTCAGTTGTATCTTTTGATTCAATCAATAATTGTGATTCATTTGAAAAAATACGTCCTTCTCTTTTATAAAAAGCATTTGCTTGTCGTTTGAGGGTAACTGTGACATAACGAATAAAGATGTAAGTAATCTCTGACTCAGTTTTCATATCCCAACCCTCCTATAATTTTGGCAAATGATATTGCCAGTAACCGCGACAAGACTTTTCAATCGGCAAAGATCGTTCCTTTAGCATTTTCGGTAGAATATTAGCGGACAGGTTTTGGTAAGTGACGTGAAGTTCGTATTCAGTATTTAATTTTTCTAAAATTTGTTTATTACTGAGAGGAACAGGACTCTGCTTAAGAATCGACAAAATATTTTTGGAAACACGATCAAAAGGAAGGTAATGGGCGCTTTTATATTTTCGATGGAAGGCATCACGTTCTTGAATTTGTTCTTTTTCTATCAAAGATGAAGTAGTTGTTGGTTCTTTCTTGATGTTTGGCACATTTGGTAAAGTATTTAAGGAGTCCAAGCGTTTTTTTAAATCATAATATTGTTTGCTTAATTCTCTACGTTCAGCAATCAATTCTCTCATCAGTTTATAAATGATCTTTTTCTCTTCTTGTCTATCTAACATAAAAATCCCTCCTATAAAGTAAATAGGAGGGACTAATCATTTTGAAACTAAAAATAAGAAAGAATTTATTGATTCAAAACCAGAACTTTTTCCTATACTATACAGTTATTTGACGCTTTTTAAAGAGTCTAGCATACTGTTTTTTGATATCTTATTTTTAAGGAATAGGTTAGTCAAAAACATAAAGAAAAATATCATCATGATTGAGATTGGTATGCTTCATCATATTAGAAAATCAAAAGTAGTATAGCTTCCTTGGTTTGTATAACATATATATAAATCGTAAACTTTAAAATTTGAGATCACTTTTTTAGCTGCAAAAATGGGCAGAGAAGTCAGAACTAGGATGGTAAAGAATTAAAAACTGACGCCTTTAAGAAAATGAATAATACCTTAATATATGAACAAGTCTAAGATGTGAAAATTGGTTATGTTATTCTGGCACTACTATTCACAGTCATACTTATGTCAAGTTTTGTTGTCATGGATATCATACCTTTAAAAAAAAGATATGTCAAGCGTTGTTTACATGAAGGTCCTTAGTGAGATATTTACAGTTTTTTTTGTTAAACAACACTAAGGGATATTTCACGGTAAAATGAATTGGATGTCAATAGAACTTGACACTGCTGATTTTAACTGTTATGTTATAAGTGTAAACAAGACTTGACACGAAAGAGGTTCGATTATGACAAAAAAAGTTTATGTAACAATAGAGATCATCAAAATATTTTTTCTTAGTTGGTTTGTCGGAATGGTCTATGATGCAGCTATTTCTAGTAACTGTCCAGAATCAGAAATAACTATAATAGGTTATACATTTTTGATCATGCTTGGTACGCTTGTGATTAGTTCCATCGTTTTAGATATTTTGGTATCGTTCTTTACGCCTAAAGAAAACCAAGTTATTGGCGAATGGGAAAAACTAATTAATAAAAATATTCTTCGAAATTTTTCTTATGCGTTATCTATATTTTTTATAGCAATAATGGCAGCCTTTGCTTTAACGGCAGCTCAAGAACAAATTATTTTGATTTTAAGAATAGGCTTCATTGTACTTATTGCAACCATTAATCTGACGAAAGCTTACTATTATGCGGGGTAAACCATGAAAACAGAAAAAGTAATTATTCAATTGAAAAAGTATCGTACTGAAGTGAAAAAGCTGACACAACAAGAACTTGCAGATCAAGTCGGTGTTTCTAGGCAATCAATCAACGCGATAGAAAATGGGAAATTTCTTCCCAGTATTGAATTAGCACTTAAATTCGCTCGATTTTTTGAAGTACCTGTTGAAGAACTATTTTATTTAGAATAAAGAAATGAATATTCTTGTTCACTCAATCAACGAAGGAGGGGTTCTTTTATGAATTTAGAAATGTTGGTTAAGACAAATGTTTTCAGCAATTTGCCGAAGATTACTGGAATTTTGTTTTTGGTTTTAATCGTTATTTTATTAGTTTTTTCCACACCTGGCTCAACTATTTTTGAAATGGCTAAGACGCAAACATTGCCAACAACCAAAGGTATGGCCTTTGGGATTCGGTATGGCATTCTAGGTGATAGTTTCATTTTTCTAACGGAAATAGTTGTTGCTGCTTGTCTATTTCAGTTATTTCGACACATTCCTTCACCATTACCAGCAATTGTTAGTTTTTCTAGATTAGGCATGGCAACGATCCAAGGGGTGAATTTATTCCTGCCACTGATTAGTTTACATTTAATGACTAACGCTCCATTAATTGAAAAATTAGGAGACGATAGGATTCGTGACTGGTTAGAGATGCTAAAACAGGCACATGTATATGGTGTCTATCTTTCCCAACTTTTTCTTGGTGTAAGTTTATTGGCATTAGGCTATTTAGTCACTGTTTCGGGAGTCATGCCTAGCTTGTTTGGTTATTTACTTTATCTAGCCAGTGCTGGTTATTTTTTTGAAACGTATAGCAAAATTTTTGTTTTGGACAATAAAATTATTAGTGTAATTCGTGTTGTCCTTTTGATTGGTTCAGCAATTGGCGAAATTGCTTTTGCGGTTCGATTGATTATAAGCGGTATTGAACAGATTTAATCATTTATATACAAGGAGGATTAGAGATGTCTAATCAAATGAAAGCTGTTATTTGTACGAGATATGGCTCACCAGAAGTACTTCAAATTCAAGAGGTGCCTAAACCAACGATTAAAGAGGATGAACTTTTAATACGAATTCGCACGACTACAGTGGCTTCAGGAGATTGTGTAATTCGTAAGGGAAAACTGCCAATTCGACTGATGTTCGGATTCAAAAGACCAAGAAATCCCATTTTAGGAACGGATTTCGCAGGAAATATTGAAGCAGTCGGAGCAAATGTAATGAATTTTAAAGTGGGCGATCGTGTGGTCGCTTCAACTGGAATGCGTTTTGGTGGTCATGCACAATATATAGCACTTCCTTCTACGAAAGCTATTGTTCAAATTCCTGATGCTATTTCTTATGAAGAAGCCACAACTTTTGCTTTTGGGGGATTTGCGGCATTACATTATATTCGTAAAGCCAAACTAAACAAAGGACAACATTTATTCGTTTATGGAGCTTCTGGGGCAGTTGGGAGTTCGATGGTTCAAATTGCTAAAATTTTTGGCGTCAAAGTCACTGCTGTTTGCAGTAAAAAAAATCTTCATTTAGTAGCCAGCTTGGGTGCCGATCGAGTACTTGATTACACCGCTAGTAATTTCAAAGAATTAGTAAAAGCTGAAGAATACGACGTGGTTTTCGATGCCGTTGGTGTAATTGGAAATGGTTCAAAAAAAGCTTTAGGACTTCCTGGTAAATATTTTTCAATTTCAAAGGGACTAGTAAGTGAGTCAGTGGAGGACTTATCTACTCTATTGCAAATGGCTCAGGAGCAAAAACTTAAAGCAGTTATTGACCACATTTATCCATTAGAGCAAATGAAAGAAGCTTATGCTCGAACAGAATCAGGTCGCAAACGAGGAAATGTCGTTATTCAAATCCCATAAATTAAAAGAAAGGTTCCTATATTATTTAATAAACGACTTAGGCCGCGTATGAAAACTACAGTGGCGAATATCTTTAATTTTAATGGTTATTCTTATAAATTTATTTAGCATAATAATGGTAGTGTAAAGGAGGGAATATGACTGGTGAATAAAATTAAATTTTGGAATAGAATAGCTCGAACCTATAATGAAAACCAGGAACGTACTGCTGCTGAATATGATACGCTTATTGATTTGATGAAAAAGAACATACAGATAAACGATTCTGTCTTGGAGTTAGCAACAGGCACGGGAACGATTGCCGCACGAATTGCTCCTTATTGCGCGCATATTGAAGCAAGTGATTTTTCAGAAGTAATGATTGAAAAAGCCAAACAAAAATCAAACGCTAAAAACCTGACTTTTAGCATTCAAGATATGACGGATCTAACCTATCCAGAGAATACATTTGATGTGGTGATTGTTGTAAACGGTATTCACCTCGTTGATGATCCTCAACTTGTTTTTCGGAATATTCAGCGTGTTTTAAAGTCTGATGGTATTTTGATTGCACCAACATTTACAACAAATGGAAACCTGGTGAAAATTCCAATGAGGACTTTAGGTTTTCATGTTTGGACTGAGAAAGAATATCGGCAGCAATTTAGTAAACTTTGGCATGTTACAGCATGTTTTCCATTGCCGAATGCCAAAAATTCGACCTTTCTTATTGCTCGAAAGAAGGCAGATAAGTTATAGAAATTGCAAATGAAATGAACGGCTGTAACTATCTTTTTGTTAAGGTGTTCTATATCCCATAATATATAAGAGCTGTTCTTTTCATAAGTTCGTTTAGCAATCTTATCTCCTAAATTTCTTTCAATAGTGTGGGCAGTGTTATGTTCAAATTTTTCAACAATTCATCTATGATCACTTATACCCTCGTCATTCCAATCAAAGAAATTGATATTGCCAGACGGTGACTTATTGCTAAGGTCTTGAAATGGATTAATTCAACTATAAGCTTCATCAGCGCTCTTTTTTTTTAAATAATCATCTCTTTATTAATAGGAGGTCTTAATGCTGTCTAATAACAACATAAACACTATCAATTAATTTTTGATAGTTTTTATGTTGTATTTTAAGGAAAGTGAAGAGGTGAGACAGCAATGAACTAGTCATCGAACATCACGATATTGAATCAATCCAAATGAAATCAGACCAAGAAATAAAGACCAGATAATTTGAACTAATAAACCTTGAGAACCATTTAATAAAGAAGTGGTTCGGGGTGTAAAAAAAAGATTCATAGCTGCTAAATCGGGCAGGTATTTTGCAAATACAGTCATTGCAAATAACATTTGACTTAAACCTAGAATAAGAGAGAACATCATTGCAATTGATAAAATTTGTGATTTAGTAATGATAGTCAAAAAGACTGTAATCCAAGTTATTAGCGTCCAACTTAACATAGCAATTGTAACTTTAATCAAAAATTCTAGAATTAAAGTGAGACTAAAAGAACTGTTAAATTGAATAATACCAACTCCTAAGCAAATTAAACTGGAGAAAAAACCAATAATCCATACTATAATTGTTAGAAGAAATATCTTAGTAGTGATGAGCTTTATTCGAGCAGGTATTGTTAATAAAGTCGTACGTAAATATGAATTTGAATATTCTTGACCGAAGAAACAAGCAGCTATTATAACAAGTCCTGCTTGGCTCAAAAATAAATTACGTAAACTGATAGATAATATTTCATTGTTCATCAAAGATTGACTATTTCCAGTTCCAGAAAAAAATAATATTAAAGGAGCTACTAAAACAGTTCCGATCGTCCCAAACAAGCACCAATTGTAAGAGAAGAATTTGATTATTTCACTTTGAAGAATATTCTTGATCATTAATATTTTCCTCCTACATCGCTACGATTAAACAAATAAAGTGCTATTAGCACAGTAAAAAGTATCCATAAAAGAAGTATCAATATACCTTTTGTAGGATCATGAGGATAAGATTTAACCGGAGTAGCAACAATAAAATTTCCTGCTGCAACAGGCAGATATTCTCCCAAAGACCATCTTTCTGCTAGATAACTGCCAAGGTTGTAGATTTGAGGTACTAGAAATATCAATGGAACAATCATATTTCTAAAAAGTAAGCCAATGGAAAAGGATAGAATTGTTAATAAAGTCCAGTCTAATGTCGTGTAGCCAATAAATTTCCAAGCTATTGGACTTAAAACGAATGGATTCAATCCTAAATTACCTAATCTAACATGTGTGATGGCAACGGTTATAAATATTGAAACAAATGATACTAAAATAGTTGAAATCAAAATAGTTATTAGTTTGGCGCTAAAAAGTTCCTTACGCTTATTGCTATATAACATGGTTGTACGCAAATTATGATTTTTATATTCACTAGCACCACTAATTCCACCCCAGACTACAATTGGAAGTAAACCGAATAAAGCAGCGTCAAAACCAAAATAATCTAGTGGAGGTATAGCTTCTAGTAAGTCTGGGTGTGTTGCGGGAGTTGCATCTAATCCTATGGAGAGTATTTGGTTAGCTTCTAATAATCCAAGTAATGGTTGAAGAATAATTACTAATCCAAAAACAATCCACCATCCACGACTATTTATCAATTTGGAAAATTCGGAATAAGTTATTTTAACAAAACTCATGATTAATTTCCTCCCTCAGTAAGTAGAAAGAATACATCTTCTAAGGTTTCAATACTTTGCATCACTTCATGAAGCTCACCGGTTACAACAATCTGCCCGTTATTAATGATAACAACGTCGTCCGCAATAGCTTCGATTTCAGTAAGATAGTGTGAGGAGAGTAATACAGTCTTTCCTTGATTAGCTTGTTCACGAATAAAATTTCTAAACCATTTTATACCTATGGGATCCAATCCGTTTGTTGGTTCGTCAAGAACAAGATACTGAGGATCACCCAGTAGAGCAATAGCAATACCTAACCTTTGTCCTTCACCTAAAGATAAGGTTCCAAGTTGTGAATGCCTTTTTTTTGATAGATTAACAATATCTAAAACTTCTGAAATGCGTTTATTTGGTATATTATTACTTTTCGCTATAATTTTCAGATGTGTTTGAACTTTTCTTGATGGGGTTCCACCAATTCCATCGAATGCTGATCCGACAATTTGTAATGGAAAAGTGAAATTACTATATTTTTTGTTCTCGAAAGTTGCTGTTCCAGATGAAGGGCGATCTAAACCAAGTAGGATTCTAAGTGTAGAGCTCTTTCCAGCTCCATTTGGACCAAGAAAAGCTGTTATACGTCCTTCTGTAGCTTTGAAGGTTATATTTTCCAGTATATTTTTATTTTTATGCTGCTTGCATACATTTGATATTATAATATTTTTCAATAGTACAACTCCTTTAAAATTTTTTATTTATTGTACTTACAAATGGGAAATTATACTTCTCTATCCACAAATTGTTCTTTCGCTAATTCCCGATAAAGTGGAACTGTATCAAGTAACTCATTATGATTCCCTGAACCGACAACTCTACCGTGTTCAAGAACATAAATGATATCAGAATCAATTATTGTAGATAGACGATGTGCTACAACGATAACTGTTTTTTTACCTTTCAATTTATCCACTGCTTTTTTCATTCCTAATTCATTTAAGCTATCCAAATTAGAGGTTAATTCATCTAGTAAAACAATTTCTGCAGATGACAAAAGCGAACGTGCCATCGCTAAACGTTGTCTTTCTCCGCCAGAGAGATTTGCTCCAGACTCTCCAACTTGTGTATCAAGTCCTTTAGAATCTCGTTCTAATAAATGATGAAGATTAACCTCTTCTAATACTTTGATGCAGTTTGAATCAGATATTTCAGGATTTCCCAAAAGTAGATTGTCACGTAGTGTTCCAGAAATAACGGGAGCATCTTGTTCAACATAAGTGATGCAGCTTCGAAGCTCTTCTCTACTATAATGTCTATAATCCTTACCTTGAACGAATATCTGACCACTGTCGGGATCATAAAATCTTTCAATTAATTGAAGCATGGTGCTCTTTCCAGCACCAGAGGGACCCACAATTGCAGTTCTTTTTCCTTTTTCTGCACATAATGTCACTTCTTTAAGAATCATATTTTCTTCTTGCTCCTTAGGGTCAGACCCAAATTTCATTTTATTATAGCCAAAGCTGACGTTTTCAAAATAAACTGCAGCTTCTTCAGCTATTAAATTCGAAATAGGAGGTATGACAGGGGTAACATCATAATCACTTTCTAATGCAAGTTCTAATAATTCGCGAATTCTAGCAAAAGCACCGAGTGATTCTCCAACACCTCCGAAAGCATTGAAAACTTGTCCTATGGGACCAATCATTGTATAGAGTAGCAAAGCAAATGCAATTAAATCAGCTACAGACATTAATCCAACGGATACACGGTACCCACCTATTCCCAGCACAATTAGACCAGATAATTGCAGAGTCATATTGGAAACAGGGGCCATGAACGCTTGTATTTTTGCTAATCTTATTCCAATATTACGCAATCGTTCTGCTTGAAGTTTAGATTTTTTCTCTTCTAGATCTGTTGCATTTGTTGCACGAATAGTTCTAATAGCATGTAAATCACGTTCGATATCTCCACTTAATTTCCCTAATTCTTTTTGTGCAGAAAAACTAGCTTTTTGTATGGATTTGCTCATAATGATAGTCCCGATAAATGATACACAAACTGTTGAAAGAGCCAAAATAAATAGCAGAGAATCTCTCAAAATCATACCGACAGCTGCTCCAATGACGACTAAAAAACCACTACTTAGCGCAATACTTACTTGTATCAAAGCCATTCTCAATTTAGAAGAATCACCACTAACTCTGCTCAGTAGATCGCCTACACTTCGTGTATCATATTCATGAATTGGTAATCTTAATAAGTGACTAATTAAACTTTTGCGTGCTTTAAAAACGACTCCTTCACCAATTATTTGTAGCAAATAATACTGGATAGCTGTTAAAATCGTTGATAGTATCAACACTATAATGAGAATGCCTAAACTTGAATTAATCTTAATTCCTGTATCTGATTGGTCAATTAAATTGGCAACAAGGTTAGGTTGAACGAGAGTTAAAGCTGCACTGATTAACCCTAGTATTCCAACGCAAATGAATTCCCAGTTGTGTCCCTTTGCTAATGCAAACAGCGATCTAATGTTTACTGAAGGTGTATGATTTTCCGAATGAATAATTTCGGATTCTTTTTTTTTACGTTCTATAGTTTCTTGTTTCATTTTCTTCAAATACGACTCCTTTCTGAGGATATCATTTGAATGATGTGGAACACATATCGCTTTAGAATATATCTGAACTTCTGCTGGCTCTCCAATGGGACATTCATTTAACTCTACCCAGGCATGTGCTCTAAATGGTTCTTGTGCATATCCTGTACACCAACTTACTGATTTACGTTGTAGCCATAGTACTAATACAACAGCAAGTGATCGTCTAAGACATCCTTCTTGACTTCTACATCTACTACTTACGATACACACTGCGTTTCGTGCAATCTTTACCTGTTTTTCTGATGCGGGAGGATTGTTTTTTATCAATTTTAATAAAATTTTTTCAATTCTCCCAGGAGACATCCAATTAAGCGGTGCAGACAGTATTAAACTCAAGCGAGCCAGAAATCTTGCACTAAAAGGTACTGGATCTATTTGTTCTGGGAAAAGTTGGATATTCATTATGCAAGTTTCATCTCCTTTAAAAGAGTCATAAACTCAGCAACATCTGCTTTCGCTTGAGCTTTATCTAGAGAAAAAGAGGTTTCCAATTGTAGTGCTAATTCTTCTACAGTCAATCCTTTACTCAAACCTTCTAACATAGCAACTCCAGAAGCATTTATTTGAAAATAAATTCCTCTACTTTTATCCAAAACGACTGCTCCATCATCTTGACTAATAATTTTTAGCTCTCTTTTTACTTTTCTCATCAATCTTATTCCTCCCTTTTTTAGAAAATAACTACAAGTTAATAAGCATTAATTTTCTTTCATTTTTTCTATTTTTTTTAAAGCTACACGAAGCCAGCGTTCAACAGCTGCTAATCTCTCAACAGCTTCAACTCTAGTATGTAGAGCAGAAGGCATTGATAATTCAGAAATTAGTATATCTGCATCTATAATTCCCAACTCAACTAGCTTAAATTGGTGCACTTTCTGGGAATACTTCTTTACAGCTTCCTTGTAGCTTTTATACAAACCAGTGGAATAATCTCCTTTAAACCCACGTGTAAAAATATTTTTTGAAACAAGTCCTTTAGTAGAATTATATAAAATTGATTTTGTTATATTATGATCTTGTCTATAACGAGCTGGTATAGCTAAAGAATAATTAATAATGTCTACATCTAAAAAAGGAGCTTGCCAAGTCATACCGTTAACACCATATAGGTTATTAATCTGGGTTATCAAATGTCTTTGAAAGAGTAGAGACTCAATCATCTGGTGTCGAGAACGATCAGAGTCTAAGGAATCCAATGTGTTGTCTAATTTTTTTATTAGAGCGTTGTAACTTAATTCTCGATAAGGCTTCGTAAGCCAATTTGGTACTGTGACAGGACCACACCAATTAAGTGTAGAACTTTGACGAGTTGTTTTAGTATAGCCAAACCCTTTATCTATTTCGTTTTTTACAGCTTCTTTAAAGGAAGTATTATTTATTAGATCTACTGTCCCAACTGAAATTGGAATCCGATTTAGTAAACAATATCGTAAACCTAAGTCTATACTGCGTAATTTATTTTGGCGTACAAGAGACCATGCGTTGGCAGGCATAGGGGTGAATAATTCATCCCCACCAAGACCAGTAAAATGAGTGGCATTTGCTGGAGTCAATGCTGCACTTTCTATAGATTCAACATATCCTTCAGTATCTGCCCAAAATAGGGGAGAATCTGGCAGCACAGAATTGGAGTAATCTATATCTATTTTAAAATTATTTCCTGAGCTACCTAGTGATGGTAATGAAGTAAACATGGTGTTAATATCGTTTGAGATTAATTTTGCCCATGTAGAATCACTATTCCATTCACTGTCAGCGTTTGCGTGATAAAGTTTAATTTTAGCTTGAAGAGCTTTTAAAATGTAAATAATTGTTGCTGAATCAACTCCACCCGATAGATCAGCAGATATCTCAGAGTAATTAACGGTATTTTGACTAAGGATTTCTAGAAGACGTTCTCTTATTTTGGGATAAATAGATTCGACCTTATTTTCTAGATTTGGAGGCGTCCAAGTTTGTATTGTTTCTAAGATTCCATTTGTTGTACATTTCAAAATATAGAATGGTTGGATCGTATTGACTTTTTCCCACAATGGTATATTTTGAAATGGATAATATGGTAAATTATGAATTAGATTCAATGCAATTGCCGATTTTGAAATTGGTAAATCAAGAAATAATGCGATATTTGTTGATGAATCACTAATGATTAGTTCATTAGTTAAATCCACCCATGAAAGAGAAACATCAAATAATGGTCCTCCCATGAATAGCCCTTCTCCAGTTATTAAAACAAATATACCTTTGAAAATATTTTTCTGAAGATGTTCCAATGTATTTTCTGTGGAAGAGTAATTAAATTGTTCTTTATTACAAAATATCCTCGAGTATTCAGAAGAAATGCAGTAGATTTCAAATTGATTATGAGTATGTTGAGTGTACTCTACATTGGAGACAAGGAGTATATTAGTGTAGTTTGTAGTAATCCGTTTTTGAAACATTGTTTCTTTTTCAGATATTGATGTATTTGATTTGTTTACAGCGATTAGAAGCACCTCCCTAAAGATTATCCAGATTATAAAAAAGGTCATCGAATCGCATAATTCGATGACCACTGGCTTAATTATTTCCAATTCTTCTATCCTAGTAATAAATTACAATTTGGAAAAGAGCACGCCCACCAAATACATCTCTAAATTTACCTGTCCAAAGACCACGAGTAGATTCTTTGAAACCTGCAATTTTTTCGATTGATGGTTTACTGTAATTTTGTGTTTTCATAGAGTTCACCTCCTACTTATTTTCTGTACACTAAATTTTCTAATTCATTCACATTAGAAAATAGTTACTTTGGTTGCCAAGTGCTCAAAAATAGACATTGTCGATATGCTTGTCAAACACAAAAATAAAACTTCCTAAATCAGAAAAGTGCATTGTTGTGATTTGTTATCTTTATGTTTGGATATTTCTTTTTTAGAGAAACTCTCATAAATAACGATTAATATATATCCTTTCTCTAACTGATGTATTAATTTTACAAGAAGAGTTTTTTCTTGTAATGAGTACATTGTGCAATTATTTAAGAAGGAGTATGATTAAGTTGTAGATTAAAATATACTTAGAGATGAATAAAAATAGAACCCCCATTATTTACGCGCTTATGAAGCACCAAAAATTTAGATATTGATGATTTATAAGCTTTTATAAAGAGGATTGGTTTTAAGAATGAGTTTGATCGAATTACAAATTCTGATATCCAATTCCGTATTCTTTGAAAAATAATAACTTATATGATGGTGAAGAAATAATTAGATTGGAGGGAAGTTTATGAAAGAAAAATTTATTTACTTGTCATCCTTGTTTGTATTCTTGGTGATATCTCTACTTACTATTAAGCAGAAGGACAATTTGTATGAATCGCAAGCAACAATTGTTATACCGATTATTGTTGGGCTTATCCTTTTTTGTGCTATCATTATTTTCATTTCTAGAGATATTAAAAGGATTAGATACTTTGCAATCCTTACTTTCTTTACTGCTATTTCCTTAGTATTGGGACTATTACATTATTCTTTTATTTATCCTGTTAAAAATATATTAATTTCCTTTTTACCATATCTCATTTATAAATTTTTTTGCACTTTCAATTTAATTTCAGCCTCATCTATTTCAATTAGAGTTAATCGAATTTTATTTGTACAATCTACTATTGTTGCCATGTTGTTGTTGATGAATTTTGAAAAATTCAAGTGGATGGTAAGCACAGTACTTGTTTTAGATATAATTAGTTGCCTATTTCTATATTTCAAAGGAAAAGATCGATTAACTATTCAGACTAAAAAAGAGCAGATTCTTTTAATTCGAATATTAATTTTGGCACTGTTTTCGTTAATTATTTCTACTTCAATATTAAGTGGATTAATTCTTTTTTTTATTCCACTTACAGTCGGTATTATTTTAATAAAGCGTAATGAAATTCGCCTAAACAAAGTTACGATTTTTATAAATTTGTTTACTCATATTATTTGTATAGGAGTCTTCTTCATTATTAATTATTATTTTCTCCGGTTATCTATATTTGATATCTATTTTATTTCTATTTTTTATGGCTTGATTTTGTTCATCCTTTATTTGAAGAATTGGTATCTGAGTAGTATTGAAGTGAGACGAATTCAACAAAGAAAAAAAGAGTTTCAAAAAGAAAAAATTGAACTTGTGCAAACTATCAGTAAAGAAAAAACTTTGTCTTCAGTGAGTACTTTAATTAGTAAAATTTTATTACAGCATTATGAAATAGATAGCTATTTAATGGTTTGGAAAGATCAACACCAACCTTATATTTTGTCTAGCTCAGGGGAACTTTCCAGATTGATTTTAACAAATAAAATTATTGATGAATTTGAACTCAACTCTAACATATTCCATTATCACAACAATGTATTTAGAAAATTTACTTTTTTTGAGAATAAACATATTTTAGGTTGGTTACTCATTGATAAAGGGGGAAGCCATGATTTGGAAAATGTGAAATGTGAAGAAATAAATGATTTAGTTTGTGTTGTTGGTAAAATAATTATTGAAAATGAACGATTATATGATGTTAAACAAGAAGCTCTAAAAATAGAAAGTTTATCTTATGATGAATACGTGAATTATGAATATTTAAACATGGTGCAAAATTTTCATAAAGATTTTTCATTTTTTATCCATGACAATGTTTTGCAAAATATTTTAGCTTTAAAAAAATTAATCGAATCTATGTCTACTGAAAATGTAGAAACAAAGAAATTAGTATTAGAAACTTTTGATACCTTAAATAAAACCTTTAGAGACAAAATATTTGAACTATATCCTTCGACAATTGAAACTGCACCTTTATCACAAAGTATCCGAATTCTTTGTGATAAATTCAATGAAGAGCATAAATCTATAGTTGTTAATTTTTATTGTCCACAAGAAACTCATTTAAAAAAAGAAGAGAAGTTTCATATTTATCGAATTATGCAAGAATTAATAACTAATGCATTAAAACACTCTCAAGCAACAGAAATTTTTGTTGCACTTATTCAAAGTGAATTTTACATTGAAGCCATTGTACAAGATAACGGTACAGGATTTGATTATAGTAAGATAAAACTTAGGGAGTTTGAAAATAAGCATTTTGGTATTTTATCAATAAATCAAGAAGTTAATTCATTAGACGGGAAAATGAAGGTATCGTCTGTAAACCCGCATGGAACAAAATTTGCAATAACTTTACCGATTGCAAAGGAGGATATAAGTTCATGAAAGTATATTTACTAGATGATCATGCACTTTTTTCTAAGAGTCTGGAAATTGCATTTCGACCAATGGATATCTCAATAATTAGTTTTACTGAGCCAGAAATATTTTTAGATAAACTAAAAAATGATCAACCAGATTTAGTATTATTAGATATCCATATTGGAAAGTTAAGTGGATTTGATATATCTAAAGAAATTCTTGAAAAATTTCCGTATCAAAAAGTAGTTTTTTTATCGGGCTTTGATTTAATTGAATATAAGAATGAAGCAATAAAGTCTGGAGCATGGGGACTATTAAATAAAAATGTAACAATTGAAGAATTATATGATGATTTAAAAAAAATACATCATGGAAATAATCTGCTACCCAAGTGCCAAAGTACATTAGATGTTCTGAGTGAACGAGAAAAAGAGATACTAAAATGTGCCGCAGAAGGTCTTAGGCAACAGGAAATAGCAGAACGTCTTTATATTAGTAGAAGAACAGTAAACAATCATCTTGTTTCCATAAATAATAAATTAGGGGTAAATTCAACTGTTTCTGCAATTATTCAAGCTATTGAATTGGGAATTATTAGAGTAAAAGGATATTGATACTAAAAAAATATATCAATGTTTACTGAGTTCCATATCCTATAATATAAAGGTTATTTTTCATGATTTAGTTTAGCAATCTTATCTCCTGAATTACCTTCAAAAAGTAATTGATCTGTATTGCTTCTAATCAGTTCCAGTCAAATCAAACTACTTGTTGTGATTTCTCATTTTTTTGAGAAATCATAGTATTATTTTCCAGTTATCCTGCTTCTCAAGGATCAGTTCATATTGTGCAAGGTGAGTGGTCTTAGTTTCTTGATCTAAGTATTTCACAGTCACATTTGCAAAAATCTGTTTATCTTTTTTGGAGTAAATTGAGTTAACTAGTTCCGCAAAGACATAGTTCTTCTGAATCACTGGTAACGCGTCATTGCTGACATAATAAGCTAGCTCTTTTTCGGTTGCAGTTGGGTACAACTTAAAGAATGTTTCAAGAAAGCCATTGATCTCTGCTGTTAGGCTGGCATCCACCGTGCCGTCATTTTCAAGCGGTTTTGGTTGATAGCTTGATTTCTTAGGCTGACTGTTCATAGTCGGGTTCTTCGTAATTACTAGATTTCCATCTTTATCCATACAAACTTGCACGCTATAAGTAGAAGTGATAGTAGTTTTTTTCTTGTTCTCAGTTATCTGTTGTTCTACTGAAAAGAGTACGTCATATTCATTATCATCGGATCGCGTGACACTCCAAATCTGTATACGTTGAACGGTAGCGCTGGTAGGAATATCGGAACGCACCATTTCCAAATTGAGTTGTTGCAGCTCTTTTGTAAGATAGTTCTTTAATTGCTCATTTCTACGATCAATGGCGGATTGGCCTTGTTGCCAAGTATAATAATCCGTCGCGAAAGCCGTCACAAAGCTTTCAATCCGGTTTGTATCTACTATCTTTGTTTCAATGACTTTTTTCTCATGCACAGTGTGCCGATCGATGGCTGTAAAATTCTTATAAGTGCCGAAACCTACACTGCCAATTAATACAAACCATAAAACAAGTGTCAGCTTTTTATGCATGCCCACGTTAATTGTAGGTCTTTTCTTTTGCTTTTTAGGTTTCGGTTGCTTTTTTGTTCGTTCAATTTTTATTTTCATTTCATCAAATCCTCTCTTAATTAGGTATAATCCGACCTGCACCAATCAAATGGGCTTGCCAATAACTGTCTGTCAAATCGTCATAGCCAATTGGATCGCCAGCGTTATACATCCGATTATTTCCCACATAGATCCCCACATGAGTGACATACTCGCCAGCATTATAAGTCGAATGAAAAAAGACCAAATCCCCAGCTTTTGCTTCAGATAAATGAAGATGGGTGGTTGCGTCATATTGGGCTTGGGCTGTGCGCGGGAGTTGAATGCCAGCTTTGGCGTAACACCATTGCACCAAGCCAGAACAATCGAAACTAGTACTTGGGGAAGAGCCGCCAAAGACATAAGGGAAGCCTTCATATTTTAATGCTTCATCCATAATGGTTTGTACCGTCTCATTGTCAAAGTGGGCAGGGGTCAAATATTGCTTAACCAATAAGACGTAGAATTGATTGCCGTAAGCAAAGCGCCAACCGCCATTAATGGGAATGGCGATTGGATTGGTATAAGTCACCTTCTTACCACCAGCTTTTTCCTTTGAAAAACTTTCTGCCAGTTCATAAGTGTATTTTTTGCCATGCGCTGCCACGTAAGGTAAGAAGCCACCACCGTAGTTATAGCTTTGAATCACTGAATCGGAATCACAGCCAAGTTTCTCAGCAGTAGCTAATAGCTCACTAAAATACTTACAGCCTTGTTTAATGGATTCCTCAGTGCTTAGGCTATTTGGCGGCAATCCCAACGATTCTGAACTTTGCATCACATCCACCGCCGTACCGCCCGATTCCACTTGCATGATGGCTAAAATAGTAGTCACGTATTCCTCAATTTCGTATTCTTTACAATATTTTTCAACCAATGCTTTGTGCTTTAATACTTCGGGAGAAACATTCAAGCCGCCATTTACTGCTGTTTGGTTGGCTGTGCGATCTTCGGAATCTGCTGTAATTACTACAAAGAACAATAACAAGCTAAAGAACAGCGAGCAGACGACACCCATGATAGCCATATAACGTACTTTCATAGCTTCGACCTCGGTTTCTTCTTTTGTCTTTTCTTCGTTTTATTTGCCGAATGTTTCGTTGTTACTGTTTGTTGCTTTTGTGAAGAGACACGTTGTGAGTTCTTTGTTTGGCTAGTAGTTTTGGGTACTGAGGTTGATCTTGGCACTTTTGGCTCGGATGATGGAATCATATTCTTTGTTACTGTTGCAGGTCTAGTTACTTGTGGTTCTGGTAATGCTAATCGTTTATCGGATTCCGATAAAGTGACCGTTTTCTTAGGTGGTACAGAGTTAACAACGGGTCTAAGGTTTTCAGCAACTTTTGGCGAGTTGTTTGGAACATTGTCCTGTTTTGGTACTGATGATTGGGAAGGGAGCGCTGGTTTAGCTTTTATTGGTCGCTTGTGTGCTGGATTTATTGGTTGTTCTTTTGGTTTCGTGTTAGCTGGAGTTGTTGGATGCAGTCTTGTTTGTTTGGTTTTTTCCATTTCCAACCGCCGTTGGGCAATCGTCATTTGACGCTGGTGGTGTTGTTGTTCACGCTTGGTTTGCTTTTGAGTTCTAGTATCATTTAGGGTTGATGAAAAATCAGCTGCGTTACGCACTAACTCACGCTGTCCTTTATACAAAGCATATTTTGCATTAGTCGGTGCGTCCTTAATTGTATCTTTTAGTTCTGTGGCTTTGTTTAATGCTCGATTTTTAGTATCTAGTACATTGCCGACTGCTGCTCCTGCTTTTGCCCCAAGGTTGTTCGGTTGATTATCGGAATGAGTCGGTTGAGTCGTTGGATTCCGTCTACTTTGATTTCCGCGCTCATGGGTGGCTGACTTGCTTTTTGGTTGGACGCCGTTGCTCGCAGCTTTCGTTGTTGTTTGGTGGGTAGTTCCACGCATGACCTGTCGCATTGTGCGTTGAAGTCGGCGGCTTTGGCGAGTCATAAACATACGCGGACGTCTTAATAATTGTCGCCCCATACTTTGAGACTCATTACTTTGTAGGGCGAATAAATTCATAATATCGCCTAGCTTAAAATAAATTCCGGCAAAGGTAACAACTTGTAAAAACATGGTCATAAAGAAAGGCGCGGAGCCAGCCAATGAATAAAGCATAGAAGAAATACTGAAGGCTACGGTAATCACTAAGGTTAAGCCAGCACGAGTCATGATCACGTTAAATAATTTTGTAATCGCACGTTTGCCCATTCCATCAAAACTAGGGATCATACTTAATAGAAAACTAATCGGTAAGAACATGGCAAAAATGATAAAGAGTACTTGAGAAAAGATCATCATTCCGGTTAATAAGAAAACAAAGATAGAGATACCGATATTAAACACAAATAAAAAGAAAACTATACCTAAACGATTAATGACTTTGGCAAGCGATAGATTGGCATTGTCTTGGTTTTCAATCTCATCAATGACTACCATTTCACGGTCTTTCCCATTGTTTGTATCAGGACTGACTGCTAACAGCTTTTCTTCTCTGGCTTCATCCACATCCGTTGAATCATACTGTAAAAGCAACCACGGTTGTTTCACTTGGATCGCAAACAAACTATCTCGAATCATGTCCACACTGTCTTTTCCTTGACTATTGCTATTGGGTAATACAATTTTGGTACCAACATCAAGGCTGGCGGTACTGATGTCCTTAGAAAAATCATTGATCTTTTCAATATAGCTAGGCGCATAAGCAATAAAGGAAGACGACAAAAGGAAGACCACCAAGAAATTCATAATGGCTTGAATGGCTTTGGTGGTTTCTCGTTTGATTAAGCCGGTATACGTAACATAGATTCCTAGAATTAAAATAAAGATCAACAGGAAACCAACATAAAAGCCAGAGCTGGAAAAGCCATTTTGAGTGATCCCAGCAAGGGTTTGCATGTTCTTTCCGATAGAATCAGCGGTATCACTGATAAAATCCAAGTTGTAGGCTTCTTGAATTAAATAGCCAGTAGCATTGGACAAGTATAGTGAAATTGTCCAAATAAAATTAGTGATAGCATATAAGCCGTACATAACACTTTTTCCCAAGCCATCTGACCAATTCCATGGTAGCCAGCCCCAACTATTGTCTACATAAAAGTCAAGCTGGTAGTTAGCCAGCCCATATTTGGAATACTCATTGGCAGTGTTGATCGTATCATCCACTAACCCAGCCGCATGTACTACTGTTCCAAGACTGGCAAGGAGAACAAGAATGACACATATACCGACCAGTGAAAGAGCCGCGTAACGCCCCACTTTTTTATAGAGTGGTAGCTGTTTACTAGTTGCTTTCTTTTGAATCTTCTTTTGCCTTTTGATCTGTTTAGTCTGTAGTCTTTGTTGTTTCTTTTCTTCATGACGCTTCATTATTCCACCTCTTTTCGGATCGGCGGACGCGTATCAAAGGCGTGTAAGAGTTCTTCAAAAATCGGATGGAACTGAATCACACCAACTCGACCGTAAATATCAGACATCAAGCATTGTCCGTTCTCTAAGTCGCGCAATCGTTTTTGATTGGTTTCATCCTCGGCATCCACCCCGAAAAATTCCAATGTTTTCTTGATTTCCACCAAATCAGTTGAGCGAAAGGCAAACTTCAACCCAATATTATTTTTCATTTTTTCGTCTAGTAAGTCTCCGGCATTTTGGGTAACAAAATAGACCCCCGCATTCATGGCACGTCCAGCACGGACTAGCTTCATAGAAAGGGTCTTTCCTTGGGCAACTTGTAAGAAGCTCCACGCTTCGTCAAGGTCAACGATTTTAAAAATAGAACGGTCAGAGTGAATAAAATCAAGGGCAAAGGTACTGATCACAATTAACATGGCAACACTCAACAATTCCATAGTCGTGTATTCTTCAAAACTAGTGTTTGCGTCAGGTAAGACTAAATCCGCCACTTGAATGATGTTTAATTGTTTTTCCAAACTAATCGATTGTTTCACGGAACCATCACTAAAGAGTAAATGGGCAAAGTCATAATCCACAAAGCTTTCGATATGATCAGCGATATTCTGATTAATCGGTGTGTTTTCTTCACGTAATTTATCAATCACTAGTAATAATCCACGTTGTTTGCTTTGCGTTACTGCCCGAATCGCTTTTCGTAAAACAGGGAACTTCTCACTGTCACGACTAGAGATACCAGTTAGGAAGGTGAGTATATCAATCGCCAAGCTTTCGGCATCTTTCTTGCGTTTTAAAATGACATAGGGATCAAGCAACCCTTTATTTTTCTCTTCGCTTGTTAAATTAACGATATTAATTTCATGGGCAATTTCCGGTAAAGTGTCTTTCCAATTACCACGTTCGGCTTTCGGATCAACGATCACGGCTTGACCACCGAAGAGCACAGCGTAGTAAACCAGCATATTATTAGAAAATGATTTTCCGCCACCAAGGGAACCAAGGAAAGCCGCCGCAAGGGCATTCGTCACAGAACCTTTCACACCTTGACTGGCAAGGTTTGGTTTTAGATACACATTTCGCCCAGTATCGAGATTATAGCCGACATAAATCCCTTCATTTTCCCCAAGCATTTGTGTTGCTCCAAAACCAAGTCCAGCCAAAAAATCCGAAGTGACATACTGAATATAATCATTGATATAGCGTTTAGAAGCAGGGATAAATTCCCCATGTAAGCCCAACATATCGCCAAACGGGCGAACCAATTTAATACTCAAGTCATCGTAAAAGTCTTTGACTTCATCACAACGGCGTTTCAATTCATCCAAGTCTTTCGCCGTCACACGTACCACATAACTCAACTTGTACATGGCTTCTTTGCTTTGATCTAGATTTGCTTCTAGTTCATTAACTGACTCCAAGGCATCTACTACATTGGTGCTGGTTTCATTGTCACTTTCCCATGCATGACTATCTAAGTCCTTAAGTTCCTTTTTCTTATTGCGAACCGTCGATAAAGCCTTTTTATTTGCCACAATTTCTACATTCATGCTGGTATCAATCGGAAAGGTAAATTGTTGTTGCTGATAATAAAAGATTTCACTACTTGGAAAATCCAACTCACCGACAATTGAGTTGATGGTAAAGTAAGCGGCATAAGTGGTACTGTCCTCATGTTCTAGCTTTAAGTAACGTTGTTTTTCTTCGATGAGACAGCGTGTTGGTTTCAATAGATCGTATTTCTTTACGAGCACTTCTTTATCCCGATACCGCTTAGGCAAATGATAATCATACTCTTCAAAGGGCGTACCTTGATTGCCGTAAAGATGTTCGATGAGATAGCCAAAATCGTTTTTATCTAAGGCACGTGCTTTAAAGCGACGAGAAATTTTACTCGCTAAAAGTTTTTCCATTTTCGCAAAGCGGTCAATCTCTGCTTTAGGCATTGAAACAAAATCGCCCATTAATTTGTGATTAACACCATTTAAGAAGTCTAGAAAAGCAGTTTTGATACTAGACTGTACATTTTTTAGGGAAAGTTCTTGTTCCGTTAAAAGCAGCTTAAAGCCAATAAAAAAGCGATAGTTTACTTGATTGTCGCCAATCATAGAAACTAACGCTTCGGTTTGTTCGTCTAGTTTATTGTAGGCGACTTCTTTTAATCGTCCAGTGATCTCTTCTTTTGATCGTTCTTGTGTGGCTCGGATACTGGCTTCTGTCGCTAGTTGTAAAGCATGGATTTTACCATCGCGATTCTGAGCGATTAACTGACGAAAGTTATCATGTACTTGGTATTTCTCATCAGGACTTAAAAAGCTGTAATTATAAGGAATCAGCTCATAGTAAGCAAAACATTCGCCATCATGATTGAACACTAAATTGTCTTCAATATATTTAATTGGATACGCCATAATACATTTCACTCCTAACGATCGTAATGGCTTCATTGAGTTTCTGATTTTGTAGTTTAACTGTTTTTCCAGCATAGGTGACCTTGACACGAAGCCAATAACTGAGGATTGATTTTAAGAAACCATAAGGCTTTTTTCCATCAAAGGTTTTTTGGCTCATAAACCATGTCAGTGCTGCTGGTAATCCTACGTATTTTAGTAATGCCCCGTCAATGAAAGACAGAGGTGGTATATTACTAAAGAGGATCACCGCCAGTAATGACACCACAAACCACGTCATTTGAGTAAAGGTAATGGGGAAGGGGAGTTGTAAATCATTAATGGCATAGAGAACTTTTTCTACTGACCAAATACTGGTATAACTTCTGATTTTTTTCAAAATATCACATCCTTTCTACTTCAGTGCATAGAAAAAGAGCAGCCCTTCTTAGAGGAATGCTCTTAATAGTAGTTACTTGTCAATTTGTTAATTGCTTAAAAAGTATGTTTCTTAGCAAATCATCAAGCAAGCAACAAGTATATAGTAATATCCAATTCAATCTACTATATTCTGAGTAATCAAAAGAATAGTGCTTCATATATTTTTGAGCAAATTCTTCTGCTTTATTGTTGAAACCTTTGAAATCTCCGTGTCCAATTTTATTTCTCATTTGTCTTAGGGTTTTTGCGACATTTGTTGATTCATTGCCATATTTTTTATTTAAATAAGGGACTAAAAGATTATCAACTTCACTAGTTCTTTGATATGGCTCTAATAAAGTTAATTCTAATAGAGAATATGTTTTAAAAAAGTGATTTTGATTATAATCGTTATCTTTATATATACTGTTTAGAATATAGTCAAATTTATAGTAATCAGATTCTGAATTTATATAATTATCTATTTTTTTACCAGTACTTACCAATTTAGCAATAGATTCAGATTGAGTTTTAAGATGGTTAAAACCTGTATTTATTTTAAAGCCTAGTTTAAAGAGGATGATTGATTGATGGAGATGGTCATTATTACTTGAATAGACAGTATCTATATGAATTTCATTTGGAAAATCATGGTGAATAAAATTAATAAAATTAATAACTTTTTCTGCATAATCTTCTTCACAAAATCTTCCGTCGAAACAATTTGATGACCAATCAAAAAAGGGCATGTCACTATATTCATAATCAAAATATAGATGAATCATGTTATCTACCAAACATTGGATACAATTTTCAATCGAATCTATATTATTTTTAGTATAGCCTTTTATATTTTCCTTAACAATTTTTTGAAAATAGGATAAGGAGTAATCAGATTTATGAGTCTTACCATATCTTTTTTCATCTTCTAGTATATTGAACTTTTGTTGTCGGACTTCTTTTAGTACATCTTCAATGATTTCTTCTTTCCAATCATCCGGGATATTTGAAATATAAATTTTCAGCTTGTCAGAAATCAAAGTTTTAGGAATTTTTCCATATACGTTAATTATTACCAACCTAACACCTCCTATAACAGCAGCTACAGTTATTATAACGTATAAGGATATAAATTAGGAAATGTATTCAAATATCCCATGAGAAGTAACAAGATAATTCCCTTCAAGTTCCATGTCTCTACCCAAAGCTTGATAGTCAATGTAATTTTGTAGATTTGCTGGTACTTCTCCAAGTATCCCTGTTTCTTCAATGTAATAGGCCGCCACATCTTCCATAGAATCGCAATCGGTATAACAAATGATATCGTCTTTATGTTCCAGCAGTTCTTCCAAGGAATTGAACCACATACCTTGTATTTCACTTAATTCATCATATATCGGTGTGCCCTCTATTTCTTCGATCATTTCACATAGCCGGTTAATTTCACTGATTGGTGTATACTCGCTAATCTCAAAGGGGAGTTCATAATCATGAATGGCGTACTCTTCATATTCTTCATTTAAGCCGATTCGTTCTGCCATGTCTTCATAATCAATCGGTGGGGTGAACCAATCACCAACTAGTTCGCCTTCGTTATACTTGCCTAAATTAGCGATATAAACTTGCCTTTCCATTTTCGTACCTCCTTATGCTCCAATGATTCGATTGAACAAGTTAAGTAATACGTCTTTCACGCCACCCGCATTAAAGACCAAACCGACCGCAATCAACGCGATAATCACAAAGCCAATGAGCTTAGAGAACTCACGTTTAAATCCTAAATACAAGCCAATCACTACGATTGCTAGTAACACAAGTGATTGAGCATTGCTTAAAAACCAGTTATATAAATTTTGTCCAAAGTTCATTTATTATTCCTCACTTTCATTAAAAAAGCGACTTCTGTTATTAGAAGTCGCTGGTATATTCTGCTATTTAAGTGGTGATTCCTTTCCTAAATACCTTTCTCGGTTTTTCAAATACTGGTTTACACGCCTTAACAGTTGTGGGGACGTTAGCTTTTTGCCATATACAGTAACCTTGTTTGAACCATGAGGGTAAAAGGTTTGTTTGTAAAAATCATAGCGATAGAGTGGTTCATTCTCTTTACGACTTCCTTCAATGATCAACATTGTATATGCTCCGGTATTCTGGCTATAGACAATCATTTCTATCCCACAAAGAAAGCCGAGAGCGGCAAGTTCTTCCGTTAAACGGCTACTCATAGAATCACATCTTCACGGGTTAAATACTGTTGTTCGATCAGTTTTTCATGCTTTTCGGTTAGCTTAGCTTCATGGATCAACTCAGATAAAATGGCTGTTTGATTTAATTGGTCGATTGTGCCGATCATTTTCAGCGTTGGGGCGACTTGATGACGCAACCAGTTTAGCGTACGCTCAAACGTATAAGGTTCTGGTTCAGTCGTTAAACGCAGGGCACCGCGATCTTTGCCGATAAAAAATGCCCATTGTTGGTTCATTGACCAAGCACTACGCCGCTTATTTTCGTCTCTATCGACAAAACGAATATAGCGATTGATAATTTCAAAGGCAGTTTTTTCGACATCTTGACGGGTCAATAAATCAATGACCGCATGACTTGCTCGTTCATTTTTCAAGCGAATCTCAAAACGATTCTTAACCTCTGCCTTTTCTAAGGGAATATTATTCTTGGCGTATTGCTCATAGTCCTTTTCATAAATGCAGAAGTAGACTTCTGATTTTAATGAGCCTACATAAAGCGTATTGCCCATGTCCGTCTTTTCGTCACGGTGGACTAACTCACCGCTACGATAGTATTTAAAACTGCGAAAAAGTGAGATACATTCTTCGCTTTGACACTTTTGGGCTAGTGCTGGAATATTTAACAGTCCCGTCTTATCATTAATCGCAAGGTCTAAGCGTTTAAAAACACCTTGGGCATTCAAACAGTCTTTAAAGAAATCAAACCAGCTTCGGTGTTGTGCCAATAGAAAATTTTCATATTGGCGACAGCCTTTGCCTTTGAGTTCTAGTAATACCCCTTTAGTTGGATCATGCGAAGCCATCACTGTAATGTCGCCAAAACGGTACTGTTCAGTATAAGAGTAGTAGGCAAAATCTTCATGAAGCATATAATCCATGTTCAGGTGAAGAATCGCTTCTAACACTTGTGCCACATCAACCGTTGGAAAACGAATCCGTACATAGTCAAAGAGTAGTTCCAGTGGGGCATCCGGATTCAATCGCTCCAATGTATCAGACAGGGAAGCTTTTACTTGTTCCGTAGGAACTACTTTGCCATTTTCAATTGCAGAAAGGTAAGGACGCGTAATGCCAGCTGCTAGTGCTAGTTTGTTTTGTGAAAGTCCATAATCCAGTCGCTTGTCTTTTAGTTCTTTTCCCCATCCATGGGTATTTGTCATGCACATTCCTCCAATCAAAAAAGCAGATGTAAACTATTAATGGCTAGTTGACATCTGCTTCATTCGGTTAAAACGCCTGTTGTACAAGAGTTTTCAGTATAAAATTGTTGGTTTTTAGTTGTTTTTGTGCCCCCCTGTTAGATATCGGGGGCTAAAAGATTGGCGTGGCTGGCGCCACACCAATCGATGCTAGTCTGAACCTGTGGCTTGCACTTCGTCCGCCACTGGCTCAGCCTGCATTTTGGTGGCTAATTGACCGATTGCTCCCAGAAAATCATGGTCTTTAGGAACAAGTGGGGTATAAAACTCGCTAATTACACTCGTGCCTACATCTACATAGCCGCGCCCTTTAATTGGTTTTAAAAAGAATTGCTTTTGGGTGTCCGATCCAAACATCATGCTATAGCCTAACTCTGACATACGTCCAAGCGCTACTCGAAAATTAAATTGATCGCGAATGCCATCCGCTAAATATTTTGCGTCTGGACGTTGACACGCTAAAATAAGGAAGAAGCCTGCTTGCCGACCTAGCATCACGATTTGTTTTAACTTACTCATGACTTCAAGGCTTTCTCGACCGAGCATACCCATAAAAGCAACATACTCATCAAAAATGAGAAAATTTGCTGGCAGATCAAGAGCAGCATAGTTTTGACCAGTCTGGTAATTCGGGTGCTGTTTCATTTCTTCACTACGAGCCATCATCTCTCCATAAAAGTGATTGATACAAGCTAACATATCGTCTTTTCGATAATAAACATTGGACATAACTGTTGCTAGATCAGCTAAGTCGGCATTTTTGGGGTCAAGTACAAACAACTTAGTATTGGTATGAAGCAAAGCTTCAATAATCGTCAGAATAAAATAAGACTTCCCACTACCAGTACCTCCAGCAATTAACATATGTGGCAGGGAATCGTATGTCCAATAAACGGATTCCATCAACTTTAATCGCCCATCTTTGGTTGTTACTTCATCAATGCTAATTCGGTTGCCAATGGTATCGTAGAGTAGGGTGTACTCCACATAAGTCTCTTTTAAGACCTTATCAACTAGCTCACAGTACAGACCTGTTTCCAGTTTGTCTTCTAAGCGCAATAGTTGGTCTTGATATTTTCCCATGGTGATTTCCACATTGATATGAATTAAGCCGTCTTTGAGCGTGTAATACATCTTGGGAAAGTGGGTGATTCGCTCTTTGCTTTTAGAGTTGGGAAGGTCTTTAAAGAGCCCTTCATGTTGAACTTGTTCAGCTTCATACCAGCCATTTTGTAGGATCATACGAGCTAACTTTTGGCGGTGTTGCAGCTGTTTAATAGCATCAATCCGGTAGCGATAGAATAAACCACCAATAAGTAGGCATACAAAAAGGGCAGTTAGGAGACTGCCCAAAAAGTAGGATGTTTGAAGTTGAGAGACAACTGTTGTCAAGGTGACAGTTTCCCAATTTGTCTGCAAGATAGCACGTAAATGAAAAGGAAGTAATACGAGCAGGACAACCATCACAAAAGCACCAAGAATAGTATTATAAAGCAAGTTTTTATTGCTGGCTCGAATACGTTTACCTTTGTATTTAAAGATAAAAATACCTCCTTTCCGCGATAATACCAATGATGATTATCCATCACAGCCTGCATAGCGAATCGTTAACATCATGTCCTCATCTTCAACATTAAATTTAAATACAACTGCTTGATTAGCAAGGGTCTTTTCAGCGTCAACTGTTGGATAAATGAATAGCTGACTTCCTTCCTCGACTGCTTCTTTCCATTTTTCACTGATTTCTTCATAGATATCGTCCGCATAAAAGCGAAATTCAGGTTTCACCAAACGTTCGATATCGTTCTCAAATTCATCTCTTCCCAGAATCGAGGTCACTAAATAAATTTTAATCATAACTGTTTTTCTCCTTTATGCTTCTTCTTGATAACCAAGATAGATGATCACCAATTCTTCTAATGATTCTGTACCGATAGCAAAAGTAAAGCTTATTGATATTTGTGTTTTACTATATGCTTCACTCATAACCAAACTGACAATTTCTCCCCGTTTCTCAACACTATGTTCAATTAATTCCATGATCAAATGTTCGGGATTGAGTGTGACTTCGGAGGATAGGGTTTTCTCAATATCTTTGAAAAAATCATCTAACCCGATAATTGCTCCCATAGCGAGTTGATTGCCTTCAAGCCTCATAAACAAGTCTCCTTTCTTATGAATTATTTAGTAGGTTGCTTCTCAGCTGGTTTATTTTTTTGTTTTAAAAAGATATCCTCCGCTTTAATGTACCAATCGACATCTGCGCTGATATAAGTAGCAGTAGCAACGGTATCGGCAACAGGATTGATCAATTCTACTTCGGCGTTATACTCAAAATTCTTTTCGCCAGCGGAAGCGGGGATACTGACTTGAATCATACGCCCTTGATTTTTCGACTTTAAATCATAGGTGCGTTCTTTGACTTGTTCGGTCACGTTGCCTTCTTCATCTATAATTTTCACCTCACGTCGTAAGGCGGAAAACTTCAATGTGCCAAAGGTTTTTTCTTTTTCAATAACAATTCCTTCTGCTAATCTCATAATGATTCACTTGTCCTTTCTAGGCTTTTACCATATTGTCAGCGGTTAAAATGTAATTGGTGAAACCACGGTTATTGATTTTGTAGCCTTCGGCAGTAATCTTAGGGTTAACTAAGCGTACTTTTTCTTCAGACTCAAAGAATTTTTCACCAGCTTCGGCAGGTAAAACAACGACAATATCATCCGCTCGTTGGATCGTAGAGTATAGGTTGTAACTACGTGAGAGAATGGTAGGTTTGCCGTTGATTCGACGCTGTTCCACTTTATCTTCACCAGCGTATTCTAAGATTCCAAAGGTTTTTTCTATATTGGGGATCACATATTTTAATTCCATTGTCTTTTTCCTCGTTTCTTTCTTTAATCATAGAGTCATTCTCAAACATGCTTTGTCAGTGGGTGAACGAATAGGGGGCATTAGCATTCTCCTTTCCATAAAAAAAGTGATCCTTCCATATAAGAAAAGATCACGATAGCAGGGATAGAATGGGGAAAGTAAATAGGCATCTAATTAGTTGTTTTGCCTTTTTTCTTGCGAGCGTAGAATAATCCTAATGCACTTGTGACAGCTACAAATCCTACAACTAATAAGTTTTTGTTCATAGTTGTACCAGTGTTTGGGAAACGATCAGTTCTTTTAGGCGTTTCAAGTTTTTGATTTGTCATCTCACATTTCACCACCTTTCCATCTTCTTTGATTTCAAATTTCAGAGGAGTTTCATCCAAGCGATAACCGTCTGGCGCTTCAAATTCTTGGAAGTAATAGGTGCCAATAGGGAGCTGTTCAAATGTAAATACACCTTTCTCATTGGTACGCCCCTCAACAACGACTTCTTTTTTGTCATTTAAGATCCGGATACCAGTATTTGGTAATATCTCTCCTGTGGAAACATCTTTTTTGGTTAATTCAGCTGTTCCTTTTTTCAAGTAATTGGTAAGTTCAAAGAGAATGGGTTCTTCGATTTCCTCTGATGGTGCAGGTGATTCACCTAATAATTGATTGTCTTTGTCATAGGCTTTGATCCCATCTTTCGTTGATTCAATACGAATTTCATCTTTAGACAAAATAAACTTGTCAGAAGAGGGCGCTTTTTCTTTTAAATAGAATGTGCCTACAGGGATAGTCTCAAATACACCTAAGCCATCTTTATCAATTGCGACTTCCTGCATAACTTCACCGTCTTTGGTTTCAAGGGTGAAGCTGGAACCAGTCCCTAGCGTGTCGTAGGTAAAGGTCAGTCCATGTTCTTTATCAAAATTGGCTTGTTCATTGACTTTCTTCATAGTGAACTCATTAAAATGCAGTTTGTTTAAAATTGGGTGACAAGTGATTCGTTCTAAAGTCTCATTACCATAAGCAACTGTATCGTTATAAATGTGAATTGGGTAGGTAGTGTGATTATTTTCCGCTGCAAATTCAATGTCATATTCCGTCTCATCCAGTACATGATTTGTTCCAGCGTCCAACTCTTTCAAATAATATTTTCCTTCCGGTAATTTCACATCGAAAGCTGCAACGCCATCTTTTACCGTTTGATAGCGGACTAGGGAATCTGCTGGTACTTGTAACTTATCTGACAACTGTTGTTCCTCTCGGGTGAAGAGTCCGAAAACTTGCCCATCACCTTTAATAGCTTCAAATTCGGGCTGATTCTCCTTCCAATCTGCGATTGATTCCTCGTCTTTAAATAGTTGAATATCTAAAGATTGGAAATCGTTGGTAGCTGTAAGAGAAGTAGACGTAAGTTCTACTAATTGGCCAGCATACTTTAATTCAAAAGGAATAGGGGTTGAGTCGACAATGAAGCCATTCGGCGCGGATACTTCCACCGCTTGATAGTTGCCAAGATATAATTCTGGTGATTGCCATGTGCCTTGTTCATCTGTGGTTAAGGTCACCACCGTTTCGCCTTTTTTCACATGAGTGGTACCGTCATTGGTTGTAATGTCCTCAATAGCTTCAATGCGATAAGTCACACCAGCAATTGGCGTGTGATCATATTGAAATTCGTAGACTTGTCCATAGTCTGATTCTTTTACTTCCACACTGATCGGCATTTGTCCTGTTTTGGTAAAATCTACAATGCCTTTTTGAGAATAATCCTTGAAGTGGATTTCTATTAAGCCGTTTTGGTGGGAACCATCAACTGTAAACTTCATTGGTCCTTTTGCTAAAACATAGCCTTCTGGTGCTTGGACTTCAATCAATTCATAGTCACCATAAGACAGGGCTTCTGGAAGTAGCAGGTACCCTTCATCATTCGTAAAGAAGGTGTCGGTTTTACCTTCTTCGTTGAATTTGTTCATAGATACTAATTTCCCTGTTTGTAGGTTTTTAATCTGAAATCCAGCGTCAGCACGAGGTATCACTTTTTCAGTTTCAGCGTCTACTTTCACCACTTTTAGTTTTTCTTCAATGACCTTATTTTCAATTGCATAGTGATGTGTTTCATTTTGTTCATGGATCGTCACCTTGAAATCAACGGTTGCTTTGTAGCCTTCGGGTGTTTTGGTTTCTTTAACGGTATATGTGTCATAAGGTAACTCACCAAATTTCAAGTAGCCTTCCTTATCAGTCAAGCCCTTCTGCACTAATTTCCCTGTTGTATCACTGTAGACACTAAATTCAACATTTTCCAGCGGTTTCATTTCTTTGTCACTAAAGGGGTTGGTCAACCAGCCATAGTTCCCAAATTTGACTAGATCAAAGCTACCAGTAATGACTGTTTCTTTGACCGTTGTCGATTGGACAGCCGTTTCAACGGTTTGTCCGGCATATGTTAATTGGAAGGGGTGTTTTTCTGTATCTTTTAAATAGCCTTCGGGTGCTTGCGTTTCAATCCAATAGTAATCATCAAGATTAATGCCAGAAACAACTGCCGTTCCATCTTTTATCGTTACTTCTTTGATTAATTGATCGTCAGCAGTCCGGCGTAGTTCGTACACGGCGCCATCTAACGTTGCCGCACCTTGTGCTTTGGTACCTGTTTTAGCATCTTCCTTAATTAAGGTCACATTTCCTTTTTGTTCATTTTCCACTTGGGAAATAGAGGTGGTGGTGATTTCAACGGTTTGTCCTGCATATGTTAACTCAAAAGAAATTTTCTCTTTGTTTAGCTGGTAACCAGCAGGTGCTTTTGTTTCAAGGGCATAATAGTTACCCAGCTTTAAGGGGAGAGAGGTCGCCTTACCGTTTGAATCGGTGGTCATGGTAGAAACCTTGGTGCCGTCCGTTTTGTAGATAGCATAGATCGCACCACCTAAAGAGTAGTAGTCGTTTGGCATTGTGGTACCAAAGTCTTTACCAGACTTTTCAAGCTGTACTTGCCCTAATTGTTCTTTATTGCCAAGTGTTACCGTAATGGTTTCATTGGGTTTAATAGTGACTTTTTTAATTTCACCTTTATTCACATACCCATTGGGAGCAGTTACTTCACTAACGGTGACTGTTGTTCCTTCGGGAATGTCTTTAACCGTAGCTACTCCGTTTGAATCAGTCACTACTTCTTTTGATGTACCATTATATTCAAATTTCAATTTTGCATTCGCTAAAGGGTTGCCAGTTTCTTCATCAATCTTAGTCGCTTGAAGAGTACCTAGCTTAATCACATTCACTTTCACACTGGCTTGTTTGGCACTGTCTAAGTGAAACTCCACCATGGATTGTTCGTTTGGCTTACGGTAGACAATGGACGTACCAATTTTATTTTGCGGAACTTTGAGATAGGTAATACTACCATTGTTAGAATCTTTACTTGGAGTGATCACTAAACTATTAGCGTTTTGTTTTAAGGTTGCATTGGTGTTGTTTGATTCTAAGCTCATATCCGCTAACACATTATTTGAATCGGTTAACGTAACAGAATCCCCGACTTTGACGGTGACTGTTTGACCATTCCAAGAGGGGAGAGTATCGTGTCGATTAACAAGCGCCATGATTTCAGTTTTGCGTTGGTCATAGTTGGGAATCGTCGTACTTTGGCGTTTGTCACCTAATTCTTCCCAAATCATGGCTTGTGTTACGGCATAGTCGTAATGACTCTGACTAGTTATTGTATACCCGTAATAAGCAATTTTTGACAGTTTATCTTTCTTTGAGTTGATATAGGTTTCCGGTGTATAGCCTTCGCCGCCATTTGCTACAATGCCAGATTCAATACAGAAGACTTTTTTGCCATCCATTTTTAGTACGTAGATATTATGAGTCATTGAATAGCCTGTGTTAGGACTGATTCCCGTATAATAATAATTAGTCGGCTCGTCTAGACTTAATGAACTGGCAAAAGTAGGGATTGGAGAAGTAAAAAGGGTGCTGATAAAAGTCACGCAGACCATCAGCACCCTTAAGGTTCTATTTAGAATGTTCGTTTTTAGTTTCATATCGTTTCCTTTCATTTGATTTAAATAGAAGGAAGACCCTTATGTGAAAGTATCCTCCTTCGTATATAAGATTAATAACTTTCTTGGGGAATTGACCAATGACATCTATAATTGTTGTAATGATCAATTGCATTATTCTTGATGAAAATTTCGTGGAACATAGCTAATAAATCTTCTTTGCTTTTGCCAATAAGCTCCGCCGAAAGATCATCAACAGCATGAGAATTAACATTGAAAAGTTTCCTATGTTCATCTAGATCATCATAAAATTGATCCGGATGAATTTTATTAAAATGAATATATGTCTCAATTATACGCCTCATTGAATTCAGCATAGAATTTAACATGTTTTTTTCATAAAGAGAACCTAATTCCATCCAAAGAAATTCATAGTGTGTATTCAAATCGGAAGTTTCAGATAAGATTTTAGTAAATTTTTTGTTTTGTATCCAATAGAAAG
The DNA here is from genome assembly GCF_005405485.1 of Enterococcus hulanensis. Lineage (GTDB taxonomy): Bacteria > Bacillota > Bacilli > Lactobacillales > Enterococcaceae > Enterococcus_A > Enterococcus_A hulanensis. Next base: position 99,212 of record NZ_BJED01000004.1, on the reverse strand, counting down.
TGTTTTTGTCATACTTAGATACTTCAATTAGTTTTCCACTAGGATTATCAGGATTCTTTTTGTTGATTTTACTATTTCCGTGTGGTTGAACATTTAAATAAAAATGAGCATTATGAGTCATACAAATGATGAAATCCTTATTAAGGTCAAAACGATTTTTGTACTTACCTTGATATAACTTTTGAATCTCAGTAATAATCAGGTATTGCATGGTATCGTCGTTCGAATTCATAGGATCGTCAAAAATTATTATCTTCTTTTTGTTTTTCTCTGAAATTTCCAGTTGTTCCATGAAATATAAAAAAGCAATAATATTTTTTTCACCTGTAGAAACTTTATCAATGGAACGAGTGCCATAAATATCTTTTATTTGGTAGTGCTCTACTTGATTATCATTCACAACTAATTCCAATTGAATATTATTTTTTCCGACTCTAAACAATTTTTCATTTATCCGGCTTGCTAATATGCTAGTATTTCTAGTTTCTTCTAATAGTTTTAGTTTATCATCATTTAATTTGGACAGCTCAGCCACAATGAAATTCAATGTTCCTTTTTCTGGCTTGCTTTCATTTCCTTCTAAAGACTTGATTTTCTCATCAAGTTCTTCTTTCTTTTGATTATAAAAGTTACTAAGTTCTTCGGATTTGAAGTATTCAATTTCATATCCTTGCCATTCTTTTTTGTATTCCCCCTTTAAATTTAGAGATTGTGATACATAGTGAAGGCGAAGTGAATTTCGAGCTATGTGATACTTAGCATCTAACTCACTTGAATAATTATTATTATTTTGAATAACATCCTTAATAAGAGTATTTTCTTTTTCGAAGTTTAAAATTGGACTTATACTCAAAGGTTCTAAAGGAGAAAAAAGATTATCTCTCTTTTTATCGATTGCTAATTTCAAAGCAGAAATAAATGTTAACCATGACTGTACTTTTTCTTTTATGATTTTATTTAGTTCAATAATGTGAGTGGAGAAAGAGTGGTAAAATGAAGAAGCATCTAAAATGTGGATATCCTCTATCATTTTTTTTAAAGGATCTAATTTATTTGTTTTAAATAAATTAAGTTCTTTTTGGAATAATTCAATATCTGAACTTGAAAAATATCGTTCTAATTTTTCCATGCGCTCAGCGGTTACAGTATTGCCACAAAAAGCACATACATCATTTGGCTTATGCAGTTTCCATCCATTTTCTGCAAAACCTTTTTTTTCTGAGTTTTCATTGAACTCCTTAATAGAAAATGTTTCCTTGACAGTTTTTTGCAATAACTCATTAACATCGTGTATCAAACTCTCACTATTCAAATTAGGTAGCTTTATAGAAGGAACGTTCTCTTTTAATTTTTCAGATAGCATGATTTCGTATTTTCTGATCTCTTCTTTTTCTAATTGTTGAGCTTTAGGAATATCAGCAACAAACTGAACTTTATTGTAATTGGTATTATTAATTTGTGCTTGATGTGTTTCTTTGATTTCTCTTGCCTGATCTTTATAGAAATTGTCCAATTTACGATCGTGTTCTTTTTTTAGAGTTAAAGCTTTTTCATATTCAGATAACAGTTTATGTTTTTTCAAGCCCACTGTTTCCATTTCTGTAGAAAGAATTAGAGAAGAAAGTTGTTCTTGAATAGCTGTTTTTTCTTGATTTAGACATATAATCTGTTCTTCTATTTTATCAATATTTACTTTTATTTCTTCGTTTTCTTCTCCTAATACAACTGCATTTAGTTTTTCATCAATTAAAACTCCCTCAAAACCTGTGAATATTCTAACGTCGAATTCATCAGAGCACTGTTTTTTTACGATACGACTAAAGGAACTTTTCCCTGACCCATTTTTTCCAAAAATATAGCTTCTGTTCATTAAGGATAATGGTGTATCAACTGGATCAAATACTTCAACGTCTTGTAAAGATAAATCAATATTTAAATTTCCCATTTCTTCACTCCTCCACATGTTAGTGTTTTCACATTTAATTATAGAGGTTTCTCTTTTCATTATCTATTAAAATTTATAGGATGATGATAAAATCGAATAATGGGATCTTGATTAATTTGACAAATATCTAATATTTTAAATATAGTATTTTCTCTAGCTCGTAATTGGACTTACTAAAGAGCAAAAAATCCTTTTTTTTTCTGAGATATGATGGGTAAAACTAAATCAAAACTAACTACAATTGACAAAAATCACTGGCATTTTACAGGATTCCAAGAAAAAGAAGAATGTTGTTATACCAACGATTAGAGCTTATCAGAAGCCCTGAAAAAAGTTAGCCTTTTGCTGGAAGGGTCTGTGGGGTAAGACTTGTTTATTAGCTAGAAACCTTAATGTGTGAGGTTTCTAGTTTTTTTATTTTCTTCATTTCCTATTGTTACACCGGAATTTACACCGTCTTAAAAACCTATATAATTAGCGAATTTTTCACCTGTATCCTCAATCATTTGAGGTGTTACTTGAGCATAGATATTCATAGTAGTTTGAACATCTTTGTGACCTAAACGAGACTGCACTTCTTTAATTGACGCACCAGCTTCGAATAGTAAACTACAGTGAGTAAATCGAAAACCGTGGGGTGTTATCCGTTTTAAGTCCAATTCATTCTTTTCAGCTTTTTGATAAATCCATTTTAGCCAATCATTAACAACTTGCGGATAATAAAGCTCATTTTTCTTATTGGTAAAAAGAAATTGATCTTTACTAAAGGTATTGAATCCCAATTTTAAATACATTTCTCGTTGAGCCATTTGCCAATTTCTTAGTTTAAGGATAGTGATGTCATCAAGTTTGATTGTTCTTAACGAATTGGTTGTTTTCGGCTCTTGAATAATGATTTTGCCAAACTCATCAATAGCGAGTGTTTTACCAATTGACAAGGTCTTTTTCGAAAAGTCTACATCAGTCCATTGTAGAGAAAGAACTTCAGATTTTCTCATCCCAGTGAATGCAATAACACGAAAGAATGTTTCTAATTTGATTGTTCGCATACTTTCCAAGTGTTTAAAAAAAGTTTGTAACTCCTCTTTGGTATAAAACTTGATAGGTTGTTCAACCTCTTTTTTTCTAGGTGTGATAATTTTTTGCAGGGGATTTGATTTCATGACCTCGATAGCTACACCATATTTCATGATTTTTTGAGCTTCTTTTTTTAGGTAACCATACTGCTTGTACTTTGAATGCCATCGATTGACGACTTTTTGACAGTAGGAAATTGTGATTTTATCTATCTTCATTTTGCCAAAAGCTGGTAGTACATGAAGTTCGCAATATCTCCTTGCTGTAGCTACCGAAGATGGTTTAACAGATAATCGATATTGTTCCAGCCACAAATCATATAACTCTCGAAATGTCATAGACTGTCTATGTTGTAACCCGTTTTCATCAAACTCTACCTGTAAACGACTTAATTCCTTCTGCGCTGCTTTCTTTGTTTTAAAACCTCTACGAGTAATTCGGACTTCTTTACCTTCATCGCTTTGACCAAGGTAAGCTCTCAATTCCCAGAAATTACCTTTTTTAGATTCATATTCACGAAACATTGCCATTTTTTTCTCTCCTTTATGTGTGGGGCACATAGGAAAAGAAATGAAACTTCATTTCTTTTAAGGGCTGAATCTTTTTCATTCATGTCTTGGAAAAGATTCAGCCCTTGTTTTATATTTTTTCTTTGTTATCGAGAATAAACTTAATTTGATTGTAGGTTTCATCAATCTTATCAAAAGGAATAGATTCTATTGCTGTGGAAGTGACGACATTGTGCTCTTCATCAAACACGGGAGTTCCTTCGTGATAGTTAACTTTTGGTGAACAGAATTGTTCAATGTATTGAATCTTTTCTACAAGATTCTCAATGGAGTCAAATGGAATCGTCTTGAACAAGGAATCAAGAAACACAAAGTTTCCGTTCTCGTCTACAATCGCAGCGCCTTCTTCCTTTGTAGCGTGTTGATGGTTGAAGAAAAATTCCTCAATGTATTTAGTGTTTTTAGCCAGCTTATCTACAGATTCACCAATGTCTTTCAACGTTTTTTCCGCTTGGAAGACTTGCCTTACTCGTTCATCATATTCATCAATTCTATTTAATACCACTGGGACGTCAGAAACCGCAATTTCTTTTAATGTGCCAAATAACTGTATGGGAGAAGCATTCAAAACCGAAGCAATTCGCTCCAGTGTTTCGAAAGTGGGGTATCTGTTTCCGCGTTCTATATTTGAGATCGATTGCTTTTTTAAGCCTACTCTATCTGCTAATTCCTCTTGTGACAATCCTTGATCTTTTCTGAGTCTTGTAATGTTTGATCCAAAATTTTCTATCATCAAATTCACCTCTTTCTTCATCATAGCTTCTTTCCTTGAATAAATCAACCTTGTTAGTATTCTTTTAAGAAGTAAAAGATTCACAAATAAATCATTGACATCTTTTAAGAAGAGAAGTATCATTTGTTAAAAGAATACTTATAGTTTTATAAGAAGTTTAATATTCTTTTTGAGAAGAGGGTAGATATGACGACAATTGACGAAAAACTGATTGAATGGCAGAAAGAAAATTTTAATGATGTTTACCATACGATGAAAGAAGCGTTGAAAGACGTGAAAGAAGAACGAGATGTTGTGAAGCAAAAATATTGTGCAAATTATTTTGGTGTAAGTGTCAATACCTTGAAATCATGGGTTCATATGGGATGTCCAGAGATTCGACTAGAATCAGGAATGGTTCTTTATAGTAAGCAAGGTGTTAGAAAATGGCTATTGCAGTATCAAAAATAAAAAATGTGTGGGGCACAAGAGTAAGAGTCACTACGAAATTGAAGGATTTTACGAGTATAAAGGTTGGAGAGAGCGAGAATGAATAGATTCGTTGACCACAGAAAAAAAGAAGAATCGATCTATCTAGTTTTACTTGTTGTAAAAATTTTACTTACTATTGAAAGCGATAACGTTGTTAATGAGTTTTACTATGACGAGCGTGGCGTGTGCACTTGGAACTGGCGCCAGCCAGGTAAAGTGCACACGCACACGCCAAAGTGTGCGTGGATGGTTTTAGTGCAGGCGCTTGCGCCTGCACAAAACCGTTCATCCCCCACTATCTAATAGGGGGGATAGAAATAAAATAACAAATGAAAAAAAGCGTGAATAAGCTTGAAATAAAAAAGTATATTGAAGATAAAGGCTTGTGCGGTTAGCGGATAATTAAAAGGGACACACAATTTAGAAATCAGTCATACTAACGATTTGTGCTCGTTTTTCTTTTTAATAGAAAATATAAAAGCGTTATTTAAAGGAGAGGGTAGATTGGAACCGAAAGAATTACGAGAATACCGATATAAATTAGGCGTCTCTGATGGAAAGAACAAAAAGGTAGCCCCTGTTCCTCAACGAAAATTTGCAGAAATTTTAAACGTCTCTCTGTCCTATTACGAAAAGATGGAACGTGGAAAACGAGCCATTCCCAATAGTGTAAAAGAAACACTGGATACTTACTTTCGATTGTGTGTGAAAGAAGGTGCAGACATGCGAGTGATGATTGATTATTTGCGATTATCCTTCTTTGATGTGACTCCTGAAGAAATCATCACTCGTGTTTTGGGTATGGAGGAGGAAGACTTTGAAACGAGACCAACAGGACTCTACCTGTTTGATCGTGTGTCTGTCTGTGAAAATATTTGGGTGTTCTCGCACGAGAAAAAAATGAACAGAAATGTTCTTGTACAATTTTCAGGACAAGGATGCCGAGAATATGAACGACAATTAGAAAAAAAACAAACAGACTGGCAAGGATTTCTATCTGAAATCTGGCAGAAACAAGGAAAGTTGGAAAGTTGTTATAGCCGAGTGCAATGTAGTCGAATTGATATTGCGATGGATGAGTTCTGGACACGAGAAGATAGCGAGTATTTCGATCTATTCTCTATTTTAGAAAAGCGCCCTAAAGGATTGATAAGCGATCGATTTAAAACCTTTGAAAACTATGGCGGGTCTATAAAGGACGCGGATGGTAATAGTAGAAATAAAGGATTATCACTCTATTTTGGTTCTAGAAAATCGCCCCTTTTCTTTAATTTTTATGAAAAACGATTTGAACTAGCGAATAAAGAAGGTCTATCCGAGGATGACGCATTGTTGAAATACGAAATTTATAATCGATATGAAGTTCGTTGTAGCGACGTTAAGGCAATGGAAGTGATCAAACAGATTATTTATGGGAAAAGACTCGGAGAGATTGGTGCAGGTTTAATCAATAGCAAAGTGATCGTGTATGATCTTTTGGATTCAGATACGAAAATTGTCAACGAGCGCTGGGCAAAGATGTTTCGGACAGTGGGAGAGTTGAATTTTAGTATGAAAGCAAAAGGATTTTCAATCGAACGATCAGAACACTGGTTTGAAATACAGGTAGCGCCAACCTTAAAATTATTGCAGAAAATAGATGAGATAGAAGGAGACGATTATGTTGCAAGGACTCTTGAGAAAGCCGAACTAAGTAAAGAGCATGAAAACTATTTGGCGTGGTTTCAAGAGTCAGGGGAGGATTAAATTGACCTCTAAATCGAAAGGTGCGATCATTAACTCATTGGTACTATGAAGTTATAGAACAAATACCATCCATTTGAGATATGTGAAGCCGTATCATAAATGGGATATTTTTTTATTTTCCGCGGTATGATAGGTTTTATAGCAAGTTAAATAGATAAAAATGAATAGAAAGGACAGCTTATGACAGATAAAACCAGTTGCTATACTTATTTCAGCATTACAGGAGATTTTGAACCTGATGACATCACGAGATATTTGAACTTGCAGCCATTCGAGCAATGGCGGATCGGTGATGAGAAAGAGAATGGAAGAAAATTTGATTTTGCGGCATGGAAATTTGGACTTTGTGAGGAGTACGATGTTTTTGTCGAAAATCAAATGCATAACACACTAAAAGAATTAATACCTAAAAAAAAAGAACTGAAACGTCTAAAGGCTGATTTTGATCTATCGTTTTCATTGGAGATCGTACCTTCAATATATATCGATGAAATACATCCGTGCATAAGCCCTAGTAAAGAAGTAATCGATTTTTGTTCAGAAACAGAGACTGCTATTGATATCGACTATTATGTTTTTGATTCAAAAGATAAAGAGTGAATATTGATAAGTCTAAGCTTGAACAGCGGAAGTAACTTAAATAATTGAATAAATAGAGGCTAGTTCAATGAAATAAGCATGTCTTTGTTGTGAAGAACGTAACTCTTCTTAAGTCTGTTAGAGAAATAATGACGTATATCTTTTCCGTCCGTTTTTTGGAAGATGACTTTTCTCTTGTTTTATGATGATGAACTGAGTACAAACAATAGTGGAATGACATTGATAGAATGGCGGAAAGATTATCTATCTATGAGGCTTGCGAAAAAGAGTTTGTATTGAGGGCGAATTCGAAGGCGAGACGCAAAAAGATCCATACTCATATCGAGAGGTAGGCGAGCGAATTAATCGCTCACCACCTATGCTATGATAAAGACTAAAACTTTTCGACTCCAAATCTATAAAGATGAAGAGCAATGTAACCAACTTCGGATTTTTTGATTGTCGCATTTAACTCTTGTTGCATGACTTTAACGATTCGCCAAGCAAGCGAAAAGCTACGTGCATAATTATTTTCTAAAATAACTTCCATTTCCTCAGGGATTTGGATCGTTTCATTTCGTTTAATTCTTTCAATAGCGAATTTGAAATGAGTCACTAATCTTACATAATCTAAACTATTTTTATCAATTTCAATTTCAATAGAATCTTCGATTATTTGCACTAATTTACTTATTAGTAAAGACATTTTCTGCATGTCTTCAATAGTTTCTCCCTTGACTGAACTAACAATATGTAAAGTGATTAGTCCAACTTCACCTTCAGGTATGCTCAATTCAAATTCTTTTTCTAAAAATGAAACAACTTTTTTTGCTACTTCAAATTCTTTTGAATAGAGGGCCTGCAATTCTAACGCAAAAGGGTTTTCTATCGGTATGCCCATCTTTATTCTTCTAATTAAAAATGAAATATGATCAGTAAGAGCTATATGGATATGCTCATCCAGTTTCTCCGAAATATTTTCTTGAATGAGAGCCACTACCTCGCCTGATATTTCAGCAATTTTTAGCGAGGTATTTTCAAGTAATTGGGAGTATAGTTTTTTCTCATACCTATCCTTTAGAACAAAGACGTTATCTACTTTTGAAGAAATGATGATGTCTTTAGTTTTTTTACTAAAACCGATTCCTTTACCGATTAGAAATACTTCTTCGCCATCTCTTTCATCTTCAAGAGCTAAAAGAATATTATTTGTTAAAACTTTTTTTATAATATAACGTCCCATGTCTACCATCCTTTCGTTTTATAAAGCAGAACAGTAGTTACTATATATTTATTATAGATACTCGACACCATTGAATTTTGGGATATTGGAGATCGGATCATTAAACCATAACTTAAGCTTTTTCGGCAGTTTTAGCTTATTTATATCTGTATCCGGATTGATCTGGTAAGTAATTCTATCAGGTTGTTTCTTTATTGTTTTTACATAACTAGGGTTTAAAATAGCGAGTCGAGCTATAGCAACAATATCTCCCAGATTTATTGCATCGTAAACTTCCTCTTGGCTAGTTGCTCTAGGCATGAAGATATATGCAGCACGTCCGTTGATACATTCTTTGATCAGGTCTCCATACTCTGGCCGTGACACGTGTAAGTAATCAATTCCAAGATTAACGACTTCATCAATTAATTGTAACGCATCATCAATAGTGTAGCCAATATTATCTCCATGAATTTCTGTTTGGGTGATTCTATAACCAATAATAAAATCATTGGCTGCACTTTTTTGAATAGTATCTTTTACTTCTTTTACTACTTCCAAAGGAAAATTCATTCTTTTTCTTAAATCTCCTCCAAAGAAATCTTTTCTTTTGTTTGAATAAGCGGAGAAAAATTGTTGATTTAAGTGATGATTTGCACCATGTATTTCGACTCCGTCAAAACCAGCAGCAATTGCTCTTTTTGTTGCTTTACCAAAGTCTTTAATTACTGACCAAACTTCCTCAACACTCATCTCCCGAACATCATAATCAAGGAATGGAAAGTCTATAAAACTAGGAGATAGGGCATAACCTAACTTTTTTTGTGATACATTTGCTTGGCGTCCGCCGTGATAGATTTGCAAAATTGCTTTTCCACCATCTTTTTTCATCACTTTTGCTAATCTACTTAACCCCTCAATAAAGCGATCATCTGAAATTGAAAATTGATAAGAAAATGCTTCACCATGAACAGAGACTGAGGTTGCACCGGTTATGATTAAGCCTGCGGCAGAAGAACGTGTACTATAGAAATCAATATCTTCTTCTAAGACAAAACCGTCATAGCTTGATCCTTTAGTAGTAATTGGCGCCATTGCAATTCTATTAGAGATTACGGCACCATTAGGAAATGTATAGGGAAAAAGTAGTTCATTATTTTTTTTCATTATGTCCTCCAATTGACAACTAACGAAACCAGTGAATTAATATAAGTAACTTTGCTTTTTTATATATGCAATTCTTTTTTTAAGTTTTTCCAATGCTTATTGAGACAAAGCATTTCATCGAAACAAAGGCCAGATGGAGAAGTGGAAACTAAATGAATTATTGGATAATATCTCATCTCTTTCATTTTCCAAAGGCCATTTTCTTTTTGTGCATCAATGACATGAATGGCGGTTAAGGGGTGATGGAATATCGTTTCAGCATTGTAGATAAAATTTTTGATCCTGTTAAATTCACTTCGAATCATATACGCCCTAGCAGTATTGCCTTCTATTTGAATTTCTGCCATGCTAGTAGTATGTTGTAATCTCGCTTCTTTATGTTGTTTTGATTTGAAAAAATTCACAGCTTCTTTACGTCCAGAGTAGGTACCATCAATACTTAGTGGATCGCTCTTATTCATGTTTTTGTGACTAGTGTAATCAAGAAAAATATCATCAGAAAATACTTCATGACATAGAGAAAAATCTCCTCCGTCCATTCCAAAGTTATTTTTAAATTCTAACTCAAATACTTGCTCTTCATCTGACTGTGGTTCATCATCTACAGGAATATGTCGCCAGGGAGATTCAATTTCCGGATTAATCATCGGTTGATGACCATAAAATTTGGTATAATCGATCAAATTCCAATTGTCTTTTACAAATGAGTTATTCCCATATTCATACATCAAATCAAATCGAATATGTGAAAAAAGCCAAGTGCCATTTACTTTCTCCAAGGTATTACAGAATTGACCGCCAAAGATGAATGGATGAACAGTCATTTCATCATTATCTTTAACAGCATACTTGTGCTGTGTATAGGCACTCTGTTGAGCGATACCATTATGACTACGGCAAACAAAGTTTGAAAAATTCAGTATTCTGATATCCATATTTTGACCGGGCCAACTCAGAGCTTGTGAAAGAAATTTTTTACCTTGAAAGTGACCAGTCATACTAATATCAAGAATACAATTATCTGTTAGAAGCGATGCCATCTTAACCATGTCATTGTCTCTCCAATATTTTGAAAAATTATAGAATAGGTTAAATATCTGTTTTCGGTTTTCACCAGAATAAAAAGCAAGATAGTTTACGATATTATTCATATTGACCTCCATATCTAGTAATTGAGGATCGAGATACGGTTATAATGGACATCAGCTGCTTTTGTCATGACTATCTTTTTAATCTTTAAATCACTCTTATCTGATTTAGAAAATTCAATCATGATGTCTTCATCAAAAAAAGTATGATATTTAGTTAGTGCATTCAATTTTTTCGTTCCAAGTCTATGAGGAGTTAGATGCTGACCTAAAACAGTAGCTACTTCATCATCGAGCTTGATGTCATTTATTGCTAAGCTATTTTGATCTAGATCAAAATAGTTCTTCGTATCTAAAATAAATTTTTGCAAGTTTCCTTTTGTACATGAAAATACTTTATCGCCAACTGATTGATCTCTCTGCATAAAAAAGTCAGGAGTGATTAGCTTAAAAATAGTATCTGAATCATAAGTATCTAAACACCAAAAGAAAAGAGAAGAAATCATTTTAATTTTTTTAACAGTATCTTTTTCAAATTTTAAGCTGTCTAAGAAAGTAGATGGATCATAACTTTCAAGAATATCGTATTCATTTTTTCCTGTAGAAAAGCCCCATTTATTTATAAAGTAACTTGTGTTTTCTGCTTGATACTCTAAGACAAAATAAATTTCCTCAATTAGATTTGTGACATTGTTTATTACAAAAACGTATTTTCCGCCAAAGGTAAAAGGATAGAGGATGTTGTATTTTTCGTTTGCAACCATGTGATGAGCTGTAATAGCATTGATGTATTTATCATTTAAAGAGTATCCCATACTTCCGGTAGTACTTATTGACGAAATACTAAAATTATCTTCAAAGGTGAGCGCCTTGACGACATTTTTATTACCCTCGAAACTACCTAAATTTGAGAAGTTTATTCTAATATCAGGTACCAAGATGCTAGACATAGTTTTTAAATCTTTTTCCGTATAAGCGACAAGAAACGTATTAATTATATTTTGATAGTTGACCATTTTTTACCTCCACAAATTAAGTCATCATAGCAAAGTAATTCTCTAGGAACTTCAACGAAATCTAATACAGGATGATAAGTAAATTCAGATAACTTCCATTCATCATCTATCTTTCTAAATTTATTAATATGAAGAACAGTATTTACATTGGTATAAATGTTGCTTGGCTTATATATCTGATTGGCAATCCGATTGAATTCACTTCGAAACATATAGGCGGTCGCTTCATTTCCATCAATCACTATGTCACCCATAGTGTCTGTATGTTGTAAACGTGGCTCCTTATGGTGTTTTGATTTCAAAAAATTATTACATTCTGCAATTCCAAAGTAATCACCATCGGTTTGGGTTGGATTATATTTATTGATATTTTTATGTGCTGACATTTTAAACTGAACATCTTCAGTAAACGTTGAGGCGGTCATTTCAAAATTGCCTCCATCCATACCGAAGTTTAGTTTAAATTCTGTTTCAAAAATTTTTTCCACGTCTGTTTGTTCCTCTTCGTCATGAGGAATCACATGCCAAGGAGAATCAATTTCAGCATTGATTATTGGTTTGTGTCCATAAAAGATGCCATAATCAATAAGGTTCCAATGATCTTTCACAAAGGAATTATTTCCACTCTCATACATTAAATCAAATTTGAGATTAGAAATTTTCCAACCATTATCTGTTTTTTTGAATGTATTCACGAAATGTCCACCAAAGACGAAAGGGTGAATAAACTGACTCTCTTTTTTAGCATATATGCATTGAACATAAGCACTTTGCTGAGCTATTCCGTTGTGAGAACGTGCGACGAAGTTCCAAATTGTAATACGCTGTATGTCCATAATTGGTCCTGGCCACTGTAAGCCTTTCGATACTTCTTGAACACTTTCAAAGTGTCCAGTCATACTAATATCGGCTATACAATCACTAGTAAAAAAAGCTTCTGGATTATTTAGATCATTATTCCGGAGAGCGGTCATAAGACAGTAGAACTGTTTGAATATTTCTTTTCTGTTATCTCCTGAATAAAAATCAATATATTTTTTTAAATGGGTCATAGTTTCCTCCAAATCAAAAAGGCACATAAAGATCCCATTATATGGGGATTCTTTATGTACCTAATTTAATAGTTATACATGGTATTCTTTTTATTGACAGCTGTTAAGCTTATTGTAAGCGCATAACATATGATGTGTCAATGTTTTTTTAATCTCAAAAAGAGATTGACTTTGTTTTGAGGTGATACTACAATACATGTGACAGCTGTTAAACTAAATATTTTTGCATAACTATTTAATTAGGTGCAAAAGATCCTCAACCATATTGGTTTGGGTCTTTTGTGCCTATTTTTTTTGGAGGGAAAACAAATGAAGAATACTATTGGAAAATCTGTACTCGATAAACTACAGAAATTTGGTCCAGCAATGATGATCGTTATCGCTGTTATTCCAGTTGGTGGACTATTACTGGGCTTAGGAACAATCATGCAAAATGAAACATTTGTTCAAGATATTCCGATTTTAGGTTCAGCGGTAGTCGTTGCGATTGCTTCCTTATTTAGCACTATTGGGGGACTTGTTATTGGAAATTTGCCGATTCTATTTGCAGTCGCGATTGCGGAAGGATTGAGTGATCATGATGGTGTAGCAGCATTAAGTGCTGTGATCTCCTTCTTAACTCTTAATGCTGCAATAGGTAGCTATTTAGGAATTACTGCAGAAACAATGGAAAAAGATCCAGCAATGTATACAACTGTATTAGGAACACCAACTTTACAAACAGGTATTTTCTCTGGGATTGTCGTTGGTCTAACTGTCGCTTGGGCATATAAAAAGTTTAAAAACATACAATTTCCGCAGGCATTGTCCTTTTTTCAAGGAAAGAGATTTGTGCCAATCATTAGTGTAGTGATTAGTTCTATTGTGGCAATTCCTTTCGCCTTAATTTGGCCAACAATTCAGAGTGGAATTTTAGGATTAGCGGATACGATGGTTAATTCACAAAGTCCTATAACACTTTATATCTTTGGATTAGTCAATCGCTTATTGATACCTTTTGGGTTACACAATTTGTGGTACCCACCATTTTTCTTCCAATTTGGAAATTATACTACGACAGCAGGGGAAATTGTTCATGGTGATATCAACATTTTCTTAGCCCAAATTGCTGATGGGGTGCCTGTAACTGCTGGAAGTTTTTCAGGAGGGTGCTATTTGTTCCCCGCATTTTGTATTGCTGCTGCGTTAGCTATTACGAAAATGGCGAAACCGGAGAATAGAAAACGTATTTTAGGATTATTCAGCGCGGGTATTGTTACGGTATTATTCACGGGCATAACTGAACCAATTGAATTTGTCTTCTTATTCACTACGTTCCCATTATATATTATCCATTCATTCTTTATGGCTTTGTCATTCCCTATTCTTAATCTTTTAGGAGTGCACGTAGGTTCCACATTTTGTGGAGGAATAATGGATTTCGTAGTATATGGTGTGTTACAAAATGCCCCCGGATGGGCTCTCATTATTCCGCTTAATTTGGTTGTAGGAGTTCTATATTACTTTTTATTCAAATTCATTATTAAAGTATTCAATTTCAAAACTCCTGGTAGAGAGGATGAAATTATTGAACACTCTGGTACTGAAGAAGACGCTCCTGATTTGGCTTATTCTGTTTACAACGAATTAGGAGGGAAAAGTAATATTTCAAGTATTGATGCTTGTGCGACTAGACTGAGAGTGAGTTTGAACTCACTTGAAAATGTAGATAAAGATGCTTTTGTTGACATGGGCGCCAGCGGTGTAATGCAAGTGGGAACATCATTACAAATTATATTCGGAACTCAGGCTGCATTTTTGAAGGAACAAATCAAATCAATCATGGAAGGGAAAGTACCATCTAAAAGTGATAATGTTACGTCTTCAAAATTAGGAGAAATTGGTGTTTCAGAAATCATCTTATCACCAATGGAGGGAAATTTATTAAGTATCGATAAAGTACCAGATAAAGTTTTTTCTGAAGAAATGATGGGAACTGGCTTTGCAATTGAGTTAGCTGATGGAAAGGTTTTTTCTCCTGTTAATGGTAAAGTAGATAATATTTTCCCGACAAAGCATGCAATAGGTATTATTTCAGACGAAGGAAAAGAAATTTTAATACACGTCGGAGTTGATTCTGTCAAATTGGACGGTGTTCCGTTTGAGGTGCTTGTTGAACAAGGTTCATTTATCGAAGCGGGACAATTGATTATGAAAGTAGATTTAGAAAGTCTTAAATCACAGGTTTCTGTAATCAGCCCGATTATTTTTACCAATTTACCAAATCGTAAGGTTCAATTGGATAAATCAGGAAAAATAAATGCGAAAGAAAAAGATTTCTTTCACTTTGAAGAAAGAGGAGATTAAATGAAACAAAATTTTAAATTCGACAAGGACTTTTTATGGGGAGCATCTACAAGTGCGTACCAAATTGAGGGGGCATGGGATTTTGATAATAAAGGAAAAAGTGTTCAGGATGTAAAAGAGGTTTTTGAAAATACCAGTGATTTTAAAGTATGTGTTGATCATTACAATCGATACAAAGAGGATATTAAACTTTTTTCGGAAATGGGGTTAAAAGCTTATAGATTTTCGATTGCTTGGACGCGTATACTACCAAACGGTAAAGGGAAATCGAATAAAAAAGGAATAGATTTTTATCATAGACTAATTGATGAGTGCCTCAAGTATGACATTATACCTATTGCCACAATGTTTCATTTTGATCTTCCTTATGCATTGGAAAAAGAAGGTGGTTGGTCAAATCCTGCTACTATTGATGCCTTTGAAGAGTTTAGTAGAATTGTTTTTTCAGAGTATGGAGAAAAAGTTCCTTATTTCCTCTCAATTAATGAGCAAAATGTAATGATTTTACATGGGAATGTCATTGGTACATCTTTAGAACAAGAGAAACAATGGAAAGGACTTTATCAGCAAAATCACTATATGCAGATTGCACAAGCCAAGGCTACAATTTTATGTCATGAGTTGGCTCCTAATGCGAAAATTGGACCAGCACCCAATATTTCTCCAGCTTATCCAAAGTCTTGTAGTCCAGAAGACTATTTGGCAGCTATGAATGCAACAGCAATCCGAAATTGGCTTTATTTAGATCTGTCTGTTTATGGACAGTATAACTTCCAAGCATGGAATTATCTAAAAGATCGCGATTATCTTCCTCATATTGAAGATGGAGATATGGAGTTATTGAAACAGGCCAAGCCAGATTTCATTGCTGTAAATTATTATAATACGATGACTGTTGAGGAAAATACGAATAAGGAAGAATCTTCTGGAGAATATGGAGATCAACAAATTGCTATGGCAGAAGAAGGCTACTATCGCCAAGTTAACAATCCATATTTAAAAGAAACTGATTTTGGTTGGGAAATAGATCCTGTTGGCTTTAGAGTTACTCTACGAGAAGTCTATGATAGATATAAACTTCCGCTTTTGATCTCGGAGAATGGGATAGGAACATATGACAAACTAGAAGAAGATGGAACAATTCACGATGAAGAACGAATTTTCTACTACGAACAACATATTGCTCAATTGGCGAAAGCCGTAGAAGATGGTGTTCCTGTTATTGGTTATTGTCCATGGTCTGCAATTGACTTAATTTCTACTCATCAAGGAATTCGGAAACGGTATGGATTTGTCTACGTAAATAGATCAGATGAAGAGTTAAGTGATTTGAAGAGATACAAAAAGGATTCCTTCTATTGGTACAAAGAACTTATCAAAAATAGAGGAACATTTTAAGGGGGACCTGAAGTTGTCAAAAAAAGATTATAATGAGATTCGGAATAAATTTTATGAGTTTATTGATTCGTGGAAAGATAAAGACGTTAGAAAGCTGAATACAATTATTGATAATGAAGCACAGTGCTATTTGAGTACTGTGGCAGCATATGCTGATGGATCTCAACATAGTAAATTTGGAGTGAAAAGCTTTATTCGAGATTTTCCTAAAAGTGATATTTTTCATTCCAGAATATGTAATTTTGTATGCAAATCTAACAAGAGCGAAGCACAACAAATTGCTGAAGTTGTAGGAACAGCAATCTCTTTTGAGAAGGGGAGCAACAAAGCTAAATCATTTGAATTCACTGCTTTATTTTCTAACCACTGGGTGAAAAAAGAAGAAGGATGGATGATTGTTGAAATCAGAATGGATCTTTGCTCACACGGAGGAGATTTAGAGACATTTACTGACGAATGGTTCTTTGAAGATACTGTGGTGAAAACTGTCCCAGGTCTTCATTATCCGTGCATTAGCGGTGAACTTGACTCTCCTTGGAATAGAATTAATCAACCGGAAGATTATTTAACTGAAGAAGAGAAAATTGAAGAAGTTTTTTCTAAATATAATTTTGGTGTAGATCATTTGGCTTTTGATCATGTAAATAATGTTCTGTCAGAACATTTATCTGGTGCAATGCCGCCTTGGGGACCAATGAATAAGAGACATTATCTGGAATGTCTTAAATATCATCGACAAAAAGATAGATACTGGGCTCATCCAGTAATGATTAAGAATATTCAATTAGAAGGTAATCGAGCAAAAGTTGAGGCTTACCGAATGGCAGGACATAAGCAGAGAAAGCATCCGTATAACTTTACAAAAGAAAATGCCAATATTGAACACGCTTGTGGAAGATACGAACTTGAATTCACTAAAGAAAAAAATGGCTGGAAAATTATAAAGTGGGAATATTTTTTGGGAATCATTGAGTTAGGTGAGTATGAGAAATAAAGAAAAAGTTTGCTCGAAAAATGATGGATTCTCAATAGGTTTATAGTAAGATAAAAGTCGCTATTTTCTATCTGACTCAGTAATAATTATTTTGAACCATAAATTTTTATAAGTATATATTATTATCATGAAGCCCAATTATCTTAATCGATAATTGGGCTATTTTTATGTTCAGAAGGAGGAATAGCCAATGTTCGATACACAGGAAAATCGCTATATTACGAAAGGAGTAAACGAGCAAGTACCGAAAGAAATTCAATTACGCTGTTGGCAATTGATCGACGAGAAGGTGAAGCAATCAGAGATTCAAATGGATTACTTACAAATTTTTGAGTTCAATCGAGATGATCGACGAAAGACCATTGACATCACTCATCGACAAGAAGAACCGTTCTTCATCGATTATCACGAATGCCGAATAACGAAGGAATTAACAAATTTCCAAGTAAAGAAATTATGGGTTATTGAGCATACAATGTTATTACCAGAGGAATACTAATGAAAAGAATCAGATCATAAGTAGGAAATCATAAAAAAGAATCGAAAGAAGGTCTTGGTATTGAGGAACAAAATAGAGCCAAAGAAACGTGTGAATATCGTTTCCTTACAGATGGTGAAAGAATCATCCGTACTCTATGCAGGTAGGAAATGTAATAGTCCACAAGCCTTGTATCAGTTATTTTCACCCTTTATTGAAAATAAGGATAGAGAACATTTAGTCATGGCGGGATTAAATCAAAAGTTAGAGCCCACAATCATTCAAACAATCCATATTGGTACGATCAACCAATCGTTAGCTTATCCACGAGATATATTGAAAGCAGCGCTGTTATCGAATAGCGTTTCAATTTGTATTGCCCATAATCATCCTTCGGGAGATGAAACCGCCTCGTTAGCAGATATTCTACTGACAGCGCGTTTAGAAAAATGCAGCGAAACTACTACAGATTAAGCTACAAGATCATCTCATTAAATCTGTATCTGTACTCAGTCACGATTACACATGTTGAATATATTAAGAAACATGCATAATTGATTTGAAACTATTTTTAACAGAAAAACACCCTACTTTTGGTAAGTAAAAGCGAAATAATTTACTTACCAAAAGTAGGGTCCAATTGAAACCGATGCTTAAGCCTAATACTTTTATTATTTTTATAAATTGGATTCCACTTAACTGTAGATTCTCACTTTTATTTCTTTTTCTATGTGCCCCAAATTTTTACACCGAAACTTACACCGGAATTTCTTATTTACTGTGATTTTTATTGATATTTTTTTATCCAACTGTTTCCAGTAATTATTGATATGACAGTAGATCAACAATATTGATACTAGAAACCCTAAGTGGAAGGGTCTGTGGGGTAAGACTTGTTTATTAGCTAGAAACCTTGATGTGTGAGGTTTCTAGTTTTTTTGTTTGTCTAAAAATAGAAGGGATTGTAAAAAGGTCAGTGACTTCCATTTTTAATTCTCGACAATTCTCTTTGTTTTTTATGAAGACCATCTAGGCTTTTCTGCTTCTAGTTATTGTATAAGCTGTAAAAGGTGAACAGTCAGTAAAGGTAAAACCGATAATCTAACCTCCAATTTGAACAACTATAGGTTTTTGAGTCTATTATTTGGTGGGATTTTTTTGTGAATTTATTATATATGAAACCTAGAGTTACTATTTTTAAAAAATGGTTGTCACCGAATAGGGGTATAAAACAACCTTTCAAGGTATTTAGTATTATTTTTTATTGAATTATGATATTTTAAATTAATTGACGTTAATGATTATACAGTGGGTTACTAGATGGCTGGAGTAATTACAGTCACATCGGAACAGATGAACTCTCAAGCTAAATTTTATCAACAAGTATTAGCGCAAATCGAGGATGCGATCCGCAAAAGGTAATTCAAAGAACCAAACAAATTCCCAACAAGAACAAGGTGAAGCATTTCGAGCGTACAACAATACAACCCGTTCAAAGGCAACGCCAAACAAAGAAGAGTATCCATTGATAATTAAACAAATACACGAACACTGTGGCAGAATATGACTGCCTAAATGCCGGATCATTTGGCTTAAACTAATAGAAAAACAGGGCATCAGTACCATGTGTGCTGATGCTCTTTTTAAGGGACAGTAACTATGACTTGAAAAATAGTCTCGATATCGCCCAACAACATCAACAGTGTGGCGAAGGACTTTGAAGATATCTATGATAGTGGTAGAAACTAAAGGGAAAATAAGCAGTTATAAAACAAAAAGACAAAACGATATTTCAAAAGTGTAGAGTGATTAATTTGCGTTTTTTTTGGTGAAATATATCAAAGAAATTTTTGGGTATTTGGTAATAAATTACTAATGAAAGAGAATTTAAAAAATTGGAGTTGAACATCATAGATAATGAATCAAAGAAAAATTTAGAAAAGTTTCAAAAATATTTTACAAGCATAGGTGAACAATTAGGAGCCGACGACTCTAAAAGTGTTAAAAAAGGATTTCATCACTCTATTTGTGAACAAATAAACTTTTTTGATCCCTCAAGCGCCTTATACGGGTATTTGACGAAGCAAAATGAACATAGAGAATATGAAGGGGATATGATATTTCCATTCGGATTAAATAGTAGTCAGTTAATGGCTGTTGAGCAAACATTTCGAAATCAAATTTCTGTTGTTCAAGGACCTCCTGGAACAGGGAAAACACAAACAATTTTGACTATTATAGCTAATGCAATAATGAATAATAAAACAATAGCAGTTGTTTCTCCTAATAATGCAGCTACTGATAATGTATTTGAAAAACTTGAAAAAGAAGGTCTTTCTTTTATTGCAGCAAATCTAGGAAGAAAAGATAAGAAGGATGCTTTTTTTGAGAAAATCTCACCTATTCCGAAAGAATTAAGAGAGTGGAGAATACCTGAAGATGATTTAGGTAGACTACAGGAACAATTAAGGCAAGATCTTAAGGACCTAAGTCGGATCTTAGAAGTGCGAAATCGATTGGCTAGTTTGGAACAAGAATTGAGGGATTGGCAGCAAGAGGAAAAATATTTTGAGTCCTATATAAAGAATAAAATTGATTCTACTAGTACTTTAAAAACAAAACTGAAACGAACACCTTTGATTAAGTTTGGGACTCAAAAGCAAATGAAGCTTCTGGTTGACTTGAATTTAAACGATGATCAGCAACTCAATATTGGAAAGAAGATTAAGTATTTTTTTCGATATGGTATATATAATTTTGATCCATTCCGTTCAAGTGAATCTATACAAGAGCTTATTGATTATGTAGAACGAGAATATTATCAAAATAAAATAGCATCTGTTAAAAAAGAGATAGTGGAAATCTTGTCATTTTTAGAAAAAAGCAACTACAAAATGCTCGATGAAAGCGTCGGCATACTATCCGAAAAAATCTTTAAATCGTTCTTGAGTAACAAATATACAGTTGGCAGGGATAGAGCGGAAAAAAATCAAGTGAGACATGATTATAAAGCCTTTACTAAAGATTTTCCTGTCACTCTAAGTACTTGCGATGCTATTACGATGAATATTCAAAAAGGTGAAAAATTTGATATTGTTGTGATTGATGAAGCATCTATGGGAAGTCTAGTTCCAAGTATTTTCCCGCTTAGTGTTGCAAAAAATATTGTTATTGTCGGTGATAATAAACAATTACCTAATATCATCACGAATAAAGAAGAGAAGCAAAAAAATATAGTTCCTCCACAAGATGAAGCGTACGATTACTTTAAGCATAGTATTTTATCATCAATGGAAGCGGTATTTGATGAAGAACTCCCATCTGTTTTACTAAAAGAACACTATCGTTGCCATCCGATGATTATCAACTTTTGCAATCAAGAGTTCTACAACGGAGAATTAATTGTTTTGAGTGATTTTAATAAAAATGAAAAAGCCTTAGTTCTTGTTGAAACATCTGATGGTAATCACATGAAATTTGATTATGACAAGAAAATATTTAATCAACGTGAGATTGATAGTGTTTTATCTGAAGAATTTAGTAAAGCTTGTCCAATTATTCATGATATGAAAACTACAGGGATAGTAACGCCTTTTAGAAGGCAAGCAGATAAAAGTCTTGCTGCCATTGAGAAACAACAAAAGAAGTATGTTGCAGATACTGTTCATAAATTTCAAGGAAGAGAATGTGAAGCAATAATTTTTTCTACTGTTTTAGATAATAAAGGAAGTAAAAGAAATTACAATTTTGTAGAGGACGAAAAGTTAATCAATGTTGCAGTTTCACGAGCTGAACGCCTTTTTGTTCTTAATAGTTCTGTGAGAGAGTTTAGTAAGAGAAATGGCAGCATCGCAAGTTTAATTAGACATATTAAGTATAACAGTGACTATTCATTGGAGCATAAAAGTCCTGTAAACTCAATTTTTGATTTGTTAACAAAGGATTTTCAAGAAGAACTGTCTAAAAGAAGAAATAATTATAAAGTCAATCATTCTAAATTTGATTCAGAAAATTTAATGATGGATATGATCTTAAATATTTTAGCTGAAGAAAAGTATAAGTCAATTACGTGTACAACAGAATATACGATAAAGAAATTAGCTAGAGATTTTTCAGTGTTGACACCAGATGAACAGCAATACGTTAAGAATGGAGCAAGATTAGACTTTGTTTTCTACTTTAAGACAGGAAAAGAACCAATTGCTGCAATTGAAGTAGATGGTCATAAGTTTCATTCAAGACCGGAACAGGTGGTGAGAGATGAACGGAAAGATAGTATTTTAACTAAATTAGGGATTAGAATTGCTCGCTTTTCTACTAATGGAAGTGAAGAAGAAAAGAGGATTAGGGGATTTCTTGATAGTTTGGTAATGGAGCAATAAGAAGATTAATTGTTATCATTGTTTTTGTGAGTAATTTTTTATAGTTCTAGGATTTGATGAAAGTGAGAGATATGTATAAAACCGAAAGTTTATATATCGAAATATTTATATACAGAAACAAAAAAAGATTTATGGAATTGAATTATACTCAAATTGGTGAAGAAGAGAATTATTCCGATTAAGAGTATAAAAATGAGCTATCTGTTGAGGCAACATTAGACAATAGATTTAGCCCTAAACTTTACTTTGCTTTGGATTTGCCGAAAAAAAATGCTTAAATAAAAGAAGTCTCGCTGAATTTTGGAACAGCGAGACTCCTTTTTTTGATTCTAGCTAAAATCCCAAATCCAATTCAAAATCTTCTTCATCCCAATAATCCTCTGAAATGCGATAAGACTTGATCGCCTTTACTTCTTTAGCTAGATGCTCCCGAATCAGTAGTTCCCAAAAATCAGGTAGATAGTTTTGATCAAAGAAATCATTTGTTTCACTTCCTATAGTGAATAATTGTTCTAATGCTAGAAGCAAAGGAAATGCATTCGCTGCCTGAAAGAACATTTGTGGAAAGGTCTCAATAACTTTGATCGTAAACGCCTCGAATTGATCATAATATTTAAAACGGATGATTTTTTCATCCTGTCGCAGTAACCTTCGAGCAAAATCTGTCGTTGATTCATTTTTCCCTCGTGCTAAGGAATAGAAACTTTGTTCGGAGAATTCATCATAATTTTCAGAAAGTTCTGGAGCGGTGCTAAAAAACCAGTCTATAAGAGCTAGTTCAGCTTGTTTTTTGTTATTGGTTGCGTTTAAGACCTTTTTTAAATCTTCCGTTGGTTGACAAGAAAGTGCCATGGTGCTCAAATAATCGGTATCTGTCGGAACAATGAATGTTAAGAGTGGTGTATCATATTTCGCTAGTTCACTAGGCATATTTGGATCGGCAAAGGAAACTGAGTAAATTTTTTCGTCTTTTATGTCTTGAAAAGTAACTGAATCTTTCTCAACAAAAGTTTTGAATACACTGAAAACCATGTTTTTTGGCCAATTGAGAATTACTTGTTTTTGAGCGGAAGTTAGGCTGGGCATCCAGTTGACGATTTTTTGAAATTGTTGTGTATCTTCTGAGATTAAATAGTACATCGCTAACACTTGGAGATAAGAATCAAGTGCTTCAGATTCTTGGCTATCTAAAAGAAAGTCATCAAGATCATAACGATTCCCAATCCGCTTAGCCAAAAATTTAGCGAAGCCATCGTTAGATTCTGTATTTAACGTAAATGTATAGCGCATGTTGAGACCTAATAAAGCAACTGTATACGGATCGTTATTCACAGCCATTGCTTTTCTTAATACTTCTTTGATTTCTGCAAGTGATTGAGGTGCATCAAAATGAGTCATTCATTTCACTCCTTTTTAGTAATATTTCTTGAGATAAAACTGTTTTTACAACTTAGTTTTCAGATTGTAATAAACGTGCAGGGTTCTCCTATTTTATAGTTCTCCTAAGTTTAGCATAATGAGTCGGGCTTTGGAGCCAAACGTATAGGTGATTTTTTTCTTTGTATTTTTATGATTTATTTATGAATGCGTTTTCCAACTAACCTGATTATGCTATCATTAAACTAGCAACAAAAATATTTCCTCTACTTTTTTACGAGTCACTTCAAATCACCAAGACATCTGTCTGCAACCAAAATCCACAAACTACAACTCGATTGAACAAATTCAACTGCCTATTTTGTTTGAAGTTTTTTTGCTTTGGAAAAGGGAGGTAGAATGGAATGTTCCAAGATTACAAAGTCGTTATCACTGGTGCGACCTCTGGGATTGGTCTGGCTACGGCTCGGCTGTTTATTGAAGAGGGCGCGACGGTCATTGGGATCGGTCGGAATTTTAGCAAGACGAAGAATTTAGGTGATCGGTTTATTCCTCGGATGTGTGATGTGCGGGATGCCGATGAGATCGTAAAGACGTGTGAGTTCATTAAAGAAACGTTTGGTAATGAGTTGGATGTGTTTGTGAACAATGCGGGTTTTGGTGAGAATACCACGATTCGTGATGTGACGGTAGATCAATTTGATCGCTGTTTTAGTCTTTTGTTAAGGGCGCCGATGCTGTTTGCCAAAGAATTGTATCCTCTTTTATTAAATGCTCCGCAAAACAACGCAAGTATCATCAACACTGCTTCTGCCGCCAGCCGAACTGTCAGCTCTGAAAATCCACTTTATAATTTAGCGAAAAACGCCGTGGTGCTGTATACCAAGCAGCAAGCTATGGGGTTTATTGGTGTGCGCTGCAATAGTGTGTCGCCGGGCTTTATCCAGACACCGATCTTCCAACGCGAGGGTGTCAATATGGAGGAAAACGATGTACTGGCGATGTATGATCGGATGGCGAAGGTGACCTGCGGGCGAACGGCAAAACCGGAAGAAGTGGCGGACTTGATCGCCTTTCTCGCCTCGACGGATGCACAGTATATCAATGGCGCCGATGTGTTGATCGACGGCGGCTTGATGACGGTCAGTAACTGATAAGGAGGAATCGAGATGTTAAAAGATTATATCGTATTGATTACTGGTGCGACTTCCGGCATCGGCCTTGCCACGACAAAGGAGTTTCTGGATCAGGGGGCGACGGTGATCGGGATTGGTCGGAATTTTAGTCGGACGAAGGATCTTGGTGAGAAGTTCTTGCCTTTTAAATGTGATGTGACGGATGAAGAGCAGATTAGGGCGGCAGTTGATTTTGTGGAGGAAAAATTTGGCAAATTAGATAGTTTGGTTTGTAATGCGGGGTCAGCGATTGTGGGAACGGTCGAGAATGTTGATTCGGGTGAATTTGAGCGGGCGTTTCAGCTTTATTTGCTGCATGCGGCGTTGTTTACTAAGTATTGTGTACCGCTTTTGCGCAAGTCGGAAAATCCGAGCATTACCCATACGGCATCGGTGGCTTCCTTCATGATCGGGGATTCGGTTCCTTATAATGTGCTGAAAGCGGCGCTGCTGAATTATACACGACAAAGTGCAGCGGCACTGTTAAATAATAATCCGGCCGATATGTTTGGCCGGCCAAAACAGGTGACGGAGATTGATGAAGGGGATAATACCTTTATTCGGGTAAATGCTGTTTGTCCGGGATTGATTCGCACGAATTTGATGCCGGATCAGGCATGGGAGATGTTGGGAACGGAAGCGGCGTTGAAGGCAATTCCTAGTCGTCGAATCGGGGAGGATTGGGAGCCGGCGAAGCTGTTTGCGTTTCTAGCTTCTGCTAAAGCCAGCTTCATCACAGGTGCGACGATCACGATCGATGGCGGCTGGTATACAACTCACGCGCGCGTATAAAAAGAAAGGATGGATCATCAATGAAGGAAAAATATGCAAAATTATTTGAACCGCTCGAACTGAAACACGGCGGTCGTTTGGAAAATCGTTTCGCGATGTGTCCGATGGTGGTTTTTGCGGCTGATCCGGCAAACGGTCGACCAACAGAAGAAGATATCAAGTATTTTGAACGGCGCAGCAAGTTTGCGGATTTGCTTTTGACTGGGGCGATCACGGTCCAAGAAAATATCCAGGGGCATCCGAAGCAACTGGCGCTGTACAATGATGAGGCGATCGAAGCTTATAGCAAGTTAGCGGCGGCGATGAAGAGCAATGGCGGTAAAGCGATCGGGCAAATCCAGCATCCAGGTCGGGAAGGTGCTTATGGTTGCTATGTGACTGGTAAAGCCTACGCGCCGAGTGCGATCGAGTTTCCATTTTTACAATATAAAGTGACGGAGTTGACTGAGGATGAAGTTTGGCAGGTGGTGAAGGATTTCGGTCTGGCAGCACAGCGCTTATTGAGAGCGGGATTTGATGGAGTGGAGATTCATGGTGCGAATCATTATTTGATCCAGCAGTTTTTCTCCAGCTATTCGAACCAGCGTGATGATTATTGGGGCGGCACGTTTGAGAAACGGATGAATTTTGCGATCGAGGTAACCAAGGAAGTGTTGAAGGTTGCACGGGCAGAAAATCCACATGCGATCGTCGGCTATCGAATCTCGCCAGAGGAAATCCACGGCGATATGGTAGGCTACGATTTAGATGATTCATTGAAATTAATCGATAAATTGTTGGAACAGGATCTTGATTTCCTTGACCTTTCCTCAGCGGCAGGTGGGAATTTCGGTAAAGACGCTTATAAGGCGATGCCGCAAAGAGGGGAGCATACTGAACCAGTTATTTTGGTAATCAAGAACTTTGTCGCTGGCAGAGTTCCGGTAGTTATCTCGGGAACGATCCGGTCTGCTGATGAGGCGCTGGACGCACTGAACTATGGTGATGTGGCTTCGATGGGAGTAGCGGCGCTGTCTGATCCAGACTTCAAAGAAAAAATTCTGGCAGACAAAGAAGATACCATCCATATGAATGTCAAAGGGCACACCGCTGATCTTGAACTGCCGTCTGGCTTGATTGAGGTATACACAGCCGGCATCGGACTGCCGCAGGTTGAAGGGTTGATTGAGAAATAGCGTGTAAGACTGATAGACGGGGCACCATTGCTTGCATATTGTAGGCAATGGTGCTTTTTTATAAATAATTCATTTCATACAATAATTATAAATAAAAAGTTTTATCCAAAATGTTCTTGAGGTCTTTATTATAGATTCAATAAATGATATAATAAAAAACGTTATTAAACGCTAAAATATGTGTATCATTATAAAAAAGTCATTTTATTAATTAAATATGTAGAAACTAATTTCTAAGGTGTTTAATAAATAAAACAGGGAGGCGAAGGGACTTACTTTTAGGGGTTTGGGAGAAAAAATATAAGGAGAAGCATTCAATTTGAATGCGTGGTGAAAAATGATTTCAGAAAAACAAAAACTAGCGATTGTTGCTTTAGCCGTTTTATTGGTCGGTGAAGTCATTGCGGTGATTAGTATTGGTCTGATTTATTTCAACAGAGATTTTTTCGGCGAACATATCGATATCATTAAAACATTTGTCAATGCATCAACGGCTTTCTTTGGCTGCTTCTTTTCATTTTTAGCAGCACTGCTGATGTTTCAATATTTGAAATATCGTGAGAAGCAGAAGGAAATCAAAAAGACAACACGATTGTTCCAAAAGCTGAAAAAGGAATACGATAATAATTATTCGGTTCTGTTGGAATTAGGCGGAGAGATCGCCAATGGGTCGGCAGATCTGGCAATATTATTGCGGGAAAATCAAAAAGTACGGGATTTGTTCGTATTAGCAGTTTATCGTTTGGATTTCGTCATGTACGATACTTATTATCATGACACGGATTGGCAGATGATCCGCGATATTGATCGCACTAGCGAAGGCTATCTTGAGCTGTTCGAGCAAAGTCATCAAGTGGAATATCTTTGCCAAGCGATCGTCGAGAACAAGGTCAATTCAGAAGAGAGCCTGCGACAGCTGTTAGTGCTGATTACTCAAAAAATCGGTATGCTGCAGCAGCATCAACAAGCCATTTATTTGAAAGAGCGTCCAATGGAAACAGACAGCGATTACGCAGTTGAACCTGCTGGTGTTGAAATGGTTCGAGAATAAATTTAGGAAAGAAACCTTTTCGTGAGGTTTCTTTTTTTGTTTTACCGGATAGGCCGCTCCTTATACCGGAAAGGGAAAAGGTCTATTTTCTATACAGGAAATCGATTATTATAAGGATATTGAGGGGGGAGGCAGATGTTTAAAGGATTGAAGCTTCAAATAGAGATTGGGAAAAATTGGATAGCTCCGGAGGTTCGCATTCGAGCAGCGGAAGAGAAGTTGGCCGATCAAATCGCTAGTCGATTGGAGACGTATCAAGAGGATCAGTTGGTGATCAAAGTGAAGGATGAAATCATCCTGTTAAATAAATCAGAAATCATTTATTTGGAAGTATTCAATAAAATCGTGACATTGTATACAGAAAATGAGCAGTATTCGATCCGTAAATCATTGGCTTCGTTAAAGGAAGAACTTCCTGCTGAGCAATTTTTACAGGTTTCAAAATCGGCATTGGTCAATACGAAGAAGATTCAAAAACTGGAGGTCGCCTTTTCCGGCAGCTTGTATGCTTATTTGAAGAATGGACAGAAAATTACTGTTTCTCGGCGTTTTGTTGATCAATTGAAATGTCAGCTGGGTGTTCAAAGGAGGAAGGCACAATGAAAAAAATAATCAAAATGCTGGCCCAATCAATTGGCTTCGGCAGTACCATCTGTATGTTGTTTGCATTTATTTTTGCGGATAGCGGGGTCAGAAAAATCGTGGTGAGCTTTGTTTTACTATCGGTGGTGATTGGTTTGCTGAGCTTGATTTATGATGTGAAGAGGCTGTCGCTATTAGCGCAGACATTGATCCATATGGGTGGAAGCTTTGTTGCCTTTATGATCGCAGCCGGGGTAAATCAGTGGTTTCCTTTTAGATGGCAGGTCATCCTATCTGCGTCTGTGACCTTTTTCCTTATTTTCTTTGGTATCTGGATTTTTTATTATTTGAAATACAAACGAGAGATTGAGCGGATCAATCAGAAGCTTGGGTAAAGGTTGGCAGAATGAATCAATCACCATGAAAAGCACGCGTAATTGCGTGCTTTTTTGTTTTGTGATAAAATAAACACAATAGGAAAAAAGGAGAGGCAAGATGGCGGGTACAATTAAAGAAATAGCTGAGAAGGCAGGAGTGTCTAGGGGAACAGTGGATCGGGCATTGAACGATCGAGGAAGGATCAATCCTGAGGTTGCAGAAAGAATCAAAGCAATCGCCAAGGAAATGAACTATGTTCCAAAGAAAAAGAAGGTCATAAAAGAGACAACGCTCAAGCTGGGGATTGTCACACAATTGGCGAAATCTTCTTTTATGATTCCGATCCGATCAGGTCTGAAATCTATTATCGGGGATTTGAAAAAGCGAAACATTGATTGCTTTTTAGAAGAGGTAGACGGGGTCGATGAAGCGGCCCAGCTGCAGGCGTTGGATCGACTGGTGGAGCTTGGAGTAAAAGGGATTGCGATCATGCCAGTAGATAGTGATGGTATCAGAGAAAAAATTAATCAATTGACCGATCAGGGCATCCTCATCATTACCTTTAATTCGGATATTCTTGGTACGAATCGACAGTGTTTTGTTGGGATGGACAACTTCAAAAGCGGAAAAACGGCTGCGGGATTACTAGGTATGCTGACGAAAGGAACGGGCAAGGTTCTAGCGATTACCGGCTACTTTGGAAATAGCGTCAACAGCTTACGAGTCGCAGGCTTTGTTGAAGAATTGAAAGAGTCGTTTCCTGAACTGGAGCTGACGGGTGTTCAGAGCAGCTTTGATTCAAGCGCCGAGGTTGAAAAGATTTTAAGCAACACCTTGGAGAATTATTCAAACTTAGATGGCGTAGTCGTTTTTTCTGGCGGACAAGCGGGAATTGCCCGAGCGTTGGAAAAAATCGATGAAAGCAAGCGGCCCTATGTAATCATTTATGATTTGACTAAGAACAATATTGAGATGCTGAAAAACGATCGGGTTGATTTTCTAATCGATCAAGATGGATTTACTCAAGGCTATCGTTCATTACTGATGTTAGCGAATCAGCTGCAAAATAATAAAATGATTACAAAGGATGCGCTATTTACTGATATAATTATTAAGACAAAATACAATATTTAATCTAGGCGTGAATCGTGATGTAAGGCGATTCACGCTTTTTTTGTCGTTATTTTCAAATAGCACGCAATTATGCGTGCGAAAATAAATATTGCACGCTGAGTTTTAGCGTGCTATACTTGCCTCAGAAATAGAAGAACGGATAAAGAGGTGGATATATTGAGTTATATAAAGTTTGACCAATCAAAAGAATTTGACTTGCTGCTTTTAGGAAGAGTCGCTATTGATTTTAATCCTGCCTACAATGATCAAGTCAAAGAAGAGTTTAAACCATTGAAAAAGGTCCATATGTTTGAAAAATTTGTGGGCGGATCTCCTGCCAATATTGCTGTGGGTGTTACCAAACATGGCATGAAAGCTGGTTTTATCGGAACAGTATCGGACGATCAGTTTGGCGAGTATGTGATCGATTATTTCAATGAACAAGGCATCGATACGTCTCAGATCAGCAAAGCGCAGCATGGTGAAAAGCTGGGGCTGACCTTTACCGAAATGCTCTCATCAAAGGAAAGTAATATTTTGATGTATCGAAATCAAGCCGCAGACCTGCAGCTTAGTGTTGAGGATATTGATGAGGACTACTTGAAACGGTCAAAAGCACTATTGATCTCAGGTACTGCACTAGCAGAGAGCCCGTCCAGAGAAGCCGTGATAAAGGCAGTGATGCTGGCGAAAAGGAACAATGTCAAAATTATTTTTGATATTGATTACCGCGCTTATAACTGGAAGAACAACGATGATATTTCTATTTACTATTCGATGATTGCCAAGGAATCAGACATTATCATGGGTTCAAGAGAAGAGTTCGATCTAACAGAGAAGTTGATCCAGCCTAACATGTCAGATAATGAAAGCGCTGCTTTTTGGCACAGTTGTGGTGCTGAGATTGTCGTAATCAAACATGGAATGAAAGGATCGACTGCTTATACGGCCGATCAGCAGCAGTTTTCAATCAAGCCGTTTCCGGTGGAAGCACGCAAAGGCTTTGGCGGCGGAGATGGTTATGGCTCGGGTTTCTTATACGGTTTATTCGAAGGCTGGGAGATTATCGATTGTTTAGAGTTTGGCTCAGCGGAAGCGTCAATGATGGTCAAAAGCAATAACTGCTCAGATTCCTTACCGACGACTCAGGAGGTAAAAGATTTTATTACATTGGAGAAAGAAATATACGGCGAAATGATCGCTCGGATTTAAGGTGAAGAAAATGGAAAAGACGGTTTGTTTAACAACAGCACAAGCATTACTAAAATTTTTGAATCAACAATACATCAGCATCGACGGCAAAGAAACGCCTTATGTTGAAGGGATCTTTCATGTTTATGGTCACGGAAATGTTTTGGGGATCGGTCAGGCGCTGGAATTAGAGCCCGGACATTTGAAAAGCTATAGCGGAAAAAATGAACAGGGGATGGCCCACGCGGCTACTGCCTTTGCCAGACAGAATTTACGCAAGAAAATTTTTGCTGTATCAACATCTGCTGGACCGGGCGCGGCCAATCTGTTAACAGCAGCGGGTACTGCATTCGCAAATAATATCCCCGTACTTTTTTTACCGGCGGATACGTTTGCTACACGTCAGCCTGATCCGGTTTTGCAGCAGCTAGAACATGCAGGTAGCGTAGCCTTTTCGACAAATGATGCATTTCAAGCTGTTTCTCGTTACTGGGACCGCGTCAATCGACCAGAGCAGTTGATGTCTGCGTTATTGCGGGCCTTTGAAGTCATGACGAACCCGGCAACGATGGGGCCGGCAACGATTTGTCTGCCGCAGGATGTGGAGGCAGAAGCCTATGATTATCCGGAAGAATTTTTCAAAAAAAGAGTACATTATATTGATCGCAGGATTCCGACCGCTCGTGAGCTTGCTGGAGCGAGTCAACGAATAAAGGACAGCAAACGACCTGTCATCATCGTAGGAGGCGGCTGCAAATATTCGGAGGCTGGTGAGATTCTTGAGCAAATCTCAAGAGATTGTCAGATTCCGTTAGTTGAAACGCACGCAGGTAAATCGACCGTTTCGTGGAAATTTAAAAACAATCTCGGCGGAATGGGGATTTTGGGAACTTCGGCTGCTAATAAAGCTGTGCAGCAGGCGGATCTGATTATTGGGATCGGCACACGCTACACTGATTTTACGTCAGCTTCTAAAAGTATTTTTAATTTTGAACAAGCGAAAATGATGAATATTAACGTAAGCAGACAACAGGCCGCTAAGCTGGAAGCCTTTCAAGTGGTTGGTGATGCGAAAGCGACCTTGGAGCAGCTTGCCCCAATGATCGAAGGTTATCAAACCGCCTATGGCGAGAAGATCAATGAACTGAAGGAAGAATGGATCAGTGAGCGAAATCGGTTGAAAGCTGCGCATTTTAACCGTAAAGACTTTACGCCAGAAATCAAAGATCATTTTTCTCAAGAAATCTTAAATGAATATGCCGATGCGTTGGCTACGAATTTGACGCAAACAGAGGTCTTTATTCATTTAAATGATTTTGTTGATGAAGACGCGATCGTGATCGGTTCAGCCGGTTCATTGCCGGGAGATATGCAGCGCCTATGGAATCCTGTGAAGGAGAATACCTATCATTTGGAATACGGTTATTCTTGTATGGGCTATGAAATCGCTGGTGCGATGGGCGTACGAATGGCTCGACCAGAACAAGAGGTCTATGCCTTAGTAGGCGATGGCAGTTTCTTGATGCTGCATAGCGAGCTGGTTTCTAGTTTGCAATATGATAAAAAAATCAACATTGTTCTTTTCGATAATTCTGGTTTCGGCTGTATCAATAATTTACAGATGGACAATGGCGGAGCTAGCCAAGGAACCGAATTCAGAAATACCAAGGACGAGATCATGAACGTCGATTACGCCAAAGTTGCTGAAGGCTATGGCGCAAAAACGTATCGGGTAAACTCGATTGCAGAGTTACAAGCAGCGGTCGAGGATGCGAAGAAGCAAACACGATCGACGCTGATTGAGATAAAGGTACTTCCTAAAACCATGACAGACGGGTACGACGGCAGCTGGTGGAACGTCGGTATCTCAGAGGTATCGGGTAAAGCAGCTGTGCAGGAGGCTTACAAAGCCAAACAAGCGAAACTTGCCACTATCAGAAAGTATTAAATATTGCTTTTTGTGATTGAAAATAAGGAGTGGATTGATTGGAAAAGACATTGAAGCATCAACCATTAAACAAAGAACTGGCACCTGGAGTAAAACAAATCCAAAATATTCGGCAGGCTAATTCTGATTTGAGTTATATCGAATTTCAGATTTTAGAGCTGGAAAAGGGTGCTTCTTACAAGGAAATCGGCAGTCAACAGGAGGTCTGCATCGTCGTTTTGACCGGGAAAATTAAGGTTAAAGCAGCAGACACTTGGTATGAAGATTTAGGAACACGAGAATCTGTTTTTGAAAAGATTCCAACCGATAGTATTTATCTTCCAGCGGAGCATTCGTTTGAACTTGTGGCAACTACAGACAATGTCCGATTGGCACTTTGCTATTCACCAGCGAAAAAAGCGTTGCCGGTGTGTGTGATTCGTGCAGAGGATAATACCGTCGAAGAACGCGGCCTTTATCAGAATAAACGGCTCGTCCATAATATTTTACCGGACAATGTCGATACTGCCAGCAGCTTGCTGGTGGTCGAGGTTTATACCGAGGGCGGCAATTTTTCCAGCTATCCTCCTCATAAGCATGATCAAGAGAATCTGCCTCATGAGTCCTTTTTAGAGGAAACTTATTATCATGAGCTTGATCCAGAGCAGGGTTTTGTCTTTCAACGAGTATACACAGAGGACCGTTCGTTAGATGAAACGATGACGGTGGAGCACCAAAATGTCGTCGAAGTTCCCAAGGGCTATCATCCAGTTGGAGTAGCAGATGGATATACTTCCTACTATTTAAATGTGATGGCGGGGCCTGAGCGAATTTGGAAATTCCACAATGAAAAGAAACACGAATGGATCTTGCAGCGCAAGTAGTTAATTCGCTGTCAGACACATAAAGTTTAGTTAGGTTTTTAGGAGGAAATTGAATGACAAGATTTTTAAGAAATTATATTGATGGTCGTTGGGTTGCAAGTCGAGCAACAGAATTTGAAGAAGTCGTCAATCCGGCTACAGAAGAAGCACTGGTGAATGTACCATTATCCAGCAAAACAGAAACGGCCGAAGCAGTCAGAGCTGCTGATGCTGCCTTTCAAACTTGGAAAAAAGTTCCGGTTCCAGTTCGCGGACGTTATCTTTTCAAACTGCATCAGCTTTTAACAGAACATAAGAGCGAATTGGCACGTTTGATTACGCTGGAAAATGGGAAATCATTATCCGAGTCGCTGGGAGAAGTTCAGCGAGGAATCGAAAATGTCGAGCACGCAGCGGGAATCACTAATTTAATTATGGGAGATTCCTTGTCGACAGCGGCGACTGATATTGAGATCACGAATTATCGTTACCCGATCGGAGTAATTGGCGGGATCACACCGTTTAATTTTCCAATGATGGTGCCTTTCTGGATCTTCCCGATGGCGCTGGCGGCAGGAAATACGGTGGTGCTGAAGCCTTCAGAAAAAACGCCGTTATTGATGGAAAAAATTGTTGAGCTGATCGAAGAGGCAGGATTTCCAAGCGGTGTTTTCAACGTCGTTTATGGTGCTCATGATGTTGTTAACACGTTGTTGCAAGATCCGTTAGTAAAAGGTATCAGCTTCGTAGGGTCAAAAAATGTCGGTGAATATGTTTACCGCGAAGGCACAAAAAATCTGAAACGGGTACAAGCATTGACTGGAGCGAAAAACCATGTTGTTGTGTTGAAGGATGCCAACATTGATCGAGCAGTCAAAGACCTTATTGGCGGAGCTTATGGTTCTGCTGGCGAACGTTGCATGGCAGCTTCTGTCATCGTTTTGGAAGAGGCGATCGCAGATCAGTTTGTTGAAAAATTTAAGGCTGCGGCAAAAGCAGTCAAGATCGGCAATGGCTTGGATGAAGGGGTCTTCTTAGGACCGGTCATTCGAAAAGAAGCGCAGCAGCGGACCTTTGATTATATTCAAAAAGGGGTCGATGAAGGGGCGGATCTATTGCTGGATGGTCGCGAAAATATTCCAGAAAAAGGCTATTTTGTTGGACCTACGATTTTTGACAATGTCACGATGGATATGAAAATCTGGCAAGATGAGATTTTTGCCCCAGTGGCATCAATCGTGCGGGTGAAAGATTTAAAGGCAGCGGTTGAGCTGACGAATGAATCTGAATTTGCGAACGGTTCGTGTCTGTATACCAACAACGCTTCGGCGATTCGCTACTTTAGAGAAAATGTTGATGCTGGAATGCTGGGAATCAATCTTGGCGTACCGGCGCCGATGGCTTGGTTTGCCTTTTCGGGCTGGAAGCACTCTTTCTTTGGCGATCTGCATGCCAATGGCAAAGACAGTGTTGAATTTTATACCCATCGAAAAGTAGTTACAGCTCGTTATGCACAAAGTGAGATATAAAGATTTGCTTCGAAGCTCTGTCAAAGAGCTTCGAGGATTCTGATATAGGCGATTAGCCAGAAAGAGGTTTTTTCTGTGAATATTCAACTGAAAATGCCTGCCAATTTAAGAATAGGCGGGGGAACGATCCAATTTCTTATGGAAGAATCAGAAAAATTAGGCAACAAGCCGTTAATCATTAGTGATACGGTTATGCAGCAAACGGGACATCTCCAAAAGGTCAAGGAGCTGTTAGGAAAAACAAGTGATCAGTTAGCCGAGTATACAGACATTCAAGCCGAACCGACACAAGAAAACGTCTATGACGCGTTGAAGTTGTTTCAAAAATATCAATGTGATCATATCATTGCTTTTGGCGGCGGCAGCTGTTTGGATACAGCCAAGGTGGTAGCCGTTTTGGCGGCTAATCAATTAAGTCTCGAGGCGATTCATGTAAGGGATTTTGATCAGCTGCAAGCGGGGATTCCGCTGATTGCTGTTCCAACAACTGCGGGAACTGGTTCGGAAGTGACCGATGTGGCAGTTATTACCAATACAAAAACGGCAGTCAAAATGATGATGAAGGATCTCGTTTTCATGCCCCAGATTTCAATCGTTGATTCTGATTTCACGAAAACTGTACCGCCGAAAGTAACCGCGGCGACCGGAGTCGATGCCTTATGTCACGCGCTGGAATCCTATGTATCGGTCAAAGCCAATGAGGTGACACGACTATTTTCACTGGAAGCGATGAAGAAAATTTTGAACACGCTTTCTCAGGCATACGAAAATGGCGACGACACTGAAGCCAGAGAACAAATGAGCTTAGCTTCAACGGAGGCGGGGATTGCCTTTTCGAATGCGTCAGTCACATTGATTCATGGAATGAGTCGACCGGTGGGGGCACTTTTTCACATTCCTCATGGGATATCAAATGCGATGTTATTGCCGGTCTTTTTAGAATTCTCAAAGGATGCTATTCAGGCTGAATTAGCGACGATCGCCAGATTTATTTATCCGGCAGCCGAAGAATTATCGACGGAAGAGGCTGCGGAGTATCTGATTAAAAAGATCCAAGAACTCTGTGAGCAGCTGTCGATCCCAACGATCCGAGATTATGGTATTGATCAGCAAGCGTTTATGGCAGCCTTAGACAAAATGGCCGCGGATGCGTTGGCCAGCGGAAGTCCGCAAAATAATAAAAAGGTGCCTAGTCATAGTCAAATAAAGGAATTATATGTACAAGCTTATGGGTAGTAAAAGGCGGAGCAAAGAGAGGGCTCTACCTTTTAAGAATAAAAGCTACACAGGAATAATTTTGTAAGCGCATACTATGTGTGCTTAAACAACAGAACAGGGGGATAAGTAATTGAGAGTAAAAGTGGGCGTTATCGGAACAGGTGCAATCGGCATCGAGCATATCGACAGGATCAATCAGAAAACACAAGGGGCTTATGTGACAGCAGTCTCAGATATCAATGTAAAAGCCGCTAAAGAGGTTGCCAAACGTGTCGATGCTAAATTCTTTGAAACCGGAGAAGCATTGATCGCTTCTGAAGATGTGGATGTCGTTGTTGTGACTTCTTGGGACCCGACTCATGAGCAGTATGTGTTAGAAGCAATCAAGCATGGGAAATATGTTTTCTGCGAAAAGCCATTAGCGATGGATGCGGAAGGCTGCCGCCGGATCGTTGATGCGGAAGTTGCTTATGGGAAGAAATTGGTTCAGGTTGGCTTCATGCGCCGCTATGACCGCGGCTACATTGAACTGAAAGAAGCAATCGAATCGAAGCAATACGGAGAAGCATTAATGATGCATTGTGCCCATAGAAATCCTAGCGCGGATGAAAACTACACGACACCGATGGCGATCAGCAACACCGCGATTCATGAGATTGATGTGCTTCGCTGGTTGCTAAATGAAGATTATGAATCTGTTCAAATGATCTTGCCGAAGAAAACCAGCAATTCCCATGCCGATTTGCATGATCCGCAGCTGCTGATCTTTCAAACAAAATCCGGTGTAACGATTGATTTGGAAATCTTTGTGAATTGCCGCTTCGGCTACGATATTAAATGTGATGTGGTTTTCGAAACGGCAGAAGTAGGAATGACGGACCCAGCCTATACACGAATTAAATCAGAAGAAAAAAATTACACACCTGTTTCACCAGATTGGCAGACTCGCTTTTTGGATGCCTATGATTATGAATTCAAGCTGTGGATCGATTCGATCAAAAATGATGCGGTTGTCGGTCCTACCGCTTGGGATGGGTATGTAGCAGCGATCACCATGATGGCTTGTCATGAGTCTCGTGAAACAAAAACAAAAGTAATGATTCAAATGGATGAACGACCAGCACTATACAATGAGTAATTCTCAGAAAACGGAGGTATTTCATGAACAACATTAGAGTAGGCATCGTCGGTTTAGGAAGATTAGGAAAAGTACATGCACAAAATTTAGCAACGGGTGTCAGTGGTTGTGAGCTTACGGCTGCGTGCAGTTTAGTTGAAACAGAATTAGCATTCGCACAGAAGAAATTAGGCGTCAAGCATACTTTTTCCAGCTATGAAGAAATGGTCAAAAGTTCCGTGATCGATGCAGTCTTTATTGTTTCACCATCAGGCTTTCACTGTGACCAAGTCCGCTTGGCGATGGAAAATGGCAAGCATGTCTTTACTGAAAAACCATTAGGCCTAGAAGTTGAAGATATTAAAAAGACCCAAAAAGTCATCGAAGAGCATCCTGATCAGGTCTTCATGTTAGGCTTCATGCGCCGCTATGATGAGTCATATCAGTATGCGAAGAAAATGGTTGAAGATGGCGAAATCGGCGAAATCACACTGATTCGTTGTTATGGGATCGATCCGAGCGAAGGCTTAGAAAGCTTTGTCAAATTTGCGATGAATAACGACAGCGGCGGCTTGTTCTTGGATATGGCGATCCATGATATTGATTTGGTTCGCTGGTTTACCGGCCAAGAAGTCGATCAAGTGTGGGCGATTGGGAAAAATGCGGCGTATCCAGAATTGGATCAGGCTGGTGAGCTTGAGACCGGAGCTGCAATGATGAGCTTGAGTGATAAAACAATGGCTTTACTAGTTGCCGGCAGAAACGCAGCTCATGGCTATCATGTCGAAACAGAGATCATGGGAACCAAAGGAATGCTGCGAGTAGCGCAAGCACCTGAGAAAAATCTTGTGACGATCATGAACGATCAAGGGATCATCCGTCCATGTTCGCAAAACTTCCCAGAACGATTTAGAGAAGCCTTCATTCGTGAAGCCCAAGAATTTATCTCATGTATTCAAGAAAAACGTCAACCAGCGGTTAATGCAGAAGATGGATTGCAATCAACTAAGATCGCGTTGGCTTGTCAAGAATCATTCGATACGAAGAGTTTAGTACAACTAAAAAAATAAGCAGGAGTGTGAGAATATGACCAAACAAATTCAATTAGCCATCGCACCAATCGCGTGGACCAATGATGATATGCCGGAGCTTGGTAGTGAAAATACCTTTGAACAATGTATCAGTGAAATGGCCCTTGCTGGGTTCACCGGAACCGAGATCGGCAACAAATATCCAAAAGATCCAGAGGTGTTGGAACAATATTTGAGTATTCGCGGCTTAAAGGTTGCCAGCGCATGGTTCAGTGCGTTTCTGACAACTAAACCTTTTGAAGAAACTGCCGAAGCCTTCAAAGCGCATCGGGATTTCTTACATGCGATGGGAGCAAAAGTCATCGTAGTAGCAGAGCAGGGTCATAGTATCCAAGGCATTATGACAGCGCCAGTCTTTGATGATAAACCAGTTTTCACTGATGAAGAGTGGAAAAAACTGGCGGAAGGATTAGAAAAATTAGGGGATCTGGCCCACGAAAAGGATATGGAGATCGTTTACCATCATCACATGGGTACCGGCGTTCAAACAACGGAAGAAATCGATCGTTTAATGGAAATGACTGATCCAGCGAAAGTTAAATTATTGTTCGATACGGGACATTTAGTCTTTTCTGGTGAAAATCCAATCGCGGTTTACAACCGTCATCAAGATCGTATCAAGCACATCCATTTTAAAGATATCCGTCAAGAAACGGCTGAAGAAGTAGAAAAGGAAAAAGACAGCTTCTTAAACGGCGTGAAGAAAGGCGTCTTCACGGTTCCTGGTGATGGGATGATTGATTTCACTCCAATCTGGACAGCAATCCATGCCAGCGACTATGAAGGCTGGATCGTAGTTGAAGCAGAACAGGACCCGGCTAAAGCCAATCCATTTGAATATGCAGTCAAAGCCAGAAGCTACATTCGAGAGGTCACCGGTCTTTAATCTATTGAAAAGGAGCTAGACGATGAATCTTTTTTCTATAATCAGTTTCCTAGTGATTGTCATCTGTGTATGGTTGTTTGCCTATTCTAGATCCAGAAGTGTCGATACTTCTGGATCAGAAGGCTTCTTCATGGGCGGGCGAAGCTTAACGGCTTTGCC
Source organism: Enterococcus hulanensis (assembly GCF_005405485.1). Taxonomy (GTDB): domain Bacteria; phylum Bacillota; class Bacilli; order Lactobacillales; family Enterococcaceae; genus Enterococcus_A; species Enterococcus_A hulanensis. Next base: position 59,325 of record NZ_BJED01000004.1, on the reverse strand, counting down.
GATCGCCGGCACGATTATCATGACGAACCTGTCCACCGAACAAATAGTCGGACAAAATGGTCAAAGTTATCATGCAGGGATGGAAGTAATGGCCTGGGAAGTAACTGCTACGATTGCGATCGTAGCCTTGGCTGTAATATTCTTGCCAAAATATTTTAAATACGGCATCAATACGATCTCAGATTTCATCGAGATTCGTTATGATACGGTTACCAAACGAATTATTTCGATCTTATTTATTGTGACCTATATGACTTCTTTCTTACCCGTGGTTCTTTATTCTGGATCACTGGTGTTCAATAAGATCTTCCATATTGATGAGCTGCTGGGTGTCCAGCCGATCGTCGCGATCATAATCGTAGCAATGGCAATTGGTATTGTCGGCATCCTCTATCTGCTGATCGGCGGCTTGTCGTTAAGTGCCAATAGTGACTCCATTTATGGCGTCGGTCTGCTAGTTTGTGGATTGCTGGTCCCAATTTTAGGCTTAATGAAGCTTGGTGACGGCAGCTTTGTTGGCGGGATCGAACACGTTGTGGTAAACACCCCATGGCTGCTTAACTCTGTGGGATCGATCGACTCGGCTGTTGTTCCATGGCCGACCTTATTTACTGGGATGCTGTTTAACAATCTGTATTTCTGGTGTACCAATCAAATGATCGTTCAAAAAGCGTTGTCCGGCAAGAATTTAGCTGAGGCACAAAAAGGGGCGTTCATGGTCGGCGTCTTCAAAATCTTTGGCGCGTTGTTCCTAGTCTTTCCAGGGATCGTCGCTCGGAATATTTTTGGGGATAGTTTAATGTCAAATCCAGATAATGCGTATCCTTTTTTAGTCAGTGAAGTATTGCCGAAAATGATCTTTGGTATTTTCGCCGCTGTGATCTTTGGTGCGATCCTATCATCATTTGCGGGAGCTTTGAACGCGACATCGACCTTGTTTTCACTGGATTTTTATAAACCGCTTATCAATAAGAAAGCAAATGACAAACAAATCGCTCGGGCTGGTAAAACAGTGACAGTGGTTGTGGGGATTATCTCTATTATCGTAGCGCCATTCATTTCTTTTGCGCCAGCAGGTTTGTATCAGTTCGTTCAGGAATTCAATGGCTTATACAATATGCCGCTGCTTGTGATCATCCTCTTTGCCTTTTATTCAAAAAAAGCAACGGCTTTTGGGGCAAAAACGACGATCGCTGTGCATATCGTGTTATACGCATTATCAAAAATGTTTTTCCAAAATATCCATTTCCTCTATGTTTTGACGGCATTATTCGTTTTAGACATTATCATTTTAATGGTAGTTTCCAAATTGAAACCTGATGGAGAATTTGTGTTGAACTCATTCGATACAAAAGTCGATATCGAGCCTTGGAAATACACCAAGGTGACTGCTATTGTATTGGTAGTTGTTGTTATTTTAACCTATGTGGCATTTTCACCAATTGGCTTTGCCCGATAAAGAAGATAGGAGAATATTATGCATAAGGATCTACTGATTATTTGTGAGACAGGTATCAGTGCATCGCTGCTCGTATCAAAAATGCTTGAAGCGATCAGAGCAAGAAATCTATCATATGAGATAGATTATGCACCGATAAGCAGGGTCGAAGAAAAACTAAATTTTAAAGACTATGACGTTTTACTTTTGACGCCGCAGGTCGCCCGTTCTGAAGAGAAAGTAAAAGAAATCATCAAAAGAGAAAAATGTACCGCACAGATTATTTTTATCAAACAAGAAGATTTTCGTTATATGAATATTGAAAACATCATTGCAAGTATTGAAGAAAACTAACGAAAACCTTGTTTATTAAGTGTCGAGGAGGTGGTATATGGAAAGTTGGCGCGTTCGCCCCGATCACCCCAATAGGAAGGGCGGACTTATTAGAAATACCCAATCTTGTATTTATTCAATAGGGTAAGCGGACCTCAATAGTCGGCTCATCCCCAAAAGTCGAATGGAGACACTTAAATGAGTGTACCTATTCGACTTTTTGAGTGGAGTTAAAAGAGGCGCTCTTGTTTTTTAAAACCCAATTTTTTGCGAAATCATCAAAAATATGGCAAGTGAAAAAGTGAGCAATCATTTATAATAAAGGTAAGGGGAGATTGGTTTTTATATAGAATTAGAAGCGGTCACTAAAACCATTTTCTTGCAGCAAGTTAGACATTCGATGGTTCCAGATGTTCATTTGGCGGAAATGACAGGAATTTAAGTAGAAGCAAAATGACCTAGCGAGCCCCTTGATTTTATGGAAGATCCTGAAAACAATACTAAAGCAGCAGCTAGAATTCTTGATCGAAAGATTGCTTCTAGCTGTTTTTTTATTCTTCAATTTATTTTTGTTAAATATCTTTTGAATTTAGGTTTTGACGGAGCGGAACTCTGCCTATATTATGACGGAAAGGGTGTTAGAAAAAGTGTTGATCTATGTGGGGACATAGGAAACGGGGGTAAGAATTATGGAGACTAGGAAAAGGCGGAAAAAGAATCAGAGGTACGAACGATTTGATGCTCTTTGTCAGGAAATGCAGGAAAAGAATTATCGCAAGGAGGACAAAACGATTTCGATAAAGGAAACCGACTCACAGGGAATGCTGGTGGCGCTGCCCTTTATCGTATTAGTGGTGATTGGTTATTTTTGGCGCTGGGGAGCGGATGCCACATCTCTTTGGGAGATCAATTTTCGCAGGTTCATTTTTCTATTGCTTTTGTCACTTCCGATTCATGAGTTGATTCATGGGCTGGCTTGGGCGAATTACGCCAAGAGCCGGATGAAAAGTATCCGCTTTGGCTTTAACGTCAAAGAGCTGATGCCGTATTGTCATTGTAAAGAGGCATTGGAAGCAAAAGCCTATAAAATCGGTGTATTGGCACCAGTTGCGATACTGGGAGGCGGGTATTATTTCTTATCGTTACTGTATCCAAATACGGAGCTGATCTTACTGGCGGCCTTTAACATCTTCATGTCAGCCGGTGATTTGCTGATCTTTTGGGGTGCGCGGTCTGTTCGCATGGGGTTAGTGATCGATCATCCTGAGTTGCCGGGGTTTGTGGTATTTACTAAATAAAACGAAAAACAGGATTCCTAAAAAATAGGAATCCTGTTTTTTTATCGCTTCAAATACATGCCTAAGCTCTCTGGTGCGGTCTCCACAAAGCCGAACTGCTTATAAAGATTATCTGCCGGGCAATCGGCGATCAGATTGATATAGGCTTGCGGATCAACTTCATTTTCGATGTGTGTCATCAATAGCTGCATGATGTTTTTTGCCAGTCCTTTTCCTTGCTCGTTAGGATGAACGGCAATATCAACAATCTGATAGGCAGTCCCGCCATCGCCGATCAGTCTGCCCATTCCGACAAGCTCCTGATCCGTGCTTCTTCTAATGATAACAGAATAAATACTGTTGCTTAGTCCCATTTTACTGGCATCTTTTCCGCGATCAGACAGCCCGCAAACCTTGCGCAGGGCCAAGTATTCATCCACTTCAGGAATATCGATTCTGATGCTATAATTCTCCAAATTGTCCATACCGTTCCTCCTTGAATCACTGTATAGGTGTTATTCTACGCTATTTGTCAGCGTAAGCAAAAAATAAGATACGCAAGTGAATAGATTTAACATTTTTTATTTTTTTAATCGCAAATTAAAAAAATAAAAATCTTGCTGACAGAATTCAATCATCCTCCTGCTTTGAGCTTGTGAAATGTCCTTTTCAAGAAAAAGGGGGTTTGACAGGAGGGATTTCTTAGGATTATAGTCTAGGCGTGATCACAAACAAAGAAAGAGAGGGAGTACTATGACAGAAACATTTTTAACACACCAGCAAATATTTTCACTAAAAAGAAAAACCTTAGAAAAACGAATTCGGAACTATTACGAAGAAACCCATGATGAAGATACAACGATCAAGCTTTTGATAGCGCTTCAGGTTCGTGACGAACTAGGAACGGCCGATTTTTCATTTTTCCTAAAGGACGTCGTTCGTAAGATCATGCTGCATACGAAAACAACCCGCGCATTACGCCGCTATTATATTTATTTTGAAAGTTATTTTGACAAGAAGGAATGGAAACAGCTGACTTCTCGTTTATTTGCAGCAACTTCTTTCATCGCCGAAAAAGCGAAAAAATTATTCGCGCAGTTTATCAAGGAACCCTTAGAAGGATTAGCAGGTTCTTGAAACGGATCAATTGATGCAGGGTCAAAAGAATAGCTTTAGCATAAAAGTACATCAAAAGCTTATTTGCTGTGGTGTCGAGCAGCTGCGATCTGTTCAGAAGACGCGGCCCATATACCAAATTTTCTGGTAAGCTATCAGCTTTGGCCGATCACGAATACGCGTGATCCCATCAGTTTCAACTTCTTAATCACTCAATCGCTCAGGGCTTACTGACTCTGAGGTTTATATAGATTTAGTCCAGGGAACGAATCCGTTCACCTGCGGCAGGCAATTGCATTTTAACAAGCTCCCAAGCGTGTCCATTGTATTTTTCATAGGCTGCAAAGACGAAGGGCAGACCATTTGCTGCTTCGATGATTGCAGAGTCCATTAACTGAAAATGCAAGTGGGGCTCGGTAGAATTCCCAGTATGTCCAACGTCGCCAAGGTAGTCTCCTTGCTGGATTGACTGGCCTTCGATAACCTCGATCGAAGCTTTTTGCAAATGGCAAAAAGCTGCGTAAATGCCCGCGGCTTGTTTGATGACGACATAATTTCCTGCGATTGCTTCAAAGCCGTCCTTCTTTGGATTGAAAAAGAGGGAGTGACGAATGGCTGTCGTTTGATCGTGAATCCAAGAGGCCTTTTCACCATCAGAGCTATTATTTTTCACCGTGACAATCTCACCGGCAAATGGCGCAAAAACAGATTGACCAAAACAATAATATTTTTCTAGCGGGATGCCGCCTAAAAAATAGTTTGCCGCTTTTCCAGTATGAGAGCTGTTTTGCTGGTCCTTCTGAATAAAATCGAAGGCGTATCGCAACCCAAAACGATCTGTCCCATGACTGGGAACCCGATCAACTGGGCTTGTTTGGGTGTACCATTCACCGCGCAAAGGAAACGCGATAGCTATATTAGCTTTTTCCATCGTAGTACCTTCTTTCTGCAGAGGGGTATTTGCCGTGGGCTGCTTCGAATATATCATCGCTAAAATCAAGATCGCTCCAACTAAGAACAGGCTTTTCTTCATTTAATTAGTGCCTGTAGAAAACGGTCTTGAGATCATCGAGGTATTGTGTCAGTTTGGTGCTGATCGCTTGATAATCGATTTGTTCGTAGTCAGTATTTTTCAGTTCTGCAAGAATCTCGTTGGTGAAGCCGATATTTCCCCAAAGGATCAATTGTTTGCTGCGCTCAACATCAAGCTCTGGACGGAATTTTGATTCATCGATGGAGGCGAACAGCTCATCGGCACAAAGTGACTGCTGTGTTTTTTCCATCGCAGCTATTTTTTGATTGATCGCCACCGAGTTTGTCTCAATCTTCAAATTGGTGAAGTCAAAGATCCACGGATTTTTTTTCATTAATTCAACTTGCAAAGTGTAGGATTGCAGCAGGCGGGTAAAAATATCCTTTTCCTGCAAATCCATCTTATTTAAATAGTCCTCCGCAATCGTTCTTCGGCAATAATCCAGCAGCATCAAAAGTAATTCCTCTTTACTTTTTACATAATGAAACATCAAGGCCTTCGACATACCAGCCGCTTTGGCGATTCGATTAGTGGACGCTTCTTCATATCCTCTTTGCGCAAACTCCTTTAACGCCGCGTTGATAATTCCCTGAATCTTAGCATCTTCCGTATTGATTTCAGTCAAAAATGCTCACTCCTTTACCTATTAGGTCAATCTGAGTGTAACAGGACTTACCTGATAGGTCAATCAGAATCCTAATAAAAAACCAATAACGTTTTTTTGTTATTGGTCCGAACGTAGCTTCTAATTTGTTCTAGCAGAAATAATCCAAGTCACGCCGAAACTATCCTCGACACAACCACTGATACTGTTGTCATCGGGCGGTAAATTGACCATCCTGAAAGGTGCAAACCAGCGTTGTACTGATCGTAGGCAGTATCGTTTGCTGTTCGGACATTGTGCTGGGATTGGTGAAGGTGTAGTTGGCGATGTAGGGACGCAGTAACTGATGGGGAGCTACGACGATGTAGTCCTGCCTGACTTTAGGCAGAGAACTTTTGGTGATGCTTTCTTTATTTAGCATAGATACTCCTTTCAAAGAGCCAGCGCTCAAAAACCTTCCCGCACACTTTTGATCCATTTTTCGATCGCTTCAAATAAGAACAACTGCTGCTGCATCACGGCTTTACCTGTGGCCGGCAGGTTTGTTGAATTGGGATTGTCAGCAAGACTGTCCTGTAATTGGGTCGTCATCTTTTTAACATTGGCTTCGATAATACTGATGCAGGCTTTTTGATCAGCTGGGGCTAGACTATCCAGATTAAGGATGACAGCGTTGAAGTCTAGGAAAATATTGATGGGACGAGCGGCGATCCCCAGCATTAACTTTTCGAATTCGGTCTTTCCTTTTTTTGTTAAAGAATAGACAGCTTTCTCCGGCATCTTGCCATTCTTTTTCGCGGTGCTTTTAACATAGCCTTGCTTTTCTAATTGCAGCATCTTTTTATAGATCGTAGGCGTGCTGACTTTTACCCATTGGGAGATGTTCTGGTATTCCACCAATTTCTGGATATCATAGGCGCTTAGCGACTCTTTTTTTAGGATACCTAATACAATCAAGTCAATCGTTCGCATCAGTAAAACCTTCTTCCTATCATGTTTTTTGTATACTATATGTACAAGTGATAGCTGATATACTACTATCTGTTATAGTAGTTTGTTTTAAGGGGGTGGTCAAGCTAAATGAGTACGCTTCATTCAGCAGTAAAATTAAGCTCGTGACGAATAAGGAGTGTGTTGAAGCAGGTCATAGTTCTTATTATCAACTGTTAATTACGCAAAAAAGCCAGTGCTTCTTGATCGAAGCACTGGCTTAGTTTATTATTTCCCATCTAACTTCTTCTTCAAGTTCCTGTTTCTGTTATACATGAAGATCACGATGGCTAGCAGAATGAGGATCACAGCAAGTCCGACCCAGATCCAAGGATTCGTTGTTTTCTTTTTGATCGAAACGTCGTTCGCGTTGTAATCTGCGGCTTTTTTTCGATCAATGGTGAAGGTCGGATGACCGGTCCATTTTTGATCACCGGCACGGATCGTCATTTTGACGGTATAAGTACCCGGTGAAAATTCTGTATTGTTCATTTGGATCAGGTAGGGCATGCGTGAACTTGGTGCTAGTGTTAACTTTTCTTTTTTGTCTTTGGCAATCGTTTTGCCATCCTTTTCGACTTGATACTCAAGTGCGGCGTCTTTGACATAGGCCGCTTTTTCGTTGTCAACAGTCACGTTTATTGCATTGCGGCTGTTGGCTTGGACGGCTTTGGCCTTGGTAATTTTCAGAACGGGTTTTACCTCGTCAGTCTTATTTTGCAGCAAGACTGCGATCTCTCGCGAAAACACATTTCTGATATTCCCATCGACTTTTCCAGAGGCTGCTTGCTCTAGATATAAACCGCCGGCTAAGATTCCCTCAAATTCTTTTTCCGGCATTTTTACAGCTAAGTAAATATCCTTTGATTGATTGCCAGCTAATTCGATTTCTTGGTCACTTAGTTTGACGTAGTCGGTGATGTTGGGTCCGAAATTACTCTCATCTTTATTCATCCCCGAGTATTCCACGACTCCCAAACTGTTGGTGACTGCTCGATTGAATGATGCTTTCAGCTTGAGCGGCTGATCTGTCCGATTGGTCAGGGTCACCGTCAGGCGTTCGGCAGCATTGGGCTGGTACTGCAAATCATAATAAAGCTGATCCTTATCAATTTGCTGCTCCGATGGATGGATCACTGCATCGAAGGTATCCAACGACTCTCCATGAGCGACAATTGGTAAAAATGAAAGAGCTAAAACGAGGAACACGCCTCGTATAAATGATTTCGATCGTTTCTTCAGCATTTTCAGCCCCTTTACTTCAATTGTATTTTTTCGCGTAATGGAAGAGTCTCTCTCTTTTCTTATTCCCCTATATCTATAGATCAAAGGAAGGAACCATGGTCTGACAGTCTATAGCCGCCTTCACAGTAGGCGAGGCTGCTGACGGGATTCCATCCTAGTTTTTTAGCTTGGTGTTGCTGAGAAGGTCCAGACTAAGGTTGTTTGGTACTGTGCCTGTTCCTTAGCAGTGTTTTTTGGTACGTTCAGTTCAAATTTAGTGATCGGCAGAGCGGTTTCGCCGGCACCTTCATTTGGCTGCGCGGTCAAAACGGTGACTGTTTGGTTGACCAGCAAGGCTGTTTTGGCACTATCTGCGATACGGGTACCGGTTGGCAGGGAGTTCACATTGTTTGTCAAAGCACCTACTGTGAAGCTTAATTCGGCACCAGTCAACGGCTTCGAATTAGCGGTGAATTGAGTCGGCTCGTTTACCTTGACCGTCCAGCCTGTGCTGGAATCGCCGCGATTATCACTAACTGCGACTTGACCGGTAGTTACAGGCGATGTCTGAACACCATCTGAGGTAGCGGTCCAAGTTTCATCCGCAGTCGTTTGAATAGCGTGTGAACCAAAGTTTAAATCTTTAGGTAATGAAGCACTTGCATTTTCGGGATCTTGAGGGTCAAACGTGATACCGCCATCAGTATAGTCGACCGTACCAGTCGTATCCACAGCATGAGCACCAGTTGAAAAGGCGAACAGACTGCCTGCAAAAAGTCCAGCTATGAGTAGAGCACCTTGTTTCTTCATTCGTTTTTCCTCCTATTTTTGACGATTCGCCACCCTAAAAAAGCAATCGCGAGAATCAGTATTCCAACGACGATTAAAAAGGGATTGCGTTGATCGTTTGTTTGCAGAAAGCGTGTGATGCCTGAGTGTGAACTGCCGCCGCGATGATTTAACGAAGCGGATTCGCCCTCGCGATTCACCTCTTCACTTGTAGTGTGGAGAGGATGAGAATCACTTGTAGTATTGTTTTCCTGCGTTTCTGAAGTGGAGCTGTTGCTAGTTGCGGTACTGCTTTGGTAATAATACTGAACCTCGCCATTGGTGACGGCGGCTTCGGCCTGTGAAGAAAGAACAACGAAGAGCGGTAGAAAACCTAAGATGAAAATCATCAGATTCTTCAATTGCCTCCCCCTTTCTCAGTCCCTAGTAAAAAAAGCGGTTCTTTTCTGCGCAGAAAAGAGTTTGAATCTTATGCAGGGATTATATAGCCGGTTTCCAAAAAAGCGTTATCAAAGCGCTCATAGCTTCTTCACAGTTAAGCAAAATATTTTTCGCATTTACCTCCGCTGTGTTTAATTAAGGAAGAAAACAACAGGATTAACGGTTCTTTTCTGATGTAATTAGGGCTTATTTCACGGAAAAGGAACGATTTTTTTACCAAGCAGGGGCAGTCGTCGATTATTTTCTCGCAAAGGAAAATTTTGATGGGTTAAGTAAAATCAAAGATAGAGGGGGAAGCAATATGAAAAGAAAACGCACGCGTTTGTTCCAGCAGATTTGCATCACAGGAGCCGCCTTGTTTTTATTTTTAACCAGCTCCAATATTATTGTAAGCGCAGTCTCGGTGGATTTATTTGCCAATACTCAGGTGAGTAACAATAGCGGAACTACTGCGGCAGCACCTTATTTAAATGTCAGTCAACAACCGGTGACCTTTTCCATCGATGGAAGAACCACCGGGGTCGGCCTGATTAAGACGGGGAAAAAGTACGCGTTGATCTCGGTCCCGTCAGAGCTTTCAAGTAAGGTCACACCGAATGGAACTGCGACAGTAATGACTACTGTGACGATCCCGCTGGCGGATTTGCCGATCGGAGGTCTGCTGACGCTGTTATCAACACTGGTTACGACGATTAGTACTTTGCTGCCCTTGAATCCTTCGCTGCAGGCACCTTTGAACAGCCTCAACCAAGCCATCAACAATTTGAAAAATGAGAACTACGGCAATCAAAATCTGCCGATAACGACTGAACAATTGTCCGCCACCTTGCTGGGAGTCAATATCAGCCAAGGCCTGCTGCCGATTTTGACTAGTACGCTGTCTAACCGGCTGACTGATTTGAACAATGTGCTTAATACGCTGCCCCTCGGATTGATTGGGTTAGTGCTGACACAGGTATTATCCAGTGTCAGCGGTCTGCTTACCTCTTTGGGAAATCCAAACTCAGCGATCAGCACGAACCTTGTATCAGCCTCAATTTTAGGCAAAACCGACGTTTCCATTCCGACTTTTGTGACTAGTCCAAGCGGCTTGACCCAAGACTACACAGCGTTGATTCGCGGCGGGATCGTTCAAACGGATGATCTGACGATTCAGCTTTTGAGCAACTTCGGCGGCAATACGAATATTTATTTTGATGCGGGGGATTTAGCGATGAAAAGTGAGCTGCTGCCGACGAATTTGAATTTCGGGACTCATCCGATCCAAACTAAAGTAGACGAGAGCTGGAATGCCCATGTCGGCGGCAATAGTGCCAACCCGCTTCAAACAGGAACGATTCGCATTGATGATACCCGCACCGCCGCCAAGGCTTGGCAGTTAAAAGTAGCTCAGGCGAATAACTGGATGAGCGGGCAAAAAAGTTTGACCAATACGCGTCTCGCTATTTCCTTAGGAGCATTGAAAACCAACTTTCAAAATTACACCGCTGTAGCGAATCAAACGATCCAGATGCTTCCCAGCAATCAGGTCACACTGATGACTCTCGACAGTACGACGGCTGCCGGCTATGTCGAACTGCCGCTGAATCAATTTCAGCTTCTGGTACCGAAAAACACGCCGCGTCAGACAGGAAGTTACCAAACAACCCTGCAGTGGACGCTTTCTAATACGCCCTGAAAGAGGAACAGTCAAAAGTGCCTAGGAAACTAGGTACTTTTTTTTGTGACTTTGTGAAAACTAATTACATTTGTTTTTCACTGTGCTATCATAAACATAGAAGTATACTGATAAAATCGTCGTTGAAGTTTGTGAATCAATTTGTGAAAAAAGGCGTATGGAGCGACCCGAGCAGCCACCGCATTTATTCGTATCATGATTATTTTTGAGTGAACTTATTTTATTAGAAAAGAGAACTGTCGCAAACTGATGATCAACAATGATTTTATTGGACCACTGAGGAGGTTTGTCTATGGATACAATAACGAAAGCAATCGCAAAATTTAAAGGAGGTGTCAAAGTCCCCCATAATAAAAACACGGCCGAATTTGAAAGCGTTTTTATGGAGCCGCCGAAAATTGTGACGATTCCGATGCAGCAACATATCGGCGGAGTTTGTCAGCCAACGGTCAAGAAGGGGGATGTCGTTACAGTCGGACAAGTGATCGGTGATTCTGAAGCCTTTGTCTCGGCACCGATCCACGCATCTGTTTCAGGGAAGGTCAAAGGGATCAAACCGGTTTTGATGGCGAATGGTCAGATGTGTGAGGCTGTTCATATCGCCAGCGACGGGTTGCCGGTGGAATTTCCCGAGCCAAATCCTGTTCCAATCAATTCTAAAGAAGACCTTTTAAAAGCCGCTCGTGAAAGTGGCATTGTCGGGATCGGCGGAGCCGGTTTTCCACTGCATGTGAAGCTGAATGTTAAAGAAGATACACCGATCGACACATTAGTAATCAATGGGGCGGAATGTGAGCCTTTTATTACCTCGGATTATCGTGAAAGCTTGGAGTATCCGGAGCGGATCATCGCGGGGATGCAGACGATCATGAAGCATTTGAATATTGCTCATGGCGTAGTAGGGATCGAAAGCAATAAGCCAAAGGGACTAAGAAGTCTGCGGAAGCATTTGAGTGAATTGGCTGATCTTGATCCCAGTATTGATGTGATGGAGATTCCTTCATTATATCCCCAAGGGGCAGAAAAAATGCTGGTCTATGCCACGACTGGCCGGAAGATCCCGCCTGGCAAGCTGCCTTCTGAGGTGGGCTGTCTGATCACCAACATCTCGACAGTTTCACTCTTGCAGCGGTACATCGAGATTGGGATGCCGCTGACCCACAAACGAATCACGGTGGATGGAAATGTCGCGCAGCCGAAAAATGTGGTCGTTCCAGTGGGGACACCAATCGGCGATGTTATCAAATACTGCGGCGGTTTGATTGACGAGCCTAGCAAGATCATCCTCGGCGGGCCGATGATGGGAATCGCACAATTTTCTACGGAGCTGCCGATCACCAAGCAGACCAATGCGATTACGATTTTATCTGAAGCTCAAAGCTTGCCTGAAGAGTCTCCGTGTATTCGCTGCGGGCGTTGTGTGGAGGCTTGTCCCATGTCATTATTGCCTGTTCAGATCGAACGCTGCACACGGAATAACGACGTAGCCGGGTTGCAGAAGCTGAACGTCTCCGCCTGTATGGAATGCGGGTGCTGCGCCTTTGTTTGTCCTGCCGGCCGCCGACTGGTTCAGTCCATGAAACGAGCAAAACAGTTAGAAAGGGAGGCTGCCCAATGAACAAATTACCTGTTTCCATTTCGCCCCATCTCCACAGCGGACGAAGCAGCCGCGGTATCATGCTGGATGTGATCATCGCTTTGATTCCAGCTATTATCGCTTCGACGATTATTTTTGGTTTTCGTGCTCTTATCTTGATTTTAGTCACCGTTGCGTCATGTGTAGGCAGCGAATACCTAACGCGAAAAATATTGAAACGACCAGATACGATCCACAACTTGACGGCGGTCGTGACAGGAATATTACTCGCTTTAAATCTGCCGGTTACACTGCCGTTTTGGATGGCGATTTTAGGCGGTGTGATCGCGATCGTCATCGTGAAGGAATTCTTCGGCGGTGTTGGTCAAAACTTTGTCAATCCGGCGATTACTGCCCGCATCATTTTGATGATGTCCTTTGCTTCTCAGATGACGACTTGGCAGCCGCCGCTTAATTATTATATGTTTCGGCCGGATGTTATTTCGTCGGCGACCTATTTTTCCGCTTCTCAAACGGGTCAAAAAATCCCTTCCTTGCTGGATATGTTCTTAGGTATCCGTGCAGGAAGCTTAGGTGAAACGTGTGCTTTAGCGCTCCTTCTCGGCGGCGTTTACCTAGTAGCTAGAAAGGTCATCTCGCCGATCATTCCGCTTTGCTTTATCGGGACTGTCGTTATTTTCTCTACCTTATTAGGTGGAAATCCTTTGTACCAAATGATGTCTGGTGGATTATTGCTGGGCTCGATTTTCATGGCAACAGATTACACGACATCACCGATCACCAGAAACGGCAAGATCATTTTTGGGATCGGCTGCGGAATTGTCACGGTGCTGATCCGTTTCTTTGCGGCATTGCCGGAAGGTGTTTCCTATGCCATTTTATTGATGAATATCCTAGTTCCTCATATTGAGAATTTGACGATTCCAAAGGTCTTTGGTGAGGGGGCGAAGGTGAAATGAAGCAAGCAAACTCCAAAGTTATTTTTACTGATGCCCTTTGCCTATTTATCATTTGTCTGGTGATTACCTTTGCGGTCGCAGGCACACGCTCGGTTTTCAAAGATCGGATTGCTCAGCAAGAATGGGAACAAACGCAAAGTGTCATGAGTCAGCTGATTAAGGCCGATGATTTTCAAGAAGTGAAGGTGTCAGGAGACAACCAAGGATACAAGGCCTTGGATACATCCGGCAAGACACTGGGGTATCTCTTTGTCACCAAAACCTATGGGTACGGCAGCGATGTGAGTGTCATGAGTGCCGTCAAGGATGGCAAAGTCGTGGGGGTAGATGTGTTAGACGCTTCGAATGAAACTCCCGGACTCGGCCAAAATGTGACGAAAAAAGAATTTGTGAAGCAATTTGCCGGCCAAAATGACTCGCTAGAAGTTGTGAAAAATGAACCTTCCAGTAAAAACCAAGTCGAAGCGGTAACCGGAGCGACCAAATCCTCCAATGCCGTAGCCGCATCGGTCAAAGAAGCACTTGCGCTTTTCGAGCAAGTGGCTAAATCAGAGAAATAAGGGGGAGATGGAATGGAAAAAGAAAAAACATCCCGCATATTCACGAAGGGATTGATCACTGAAAATCCAGTTCTGCGGCTAACTTTGGGGACCTGTCCGACCCTAGCGGTAACGACCACGGCCTTGAACGGCTTAGGTATGGGAGTCGCGGCGACAGTAGTGCTCTTAGGGTCAAATGTCATGATCTCTCTTTTACGGAAAGTGATTCCTGATCGGGTCAGAATTCCCGCATTTATCACCATCATCGCTGGTTTCGTAACGGTTGTTCAATTGGCAGTAAAGGCTTTGGCACCAGCATTAGATGCGACCTTGGGGATCTACTTGCCCTTGATCGTAGTAAACTGCATCATTCTTGGTCGAGCAGAAGCCTATGCCAAAGATCACACGGTCCTTCACTCAGCCTTGGATGGGCTGGGAATGGGTGTAGGGTTCACCATGACGCTTCTTTGCATGGGAGGCATTCGCGAGCTTTTAGGAAGCGGCACATTTTTAGGCTTCCCAATCACAGCAGGTGTGATCCCGCCAATGACGATCATGCTCTTGCCGCCAGGCGGGTTCTTCGTCTTTGGAATGCTGGTCATGCTGGCGAATAAATTAAGCGACCGCAAAGCGAAGGATCTCGATTGCACGGCTTGTCCAATCGCAGAAGCCTGCACCGTCGTTTGTGATGAAAAGGCGGGTGAGCAATAATGCAGATTTTTGTAACGATTATCGTCGCAGGTATCTTAACGGATAATTTTGTTTTGTCACAGTTTTTAGGGATCTGTCCGTTTTTAGGTGTCTCGAAGAAATTAGACACGGCAGTCGGTATGTCACTAGCAGTAACCTTCGTTATGGTTTTGGCAACTTTAGTGACCTACCCGCTTTATGCTTCTGTATTAGTGCCTTTAGGCTTGGATTATTTGCAGACGATCGTCTTTATTCTAACGATCGCAGCATTGGTGCAGCTAGTGGAGGTGGTAATGAAGCGCTACATGACGCCGCTTTATAATGCTTTAGGGATCTATTTGCCGCTGATCACCACGAACTGTGCGGTATTAGGAGTAACGATCCTGAACTTTTCGAAAAATTATTCCTTTATGCAATCAATGGTCAATTCATTTGCAGCGGGGATCGGCTTTTTAGTTGCTATGGTGATTTTCGCTGGTGTGCGGGGCCGCTTGGAGGGAAATGATATTCCTGAGTCGCTTCAAGGGTTACCAATCACCTTGATCGCAGCAGCAATCGTCTCATTATCGTTTCTTGGTTTTGCCGGCTTGGCAGAAGGATTATTCCAGTAGGGGGTGGAAAAAATGACAGAAATCATGATACCCATCGGCATTGTTGGCGGTATGGGATTGATCGCAGGCGTCATACTTTCCCTCGCAACGATCATCTTTCATAAGCCAGTCGATGAAAAGGAAGAAGCACTGCGAGACGCCTTGCCGGGGATCAATTGCGGTGCCTGCGGTTTTTCGGGCTGTGACGGCTATGCCAAAGCCATGGCGGAAGGTACAGCAGGAGCTACTAACTGTACGCCGGGCGGGGCGAGCACGCGTCAAGCCTTATCAGAAATTTTAGGTGTCGAAGTCGGTGATGTACAGAAGGTCGCGGCCTTTGTGCGCTGCAACGGAACCTGCGAGTTCACTAATAGCAAAATGGACTACGCTGGAACCACTACTTGTTATGGAGCAAATCAGCTTTTTGGCGGTCCGCAGGAATGTCGTTTTGGCTGCATGGGCTTTGGCGATTGTGAAGCGGTTTGTGAGTACGACGCGCTCCATATCGTCGACGGAGTAGCCAAGGTCGATCCTGACAAATGCGTCGGCTGCTTAAAATGTATTACCGCTTGTCCCAAGAATCTGATTAAGATGCTGCCAGCGGAGAACACGTCGATCGTGGCTTGTTCGAATCAGGATAAAGGCGGCGGCGTTCGCAAAATTTGCGATGTCGGCTGTATCACCTGTAATCGCTGCGTGAAGACCTGCCCGCAAAAAGCCATTAAGATAGAAAACAATGTGGCAGTGATCGATCCAGAGCTCTGTATCAACTGCGGAGATTGTATCGAAATCTGTCCGCAAAACTGTATTTTGAAAATGCCGGCAAAAGAAAAAATTCCTAGCTGAGTATCTTAAAAAATAGGAAGCCCTTTCAAAATTTATGCTATCATTAAAAGAAAAGGGCAGGTGTTGAAATGAAATTATTAGTCACAGAAAATTATGAGACCTTAAGTCAAATCACAGCAGATATCGTTTTAATGAAGTGGGCAGAAAGTCGCCGAGTGAACTTAGCCTTGACCGCTGGCTCTTCACCCAAACGCGCCTATGAAATTTTAGCCGATCGTTTAAAACAAGTGGACTTTGATCAAAGCTTGGCGCATTTTTATAACTTTGATGAGATCACCTTAAAGGATCAGGAATATGGTCTGACTATGCAAGCTTTGACAGAAGAATTATTTCTGCCATTAGGAATCGAAGAAGAGAATATTGAAGTGCTGGATTCGAAAAAGTATCAGGCCTATGATCAGAAAATCGCCGCAGATGGGGGGTTAGATTTTGTCTTGATGGGGATTGGCAGCGATGGCCATTTTTGCGGGAATCTGCCGGAGTTCACTTCCTTTGATTACGGTGTCTATCGAGTGCCGATGGCTCCAGAGGATGAGCTGTATAAAATGATTGATGAATCCAGCCCCCATACACCGGGCGAAGAAATGGTAACTTTTGGTCCGCAAACGGTTCTAGCCGCAAAAGAATTAGTCCTGATCGCAAACGGCGAAAAGAAAGCGGGGATTATCAAGCAGGCATTGGAAGGTCCCATCACAGAGGATGTACCAGCATCAGTCTTGCGTCTGCATCCTAACTTGACGGTGATTTTAGATCGCGCAGCCGCAAGTCAATTATCATAAAAAGTAAGACAGAGAAACGTCCGACGTTTCTCTGTCTTTTTGTCAATTTTAAAGCAAGTATAAAAATTTCAAAAGTAAAATATTGAATCAACAGCTTTAACGATGTCCAGCTGAGCGAGTTCGCGAAGCCTTTCTAATTTAGCTGATTAATTTCGCGGCATCTTCATCAGCGATCACAGTAATATTTGAATGCTGCCTTAAAAAAGAAGCAGGGAAGTCTTCAGTCAGCGGCCCCTTCAGCATTTTTGCCAGAGCTTCGGCTTTGTTATCCCCATGAGCGATCAACAGGACTTCCTTAGCTTTCATAATACTTAGCGGTCCCAGCGTGACAAAGGATTTCGGAACCGCTTGATTGTAAGAACGATACAGCTCAGCGAAAAATTCATACCACGGATAGTCCGGCTTAATCTCAACCTCATAAGCCAAGCTGTTAAAATCGGTTGTTTGAGTCAGGTTGCCGCAAAAACGTCCGTCACTGCCTAAGCCGATAATGACTAGATCCAGCCCACCATCGTCTTCGATTTGCTGATCAAACATCGAATAATTTTGCAGCGTTATTTCGTGAATATTTTCTTCTTTGATTCTCGCCGGCTCAAAAAATATTTTCTTCATCTCAGCGTAGGTCGTCGTGTGCTGAGTATGCTCAAGAGGACTGCCATCCAACGTATAGACATGAAAATTGGAGTAATGCTTGTTACACTTCATTCTTTCAATCACTAACTCGTATGCTCTTTTTGGCGCCGCACCAATGGTCACTCCGCAATTGACGCGCCGATCACTATTCATTTTCGACCAAATAGTGGCTGCCGCTAATTCACTCATCGCCTCATAGGTTTTCACTGTCGTAATTTTCATCAAACGAACCTCGCTTCTTTTTTATTTTGACTAAAAGCAATCAAGTCGTCAGTTTAAAAACGCTTTCAAAACAACCATACCATGATTCTCGCCCATTTGCATAAAGACACTGGAAAAACCCATAAAGTTTTTAATGAATGACTACTTTCGTTCCTAATAAACCAGCAATTGTTACACCCTGTGTCAGGATCGTCACAAGAATCTGATGCTGTTTCCTGTAACCGAAAGCCCCAATGCCGTTACTTTTTATCCAGCGGCCAGCTATACTCGGGATAAGCAAGGAAGGGAGCAGGAAAAATGAAAAAAAATAAACGTGAATTTCCTAAAGATTTTTTATGGGGCGGCGCGATTGCTGCCAATCAAGCAGAAGGAGCATATGATATTGACGGCAAAGGCTTGAATGTTTCCAACATCAATGAGTTTGTCGCTGATATTCCATTAGCCAATCGGATGGAACGAGACACGACATCAACCTTTGTCAACGAAGCGATCGAGAGTATCAAAAACCACGAAGGCCGTAATTTTCCTAAGCTGCGGGGGATTGATTTTTATCATACGTATCGAGAAGATCTGAAACTCTTAAAGGAACTAGGTCTGAACACTTTCCGAACGTCAATTGATTGGTCACGGATTTTCCCTACCGGTGTTGAGGAAGCGCCCAATGAAGAGGGCTTAAAATTCTACGATCAGCTGATCGATGCGATTCTTGCAAACGGGATGGAGCCGATGCTCACATTGTCCCATTATGAAATGCCGATCTTTTTGACCACTCATTATCACGGATGGTACTCACGAGAACTGATCGAGCATTTTGTGAGATACAGCAAGGTTATTTTAGAGCGTTATAAAGATAAAGTGAAATACTGGATCGTCTTCAATCAAATCAACTTGATCGGCTATCAATCCTTTTGCCATCTGGGGGTAACAGAGGATACCCAAGAAAACTTGCTTGAAGCAAAATATCAAGGCTTGCACAATATGATGGTAGCCAGCGCCATGGTTAAGGAAGCTGCGATAAAGATCAATCCTGACATGGAGATCGGAATGATGGTCTTTGCCGATCAAGTTTATCCGGCTTCGACCAAACCAGAGGATGCACTGGCGGCCTTGCAATATTCGCAAATGGACTATTTTTATAGCGATGTGCTGCTTCGCGGCAAGTATCCTAATTACGCGTTTAGATATTTTGAGGAACAGGGGATTAATATCGCGTTTTATGAAGGGGATGAAGAAGTCCTGAAAAACACCACTGATTTTCTTTCCTTCTCCTATTATTATTCAAGTTTAGTTTCTAAGGAATCAAATGAAAATAATCGCTCTTTCTTGAGTAATCCCGAATTGGAAAAGACACCTTGGGGCTGGTCGATCGATCCAGTTGGCTTGCGGATCGCTTTGAATCAATTTTATGATCGTTATCAATGTCCAATCTACATTACAGAAAATGGGTTGGGAACCACTGATATCGTTGAGGAAGACGAGATTCATGATGACTATCGCAGCTACTATTTGGCGGAGCATTTGAAGCAGGTGAAGGAAGCCCTTTATGATGGTGTAGATGTTCGAGGATATTATGCCTGGGGACCGATTGATATCGTGAGCGCCTCATCACATCAAATGAGTAAACGCTACGGCTTCATTTATGTGGACATTGACGACTACGGCCAAGGCAGTAAAAAGCGACTGAAAAAAGACAGCTTTGCTTGGTTCCAACAAACGATTCAGCAAAATGGCGCCAATCTATAATAACCAATTATATTTGCCCAACAATTTTTTGCCGATTGCATTAGCTAGCTCCAACCAGTACAATCTATTTGAGATTGCACTGGAGGAGATGCCGATGTTTTCAGTCGAACAGCTATCAAGTTTTAATGATTTAGACTACTTAATCTATAATTTTATTATTGAAAATCCAGCGAAAATTCCTTATATGACCATCCGAGAACTAGCTGCCGAGACCCATGTTTCCACAGCGTCTATCACACGTTTTGCTAAAAAAGTCGGATGCGGCGGCTTCACCGAATTCAAGCTGCTTTTCAAAAAGGAACAAACTCAAACCGAAGCGGAGATAGTCGATGACATCTCCGTTGCCGAGGCCTTCTTTGCGCGGGCGAAGGAAACAAATTTTCAAAAGAAATTAGACGAAACCGCTCAAGTTCTCGCAGATGCCCGTATGATTATTTGTGTCGGGACAGGAAATTCTGGAGTAATGGCGATTTATGCGGCCCGCTATTTTTCTTCATTAGGAAAATTCGCGGTCAATGTTGACAATCCAATGTTCGCCATCGATATACCGACTTCATCAGACACTGTGTTCATTTTCTTCTCTGTTTCAGGAGAAATGTTTTTGAAAACATTGCCCTTGATCAAAGCCAGCGAAGCAAAAATTATTTCGATCACCAACAGCCGCAACAATCCGTTAGCCAAAATCTCGGATTGCAACTTGGCCTATTATGTTCAACAGGAAAAGAAAACGATCGAGTCCTATGAATACTTGATTGACACCACGACTCAGATACCCGTCATCTACATGATCGAAGTATTAGCCAAAAAAGTCCGCCAATTAATGCAATAAAAAAGAGCGATTACTCGCTCTTTTTTTACGCATTTTCTTCAAGCTCTTCTTCTTTTGTTTCAAAATATTGCGAATGAACCACAACTAAGATAATCCCAATAAAGACCATCGCGCTGGCAAAATAGAAGGTATAATTCCCGCCGAATCTGGCACCGATCAGACCAGCGACAAAAGGAGCAAGGGAACCGCCGAAGAAACGGACGAAGCTGTACGTTGATGAAGCGATATTCCGTTTGATCCCCGGAATCTCCATCGCGATCGTAGTCATCAAGGTATTGATGATCCCTTGAAAGAAACCCGCGACGATCAAAGCGGCCGCTACAAGCGCAGGTTGATCCGCATTGATTCCCATCAGCAGTAAGCAAATAACAAATCCGATAAAGCCAATCATTAAAGTATAAAAAGTCCCGATTTTTCTTTCAAAGCGTGTTGCCAAGAAAATAGAAGAAAGCGCCAATAAAATTCCCCAGCCGAAGAAGGTCATCCCAATTTCCATTTCTGAAAAGTTCGGCATTAAAAAGGGAGCATATGCTAGTAAAGTGAAGAAACCAAAATTATAAAGCAGCGCAATCAAACCAACTGAACGCAGTTTATGATTTTTCAATGCTTTGACCCCAGCAAAAAATTCAATTTTTTCTTTTGCGCCTTTAGGTTCCTTGAACATGATCAAAATTGATAGGAATGAGATCAGCATCAACACCGATACACCGCCAAAAGGCCAGCGCCAAGAGATCGAACCAAGTGATCCACCGACTAGCGGGCCAATCGACATGCCTAGTCCCATTGCCGCTTCATAAAGCATGATCGATTTTTCCGTTTGACCGATCAAAACACTGACGATCGCTGATAATGCTGTTGAAATAAATAGCGCATTACCTAAGCCCCAGCCAGCTCTGAAGTAGATCAACGCATCGATTGTATTGGACAAGCCAGCAAAAAGTGCGAATAAAATAATTATAAATAGTCCCAACATTAAGGTTTGCTTGGTCCCGATCCGGCTAGAAACAAATCCAGTGAACAGCATAACGATTCCCGTCACCATCATATAACTGGTAAATAATAGCGTTGTTTGTGCAGGCGTTGCTTGTAAGGATTTTGCGATCGAATTTAAAATAGGATCCACCAATCCGATCCCCATGAAGGCGATCATGCAGGCAAAGGCGACAACATAAGCAGCCTTGCCATTTTCTTTTTCCGTAACTAAGTTTTCGTTTAAATTTTCCATTAAGTCACCACTTTCCATCCAACAGTTTAATCACAAATTTTATTTGTGTCAATATTTACATAAATATTTTTACATATATTTCCAGAAAAAAAGAAACAGATCGCAAATGATCTGTTTCTGCTCGTTACTATTTGAAGTATTCATCGATTTTCTCTTCGGCCCAAGCACACCAAGCAAGTTCTTCTTTGCATAGACGAATCTTTCGTTCAAGAATCAGCTCGCGGCCAAAATTTTTACGACGTTCCTCCGCACTTAATTCCTCCACGCTGGCTAAAACCTGTGAATATTCGTTAAGCTGCTCGTGGAAATATTGTTTTCGCTCCATGATCAAAAATTTCGATGTATCTCGATCCAAAGCAGAGATCGTAAAAACTTTGGCTAAGAATTCATCCTTCTGAGAAGGCGCATGACTCTTCGTAAAGACCCATTCCTTTACTAATTCTTTTCCTGCTGGCGTAATGTCATAGATTTTTCGCTTACCATCAGGAATATCGATGATCTCGATCAACTCCTGTTTTCGCAGCTCTTTTAAGGTTGGGTAGATTTGACTATGATGGGCTTCCCAAAAAAGATTCAAGAAGCGTTTCAACTCGTAACCGGTCAAAGGCGAACGTACAAGCATCGCTAGAACAACATAACTAATCGTATTCATCCTGTGATCCTTTCCATTAAGGATTTTGTTTAAATATTTTTTCCATGAAACTTTTCTCCGAATCTATTGTATCACTGTTTAATAATTTTGCTAACGGAGTCAATCAATGTTGGAATAATTTCGTTTTAAATAACAAAAGATTTTATTTGTTGATCGATACATTAAAAAAATAGAATTAGCAACATTTGAAGAAAGCGTTGACATTCATATGTGCATCCCTTAGAATGAAGTTATTAAATAATAAAGAGAAAAGACCGATCATGGCGCTGGAGTCATGATTGTGAGTATGTTACTGAAGATAATCAGGCAGAACTCAAGGAAGCTAATCAGGAGACCAAGGTCTCACTGTATACTTTCTTGGGTTTTTTTTCTGGAAAGGAGGAAAAAATGAAGATCAGCCAAATCTTAAATAATAACGTTGCATTGGTGAAGCGTGGAGGAAATGAGGTCTTCGTCGTTGCAAAAGGAATTGGTTTCAAAAAGAAAAAGGGGCAGCAGATATCAGAAGAGGAAGTCGAAAAAATGTATATTCTCGATTCCTTTGATATGTTGGATCATTTCAGCTATTTATTATCTCATTCTGACCCCAACGATATTCTTTTGATCAGCAAAATTATTTCCTATGGGGAGGAACAACTTGGCATCAAAGCAAGTGACTATTTGAGTTTGGCTCTTCTTGATCACCTGGAGTTCCTTTTAAAGCGAGTAGAGAAACAACAATTTATTAAAAGTCCATTGATTTGGGATACGAAACGATTTTATCCGGATTATTTCAAAGTTGGACTTAAAGCATTAAAAATGATTGAGGAGCAAAAGGGGCTGCAGCTGCCTGAAGATGAAGCAGTATCGTTATGTTTACACTTTGTCAACATGGAGGAAAGTCGCGAAGGTCGTAAGGATCATGTATTGGAGATGCGTACATTAGGCGATTTGGTTTCAATTGTGGAGCATCATTTCAATGTGAATCTAGATGAACAATCAACGAACTATATGCGATTTACCACACACCTGCAATATTTTGTGCAGCGAATTATTGATGGTGAAATTTTTAATGATGGATCAGAAACCTTAGAACTGTACAAACAGGTTTGTCAGTTGTATCCAGAATCCTTTAAGGCTGTTCAAAAAATGAAAATCTACGTGCAGTCGCAATTTAATTTAGAAATTTCCATCAATGAAGAGACCTATTTGATGCTTCATATCAATCGTGTGACAGAAAGAATGGAGGACAAAAAATGAGTTATGAAAAATTAAACAAACAGCTGATCGAGTTGGTCGGCGGAAAAGATAATATCAAAGCAGTCGCGCACTGTGTGACACGCCTGCGTTTGACACTAAATGACCGCAGTCTAGCTAAAACAGAAGAAATCAAAAATTTAGATGGCGTGATCGATGTTGTTTCCAATGACGTTGCGTATCAAATCATCGTTGGGACACATGTAACGGACGTTTACAATGAATTCATGGCAATGCTTGGCTTAAAGCCCGACGGTGAGGAAGCCGAAAAACCAAAAGCAAAAGGTATCAAGGGTATCGCTTCATCGATTCTAGTCATGATTTCGGAGACAATGACTTCGATTATTGAGGTATTACTGGCGGCAGGTATGATTGCCGGCATTATGGCAATTATTTCATTAACAGGGCTGGTCTCAAAAGATAGCTCAACTTATATGATTTTTGACACATTACGCGGCGGGGTTTTCCACTTTTTACCAGTCTTTATTGCGGCCTCCGCAGCTAAACGAATGAAGCTGAATGAGTATGTAGCAATGGCCTTAGCGGTGGCTCTACTTTCAACCAGTATTGATGGTGTCAAAGGACTAGAGTTGTTCGGTTATAATTTACCGACGATCGGTTCTGCCAATACATTTATTCCTATTTTACTTGGCGTGTGGTTTTTAAGTGTAGTGACGAAATATTTGAAGAAAATCATTCCAAGCGGATTGCAGTATTTCTTAGTACCAGCTTTGTCGCTTGTCTTGACTTTCCCAGTCATCTTAGTAGTTTTTGGTCCGATTGGAACATTGATCGGTGACGGAGTAAATGCATTCTTCAGCATACTGATGAATACAATCGGAAACTGGATCGTAGTAATGCTGTACGCGGCGTTCCAACCATTCTTGATCGTTTTAGGAGCAGCGAATTTTACCTATCCAATCGTGTTGAATTTCTTGGGAACATTAGGCTATGATCCAATCATCAACCACGCAGCAACGATTTCTGACATTGCGGTTTGTGGTGCTATGTTTGGCTACTTCTTACGTGCGAAAAAAGGTCATGAACGACAAATGTTCGGTACAGTAAGCTTTAGTGCCTTAATGGGGATTACAGAGCCAGCGGTTTTTGGTGTCTTTGTAAAATATCGTCGACCGTTCTTAGCCGTTATTATCGGCGGTGGACTTGGCGGATTGATCGCTGGTTTAACTGGTGTAAGAACAATGGGATTTGTTTGGGGCTTAGCTGCCTTGCCAACTTATTTAGCTGGTGGGACCAGCAATTTTATTTGGATGTTGGTCAGTGTCATTGTTGGCTTTGTCGGTGCAGCAGCAGTAGCTTACGGTGTCGGTATTCCAAAAGAAGTTTCTGAAGAAGAACTTGAAGAAAAAGAATTAGTGGAAGCATTAGAAAGCAATCAAGGGTTAAAGCAGATTTGTATTGGAAAAATTGCTGAAGGTACAGCGATTCCATTGAGCGAAGTCAGTGATAAGGCCTTTGCCTCAGGTGCATTAGGAAAAGGTGTCGGTATTTTACCTGCTAATGCCGAAGAGACAATTGTATCTCCTGTTGAAGGAACTGTCACGGTTGCTTTTCCAACGAAGCATGCATATGGCATCAAAACTAAAAACGGTGTAGAACTGCTGATTCATATCGGCGTTGATACTGTGAATCTGGAAGGAAAATACTTCGAAGGGTTTGTAGAGCAAGGTCAAGAAGTGAAAAAAGGTGATATTTTAGCTAAATATCAAGCAGATAAAGTACAAGAAGCCGGTTTTGATCCAGTAATCATTGTGGTTGTAACAAATTCAAATGATTACCTTGATGTAATTTCAGCGAGCAATGATCAAGACGAAGAATTACTAACAGTGATTTTATAAAAGGAGCAGTTTATGACATTAAGAAAAGATTTTTTGTGGGGCGGCAGCATCGCCGCCCATCAATGTGAAGGAGCTTGGCAAGAAGGCGGCAAAGGACCAGCGATTATGGACTTTGTTACAAAAGGGTCAAATAATGAACCGCGACTGATTACTGAATCGATTGATCCAAAGCTAGATTATCCTTCCCATCTAGGGATCGATTTTTATCATCATTACAAAGAAGACATCCAATTATTTAAAGAAATGGGCTTCAACGCATTACGTATTTCGATCGATTGGTCACGGATCTTTCCGAATGGTGATGAACAAGCGCCAAATCAAAATGGACTTGATTACTATGAGAAAGTTATTGATGAACTGCTAACAAATGGGATTGAACCGATTGTGACACTTTATCATTTTGAGCTGCCAATCCATTTAGTTCAAAAATATGGTTCTTGGAAAAATCGGCAAGTCATCGATTTTTATCTGCATTATTGCGAAACAGTTATGCGCGCTTATGACGGCAAAGTAAAATATTGGATCACCTTTAATGAGATGAATCATCTTGATCCGCAATCTGAGCAATCGGATATATTTACCTACTTAATTGCTGGTCTAAAATATAGTGAGATGAAAAATCCTGCAGAAGATTTAGCACGAATCGGATACAACATGACTCTAGCAGGTGTTAAGGCGGCTCGTTTAGGACGAACAATCAATCCAAAAAACAAAATCGGCTGCGTTTTCGGATTGAATCCAATCTATTCATATGATTGCCAGCCAGATAATGTCTTGAAAGGATTCTTAGACAACGATCGAGATTACTATCAAGTTGATGCTATGTGCAATGGCAAATTTCCTAAATATAAATTGAAGCAATATGAATCATTGAATATTGATTTAGAAAATCAACCAAATGATGTAGAGGATTTTGCTAAAGGTTCGATCGATTTTATTGGTCTGAATTATTACATGTCCAGCATTTCAGAACCGAACACACCAGTTGAGGCAGAAACAGCCTTGTTCGGTGGTATTCAAAATCCTCATATAGAACAATCAAAATGGGGTTGGGGTATTGATCCAACGGGAATTCGTTATGTGATGAATTACTTGTATCGAAAATATGAATTGCCAATCATAATTACTGAAAATGGCTTAGGTGCTGTCGATCAAATAGAAAATGGAGCGATTCACGATGATTATCGTATCGACTATTTGAAAAAGCACATTAAGGCAGTTAAGCAAGCCGTAGATGAAGATTATGTAGAATGCTTTGGATATCTAACTTGGGGACCAATTGATCTGGTCAGTGCAACTACGGGAGAAATGAGTAAACGATACGGGTTCATATATGTTGATTTAGATAACGAGGGTAAAGGAAGTTTAGAACGTTCTAAAAAAGATTCCTTTGATTGGTATCAAAAAGTTATCAAGAGCAATGGGGAAGAGTTATAGGAATGAAAAAAATTTTACGATTATTATTCGTTGCATTACTAGGACTTAGCCTGACTAGTGGAATTTCTGCACAGGCGAAGGAAAAAGCAGCAGACAAAAAGGACGAAATAACGATTTATCTTGTTCGTCATGGGAAAACTTTTTTCAACACAACCGGTCAGGTCCAAGGCTTTGCGGACTCACCGTTGACCGATAAAGGGATCGAACAAGCGAAGCAAGTAGGCAAAGGATTGAAAAATACTAAATTTGATTTGGCTTATTCAAGTGATTTAGGTCGTCAAAGAAATACAGCGAAATTGATTCTTGCGCAAAACAAAAATAAGACACCTAAAATAAGCGAACACGATGGTTTTAAAGAATGGAATTACGGCGGCTTTGAAGGAAAAACAAATGCAGAGATGTGGACACCAATTTTTGAGGCAAATGGTCTTAAGTTCGATGAAGAGTGGACTGACTATGACAAATTGGTGAACAAATTAGGTGATGAGGGTGTAGCGGACGCCATAGCAGAAAGTGATTCATTAAAAGTAGCGGAAACGTACGAAGAAATCACTACAAGAGGTCAAGCTGCTATGGACAAAGTAGTTGCCAACGCGAAAAAGAAAAAGGCCAAGAATGTATTAATCGTTTCTTCTGGCAGTATGATTCCTACTTTATTAGAGATGTTAGTTCCTGGCGAATATCAAGGAGAGGCAATCGATAACTGCAGTGTAACTACACTTAAGTACCATGACAATAAATACTCTGTAGATAAAATCAATGACACTCAATATGTAGAGTAAATACAAAAAAACTTTCGATAGCAATCTATCGAAAGTTTTTTGCGTTTAAACCTCAGACTTACGGCGGATGTTTTTTCTTTCAATCTTTAATAAACTTATTTCAGAGAGGAAGATCGTCATGAAAGTTTTATTTGTATTTGATGACCAAGAGTATTCAAGTTTTTTTGTTTATGATTTGACCAGCGGAGTAAATAGTCTGTTGCGGGTCTCGCCTGAAATAAAAATTCAGAAACTGACACTTGGTGAATTGTACACGCAAGTGCCAATTGAAAAGTTTTTAGCTTATTTTTCAGTTGCCTTTTCTATAGAAGTAAAAAAATATCTAATCTTAAAAAAAGAAAACAGTTTGCTTGGTGTGAAAGAAGCAGGTCTCGATGAGGATGGAAAAATGCCAGTAACAGTCTACAAAGACTTTATCGCTTTAAAAAATGGACAGCAGTTTATAAAAGGCGAACAGCGGCTAACGTTGGATGAAATTGATGCTTACATCAGCTATCAGATTGATCAGGATGGTCGCATCGATGTATTTGAACGGCAAGAAGATATTATTCGCTTAATGAAACGCAAAACGGTTCGTCCGAGTTTGTCTGCTATCACCAATAATTATGGAACAGTCAAAGAGCATTCAGGCAGCAATCTCAACTTAAAAGATATGTTAAAGTTGGGAACAGGTTATTTGGCCAAAGGCAATGCAAGGATGAACAAAACCAATGTGCCTGAAAATGGAAGTTATTCATTAAGTGGAAATTTTCCCTATCATTTAGATAGGATCGATTGGGAGAAAAACAGGGTGAAACTTCGATCAGATTTAATTGAATAAAAAGTTATTCACAGGTAGTCGTGAAAAAGCGTTTTTATTGCTCGGATTAGCCGCTTACATAGGCATAAAAGCGATCATATCAGTCTTTTTCTAAGTTTCACAACTGCGAAACTTTTTGGATAAACTATTGTTAGGTACTTGACATTTGCGATTGACGCTTTTGTTTTAGGAATAAAAAAAGGACTTTGTTACATTTAAAAATGGAGGGATAATTATGATTTGGACTTTAATAGTAGGTGCCGTGATCGGAGCGATCGGCGGAAGCCTTTCTGGACGAGGAAAGCAAATGGGCTGTATCTTTAATATTATTGCAGGTTTGGCAGGATCGTATATCGGCCAAACGATTTTCGGACATTGGGGTCCGCACTTAGCAGGAATGGCTCTAGTACCATCGATTCTAGGGGCAGTAGTCGTTGTGGCAGTTGCCTCATTTTTAACAGGGCGACGATAAGATTTAATTAACAGAAGCTTGAAAAAGGCTTCTGTTTTTTCGTGTTCAAAAGTAGTCTTTTTTGTTTTTCTAGTCGTGTTCGTTCTGCTTTTTGAAACTCTTTGTTATAATGGAGAGTGGGTGATAAGAATGATAAAACGAATTGAAAAATTACGTGCACTGATGAAAAAAGAAGTAATCGATGCATACTTAGTAACGAGTCCAGCGAACCTTCGCTATCTGACAAATTTTACAGGAACAGCAGGCTTAGCATTTATTACTTTAGAAAAAGCGTTTTTTATTACTGATTTTCGTTACACTGAGCAAGCTGGTGAGCAAGTTCAAGCGATGACGATCGTCCAACAACAAGGAGATGTCGTAGGAGAAATTATCAAGCTGATGGAAAGTGAAGGTATCAACGTTCTTGGGTTTGAGGATGCTTTCATGACTTATGCTGAGTACTCTGTTTTTGAAGAAGTAATTGATGCGGAATTGGCTCCGGCCAGCGGTTTGATTGAAACGTTGCGTGAGCAGAAGGACGATGGAGAAATTGCCATCATTGAGAAGGCTTGTACAATAGCTGATGAAGGATTTGAGCATGTTTTAAAAATGATTCGTCCGGGAATGACAGAAATCGAGGTTGCAAACCAATTAGACTTCTTTATGCGCTCGCTGGGTGCAACGGGAACGTCATTTGATACGATCGTAGCTAGTGGAGTTCGGTCTGCTTTGCCTCATGGTGTTGCTAGTACAAAAACGATCGAGCAAGGCGATTTGATCACGCTTGATTTTGGCTGTGTCTATCAAGGGTATGTTTCAGATATCACACGTACTTTTGCAATAGGTGATCCGGGACAGCAGTTAAAAGACATCTATCAAATTGTGTTAGAGGCACAACAAAAAGTTATTGATGTAGCGCAAGCTGGAGTTACCGGTGCACAACTGGATGCAATAGCCCGAGATTTTATTACTGAAGCTGGCTATGGCGAGGCTTTTGGTCACTCTACGGGGCATGGTATTGGGATGGAAATTCATGAAGGACCAAACATTACTCGTTTCAATGATGAACCTTTAAAAGTCGGCAGCATCATTACTGACGAACCGGGTATTTATATAGCTGGTCTTGGCGGTGTCCGGATCGAGGACGACCTAGTGATTTTAGCTGGGGGCAATCGGATTTTAACGCACTCACCGAAAGATTTGATTATTATATAGTAAGATCAGGGCAATGAACGACTTAAAAAATAGTTTCATTAAAAAGAACTATCCGTGATCGAGTAGTGGTAGCGTAAGTAAACAAGAAATGATAAACTAGAACCAAATCTGTAAAGATGGTGCAACGTGCAGGTAATCAATTTTACTGGACATAAAAATCCATTGATTACCTTTCATTGAATTAGGAGGAAGTATCATGATTTCAGTAAACGATTTTAAAACTGGTTTGACTATCGAGGTGGACGGCGGCATTTGGCGCGTAGTTGATTTCCAACATGTGAAACCAGGTAAAGGTGCGGCCTTCGTTCGTTCAAAACTTAAAAATCTGCGTACTGGAGCTGTGCAAGAAAAAACGTTCCGTGCTGGCGAAAAAGTAGCGAAAGCTCAAATTGACAATAAAAAAATGCAGTATCTTTATGATGACGGAGATAATTATGTTTTCATGGATATGCAAAGCTATGAACAAATCGAAATGCCCAAACAACAAGTGGCAGAAGAAATGCTTTACGTATTAGAAAATACAGAGTTAACGGTTATTATGTATGGCAATGAAGTTTTAGGTGTTGACCTTCCAAACACGGTAACATTAGAAGTTGCAGAAACGGAGCCAAACATTAAAGGTGATACTTCGTCAGGCGGCTCAAAACCTGCTGTGATGGAGACTGGCTTGACAGTCAACGTACCATTTTTCGTAAATCAAGGAGACAAACTGATTGTTAACACACAAGATGGAAGTTATGTGTCCCGAGCTTAAATAGCCTGTGTTCCAAGAAGTTAGCTAAATATAAAAGTATATCTAATGAAGATACATGAACATCAGACTTATTTTTTCTTATAGAAAAGATAAGTACATTGGAGTAATAAGGAGAGAGTAAGATGGCAGATGAAAAAAATTTGGTTTTAGGCGAAAGTCCTGAACTTGGTGAAATTATCATTGCACCAGAAGTGATCGAAGTAATTATCGGAATCGCGGCTTCTAAAGTTGATGGTGTCTATGGCATGCGTGGTTCTTTAGCCAGCAACGTGAATGAGTTGCTTGGCAAAGCAGCTCACGGAAAAGGTGTTTATCTTAAAAATGATGAAGACGGTTTGAAAGTCGATATCTATTCTTACTTTGACTACGGTACTTCTGTACCAAAAGTGGCCATGGCCATGCAAGAACGAGTAAAACAACAGGTTTTGTTTATGACAGATGTAGCTTTAAGTGAAGTAAACATCCATGTAGTTGGTGTTGTTGCTGAAAAATTAGAACAACCAACCTTAGAAGAATTATTCAATGATGAAGAGGAAAATAATGAGTAAAGAATTATCACGACACGAGATTCGGGAAAAAGCCTTACAGGCGTTATTCCCATTAGACGTTAACCAAGAATTAACGAAAAAAGATGCCATTAACCATGCATTGAGTATTGACCAACAAGAGTTCGTCAGTGAAGACGAAGAAGCTTTTGTTCCAGTCTATCTTGATGAGTTAGTTGGCGGGGTCGTAGAACACCAAGCAGAACTAGATGAAATTATTCAAAAACATTTACGTTCTAACTGGTCGATTAAACGAATTGCAAAAATGGATTTGATTATCTTACGACTAGGAATTTATGAGATGTTGTATAACACTCAAGTACCCAATCGAGTGGTTCTAAATGAAGCAATCGAATTAGCCAAAACTTTCAGTGATGACCAATCAAGAAAGTTCGTCAATGGTATCTTATCTAATGTAATGAAAGAGATCGATGAAGCTGGGGCAAATAGCTGATAAAGCTATTTTTCCCAGCTTCATTTAAACTATATAGAGAAAGAAGCGGGGAATGAATATGGCACAAATTATTAATGGTAAAGAATTAGCAGAAAAGCTCCAACAAGAAACAGCAAAACAAGTTGAAACATTGGCAGAAAAAGGTGTTCATCCAGGTTTAGTCGTATTATTGGTCGGAGAGAACCCCGCTAGTCAAATATACGTGAGAAATAAGGAGCGGGCAGCGAAGAAAATCGGAATTCATTCTGAAGTCAAACGTTACCCTGAAACGATCACAGAGGCTGATTTGATTAAAGAAATTGACTATTTCAATAAATCGGATGAATTTCATGGGATTTTAGTGCAGTTGCCATTACCAGAACATATTGATGAAGAAAAAGTGCTCCTTGCAATCAATCCATTAAAAGATGTTGATGGGTTCCATCCAATGAACATGGGTCGATTATTTGCAGGGATGCCGCATACGATTCCTTGTACACCATACGGTATTATGAAAATGTTTGAAGAATATGATATTCCATTAGCTGGGAAACAAGCGGTTGTGATTGGACGTAGCAATATTGTCGGTAAGCCCATGGCAATCTTACTCTTAGGCGCCGATGCAACGGTGACACTAACGCATTCAAAAACTGAAGATTTAGCAAAAGTTGCTAGCAAAGCAGATATTTTAGTCGTAGCAATCGGTAAAGGTCATTTTGTTACGAAAGAGTTTGTTAAACCAGGAGCAGTTGTAATTGATGTTGGTATGAACCGTAATGAAGCAGGCAAGTTAATCGGCGATGTGAAGTTTGATGAAGTCGAACCGATTGCTAGCTACATCACGCCTGTTCCTGGTGGTGTAGGTCCTATGACCATTACAATGTTAATGCAACAAACAGTAGAATGTTGCAAACGCCAAGTATTGAATCACGAATAGCAAAGAGGTGTTTAAATGGCACAAGAGTACTTAACTGTCAGTGCTTTAAACAAATATATTAAACGAAAATTCGATGTAGACCCCTATTTAGAGCGGGTCTATTTGACCGGGGAAATATCAAATTTCCGCATGCGTCCGAATAATCACCAGTATTTCAGTTTGAAGGATGAACGTTCAAAAATCAACGCGATCATGTTCAAGGGAGCTTTCCAAAAGCTCAAGTTCACTCCTAAAGAAGGTATGAAGGTTTTAGTAGTGGGGCGCGTAGCTTTGTATGAAGCAAGCGGGATGTATCAAATCTATATTGATCATATGGAACCCGATGGTGTCGGCGCTTTATACCAAGCACTTGCAGAACTGCGTGAAAAGTTGGATAAAGAAGGTCTGTTTTCACAACCTAAGAAACCATTGCCGCGCTATCCTAAAAGAATAGCCGTGATAACAAGTTCTAGCGGAGCTGTTATTCGCGATATCATCACGACAGTGAAACGTCGTTATCCAATCACACAGTTGGTACTATTCCCAACGCTTGTACAGGGTGATAAAGCCGCGGCTGATATCGTTAAAAATATTAAAAAAGCCGAAAACTTAGATTTCGATACTATGATTATTGGACGTGGTGGAGGATCAATCGAAGATTTGTGGCCCTTCAATGAAGAAATAGTCGCACGAGCGATAGCTGCTTCTCCCATACCGATAATTTCATCAGTCGGTCATGAAACTGATACGACGATAGCTGATTTAGTGGCAGATGTTCGTGCAGCCACGCCAACGGCTGCTGCGGAATTAGCTGTGCCGGTTTTATCAGAAGAAATCTTACGAATAAAAGAAAAGCAGGCACGTTTGGAACAAGCTTTTTTATATCAATTGCAACGAAAAAAAGAGCGTTTTGAACGATTACAGCAGTCATACATTTTTAGACAACCAAATCGCTTGTATGAAGCCCAAAGCGTTCAATTAGATCGATTAATCCAACAATTACAGCAGAATATGACTGTCTTAGTTAATCAACGTGAGCGAGAATTGATGCAGTATAGTAATCGCTTAGCCCAAGCCAATCCTATTAATCGTGTTAAACAAGCACAGCAACAAATGGACTATTTGCAAGAACGGTTACAGCAGCAAATGCAGAATTACTTAGAAAATCAACAGCGACGCCTTCAACAAGCAGTCACATCCCTTGATTTACTAAGTCCATTGAAAACGATGGGACGTGGTTTTACTTATACGACTCAAGATGATCACGTGATTCGCTCGGTAAAAGATTTAAAAGAAAAAGAAATGACGGTACATTTTGCCGATGGTACCGTAAAAGCATCTGTTTTAGAAATTGAAATTGAGAAAGGGACAAAATAATGGAAAATACAACCTTTGAAGAATCAATTGCTCAACTCGAAACTATCGTAACACAGTTAGAACGCGGCGATGTTCCGCTAGAAGAAGCATTAGAAGCTTTTCAAAAAGGAATGGTTTTAAGCAAGCAATGTCAGGATACTTTGACAAAAGCAGAGAAAACATTAACTAAAATGATGAGTGAAGATGAAGAAGTGCCATTTACTGGTGAGGAGGAAGCCTAAATGTTACAGCAGCTTTCTGCTGAAGAATTGCCTAAAGTTGAAAAAGAAGTCATCGATTTTATCAACACTTGCACCACTCATGAAGAACTAAAGAAGAGTATGCTTTATTCAATTGAAGCAGGTGGTAAAAGAATTCGCCCGTTGATTGTTTTAGCCACTGTGCGAGCTTTTCAAAAAGAATTGACAGTTCCTGTTTATCAAACTGCTGGAGCACTTGAGATGATTCATACCTATTCATTGATCCATGATGATCTTCCAGCGATGGACAATGATGATTTACGTCGTGGAAAACCAACTAATCATAAAATTTTTGGAGATGCCTTAGCAATTTTAGCTGGCGATGGACTTTTAACTGGGGCTTTTCAATTAATTAGTGAGACAACTTTAGATTCAGCAGAGAATGTATTATTGATACAGTTATTAGCTAAAGCTGCTGGTATCAGCGGCATGGTTGCAGGCCAAGCAGGGGATATGGCTGCAGAAAAGCATCATGTTCCTCTAGAGGATTTAAAAGCAATTCATCGCGGAAAAACCGGTGCTCTTTTAACTTATGCTTTTGTAGCTGGGGGAATTTTGGCAAATCAGACTGAGTATGTGATTGAACTTCTTGAAAAACTTGGTGGTCATGTCGGATTAGCTTTTCAGATTCGTGATGACTTATTAGATGTTGTAAGTACCACCGAAGAATTAGGAAAACAGGTTGGTCAGGATGAAAAATCAGATAAAAGTACTTACCCAGCGTTGTTAGGTATTGAAGGTGCTAAACAAGCATTAGCTGATGAATTAGGACAAGCGGAAACCACGATTCAACAATTAATGGAAGCAACGGAATTTCAACCTGAAATATTTGAAGAATTACTAGCGCTTTTTACCTTGGAGAAGTAAAATATGTCGGCTGAAAACTAAATCTATTAAAAAAGTAGGGGACAACATGAAAAAAGAACGTGTCGATGTGTTAGCTTTTAATCAGGGACTTTTTGAAACTAGAGAAAAGGCGAAACGCGGCGTAATGGCTGGCTTGGTCTATGATCAAAAAAATGAACGTCTAGACAAACCAGGTGAAAAAATTTCAATAGAGACGATTTTACAAATAAAAGGTCAACGTTTAGCGTATGTTTCTCGTGGTGGGTTGAAATTGGAAAAAGCTTTGAAGGAATTTGATGTAGATATCGAGCAAAAAATTTTATTAGATATCGGTTCTTCTACGGGTGGGTTTACAGATGTTGCGTTGCAAAATGGCGCAACATTAAGTTACGCCTTAGATGTTGGGTATAACCAATTGGCATGGAAATTACGACAAGATGAACGAGTAGTTGTAATGGAACGAACGAACTTCCGCTATTCTAAATTAGCTGACTTTGATCAAGGACAGCCAAATTTTGCGACAATTGATGTTTCCTTTATCTCTTTGAAATTAATTCTACCACCATTACATGAAATCCTAACAGAGAATGGCGATGTGGTTGCATTAATCAAACCACAATTCGAGGCTGGAAAAGAATATGTTGGGAAAAAGGGGATTATTAAGGATTCTAAAATCCATTTGATGGTGTTAGAAGAGATTACAGATTTTGCTGTATCACATGGATTTGATGTGCAAGAATTAACTTTTTCTCCCATTACTGGCGGTGAAGGAAATATTGAATTTCTAGCCCATTTGAAAAAAGTAGCGGAAACGGGTGTATTAAATCCAGAAATTAATTTAGAAACAGTTGTATCGGAAGCACATCAACAACTAGATAAATAATCGGAGGAGAAGAAATGCGTAAAAAAGAGCGGCACCGTATTATTACTCAGTTATTGAGTGAGCATGATGTGAAGAAACAGGAAGATTTTGTTGAGATTCTTGCGCAACAAGGTGTGACGGTAACTCAAGCAACAATTTCACGAGACATCAAGGAAATGAAGTTAATCAAAGTTCCTGCACAAAATGGTGGGTATCGCTACAGTATTCCCCGTAAAGAGCAAGAAGATGTGAACGAAAAATTAACTGATCTTTTAAAAGAAGCAGTGATTGCCGTTGATCGCATGGAAAAGTTCATTAGCGTCAAAACCTTACCGGGAAATGCTTCAGCATGTGCAAATTTATTAGAAAAGCAATTTATGAAGAGCTTGTTTACGACTTTGAATGATGATGATAGTGTCCTGATGATAGCGCGAACTGAGGAAGATGCTGTGCGTATCCAACAGGACATCACTGAGAAAAGTCAGAATGTTTAGTATGTCTCATTAAAAGGAGAATATAAAAAATGTTGCAAGAACTGACAATCAAAAATTTTGCGATCATTTCTTCATTGCATTTAGGCTTTACTGACGGAATGACAGCCTTGACTGGTGAGACTGGTGCCGGAAAATCAATTATTATTGATGCGGTTAGTTTGCTGGCAGGAGCTCGTTCTTCAATGGAGTATATTCGTCAAGGCAGCGATAAATGCTTAGTCGAAGGTCTCTTTGATTTACCAAAGCAGCAAGAGTTTCAATTTTTAATGGAAGAACTTGGAATTGAAGTTGACGAAGCTGGATTAATTGTCCAACGAGATCTGAATATTTCGGGGAAAAGCGTTTCACGAGTGAATGGAAGAATTGTTACCTTAGCGAATTTGCGACGAATTGGCCAATTCCTAGTTGACATTCAAGGGCAAAACGATCATCAAGAATTGATGCATCCGGAATCCCATTTACGACTTTTAGATAGTTTTGGTGATGCGGATTTTCAAGAGTTAAAAACTGTCTATCAAGCAGCTTATCGAAGCTACAATAATTTGGTGAATCAAGTAAAGAAATTTAAGCAAAATGAACAATCTTTTGTTCAACGGATTGATATGCTAACTTTTCAGCAAGAAGAAATCGGAAATGCAGAACTATCTCTTGGCGAGGAAGAGCGCCTAGTAGAAGAGCGTGAAAAACTTACGAATTATCAAAAAATCGTTGATAGTCTTTCATATAGTTACCAGGCAATGACTAATGAAGAGTCGAGTTCATTAGATGCGATCGGTTCGGCTAGCCAAGAACTCCAAACGATTGCTTCCTTGGATAAGGATTACGAAAATATTTCTGATAATGTTCACAGTGCTTATTATCTATTGCAAGATGCGGTCACTGAAATCGGTCGTCAATTAGATCTGTTAGAGTTGGACGAGGAGCGTCTAGATTTGGTTAATGAGCGCTTAGAATTAATTCATCAGTTGAAAAGAAAATATGGAGATTCAATTGAGGCTATTTTGAATTATTATGATAAAATCAGTCAAGAACTTTTAGATTCAGATTTTTCTGGTGATAAACTTGAAAAATTGGAAAAAGAATTGATTTTAAAGGAAGAAAAGTTGCATAAATTGGCTTTGGAATTACAGGTATCACGAAAAAAAATGGCTAAAAAACTGGAAGCCGCTATCCAAAATGAATTAAAGGACTTGTATATGGAAAATGCTCGTTTTGAAGTGAAGTTCAAAGAAATCAACTTTGCGTCTGAAGGAATTGACGAAGCAGAATTCTATATAACGACAAATCCCGGTGAGCCATTGAAGCCGTTAGTCAAAGTAGCCTCAGGTGGGGAAATTTCTCGGGTCATGCTGGCTTTAAAGACAATTTTTTCAACAACACAGGGATTGACGAGTATTGTATTTGACGAAGTGGATACAGGTGTGAGCGGACGCGTAGCTCAAGCAATTGCGGATAAAATTTATCAAATTGGGAAGAACTCACAAGCACTTTGTATCACCCATCTGCCCCAAGTAGCAGCGAAGGCTAACCACCAACTTTTTATTCGCAAAGAGATAGTGGATGGCAGGACATTGACCAAAGTGGAAGAATTAACGGAAAAAGAACGTACTGAAGAGATTGCTCGCATGCTAGCTGGGACTGAAATTACAGACTTGACTGTTAGACACGCGAAGGAATTATTGCAATTAGCCAAAAAATAGCCGGAGCTGCTGCTCCGGCTATTTGCTTACATAATACTTAGTAGACTACTCAAAACTAATGAACCAATTGTTAAAATTAACATGGTCCAAATAACAACCTTGGTAACTTTAGAAAAAGTGCTCGTGGATTTTTTTTTATTCATACCGTCACCGTCCTCAAAAAAATGTCAAATCCATCATACTTCATTTTTCAAAACTCCGCAAATAACTGAAAAAACTTTTAAAGAATACTAAGAAATCTTTTCGCGTCAATATCGCGAATTCAATTGTTAAAACTTGCTAAATCCTTTATATTTTAAATGAATTGAAACACGAATGTAACGATAATGCAGTATAGTGAGAGTAGTAGTTTGAAGAGGAAGGACTGTGTTTGTTGGCATCATTTTCACCAATATTATTGTTATGGTACATTTTTCCGATTATCGTCTTTTTAGCGTCTGATTATATCGTAACAACTTTCAAATTAAAACAACGCTTCAATTTGAAAACGCCAGATATCACTGTGCCATTTTTAATTGTAGGAATGCACGAAATTTCAAAAAGTATCAGTTCGTTTTCGATTTTACCATATTTTTTATTAACTATTCTATTATTGGGCATTAGTGTAGTTGTTTTTCAAGCCTATCGCTATCGCGAAATCATGTACGGCCGCTTCTTTAAAATGTTTTGGCGCTTAACGTTTTTGTTGTCGGTTTTAGTCTACTTCATTTTGATTATCGCAAGTGTTATTAATGCCTTATAATTGAAAAAAACTTTAAAAAAACTCTTTATTACCGCTGTAATTCCTAATAAAACAGTTTGGTTAGGAAAGGTCAGGAAACTGTTATTTTTGTTTTTTGGAAAGTGTGGTAGATTGTGGGGGATTGTGGTAGACTAATCTCATGCGGTGGTAAAAAGGGGTGAAGTCTAAATGTTCATGGGTGAATTTCAACATAACATTGATACAAAAGGACGATTGATCGTTCCATCAAAGTTACGTGAACAATTAGGCGAAAAATTTGTTGTTACCCGTGGTATGGATGGGTGCTTATTTGGTTACCCTTTAACCGAATGGAACGAATTAGAAACAAAGTTGAATGAAATGCCGCTTTCTAAAAAAGATGCGCGTGCATTTGTTCGTTTCTTTTACTCCGCAGCTACCGAGTGTGAGATTGATAAACAAGGTCGAATTAATATACCGGTGTCACTTCGTAACCACGCTTCTCTTGAAAAAGAATGTGTGATCATTGGTGTAGCTAACCGTATTGAAATTTGGAATCAAGCACGATGGAATGAATTTACAAAAGAAACAGAAGCTAGTTTTGATGACATTGCAGAAACAATGGTCGATTTTGGATTTTAGAGAAGAGGATTATCAATGACAGACTTTCAACATACAACCGTTTTGCTTCGCGAGACAGTTGATGGTCTAGCAATCAAACCCAACGGTATTTATGTTGATTGTACATTAGGTGGAGCTGGTCACAGTGAATATCTACTGAGTCAGCTGAATGCAGATGGACATCTGTATGCTTTTGATCAAGATCAAAAAGCTATTAATAATGCGAAAGTTCGTTTAGATGAATATGTCGCAAAAAAACAAGTGACCTTTGTTAAAGCTAATTTTAGAGAACTTAAAACAGAATTGAATTTCTTAGGTGTGACGAAAGTTGATGGGATTTTATATGATTTAGGTGTTTCTTCTCCACAACTAGATGAAGCTGAACGCGGGTTTAGCTACCATCAAGATGCACCATTAGATATGCGGATGGATCAAGACGCTTCATTGAGTGCTTACCAAGTGGTAAATGATTACTCATATCATGAGTTAGTAAAAATTTTCTTTCGCTATGGTGAAGAGAAATTTTCTAAACAAATCGCCCGTTTGATTGAACGCAAGCGAGCTGAAAAGCCGATTGAAACGACTGGCGAACTTGTCGACGTAATCAAAGAAGCTATCCCAGCTCCGGCAAGACGAAAAGGCGGACATCCTGCTAAACGGGTCTTTCAAGCTATTCGCATCGCTGTGAATGATGAGCTGGGTGCGATTGAGAGTTCGTTAGAGCAAGCAATCGATATATTGGATCTTGAAGGAAGGGTCAGCGTGATCACCTTTCATTCATTAGAAGATCGAATCGTTAAGACAATGTTTAAAGAATTTAGTACACCTAAAGACATGCCGCCAGGCTTGCCGATGGTGCCGGAAGAATTCCAACCAATATTGAAGTTAGTTAATCGAAAACCAATTATTCCTTCAGATGAGGAATTACAAGAGAATAATCGCGCGAGAAGTGCAAAATTACGGATCGCTGAGAAAGTGAAGAAAGGATAGGAATTATGGCAGAATTAAAGAATAAACAACAGTTTCAATTTGATTCTCAGCAAGAAGAGATTCACCAAACGCCAGATTCTTTCAAAGTCTTCGTTTCTCCTGGAGATCGTTTAAAGAAAATTACACGAGTGGAAAAATTTGCCGTGTTAGCCTTCTTAGTGATGTTGATTGGACTATCGATTGTGATGGTTAATTACCGTAATGAAATCAGCAAAACCCAAAACGAAATTACTAGTATTCAAACCGATATTGATGCGAAAGAGAAAACAGCGACACAATTACAACAAGAAAAAAGTGAATTGTCTCGTTCGGATCGTTTAAAAGAAGTTGCTGAAAAAGCAGGACTTTCGATCAATGACGCGAATTTAAGGAAAGTGAAGTAAATGAGCTTTAAAAGGCTAAGAAGAAAAATCCGAAAAAAGAATTTGACTCCGATGAACAATCGCAAAAAAGTAGGCGTTATTTTGTTTGCTACGAGTATTGGATTGTTCTTTTTATTTGCCGTTCGCATGATTTATGTAGTGGCAGGAGGTCATGTAGCAGGAACCTCGTTAAAAGCTAAAACCGAAGAACTTTATCACGGTGGTGAAGTTGTCAAGGCTAAACGGGGAACAATCTACGATCGTAATGGTGAGGTAATAGCAGAAGATGCGACTTCTTACTCAGTATATGCGATTCTTTCAGAAAGCTATGTTTCAGGAAAAGAAAAACTGTATGCCCAAGAGAAAAATTTTGATGAGTTAGCTTCTATTTTACATAAGTATTTAGGAATCAAAGAAAAATCAGCGTTGAAGACTCTGGAAAGCGGCATAAATAGTGATGGAACAAGTAAGTATTACCAAGTTGAATTTGGTAATAAGGGGAAAAATATCTCTGAAGAAACCAAACAAAATATTGAAGATGCGATGAAAAAGGCCAAAATAAAAGGTCTCTATTTTACCGATCATACTGATCGGATGTACCCAAATGGAAACTTTGCTTCTCATTTTATTGGTTATGCCCAACCAGATAAGAAAGAAACATTAGTTGGAATGATGGGTGTTGAAGCAGCTTATGATGATGTCTTAAAAGGAAAAGATGGCAAGGTAGTATATCAAAAAGATGAAAACCAACGTCCAATCCCAGGCAGTGTCGCTGAAGAAAAGAAGGCGGTAGACGGTGAGGATATTTATACTACTTTAGATGCAGGATTACAAAGTTATTTGGAAACATTGATGGATAAGGTTAATTCAGAAGCTAAGCCTACTGAGATGACTGCAATGCTGATGCAGGCGAAAACAGGAGATATCCTTGCGATGTCTCAGCGCCCAACGTTCAATCCTGAAACTAAAGAAGGGTTAGGAGAGTCTGACGCTTGGCGGAACTTTTTAATAGAAGATAGTTATGAGCCAGGGTCAACAATGAAAGTTTTTACCACTTCCGCGGCAGTTAACGAAGGTATCTTTAATGAAAATGAAAGCTATGTATCAGGGAAGATACAAGTGGCGGATGCGACCATTAATGACTGGGATCTAGGGAAAAAAGGGATTCTGACAATGCGTCAGGCGCTTTCTTGGTCTAGTAATGTTGGTATGGTCAAATTAGAAGAGCGACTGGGAGATCGCTGGCCTGAATATGTGAAACGTTTCGGCTTTGGCCAAAGTACCTATTCTGGTTTACCAGGCGAGTCAAAAGGAACGTTACCTACAAGTAATATTGTTGACCAGGCGATGAGTTCTTATGGACAGGCAATTGGAGTGACTAACTTCCAAATGATGCGTGGTTTTACTGCTGTAGCAAATGACGGAAAAATGTTGCAGCCTCATTATATCGAAAAAATTTCTAATCCTAATAATGGCAAAGAAATTATTACAAAACCAGAAGTAGTTGGTGAGCCTATTACAGCTGAAACCGCTCAAAAAGTCCGTGAATATATGCGGGACACCGTTGAAAGTGAAAACTATGGCTCTGCTTATGATCAATACAAAGTACCTGGATATAATATTTCTGCTAAAACTGGTACAGCACAAATTGCAGAGAATGGCAGATATTTAACAGGTGAAACAAACTATATTTATTCAATTGCATTGATGCTTCCCTCAGAGGATCCTGAATATATTTTGTATTTAACGTTGAAACAACCGCAAGAAAATAAAGAAGGTATTTTGGGAGAAATCGCGAACCCATTGTTGAGTCGTGCGATGGAATTTCAAAACAATGATACTGATTCGGCGGACGAAGAAAGCAATACTAAGGTTACTGTAGAAGATTATCGAAATCTTTCAACATCTAAAGCAGCGGCAGATGCAAACAAACGCGGATTTACAGCTGTAGTGGTTGGTGATGGAGATAAAATCACCGAACAATCAGCGAAACCTGGCGAGCAGGTTATGGCGAATGAGCACTTGATCTTGTTAACAGATGGCAAGAAAGAGATGCCAGATGTTCGAGGATGGTCGAAAGCAGATATCTTAAAATTGACTAATCTGCTAGATATTGATGTGAGCTTTAAGGGAGATGGCTATTGTACGAAACAAAACATTGCTCCTTACACAGAAGTATCAAAGAAGAAATTGAAAATTACGTTAGGTTAGGACTGGAGAGAATAAAATGCAACCGGCACAACTATTTATCGCTTTTGCCAGTAGTTTCGCAATTACTGTTGCAGGCATGCCTTTTATAATTGGCTATTTTAGAATGAAGAAACAAGGACAAGAAATTCGTGATGAAGGGCCCAAATGGCATAATTCCAAAGCTGGGACCCCAACAATGGGGGGATTAG
Source organism: Enterococcus hulanensis (assembly GCF_005405485.1). GTDB lineage: Bacteria > Bacillota > Bacilli > Lactobacillales > Enterococcaceae > Enterococcus_A > Enterococcus_A hulanensis. Next base: position 16,081 of record NZ_BJED01000004.1, on the reverse strand, counting down.
GTTTTTTAGCTGCAGCAGTGATTACTGCAATTTGGTTTAGCCTTTGGACTCATCAAATGACAACTTCGCTGATGATTTTAGTATTTGTACTATTACTATATGGAATCATAGGATTTTTAGATGATTTTATTAAACTGGCGAAGAAGCAAAATGAAGGATTGACCTCAAGTCAGAAATTTATTGCGCAAGTTGTTGTGGCTATCATCTTTTATGTCATCTTTCGAATGGAAGGTTATCCTAATACCTTGAATTTCTTCGGTATTGAATTACCGCTAAATATTATATATGGTTTGTTCGTGATTTTTTGGCTGGTTGGTTTCTCTAACGCAGTCAACCTCACAGACGGGATAGATGGTTTAGTTTCCGGTTTAGGAACAATCTCTTTTGCAACATATGGAATTATCGCGTGGAACCAGCAACAGTATGAAGTTCTAATTATCTGTCTGGCAGTAATGGGAGGGTTAGTCGGTTTCTTTCCTTATAATAAAAAACCAGCAAAAATTTTTATGGGTGATGTCGGTTCTCTTGCATTAGGCGGGCTATTAGCAGCCGTTTCGATCGTCTTACATCAGGAGTGGACGTTACTATTGGTCGGTCTGGTTTACATTTTTGAAACAGCAAGCGTGATTATTCAAGTTACTTCCTTTAAAATGACAGGGAAACGTGTTTTTAAAATGTCACCATTGCACCATCATTTTGAGATGTCAGGTTGGTCGGAATGGAAAGTAGATACCGTATTCTGGGCAATTGGATTGATTGCATCTATTATTGTTTTATTGATCGTACTGTAGGAGATGACTAGGAAATGAAACAAATCAAACAATATGAAAATGAAAAAGTACTAGTGTTAGGATTAGCGAAGAGTGGATTTAGTGCGGCCAAGTTGTTGAATGACTTGGGCGCACTTGTTACGGTAAATGATGGAAAGCCTTTTGAAGAAAATCCAGAAGCACAAGGCTTATTAGAGCAAGGAGTACGAGTAATCACTGGACACCATCCGATTGAATTATTGGATGAAGATTTTTCATTGATGGTAAAAAATCCTGGAATCCCTTATGACAATCCGTTAGTGGCGAAAGCCGAAGAATTGCATATCCCAATTTTGACCGAAGTGGAGTTGGCCTATCAAGTCGCAGAATGTCCTATCGTTGGTATTACTGGAACGAATGGTAAAACGACAACAACTACCATGATCGGTCTATTGTTGAATCAAGAGCGGACAGCAGGCAAAGCACATTTGGCGGGTAATATTGGTTTCCCAGCTAGTGAAGTAGCTGCTAAAGCGTCAGCGGATGATGATATCGTTATGGAATTATCAAGTTTTCAATTGATGGGCATCAGGGAATTCAAGCCGCAGATAGCTGTTATTACGAATATCTACGAAGCTCATTTGGATTATCATAAAACTCGTAAAAATTATGTTGCGGCCAAATGGGCAATTCAAGAAAATATGACTGCTGATGACTATTTGGTTTTAAACTGGAATTCTGAAGAATTGCAGGAAATGAGCAAACAGACAAACGCGCAGATTGTTCCTTTTTCGACGAGGGAAAAATTAGCAAATGGTGTTTATGTAGTTGATGATAGTATCTATTATAAAGAAGAAAAGATTATGGACACTTCTGAACTGGGAGTGCCTGGCACCCATAATATTGAGAATGCCTTAGCAGCGATCGCCGTGGCAAAATTAAAAGGTATTACTAATGAAGGAATCCGATCAGCATTGAGTAATTTCCATGGTGTACCTCACCGAACACAATATGTAGATACAATCAACGGCCGTAAGTTTTATAATGACTCAAAAGCAACAAACAGTTTGGCGACTGAAATGGCCTTAAGCGGTTTTGATAATGAGCGTTTGATTCTATTGGCTGGAGGCTTAGATCGTGGAAATGGTTTTGATGAATTAATCCCTTCGCTTGAAGGACTAAAAGCAATCATACTCTTTGGTGAAACCAAAGATAAGCTCGCTGATACAGCAAAACGAGCAGGTATCCAAACCATTATTTTAACTTCAAATGTTGAAACGGCTGTTCCTTTGGCCTATGAACAAAGCGAGGCAGGAGACAGCATCTTATTGTCTCCCGCAAATGCAAGTTGGGACCAATATCCGAACTTTGAGATTCGCGGAGATAAATTCATGCATGCGGTGAAGCAATTAGAAAAGTAGGGAAATAAAAATGAGAATACTTGTAACAGGCGGTGGCACGGGCGGACATATTTATCCAGCCTTAGCATTTATCCGCTACGTCCAAAAAATCCAACCTGATTCTGAATTCTTGTATGTAGGAACACATCGCGGATTGGAAAATAAAATCGTGCCTGAGACAGGCATCTCTTTTAAAACAATCAAAATTCAAGGTTTTAAACGGAAGCTTTCGTTTGAAAACATTAAGACGGTTCAATTATTCGTTGAAAGTATTAAACGTTCAAAAGAAATTTTACGTGAATTCAAACCAGATGTGGTGATTGGAACCGGCGGGTATGTATCTGGTTCAGTGGTATATGCAGCGGCTAGGATGAAAATACCAACAATCGTTCATGAGCAAAATAGCGTTCCAGGAATTACCAATAAATTTTTGAGTCGTTTTGCAGATAAAGTTGGTATCTGTTTTCCTGATGCGGCACAATATTTTCCAGAAAGTAAAACGGTCTTAGTGGGAAATCCGCGAGCACAAGAGGTTGTCACTAGTGGGAAATCCGAGGTTTTGGAACAATATGGCTTGTTGCCGGATATCCCTACAGTCCTGATTTTTGGAGGAAGTCAAGGTGCGCTTAAAATAAATCAAGCCGTTATTCAAGCGTTACCCCAGTTTTCTCAAAAAGAATATCAGGTGTTATATGCATCCGGGGATCGTTATTATAACGAGATATCAGAGAAGTTTGATATTGAAAAAATTAGTCGTAACCTTTCGCTTCAACCGTATATTAAAAATATGACTGATGTTATGGCAAATGTAGACTTATTGATAGCTCGTGCTGGTGCGACATCAATCGCAGAGTTTACTGCTTTGGGATTACCAGGAATTTTAATTCCAAGTCCCTATGTTACGAATGATCATCAAACAAAAAATGCTCAAAGTCTTGTTAATGCAGGAGCTGTCAAAATGATAGCTGACGCTGATTTAACTGGTGATAAATTAGTAGAAGCAGTAGATGAAATTATGAATGATCCGGAAAAAAGAGAGCGGATGGCGAAGGCCTCGCGTCAAGAAGGAATCCCTGATGCTGCTGAGCGTCTGTGGACACTGGTAAACGAACTCGTCAATTAATTTTTGGAGGTGAGGATCATTAGTCGTGAAGAGTTTCCAGAAGAAAACAAAACACAAGAAGACAAGCCAAAACACGAGAATTTAACTCCTTGGCAATTAGCCAATATGGAGTATTTGAAACAAAAAGCTCTTGAAAAAGGAGAACCAGAATCACTCCTAAATAATTCTGAACAGACGGCTGAAACTATAGACACTAGTGAACCTGCCGGCGATAAAAATGAAGAGACAGATGAAAAAAATCTAACAGCTATTGAAAATGAAGTGGATGAAAACGAAGAAGAGCCTGTAAAAGGACCCAAAAATGGTTCATTTTTAGATCGACTCCCCAATATCAAACATGAACGAAATCAGCGCCTTGTACGAAGAGCCGCAGTTTTGATTGGATTATTTTCAATTCCGGCGTTATTACTATTATATTACATATCACCGTTAGGTAAGTTAGGTGGAGTGAGTGTAAAAGGCAACGAGAAGATTTCGACGGAGATAATAAAAAAAGAACTCAATTTTACTGTTGGTGATAATCTATGGAGCCAGTATTTTGACCGCAAGGATAATGTTGAAAATTTGAAGAAGCAAGAACTTCAAATTGAGGACGCCGAAGTGCATATTGATGGCTTTAATCATTTTGAGGTGCAGATTAAAGAATATCCCGAAGTTGCCTATTTGGAAAGTAATGGAAAGTATTCTCCCGTTATATCAAATGGAAAGATTATTCCGATTGAAGTTGAAAAAAGTGATGGTGAGTTGCCTATTTTAGAAAACTTTACCGGATCAAAAAGAATATTAAAGGTACTTGAAGGCTATAAAAAGCTATCTGAAGAAGTCAAACAAGGTATTTCTCAGATAAAATATGCCCCAACTAGTGAAAACAAGGAACTATTGGAAATTTTCATGAATGATGGTAATAAGGTCTTGATAAGTATCAATGACTTAGCAAGTAAAATGAAGTATTATCCTCAAATCGCTAAGGAAATGAGTGATAAAGAGATTAAGGGTGTTGTTGATATGGAAGCAGGAATTTACAGCTATCCTTATACTGAAAATTCAGCTACTGAGGATTCGACACAAGTCTCAACAGACCAAACTGAAACGCCAATTGGAAATGATTAAATTTATTACAAGAAAATGTTGAATCTTCTTTTTCATTCTGGGCAAAATGTGTTAAAATTGAAAGCAGTGAATTACTTGCAAAAAATTATATTTCATGCTTAACAGTAACTTAAAATATTAAATCTGAATAAAGCATTTTATTTGAAAATAGGAGGGAATCCCATTCATGGCAAAAGCAGGAATGTATGTAGGCCTTGATATCGGGACAACATCGATAAAAGTTGTTGTAGCCGAGTACATCGATAGCCAAATGAATATCATTGGTGTTGGAAACGCAAAATCAGAAGGAATCAATCGTGGGATTATCGTAGACATCGATAAAACAGTACAGGCGATTCAACGAGCAGTAAAACAGGCCGAGGAAAAAGCTGGGATTCAGATCAAAAGTGTCAGCGTGGGACTACCTGCCAACTTGTTAGAAGTTGAGCCTTGTCAAGGTATGATCGCTGTAAACAATGAATCGAAAGAAATTATGGATGATGATGTTCGTAATGTCGCTTCAGCAGCAATGGTTCGTTCGGTTCCTCCTGAAAGACAAATAGTTGCACTATTACCTCAAGAATTTACCGTTGACGGTTTTGAAGGGATCAAGGATCCACGAGGAATGATTGGTGTACGACTGGAAATGTTCGGATTAGTATTTACTGGTCCTAAAACAATCATTCATAATATCACAAAATGTGTGGAAAAGGCAGGGTTATCCGTTGCTGAAACAGTGATCACATCCTTAGCCTTAACTGAGTCTATTCTATCTGATGGTGAAAAAGATTTTGGTACGATCGTTATTGATATGGGCGGAGGACAAACAACGACGTCAGTTATGCATGACAAACAATTAAAATTCACCCATGTAGATCAAGAGGGCGGAGAGTTTGTTACTAAAGATATTTCGATCGTTTTAAACACTTCATTTAATAATGCGGAAGCGTTAAAGATCAATTACGGAGATGCCTATCCAAGCAGAACATCAGCTGATGAGGACTTTCCAGTTGATGTGATTGGGAAAACTGATCCGGTGAAAGTGGATGAACGCTATTTAGCTGAAATTATTGAAGCACGTTTGGAACAAATTTTCCGTAAAGCCAAAGAAGCTTTAGATGAAATCGAAGCTCTTGATTTGCCAGGCGGTGTTGTACTTACCGGTGGTGCTGCAAGTTTGCCGGGTGTAGTCGACTTGGCTGAAGATATTTTTGGAACGACAGTAAAACTGCACGTGCCAAATCAAATGGGGTTGAGAAATCCAGTCTTTACAAATGTCATTAGTATCGTCAATTACTCAGCTGAGTTAAACGATGTTTATCATTTGGCAAAATCGGCTGTAACAGGGGAAAAGGTTTCTTTATCTGCTTCCCCACAACCAAACGCTGTTTCTACAGCACCTGTATATGACGATTATGAAGCATCAAATGATTATGAAGAAGAAACAAAACCAAAAAATGAAGAAAAAGTTACCGGGAAGATTAAAGACTTCTTCTCTAATATTTTTGACTAATTTGTAGGAGGAATAGAAAATATGGAATTCTCAATAGATAACAATATTAACGAAGGTGCAGTTATTAAAGTTATCGGTGTTGGCGGTGGCGGTGGCAATGCCATCAACCGCATGATCGAGGAAAACGTCAAAGGCGTAGAATTTATCGCTTCAAACACTGATGTACAAGCCCTTAAAAATTCAAAAGCAGAAACAGTTATTCAATTAGGTCCTAAATATACTCGTGGTTTAGGCGCTGGATCACAGCCAGAAGTTGGTCAAAAATCAGCTGAAGAAAGTGAACAAGCAATCCGCGATGCATTAGAAGGTGCAGACATGGTCTTCATCACTGCCGGTATGGGTGGTGGAACAGGAACAGGTGCTGCTCCGATCGTTGCGAAAATCGCAAAAGATCTTGGTGCATTAACTGTGGGTGTTGTTACACGTCCATTCAGCTTCGAAGGACCGAGACGCGGACGCTTTGCAGCTGAAGGTATTTCCTTATTAAAGGAAAATGTTGATACATTATTAATCATCTCAAACAATCGTTTACTTGAAGTTGTTGATAAGAAAACTCCGATGCTTGAAGCATTCCGTGAAGCGGATAATGTTTTACGTCAAGGAGTTCAAGGTATCTCAGACTTGATCACAGCTCCTGGATATGTCAACTTGGACTTTGCTGATGTGAAAACAGTGATGGCCAATCAAGGTACTGCCTTGATGGGTATCGGTGTTGCCAGCGGTGAAGACCGTGTAGTTGAAGCAACGAAAAAAGCGATCTCTTCTCCATTGTTAGAGACATCTATTGATGGTGCGGAACAAGTATTGTTAAACATCACTGGCGGCTTAGATATGACTTTATTCGAAGCACAAGATGCTTCTGATATTGTTGCAAGTGCAGCCACAGGCGATGTAAATATTATCTTAGGTACATCAATCAGCGAAGAATTAGGTGATGAAATTCGCGTTACAGTAATTGCGACAGGAATTGATCCAACAAAAAAGGAGCGTAAGGCTACTCGCAACACACAGCGTGCTAGTCAAATCCAATCAGTTCCACAAAAACAAAATTTAGATATTGAACCTGCAAGAAATAATGAAGGTCAATCTGCTTTTGGTGAATGGGATATTCGTAAAGAAGAAAATATTCGTCCAAAAGTTGAGGAAACGCAATTTGATAATATCGAAAAAAAAGATTTCGAAACATTCAATCGTGAAGAAGTAAAACCTGAAAAAGACGAAGAACTAGATACACCACCATTCTTTCGCCGTAGAAAATAAGAGGGGGAGAGCACATGATCGCTGAAAACTTGCATAAAATCGAGCAAGAAATTCAGGAGTCGTGTGCTCTTGTTTCACGTAAGCCACAGGAGATTACTATGGTTGCGGTGACCAAGAGTGTCGACTCCAAAACAGCAAATGAACTCGTCGAATTAGGTGTTTCGGATTTAGCTGAAAATCGAGTAGATAAATTACTAGAAAAAAGGCAAAGTCTTTCACAACATCAGCAGATTAAATGGCATCTTATTGGTAATTTACAGCGTCGCAAGGTAAAATTGATTATAAATGAAATCGACTACTTTCATGCATTAGACAGTTTACGTTTGGCACAAGAAATTCAAAAACGTGCGGAACATCAAATAAAGTGTTTTATTGAAGTAAATGTTTCTGGGGAGGAATCGAAGCATGGCATTAAGCCAGATGAACTTCATTCCTTTATCAATGAACTAGAAGGATTAGATAAGATACATGTGATCGGTTTGATGACGATGGCTCCTTATGAGGCTAGTCAGCAAGAAGTACAAACTATTTTTTCTACCTTGAAAAAACTTCAAGAAAGTGTGAAAGAACAAAACTTGCGGTATGCGCCATGTACAGAATTAAGCATGGGAATGAGCCAAGACTTCAAAACGGCAATTGAAGAAGGTGCCACGTTTGTTCGCATCGGAACGGCACTATTTAGGAAAGGTTAGGTAAAGTTAATGGGAATTAGTCTAGCAAAGATCACTGATTTTTTTGGTTTAGCAGATGATGATATGTATGAAGAAGCAGCAGCACCTGCCCCAAAGAAGCAGGTTAGCCGCCCACAAAGCGCGCCTAAAAAAGAACGAGTAACGACACGTTCTACATATCAAAAACAAGAACGACCAAAAGAAAGAGTGCAGAAAAAAACACCAGAAAGAGTACAGCCAGTCGTTGAGACTCAAACAAATCGACGTGCTGAAGCTGTTATGAAAAAGGCAGAAAGTATGCCTAAGAAAAATGAAAAAGTTGTCTCAATGCCCAACAACACCAGTCGGGCACAGCGACTTACACCAAGAATGGAAGAAAAGAAAAAAGACCGCATTTCGGTGGTGGAACCAAAAGCTTACAACGAAGCAATGACTATTGCAAAACGTGTAGGTCAAGGTGAAGTGGTTTTAATCAACTTCCAATCGTTAGATGAAATGAAAGCACGCCGCGTAGTGGATTTTTTAACTGGCGCAGTATTTATGATCGATGGTGATATCAAACGTGTTGGGAATGAAATGTTTTTATGTACACCAACGAATGTTGAAATCACTAATTCGACATTGAGTTCGATGGTTGATGAAGATATTTATGGATTAGGAATGTAAAGGAGCCGCTTAGTTGAATCTACTTATTACACTTTTTTACTATTTAAATCGTTTAGTTTATCTCTATACGATACTTTTAGTTGTTTATGCATTGATGTCATGGTTCCCTGGAGCCTATCAATCTAAATTTGGTCAACTTTTAGGCCGGATTTGTGAGCCGTTTCTTGATTTGTTTCGGCGCTTGCCTTTACAGTTTGGCGGGATCGATTTTTCAGTGATGGCCGCAATTTTAGCATTGAATATTGCAATGGAGGTCTTGCAAAAAATTCTGATTAATATTATTTATTAAGGAGGTGGCAATATGAATGCAAATGTCTATCAACATTTTAGACCAGAAGAGCATCCATTTGTTGACAGTGTTGGCGATTGGTTAGAACAAGTTGAAAGCCAGTACGCTCCTTATTTGACGAATTTTTTAGACCCGCGCCAAGCTTATATCGTAGAGACTTTGATTCGTGAAAATAGCGAATTAAAATTTTCTTTTTATGGCGGTTATGAACATGCTGAACGTTGTCGCTGTATGATCTATCCGGATTATTATGAACCGCAAATCGATGACTTTGAACTTGTGATGATTGAGATTAATTATCCGCAAAAATTTACAGAACTATCTCATGGGAAGATTCTGGGAACTTTAATGAATGCGGGAATCAAACGCGATTATTTTGGTGATATTATTTCTGATGGGGATCGTTGGCAAATTTTTTTAGCGAAGGATTCTGCCAGCTATATTGTAAATCAGGTAACTAAGATTGGTCGTGTAACAGTTCATTTAGAGGAACGTCCGTATACGGATATTATTATTCCTAAAGATAGTTGGGTAGAAGAAACTACTACAGCAACTTCGATGCGATTGGATGCAATTATTTCAACGGTTTATAATATTTCTCGTCAGCGTTCCAAACAGTTAGTTGAAGCTAGCAAGGTAAAGGTTAACTGGTCAGTTAATGAACGACCAGATTACTTGCTTGATTTATTAGATGTCGTTTCAGTTCGCGGGTTTGGTCGAATCCAAATCCAGGGCTTAGAGGGAAAAACAAAGAAAGAAAAATTCCGTTTACGCTTAGGCGTTTTACGAAAATAAATTTTATGAGGTGAACAAAAAAATGGCATTAACTCCATTAGATATCCAAAACAAGAGTTTCTCCACCAAGATGCGTGGCTATAATCAAGATGAAGTCGATGATTTCTTAGATATGATTGTTCGTGATTACGAGGATAGTATTGCAAAAAATCGCGAATTAGAAAAAGCGTTGAAGCATTCAGAAGAGAAATTAGAATATTTCAATGAATTGAAAGAAGCCTTGAACCAATCTATCGTCGTGGCACAAGATACTGCCGACAAGGTAAAATCTTCGGCAAGCAAAGAATCTGAAGTAATTGTGACTTCTGCGCAAAATCGTGCAGATGAATTAATCTCAAACGCTATGCAAAAAGCGAACCTATTGACAACAACTGCTGAAGACAAAGCTAAAGAGATTTTAACTGATGCTACGTCTAAAGCACGTCAATTAGCTGCTGAAACAAACGACTTGAAGAAGAAGACGCGTGTGTTCCATCAACAATTACTATTATTGTTAGAAACACAAATCGATCAAGCACGCAGCGGCGACTGGGAAGAAGTATTGAAACCAATGTCTTCATATGTTGGTGATGGCCATGAAGTCTTGAGAGAAGTTTTGGCTAATGAACTTGACAATGATGCTGAGGTTGCAGTAGACTCAGATGAACCAATTATTACCCCTGAACCCCACGAGGAAGATATGGGATTAACGATTGATATTCCTGAATTAATTAAATCAGACGAAGATTAATCTAGAACAGAAAAGCTGATTAGATTCTTTAAGCGAGCCGATGGTAGTGAGAGTTCGGCAGACCCTCTAGTTGGAAAGATCCTCTAGATCATTCGATTGTGAACCATCAGTAGCAGTCGACGTGTCATTACGTTAACGATGATTAGAGGAAACTTTTTCAGTTTCAAATTTTGGGTGGTACCACGACAAGCTCGTCCCTTTGCGGATAAGCTTGTTTTTTTGTGTTTTTCATTCTTGATTTATCAAGGAATATTTACTAGTAATTTAAGATAAAAGGAGACGATTGATAGTGAAGACAAAAGAAACCCTTCAACTAGGGAAAACCGGCTTCCCGATGCGCGGTAATTTACCAAATCGTGAAGGCCAATGGGAAAAAGAATGGGAAGAAAATAAAATTTACGAAAAACGTCAGGAATTGAATGAAGGCAAGCCAACCTTTGTTTTACATGATGGACCTCCATATGCTAACGGAAATATTCATATTGGCCATGCTCTAAATAAAATCAGTAAAGATATTATCGTTCGTTCGAAATCAATGTCAGGATTTCGTGCGCCTTATGTTCCTGGATGGGATACACATGGACTGCCAATTGAACAAGTCCTTACCAATAAAGGAATCAAGCGTAAAGAAATGACAATGGCTGAGTATCGTAAAAAATGTGAAGAGTATGCATTGTCACAAGTTGATAAGCAGCGGGATGATTTCAAGCGTTTAGGGATCGCTGGTGAATGGGACAATCCATATATTACATTGACACCAGATTACGAGGCTGCTGAAATTCGCGTATTTGGAAAAATGGCGGAAAAAGGCTACATTTATAAAGGCTTGAAACCGATCTACTGGTCACCATCAAGTGAGTCTTCATTAGCCGAAGCCGAAGTTGAGTATAAAGATGTTAAATCGCCGTCAATTTTTGTGGCATTCAAAGTTAAAGATGGTAAAGGAATCTTAGATACTGATACGTCATTCATTATCTGGACGACGACGCCTTGGACTTTACCTGCGAACCAAGGGATTTCTGCTAATCCTGCCTATACTTACGTGGTTGTGGAAGCAGCGGGCAAAAAATATGTAGTTGCGAAAGATTTACTGGACAATGTTGCGGAGGAATTGGATTGGACAGAGCCTAAGATCATTAACGAAGTCAGCGGCAAAGATTTGGAAAATATGACTGCGCAACACCCATTCTATGATCGCGAATCATTAGTTATTTTAGGGGATCATGTCACGCTAGATGCGGGTACTGGTTTAGTTCATACTGCTCCTGGACACGGGGAAGATGATTACTTTGCTTGGAAGAGATACCGTAATGACATTATTTCGCCAGTTGATGACCGCGGTGTTATGACTGCTGATGCTCCCGGATTTGAGGGTGTCTTTTATGATAAAGTCAATCCGATGGTGACAGAGCTGTTAGAGAAAAATGGGGCATTGTTGAAGTTGGAATTCTTTACTCACAGCTACCCGCATGATTGGCGGACGAAGAAACCAATTATTTATCGGGCAACACCGCAATGGTTTGCTTCGATCGATAAATTCCGCCAAGATATCTTAGATGAAATCGAAAAAGTCGACTGGATTATTCCTTGGGGTAAAACACGTCTTTACAATATGATCCGCGACCGCGGCGATTGGGTAATTTCTCGTCAACGTGCTTGGGGTGTGCCGTTGCCAATTTTTTATGGTGAAGATGGGGAAGCGATCATCACACCGGAAACAACAGAGCATGTAGCACAATTATTTGCTGAACATGGCTCAAATGTTTGGTTTGAACGTGAAGCCAAGGATTTATTGCCAGAAGGCTTTACACATCCAAGCTCACCAAATGGGGAATTCACAAAAGAAACGGATATCATGGATGTTTGGTTTGACTCAGGTTCTTCTCATGAAGCAGTGTTGCGTCAACGTGACAACTTAACGTTCCCAGCTGACATGTATTTGGAAGGCTCTGACCAATATCGCGGCTGGTTCAACTCAAGTATCACTACTAGTGTGGCGATCAATGGAGTTGCTCCTTATAAGTCTGTGCTTTCTCAAGGCTTTACGTTGGATGGCGAAGGCCGCAAGATGAGTAAATCTTTAGGGAATACGATCGTTCCTGATAAAGTCATCAAACAAATGGGCGCCGACATTTTACGTCTATGGGTCAGCAGTGTAGATTATGAAGCGGATGTTCGGGTATCAATGGACATCTTGAATCAAGTTTCAGAAGTTTATCGTAAGATCCGCAATACGATGCGTTTCTTGTTAGCGAATACGACAGACTTTGAACCGGCTAAACATGCGGTGGCTTATGATGAATTGCGCTCCGTGGATAAATATATGCTGGTTCGCTTGAACGAAGTAATCAAAACGATCCGTGAAGAAGGGTATGAAAAATACGACTTCACGCAAATTTATAAAACGGTTGTAAACTTCCTAACCGTAGATTTATCTTCATTCTATTTGGATTTTGCGAAGGATGTAGTTTACATCCAAGCAGAAGACAGCTATGAACGTCGTTGCATGCAAACTGTTTTCTATCAAGCAGCAGTCGCATTGACGAAATTATTGACGCCGATCATCCCGCATACAACAGAAGAAATCTGGACATACTTGAAAGAGGAAGAAGAGTATGTTCAATTAGCAGAGTTGCCAAGCTATGAGGAATATCCTAATCAAGGCGAATTATTAGATACATGGAAAGCCTTTATGGATTTCCGTGATAAAGTATTGAAGGCCTTAGAAGAAGCTCGTAACGAAAAAGTAATCGGTAAATCTTTGGAGGCTAAGGTAACGATCTATCCAAATGAACAAGTCGCAGTATTGCTGACTGCTTTGGATGCTGACTTAGCTCAATTATTGATCGTATCACCAGATTCATTTAGTATCTCGAAGGATGCGGCGCCGGAAAATGCACTGGCATTTGATGATGTGGCGATCCTAGTGGAAAAAGCTGAAGGGGAAGTCTGCGATCGTTGTCGTCAAGTCCGTACAACAGTCGGTGAAGATGAAAAGCTGCCAACATTATGTGCTTCATGTGCTCATATTGTGGAAGAAAACTATCCAGAAGCAGTAGCTGAAGGGCTAGAATAAGATAATATAATAGAAGAAACCCGTGTCGAATTACCGGCACGGGCTTCTTTGTATAAAAAAGAGGCTGAGAATTTCTCCCAGCCCTTATCTAACTATTTTAATTTTCCACGCTCACGGTACCATTGATCTGGCTGCCAAGCCCATCCATGTCCGTTCTTTGCTAAAAGATCGAAGGCGCATTGTGGCCCCATCGTTCCAGCAGCATAGTTTGGAAAACCTGGGGTGGTTTGATCCCAAGTATTGCGAATTCGATCAATGATCTCCCAAGAGTTGGCCACTTCATCCCAGTGAGAGAAGTTTGTTCCGTCACCGTTTAAGGCATCCAGCAATAATTTTTCATAGGCTTCTGGGCTATTCTCAGTGACCTCAGCGCTTTGACGGAAGTCTAATTTAACTGGTTCAGTATTCAAACCTTGCCCAATTTTCTTTCCATTTAGAGTTAAAGAGAATCCTTCAGTTGGTTGAATATAGATAGTTAAAATATTTTGCGGTAATTCTTCTCCGTCAACTTCTTCTTGTTCAAAGTTGAAAACATTGACAGGGACTTGCTTGAAGACGATATTGATCCGCGTTCCTTTTTCAGTCATGCGTTTACCTGTTCGAACGTAGAAGGGAACGCCGGACCAGCGGAAATTATCGATCAAAAATTTTCCTGCAACGAAGGTTTCCATCAGGGAATCTTTGGCAACATTTGGCTCATCGTGGTATGCAGCAAATTCTTTATCATCTAACGTACCAACGTCATATTGACCTCGCACGAAATTTTGCAGAACTTCTTCAGAATTGTAGCGGCGAATCGCTTGTAAAACTTTTACTTTTTCTTCACGAATTGATTTATTTGAAAAAGAGGTCGGCACTTCCATCGCTAATAAAGCAACAACCTGTAAAATGTGATTTTGCACCATATCTTTTAGCGCACCGCTATGTTCATAGTAGCCGCCGCGATCTTCCACACCAAGTGCTTCAGAAAACGTGATCTGCACATTTTCGATATAACGGTTATTCCAAAGAGATTCAAAGATATTATTGGCAAAACGAATCACCGAAATATTTTGGATCATTTCTTTTCCTAAATAGTGATCGATCCGGAAAATATCTTGTTCAGGGAAAACATTTCGAATTTGATTGTTCAGCTCATTGGCAGAATCGTAATCAAAGCCGAATGGTTTTTCGATCACTAATCGGTTATAGCCAGTTGTGGTTAAAATTTCTTGTGACTTCAAATGATTCACGATCGTACCGAAAAATTGAGGTGCCATGGCTAAGTAATATATCCGATTGCCCTCTAGACCATATTTTTCATCCAAGTCGTCAGACAAAACTTTTAATTGATCATAATGATCTGTATCGTTGACGTTGTGTGATAGATAGTAAAAGTGTTCAGAGAAATCCTGTGCTTCTTCATCGGTCGCCGCGATATCTTTAATGGTTTCGCGAACAATCTCACGGTAATGGTCATCGCTCCATGGCCGTCTTGCAGTGCCGATTACAGCAAAATGCTTTGCTAGGTTGCCTTTTTTATAAAGACGAAATAACGAGGGATAAAGTTTCCGCTGCGCCAAGTCGCCGGTTCCACCAAAGATGGTGAATAATGCTGCTTGTTCCATATGGTTCACTCCTATTTCAAAGTATCTACATTTTTCAAGTGGAAAACGAGTTTAATTTACAATCATCCAATTAAGAGGTTTCCCCAAGAGTTTATCACTTATATTGTGATAACTGCAAAAAGTTGGTTTGGTATTTTGATTCGTCTTATAAAGTATCGACAAATATTGTTGATGCTGCCTTGTAACTGATAGCCACTTCTTTTTGATCGTTGGCTAAAGTAATCGGCCCTTCATAAGCAGCAATATTTGTAATCGTGTATTCTTCGTGGATCTTAATACCAAGATCCATCAAATAATCCAGCAGATCCTTCTCATCCAAGACACGAGCGATTCGGACAATTGTACCTTCCGGGTAATTTGCTAAGGTCTGACGATCTTTTTCGTGAACGATTTGATCTTGCTGCGGAATCATTCCGCCGTGAGGACAAAAAGTCGGGTGCTTCAAGTAATTATCCAATTTTTGTTCTAATTGTGAAGATGTCACATGCTCTAAGACTTCTGCCTCATCATGAACCTCGTTCCATGAATAGCCTAAATGGTCAACGAGAAAAACTTCCCACAAACGGTGTTTACGGACAAGGGTACTGGCCTTTTCAAGACCAGCCGGTGTTAGTTGAACCCCTTGATAAGGAGAATGCTCGACTAATCCTTCTTTTACTAGCTTATTGATCATTTCGCTGACAGAAGCTCCGGAAATGGACAAACCAGCAACGATTTTTTTATTACTAACTTTTTCTTTATCGCCACCTAATTCTAATATTAATTTTAAGTAATCTTCGCGATTTGGTGTCATTGATGTTCATCCTTTCATAACGAAGCATATCAGATTAAGTTTACCAAATAAATTTTGTTTTTTCCATTTGATCGGTCTTTTCTTTGGCGGATTTACACTTTAAGTGCAACACAAAAAAGACTCATAGATGATTTCCTTGTAAAATAGTAATTGCGAGATAACTATTGAAAGGAAGGATATCTATGAGTCAGTATACTCATCTTACCATTTTCGAACGAGAAGAAATAGCGAAATTACATGCGCAAGGATACACGATAAGAGAGATTGCCCGTCAACTTCGAAGGAACCCTTCTACAATTAGCCGAGAAATGAATCGAAAT